>NZ_JAAMQM010000015.1 GCF_013523055.1 Pseudomonas capeferrum | reverse complement strand
AGCCCACAACACGTGTTGTGGGCTTCTCTTTAGCGGAGGCTGTTAGCTAACCACTTCGGCCTCGTCGCCGTCTTCATCCTTGCGGTGTGCCCAGTGATACAGGGCAGGCAGTACCAGCAAGGTCAGTGCGGTGGAGGACAGGATCCCGCCAATCACCACCGTCGCCAATGGCCGCTGAACTTCGGCACCGGTGCCGGTGGCCAAAGCCATCGGGATGAAGCCCAGGGACGCTACCAAGGCTGTCATCAGAACAGGTCGCAGACGGGTCAATGCACCTTCATCGACTGCCTGTCTGAGCGTTCGTCCCTCCTCCCTTAGCCCGCGGATGAAGGCAATCATCACCAGGCCGTTCAGTACTGCAACGCCGGACAGTGCAATGAAGCCGACACCTGCCGAGATCGACAGTGGGATGTCCCGCAGCCACAACGCCACAACACCACCGGTGAGTGCGAATGGAATACCGGTGAAGACCAGCATGCCGTCCTTCAGGTTGTTGAACATCAGGAACAACAAGGTCATGACCAGCAGCAAGGCGACTGGAACAACGATCTGCAGGCGTTTGGCAGCCGACTGCAGCTGCTCGAACTGGCCCCCCCAAGTCGTCCAGTAGCCCGCAGGAATTTGCACCTTCTTGTCCAGCGATGCGGTCGCCTCCTCAACGAAGGACCCCAGATCGCGGCCTCGAACGTTGGCGCTGACGATAACCAGACGTTTGCCGTTCTCGCGGCTGATTTGGTTCGGGCCCAGTTGCAGGTCCAGATTGGCGACCTGGGACAGCGGGATGAAGCCGATCTGATTGGCACCCTGTGCCGCATTGGCAGGTACCGGGATCAGCAAGCTGGACATACCCGCTACGTCGGTGCGAACGGTCTCTGGTAGGCGTACTACCATGTCGAACCGACGGTCGCCCTCATACAGCGTGCCGGCCTGACGGCCACCCACGGCGATAGCGATCGAGTTCTGAACATCCGCGATGTTCAGGCCGTAGCGTGCTGCTTTTTCGCGGTCAATGTTGATGGTCAGCACCGGCAGGCCGGATGTCTGCTCAACTTTCACTTCCGATGAGCCCGGGACCGCTTTGAGCGCTGCCGCGATCTTGTTGGCGGTGTTGTTGAGCACGTCCATGTCATCGCCGAAGACTTTCACAGCGACGTCACTACGCACGCCCGAAATCAGCTCGTTGAAACGCAGTTGGATTGGCTGCGACAACTCGTAGTTGCTTCCTGGAACACCCGCTGCGGCCTTCTGCACTTCAGCAATCAGCTCATCACGAGGCTTCTTCGGGTTAGGCCACTGATCCTGAGGCTTGAGCATGATGTAGGCGTCAGAGGCGTTCGGCGGCATCGGGTCAGATGCAATTTCTGCGGTACCCGAGCGTGCGAACATCCGCTCAACTTCAGGCACCTGCGCAATCACCGCTTTCTCCAGACGCTGCTGCATCTCGACAGATTGAGTGAGGCTCGTTCCAGGCACACGCATGGCCTGCATCGCAAAGTCACCCTCACTGAGGCTTGGGATGAACTCGCTACCCATACGACTTGCCAGCAAACCACTGAGCACGACCAAGGCTACTGCGGCCGAGAAAGCGATGTTCCGATGTCCCAGCACCCATTGCAGAACCGGTTCATAGCGCAGTCGAGCTGTGCGCATGACCACGCCTTCCTCTTCCTTCACCTTGCCAGTGACGAACATGGCAATAGCTGCAGGAACAAAGGTAACGGACAGGACCATTGCACCCAGCAGCGCCATCACAACGGTGAAGGCCATCGGGTGGAACATTTTGCCTTCGACGCCGGTGAGGGCGAAGATCGGCAGGTACACCACCATGATGATCAGCTGACCGAAGATCAGCGGCCGGCGAGCTTCTCGCGCCGCGGCAAAGACCTCGTGGAAGCGTTCGGTTTTGGTGAGCATGCGGCCATGCTTATGTTGCGCATGAGCCAGTCGACGGATCGCGTTTTCTACAATAACCACGGCACCGTCGACGATGATGCCGAAGTCGAGTGCCCCCAAACTCATTAAGTTGGCACTGACCTTGTTGTTGAACATGCCTGTGAAGGTGAACAGCATGGACAGCGGAATCACCATCGCGGTGATCAGAGCCGCACGGATGTTGCCGAGGAACAGGAACAGAATGGCGATAACCAGGATCGCGCCTTCCACCAGGTTCTTCTTCACCGTCGCGATGGCTTTTTCAACCAGGTTGGTACGGTCGTAAACAGTCACAGCCACCACGCCCTTTGGCAGGGTGCGGTTGATGTCCGCCAATTTGGCGGCGACAGCTTGAGATACGGTGCGGCTGTTTTCACCAATCAGCATGAACACGGTACCGAGCACGACTTCGCGGCCGTTCTCAGTAGCAGCACCTGTACGGAGCTCTTTACCGATGCTGACGTCAGCAACGCTGCTGATGCGAATCGGTGCACCATCCACACTGGTGATCACGATGTTGGCGATGTCTTCGATATTGCCTACCTGACCCGGTGCACGGATGAGCAACTGTTCACCATTACGCTCGATGTAGCCGGCACCGACGTTGGCGTTGTTACTTTCCAACGCTGCGACCAGGTCATTGAGTGTCAGCTTGTAGGTAGCCAGGCGCTTTGGATCCGGCGCAACCAGGAACTGCTTGGCATAACCGCCGATGGTATTGATCTCGGCCACACCCGGGACGTTACGCAGCTGAGGCTTGATGATCCAGTCCTGGATCACGCGCAGGTCGGTCGGGGTGTACGGCGTACCGTCCTCTTTGACCGCGCCATCTTCGGCTTCAACAGTCCACAGGAAGATCTCGCCGAGGCCGGTAGATACCGGACCCATGACGGCCTCTACACCTTCTGGCAGCTGTTCCTTCGCAACCTGCAGCCGCTCGTTGATCAACTGGCGGGCAAAGAAGATGTCAGTGCCATCCTTGAAGATCACGGTGACCTGAGACAGGCCAGAGCGAGACAGGGAACGGGTCTGCTGAAGGCCCGGGAGACCGGCCATGGCCGTTTCAACTGGAAACGTGATCCGTTGTTCGGTTTCCAAGGGCGAGTAACCAGGCGCTGCAGTGTTGATCTGCACCTGGACGTTGGTGATATCGGGTACCGCATCGATGGGCAGCTTTTGATAGCTGTAGATACCGATACCCGCCATGATCAGAACGGCGATCATTACTACGATGCGCTGCTCGATGGCGAATCTGATGATACGTTCAAACATGAGAAATCATCCTGTCAGTTCGCATCAGTGACCGTGTTCGGCAGAAGCTTTGCCGAGCTCGGACTTGAGTGTGAAGCTGCCACTGGTTGCTACCTGGGCGCCGGCTTCAATACCGTCGATGATTTCCACGTACCCATTGTCGCGGCGACCCAGTTTTACCGGGCGGGTGTCAAAGCCATCTGGGGTGCGTACGAATACCGAAGGTTTGTCTTCAACGGTCTGCACAGCGTGCTCAGGGACCGCTACGGCAACTCGATCGGTCTGGGAGGTGACCGCAATGTTTACGAACAGGCCTGGACGCCAGGCGCCGTTGGGGTTGGTCAAGGTGACGCGGACAGTAGCTGCACGGTTTTGCTCGCCCAGCAGGCTGCCGACATAACCCACCTTCCCTTCGACCTCGACGTTCATGTCAGGCGAAGAGACTTTCACTGCACGGCCAGTCGTGACCTTGCCCAGATCTGTCGGCGGAACTGCGAAGGTCGCCCAGACCTGATTCAGGTCGGAAAGGATGAAGGCGTTGGTCGCCTCGCTGACGACTTCGCCGACGGTCAGGTGTTTCTCCACTACCACGGCGTCGAAGGGAGCGCGGAGCTCGTAACGATTACCGCCAACAGAGTTAACCGAGGCACCGATTGCGCCGACCTTCTGCTTGGCGTTGGCCAAGGAGATATCCGCCTCTTGCAGCGCTTGGCGTGCTTGGAGGTAGTCTTGCTCTGCGGAGATCTTGTCCTGCCACAGTTGCTTCTCACGCTCGAAGGTGACACGCGCCAGTTCGACGCGACGCTGTGCGGCCTGTTGTTCGCTGCGCAGGTCAGAGATCTGCTGGCTGGCGATTACCGCCAGGACTTGCCCTTTCTTGACCGTCTCGCCCAAGTTGGCCTGGACAGCCTCAACAACGCCAGGAACACGAGGAACCACGTGGGCAGTACGATCTTCGTCGAAGCGAATTTCGCCCGGGAAGCTCACGACGGTACCGAGGTCACGAGGCGCTGCAGCTTCCAAGGCAACACCGGCGGCCTTGATCTGTTCAGCGCTGAGCGTCAGCTTGCCCTCTTCTTCACCGCCCTCTTCGCTATGACCTTCTTCACCATGGCCCTCATCACCTTCCTCTTTGGCGGCAGATGCGGCTTTCTTTTCGTCGCCATGGCCATCGTTAGCGCCATGCTCAGCGGTACTGGCGGCTTGCTGTCCGGAACTATTGTTCCAGGCAAGGCTGCCAAATCCGAGGGCTGCCACAGCGGCTACCGCGAGGGCGATCTTGCGTTTGTTATCCATTGCTACTCCTGCTGATCGTAGGCACCGGCTTGTTCAAGGCTGTGTGCCGAAGAAAATGTTTGGCCCGTTCAGCGAGCGCCGGCAGTTGAGCCGACTTCGCCATAAACCCTTTCCACCTGCGCACGCGCATTGGTCGCCGCTGCCAACGATTCGAGGTATTGGCCACGAGCGACGATCAAGGTGCGCTGGGCATCCAGCACTTCGATGAAGCCAAATTTGCCCATCTCGAAGCCGCGGGTTGCGGTCTCTACGGCTTGTTGGGCTGATGGCAGAATGGTCTTGTCGTAGGACTCGACCTCCTGCATGGCGGTGGACCACTGGTTCAACGCGGTTTGGGTTTCGGTGCGCAGACGCAGCTCCACAGCATTGCGCTGGTCTCGGGCCTGATCTGCACGACGAGAAGCGGAAAGAATGTTGCCTTGGTTACGATCGAACAGCGGCAACGGCATAGACAGGCCCACAGTGTTGACCCGCTCGCGCACAGAGCGGTCGTACTGGCTACCTACGCTGACAGTAAGGTTCGGGATACGCTGAGCTTTCTCTGATCCGAGCGAGGCGTCGCTCTTGTCGATCTGAACCACGGCCTGACGCATTTCTGCTGTTTGGTCGAGCTTAGCCAGCAGATCTTCAGTGCGAGGTGGCAAGCCCGGGGAGAGGGTTGGCGATTCGAGTCGATCAAACACGGTGACTGAGCTCCCGGTAATTTGAGCGAGCTGTTGGTAAGCGGTCGCTTTTTCCGTTTCTGCACGTCGAACTTGCAGCTGGGCTTCGGCCAGTTGCACTTGAGCGCGGGTCGCCTCCACTGGGGACGACTTACCTGCGCGAACACGGCCATCGACGATGCGAAGACCGCGCTCAGTCAGTTCGAGAGATTGCTTGGCCAGGTCGAGACCTGTCTGGGCCCGCAACGCGGCGTAAAAGGCTTGGACGACATCTGCACGCAGGCCGTTAACGCGACGGTCTAACTCAAGCTGTGCGGCGGTCTGCCCGTATGTGGCGACGTCAACACGAGCCCCCCGCTTACCGCCCAGCTCAAGGGTCTGGCTGAGAGAGACAGTCGTCTGGCTGGTGTTACGACGGGTGTCTTCCACGTCATACGAGATTGTGGGGTTGGGGATAAGCCCGGCCTGCTTGCGAGCACCATCAGCGATCCCAATTTCTTGCCTGGCCGCGGCCAGGTCTGGGTTGGCATCCATGGCCGTCGAAAGCGCCTGGGGCAAGCTGATGCTTTGGGCAAGGGCTGCAGGCGCCATCAACCCAGAGATGACTGCACAGAGTGCAGCGATCTTCCAGGGCGAGACGGGGGTCTTGGGTAAGACATTGCGGTTATACCGGGGCACTTTGATGGTCCTCGTGCACAAACTTCGATAAAGCTTGGCGAGAACGCCGAAACAGCTGCCAAGCCCCACTTGATTAGGTGATGGCACTCTAATGAGCGGTAGCTATCAGAGGGGTGGCTAGAAAATTACAATTTCGTAAGAAAGCTTTGTAATGCCCGTAAATACTGGGAAACCCAACCCGACACGATGATTTCGATACAAGCAACAGAGATGGCAAACACGCGGTGCGAAGGTGCCGAATAACAGGTAGATGACGAAATTGTAATTGTCCTATCACCTTCCCGTTATCTTCGGCCTGCAAATATGAGCTCGCGCTACGCTAGGCGCGCCGCCGGGTCAGAACAACTAACGACACCCGCGCCGGTAAACATAATAAAAACTGCCGTGAATCAAAGGAGCATCGGATGAAAATCAAAGTACCACTGTATTTGGCGGCAGTTTCTGCGCTGTCTGGAAGCTATGCTATTTCGGCACAAGCTGAAGACAAGCCAGAAGGCTTCATTGAAGGCAGCAGCCTTACAGTGTTGAACCGTAACTTCTACTTCAACCGTGATAACCGCGACAGCACCGCCCCCACTTACAACAGTGGCAAGGGCAATACGAACGGCTACTCCGAAGCCTGGGCGCACGCGATCATCAGCAAATTCAACTCCGGGTTTACCCAAGGTACCGTTGGCTTTGGCGTTGATGCCTTTGCCATGATCGGCCTCAAGCTCGACACCGGTGATGGGCGCAACGGCGGCCGTAGCTCCTTCGACGTGCTGCCCGTTGATAACAAGGGTGAAGCTCGCGACGAATACACCAAGGTCGGCGGCGCAGCCAAAGTCCGCTTGTTCGATACCATCGTGAAAGTGGGTGATGTCTTCCCATCGACCCCGGTCGTCGCATCGGGTGACTCTCGCCTGCTGCCAGAGAGTTTCCGCGGTGTGACCGTTGAGAACACCAGCATCCAGGGCCTTACCCTCCAGGGTGGTCGTCTGCATGCGATGAGCCAGCCGGTCTCAAGCAACCTGAACGACAACTTCGTGACGTTCTACGGCGGCCCGGTCAACTCGCCATGGATCGGTTACGGTGGCGGTGACTACTCGATCAACGACAACTGGACTGTGAGCGTCTACGCCAGCCAGCTGAAAGACGTCTGGAATCAGTACTACGCCGGCACAAGCGTGGTTTACCCGCTGAGCGACGATCTGGCGCTGATCGGTGGCTTCAACTACTACAAAGCCGTAGATGAAGGTAAGAAGCGCCTGGGTGAATTCGACAACAACATCTGGAGTGCCAAGGTCGGTGTGCGTTACGGTGCCCACACCCTGGCCCTGTCGCATCAGCGCAACAACGGCGACGACGATTTCGACTACCTGCGTCAGTCGGACTCGATTTTCGTCGACAACTCCATCCAGTACAGCGACTTCAACTCGCCGAAAGAGCGTTCCTGGATGCTGCGCTATGACCTGAACTTCACCAGCTACGGCATTCCAGGCCTGACGTTCATGACGCGCTACGCCAGAGGCTCGGGTGCGGATTACTCGAACGCTAACCAGTTCTACATGCGCACTGATGACAACGGCAACCCGCTCGACAATCAGAAGCGTTGGGAGCGTGACGTCGAAGTCAAATACGTTGTCCAAACCGGTCCAGCAAAAGATCTGTCCTTCCGGTTGCGCCAGGCAACCACACGTGCCACTGCATTCGAATCGGATCTGGATGAAACCCGTGTGATCATTGAGTACCCGCTTTCGATTCTGTAATTCGCTAACTGGACCAGTTATTCATTAACTGGTCCTATTAGTAAAACGAGCATTACGAATTCACCTTGAGTGGCTTAAGTGCTCCTTTGGTAAAAGGTGGATATTTGGCGCCCATTGGGCGCCTTTTTTTTACCTAAAATTCAAGCAAGCGTTCGATTGTACGCATTGCATGCCGGTGAAGTTCATGACTACACCAATGACCAGCTTCCTCGATGTGAGCGACCTCGCCGTCATCTGAGCGGAACGAAGCCAGCACAAAAAAGAAAATAACCCAATACTTCATAAGGTCAAATCACCTGCTGGAGAGAGGGCCCGCAACTGTCAAACCCAAACCGCGACAAGATATACCGCCAGACTATCAACTGTATTACCTAGAAATTACAAATCCGTCATTTGAGCCCCGGCACGCTCATTTTGATTTACCATCCCTTTCAATAATGCCGGCGCGCGTGCGCGGTTAACTGCTCAGTGATATCGAGACAAAATCCCATGCGAATTCTGGTAATTGAGGATGAAGTAAAAACTGCGGAGTATGTGCGTCAAGGTCTGACGGAATGTGGCTATGTCGTAGATTGCGTCCACACCGGGTCAGATGGATTATTCTTGGCTAAGCAGCACGAATATGAGCTGATTATCCTGGATATAAATCTGCCAGAGATGGACGGTTGGCAGGTCCTTGAGTTGTTGCGTCGTAAAAACTGCCCTTCCCGTATCATGATGCTGACGGCGAGAAGCCGGCTGGCGGATAAGGTCCGGGGGCTGGAGAACGGAGCAGATGACTACCTGATCAAGCCATTTGAGTTCCCTGAGCTGCTGGCCCGGGTTCGCGCCTTGATGCGCAGGTCAGATCACCCTGCATCCGTAGAGGTCATTCGCGTCGCTGACCTGGAGCTTGATCAGAGCCGGCACAGGGCATTCAGGGACGGTCAGCGCATTGACCTGACCACGAAAGAATTCGCGTTACTGCATTACCTGATGCGTAATACCGGTGTGGTGCTGAGCCGCACCCAAATTATTTCGCAGGTTTGGGATATGAATTTTGACTGCGACACAAACGTTGTAGAGGTGTCGATTCGAAGACTCAGAGCCAAGATAGATGACCCTTTCGAGACCAAACTGATACATACGCTTCGGGGCGTAGGGTATGTGCTTGAAAAACGATAGTTGCCAAGCTCTCTAGTACCGAAAATCCGCTACATGCTCCCGTCGCTTGCGAACTTGAGGTTTCTGTTTACGATCCGCGGCGCTGATTCCTCACTCAACAAATGAGGTAGGCTGTACATGAGGTATAGCATTGATTATCAGCAGGTTTCGCAAGGACAATCCGATGCCAGCATTGATGCCTGTCCAGCTGACATTGTCTTCAACAGCGACCATGGCCTAGCTCTTATCCCGTGCGTTGGCGATGTTATCAACCTCCCCTCTACGGCGGTCAAAGAAGGGGTTTGCGGCATCGTTAGATCAAGGATTTTCAATTATCTCAGAGGTCCTGAAGAGCTGTACTGTCACGTCAATATTCTCGTTGAGGAGGCGGACATCAATTTCGAAAGTCTCATCTCGGAATACATGCGCAATCAGTCACGTGCTCGCTCGCCTTCTTCATAAAGTCGAAGGCGGGCCAGTCCATTAATGGTTGTGTATGGGTGAGGGTTCAGCAGAGCGAGCGCCTACTGAGCACCAGAGATGAATAGTCACAGCCTAGTGGTTTAACGCGGTACTGCTGGTGTACGCAGGGCCGGACTTATTGTTTTTTGAATGGCGCATTGCAGCACATAGAAATATAAAACCCCGGAAGCAAATACGATTGCGGACAGATAAGCAAACTCAGAGTCTAAAACCCCGGAAACCATATACAATTTAATCGTGATAGAACCCATAATAATTCCGGTACAGTACATGACGCCTGTGAACTGATTGCCCAAAAAACTCAGTATGCCGCTGAAGGCATTGTTCGCACTCAACAGCATTGCTTTCAGTATCGTCCAGCCGAGAACTGGCAGAAAAGCCTTGATCATGAAGGCGAATAACATCGACGATGCAAACAGTTTTATCGGGGTTTCTGCCCACGGCTTGATGGTGCCGTCTACTTCAACGCCGGTATACAAGATGATATTCAGAATAATCGCCATAAGGGTGCATATGCCGAGGCGTATCATTTCCCGCTTAAGCGGGGCCATCATTATCACTGCGTGAATCTTGTTTCCAAAGTATCGTTTTAGTCCTTGGATCGACATTTTTCTTCCTATGCTCTCGGGTATGACGCTGTTGTAGCGTTGTATGACGGTCATGCTTTTACCCGAAGAGAGGTGACGCTTCAACGGTCCTGAATTGCGCAGGGGATCTCATGTCCTTCCCCTGGCTGGGTAGCTTGCTGAGAAATTCTCATCTACCTGCGTGGCAACGATGCGGCCACCCCGCCGCCGTCAGAGCTCTGGAGGACTGGCTGCTGTCAGCAACTCATCGAGTGACGGAACCTTAGCGTTTGCACTGAGGACGAGTGTTCTGGATCGGAGTATGGATACATCAAAGAAAGATTCGCACTCGACTCTTCCGTTTACTTCTCTCCAGTGGGTGACTTCTGGTATCAACTCATTAGGCACCGGGTATAGTGCCATAGGGTTATGGAATACCTCCACTTCAGCAGACCACGGCTCGTAGCCATATTGCGGCCAGAGCTGACCGTAGTCGCTGGACGCTACATCCAACAGAAATGGGATACCTCGTGATGCTCCCGGAGAACGGTCGAAAAACTCACCAAACCGCAAGTATCGGTACCCGTCTAGATGAGCTCCACCTGAGATCGGCACTCGGCTGAGCTTTGGCACTGTGCAGGCATTGGTGAAAATGACCGCTGAAAGATGGGCATTTTCCATTAGCGTAAATAGGCCGTTGGGGCGCCCTGATAGCAGAGATGTCTCTTCCTCCACAGTTATCAGGTGCGTACCACGATGCGCAGATGAGTGAACTGCAAAGCCATAGAGATAGCTGATGAGCGACTCCCTGCTCCACAGCATTGAACTGGGCGCATGGAAATCGGCTAAGGCCAGAATGAGCGGCTTACCCTCCACGTGCGGTAGGGATTCGTAACGCTTGTCCAATTTGTTTTGGATGGTCCTCGCAAACCTTTCTGCAGCCGCTCCTAAGAAACGCTCATGTCGGTCAGCGGGTGGGGGGACCGGCGAGGCGCCAAAATGCTCATACCGCTCTTCCGGGTTGGCTGTCACTGCTTCAATCCAGGCCTCATCTCCCAGCCTATTCTCGATGTGAAAATCGGGTGATTCTTTAGGCTGGGTGACCAAGAGTCCCTGTTCACGAAAAATCGCTAATAGGTGGGCTTCCCAGAGGCGGGTGTGAAAATTCTCAGTCTGGCAATCGGGAACCCAATTTCTGTCTGGGGATGGCAGTGCGAGATACAGTTGATTCAGCGCCCACGCCCCAATACGGCGGCTTGGATCAAATAGTGATTTGAACACCACGCTTGGTGTGCGCTTACCCATTCTGCTTAGAGGAGCACGTCGTCGTTCACCTGAAGGGAGTGGAAGCGGATGGGCTTGGGTATAGAGAAAATGGCTGATTGAGGCGCGGGCTTCAGACTCGCCAGTGGTGCGCTCACTATGGCTGAGGAGCACCCACACGCTATCGACACGACGCCGCAAGGTGACAATTCCGAAGCTGCCGGAATGGATATTTCGGGTTAGAGCGGCACAAGAAATTCCGTCCTCACTAAGCCATGCCCCTACTGGCGGGCTGTCCCCAAACCCCAACCCTCGTGGAAGCGACAAAGCGATTAGATCGAACATCGGCGCAGCAATTTCTTTCATTCGCTGATCTCGGCAGCCGTCAAAATGCATTCCATCAATGCCTCGGAGCGTGCCCGCCGGCGATGGCATCGGTGGAGGTACCTATTGAAGAAGGGGGCCTTGTTCCACCAGGACATCTCGGTTGGTGAAGATGGTCTCAATGGTTGCAGCCTCGGCAGCCACATGAGTCTTTCGCGTGATCTCTTCAAGGGCCAGTTCGAGCCGGTAGTCTTGGAAATACTCGTACAGCTTTTCAGAGCTCTCGGATATCTCCTCCCCACCATTCTTCGCGAACAAGATGTGGATGATCGCTGCGAGTGGGAGAGAGATGTCGAGATCCTTCTCTTCTGCATCTGAATCCGAGTTCAAACCGTCGAAATACCTCTCCAGATGACTCTGGAGCTCCTCAAGCCAGAACTGAGATAGGTTGCTTGGAAGGGAGCTTTCAGGCCCGGTCAGAAGGACTTCATCTCTGAATAGAGCCAGCAGATTGGGGTTTGCCATGGAGGACCTCACGATTAGATTTGAGAGCAACTGGTCAGCATAGTCCACCTCAAGATGACCACCTCCTTGACGCCCATCCTGGTGCTCCTGAGCATCAGACGAGTGAATCGCCCCGAAACCTGTAGATATAAAATGACCGCTTCTCGCCGTTAGCTGCCTTTCTTGAAGGACAGCTTTGGGTCGATAGCGGCCTTCGTGGAGGTTGGTGTCTACGGGGTCGGTTTAGTCAATCTGAATCTCCGGTTTCACCTCCGTGAGGCCGGCCATCGTCATGCATCAGATCTTGATTGACACGCGTGCCGCTTTGGATAGCCTTGCAATTGAGGGCTGCAACTGCGCATTTGTCGGGCCTGGGTACCAGCATGAGCCCCCCGCAATTTTGGCAGCAGAGGAAGCTGGTTCCTCTGAAGTAGTGACGGCGGGCATTGCCAGTCGGATTCTGAACCCAAGGTCGCCAGACTAGGAGCTAAAGGATCGCTGCGACTACTCCTCATCCCTTACCGAAAAGTCACGCGTCGGTCGTAAACGGCCCTTTCCAGGCCAATCAACTTTTGTGATTGGTGAGTAGGGATTTCTCGGCTTTTCTGTGAAAAGCACCCCTTCATTTCACAAAAAAAATGGCGAAGATTCCAATTTCACGGGGTCTGGCCTATCACCTATTTTGTGAACCTACACGCATTGAGATCGGTACGAAACGGCGAAAGATATTCTGCGGAAGAACCGGTAGCGCGAGGAATTACTGCCTTGTAGCAGTGACGATAAAAGCGTACTCATCCCCATTTTCGTTGGATCTATATTCGCGCTTACCGCCTATTGGGAGAATTTCTGTCCCTTTGTACATATAGCCATCAGTATGAGGGTAATCGACGGTAAGATTACCAAATTTGTCGCTCTTCATTTCCTTCAAGCGTACGTAGTTGACGTCCATGGTCAGACGGATGTCTCCATCACTCATAACAACTGGCGTAAAATATGCGGTTGTGCCTAGTTCCAGGCGGCCGAGTCGCGCTTTATTCGTACCAACTAGCTCTCTGTATCTCATGTACTGAACGTCTTTATAGGGAGCCTGGATACCGTTTTCAGTAATCGCGTGTGGCATAGCTACAAGCTCACCATTGCGATAGAGCTCAGTGCGTATGTTTATCGATTCTGCGGATGCATGGATCGAGAATGCAGCCACAGCTGCGAAGATAAATGCTTTCATGAGAACGCTTGCACACTCAAATTAACCGAGATTCAACCACCCCGGCTTGAGGCCAGGGTAGGAGAAGAAATTGACCACTCGCATTTCTATCCAAGCCGAGGCAGGTCACGCAGCAAAGCTTTGAGTTCGTGCCACGGATGCTGTGCGCTTTCGGTTTCGTTCGAGCACCCTTCTTCATGAGTGAACGATTCGGCTGCCTGATCTACAGCTTGGCTGGAGTGGCAACCCTGGCAGCAGATAATCGAGTACTCGATAGACCATCTTTCGCCGAAAGCTTCCAGATCTTGGTCTAGCTGACTGTAATTCTCGTTCTCGCTCATTCCTACCTCACGTTGTGGGCGTGAAGCTCACGCCTCTCCTCAGACCTGGCCATTCGCTGGCCCTGCAGGAAGTGTAACTGGCCGAGAAGGATTTCTCACGACCAATCAGGGTGATTGGGATCAGCCAACGACTTGCCGGCGACTACCATCTCCTTAGCCTGGTCAGCACACACTCAGCCTCCATATTGCCCTGCCCTAAAGGCGCACCCGCTGAGGAGCGGCCGAGGATCAACCCTCCCGCCCCTCAGCCGAGACATCACTCGTTGGCTGCGTAAATCGCCTTACGAAGCCACTCGCCTACTGCGGCCGATCGAGATCCTCTCCGGGCATCGATGTGCCGTCCCCTGAAAGTGCCCCACGCTCGATAAACTCGCCCGTCGACTGCGACCCAGAACGTGACCTGATCTTCGTCCACCTGCCGATAAATTGCTTCTGGTACTGCGTTCATAATCGGACCTGCTTTGTGTATGAGGTCCTAGAATGGCGTCACGACCATTGGCAGTGGCAAGTCATGATCGGAACTGAAGAGCGTACTCCAGAAGCTGCGTATTCATTGCATCTCGGTTTTCACCGTAGTGAGCTTCCCGGTGGCAATTCGGGCAGAGTGCAACGCAGTTGTAGACGCGGTCCGACACGTCGGCACCTAGCACGTGATGCACGTCCAGGAAGCCTCGGAAAGTTCGACTCTCGTCGCATCTCTCACATCGGTACCGAGCTCGCTCTAGCACCGCGAGGCGCACCCGAGGATCTCGCTTCACATGCGACCGAAGAGTGCTCACCCTCTCCCCCTCGTCCCGCCCTAAAGACGAATAATCCGGCGTAGGACAATCGTCGAATGTATCGTCAAGGCCCGGCGAAAACGCGTCTGTAGGGATCAGCTTCGCGAGATCGACAACCCCTGGCCATTGCCACAAGACATCAGCT
The DNA here is from genome assembly GCF_013523055.1 of Pseudomonas capeferrum. Taxonomy (GTDB): domain Bacteria; phylum Pseudomonadota; class Gammaproteobacteria; order Pseudomonadales; family Pseudomonadaceae; genus Aquipseudomonas; species Aquipseudomonas capeferrum_A. The sequence goes on along the minus strand of NZ_JAAMQM010000015.1, from coordinate 168,145 downwards.
ACCTGGTGGGTATCTGGCAACCGATCATCCTGTAACCACAGCGTTGGACTTGTTCCGTTCTGGGCATGGTTCTTCTTGATGCGGCCCTTCAGCCCCAGACGCAAGAGCTCATCGCTCACTTCCCGCTGACGATTCCAGATCGGATGCAAAGCACCTAGCGGGATAAGAGCCGCATAGGCCACCGCCTCGCCGTCGCGCTGAAATAGCATGGCGTGGCTCATGCCTTGGGCGAGGTCTCTCCCCACCACGTGCTCCAGGGTGGCGTCCCAGCCGCCAGGCCGTAGGTGGGCGGTCAACTGAGCAGCTGAGTACTTTTGCTCGTTCGGGTTACGACCATCACGGCGCCAGCAAAGGCGCACCCGGGCTTTGACATGCTGTCCTTCGTGGGTGTTGAAAGCGACAATCCGCTGGGATGCTGAGCCAGTTGGAATTCGGCGATCCTCGACAACGTTGAAGCCGCAGGCCTCCAAGAATGGCCGCACAGCGTCGCGAGAGCGCTGTTCTGCCGCGAGACTTTCCGAGCCCCGGAATTGACGGGGTGGTGAATTGGACAATTCAACTCTCCCTCGTAGCACGCGGCCGCAGTCCAGCTTATCCCTCTGCGCTGGCGGCCTGAGCTGCGCTTAAAATGGATCAGCCCCGGATTTCCCGGGGCTGAGTGTAGTCGACTTGGAACAACGGATGGTCAGCCCTTAAGCGGCACCCTGCTGACCTGCACACCGGGGCCTACTGCCGACTCAACCGGTTTGGCACGCCCGAAGTGATACTCAGCATACTGGCTGCTGCCATCCTGGATCACGCACACTGCCAAAATCCGCCACCCTTCATCCAGCAGGCGCTGCGCCTGAGTCTGACCATTCACTTGCTTCAACTCGGTTACATCTTCAATTGCCATCGGAGCTGCTCCTTGCGTGGATGATGGCTCAGTGTAATCACTGATCCGGCTTACTGTCCTCCTCCAATTCAGACATTGTTGCGCGCCCATGGCCGGGTAGCCCAATGGGGTATTGGGGGCAATCGTCCTTCATGATCCATATTTGCTTCGTGAACGACTGCTGCTTGAAACCACGAGGCAGCCTGTTTCCAGGCCCCAGCCTCGTCAGACGCCATTCCCACGCTTGTTTTCTCGACATGGTTCGTTGAACCTCTGCGTGGAGGTGCTGAGTAGCGGTGCGGATGCTTGCGATGAGTTGGCGGCCGATGTCCGCTTGTGATTCTGGCTTTACCGCTGGCGCTGCAACAGCTACGCGATGCGCTTCGGTTGATCGGCATGTCTTGCAGGTGACTCCATTGGGGTTTCTCGTCGACACCAGGTTGTGGTTGTTTCGACCGCAGGCGACTTGATCCTCGCCGGTTCCGTAGTGGGTGACCATCTTCTAGCTTGCTCGATAGGAAGGGTTACTTGGTGGATGTGTGCGGACCTCTAAGCGAGGTCCGGATGCTTCGTGCGTTAACTGGCTTTTGGCTTCGGTAGTCTTTGCGCAACTTCCTCTGGGGTAAGGTCATCCAGAGGAACAAGACAGGTCGAGCCACGACAAACCAGAATCATACGGACACCATCTGCTGACACACCCTTGTAATCGTTATGCGTACGGCGATAGATCAGGTCCAACTGTGCTTTGGTTGCGGTTGTCATGATCTACACCCTCAAGCCGCAGCCTTATCAGCCTGGGCCATGATCGCTTTGGCTGCATGGTTGATCATGTACAGTTGTGCGTAGAGGCTGTCACATGTCTCCGTAATGCGGTGCTCGTACCACTCTTCACCCAGGCACAACGTTTGACAATTGTCTCTCATGTAGATGTGAGCTTCCTCGGTGAAACCGATGTTCTCCGCAGCATCAAAGAGGTTGTCCCAGTGCATCCATCGGTCATCACCGTTCGATAGGTCACGACGATGGGTCAGGGTCAGAGCGCGGAATTCAGCCCAATGCCCACCTCTAACCAGGTCAGAGTCCTGCGCCCACGCTGGAAGAGTTTCCCAGATTTCCTCTGAGCAATCGTTGTGCAGCTCCCGGCAGATGCTCGATACCAACACCTGACGGAACAGGTCCGTGCTGAACACCTGCTTCTTGTGGGACTCATGTAGCTTGGTGTGCAAGTAATAGGTGACGTCATCGCCGGCCAGGAAATTCATTCCATAGCCCAGGCCAACACTGAACGTCAGATGGCCGATGTCGCCGACTACCGCGATACCGAAGCGGGTCATCATGATGTCGAATGCATAAGCCGTGGTGCCCTCAGCCTTGCAACGCCAGATCTCTGCGTCGTCCTGCTTCACCAGACAGGTGTATTGATGGTTCTTGAGCTTCTCGGCCGCACGGGCTTTGCGCTCGTCCTGGGTCTGCTGGCGCTGCTCAATGTAAGCAGCTCGGGATTTTGCAACATCCATCGTCGTCCATTCCCTGAAAGGGTGATTGAGTGCCACAGAAGTTAAACTATAGGGCAACAATTTGCAATGATAGGTTGTACCCTACGTTAACCTTTTTTCATCGCCATCAGCTGCTTTTTCGCTGTAGCTCCGTGTCCCTCGACCGGAGAGCTCACCGAACAGGTGGGTGACAAAGGGTCAACGACCTCTGATCTCCGTACACAAGCTTTGCTCTTCAGATTTTGGTGATAAAGTCATTTTCCTGAACCACCGGGGGCAGTCCGTATGACCCTCACTATTGATGCGAATGGCGGTCTTCGAGAATCCTCCTTTGCGACCCACAATGACGTTGATATGGAAGTGCAATGAAACGAATTGAAGAGCAGGAGCCACCGCAGAATTCAGTATCATTCCGCGAGATCTATCCAGCGATCGCAGACTCGATGGTTCAGACCTACTCCAACATTGCCGAAGACGCATTCGCTGGTTTTCTCGATGAAAAAGCGTCCCTTGCCGCATCAAAAGCATCGAGCAACAGCGAGAGAAGCAAAGCTTTTGGCATCAAAACCATCGTATTTGCCGCGATGGCCATAGAGGCGGCGGCCTTCGAATTTTTGCCTCCTACCCTGCTTCGTCAGGAGGACAAGGGTGAAATAGACAGCTGGGGCCTGGTACGCAAGTGGGTGAAAATGCCCGAGCGGCTTGTCGGTCAGCCGCTTGAAATAAAGGGCCCAGCAATCAAAGGGCTCGAAAATCTTGTGAAAGCACGTAATAGATTGGTGCATTACAAGTCAAAATGGGAAAATGACAAAGGTACTGTCAGGTTGGCCAAGGCGAAAGAGTGGGAAAAGTTTGAAACTGAACAGGTACCCAACGCCTTCATGACCCTGGTGCTGCTCTCCCTCGAACTGAACGCATCACCGTGCGGAATTTTTGGAGGCTTTCCGTACCACGATAGGACCATTTGCCCGCCCGGTTTCAAAAGTCGCCATACGCCACATCTCGGCGTAATGGAAGTCATTGACCGGTGTCTCGCGATCCATCACGAACATCACAAGAGGGCTTGAAGTGTACGCTCTGGCGTATACCCACAACCCGGGTATTCCCGTGTCCGAAGCTCAGCGTCTGCTCAGCAGCCCAGTGGCAGTCGAATGGTTTGCCAACATCATCAACCAGCAGGCCGGACGTCTCTACCTGGATAACCTGCGGGACTTCTGCGACATCTACTGCATAGCTGCAGCCGACTCAACTGCCTACCGTGAGCCTATCTGTGGCCGCCGTCGATAATCTCGATCAGACCTTCGACCCGATGCGCGACTTCTTCCATCGTCGCCAGGCCGCCCTGCTCGATGATCAGGCGGTCGGCGTGGAGCTGATGACCGAACGCAGCGTCGTATACCCAGGCACCTTCCTCGACCCTGCGCCGTCTATTACTGCCACCATCGAGCTCCACTCGCGGCCGGTTGGCGAGATCTGCTATGGCGTCAGCCCGCTGCTTGATCGCGTCTACCTTGATGACCTGGTGATCACCAAGGCATCGAAACGCCGTGGTCTGGGCCAAGCCGCCCTGTGGCAGCTGTGGTGCACGCACCGGCTGCCGCTCACTCCTTTATCTCAGGCATTGGGATCAGGACTATTTTGGGCCACAGTGCGCCGGCGATTTTCCGCGGCTGGCGCCACCATTACACAAGATCTGCGGAATGAAGAACAGGACGCCGAGCAATTGCGTTGGCAGAACCTGGTACCGGAATCGGCTATGGATCGGTCCATTCGCCGATATTGGGAATGGGTGGAAGCAGAGCATGCAGCTGGCCGCCCGGCCGGACCTGGTGTGCGATGATCGGTCCCCGGACCTAAGGGAATTCCGCCTTGCATGTCACCGTTTCCACCGGCTGCTGCTGTCCAAGTCCCGACCCTTTCAGATTGCCAACCTGGAGCTGGCCATGCACCTGATCAACTACTGTCGTCTCTTCCTCCAGCGCCGCAACATAACCCGCCTCGATGCGCAGGCGATCGGACTGCAGCTAAGCACTCTGCGCAGCGAATCAACTCGCGGACATTTCGTCTTCCCAGGATTGAACATAGTTGCAGCCATCGTGCAGCACGGGCAAAAAGTCGGCTGGATTCGCTACTGCGTCAGCCCGCTGAATGACCGTGTATACATCAGCGAATTTGAAGTTGCCTACGACCAGCAACGCCGTGGTCTGGGTCAGGCAACCCTGTGGAAGCTCTGGCAGCAGTACCAAGTACCGCTGTCCCCTATGCACGAAAAGGGCTCGTCCATTGGATTCTGGGCCAAAGCACGCAAGCGCTTCGCCGCCGCTGGGGTCGAATTGACCCCGAACATCAGCACCGCCCAGCATCCCGGTGAGCAGCAGCGATGGCAGCATCTGATTCCAGAATCTGAGTTCGAACGGTCAATGCGTGAAGCGATGGCCTCACCAGAGTGGCCAGCCATAAAGGCGCGGTTTGATGCGGAGTACGGCCCACACTGGGAAGGCTGACCCCGCTCACAATTGTGAATCTAGTTGACACAAGTGTGAGCGTAGACCCGGGGCCGAAGGTGCAGCTATTTTGCGATGATCTTTCGTTGCGCCAGCGTGGCAAAAATTGGGATTATCAGCCTCGCGACTGGAAGCATGAACCCACTAATTATAATAGCGCACAAAAGCACGAATACTTTGTCTTCGTACATGCCTTTTAGAGCGGACGAAACAAACAACGGCAGCAAGATTGCGGGAAGCATATAGACTACCGATGCAATCCAGCGAGCTTGAATTCTTTCCAAATATAAAGTAACAACAGCAGCAATGAGATTACCTGTTGTACCCATCAGAATATTGTCATCGCCCAGCAAAGACATGGCAATATGCATACCAGCAACATAGGAAATCGTTGCCAGAAAAAAAGCTAAGAAGCTTACTTTTCTTTCGCTCATGATGCTTTACTCTTGTGAGCCGGTGCAGATTGCCGTGAGGCATAAAACCACTACCCCGAGACCTAAAATTAAAAAGGTAAAAAATGCGATCCCAACGGCCATCTTATCTAGCATTGACACGCTGCTATCCAGTGGAAATTTTAGATCTTCGGACGCGGCAATCAATGCAAATGCAGCCGGTATAGTCAGAAAAATCAGGATAGCAACCATCAAGCCCGCAAACCATGCTGCTGCTCGAAATGCATCATTCCCTAGCTTAAAGCTCACACCGAAAGACCAGGCCGCGGCGATCAACGAAATGCAGTTGATCCAAAGCGCCGGAGTAACATCTGTGTAATTATGTGTGATAATTCGCGCCCAAGCATACCAAACTGGCGGTAAAGCAATCATTAAGGCGATAATCGCGGCGATACCCGCTAATACTCCCAGCCCAATCAGAACGTAAATTACAGATGTTCCCATAGCTGCAAGAACGCTAGGGCTCTGATTATCGTCAACCTTGAGTTGTTCATTCATCATACTTTTCCTAAGTGAATTACCTGCCCTGCAGCTAGGCTATCGCCTATCAACTATGCCCTTTTTTTATACTCACCAGAGTGAATACCGGCTTTGCAAGAATGGAAATGACACCTACAGAGATAAGTACAAGAGGAGTCGGCACTCCTACCAGATGCGAACCAGCAATAACCTCTACCAAACTTTCAAATGGAAGGTCAGGATTAGAGGGCGGAATGAGCTGCAGTTGGATTCCAGCTATCAGCCCAAACATTGCGGGGAAAAGCCAGCCCCCGTAGTAGTCGGCGAGGTCGCGCAACGCTACGAAGAACAAAATAATTGCAATTGCAGGCCCAAAGATGAAAACCATCAGCAGGCTAATTAAGATCCCCATATCAATCTTACCTTCAATAAATGTACTGATCTGGCCATCGGTTCATCCGGTCATCCGACCGCCCACCTCAAGCCTGATTGCGATTCATAACGCGTATGCATAATACAGCACAAGAGAGAAATACATCAAACTAGATCGATTGCCTGGGAAGGCACGATGCCCCGACCACCCCATGCCATACCCCACCAACCATCCATGCATGGCTGCACCGCTGGCTAGCTGGCTGTAGACGATTTGCGGAGCTCCCAACCTGTACCAGGTCAAGCTAAAGGGCACCATCTTGGAGGAGCTGTGACCAGAGAGCCTGTTCGATAAACTCGCCGTACCTTTCAGCAAGCTCTGCGCAGCCATTTCGGCCCAATTCTGTTGCGGCGCCACTCTCGTCATAGGCAATACCAGAAACCACGCGGAACTCCATTTCCCGGTACCCCGTGGCATCCCAGTCACTTGACCAGATACTTGGATTCGATACCGCTTCGATGATCTCAGTAATCTCACACTGGATCACGCATCCCTCAGCGTCGATATGGACCTCATACACGTCGACCTCCCAGCCTGCTCAAAGAAGATCTGTGTCTGTCTCCAGGCTGATTCCTGCGGCAGGCTTGTCATCACGAAGACCGATGAACACCGGGTGCCGTACCTTCCCGGCGGGGGTGAGCTCGGCAAATTGCACTTCGCAGACCTGCAGCGGCTCCAGCCAAACTACATTTTTGCCCAGTTGTGGCGGATTGCACGATGCAGAACTCTCTCGCGCCAGATGCACAAGGGATGCGCTAAGGATTTGCGCGCTGATTCTGTCGATGCCAGAACTCACACGGCCGGCATACACCAACCGCCCGTCGTCATCATGAACACCCAGCAGTAAAGAGCTGATACCGGCAGTCGACCTGGTCAGACCGACAATCACAAATTCTGCCCTGTTCCAGCACTTAAGTTTGATCCAGGTACCGTCCCGCTCGCCCGTGTAAAGGCTGCCATCGCGCTTTCCAACGATGCCCTCAGTTGCATGCGAGCACAGTTGGCAAGAAGCTGCAGTGGATAAGCATCGAGCGATGGACTGAAACGGATTTGTTCTAGGGGGCAGTAATCCAGCAATGCCTCAAGAGCCTGCCGCCGGAGCTAAAGCGGCTCACCACGCAAGTCCGCTCCGTTGAGGTAAGGCATATCAAAAATTGCGTAATGGAGATCGTCGGTTTGTCCGGAATCGAATGCAGGCTTCAACATGTGGAATGCCGGCATGCCGTCCTTTTGCTGGAACACCACCTCGCCATCCAACCAGGCCGAGTGGACTGGAAGCCGCGAAAGGCTTTTGGCAATACGTCGAAGCTTCTTTGTCCAGTCGTGGCCGTTCTTGGTGAACAGCTGGACGATCGGTCCATCAATCCGAGCGAGGAATCTATAGCCGTCTAGCTTCAGCTCGAAGTGCCAGGCCCCGGCCGGCGGCTTAGTCACCATGCGCACCAGCTGCGGGTTCATCCGCTCAGGCATTGGAGCTTTCTTGCCGGCCATGACAATCTCGCCTCACTGAACCTTGATTTCCAGTTGAGTGTTCAGCGGGCGGAAAGATCCGGCGTTGTAACCCAGTGGGTAGCTGCTTGACCTCCCCCGGGGGATGAGGGCTTTCCTGGTCGAAGGTTCTAGTCGAGCGACCTGCGGCTGAACCAGCTTTTTGTCCGCCAACATAGTCGCCTCACGAGCGACGGATTGCTGAACGAACGGCCACCGGCAATCCGTACAAAACAGCCTCCTACACCAGCGCTGTGTCGCTGGTACAAGTTCGACGGTGTGAGCGCCTGATGCAACTGGATCACTATTTCGGAACGAGCAGGGACGCGCTTGGGAAGACCTGGCCATGGGTCGGGCCCGTCAAACCAATCAGAAAGGCTACCGTCTGAGTTCACTGCCCCCAAAGACACGATTTCTACCTCATGGGGGCTCATATTGGTCACCCAAATTTCTTCATCCTTGTCTCGAAATCCGAGGGATACCTTTACAGAGGTACGACCCCGCCAAAGGGCCAGTATTGAAAGGGCTAAGCCCGCGTACGCTGGGATACGTGATCCCCAATCAATCTCATCCATGTCACTTTGTCCTGCTCAACCCTGGGGGAGCGAAAAGCGTCCCTATCTAAGTCCTCGGCCCCGACTTTTGATGGCCAGGGCTTGGGGTGCAGCTTGAATTACAGCTCTAACCGAAGGCTACTGCGGCACTACGACGATTGGCTAGGAAGCCTAGGAAATCAGCTATCGAGAGCCAATGAGCTTCAGCCATCCAAATTTCCTTTTCTAGCTCGCTCTCCACGACCTCAGCGATGCGGTCCTGATCATCAAGCATGTCCTGTTCGGTCCACCCAAAGGAGACTTGGATGCGACTGCAGCAAAACCCGCAGCTGCAAATACCGCGACTGCTCGTACCGGAACAAACCGCCACAACTCCAGCGCAGAAAATGCAGAGACAGTTGGGCATTTGCTGATTCCCTAGCTGATCGTAGCAGCGTCGCGTATGCGAACCACACACTCATGAATTAAATTGCGCTGAGGGTCGTCGTAGCCGAATTCGTTGGCAAAAGTCGAGTAAGAGTCGCCACGCCCATTATCCTGTAACCACTGCTCATATTCTGCAGCGACCCGGATAGCTTTGAGACGAAAAGCAACGGCCTGTGCTTTCCTCGCCTCCTCTGCTCTGTGCTGACGGATGAGCTCTTTTTCTTGGGTGCTTAGCTCTTCAAATTCATTTTTCATCGGGGTGTCCTCGGTCTTTTCCCTCAATCCTAGGAATCAGCAGTTTTCGCTGCCGCCCGCAGCACCGCTACGCGCTCTGCCCAGTAATCGGGGGTGAATGCCGAAGGCTCCCTTAAAGGGGTCATGGGATGTCTCCTCAAAGGTACTGGTACTGCGAAATGCCCTTTCAGGCCCGTGGTTTGCCGTGGGATTCAAGCGCGTCAGCGAGCTGGATGAACGCATCCGCAAGGCGCCGCATCTGGCCGATTTCCCCCTCCAAATCACCGTCGTGATAGCGATATTCCAACGTGCTACCGAATGGCCCGGTGGAGGGAAAAATCCCGCCATAACTCAACTGCTCATTGACGTGCTTTTCAGCCTGAATGATCCGCTCGCTCACATTCGCTTCTGTTGCCATGCTCATCTTCCTACCTGGATTCTTCTTCAGAGTGCAACTAGCAAGCTGAAGGCGCAGCAGATTGTCCCATTTATTCGGACTTGATCGCCGCACTGCATTTCGGACACTTCACCGGCACCAGTATGGGTGCCCACTCGTGGGAGCATTCTGCGCAGGTGAAGCGGGAGGTGTTGATCGCATAGCCCTGCTGTTCCAGCGTTGGCGCGGAGGCGAATTTGCCACCTTTGCGGTGCAAGACACGCCGATTGCTGTACTTCTCCATCACCCGCTCCTTGATAGCTGCTGCACTGGCCGATCCGGCGCTTTACGGCCAAAGCCCGCGACATTCGCGGGCTGATGGTGCAGCGGATAACTCCTAGCAGTGAAACACAGGTATGTCGATGTACACTGGGACGTTGATCGCTGCTTGGGTCTGCTCAGCTGCTCCACACCAGCCACCCTCTTCGTCACTCCATGCAGAGCGGTCAAAATCGTAGATCATCCCCTCCTCGAATTTGCGATCAGCATCACAGAAACCGACCAGCGACCCGTCAAGCAAGAACGCGATGTTGTATGAGTCGATGCGCAGGGCCTTGTCAGGGTGTAGCGCCAGCAACTCGCTATACGCAGCCGTAGCTTTTTCGAAGGTCAGCATGAGATTTTTCCTTGTTCAGTTGCGGCAGCGGCCTGGGCACGCTCTTGATAGTCATAAGCTTGGTGCATCAGCAACTCGGCAATCTGCTGACCCTGTTCACGCTCAGTTTTGTCATCAGTCCACTCAAGCAAACGCAGGTGGTCGGCGGCTTCTTTCAAAGCTACGAAGCGGGCGTACAGTTCATCTGGGGTTAAGCGCTTGGCCATAGGATATTCCTTGAAGGCCCGGCAAATCGGGCTAACAGGTGATCAGCTCTAAATCTGAGATAAAGATTATCCTATAGGACAACTTTATTCAACATTTTGTTATCCTATACGTTAACAATTTCACTTGCTGATCGCGCAGTTACCTCCACTCTTCACTCAGCGATGGCCGCCAGCTATCTACCGTGGCTCGGCGCGTTCAATGACCGCCAACCGATCAGCCGGATAGCGGCGCATGAAATCACCGCTCGCTTCAGCTGGCGCGTCTAGCCAATCGCGATACAGGCCCCGCGGCAGAATGACCACCATCCGTTTTTCGTCGTCGGGCCGGTGATAGTTACGCATGAATGCATGGGTATCAGCGTTAACCGTCAACATGGTGTACGAATGAAGCAGCTGGCTCGTTTCAGGGTCACGCCACTCCTCCCACAGCCCTGCAATGCCCATAATCTCGCCGTCAGCCCGGGCGATCCGAGTGGGCACTGCACGCCCCGATCGCCAGTCAGGCTCATAGATCGCGGCCGCAGGAATGATGCAGTGCTGAGCACGCCGCCACGCATTGCGAAAAGAGGGCTTCTCAGCCACGGTTTCGGACCTGGCGTTATAGGTGCGCCTGGCTATCTTGGTGTCCTTGCTCCAGCTGGGTATTAACCCGAACGACCCAGTGAGCATGTCCAACTCCGCTGGCTCATCATCCTGTCCAACCATCTCACCAGCTCGGCGTAGAAACGGACCGATGTAGCCTGGCCATAGGTCCAGTTTCCCCTGCTGATCGTCCTCGATGCCGAAAGCCGCTGCGAGTTGGGTTGGCGTCGGCGCCTCGTAATGACTACACATACCAGCCTCTCCTGTAAGCATTGTCGATTTGAGCGTGGCGGTACCAAGACTGGCAGTAGCTCCGGGCCCTATCAATACGACCGCCCGTGAGGCGACTCTACGCCTTGTGGAAAGGCCTTTTGTCGCGGCTACTCTAGCCGCGCCGTACAGCCTGCATTACTGTATATACAAACAGTACAGTCGGTGCTTCCATGAATGTTGTATCAATCCAGCCCCTTCGAGGCTCAAGCCAATTGCTTTCGGTGCTCGCCGGAACTGCTGCGGGCGGCTTTCCATCGCCAGCCTCGGACTATTATGAGCCCCCGGTCTCCCTGGACGAATTGTTGAACATCCGGGCACCGCATGTATGGATCGTACGTGTCCAGGGCGAAAGCATGCGTGATGTAGGAATCTACGATGGCGGGGTCTTGATCGTCGACCGATCGATCACGGCGAGAACCGGCCAGATCGTTCTGGCCTACGTGGATAACCAACCGCTGGTGAAACGGCTGGCCAAAGCCCCCGATGATCGTTGGCTGCTGGAATCGGCTCACCCCGACTACAAGACAATTACCCCAGAGCAGTACGGCTCGATTGAGGTGTTCGGCGTCGTCACGTGGGACTTAACCCAGCATGCGAGTTGATGAGCGTAGACCCGTCTTCGGGCTGGTCGATGTGAACGCGTTCTACTGCAGTTGCGAGCGGATATTCCGTCCCGAATTGCGGCAGCGTCCAGTCGTGGTTCTTTCGAACGCAGATGGTTGTATCGTGGCCAGGACTGCCGAGGCCAAAGCCCTCGGGCTGAAGATGGGTGACCCATACTTCAAGGTCCGCGGGTTCCTCGAACAAAACGGCGTAGCCGTGTTCAGTAGCAATTACAGCTTGTACGGCGAACTCAGTAACCGCGTAGGCCTGGCTATAGAGTCTTTGGTACCCGCTTGGGAACGGTATTCAATTGATGAACTCTTCGTACAGCTCGATGGCATCCCTGAGCCGATCATCGAAGTAGGCCGGGCAATTCAGGCCCGCGTGCTGCAGTGGACCGCCCTGCCAGTCGGCGTGGGTATTGGGCATACTAAAACACTGGCCAAAGCTGCGCAACACGCCTCAAAGGTGTGGAGGGAAAAAACAGGCGGCGTCGTTGACCTGCGCAAGCCTGAGGCGGTTGAATGGCTGCTGCGACGAATGCCGGTTGAGGACGTATGGGGGATAGGTCGCCGTATGCGCGACAACCTGGCTCGTGATGGCATCAGCACCGCGTGGGAGCTATCCCAAGCTGATGCGCGGTCAATGGGCCGTAAGTACAGCATCGTGCTAGAAAGGACCATCAGAGAGCTGCAGGGCGAATCGTGCATGGAACTGGAGCAATCAGCGCCCGCGAAGCAATCCATTTGCTCCAGCAAGATGTTTGGTCAACGCGTGCATACCCGCAAGGGACTGCAGGAAGCCCTAGCGACCTACATTCACCGTGCCGCTGAAAAGCTGCGGAAACAACGCTCCCTCTGCGGAGCTTTGCGCATCGGCATTCAGACGTCATTCCATGGCGACGGACCGAAGTACGCTAATGCAGCAACTATCATCCCAGCCTACCCAACAGATGATGTCCGCCAGCTCACCAGCTGCGCGCTCCGTGCCTTGGATGGGATCTACCGGCCGGGATATGCATACAGCAAGGCAGAGGTCCTTCTAATGGATTTGCGCAAGCGAGGGGAGTACACGCAGGATCTGTTCACCCCCAGTCAGCCGGAGCGCACAGATGCATTGATGGCCACCATGGACAAAATCAACCGGCGCTGGGGGCATGATTGCCTGCGGACCGCTGCGGTGCCTCTGACCCCTGATTGGGGTATGCGCCGAGCACTCCTTAGTCCCAGCTACATGACCAGTTGGGAACAGTTATGGAAAGTACAATGCCGCTGAGAGCAATTGCTATTGCTGGCGTGATGTTTCTCTACCCTCGCTAGTAAGGACACACACCGTACCATTTTATTGCGCGGACAAAAAACCCGGCCACGTGGCCGGGTGGGTATTGCGTTGGTCTGGACCCCGCCACACCGCACGTTGCCGGCGTAGACGGGAGATGGAGTCAATAACCGTGACGTTTAATGAATCCGGTTACGGATTCTATAGTGGGTTGAGCCAGCTGATGGTATGCAAGAAATTCAAACCCTTCTAACTCCGTGTCCCATTGTGCCAACTGATCGGAATCGAACGACCAGCGCTTGCCACCGTAGGAGAATTCCGTCCAACCATCGGTCTCCTGAATTTCAGAGCGAGAATCCGTGGCAGACGTCTGTTGGCCGCTGATAGCAACCGCTTCAATCACCTCATAACTACTTCGGCATTCATCCAGTTCTTTCTGCGTCATAATGGCGTCACGTACTTTGTCACCACACTGGTAGGTCACTTTGTATTGCATATGGAAATTCCTGTTTAGACGGCGCGACGGAAGCGTACAAGCTGCACAGGCAAATAGCCCAAGCGGTAGCTGTCACCAAACAATGACGTACCCATGAAACCACCACGCTTGATGTCCGAATTGCAAACAGTGCGTAGTTCGCCGTTATGGAAAACTGTGTCTCCAGAGCGGATCATGTTGATGTGAGTATTAATAGTGTCGTAGCTGGTCATGGCGCCTGCCTTTTGGTGGACCGTTCGTTAATGGGAAACAAGAGCCTGGTCAGATAGCGGCTCGTCGAGCCTCAGACATCCAAAGATTTCGAATGCATTTACAGTCAATTGCTTTGTCGTGCTCACCCTGTTTTTTCAATAGAATTAGTACTCGATTCACACGACGGGCATGCTTTACGAAGTTGCTCACATAAGCTTTCATCTTTGCTCCCCTTACAAGCGCTACGCTTAATTCACTTCGGTCAAATCGAAATTCACACCGCCCTCATGGAGCAAGTGAAATACTTCGCAATATCGGTCGTTTACTTCCGCATGAGTCTTACCGAAATTCGCCGCCAACTTACATTTGATGCGTGCCGTTCTTAAGGGACCTTGAACTTTTGAAGCTGGAAGCTCTTCAAGTGCTTGGCCCAGCGAGTCAGCAGCGGCTTTACGATATGACAAAGTTTCTACTTCGTTTGAGAAGACACTTAATGCATCGTGACTCAGAGGGAGTGGCTCAAAATGCTCGCGAACCGAACGGGGTACGTGCTCCATTATCCTGGGATAACGATCTCCGATTAGACCTTGCTCTTTAAGAACGGATTGAACATGCATTTTCTCAGGAATGGTGCAGCTGGTTTTAATCGCAATGAAACCGGTCATGGCATACCTCGATGTTGTCCTAATGCCATGAGATGAGTCACACCCAGCATGAAGATCAGCCTCTCGCCCTAATACTGGAGAATGCAGGATCGGCTTTACCCGTTTGCGCGGCCCCAGAATCACCCCATAAAAAAACCCGGCCAGGCCGGGTTCAAGGTTGGTGATGACTTATGCCGCAGAGGCTACCCGACGCACCGGGAGCAAGCCGCGTGAATACGGCATGCCGACAAATACTGGATTTTCTACAAGCTGGCGCCAGGTAGTCGCGTCATCGGCCAAGAATTGGTCATCAGCACGCATCTTCTCGCCTGGCGTGAGCAGGCGATACCCAGTTGCCCGGATTCGATCAGCACAGGCAGACAGTGCTGCAAGCACATCGGCAAGACGGACAAATTCACCGTCCTCAGCTTGAAATTTTTCAAGCGCTGCAATGTACGCCGGCAGCTCATCCAGCTGGCCCCTCAACGAAATGCATTCGGCCGCGAGTTCGTTGGCACTTAATGCACCAGGCTCGTTGCGCTGTAAGGCCCCTATCGTGATCAGAGCCTCACGGAACTGGTCAACGTAATGCTCAGTGCTGGTCGCCGGGAATTTGTTCAAGAGGCACTCGTCGTCGATAGGGCCGCCTGCTTCCCCGTCCTCTTCCGACGATTCCCCGGGAACCATGAAGAATGCGTGCTCCACTGCACCCAGGTAGTCCGCGAAGCGCTTGATGTTACCCAGATTCGTCAGCAGCACACCCAAAGGGTGCCCATGGTGCAGGCCGATGACGTCGTATATGCGAGCCATGTCGCGCTGCTCTACTGTCGGCATGGCGGGAGCCCTCAGATATACCTCTCCACCGCCCTCCTCGTCCGTGATTTTGCCGTGGGCAATCAGCAGGACCTGGCCTGCTTGCTCCAGCGCTGCGATGCCGCCCTCCAGTAGCCATTCAAGCTGAAGGCCTTCCACATCGTCTGCACGGGTCACAGCGACAGCTTCAACCCGCACAGCATTGTCGCGGCACTGAGCACCTGAACCAATCTCCAGGAGCTGCTCACCTTGTTCGGTGACCTGCCAAAGGGCCGGGCTTCGCTGTACTCGCTTGAGCAAGCCCAGTTGGGTGAGAACATCAAACCACGGGGTTCCGATGTCCGCGTCCTGTCCATCGCTGGCGCATTCTTCGAAACGCTGCAACTTACGGATGACCAGGTAAGCGAAGGGTGGCAGGCTTGCGTGCTGTTCAGGGGTGCTCATGCTGCTGCCACCTCGATCGGTTGTGTAAGCGCTTGCTGAACTGTCTGGACGATGCGAAGCAGGTACATGTAGTCCGGGTTAGGCTCGGTAGCTCGATCGACGGGGTAATGCCATTCATCACCGAACAGAAGGGATAGGAGATCGGAATGACTCCAGCAGTCCCGCAACGACTCAACATCGCGGAGTTCGTCGAGCCGCCGGTACAGCGAACGAGCCTCTTCAGCGTCGAGATACCCCAGCTCCCAATCGGTACCGCTGCGCTCCCGCCGGCGATCGATGATGCACCTTGCAGAGAGCTGCTTGAGCGCCTTTGCGCTGAAACGGGTGCTACTCAGGCCTCGGTTTAGGCAATTCAGGATGTACTCATCACCACACTTTGCAACGAATTCAGTCACCGTCCTTGAACCCATGCCACCCCAGTAGGCAGTCCAACTCTCCCCTGCGCAAAGAATGGTGAGGTTACCCTGACAGCTGACACTATCTGGGCCGTCATCACGTGGAGACACACGGCTGCCGAGGTCCTCCAGAAAGACGGTGATCGGGTCAAGGTTTACACCTCCCCTGATGACAAGCTTTGTCACCACAGAACGCTCTACAGCTAAGCTCATGGCTGATGATCCATCGGCACTTTGATTCACCCCCATACAACTCTCCCTTATTTAGATTCATAACGCGTATACATAATCTATATGGAGATGCTCTGATTGCCTAGGCCCAACTGAGCCATGCTGGTTGTCTGTTTTTAGAGCCACGCTCTGGTCTGGTGTACTGCCAGAGCCCCGACTGGGCGGGCTGGTGGTGCACTGGATTCCGAGGTCCTGCGCAAGATCAATCGTGTAGTGGCGTTCTTGTTCCGTGGCTACGCCATCAGCCGCTCGGCCACTGCCCGACCCTCGGCCGTCAGGTGATACCAGGTGCCAATACGCAGAAACGCCGGCTCCCAGCGCAAGTAGCCTCGCTCGCTCAGGCGCTCGGCGACCGCAATGCGCACCGACTGACCATCCGGCCCGCCGATGATCAGCTCACCGCCAGAGTCGACGGCCAGACGCAGGGCTTTGATCTGCGCAGGGGTCAGGGGCGATTGGGTACTGGTAGCCATGGGGGCATTCCTCGGTATCGGGGGGTAGGGTTCGCTTACACGACGTCGATCGGGCCAAAGTCGCTCGGCTCGCCCAGCTGATGCTGCACATTCATCGCCAAATAGCCGGCCAGCGCTTCCGCTGCCTGGCGACGCGCCATGATCAAGCGCCCGCCTTCTTCCGGCTCGACGCCCTCCAACGAACTCAGGTATGCATATCGCGCCTGACGGTAAACATTCAGCTGCTGCAGGGCGTAGCCGTCCAAGGTGAAGGTCAGCGGCTCAGTCAACAGGGCCGGAGGCTCGGTACGGATGTACTTGCGTGATTTGGCCATGGGTGATTCCTTGGATGATCAGGGGGTGGGTTCAGGCGTCACACGCAGCGCTCGGTGGTTACGGACGCAAATGCTGCAGGCGCTTTCTGGCGGTCAGCGCCAGTTCCAGCTTGAGGTCGGGCAGGTCATCTTCATCGATCCTCCCGGCCGAGCAGCAATCAGTGATGAGGTCGTCGGCCAAGCGCGCCCGCCCCTCCAGCTCACGCTCATCTACGGCCTGAGCAACGGCCTTGATAGCCTGGCGAATGGCGCCCAAGGCCGCGTCACGGTTGTGGGGAACATTGAGACTCATCGTGGCACCCTCGATCACAAATGGAGGCGGGCCCGTAAAATCGCACCTGGCACTACGGACTATAGGCCCAGTTTACTGCAAAGCCCGCGACTGGGGGGGCTGTGGGAACGGCGGCGGTTTGCTATCAAATGGGAAGTTCTATTGGTGTCAGCAGCCGCAGATGGCACCAGGCGATGGCGGTTACAGGCCGATAGGTTTAGCTCGGCTTTGGTCGCCCCGGCGAGCCGATGCTTGGCTGGGAGACGTAGCGTGATCTGGGAGGAATAGCCGCATTGGGGTGGACTGTCCTGTGTGGGTATGGCTGCTCTGTGGCTCAGGCTATCTCAGCCCAGCGGCTGGCTGGGGTTGGGCGGTGCTTTATTCCTTTAGTCAGCGCTTCGCACGTCCAGCTGCCCTGCACGGGCCGCACCGAGGTCAATCCCCAAGATTCGTGATGCGTCGAGAATCGCCTGTTCGGCATGGCAGGCATCAGACATTTGGACGGGCCGATCTCCACCTTCAAGCGGCAGCCCTGCGGCCTGCCGAATCATCTTGATGGCAAAGCGCAGGCTGGCAGCGCCACTTTTCAGGCTGTCAAAAGGTACGGTGAATTGCTTGCTCGGGGCGTGGTAATTCATCGGTGTTGTCCCTGCTATTCAGGCTTGTTGGTCTGAGATTCGATAGAGTCCAGGAATGCGCGAGCGCCGGGCGATGGGGTTTCAATACCT
This sequence comes from Pseudomonas capeferrum, assembly GCF_013523055.1. Taxonomy (GTDB): domain Bacteria; phylum Pseudomonadota; class Gammaproteobacteria; order Pseudomonadales; family Pseudomonadaceae; genus Aquipseudomonas; species Aquipseudomonas capeferrum_A. The sequence continues at coordinate 150,230 of NZ_JAAMQM010000015.1, read as the reverse complement.
TCCATGAGCTTGAATCGAGCCAGCGACTCAGGGGTAACACCAAAGCTTGGCGGCTGACAAAGCATGACAGTCTCAAAGGGCTTGAATTGGCTGTGGTCGTAGGGCTTTACGGCATTGGCCAAGCAGAACTCGTCCATGACAAAAAATGCAGCACCCGCCTTTTTGCCTTTGAAGAAGCACCCCCGTGGCAGTCGGTCGTTCGGCCGCAGCCGCTGACGCCATTCATCGAAGGCGGAGGTTTTCTTGATATGGCGTAGCCTCTCATGTGCAGCGGCAGTCAGTTCCTGCTTAACGGTGATGGATTGCATGGTTATCCTTCTGCGCCATGGCGCAGAGCTTCGTTATCAGCCTTGAGTTGATCAATCTCTGCAAGCAGGGCCAGGATGGCAGGCGCATTGGCTGCGGCGTAATATTCGGCCAGCTTTTGCGCATCTTCTTCTGCATCCCACTGCGCAGTGTTTACCGTCAACACCTGTGACTTGTCGTCATCCACGCTGACCTGGCCAACACACCAATTGCCCGTTACTTCCTCGCCATCTTCGCTCCCTTCCGGCCAGCACCCAGTCATGCAATCCCAGCCTTTTGTCGCTTCGGCCAGCGCCCTGAGTTTAGCTTTATCGACGATCACGGTTTGCTCCATTTTTCGATGATTTTTAGGCAGCGCTTACAGGTCACCTGATCCTTATACTGCGTCAGTTGCGCATCGCCGACTTCGGTGCCGCACATCAACTCCTCTGGTATGTCTTGGTCAGCCTCTGTGCCGCCGTCCCACTCGTTGTAATGCAGCTTCAGCTTGCTCATGGCTCGTTTTTCCTAAACACGTGGCTTTGACATCAGTGCCAATAGCGGATGCCCTTCGCTGGCACCGCAGGACGATCGTCAAGCCGAACGCTGAATGTCATTCACTGGATTTTTCTTGTTGTGGAACCTGCTGAGCAGGTTGAGGCTGATAAGCCTCGTTCTGCCATTTTTGCACCATCTGAGCCGAGTCGCCCCAGAGCCACATAACACCCACTACCAGCGGGAGCAGCAAGGTTGCCCTCAGCTGCTTATGGAAAAGGATTACATCAAGCATCATGCCGAGGCCCAAAGCGAAAGCGGCAATAGCCCAAACGCGGTCAACGAAAAAATCTATTACTGCCATTCCAATGCATCTCCACTTGCCCGATTTTCGCGGGCGCCAAAATTGATTCGTTTTCTGTTTTCTCGTCACCGGAAACGACGATACAGGGGAAATCGGTTGGACCAGTCTCAGAGCGACTTAGCCAGCCCCTGTTCATCATGTCTGGCCTTTACGTGGTCGCTCATGCGATCCGCCTGTTCATTCGCTGGGTCATAGTCTTCATGGTCCAGCGCCTTTGAAACGTAGTCCCACATGGAATGGAAAAGCGCATGCTCCGCCTCAGGTCTCCGAAGCGCTGGAGAGGCCGATCCCATGATTTTCCGTACCAACACAGCGGCTTTGCAGAAATCGCCTGCGGTAGCGGCCTCAAGGCGAGCTTCCCAAAAGCGCTAATTGGTCCAGTTGAGCCTCGCCAAAGCAATACGAGAATTACTAACACGTATGTATAATACCAGAAAGGTAAATTAAGCACCTCCCAGGATCGCCGGGGAGGCTGTGCTGACTTAGCCGCAGGGGCGACGACGACACGACCGACGAAGACCAATGCATTGTTAGGTCCCGTGTACCACCTAGTTCAGCGTCGTCGAAAAAAAAGGCCACCTCGTGAGAGGTAGCCTTCGTTGGGTTAAGCAAAAAGATCCGGGACCGTCGAGTTTTGAATGGCTGACTTAACCTTCATCGACTCCAGGATCTGTTCGTGCTCGGCGTTGCTGATCGAATGATGCCGTATGTAGGAACGCAGATCGGTACCGGCCAGATCGCGCTCCATGCGTTGCCAGAATTGCGCTCGGCGGGCCATTGCGTCGTACTCAGCAGCCTTGCCCTTAGCCAATTTGATCATGCCTTTGTTCAGGTAGAACTTGGCGCTGTCAGTCGGCGCCAGGTTTTTTGCCAAGGCATAGAACGCCTCATCGAACTCGCCTACGAAGCAAATTGCATCTGCCGGGTCGACTTCCATTTCGTCTGCTTCTTCGTAGTAGACGATGTTGCGATCCTTGCCCTCAAAGCGGTCACGGATCGTGCGCATGGCCGGACGTTCAGGGTATCGGTGCTTGTTGGTGGCTGCGAGGTAAGCGTCCTGCAAGCCCATCTCCTGCGCAGGGCTCTGCCAGTCATCGAACTTGAACCAACGCTGTTCTGGGATAACGCCTTTCTCCGTGGGTGCGACATCATCGATCAGGTAGCGCTTCCCTAATACCCGGATCTCATACCACTCCGACAAAGCAGGGAAGGCATGGTCGAAGCCGTAGCTCAGTGACCAGGCGAAGTCGATGGCCAGCAGGTTCTTCGGTGTGATGAATTGGAAGGTGCTCCCACGAAGGGTTTCGTTGGACTCCGTCTTTTCCAGTTCGCCGCGGAACATCCGCGCATCGTGCTCCTCTGCCCGCTCTTCCTCCAGCACATCCAGAGTCAGCAGGTACCGCAACAGCTCACGGCGCATCTCTGCGTTGTACGCTGTTCCTGTGACGTTGATGTAGCCGGCGTCCGAGGTTGTACGCCCGATCCAGTCTCGACGCCCCATGTCCCAGCGGGTGTTGATGAGATGGTTTCGGAAGCGGTTTATCCCGGCCATGTGCCCGTGTTTTTCGGGCGCAGACGCAATCATCGCCTCCATGGACTTGTCGCGTTCGCCGGTGACAGTGCACCAGGCACAGCCAAAACGTGACCCACACGCCGCCTTGTTACCACCGTCGCCGGTGATGATCGCGCACGTGCCTTCATTGGCTTCCTTGTAGAGCTCCAGGCACCAGTCGAAGTTGTCGACGAATGTCCGATAAGGACCACCGCGCTTCGCCTCGCAGGCCATGAGGAACTCCCACACCTCCTCCATCTCCCAGTCGGCGATGATCGAGCAGTTATACGAGCCATGCTCATTCAGCACCAGCCGCCCGGCCTCCTCCTCGCCTCGTTCTCGCATGTTGGCGGCACGGGTTTACACCTCAGCCCTGACATGATGAGGGGTTTGAGGATTTAGAGGCCGAGAGTTTCCTTGCGCGTCTCGGCCATCGATCCAATCAGCAGGTTCAGGGCAGAACATTCCTCGGCACTTACCAGGGTAGGATGGAGGGTACGCACGCGGTCATACAGCGCCGAACGCTGCTCAATCACTGCCATGTAGTCAGGTGCCTGGCCGAGAGCTGCGATTGCCTGATGCAGCGCGATCAGGTCCGCCAAGCGGGAACGCTCAAAGCTGTCAGGCGCAGCGGGATGATTATTAGACTGCATATATTCTCCTGCCTAATCATGGAGCCGTACTCTGGGCTTGTGTTGAAGCGGGGGAATTTCGTTATTCGGTCGGATTTACGACCAGCTCTACACCGCCATCCCATTCTGCCATCACCTCTGCACCACACCCAGAGCACACCGTCGACACTTCGGGTGCAGTCTCTTCTAGCTGGAGCTTGCCGTCATTGCCGCACTGAGCGCAGTGATATACATACAGGACAGTCAGCGTGGTGGTCATGGTCTGATTCTCCTAGTTGAATTACGCGTATACGCCAAAGATGCCGGTAACCAGCAAAAGCCACCAAATACCGCCGTATAACGCGAGTCGACTCTTTATGGCAAGTTGCGCATTCCGGTTACCGCCCGACCTGTATCTCGCAGCGACACTTTGGGGCCAAGGCTATGACCCCGAAGACATTGATAAAAAACCAGCTCTGGTCGGTGCCACCATGTGCCGCTGAGTATGCAGCGAGCTTGCTGACGAACCACGCCACAGCACCAAGCCAAGCCGCCCATGCGTAAAACCGCAAGGCACCTTTTTGAGCTACCTCCAATTTCGCTTCTCCTGAATGGACCAATGCGAGATGCCCCCTGGTAATTGGACGTGAAAGACGCCCTGCTTCTACAGCCCTGGCCCAGCATGCTGAGCTTGAGCGTGACTCTCCTACATCAGACTTCGGTGCTGCCGAGCCACTGGCCACCAAGGTAGCCATCGGCGCCGTCCCGGGTAACAGCTTCCTGCTCCCGGGCAACAGCCGACAGCTGCTCATGCGTCCAGCCGGATGCCGGGGCTGTCACCTTTGCCAGCACGTTGCCGGCGAGAGAACGGATTTCTAAGTCCAGGTGCTTCCCAGTGGTAAACAAATCCGGCTCTCCTGGCAGCTGATCTGTAATGAAATTCAACATGTCGGTTTCCTTTCGTTGGGGAGGTTCAGGAATCGCAGCTGAAACGGGGCTGGGCTTGGGCATACCTAGGCGGTTCTCTATGATTCTAAGCTGCCAGCCAAAAGTGAAAGCAGATTGTCTTTTTCGGCAATGTCGCTCGGCTGCGATTTGACGATTTTCTTCAGGGCTGCGCGATGCGCGAGCGATCTGCAAACCACTTCTTGAGCATGTTTCTTCGTGTTGCTCAAAACAACTTCACGCCGAAGCGCTTCACGGCCCCGCGCCCAGCAGGCAAGCCGATGTGCCCAGTTCCGGTAATGCGTCATCACCAAGGCCATCTTGTATGCAGCTACTGCGTTGCTAACCTCGCCTTCGACTGGATCGGTGGTGGTGTCATCCGCTTGTAACCAAGGCATACAGATTCCTACCGCTTCCGATTGAGCAGAATGACAGTGGCAGAAAGCTTCTCCATCAGTACGACCGTCATGCTCAAAGCCTCGGTCATGTCAGGGACGTTGAAGCACGTGTTACCAGCAAGGTTGTCAAAGTCGTACTCAGTGACATCAACACCGCCAATCCCGAAGGTAAGCGACACGTCACCGCCTTCTGCCCCTTTCATATCAACAGAAAGATACTCGTCACCGCGAAGGCGATAGGGCCATACAAGGGCTTCAATCTGGCCCTGCATATCAGCTCTGGCCAGCGCTGCAAGCTCTGTAGCCCAGCGATCAACCTCGGGAAGAAAGGTGCACCAGCTTGGGCCTACGTCGCTCAGTACATTGGTATTTGGCATGCAGCGTTCCTGATTATGTCCTGGGCTCGAACATCGCCCCTTCTAATGCCGCTGCCCAGCTCGATGGCTGGGCTTGGCGTGTACTTGGGCAGCGTTTTCCTCAACCTTCGTTGTGTCTGGTGAGGGCCACAGCTTTAGCCGTATCGAACATGCGTAGCAATCACGCCGGCTACAGCAACAGCCAATACCAAAAAGAGTATGGTAAGGGGTAGCCAAGAGCCATTAGGGTTTAGCCGTATACGTGTATGCTTCATCGGGGTCTCCTCGAACTTAGTACGGGTAGCCCCGTACCAAGGAGCTGATATTAGAGTTTTTCTTCAGCTTTCTTAAACTCGTCCAGTTTGAGTCGAGCAGCTGCGTAGAAGCACAGAGCGCAAAGGGCCCCCGTGCCACCCGCAAAAACTGCAAGTGACTCGATCGCCGCGAATGGAGTGCCGGCCAGGGGATGGAACGCCTTAGCAATCACTGCCATGCCTCCGGAAGTCAGGAGTATCCACGGCGCGATCCGACAGATCGTAGTCAGGCCGGCCTTGTGCTGTTCAATAGCCGCCTTTTGCTCAGATTCGATGACCCTTGCTGCAGCCACGTTGACATCGAGCTGCAGGCCCCAAGCATGCTGGAGGACAGAGCAATTGTCCTCGGCAACCTTCGCTGCGATCTCGCAGGGGATCCGACCCTTACTTGCTACAGCTTCCACGACCGCCTGCTTCCAATTGGCGAACTCATTCATCGGTAAATTCCTTCAACGGGTGTTGACGCCAAGTCGATCAGTCTCTCGACATCAGCAAGCGCGGTGTATGTTGCGCATGATGCTCGTAACTGAATCGTAACACGTACGCGTAATACTGGTAAATGAAGACACTATGATGCAAACGTATCGCGTGAGGAGAGAGCTGCTTTTTCACTGATAGCTGCTCGCACAAACAGTTGACCGCCCGCCAAGGCCCCAGTCCGGGTAACCAGAGCAGGCCAAACATAAAAAACCCCAGCCTTGGCCGGGGTGGGTGATGCGTTTACTGAAAGCTGATCACACAACAGGGGTACTCGTCAGAGCTGCGTGCGGTGATGGCTAACCGGAAAAGACCCTGAACATCTGTCAGCCGGGGTTTTCCCTTGATCGAGACCAGGACCAGCAGCCGCGGGCTCACTGGCGAGCAGCCAGTTCAGCGGCCCGTGCGGCGGGAGAAGGCGTTTCTTTGATCAGGCGGGCAAGGAAAGCGGTATAACTGGCCTGCTCGTTGATGTGCATGATGTGCTCAATGAAGTCTTTTCGCTTCCGCTCCAACCACTGCTCAGCAGCGACAGGCTCGCAAGGAAGGCGCTGCGTGTAGATCACGTAGTCGTCGAGAGCAACCTGTTGTGGCCAGGTCAGTTCGGATACGTTGAGGTTGTGCATGTGGCATCTCCAGGAGGATGTAGGCTTCGTACCTAGGAGATGCTCAACAGCGAGTATGAAGGCAGCAGCACATGACTGCGCTGGACCTCCCCTTACCCGCTTACGTCGTCATCACTCATCATCGTCGAAGTTGTACATGCCCGGCGCCAGGTTCTCGAAACGGGTGTACTTGCCAATGAACGCCAGCCGGACAAAGCCGATCGGACCGTTACGCTGCTTGCCGATGATGATCTCCGCCACGCCCTTGTGCTCGGTCTCGGGGTGATACACCTCATCCCGGTACACGAACATGATCACGTCGGCGTCCTGCTCGATCGCACCGGATTCACGCAAGTCGGAGTTCACCGGGCGCTTGTTCGGGCGCTGCTCCAGGGAGCGGTTCAGCTGCGACAGGGCGATGACAGGGCAGTTGAATTCCTTGGCCAGCGCCTTGAGGGAACGGGAGATCTCGGAAATCTCATTGGTCCTGTTGTCGCCGGCAGAGCCCGGGATCTGCATCAGCTGCAGGTAGTCAACCATGATCATGCCAATCTCGCCGTGCTCACGGGCCAGGCGGCGTGTGCGTGCTCGCATTTCCGAGGGGCTGATGCCGGCGGTGTCGTCGATGAACAGCTTGCGGTTGTTGAGCAGGTTCACCGCGGAAGTCAGTCGCGGCCAGTCATCATCGTCCAGCTGGCCAGATCGCACCTTGGTCTGGTCGATGCGGCCGAGCGACGACAGCATACGCATGATCAGCGATTCACCTGGCATTTCGAGCGAGAACACCAGCACCGCCTTCTCGGACCGCAGCACAGCGTTCTCCACCAGGTTCATGGCGAAGGTGGTCTTGCCCATCGATGGCCGGCCGGCCACGATAATCAGGTCGGCCGCCTGAAGGCCGCTGGTCTTCTCATCTAGGTCGGTGAAGCCGGTCGACACACCGGTGATGTCGCTGTCGGAGTTGAACAGCGTGTCGATGCGGTCGATGGCCATGGTCAACAGGTCTTTGACACCTACCGGGCCGCCAGTTTTCGGCCGGGCTTCAGCGATCTGGAAAATCTGCCGTTCGGCCTCGTCCAGGATCTCCGCAGCATTCCGCCCTTCCGGATTGAAAGCACTGTCTGCGATGTCCGTGCTGATGCTGATCAGCTGGCGCAGGGTCGCCCGCTCCCGGATGATCGCAGCGTAGGCCTTGATGTTGGCCACCGACGGAGTGTTCTTGGCCAGCTCCGCCAAATAGGCCAGCCCGCCGACCTGGCTACTCAGACCCTCCTTGTCCAGACGCTCGTGCAGCGTGACGATGTCGAAAGGCTCGTTCAGGTCCGCCAGCTTGGCGATGGCGCGGAAAATCAGCCGGTGATCATGCCGGTAGAAATCGCCGTCGGACACCTGATCGAGCACGCGCTCCCAGGCGTTGTTATCGAGCATGAGACCACCGAGCACGGACTGCTCAGCCTCGATCGAGTGCGGTGGCACCTTCAGCGAGGATGTCTGTAGGTCGAGCTGCTCTGGTGCGTAATCGTCGTTCATGTGCATCTGATTCCGTCAGTTGGGGGCGCTATCGAGTGGAGTGGTAACAGGAGGCTTCACGGGGGCTTTCTCACGCCTTTTCGGCGCCGCCCCCTGCCCTTCCCCTCAACCTTCTTCGCAGCCCCTTCTACGAGCTTCTGGACAGGCATACGGCCAAGTCGCGGATTGGGGTCAATTCTCTCAACCCCCATTTCTTGATCGGTGAAGTCGTGGGTACCCGGCTCCAAATTGACGAAGCGTGTGTATCGCCCCTCGAAGCCGAGCCGGACGAAACCGGTGGGGCCTTCTCGCTGCTTGCCGATGATGATCTCGGCGGTGCCAGCAAACCGGGAGTCGGGGTTGTACACCTCATCCCGGTACACAAACATGATCACATCAGCGTCTTGCTCGATGGCGCCGGACTCGCGCAGATCGGAGTTCACCGGGCGCTTATCCTTGCGCTGTTCCACCGAGCGATTGAGCTGCGAGAGAGCAATCACGGGGCAATCAAATTCCTTGGCCAAAGCCTTGAGTGACCTGGAGATGGCCGAAATCTCGTTGGTCCGGTTGAGACCGCCGTATCCGGGGATCTGCATCAGTTGCAGGTAATCCACCATGATCAGGCCTATCTCGCCGTGCACACGCCGAAGCCTCCGCGTGCGGCTACGCATCTCCGAAGGGCTCAGCGCCGGCGTGTCGTCAATGAAGAAGCGATCGTTCTTGTTGAGCGCGTTGGCAGCCTTGGTCAGCTTGGTCCAGTCCTCGTTCAACAGCTTCCCGGATCGGACTCGCGACTGGTCAATGCTACCCATCGAGGAGAGCATGCGCGTTAGCAGGGCATCGCCAGGCATCTCCATGGAGTAGACCACGACCACTTTTTCCGACCGCAGAACGGCCTCTTCCACAATGTTCATGGCAAAAGTGGTTTTGCCCATGGATGGCCGGCCGGCCACGATGACCAGGTCAGCAGGACGCAACAGGCTCAGTTTGCTATCGAGGTCGACGAAACCTGTCGATTGGCCCAGCGACTCAAGCCCTGACTCATGGGCGGTTTCGATCTTCTCGACGGCCTTCCTGAGCAGGGTTTCGATGCCAACCGGACCGCCCTCCTTCGGCCGTTGACCGGCCACAGACAGCATTTTCGCTTCGGCATCATGCACCAGATCTTCGGCGGAGCGGCCGGCTGGAGAGTTGGCGCTCTGCTCGATCTCCTCGCACACACCGATGATCTTCCGGAACTGCGAACGCTCGCTGACTACGCGAGCAAAGGACGCGATGTTGGCGACGGACGGGGTGTTATCGGAAAGCTCTTTCAGATAGGCCAAGCCACCTGCATTGGAGAGCTCACCTGCACGCTCTAAGGCCTCCTGTGCCGTGACGACATCAAGCGCCTGCCCCTCTTCAAGCAGCCTGGCAATAGCCTTGAAAATGAGCCTATGGTCAGCGCGGAAAAAATCAGATACGACGACCAGGTCAGAGACTCGGACCCAGGCACGCGGGTCATTCAGCAATCCGCCTAGAATGGCCTGCTCGGCTTCAACAGAATGCGGCAGCTCCCGGTTAGGGGGCTGTTCGTATTCAGCTGCTAGATGGATATGGTCGTTCAAGCCTCAGGCCTTACTGGTGAAAATGCTGGGTTGGATCAAGCCGCCAGCGGCAATGAGCCCCTATTGGAGGTCCTGGTCTGCGGCTGACAGCTGGGTTTCGGTCACGATGTTCGTTGTTTGGGGGCCTAGAACGCAACTACCACGCGCTGGGTGGCCGGCCGGATCAGAACGTAACTTCGATCATGGTTGCCCGGCCGGAGCGGGTTTGAAAGTCGCAAAGGCCCAGCTGCACGAGCCGCGGCTGCCGATGAGCGATGCAAGTAGCGACTTGGGCGCGAAATGCCGCCAACTCAAGCGGGAGCACTGCTCGACCAGTAGCGGCCTGGATCTTATCGCGGAATTCCTGCAACGCCGCCTCCAGGCAAGCATCATTGCCGGCCTGGCCTGAAGTTTCGGCACTCGGTGTTGGGATCGACATTCAAACTCTCCAGGATGGGGCCATGACAACGCCTGAGCTGACATGCACAGTCGCGGATAACGGCCGAAAGGCCGTAACACGTAACTATAATCCTGAAAGATTTACTGAATGTCAAACGACATGGAGGGTCAGTGGGGCGAAGTGTAAAGCACTGAATATCCTATGATTTCAGCGAAACCATGAGACCTTCATGACTGCCGAAAATACAGAACAAGGGAGGGTCAATAGCTCTTACGCCAATTCGCCATCGAGCTCTTTTGCATGGCTGCCCAGCAGCTCCTGGATGTCCGCAGTTATGCCGGTCTCGGTCTCGAAGGTAGCCGCGGGCACGACCCAACTGTACTGGGGCCCTGCCAGCAGCCGTGCTGTCTCTTTGTTCGACAGGGTTGATCGCCAGCGCAAGATCAAGTACTCCTCGACTTCCTTTCTCCCAAACGGGATTGCGCAGAAGGACAGCTCGTAGTTGCTCGAATATGTGCTGACCAAGCCCTTTTTGTCGCTGGCGCAAAGGCCAAACAAAGCGCAGGTTTTTTTGGCGAATGAATGATTTTTAAAATTCGTTAGGTCTCTCATCCTGGCGCGAAGTGCCGAACTCTCACCCACGTACACTGGGGTTTTTCCCTTCCAAATCACGTAGACCCCTGCGTCACGTGTGATGTCCTTTTTCCAGCTGGTGTCGCCAGCCAGTACACGCCGAGGTGCAGCGATGATCGCAGCCTCGTAGTGACGGAGTAACTTCTGGGTATTCAAGTGTCTCAGCTCCTGGTGCCGCTCTCTTGGGGGCCCAGCATCCTCAGCCGGCAACCCCGCCGAATACTGACTGAAAAGGGCGCGAGATTCACTACCGATTCGGCCCCCTCCCCGCCCATCGAGCGCTCAGGCCCCGAGGTCAGCTCATTTTAATTTCGTTCCGACTACGACTTCTCTTTTGACGCCACTTTCGGAGCACAGAAAATACATCACAAACCATCCCATGCCAGATCAAACACATGACTGTCAGCACGAAATAGTCCGACGGTCCCTCTAAGACCGCCAAACTTTGTGGGTAGAACGACTCAGCCGAATTGAAAATCTTGCCAATACCTGAAACCAGTAGCAAAAGCACTACTAACACTGCTGCGGAGCGTAATAGGCTCAAAATAGTTAGCAAAACAAACATCGTCAGCGCTTTGAGCGTGACGATAGTGAAGAAGCGGGGACGCTCACAGACACCGAGCCAGTTTGTCTTCCACCCAGGTGCATCATTTTTGAGTTTTCTTTTCATATTGACTCATCCTTCGCTTGGGAGGGTCCCGCATCTGCGCGACCAGCGTCACAGCATTCCTGGCCATCTACGCCTGAGGCTGCTGCCCGCTTTTTCTTGAATCCAAACCCATGCCCTGTAGCTAGGTGTACAAACGGCAGTGCTGCCCAGTACCCAACCACAAACGATGCAGCCTTTGCGGTGAGGCCGGGCAACGTATATGCGAACGAGCTCGCTGTAAAAGCTGCGATGCAGACGGTGCCAACTACATAGTTGCGACGAATCTGATTTGTGGTGGGCTGCCGGCAGGGCGTAATCATGGTGCCGCCCCCTCGAACGCTGCAGACTGACGATCAACTAGCGCGCAGCGCTCCTTGACCCTGTCCAGATCCCTAACCCGGATTTCCTGCGCGCTTCGGTTGGCATTCACCAGCAGCCGAGTCGCGCATTTTGAATCCATGGTCACCGCCTGAATTTCTTCAGGCGTCGCAGAGGAGTATCCAGTCCTCAGGTTGCTCAAACCAAGGCCTTTGTAGGCCATCGGCCCACCAACCAGGGCGAGCAACGCTACTCCCCAGTAAATCGTTCGTTTTCGAATCCTATTTTCTGTAGTCGCCACGGATCACCCCACATGGATTTCTGTCCGGAGAGAAAATACCACATAACGCGTACAGATAAGACACCAGTATTGATATGATCCTGCGTCCTGGCCGCTAGGCCTTAGACAAAAGGACACCAAAGAGAAATGAAATGGGACGACATGAACAAGCGGCAACAGTGGTGGATTACCGGCTTTGTGGCTTTTAAGCTCTGGAACCAGTGGCACCTCGTGATGATTTGCGCATTGGCAACGATAGCTGCGTTCTACTACCCAATGGTTCAAATCCGGGAGATGTACGGGAACATCGCGTCAGCAATTTTTTACGCCGCAGCCTATTTTCTCTGCGCCAAGCACATCGGCTTTTGGATCATCAACCCCATTTGCGGACTGATCAGCCTCAAGGCCGTAAAGCGAGCGTACGGCCCCCTCACCCGCCGCAATGTTCGGGACTGGGTCGTAGACTGGTGCTACCAGCCGGCCGGGTTCGCTGAAGGTTCACCACTGGACATTGCACAGCTCGCCCGTGCAAACGGAGAAGGCAAGTAAACACGGATCGGTTTACCCGCTCGGTCTCGACTCCCAGACTAATCGAGACCGAGCTTTATGAAGCTCATCACTATTCAAGCGGCTGCCACACATTCTCGCAGGCGCCCCGGCTCGCCCACTCTGCAACCAAGGGACGTCGGTCAATCATCGTCCTTGGCAAGGCCATATTCGCTATGCGCAGGGCCGGGACCCCCGCTAATGTCGTACAGCTCCTCTACCGTGAAGATTTGGCCCTTATCCCCGAACAGCTCATCATCACGATTGCGCGTAACTGCTGCGCCCGTCTGCGATTTGGAGCACCACACCGCAATATCACGGATGAAAAAACCCGCAGAGATAACGCCGAAGATCAGGAATGTGAACAGGACGCCCTTCGTCACGAGCACCAGTGCTCCTACGGCCAGGAACGCCAGCAGCCCTTTCGGAACAGTGTGATCAGGATCTCGGAGATGGCTCAGGCTGCAGCCAAAAGACAACATCACGAGTGCCCCGGCGAGAGCCACGCCGATTTCCGCTTCTGCACTCCTGTCGATAGTCCCCCAGACACCCGCTCCTACGGCCCCTGCAATTGCGGCCAGATGGCGCACCAGCGCCAGCGGAGTGCGACGAATCCTATCCTCAATAGCCCAAAGAGCGCGTGTTGGCGCCATCATCTGCGGTGCCCGGACCATACCGGCAAGTCTATCCACTGCGGCCACCATCTTGCGGACTGTCGTCTGACTCACCACCGGCATGGCAGCGAGATCCTGGATCAGCTGCACGCAACGTTTGAACTCTGGCCCTGCCCGTTTAACCGAGCCTGGGTTGAAGTCGGCGAGGTCGATGCTGCCGGCGTACAAACCAAGGTAAACAGCGATTAAGGCCTCGGCTCGTGCCACCTGTTGTGCAACAATTTTATTCAGATCCATCGCTCGTCCACTCGATTGCCCGCGCTGCCTACACGCTACAGCAGCATCTGAATTTGCAACCTCAACAACCAGAGAGCCCAGCTCGATGGCTGCGCTTGGAAGCACCTGGTGATTGCTCCTATTTCAAGACCCTGTTCAGACCGTCACGCAAACACCGGGCTTGATCTTCATAGCGATCGGAACGGGTCAGAACCTGCCCGCTCGCAAGGGTGGTTTGCCATACGCAGTCCCCTGAGTCGACCTCGTCCACCAGCAGCTCAAGCATCTGGCCGCTGTCGATCTGCACACTGTAAACCAGCTCGAAACCCTCTAATCCTTCATGCACGATGCCCATTGGTCGCTCACTCCATAGTTTCGGCAACGCTGCCTTGACGCTTAGTTCGCGTTCTCACTTGATCAAGGATCTCAGCAGCTGCAAGCTCTTTTGCAGCTTTTTTTCCGCCGGCGACTGTTTTGGCCATGAACTCATCCCCCCCAAACGCGATACACTCACATCGTAACCAGGGAGAAGATATGTAGCCTAATATGTCAATCAATCATGACTTATTATAGTTAATTCGTTTCATGCCGTTTTCGCAAATCTCTTTCGAGATCTATATCAGCTCACACTGCATGAGTAACTGGTTGCTATCCGGCGTGCCGGCGATTGTCATGCGTGGTCGCTAGGAGGTACTGCTCCAGTCGCACACTCTACACTGTGCAGTGCACAGTGTAGAGTGTGACGAATAGAAGCCACTACCGAGGGGCACGACTTGGCTGCAAGCCCCGTAATCACTGGCCTGTTAACCTCATTTTTGACTTGTAAACCACTGTGGTTTACAGTGAAAAAAAGTAGTTAACAAGAGGCCAGAGCATGCCGAATTTACACGAAGAAGCTAAGGCCTACATTGAGTCCATTTTAGGTGTGGCAGCGCAGATGACACCGGTGCCACTCCGGGTCCCGTACACCATCCGAGACAGCTACAAGACCTACGAGCTGAGCATCCCAATGGGGAACAGTTCGCCGCTCAACATGATGCTGCTGGTTTCCCGTGATGATGTTGCGTACCCAGGCATCGTGAAGCTACAGAAGCACATCGAGCTGGTGCGCAACGTCACCAACCAGGTAGTGGTGTACGTCTGCTGGTCCTTGTCGATTCCAGACCGCCGCAGCCTGATCATGCACCAGGTCAATTTTATCCAGCCCAGCTTCCAGATGTTCATACCGGAGTTGGCGCTGGACCTGCGTGAAAGCTTCCGTCAGCGGCGAGAGCAGAGCGAGTTAGCCGCCCTCCTCCCCGCGGCCCAAGCCATGCTTCTCTCGTGCCTCTATGCCGGGATAGCCGACGAAGCCTACTTCACCACGAACGCTCTCCTCGGCGATCTCGGCTACAGCCGCGTGACCCTCTCGAAGGCAGTGGATCAACTGACATCGCTGGGCGTAATTACACCGGCTAAAAGCGACCTTCCCTGGAAGACCTACGCTTTCAACGGATCGCCTGCAGAGGTGTTCGAAAAGGCCAAGCAACACCTACGGTCCCCCGTCAAAAAAAGAATAGGTATTACCCGCAATTCGTTCCCCATGATGCCTGGCGTGTTCATCGCTGGAGAGACTGCCCTAGCCAAGTACACGATGCTGGCGGAGCCAAAGCAGGCCGTATGGGGCATGACCAAGTATGTGTTCAAGAACATGCTGGCGAACCATGCGTTCGAGGTGATCGAGGCAGTGGACGCGATCGAAGAGTGGGTGGAGATCTGGGCGTATCCGTCGCTCACAGAAAGAGAATACATAGCAGATGCAGCGTCGCTGTTTCTGAGCCTGGAAGACAACGCAGACGAACGTATCCAGATTGCACTGGATGAACTTAAGGAGCAGGTCAATTGGTTAGCGTGAAGGGTTTAGATTTGTTCGCAAAGCACTTTCGCGATTTCCGCGATAGCTACGTCCTGATCGGTGGCGTTGCCTCTGCTCTGGCGATGGAAGATGCGGGAGAGAGCTTCAGGGCCACGAAAGACCTAGACATCGTGCTCGTGATTGAGGCTCTGGACTCCTCTTTTGTAAACAGGTTCTGGGAGTTCATAAAAGCCGGAGGCTATGAGATCAAACAAAGAGGCGGTGACAGGCCCGTATTCTACAGATTCCAGAATCCCTCCGATGAAACCTTTCCGGTCATGATCGAACTCTTTTCTCGTGCACCTGAAGGCCTGGAGCATGTAGAAAACGCAACACTGACCCCAATCCCCACCGATGAATCGGTTTCGAGCTTGAGCGCAATCCTGCTCGATGACGACTATTACGGGCTGTTGCGATCCGGCCGCCATCAGCGCGAGGAGCTGACCTACATCAGTGCTGATCGTCTCATCCCCTTCAAAGCTAAGGCCTGGCTCGACTTGTCTCAGCGCAAGGCGAACGGAGAAGCGGTCGACTCACGAAATGTCAGGAAGCATCGGAACGATGTCTTGGCCCTCGCGGGCCTGCTGACTGGAGAGGTGATCGAGTTGCCCGAAAGCATTGCCGCGGACATGGGGAGGTTCCTTGAGCGCCTGGCGGTCGAAGAGATCGACTTCAAAGCGCTAAAGATTCGAGGTGACCTCAAGACCATCATCGGTCGTATAGCAGAATCCTTCGGCCTTAAGCCGACCTTATAATCCAGCTAATTCCGCGAAGCCTTTTTCAGCGCCCGGCCCCAGTTCGGGCGCTGCGAATGCGACGACCGCGTTGATGAACTCCGTCCACTGATCAGGTGTGAAGCGCATCGGTTATGCAAGGCCGACGATGGGCTCCGCAAGGTATTGAGTCCAAGGTGGACCTGGCGGTTGAGAGGTGCATGCACTTGAATGAGGATTCAGCAGTAACCACTCACGGTTTAATGTTCTTGCGTGGGACCGCGGGTGTACGCAGAGCCGGATTCATTGTGTTTTGAATGGCGCACTGGAAAATAAAGAACCACAGGAACCCGGATACAAACACACAAGCTGCTATGAAGGCTAGCTCGGCGTCCAGTATGCCGGTGATGTTATATTGCTTTAGCACTATGGATCCCAGGACAATCCCGGTGCAGTACAGAGCGCCTGTAACCTGGTTCCCCAAGAAGCCAAGAATTCCGCTGAATGCATTATTTGCACTTAGCAACACTGCCTTTAGAATTGTCCAGGCAAGAAGAGGAAGGACAACTTTTACCATGATTAAAAATAGTGTAGCTGAAGCAAATAACTTCAACGGCCTTTCTGCCCACGGCTTGATAGTGCCGTCGTCGGCAACACCAAAAAACAAGATTATATTCAGACCAATTGCAAAGAGGCAGCAAACACCTAGGCGCATCATTTCGCGCTTCAGAGGGGCCATCATTATCACCGCGTGGATTTTTTTTGCGATGCGTCGGTTTAGTGACTTGATCATTGGTATTAGGCTTCCTTTGCTCTCGTAGCTATTAATGATTTTTTGAAAATTTTCGCTCTGCCAAAGTTAATTCGGCTTATCACTTTGGTCGCACTGGGCGACACCGGTCCCAAGCCGATCAGTTTTGTATCTCTGAGTATGACTTTCCCAGATTTCCTGTGAAAAGGTCTCCTTCGCTACAAAAAAAATCAGGGATTCTGGCCTATCACCTATGTTGTGAACCGACAGGAGACATATTGTCCTCCCCGTGCACTCCCGCTTGCTGCAGGCTCCTGGCTACATACCTTGCGTGTGTCCGAATGCGAGGAAGCGTTGGCGGGCCTCTTGCGACGAATCTTCAAGGTGCCACATAGAGCTTTGCGAAACGATATAGGCCGAAGTTTCCTCCTCCCATAGCACGGCAAAGGCGGTGGTCGAAATGAGTAAGCCGTCGCATTTACCGTCCATGACAGCGTTCTGCAGGGCGCTCCTATGACGCTCAATAAAGTCCAAATTGAACATGCCGAGGACAGCCTTAGCATGAGCTTTTGTAGGTACGCTAAGCACTTTCCCTACAGGTACCAGCTCGTCCAGATTGAGAGCAATGACCCCGCCATTATTGAACGGTGCCAGTTGCTTAGCAGCATGGCTTACACGCTTTCGGACCCCATTCTCTGACCAGATCTTTTTGCACGCTATCGGGTAGTCACCCATGCCGAAGTCAACCTGAATGTCTGGTTCTGCAGCCCTCGCCGTGAACCCGCGTTTTTTCAAGTCGGAGAGCAGAACAAGCTCCCAGAGAGCGTCCTTCCCTTGGTGGGAATCACTTCGATCGTCAGGCTGCATTACACCGCCGGCCATTCGATTTAGAGCCTCTTGAATTCCTTGTTCATCTGGCAGATTAGTGACTGCATCAGCAAGTCGATTTACGTACGCCGCTTCCCATACGACCCGGTCGTCCGGTTTTACCTGGTCAGCCCACGCCCGACTCAGCCTGTCCGCCTGGCTGAGCAACTGCGAAAGCGCACTGCCAGACCTCAACTTGACACTTCGCTGTTCCAATACTTCTCGCACTCGCTGAGCCTTTGCAGCAATTTCTTCATAGGTGTCTGTCCAAGCCTTACTCACAACATCGACGCTCTTCACTGCTCGAAGCTCCTTTGCAAATGGCTGGTGCCGCTATCACCAGAGAGAGAATGGCCCCTCACCCTGCAGCACTGTGCCAGAGAGCTCGCCAGCTCGCACGCTCCGCAGGCATTGGTGGCTCTATTCTCCTTGCTAGGTGCCCAGGATGGATGTGGAGAAACGGAGAACGATTCGCAGATAAAGAAGCCAGCAATGTTCATTTCACCAGGTGTTGATCTTGGTTTGCTGACCCGGCCGATACGCATCACTGATTTCATCTGCATGATTGCACGAAAGGGTTCGAAACCCTGCGTGGTCCAGGTCGACCGTCAAGCTGCTCTCTGTGAAAGTCTTCTCTACGTACTTCTGCGCCCAAGCCCGACGCTGCTCCGGCGTCCTGGTGGCACACGGCCGCTCGTGGCGGCTTAGCCAGGCCTTACATAGCCGCTGCATATCGCGATTGTGCTCTGTGACCAGTCGATACTTAGCGCCACAGTGCGAGCACTGAGCGGTGCCAGTGTTATGTGCCATAAGTCAGTTCCGAGGGGCCGTGTTGCTGATGATACGGATCCTGACGCAGGATCTCTCGTACCGCACGGGTCCGCGAGGTTTCAAATGGGTTATCCGGCGGCGCTTGCCGCAAGTCCTTAGCAGCGACGCTGATTTGCTTGATGCGCGACCTAAGCCAGTTTGCATCTGCGGTGTAAATGGCATTGGGATTGTTGATCAGCAGGGCACGCAGTTTATCGCCCAACTCGGCGTTGATCACTACTCGCCCCAGCAAGTGGAAGTCGTGATGGTGCAGGGTTGCACAGTCCTCAGCCCCCATTGCAGCTAGGTTGGACGGAATGCCCGCGCAGAATTGGTCGGTCTGAAAAATCCGCTTGGCATGCGCCAGCATCACGCCGGCGGACAGCTCCCCACGCTGCAGGGGAATGATCACACGAGCGCCGGCCGTGATCCACGTGCGAACGCGCTCGGCGTGCACAGCCCACAAGTCGAGGGTTGCCGACTGATCGCCGATGACGTCCGGCGCCACGATGCTCAAAGCCCAGGGGTAGTCTGTCCGCGCCAGTACACATTCGTAGGCGAAAAACACTTTCTCCCAGCTCACGAGCTCGCCCTTCTGGAATGCAGAAAAGGCTCCCGAGTCGATGAACACGGAGCCGCCTGCATCCAAATGTCGAGGAAGCGTCCGAATGAGTTTAAGGGTGTCCAGCAGTGTGGCAACAACACCTACTGGGACACCCTCATCAACGGCGGCCCGCAGGTCCTGAGAGCTGGACATCCCCGAGTAATAAGCAACGTTCCAGGTCAACGGCATGATCTTCCACCCCTGATGCGCACACGAAATCCGCGCCGCTTCCACGCCATCGACCCAGCTCGATGGCTGGGGATGCGTGGTTCAGGATCTGACCTAGATTCGCTTCGCTGATTGGAAGTAGACGTTGAAGACCTTGGATGACGCCTCGCTGATGGCGTAGTTGTAGCTGGGTGCGATCACTCGACGATAACCACCTGGCCGGCGTTATCGTGGTAGGTAACCCGCCAATTAGGCTGCTGGTCCATGTTGAGTCCTCTGCGTGCGCTGGCGCTGTTTATCTGACCTCTACCCACGCCCTGGCGGTGTTTCACGCCCGGGCGCAGAGAGGAACATCACTGAACAGAGAGAGCGGCCATGGCATCGAGCAACGCGCTTTTAACCTCGTCGGTGTCACCCTCCACCGATACGAAGGCGACGCTGTCCAGCTTCGCATATGCCTGGTGCATGGCTGCCAGCGCTTTGGGAGCGGATGTCACGGCGCGTGTGCAGGTATCGGCAAGGAGACGCTCCTGGTCAGGGTCGGCAGCCCGCACTGTAAGGTGCACGATGTAGTCTTCGTCGGCCCGGTCCATGCTCGGTACTTCGGCATGACTGTAGAGCTTGGAATCGCTGACATTTGCACGCTCGGCCGCCGGGAAATTGATCTGCAGCGCTTTCGGGCCCATGCCAGCTGCCAACGCGCTGGCCTGAAGCTGTTCCGCCAGCATCAGGCCTTCCCATGCCCCCCGCACCCACTCAACCGCGTAGCGGCCATTACGGTTGCGCTCGATCAGCATGTAGAAGGTGTTGTCATTGCCCGAGTAGCCAAAACGCTCGACGGCGATTGTCTTGATGCCCTGCTCAAATCCTGCACGCTTGTGCTCAAGCGTCTCCCGCGGATATACCTGATCCATCTCTATCACCTGTCCTATCTGGTTGGGGCCGCGAAGCTCGCGCCTAGACTGACGTTCGCCCGCACGATGCGGGCCTAGAGCACCTTTACGCACCCTTCACTTCCGCGTAATTCCACTCCACGTGCTCGAAGGCAGCCTGCTTAGCTTCGTATTCGATTTCGGCCTGGGTGGCGTTGTCTTCGACCTCGAACTCGAACTCCACTTCGGAGCCCTGAACGTCGGTCTTGATGGAACCTTTGTAGGTACGCATTGATTTGTCCTGGTAGATGACTACAGGCCAAAAGATTAAACCATAAGACAACCTTAAATAAAGGTAATGTTGTCTTATACGCTAACTTTATCAACGATTGAGCGTGCATTCTGAACCCTGGCAACCAAGGCAGTACAGGTGTAAGACACATCGCTATTTGAGAACTACATCGTTAAATGAGAAATCACCATCAATGGATGAGAAAGACGCCCCGCTCGCTGGCGAGCCCGAACGCGCATGGCTCAGCATTCACGTCAACCAGGGCGATTTCTCAATTACCGATGGAGAAGCCTGGGTTTTTCTCAACGATCGATGTTTTATACAACAGGGAGCACCGCACATGGCAAGGATTGAGCTTGGGCGATCGAGGGACATCGGCAGACCGCCATTTCGATCTGCCTGCGTGATCATAGGGAAGAACTCGTCATACCGGCATGAGGAACGGTCTTATGCCTCAAGCTTCATGTGGAACAACGAGCCATTTCTTGAACCGTGCCGGCGCCCCAGCATAGAGCGCGTTTGGCGGAACATCCTCGGTCACCACACTGTTGGCGGCTACCACGCTGTTGTGTCCGATGCTGACACCTGGAAGCACCACACTCCCGGCCCCGATCCAAGCATTGTCGCTTACTGTGATCGGTGCGGTGTAGTCGTTGCTCTTACGACGCTCTGGATGAACATCGTGACTGGTGGTGCACAAGCGCACCTGTGGACCGAGCATGGCGTGCCGGCCGATGCGAATGGGTGCCTCGTCCAGGAACACGCAGCCGCTGTTGATGAAGGCGCCCTCCCCCAGTTCCAGATTGCCCCGTTCGAAGTAGAACGGCGGACGAATGACCACCTTGCCTTCGGTTCGGATGCCCACCTTCGACATGAGGCGGTTGGACACCTTCTTGCCGAGATCGTGAGTGTCGAGGAGTCGGATGTACTGACGCGGAGTCAACGAACGTTTGAGTTTGGCGATGAGTAGGAGCACGCGAAGGATCCGAGGTCCGAAAATGATGTAGGAGCACAAAGTATCGGCAGGGATGCCCATGACTGAAGCTGCAGGTGAAGGTTGGGCACGTTGAGACTTGTGACGTCGTTCGAGGCTATTCCCCTTCGCCCTCATCCACCTCTCCGCCAATGGCGCCAAGGGTACGCAATGTGTCCAGGCGGAACCGATGGCCGCATTCGATGCACTTGACCAGGCTTCGGCTCACGATGATTCCGCTGTCGATAGACACGGGGGGCTCGCCCCATCCGGCGCCCATGATGTGCTTTTCAACCAGGTCGAACTGGTATCCCTCGTGGCCACCGCATTTTGGGCAACCTCGCTCGGTGTCGTACTGCGCCATATGTGGCGTCCTCGAACTGGTGAAGTGGTGATGCATGTTTCAGAGTGAGAGAGGTATTCAATCCAGGCCACGTAGACTGGCGAGCCCATAGTCATCGCGCAGGATCCGCAACTCTTCCTTGTCCATCTCATCCAGGGCAGAGCAGTTTGCATCGTCTAAGCCCTGCCGCTTCAGCAACGCAGCAGCATCGCCTCTGTCGTAGATGTAACGCGAGAGATCGGCAGCAGCGAGGAGAATACCGGTCTGCAGCTGAGTTGGTTTATTACGGGGTTTGCGGGGAGTCGGGGCCATGTGTAGGCTCTCCATCTTGATGAGCGGGCCTGGGTGCTAGGCACATGTGCCTAGCATGCGGCGAGTGCGGCGGTAGGCACATGTGCCTATTTACAGATGCATTGCTGGCGCCAGCTCGAACCAACAGTGCTGGCCAGCGCCCCATGATCAGCCGGTCAGTACATGGCCGATCAGCCCCCCAAATGCACCTGCCACCACGGTAAGCACCACCACAAGCGGAACGCCAAGTATGCGTACGCTCATCACTTCTCTTAATCCCATTTTGGTTGGCGCTGGTACTTTGGTGCGGTAAATGCTGCAATCGATCATGTCCAGGCGATCCACGACATTCAGGTTACAAGAGACCCGAGCAAAGCGCGGATCGTCGCCACATACATGCTTGAGTAGCTCCAGGACAGATGGAGTGACCGCGAAAGCGGCATTGGCGGCAGCGCCAAGCTCAAGGATAGAGACGACGGCACAGAGCCCTTCAAACAGGCCTCGGACATCATCGACAGACGTTAGGGTCAACGGACCCTCATAGCCTGGACCACCGGGGAACGGCGTAGACCCGACAACGAGATTTTCTGCAGGTGTGATCTGTTTCATGCCTTCGCCAGGGCCTCCACCAACAGCGATTCGAATTCGTCCACGGCCAGCGCTTCCCAGCGGTCATCCACCAGCTGCTCGTGGTACCACTTGAGTCCGGAGTAAGTAACACGCACGCACACACCGCCCAGCATCACGAGCGGCTGCTGGCGCACTGACGCAGGCAGGAAGAAGGCTGGGAGGTCGGCCACGGAAGCGCTGATCGCCAGGTTCTCCATCGCCTCACGCAAGGCAACGGCGCTGATCTTCTTGGCCTGCACCTTGGCGGCCAGGGCAGTGCGCAGGGTCTCGACAGCAGCGCAGGAGCCGCGATCATCCCCATTGCAGCGCGCAACAAAGTCGTCAAGCCACAGCAGCGACTCTTCAACCTCGCCAGCACTGGCGGCCGTTGGGATGGCATCGCTGCCCTGGTGCTGAGCAGCCAGCTCCTGTCCTTGTTCTGTGAGCCATACAGCTACCTGGTCGGCGCTCATGATGGCCAGGGTTTCCGAGCACTGATCACAGCCCAAAATCAGCTGGCAACGAATGTCGCTCGTGCGCAGACGGCCGTGCTGTGCATCGCTGATGTTCTTGTTGTGCGTCTGCCAAGTCAGGGACTTGCTACCGCACTCGCGGCATTCGGTGATCTTAGTGATGCTCATGCTTTGCCTCCTGCAGGCGTGCGGCCTCTGGCGGCAACTGCGCCAGCAGGTCATTGATGATTGTCTTTCTATGGGCTCGGCCCAGCTCGGAGACTGGGCATAGCGTGCGGTGATGCGCACGTAGGCGACCTACACGTCCGAAACGGGGGCGCGATGCCGCCGCTAGGCAGTCCTTCCAAAGATCTGGATCTGCGTACATGAAGTATCCAGGCTTGGCCGGGTTGGCCACACAACGTCCACCCTTTTGCCGGTACGATTGGTACGCCCGGGCAAAGCGAGACTTTTGCACCTCATCCAGCCGACGCATTTCCGCCTTGATCTCAAGGTCGAGCGTGAACCCCTTTACCGGCGCCATGGCGCAGGTAGTGCCGAAGTGGCGAATCTCGTTGGTCTCGCAGTCCTCAATCCAAACCACGCGCTTGAGACCCTGCTTGCCGCAACATTCACAGTGAGATTTGTCGTCGTTGATTCCGAGGAATTTGAAGCGGCTCATGGCCAGCGGGTCCGTTGAATGACTGAGCCACAACATTAAACTATAGGACAATCTAAATCAACAAAGATTGAACTATGCGACAACTATTTTCGGGAAATTTCGTATTCGCCTGCGACCAGAGGAAGTCAAGACAGTGGGCAACTCGGCCCCCTCAGCTCATCCCCCCGATTTACCCGCTGTGCTAAGCACTTGGCCGACTGCCAACATTGCAGCTGACCTAACTTCGGTCGGTGCCATGCCGTTTACACGGAGAAAAGTCATCAGCGCTTCCAGCGCCTCTGCACCGCCTGCGATGCCAAGCGCTCTTGCTGCAGCAATGCGGGTAGCGGGATCGCTTCGACCACTCTGCAAATGGTCGGCAAGGTGTTCGAGCGCGGAGTGGGCTTTATCAGCTGGGATGTTCAAGGTTGCCATTAGGGATTCCTATTTTACCTCGTGGACGAAGTGCTTCCGTCGCGACGCCTTCGGCCAAGCATGTGAGACGGCTCATGCGTGCACCGATCAGTGAGAAGCCCTGAACGCTGTCCAGGGCTTCAAGCGCCTGCCTTACTGGTTAAACGCCTGGTCAAGCACTGGCCGCGACTCGATGATCGCGGTGCCCAGTTCGTCGACGGTCGTAGCGCTGGTCAGTCGGTCCTGGACTGCAGACAGATCGGTCAGCAGTTCATCGTTACCACCTTCCTTGTAGAGCGTGTGCTGCAAGCCTTCGAAGGTACGCTTTACCTCGCGGTGCGTGTCCTGGAAGTTGTGTTCACTATTGGAGAGGGTTGCCTGAGACCAGCTGGTGAGCGGGTTGTGGCGAGCCTCCACCTTGCCGGCACCGAACATGCGGTCATAGGAACCCTGCACGAAGCCTTCAATCAGAAGGCCGTTGTTTCTGTCATCCATTTTCTACATCTCATCGTGATGACGTGATCTTCACGTCGTGGTGAAGATGCCAGGCGAACCCAGCATCGTTTTTGCCAATCAGTGGCAGCACTGTATCGGCGGTCTCGAAAGTGTCTACAGCCAAGTGTGCACCGCTCCGCTGGCGCCTAACCCGCGGATTAGCCGGTGCCGTGGGCCGATCATGATCATTGTGTCGCCAGCTGAGATACGCTCAGGCCTACCGCGACTGGCCGGACCCAGATGGGCATGCTGCTCAGCATGAAAGTCTCGCCTTGGGCGGCCAGCAGCAAAGTGGTGCCCATAACATGGCCGATCGCTTCAGCTGCCTTCGGGGGAACTGCGTTGCCAATCCGTTCGCGCCAGGCCTGATCGCTCAACCCGTCCAATTCCAGTTGCTCCTCTGGCTCAAAAAGGCTCTGGATCGCCGCCAGCTCCAAGGTCGTGAATGGCCGGTGCCAGGTCCCGTCGAGCGACTCGATGACGCAGGTGAGCTTCTCGTCAGCGCCTGGGAGATGGGTGTCGGCAACGTCCCACCGCCCGTCGTCATGCTGACTGCCCGCGGCGCCCTGCACCGGTACCACGCCGTAGTGCCCGCCAGGCAGATAGGGTTCGCCATTTGTGCGCATCTTCGCCGCTCGGGGATCAGCGACACTGAATGTGCCTTGCCCTGGGCTCTTGACGCCAATGATGGCGCCGCTGGTGTCTTGCCACCGGCGAACACCGTACTGCTGATACTGCAGGGCGCCGGCCCGGGCACGCGGGTCTGCCACCGAGAACGCCCCGTTTGTTGGGTTCGATCGTCCAGCCACCGTGCTCATACTTTCGTTCCAGCCATGCACTCCCATGTATCCCGCCCGATACCCTGGGACGATGACCAGGTCGCGCAGATATCCATCTTGTATCGCCAGGTTATTGAGACTGCGCCAGTCTTTCCCCGCCTCGACCAATGCCAGGCGGACCCAGGTTTTCCATTGCAGAGCTGGCACCCGGTGCATTGGTCCGGCTCGCTCGATGTCGCCGGCAAGAGGCATGCGGCTGAGGATGTCGCCTACAGAGCGCAGGCTCTTTTTCTCTGGTTCGTAGAGGAATGGCGGGACCTTCTCGACATGGCGAGCCACCAACAGGAATCGCTTACGGCTTTGAGCCAAGCCGCCAATCACCCCGCAGTCATGGGTGGTTTCGGCGACAGCGTACCCATAGTGGCTTAGCAAGGCGCCAATCTGGTCCAGCAGGTGCCGGCCGCGGTTGGCCAGACGCGGGACGTTCTCGAATACCAGCATCGGCACCGGATCATCGCGCCAGGTCTCCGCCATCAGCCAGATGCAACGCAGGGTGAGCTCGTTCAAGGCCTGGTACTTGGGGGTGGCGCTCATCTTCTCGGACAACAACCCGCTGGCGCCCTTGCATGGGGAGCTGATGAAGACGGTATCGGGCCGGCGGTTCTGGGCGGCACGGCGGATGTCATCTGGCGTTGCTTCCTTCCATCCGGCTGGCGGCTCCTTGCCGTGAAACCTGATGTACTGCTCGCGAGTGAAGAGATCCAACTGCGTGCCCTCAACACCGGTCAAACGCTTGAAGTCTGCAAGGCCGGCCGGATCAACGTCGACGCCTCCCAGGCACTCCCATTCAGCCTGCATGTTGCCGACGATGGGCTTCGCCTGGTTGAAGCCTTTGGCACCACCGCCCAAGCCGCAGCAGAAGTGGAAGTGAGTGAGGATTTTTTTGATCAGCATGCAGCCGTCCTAGAAGAGTTGTGTGGCGCCCGCCAGGTGGATCGATTCCCCTGGTTTGTGTACTTACAGGACACCGAAATTAAACTATAGGACAACCTTCATCAATGATTAATTAAACTATACGACAATTTATTTTGCTGACTCCCGGCGTCGGGCGAGCCGGCCGCCCCTTCTGCTGGGCCTAAAAAACTCCGGCCAAGCATGGCCGGAGTGGGTGTAGCGTTCATGCGGCCGGGCAGCGTGCCAGGCCAGAGTGCAGAGCATTCCATCCGATACCTAAAAGGGCGGGTTCCGCAGGTAGTCGCAGTACTGCGCGTCCAGCAGTGCGAAGGGTGAAGGCTCAATCGCAACCATGGTCCATTTCCCATCGACACACCGCCCCACCTCCCCGTAATGGAGCCCGGGCAAGGAGTAGCTTCGCTCGATCGTCGCCCAGTCCTCGGGGTACTGCACTTTGAAGGCCTCCTGGAAAGACCTGTTGCCATAGCTGCCCATGCTGGTTACGACAGCAGAGAACTTCTCGTCCCGGTCGGTGATCAGCTCGATTGAGCTGGCCATCAATCTGCGTGAAGCCTGTTCGTTGGGTGTGCACATCCATGATCTCCGTTGGCTGGCTTCTGCCAGCAGCAGGATTGAATCGGTGCGAGGCCAACAGCGCTATCGCGTTCACTGGTCAACTCGTTATGGGAAACACCTGCAGATAACGAAGCCCAAACCAGCAAGGCACACTGAACAAGAGGGGGGGATCCCCAGTACCAATCAGCGACTAGCTTTACCGCTGCCCCCTATTCTTCTCGATCAAGATCAGGGGTTCTGTACGTCTTCCAATGCAGCACCGTGTATCGACCGAGTTTCACCTTCGTCTCGGTGACCACCTGGCCAAAGGCGTAGTTGCCGATCTCAGTCACCCAGACCGAGATTAGGTTCTGCCCCAGTCCAGCGCCGAAAATCCGCTGCAGCAGCGTTCGCCGGGGTGATGCTTCAGGGAGTTGGGTTGTACTCATAGAACACCTCAATTGCCGGTTGTACCGATGGCGCCGAAATGTGCCATCGCTAGTGCCTGTTGCCGAACCTTCAATCCGTGCCCGGAAACACTGGGCTGGCGCCATCCGAAATGTGCCATCGTTAGTGCCTGGTGATTCGTATGGCACATTTGGTCAAGTCAGAAGCTGGCAGGCCTGCCCAAACTGCCGCCTGCACGAAAGGAGTACATCTGTACTCCTAGCGCCAGCAGCTGACCAGTCAGGTACCTGATCGCTCAAAGGAACACCGTAGGGGCATGTTCCTTGGCCTTTCCCCTTCTCTGCCGCTGGGAGCCCTTTTTCTGTTCGGTCTTGCGGCCGTTACCAGGACTGCTCAGGTTCACGCCGTAGAGCTCGCACAAGCTCGCAAGCTGCTCGGCCGGTATCAACCGGTGCATATTGCTGAGCCGCAGCAAAATGGCCTTGGGCGTGCGCCTGTGAGCCGTGGCCAGGGCGTCGATCGCGGAACCGTCACGGTAGCCCGCAACAAGCCGCTGATCTTCCTCGTCTGTCCATTTGCTGCCCTGGGCGGTCGACTCAGCGTTCCCCCCGGTACTGCTAGGAGCAGGAGTCTGCTGCTGGAACTGCTCAGCTGCCCGGGCTGGCGCTGGCGGCGTCTGCGCAGGTACCGCAGGGAGTTCCGAATCAAGGACCGTTGAGAGCATGGACAACCACCTGGTGCGATCAGTGTCGCGTGAGTGGTGGAAACCAACGCTGCCGATCACCACCATTGGGTTCACATTCAACGCTGCTGCGATCTGCCAGGCGTGGTAGTTGTCCAAAAGGTCCTTGCCGGTACGCCAGCGGGAGAACTGAGTCTGGCTGACACCGAGAAACTCAGCGGCTGAGACGTCCCCGTGGAACCCTTTGACCACTTTGAGCTGGTCGAGCCAATTAGCGGCGGTCTTGACCAACTTCACATGCGGACTACTCGTCTGGTTCGAGAACGGCGTCGACCGCTTGGCTCGCTGGGACAACGAGGCAGCTCCGGCGGCCGCGGCCAAACGCAAGTTTGCAGTGAGCGGCACGCGCTCATCGCCGCACTCGATGCCGGCTTCGTCCAAGCCCGCAGACAGATTGATCAGGATCGCGATGGATCGATTCGTCATCTCATCTTGTTTGGCCATGCCCCCTCCCCTGGATCCGCTGAGGATCGCTTCATGAGACCCTGGGATACCGAGGGCCGTCCTTCGAACTCACATGATAATGGCAATTGGATTCCGAACACGTATCTATACTTGGCAAGATGGTGATCAGCGTGGCCCTGGTTTTAGACATTAAAAACTGTCGCAGGCTATTCAAAGCTGTCGCGGGAGACCTTGGTCACGACGTGCGCAACCCGTAGCTGATCAGCGGTTAAGCTCGCGGCCGGCGTAACTCCCTATGGCCACCGGCGCGATGGCCACGTCTCACGGAAAGACACCAGGTGCCAGGCCCCCCCACGCGCAGCTCTGCGACAGTTTTAATTCTCTGATGATGAGCGTCGAAAGTGTTCCTGCTCTTACTGCCTAAGCCCTGCAGGTGCTTAGCTTGGTACTATGATCTGATTTCTCTTAGCTAAATCCGCAAAAAGTGGCAGCGCAGACTATCCTTAAGAACTGGCAAAACAGCTTGCATAGATAGCACCACTGGCGTGTAGCAGCGTTGGATCAGAGGTCCTTCGCTGTCTCCTCCCTATTTATTCAAGAAGACCGCTATGAACGTCACCGACCGCCTGAAGTTCTCGCCCTATGCTCCTGTGCGCTATCAGAAAGAGATCTGGTGGATCTTTGCGGTGGAAGCTGCTCGCGCCAGCTGCGTTCTAAAGGATGGGCGCATTGCGTACCACCTAATGGATAAAATTCAAGATGAGCTAGTTGAGCCGGCCTTGCGGGTTGGGATGGAGCAGCTTAGGCAGGAATTCCCAGGCTCGGCTGAACGTGGCCATTTGGCGTGCGCAATCGGTGCAAAGATGGCGGAGATGCGTCATTGGGTGCCGCTTGCCGCTCAGTTCTTCAATTGCGGACGCCAGATATTCGACCTTACAGATGAAGTGGTCGAGATGCTGGAGCAAACGGATTTCGGCGACTGTACGCTCGAAGGTTGGCACCCACCTTATGAGGCGTTCTTTGTTCATTTCGGCAAGCGGGATGCTATCCGTCTCCCTTGGGGAGAAGATTTTGAGTATCTAGATGGTGCTTTCGTTGCAATGACCCCATACGATGAACAAGGCAACGTGCGTTTGAAACTCGGGTTCTCGACGTGCAAGAAGGGTGGTGAAGGTGTGATGTCGCCGGGCTACTTTATGGATTTCACACCGGAGGAGCAGGCTATGCCGGTGGCGCTGGCCATTGAGCATGCTATCGCCCGTCGCGCCAGCAACTTTTTAGATCAACTCGATGACTCCGAGTCAGCTAAAGCGCTAAACGCTCATCGGCGTGCTGAAATCAATGACTGCGGAGAAATCTTAAAGCAGGCCTCAAGTTTGATCGTGAATGTCTTGTTCTACCTGGAGTCGCTTGGTACTCAGCGGCGTCTAGAGCCAGGTCGAGACGCCCCAACTGACTACACGGTACGTTGGGAGCAGTCCAACCCAAGACAACGTGAGAAGTTGAAATCAAAATTGCTGTCCGAGGGCTATACGGCGGTATACCTACTTGGCCGAGAATTCTCATCCTCTAATACAGCTGCGCACGGAGGCCACCGTCGCGCTCATTGGCGGCGGGGCCAC
This sequence comes from Pseudomonas capeferrum, assembly GCF_013523055.1. Classification (GTDB taxonomy): domain Bacteria; phylum Pseudomonadota; class Gammaproteobacteria; order Pseudomonadales; family Pseudomonadaceae; genus Aquipseudomonas; species Aquipseudomonas capeferrum_A. The sequence goes on along the minus strand of NZ_JAAMQM010000015.1, from coordinate 120,343 downwards.
TGGCGACGCCAACACCACGGTCAAGCCAACAGTCTTATCAAACGGAAATGGATAAAACCGCAATTAATCGGCGCTAGCTCCGCGGATGATTTAACAGGCCACATCTATGTTGTCGGCAACCCTGAAACCCCCGACACACAGCACTGATCCACAGAATGTAAGCGACTGGGGCTTTGCTCGCCGGTGACTGAAATACCTTGACTACCAGCAGCAAAGCGAGCATCACCCCACCAGCGACCATAACCAGTGAGCTAACAGGCAGCCTTCAGTAGGGCGCCGGCAGTGACCAACCTGCGTCACTCGATTTGAGCCTGAGTAGAGTCCGGGGTGCGGCGGCGCGGGCGGGTGACTACAACTGATCGAGCTATATGTTGCGACAGTTTTAATTCTCTAAGTCCAGCCCCAACATCTGGGCTGCGCGTCAAGTCCATTAAACCGTGCGGAGGACTTTAACGACAAAGCCCGCCAATGGCGGGCTTTGAGGATTGCGCGGGTGTCAGTGAGCTGGGTTGAAGATCAGCACGCCGATCCCAAGCATGAGGAAGGGCAAGCCTATCGCTCCCATCACCGCAGCCGCATCTAGCGCGAAGTACTGCTCACACGCAGCGCCCGAAATCAAAAAGCCCAGCATGAGCACCGCTAGGGCGGCGAAACCCCTGACGAAAACCACCACAGCTATGCCAGGTTCATTCGGGGAGGCCGGCGCCGGCCACCCCATCGCTGACTACTCGGCGTAGGCGTCCAGTTGCTTCTTCAGCTCCAAGCGCTGAGCATTGAGCATCTGGTTGAGCTGATCCGCTTTGAACACATCGAAAGGTGCCCGCAGGAAAGCCATCACCTCGATCGGTGCCGATGTCTTGCGTTCGACCTTGCTCGGCTGATCAGTCGTCGAACTGCTGGGCAGGCCAAGCATCTTGGTGCAGCCGCTGCTCGTGTAGTCGTAGCAGCCGACCTTCGCCTCACTGGCCAGTACGGCGCTGCGAAACGAGACACTGGGGAAGATGGTGGGAATACCAATCACACCAATCATGATGAGAATCAGGCCCAGCGCGCTGCCTCTGAAGGCTTGCAGGGCGCCCCCCATGATGCACATGAAGCTGAAAAATGCGCAGATGAACGACAGCGATGGCGGAACAACCAACCAGGAAGCGTTGTGCAGGTCCTCGGCGCTCACAGGAGCCTTGAAGTTAAGGACGGCGGTACTGATTGCCGCAAATACGACGTACACAACCACCGCGGCCATGAAGAGACTGGCGAAGATCAGTGATCCCTCGCCGGCGTTACCCGGTGTTGGATCGAAGTAGTCATTGGAAGAGTCGTGGTCACTCATGACGCTCACCTGCCTGGTTGGTGTTCGAGGAAGGCTGGGCTGCAGCTTCAAGTCCATGCGGATGATGTTCTTTCAGCACAAGCCGCTGCTCATCAAGCATCTGGTTAAGTCGATCCGCTTTAAACACATCGAAGGGAGCTCGAACGAAAGCTAGCAACTCGATCGGCGCCGAGGTCTTGCCCTCGATCTTGCTAGCCTGGTTGGAACCAGTGCTGTTAGGCAGCCCCAGCATCTCGGTACAGACACGGCTGGTGTAGTCGTAACAACCCACCTTCGCCTCACCCGCCAGAACAGCGCTGCGGAACGAGACACTCGGGAAGATAGTGGTGGCGCTCACACTCCCGGCAATGATCAGTACCAGGCCGAAGGCGCTGCCCACAAAAACGCGGAAGGCTCCAATGACGAACGCGAAGACGCTGGCACTGGATGCGATGAACGAGATGGTTGGCGGATTCACCAGCCAAGAGGCATACCTCAGATCCTCGGGGCTGACAGGAGCCTTGAAGTTCAGAACGGCGGTGCTGATGACAGCAAGTACGGTGTACAGCACAAACACGGCAAGGAACACTCCCACGACTACCAGGGCCCCATTGCCGGCCTTACCAGGTGCGGGTGCGGATTCGAATTGGTCATTGGAAGAAACGTGGTCACTCATGATGCTCACCTGTTTGGTGTGTAGTTAGGGGTGTAGGGAGGGTGTAGGACTGGTTCATCAAACCCTTGTGGATCTCTTCTGCCAGTTCCAGGCGCTGCCTATCGAGCATGTGGTTGAGTCGATCCGCTCTGAACACATCGAATGGCGCTCGAAGGAATGCCATCACCTCGACGGGGATGATTAGATGTCGAGCCGCTCGACCTGACTGATGAAGGCTGGCTGGACTGCTGGACAGGCCCTGAATGTCGCTGCAGGTATGGTTGGCGTACTCGTAACAGCCAATTTTCGCTTCCCCCGCCAGTACGGCGCTGCGGAAGGAGACGCTTGGAGAAGATGAAACGCCCGCAACAAAGCTGACCATGAGTACGCCCAGGCCGAGGGTCATCGGCCTGATCATTTGCATATAGAGCAGGAGCCACAAGCCGGACAATGCGCCGAAGATCGCGGTGTAAATGGGTGGGGAGAAGACCAACCAGGTTGCATGCTGAAGCTCCTCAGCACTCACGGGCACCTTGAAGATCAGAACGCCTATGCTGACTGCCGCAATCACGACGTACAACACCACCAATCCAAGGAACACCGACCTGAATGTCAGCCTCCCCTCGCCGGCCGAATCTGCTGCGCGAGCGAGGTATTCGCTGGATGAATCGAAGTCACTCATATTGCTCACCTACTGTGTTCGAATTCCGGGTATGGAATGGTCCTGAGCTCTAAAGCTTTAGGTCCCTGCGGATCTCTCGGGCCGACGGCATTGCGCGGTACCGATGCACGGAAACCCCCACGGCCCTCATCAGTTCGTCACGACGACGGTCCTTTGCCTTGGCCTTCGAGCTGTTGTGCGTGGAGTCGTCGACCTCGACCAGCGCCACCGGCTTGAGCTTCTTGTCGCAGAGCAGGAAGTCGCAGCGGTTGTGGGCCACCACATGCCGTGCGTGGTTCTTGTCGGTCATGGCGGTGGCCTTCACCTTGATGAAGGCACCGAACACGACCTGGGGAGCGATGACCAGGTCGTTGCCAACTGCCTCCCTGAGTCGCCAGAAAAAGTCCTGCTCGCGCTCGGTGAGCAGGGGGATGCACTGGTAGTGCTTGGTTGAGTAGCCTTTGCGCCCCTTCAGCATCTTGAGGGCGACATACCCCATGGCGCAGACCACCAAGATCGGGACACCCAACCCGTCCAGGCCATTGAAAATTGACATCTTTCCTCCTGATTAGATTCTTTACGCGTACCAATACGCTTGCTGGTTAAAAAATGGCGAGTAGTCCGCCTGTGATGTTGGTCAAGTAAATCTAATTACGCATCCAAGCCGGGAGGAGCACCTCCGCCCCGTTCCTTCAGCAAACCTGCCCTGGGTATTGCTCGTTGGGCGTGAAACCGTTAGGGTGATTCAATCCCTCCTGGCGACACTCTCGTGTCGTGCACCACCTCCCTCCTGACCTCCTGTATCCGAAGCAAGTCACCTGCCTGCATTCATGCGCGCCGACTTGACCAATCATACAAACGAACCATTTGAAGCCTGCCCGCCAGGCACGTTCATGAGCGCCAGCGAAGCCGCTATCCGTGGTCTTCCAAAAGGTGTCCGGTGACCGCCGGCAGCTGATGCGAGGGCTCGACACTCACAACCCGCTTGCCACGTCGAGAACCCCGGCCTTTCCCGTCGCCCGCGGCTTCCGCCTCCTTCACCGCCCGAGCGGCCATGCCCTCATTGACCATGTCCAGGATTTCCTGAGACATCCGCTGCTGCACAATGCGAGAGTTCCCCATGCGGTAGTTCGCGTCGGTGCGCTCGGTATCCGCAGCCTTCGCCCACTCCCTCAGGGTGTCCCGTGCCTCGCCGATGCTCCCCTTGATCTTGACGAAGATCTCGAACATCAGCGGGTCAATGGAAACGGATGATTTCTTGGATTTTCCTCCCGCTTCCCGGCGGTAAAAGATCCGGATGAAATCGTCAGCCATGTCCGCCCCCTGCAACGATCAGTAGGTAGTGCATCAGGCCACTTCCAGGTGCAGGTCACTGACCAGGCGCCCGGTGATATCTGGGCAACTGATGAACAGGCCACCATGCAGGCGACCCTGACGCACCATCGAGGCAACGGTATCGGCCGCCTGGGATACGGAGACACCCACTACGCCTGCGATCGCCACCGCAGTAAGGGCCGCATGACGCAGGATGGCCAGCTCGATGCGCGACTCAACCTCATCGCCCTCGAACAGCAGGGCAGCATCGGCACCGACCAGCTCAGCCACTTTGGAAAGCGCCCCCACGCCGGTGATCGCAGCAAAGGTCTCGGCCTCTTGTTCAGGACTCACAACCAGCGATAGGCCCCCCACTTGTTCGGTGTGCTTCGCGACAGGTACCACCGCTTCACCCACCACCCCAGCGGTCTCGCAGTAACGCAAAACTGCCTGGATCTGCTCATTCACCTCAATGGATTCCATCGCACGGGTCAGCGCCACGTACAGCAGGTGGAGCTCTTGGCGCAGCTCAGGGGTATCCAGCACCAGCGGCAGGCCGGCATCGGTGATCAGGTTGAGGAAGTCGCTCAGCAGAACCACCTGCGGGAACTCCAAGCCTTTCGAGCGGTGGGCAGTACACAGAATGACGGTCGCGTCGTTGATGTCGCTGACGCAAGCATCCTTGATCCGCTGTACCAGGCTCGGGATTTGATCGCCGTACTGCTTGGCAACACTGATGAGGGCGTGAATCTCTTTGTCATCGGTGTCGTTGGCATAAGCCTCCAGATCCTGGAGAGAGCGGAACGCACTGAGCAAAGGATCGCGCAGACGGACACCCGTGTTGGCTCGCAGGTGGTGCACTTCAACGAGCTTGTCGAACGGGTACTCGTTGACGCCACCCACGAAGTGAAGACGCTGGCCTTCCAGCAACTGGACAGCACTGGCGAACAGCTTCGCATTGGTGCGCCCGATGATTGCGTACGGTTTGGTGCGGTCGACGGCGAAGCGGGTAGTCAGCTCATGACGTGAGCTGCGCACTGGATCCTGCTCGCCGGCGAACTCACGCAAGAGCATGGTTGCCAGATCGGCGATGCCGGCGCCATAACGGTGGCTCTCACTCAGCGATACGACCTGGTTGAACTGCGACGGCTCGAAGGTGTTGTAGGCACCACGGAAACCGAAGATTGCCTGGAAGTCGTCACCGGCCAAGCGCAGCGGGCAGTTCTGGCGCAGGATGACCGCAGCAAAGACAGGATTGGTGTCTTGGTACTCGTCCAGAAGGATCTGGTCGTAGCGGTGGCTCAGGTCAGGGTCACCCAGACTCCACAGTTTCAGGTAGCCATCATGCGGCATTCGCAGGTGAGTGGTTTCCAGGAACTCGGCACGCTCGGCTTGGCTCTCGCCGCACCCGCGAGACCATTGGCGCAGGCGCTGCAGGTCTTCCCAAACAAGCTTCGCCCACTCCGCAGCTTTCTGACGGTCATCGCCAACGATCTGTGCCGGCACATGCGCTACCAGGATCTCCCGGTCTGCCGAAACCATGTAGTTGTGCAGGGTGACGTACAGGTGGCGAGCAAACGCCATTGGGATCTTGTACTGCTTCGCCAGCTGGGATGGGTGGAGATCATCTTGCTTGCCAACCTTCTTGAACTGGCCACCGACTTCCCAAGCAAGCCCATGACTGGTCTTGGTGGTCACGTTGTCAGGGAAGCGAGCAGCTGCGTCTTCTTTGTTGGCCTTGCCAAAGGTGACATACAGCAGGCGCTGGGTTGGGAACCGCAGGGCGTGCTCGATGAGCAGCGAGGTCTTACCAGCACCGGCCTTGGCGCGGATCAGCAAGCGCTTGGCGGTACTGACCAGAGCAACAGCCTGGTCTTTGTTTGGGGTGAAAGCTTTCGCGGCCATTGCCGGCCTCCTTGAGGTGTGAGTGGTGAATCAGTCGTCGTCTTTGCGGAACATGTTGAGGCTGTCATTGAAGATGCAGTGAGGGTCTTCCTGATCCATCAGCCGGACCTTCTTGCTGCGCTTTGTATTGGAGTCAGCAAACAGGTTGAAGAACAGGACCATCGGGATACTGGCTGCGATGACCAAGAGCAAAGAGCCGGCGAAGGCCCAGCCACCAAAGGCGTGTCGAACGTATGCAGCAAACAGGCAAGCTGCCGCAGCCAGAGCGATCGACCCGACCCCCTTCCCAACCTGTTTCAGCACAAAGGATTTGTTCATCTCGGCAGCTCCTTGGCACAACCATTTATGACTCAACGATACCTATAGATTTGTATAGATGCAAGGCAAATTATAGTTACGTGTTACAAATGCAGGCACAACCATTTATGGCTCTACTGCGAGAAAAGCGTTGGGCGTCAGCACAACCATTTATGCCCGCGGGGAGATAAAAGCGGGGAATCCATAGCACAACCATTTATGCTCATGCGAAGCCATAACAGCCGGCCCCATCGGCGCCGATACATCGCCCAGCAACCAAAAGGGAGGAGCTCGCGGGCAGATAGAGCCCGGGCCGAAATCGCCTATGGGCACGTATGCATGCAATGAGCTGAGAATAATGGAGGCGATGAAGTGCTTCCCACCCACGGGACACAGAACAGAGAAAAGCGGTCCCAAGCAGCCTGAGCAGAGACGAATCCGACCAGGCTAAAGAGGCACCACCCGGCACCAGGTGCTGACCACCGCCAGCCTATCGTCCATACCGGCCAGCCCGGGCGCACTCGGCACCAAAGCAGCAGGGTCCGCCCTCGCCAGGCAGATCTCATATCGACCCACCGCCAGCCAAGCATCACACGCTGCGAGCCGGATCGATCACCGCCATCGCAGATGTAACTCCACCCACCACCGTACGCCTGACATCGCACTCTGCCGGGCAGGTCCAGCTGCGCATCGGGCAAGTCAAGGATCGCAAGCCGCCGTATCAGATCCCACACCGCCAGCCACCGACCGCCGGGCATCACAATCTGCCGGCCAGGGCCAACTGCAGCACCGGGCAAGGTAAGGATCGCAAACCATCGCATCAGATCCAGCAGCACCAACCACCGGCCGCTACCGATCATCAGTGGCCAGCTGCAGACCAGGACCAAGACCAAGACCAGCATCCAGCGCCTGCACAGCTGACCGCAGTAACCCCCGTCGTATCCTTCTCAGCCCGTCGCTTTCCTCCCCTGTCAGATCCTTCTTAGGGTCGCCACCGACAGCCTGTGAGCTGTTTCGCTGGACGCAGCCTCCGGGAGCTGGTGGTCGAGCGCCGGCCGCGGCCGCAGAGAAACAGGCACAAATGGTTATGCTGCCGGCGGTAGCAAAAAGCGCAAATCCGCGGCAGCAGAACGATCGCCAGCACAATGAAATGCCAATGCAACAGCAGCACGACCGAAACCCCAAACTAGCGATGGCACAACTCAATAGTTAGAACTGGCGCGAGAACAATAAGAGCCCACTACTCATGCTCTCACGCGCAACAGATGACGTAGAAGGCGCAGTGAAAGAATGGAGATGAAGAAGAGAAAAGAGAAAAGAGTATCTACAGCGGAAGAATGAGCCAACTTCGGTAGCAGCAGGGAGCCGGCGGGCGCAGAGGCAAAAGCAGCACAGACGGAACTGACAGGTGCACAATCGCCGCCGCGATGAACAGAAACTCAAACCAAGCTTGCAGAATGAGGTGCGACACAACGAGCAGCGGGAAAATAGATTCCGGCACAACGAGCAGCGGAAAAAGAGATTCAGCCACATGAAGTGCCGCCGCCAGAATGAGATTGATGGTGCGACCGGGAGAAGAGAAAATGAATGAAGAGAATTAAATTAGATTAAGGGAATGGGCGCGAGGCAGTTCGAGTCAAACACCGCCAGGCCCAAGTAGAAGTCAGCTCATCACCGTATGCAAAAGCAATTATCAGCGGCCTGATCACACTACGCTCAGAAAGAGCTCGGATAATACTTCACAAAATCACCGGTAGGCTTCTGGTCGGCTTTACCAAAGCCGCGGGATTCCACTACGCATAACACCGGTACGCTTCTAGTCAGCTGCGCCAACGCCGGTGGTCACACTGCACATAACATCGGTAAGCTTCTAGTCAGCTTCGCCAACGCCGCAGAGTCACACATCGCATAACACCGATTTGCTTCTAGTCCGCTTCGCTCATAGCCCGGTTCCTACTTGGCCTGTCACCGAATAGTTTCTGGTCTCGCTCAGCCACAAAAAAGGCCCTGCCGACGTTGATCGACAAGGCCTTCACGAGTTTGTTTAAGGATTACTCATCCACGTCGAGCTCTCCTTCAAACTTTGTTTCTACCTGGTCTAGCATGCTGCCCACCAAAGCCTCAAGGGATGCCAGATCATCTTCCCTAGCCTTGAGCGTTAGCTTTACGCCATGGCTCATATTCCGCACGCGCTCATGCATTTCGGCTCTGAGGTCAAAGAGTTTGGAAACCCTTTCACACAGGCTCAGAACCAGCTTGTGATTGGGCTCGAACTCTCGCGCTCGCTTCACTCTCTTCGTGAGCCCTTTGTGACTTACGTTCGTGGACATCCATTTCCCCTTGCCAGCCTTGAGCTTTCGGTAGACCCGGACAAAAGGCCTCGATTGGCCCCGGTGCAGGTTGAAATCAATCCCTATGCGCCCCGTCTGGAACGGCTGCATGACGTAGAGCAATTCGCCCATGCGGACCAGGAGCTGATCGATGCGAATTAGGTAGTCGACGGCAGTGTCGACCGACTCCTTACCTTTGCGCCGCAGCTCTTCGAAATCGTCGATGGAGGGGGGGTTGTGTATAGCCATTGTTTAAGCGTTCGCCGGGGGGTTGTGTATAGCCGCGCCGAGGGGCGCATTCTGGCGAATTCTCTTTGTGCTTATACAGTATTGTCAATACGTGTTATGTATCTTAGACTCCCAGCAGTGCATACAGCGCAGTAGGTACTTCGCACTGCACTGTATGCACTGCACACTGCACAGTGCGCATCGTCAACCCTTCTAAGTCACTGGTTTATAGAGGTTTTATTTCATGAAAGGTCGCGTCGCAATCGGTTTGGATGCGGGTCGTAGCGCCATTAAAGTCGTCGCTTACCACGACGGCAAACGAACTGAGATCATGTACCCCACTCTGGCGGTTCCAGCCGTCGAACTCACCGACCCGACGACTGCGGCTCGCGCCCAGACCGAGACCGAGGTTGTCGATGGAAAGGCATACTTCACTGGCGATACCGCTCGCCTCCAGGGCAACCTCACATCCTCTATTGGGTTGAACGACAATTGGACGGATACCCCGGAATACCTGGCGCTTATTCAGTCGGCTTTTACCAGGCTCCGTGCCAAGGGCGTTCAAGGAATTGATGACGCATTTGTCATCATCGGCACACCGTCCAAGTTGTTCGGCTCTCGCAAGGACAGCTTGGTCGAGCGCACTAGAAAAGCACTCCCTAAAACTGTCGAGTTGAAAGCACTTCCTCAGCCAATGGGCGCTTACTGCGACTACATCCTTGATCAGTCGGGCATGCCCATTGAAAATTTGATCAATGGTGCTAACGGAAGGCCAAAATCCTATGGCGTCATCGAGGGAGGTCATTACTCGACTGACTTCCTTTTGATGAGGGAGGGTCAGTACATTGAACGGGGCGCTGATTCTTGTGCCGGGATGAGTGCAGCGGCTGAGCAGTTGCGCCGCATCTTGGGCAAGCGCGAGATTCAAGCAAGCCTGGTGGAGTGCGAGGAATCGTTCAGCACCAAATCTCTTTTCCAGTACGGCCAAGAGGTAAACATTCAAGAGCAGGTGACCGAAGCTCAGCAGCACGTGGTTCAGGAAGTTATCTCTAAAGGTAACTCTTTGTTTTCCGATGATGCACGGTCGCTCAATGGGATTTTGGTTGCGGGTGGTAGCGCCGAGGCGATCTATGCTCGTGCCAAAGATGTATGGCAACACAGCATTCTTGTAAAAAATCCTCGCTGGGCTGTTGCTGACGGTTTTGCTCGCTATGCCCTTGGACAAATCATCCGGAGCATCGTAAACGCGAATGCCAAAAGGGTGTCTGCTGTAAATGGCTAAGTTAATTCGTGTATATGACCCTAATGAAACTGAGCGCAAAATAAATCTGAATATCCCAGAGGACGTTTGCCCAGGTTTGCTGGAGTTCATGTCCGAACTGCCATACGGTAAAGACACGCCTCTTATCAGGGGTGTCTTTTATCAGTGGTTTTTGAGCCACAGTGAGGCCGGCACCCTAGACCAAGCTCTGAATGACGCTCTTGCTGGCCCGGGGGGAATGATTGCGACGGGCCGCCAATCCAAGCGTGAAAGTGCAGCTCCACCGACTCGAAAAAAACGGGTACCACGGCAGCGAGAGATCACCGCAAAACCTGGGGCTGTCAAAGCTCCTGCAGTCGAGCCACCCTCAGAGCCCCTAGCTCCCGCTGAACCGATGGAGCCGGCCTTGGTTGTCGAGGAGGTTCGCCCTTCCCTGCAACCTGAGCCGGTGTCCCTCCAGACAGGTGCTCCTTTGCACACTGGTGCTGTCGAGGTTCACGTAGAGTCTGTACCTGTCGCCACACCACCTGTCCACGGTATGGGTGCTCAGGACTCACTCATCGACCAACAGCCTCAGATGCTCTCAAGCGCAGATGCCCTTGATGAGGCCAGCCCATCGCATGACTCTCAAGATGCGACACCGGCCGAACCTACAAACGCGCAAAAGGCAGCACTCGACGCGTTGGGCACCATGTTCTAGCCCTCCACAAAAAAATCAGGTGAATGATGAAAATTGGCTCCAAACTGCTGAATGTGGCTCAGCGCTTAGCGGCAACCATGACCGACTTTGTCCTGGTATCGCTGGTTTTGGGAGTATCGCTATCACTACTGGCTCTCGTCATGGCTCATACCGCCCATGTCGATACGGAAGGTCCCTTCGACGTATCTACTCCCGGCCTGAGCTGGACAGAAGGCGCTGCGCTTAGCTTGGCACCGTACTTCCTTGTACTGTTGCCTTTGGTGTGGTTGATCTACGAGGCAACACTGACCAGATTCTGGCGGGGCACCACCGCCGGCAAGCTGTTGTTCCGTGTCAGGACAGTCTCGCTCAAGGGCAACCTGTCCATCTGGCAATGCATCTTGCGCACCACTTTGAAAATCATGTCCGTCTTGCTTTTGCTCAGCATCGGGCATCCGCTCGTGCTAGTCGTTGTGCTTGCAGCCTTCGTCTCAGTTCCGGTTTTCACTGTGAAATCCCAGTTCATCTTCGACCTCATGGCCTCCACCACCGTAGCTAAACGGGGCACATGACTACTCGGCAACAAACGCATGACCGGCCTTAGGGCCGGTTTTTTTTTGGCCCAGGGTAATCGTGTTTATCAGCCCATGTTGAACATCACCTTAGGCAAAGTTAACGGATACTCCCACTGGAGAAGCCAGTCAGGTCCGAGGTCGCGAAGCCTCCTTTGTAGTCAGCCACACGGTAACGGGTTAGCGCACTACCCACATACCGCCTGATATCTCCGCTCCCTAATGCATCCCCTGTGTTTGCCTCTGTGTTCTCGACTCGGTGATGCACCGCCAGTCTTTGAGATCAGACAAATTCGTCGAGTCCGGGCTTCTCCCTAGGAACTGACAACACAGCTGGACGATTAGGTCGAAGCGGTTATCCCTCAGGTCGCTCACCACTACGTGAGCAGCGCAAATGACTTCCCCGGACGCATGTCCTTCACATAGCAGCCAGGTGCAACTGGTGGGGATTCGCAAGCTAGCCAAGCAGGACGTCGTACTGCTGTCGACTATCCTAATGGCGATAAAGAGGTGAGCTCAGTCTTGGTAACGGTGGATTCTCCACCTACAGCGCCGCGGCAGCTGTGGTTACCAGGACTGGGCTCTTTTGTATATCAAAAGGCCCAGTTTTTTTATCTTCCGTTCGCGCCCTCGTGTGGCGATCTCTCTGGTGATGTCGGGATTTTGCCCGCCGCCCCTCTTTCAGTGACGTCTGACCATCCAAAGACCTACTCCGATACCACCTGATCCTTGACTGGCCGATCGTTGGTCAAGGCGGGGGCCACCATGAACACTGAACTACTCCTTTCAGGCTTGTAAGTCCCCGCGTCCTACTGGTGGATGTAGTCCTGCCAGCCCTCGGCAGCATGACTATCTACGATCGTGACATGACCCTACGCTTACAGCCCGCGCTTGAGGCGGTCGCGGCTTGCTTCATCCATTGCATAGATGGTTATCCAATAGTGCCAATTCTCATATGAGCATTTTGCCACTAGCCTTCATGCTCGCCCGCCAGTATTATAGTTACATGTTATCGACCACTCCTGAGGCACACGTGATCAACAAAGTAATCGCCGCATTAGCTGCCACCAGCGTCATCATGGGCTTATCTGGTTGTGCCGCGAAACCTATCACCGTGGAAAAAGGTCCTGTACGCGTTCAGGCGGCTCAGATCAACGGACGCCTCGTATCCGGCGTGACTGTAAAGGCTGTGACCGAAAACGCCGCATTGGCTGACATGACTGCATCTGTGAATGACGCCCTCAAGAAAGCTGGCTATAACCAGACCGCGGGGGATGCCAAGGTCACGTACACAATCAGTGAGGTCTATGCGGGCCCTGCCTCACAGTACAAGGAAGCTCACACTGCAGTGGGCAACGCTGTGGCCACGGGTGCCTCTCTGGCTGTATCCCTCGCGACCTGCTCACTGCTGAGCAATTGCACCGACTCTGGGATGGTTGGGAACAACGTCGCCTCAGGCCTAACAGCAGCATCCGATGCTGCACAGACCACCAACGGCCAGAACGTCGACAAACTCGCCGGTACGAACCTGGTGATTCACACGGTTTGCTTAACCGGCCGTGGTTGTGCCAGTTCAGCTGCAGCTACGTCTGACCCCTCGATTTCGCTGAATGACCTGCGTATGCAGAACGCCATGCTGGGCCTTCCCCGAACGATGAGGATTGGCGAGTAACGCCGTTATCGTATGCGGCCGGCTGCCAGGCAGCCGGCCTTCTCGGTTAGCGCCCTTCCTCCAGCCCCTTCTCCACAGCCCATCCTTCATCCGCCCTCCCATTCACGCCAGTCCAAGGCGTCCAGTTTCAGCAAGAACGTTACGCATCTCCCGTTATCAGGCCGTCCACCGTTCCGGTGCAGGTCATTTTTAAAGGAGATCGCACCATGGCAATGCGCATCATCACGGGACCAGCTGCTCAGCAAAACTCCGCCGCCTGGTACGCATGGCGTAGTGAAGGAATCGGTGCTAGTGAGGCGCCCCAGATAATGGGTACGTCAAAATTCCGCAGTTCATATGAGCTTTTCAGACTCAGGCTAGGGATCGGGCCTCCCCCGCCGCCGAACCCTTTTGTCGATCGAATTCGAGCCAGGGGTCATCAGCTGGAACCCATCGCAAGGGCTGCATACGAGAAACATACCGGTACCACGGTAACGCCCATCATTGCTGAGAGTGACTCGATACCATTTATCCGGGCATCGCTAGACGGCTTCAATCCTTTCCTTGGGATCCCGGTCGAGGTCAAATGTCCAGGGGATACAGCTCATGGGCTTGCGCTCAAGGGCATCGTCCCACCGGAGTATGTGGACCAGGTTCAGCACCAGATCTTTGTTGCCGAAGCCAGCTTCGCCCACTACTACTCGTTCGATGGGTCTAAAGGCGTGCTGCTCAAAGTCATGCGTAACCAGAAGCGGATCGATCAAATCCTAAGGGGTGAGCTCGACTTCTGGCACCGGCTTCAAACAGGCAAATGGAGTACTGATGAATGGGAAGCCGCAGCGGCCGCCTGGCGGAAGTCAAACCAACAATTACAGGAAGCCACAGCGCGGGAGGAAGCAGCACGGGGTGTTTTACTATCGCAGATGCCGCCAGGTCGCAAACGACATGAATGCGACGGCGTATCTGTCCTCCACTCCACTCGTAAAGGGCAAGTCGACTGGCGTGCGTTGCTCAGTGCACACGGCGTTAAGCTGACTGAAAGCCAAATCGATGCCTACAGGAAACCCGCTGTAGAGAACGTGATAATTCGCGATCAGCTCGGTCCCCGCCTGTCAGAACCCGCGTTACCTGCGGCACAGTTGCTTCAGTCTGGCCCATCCGTGCAACCTGCACAGCTAGCTCCTAAACCAGCGACACGAAACCTGAAGAAAGACTTCGTCTTTTAACGCCACACATCCCCCGGAAACGGGGGATTTTTTTTGCCTTTTGCATATCCGTGTGCGGCATCTCCTTTCATGAAGCGAACCGGGGAGACCGAATGAAACGTATTAATAGGCATGTATCCGCTTGGCTTGTAGCAGTTTGTATCTACATCGCGTTGCTAGCGGCTACCGGCGTAACGCACAAACTAGCGCTATTCACATTGACGCTGCTTATTTGCCTACCAACTATTGCTTGGTGGAAAACAGGGAGTTTCACCTACTGGCCAGTTCTGCTGTCCAAAATTGACAGAGCGCCATTCAAGCGACAGATAAACGAGCACGAGCGCGCTAGACAAACTCCACGCAAGCGCGATACGCCCAAAACGTATGACCTTAGCGACATTCCGCACCCACCAAAAAGAAGAAACGATGCACATCTCAAAAACCTTCCTCAAGGCAACGGCATTACTCCACCCGCCAATAAAAAGCGGCTAGAAACAGTGCAATGTGCACTCGTATCAAAGCTGCCGACCACGGAAAATGCGGCACCTACTTTTGGATCCATGGGAGACCTATTCGAGGATCAAACCCGCATAGTAGACACGTCAGGAGATATTCTTGTTGTTCCTGATGGAGACGTCTTTCTATAACTGCATCACATAAACCAGCGCCTACTCTAAGGTGCTGGTTTTTTTATTCATGAAATAGATTACACTTGCCAAATTCAAACCATGAGCGAAATTTTTGCATACGAAAAATCGTGCATACCAAATTTTGCACGCATTAAAGTGCTTTTTCAATGGAACTTTTCTGGCGCCGATTTGTTGACCCTCACAACAACACGTCCCTATAATTTGTCCCGCATCGCCAATCAACGGATTAGATAGGAATTAGGGACACAGCATGTCTTTCAGCTTTGACACATACCAGGGAGCTACGGAAATAGGTCTCGCGTCGCTGGGTTGCTTCTCAACGGATGGCAAGCCACATTGCCCCAAATTCAATAAAAGCTGCTCCAACAAGTGCGCTTCAAAGTGCATGCTCAAAGCAATGACAGACTTCCCAGAAGCCAAGACCGAGATCCTGCTAGCCGGCGTCGTTATTGCGTCTACTTTTGCATCAGATATGACTGAGGTTCACTTGGCTTTGTCCGGCTTCGAGCGGGCAATCCAGGCTACCTGCATCTGATCCCCCCCCCTGCATCACCAATCACATGCCTGCGTAATGCACAGTACAACGATTTGAAACGGCACAGTCTTCCACTTACGCGTTATGGATTCGATTGACGTTCTCTGTCACGTACGTATAATCAATAAAGGCGGCCCTTTGTGGTCGCTACCAGAGGTAATGTTTCATGATCCACGAGTACTCCCCAATCGAAATCGGCCTGGACGCCCTTGGTGTGGAACCTGGTCAGAACCCCAGCACAGTGTTTGGGGTGGATGATCTAAGCCAAGCGGACCAGATCCGAAATGTAGGTGAGCGGATCGAGCACGCGATGAGTGCCTACCCTGAGATCAAGACTGAGATCTTGGCCGCCGGCATCAATGTCCTCCTCGATGTGTCCAGTTCGCTGGCGCTGTTCAGGAGTGTCGCTCTCCCTCTCCTGGACCGATCAGTGGATACCGTGGCTGCGTAGGTTTGATAAATCAACGAGCCCTTTATGGCAGTAGAAAAGATTGATGCCCTGGAGCAGGAGACTGCTTCAGGGCCTGAGCAAGACACCGACATCGAGTTACTCCCCCCCTCAGAGCCCTCCGGCCCCCCCTCGACCTTCGAAAAGCTGTGCGGGACCTACATCTCGAACATGGACCGCTCACCCCAGTTTGTGAATCGACTGGCCTTCGAGATGAACCGCGATGAGCGCGTTCGCAAAATCTGCAGAGTCAAGCTCCGTCAAAACAAGTGCGAACTCACCGACTTTGATGAGGTCTTGCAAAGAACGCTGGAAGTGTTCTTTGGTTCCATGCTGGCGAAGATTGAAGATCAGGATGCCGTTTATGCGGTGGTCTACGCTGTGGCACACAACGTCAGTCGAGAAGTACTGAGGGATCGCCAGAAGCTGTTGATCAATCACCGCTCCATTGAGGACATGCAGGAGAAGGGTGAGGAGCTTGAACAAGTCGGGCTAGCCGACCAGGTAGAAGTAGACCACGATCGAGATATCGATACAGAAGCTGCCACCATCAAAATGGCCGCAGCACTAAAACGGGTGATCAACGGAGAACAAACAGTGGCCAGTTCCGGCATCTACGCCATGGATCAAGATCCAATGGTGCGCCTTGTACAACCTCAGCCTTCGGACGACCTAGAACACGAGATGGACACTTCATCGCGAACCAAACCAGCTGAAGCTGGTGCAAAGCGTCCCCGCGGTGGAAGCCGGGCCGAGCTTTCGGTTGATCAGCAAGAACTGGTGAAGATCGGCTCTGACCTGGGCCTGCGCAATCAAGACTATGCCTTTGCCCTGGGCATTGGTCTCCCTCGACTCTCCTCGTACATCTATGGCCGTACAGCGTCGGTGCCAATGGAAGTAATGGAAAAGGCTCGTGGTCTTCTAGCGGAGGAGCCACATCGGAGGGAACGCCTTAAGCGCTTCGACCGAGACATGAGCGTTATCCTGGCTGATTGGATGACTCGCCTCGCCATTGATGTCGAGAAAGACGAAGACATGGCCACTATACTTGGGGTGACCAAAATGACGATCTACCGGTGGCGTAACAACGAAACCAAACCAGATGCAACGGCTCTGGCTCGCTATGAGCAATGGATCGACGACTACGAGCATCGCATCAAGAAAGCAGTCGAGCAGCGGCTTCAAGCAGAGCGCTCATAAGGTTGAACCCGCATTTATGCGGGTTTTTTTGGGGCGTAAAAAACCGGCTGTAGCAGCCGGTTTTGTGAAGAGCTCAATTAGCTTTTCCAGGATTCGACGACGTCACCACCATACTGAGTTTTCCACTCTTTCAGCTGCCGGTGATTGCCACCTTTGGTCTCGATAGTCTCACCGGTATGCGGGTTTTTGTAGACCTTAACTTCGCGTGGCTTACGCTGCTGCCGATCACCTTCCGATCGTGCGTTGATCTTCCGCAGACTCGAAGCCGGATCGAGGATAGCGATGATTTTTCCCAAATTCGCATCGTACTCTTGCATCAGGCTTTTGAGCTTATTCTCGAACTCAATTTCACGTTGCAGCCCAGAATCATTTTTCAGCGCCTCCAGAGCAGAAAGTTGCTCTTGCAGCGCCTTCTCTGCAGCACGAAATTCAGCCAACTTGCTCATGTTTAACCCTCATTAATGTACAATTCAACAAACAAGCATCGATAACTAATTTGCAAAAATACTATACCTCAGGTGCTGCACGCTTTCTACTGACTCGACGGAAATCCCATGATTTGCAACGCTGATGAATATGCAAAAACCGGTCGCCACCACCACATTGCAACACTGATAGCTGGTCGTACGTTCGAAGGCGTTTACTTGGTTGCAGAACCACCCAAGACTGCATGCATAGAGGGGGACACGTGGTTGAGCTTCACTGCATCCGACCTCACCGGCAGCATCGATTGCATCGTGGACCCAGCAAAGGCAGGCTGGGTAGAGGGTGACCGCTTTTCGAGCTTTAGGGTTTTACTGAGAGGTCAGGTAACCCACTTCCAAGGCCAGCGGCAGGCGCGCATCAGCGAGCTACACCAAGTGATAATGCAGTGGTAAAAAAAAACCTTCTGGAGGGTATCCAGAAGGTCTTTTTTACACCAAGGCCCGAATGCAGGCCTTACTCAATGCAACACGGGTGATGCTCGCCATCTCCAGTACCTGATAAGCGGCTGCAGCCCTCCCCTCCCCCAGTGCCACGGTAGCCAGTGTCAACAGAGCATCTGCTGGCACGAGCGCAAACTCAGCGGAACTGGAATCTTCGAAATCAAGGGTAATTTCCTCATCATCCGCTACCCGATCGCCGGAGCACAGCCCGTCAAAGGCATGAGGGGCCTCGGATAGGATGAGGTCGAAGAACTCAACATAGGCGCTCAACTCGCTGGTAGAACCAGCTGAGAACGTGCGGCCATTGTTGAGGGAATTTTGAACGGTGTGAATCACATACTCGACAGCCTCTACTTCGCTGAGGAGGTCCTGGCCAGCCGACAACAGCGAATCCAGTACAGATGCCCCAGTGGCAACATCTGTCAGCCCTGTGACATCCAGGTCACCACCCAAATCGCTGTAGCGACACTGGGCGAGTGCCTTGATCTGGGCTTCATAGGACGAATCGGCTTGGACCTCCCCCGCGAACGGGTCCCCGTTGGGGAACAGTCCGGAAATCAGCAGGGAGCGAGTTTGCGCTTGATTATGTTGTGGGTACGAAATCATGTGAGTCTCCTGAAAGAGTGTGCTGTTGAGGCTTCTCGCCTAACTGCCTTGCTTCAGGGGATGTGTCACATGCATGTGTAAGATGAAATCATGAACCAATAACCAAGAAATACTCAACTAGTGCAAATCAATTCTATCAGAGTACAGATTCGTGATGTGGTTTCCTGGAATCGCTTTTTTTGGGCCATTTGACACTATCGGCGCAGGATTCCAACTCTTGAATCATTAATGACCATGCTTGTTCAAGACGTTACAATTTGACTTTCTACCTACGGATAGATGGCTCAAATTTCACTGAGACTTTTTATGAAAGCCCTGGCAAATATTTTCAAGAATCCCGCAGCCTTACCCACGATTTCTTCGGTGGTTATGGAGCTACTAGAGATGTCTAGGGACCCCTCAGTGCCGTTGTCCAGCATTGTGAAATCAGTGAGCATTGACCAGGCTCTCGCCGCAAAGGTACTACGAACGGCCAACTCTGCATATTTCGGACGCAGCGGAACTGTTTCCCGTCTCGAAGATGCGATATCTACAATTGGCATACACAATTTCCGTACCACCATTATCACGACAGGTCTATTGAAAGCGCTGCCGGACGCACCAGGCATTGATATGCCGACCTACTGGAAGATGGGTTTGCATACCGCGTTCATGGCATCTGCCCTGGCAGAGAGCATAGGTACTGAACGGGATATCGCTTTCACTACTGGTTTGATGCAAGGCATTGGCGCGCTTCTCATTCACCTGGTAATGCCCGATGAAGCCTGCACTGTTGTTCAATCCGTTGATGCATTCGACCTTGCCGGCCGGCGTGCTGTCGAGCAGGCGCAGCTTGGATTTGACAATGCTGAGGTTGGTGCAGAGCTGCTGAAGCGCTGGAAATTCCCTACCCCAATTCAAAAAGCGCTGCTCACGTATTCCAATAGATCCCCCCTACCCGATATCCTTGGCCAATTGCTATCAGTATCCTCGACCTACGCATATGGCGTGGTTATGGGGTTGGATATATCATCACTCGCAGACAGGGTTGACCCAGAGATAGCAAAATCTCTCGGCCTCTCTCATGATTTGTTGGATAGCTGCCGACAACGTGTGTCTGAATCAGTGCTGATGATCGGTTAAGAGAGAAGGATTTTTAGTGAACCCAGGGCTCCGCCTATATCAGGCCATAATCGATAGATCTGAACTGCTATCGCTCCCCTTCCAAGAGGCTAGCAAAGCCTGTGGTTTCACCGCAGACACGCTGGCCAGTTGTTTTGGGGATGAGTCAAAAGCCAAACCGCGTGCCCTCCACGACGTACTGGATCGAAAACGAATCGACCTGATCGCTGCATTTCTTCATTGCTCGGGGTTCCGAGTTCTGCAGATGGCGGACGTTTTTCGCTGGTCGGACTACTGCCTGATCCAGCAGTCCGCGATGTTTAATGCAAAAGCCGTGAGCAAAAGCCATGAGACCGCTGCCTATTTCGAGGATGTCACGAAGGCAGACGTCGCCTCATCCCCAATTTTCATCCTGGATGAACTGATCGCAGCTACTTGGTCAGAAGACCTGAAAGAAGCGGCAGAAAAAATCCAGGTCCCGTTTGAGACGCTTAATTCCTGGCGCACGGGGCGCCCAAAGCCGTCGCTCCGAGATCTTACTGTTATCAGGGCCGTAGCGAAGCGTATTGATCTCGGGACCCCACTGATCATGATGTCGTTGGGAGTACTAGCGAAATCTGATTTCCTGTTGGATGGATGCTCCGTCGATATTGAAGACGAACTGAACAAAGCCCTCGATATAGACATTCTATAGTTATTGCTGCTTTTTTATTCCAAAAGTAGATATAACACGTATTGATAACGCAAGACCCTATTGCTAGTATCCGCTAGGTTACGAACGGTATTTTACTGAGCCAAGGGTTCTTCCTTATGCATTTCGATGCCCAGTCTGCATCAGCCAAGCTCACTAGTTTGCGAATCCCAGTACCCGCCATCGATGTGCTCGGTGAGGTCTACAAAACAGAGGGTGATGACCTCAGCGATGCGATCGAACGGGCGCAAGCGGGCGACAACTCAGCCCTGCACTATCTTCGTGGAGTCTTCTTCACGATTCTGCCTGGATGTGCTGAGCGCATCCTCCAAGCCAACCTCCCTCAGCCTTCACTGCCTGTGCTGATCGGCATCGGGAAAGCTCAGGGTCCACAGTTCTCTCAACAGCTCAAGCATTGGTCTGAGGGTGGATACGCAGACTCTGATGTTGGTAGGTCTCTGTGCGAGACCTACCGAAACGCTCACTCGCAGTTCTCCTCATCGCAGGAGCCAGAGGTGCTGATCGAAGCAACTGACATTGAGGCTGCCGAGGAGCCAGTCACCTTTGACAGTGCCTGCGAGCCTGCAGGCGAAAAGACCTTTGTCAGTCGGCATGTCTATGGCGGAAAGGTCGCAGTGTGCTTCCAATCCGATACGACCAGGGGGGGTGAACACACGATTAGAATCGAAGCTGCGGAGATAACTGCATCCAAAAAATTTAACTGGTCTGACAAGATCAGCATTCAGCTTTCTGGACGCGAGCTGCCCAGCGTGTTGGCGACCTTCATGCAGATGCAGGGCAAGTTCGATGGGAAAGGGCATGGTGCGCAAAACGAAAAGTGGTTCACTATCGAGAATCAGCCCGGGAAGGTTTTTCTCTCGGTGAATACGAAAGGTAGGCCACCTCGATCGTTGCCTATCGGCCCGGGCGACTGCTTTGGCGTGGTGACTCTACTCATTGAGCAGATGCTGAAGAACTCCCCTTTCCTCTCCGCAGATACCCTACTGAACATAGTCCAGCGTACCGCGCAGATAACCCCGCAGCCGTCCTCGGACGTCCACAGATAGCTTTAGATCTTCGCACTACCCAGCAAGAATTGCAGGAGTGTTTCCGAGCTTGGGGTCTCAGGGAAACGCTCCTGGAACTGGATCGCTACCAAGCAATTGATCACCATGGTGTTCAAACCCTTCGACCGGTATTGCGAGTAGGCCAGATCATCTTTGCGTAGCTCGGTCTCATATTTCTCCGCGAGCTCTTTCTTCTGCTCATCCGACAACACCATGAACTGGGCGCGGATTGCTTCACGCTGAGCAGCACCCCACTGTTCCAACAGATCTGCCATTTGGTTCGACGGTGCTGCTTTTGGCGCTTGCGAAGGCGCTGGTGCAGGCTTTGCCTTATCACCTGATTTTGAGGCGGCCGGCTTTTTGCCTTTGCCTGTCTCCGCGGCTTTCTGTTGAGTTGGCGCCTTGGCGTAGTTGTTGGCTACCGCGGCCTTGAAATATGCCGCTGGACTTGCAACGTTAGCCCCCTCTTTACGCATCTGTGCCTCGGTGTAGTCAGCTTGCGCTAGCAGATACTCTTCGTCATGGGTCATGCCAAGCTCAGCGATATCCTTTTGACTCAAGGACAGAGCTTTAAGGCGCTTTGACACATCCTGGCTAACCAGCTCTGGTGATGGTCCAAGGTCTAAGCCAGGCTGAATCAGGGTCTCCAGCTTGAACCAAAGCTTGTCCATCTTCCGGTTTAGCTTGGTGACGTGCGGCGTGATGCGAAATCTCCGTTCAATGCTGTTGACCTGGTCGATTGCGCGACCCAGCATTTTGTTGAAGTCGCGAAACTCGGCATGTGGTGTAGCAGATCCAGACAGCACAACGCTCCACTCGGACCAATGTGCACGGTAGGTCTCCCCCATGGGTGAACCGAGGTAGCGAGATGTGATCTCGTGGAGAGTGAGCGCAGAAAAACTGGAGAAATGGTACTGCATCCGCAAGTCGATCAGGTTGAAGATCGCGGGGTCCAGTAGTCGGCGTTTCAGATCAGGCGGGAACGAAAAGCGGAGGGTCTGCCCATCTTCCAAGATGTAGGCTTCAGCGATCAGGTTTGCGATGCCCCATTCGCTCTTCCGCCCAGGGCTTTCACCCTTGTAGTCAAATTCAACCTGCGTCTGAGACATGCTCACGAGTACCTTTTTGAGGTAATCACGGCTGTTCGAGGTGGTGTGCCCAATGTTGTCCTCGACCTGCTTGATCGGGATCTCGTGAACCATCTCCTCCCTCGGCCGCTGCTGAGCGAATTGAAGGAGGGTGTTATAGAGCTTTCGCTGAAGGAATGTGAAGTCACTGGCGGCAGAGACGTTTCGCATCGAAAGGGCTTCGGTGGCCTTTTTCAGCTCGACGGCTTTGGATGGTTCAACATCACGAACGACTTGGAGCTTGGGTGCTCTCTTGCGTTTTGCTGGACTAGTATCCGTTGTTGCTCCGGCTGTACGCTCTTGTCGCGTAGCTCGCGGTGTGGGGGTTTCTGAGTCCATGTGAATTGTGCCATCGGTGACTGTGGTGGCACATTACTCGAACGTATGACACCTGGTCAACGAAAATACGGTTCCAACGTTAGTGCCCAATTGTGCCATCCCTAGGGACTGCTTTTGCCCTTCGCTTTTGACTCAAAAAAAGCGATAGCAAAAAACCTACAACAGCTTGTTTCTGTTTTCACTGCTTTTTTAAAGCTTTGTTAGTGAATCCCTCGAACCCTTGAAATACAAGGGCTCTAGCCATTTTTGTGTGCCATCTCCAGGGGGAACAGTGCCATCCTCCGAGACTAATGTGCCGGCGGTAGATGGCTCCGGTGCCATTCTTAGAAACATGTGCCACCTTTAGACCCGTACTGTGCCATCGCTAGGCGATCTCGTGAATTGTGCCACTGGTAGGCATGTGGCTTCCTAGCGATGGCACAATTGGATCTAGCCCAGTAAATACGGGCCCTCCAGCCATTACTGATGATCGATATCGCATCAGCACCTTCACTAACGATGGCACTCTTCATCACGATTCGTGGCACGCGAACCCCAGCGATCTGCCGAAATTGCTTTAGCAATGCTCTAACAATGGCACATTACGTTTCTTTAGGCTTATCAGACACCTACAGAACCCCTCCTGCCCCTGACGATGGCACAATTGATGATTCAAGGGGGGGGCGACTCCCCCTTCACACCCCCTAGTACTGGCTTGACACGACGCATAATGACTCAACCTCTTTGAACTAGTTGAACGGAGCTCGCGATCGGCATCGTTGATATAGTTTTCACTGTGAAAAGTGGCATAAGACTGATGGGGAGGTACTCGAAGCGTGGCACATTTGGCTGGGTGGCACTGCCCCTACCCCATCTAGAGATGGCACATTTCGGTCATGATCCCCATCTTGCCCACTAGCAATGGCACATTTGGGAAAATTCGAGCTGTCGCGCCTCTAGAGATGGCACATTTCGCTGTTTCGCCCGGTGATCCGCCAGTCAGGTCCAGGGAGGCTCACGCCTACGAAGGTCTCCACCTCTAGCCATGGCACATTTGGCGGCGTCAGGTTTTCACGTGAAAACATTGCTGGCGGGGCCCAGCAATCCCCCTCGATCAAGAGGCCTGGGTCGCTGAAGTCATGGCAGCGAAAATGCGGTGCGATCGAGTCGACCAGGCTACGAAACAAGATGTCAGGCTGCATCCGCGGTGCCTGGCCGTACCTGTCCATCATCGATACGTCGCAGTCATCATCGATTCCTGCCGGCGAGATGGCTACGCCTGATGTAACGAGCATGGGCGATAACGACGGAATAGGCCGCCATTGCCAGAGTACCCGTGGCCTTATCGGGAAGAGCCGTGTTGCCGGCCTAATTGGCGGGAATAATGTAGCTGCTCGGCCTGGCAAGGCCTCCTAAAAGGCAGTCGCACTGAGCGAGCCCGCCCGCAGCTAAAGCCCGTGGCGGTAACCAGGTGCGCAGATCACGCTCTCTCTATGGGTATGGGCAGCATGGCCCAGGTCTTGATCGGTTGCAGTCTTGACTGACCTAAAGCCCCGATTTTTTTGTGTTGGCTGGCCTCGCCCAGGCATGCTTGCCTGCTTCGACGTCGCTTGCTGCCCGGGGAAATGAACAGGATCGAGTAGGGTGAGGGATTTTTTTTCCCTCAGCCCTCTCACACCACCGTACGTGCGGTTCCGCATACGGCGGTTCAACTAATACGCTGGAGTCCCTGCACAGTGCTGCGCAGCGAGACCAGCCCCATTTTGGCGAAGTACAACGTCGGTACTGCCTGATTCATGTGTTTGGATGCCGAGTTCCACCAAGGCCCTCGCCCGTTTACACTCGACTTCCACGCCCGCTCAGGCCTAAGCCCAAGCAAGATGAGTCGTCGTTCGCGGGTCTTCGGGGTTTTCCACTGTCGCCAGAGCAGGCAACGTAGTTTTCGACGCAGCCACCAATCGAGTTCCTCCAGCATCCGCATGTTCGCGGTAAGCCGAAAGTAGTTTGCCCAACCCCGCAACACGGGATTTAGCATCTCTATAGTGTGAGACAAGGACCGTCCTCGCCCCTTGCGCAGCAACTCACGAACTCGATCCATCAGTCTTCGCAGGCTTTCGGGGGCAGGTCGCACCCGTGTCTCTTGGCGATAGATCGTAATCGCGTAGCCCAGAAACTTTCGCTTCCAAGGCCGTGCTACTGCGCTTTTCTGCTCGTTGATACGTAGCTTCAGATGACCCTCCAGGAAGGCTCTGATGTTCGCCATCGCCCGTTGCCCTGCGCCTTCACTGCCGATGTAGATATTGCAGTCGTCAGCATATCGGCAGAACTTCAACTGCCGCCTTTCCAGCTCTCGATCAAGATCGGTCAGCAGGATATTCGACAGTAATGGGGACAGCGGCCCACCCTGAGGCGTACCCTCGCTGCGGGGTTGAATCACGCCATTAGCCATCATCCCCGCCTCTAAGAAGCGCCGGATCAGCTTGAGTACGCGACCATCCCTCACTCGATAGGCGAGTCGAGCCATCAACACGTCGTGGTTGACCCGGTCGAAGAATTTCTCCAGGTCGATGTCCACTACCCAGTGCTTTCCTTCGGCCACATACTCTTTCGCCTTGACGACCGCATCGAGCGCACTTCTCTGCGGACGAAAGCCGTAGCTGCCATCGGAGAAGGTTGGCTCGAAGATCGGTTGCAGTACTTGATGGAGCGCCTGCTGGATAAGCCGATCCACCACCGTGGGTACGCCGAGTGTTCTAACCCCGCCATTAGGCTTGGGAATGTCCACTCGGCGCACCGCCCGTGGCAGGTACCGATCCTCCAGCAGTGCCGCCTTCACACTTGGCCAGTGCACCAACAGCCAGTCCTTCAGTTCCTCAACCGTCAAGCGATCAACGCCTGGCGCGCCTCGGTTCTTCAGGACGCGCTTGTACGCTCGTCGCATGTTGCTGGGTTCGACCACCTGCTCCATGAGCCGGTAGTCCTCCGATTTCGTTCGCCCAGCCGTCGCCGCAACCCCCTCAGCACCTTGCGGGCTTCTTTCCGGATTCCGTCCGGCCATGGCAGGCAGGCCTCCCGTGTCGGGAGCTTCTGCGTCATCGTGGGTTGTCGAGATCAGCTGTTCTACTCTCGGTATTAATCGTTCAGGCCTTCAGTCTCGCGACCTACTATGCCCTCTGCTGACTTCTGCACAGTCATTCCAGCACCTCGCGGTGCCGGTAGCCCTGACGGGCAACCGTGCAGATCTCCCCGGGTATTGCGCACCCACTTTCACGCTTATGCCTGTCGGATCTACGTCATGGCGTTCTGTGCAAGTATTGGGTTTCGCAGATTTCGGACTGCTTACCCCGCCATGCCGCCTCGTATCCGCTTCCTGTTCGTCAGGCCAGCGATTTGCCTCGGGCTTCCTTCAGACTCGCAGTCGCCCGCGAAACCCTTGCCTCTAGCTAGCACTTCCCCTTGCCGGGTGTGCGGGGGACTTCCACCCCTGAGTGAGCGCGCCCTGCCGGGCGCACCAAAAAAAAACCCCGCTAAGCGGGGTCTGGGGTTATCAGAATTGGAACCGAGGATCACCTGTATCCACTTGACCATCCTGAGACGGGGTTCCTTGCGTTGTAGCGTCAGCTGCTGGCGATGGCTGGCTTACAGGCCGTACCTTTGTTGTAACCGAAAGGCTGATGAATGGTGCTCCACCGTCCACGCCCTCTTTGCGCCAGCCTGCGATACGCATTTCGTGGTTGAAACCGAAGCTACCCGCATAGTCCGGGCCTTTATCCTTCTTGTCAGCTTCCTTGAACAGGCTGGCATTGATCCCGCCTACTGACAGTGAGTAGAACTTCTCGTTCGAGCCATTCTTCTGCTTGAGCCAGACCGCTACCTCAAGCTTCAGCTTCTGATTGCGCTCCTTGTTCAGCGGGAACTCCATATAGCCAATCATCACGGGTGCTGCATCAGATGTGCGGTTCTTGTTCTCGAAGATGGTGCCGGAGCCTTCGCTCAATACCACTGCAATAGACATGCGTTTCTCCTGATCGGTTGGGGGCGTATGCGCCATAGCTTGCACTGCTGTTATGCAGCACATGGCTTTATATTCGACGCATAACACGTAAACGTACTCATGTTGAATCTGATGGTAACAGATTGATGTGGGTGCCCATGCCTTTGATCTACTAATCAAAGAGGTCGCTATGCTAGGCCAAGCACATGCACTGGCTATGTTGGGGGCTACGGCGAGAACGTTTTGGCGGTTCCTCTATGCACTGCACCAATGGTCCTCGATGAACCGGGCGCCAGAATTTTCACTGTGAAATGGATAATTTTTGAGCTCGTTTCATCCCGACGTTTCACAGTGAAATCACCACGTGAGTTGATGGACGGCCGGATGCCGGAGCCGAACCTGGAGACCGTGGGACTGCGTAGCAGCGCGCAGATAGACTTAGAGACCGCCTAGCGCGAATGCCTGACATTCGCCAGCTTTACAAGTGCATCGGCATGGTCCAGGAGCACCCGATCATCGTCGGCACTGGCCAGGTTGTGGCCGACCAAATGCAGGTCTGGCCGACGAATAAGCCGCTGATGGCTACAACATCGCGCCCACGCTCCTGTCCCATGGAATCGATGACTTCGTCGGGTGCGCCGCCGGAGCCGCTTCCGCGAGGAATAAGAAGGCAACACGGCGCGAGAACCTTGGCCTAAACAAATGCCGAATAGTTGCTTCGCCTGACCTGCCCGGGGAGTCGTCACATGCGCAGACCCGGATTCTCACCGAACCCACCGCGGAAGCGCTGTAACCCAGTGATCCGGCCGGCGACTCGCGCTTATTCCGCTGTTGCCTGGGGTAGTACGCCACGGGGGCCCTGGCGGTGGACACCGCGCAGCAGGGCACTGCTCAATGGAATGGACCATCGACTTGTGTGCCCTGTTGTTTTTCGCATTTCCTTTAACCGCTGGGAATGTTGATGAGCAGTTCGCGGTAACCGCGATATGGGGTGCTACCCCCGAGGGTTTTCACTGTGAAAAGGTCGGAAAGCCGCCAGTGGCGCCAATTACACACGGGCTGATTAAGCCTGGCAGTTCGATTCCTGTTTACGTACCGAGCTGCGTTTTGAACCCAGGCTCATCGAGGTGAAGGTTTTCACAGTGAAATAGAGAAACCGGACCCTGTCCGTACATGGGGGCGTGGCATTTTCACCGTGAAAAGCTCGACGCTAGGTTGAAGCCAAGCACGCTGCCGCGGATCACTCATTCCCATTAACGGACGGAGATCCTGGTCGGTTCCTAGTTGAACCTTTTGCCTTTTGGCCTCGTCAGCGTGAAGGGGTGCCTTTTCACAGTGAAAGCGGATGACACACCGTTCCGGCAGTGGGTGATGTGATCATCAAAGATGTAACGCGCATCCTATTATCTGTGGGCACTACCCAAGACCAGCCAAGTCATTTCACCGTGAAAAGGGAGGCGGAAATCTATGGGTATTCACAACAAGCACATTCCTGACACTGGTTATTGGTCTCGGCCTTGGCTGCCCCGCATAGCCTGGATCTTCTAGACAATGGCCGGTGCAGCACCTGTCTTGGTAAGGAGTCCCCATGTCGAAATGCCCGAGCGCACTTTCACCGTGAAAAGTTGCCATGATCGGTGCTTGGAAAAAATCGACCTTTCATTGTGCTGATGCAACTTGCCGGCGGCGCCGGTGATGTCAGTATCCCAGGAGCAGAACGAGACTTCTGAGCACGGCTCAGAGAAGGAAGAGATCAGTTGGAAGCCGATTACCTTTTCACTGTGAAACGACCCGTTCTTAGCTCCAGGGCCACGGCAATCGGCGGGAGCGCGTCGTGCTGTGAAATGGTGTGGCTTGGGAAAGAAGGGCTGATTGAGCGTTTCACAGTGAAAAGCATGACCCCGTGATTTATGCAGCATAAGGGCTATGCAGTGCGCAGTGAGCAGTGAGCAGTGAGCAGTGAGTAGTGTGAGGTGTGCACTGCATAGTGCACAGTGCGCAGCGTGCAATGAGCGCGGATAGAGAGCACTGGTGCCTGGTAGTCATGGGGAATGCGGCTTGTTTTCACAGTGAAACGCCGGAGGCAGGACGGAAAATTTTCACTGTGAAAAATAGGCAAGAGAACAAGAAGTGATGTGAACCAGGACGGAGCCTTTCACAGTGAAACTGAGAAAAACCCAACAATATCAGTGGATTAATAAGGGAAAGGCGAGGGCAGCCTTGCCGCCGGAGGGACCGGCGGCGGAAGGGACATTAACTACGCGTTTTGAGCATCTCCTCGATGTATGCGAGGACCTCTGCAGGATCAATGCCTTTGGGAGGGGTGAGAATCAACTTGCGCCCATCAATACGAGCGTCTAGCTGGGTACGCTCTTTGTAGTCGATCTGCCGCGGTGGGATTGGAGCTTGAGGTGACGTCTTGCGCCGAACCTCACCCTTGGCCCAGTTTATTGCACTGTCCTGGGAAGCACCTTCTTTAATTCGATTTGCTGCGGCCAGAACTGTCTCAATATGACCCTTGTCAGCCAATGCAACCATTTCGGAGACAACCCTGTTACCAATCAGGTCAGGATCTTCTTCCAGCAATGAAATGACACCCTCAGGCAGCTTGAAATAAGCAAGGCAGCGGCTGATCGTGGCCATGCTTCGACCGACACGGCGTGACAACTCCGCCTGGGACTGTACTACCTTGTCATCGAGAAGCTTCTTGTAACTTGCACCACGCTCGAATTCAGTTAGGTCTTCCCGGGCGTCGTTGTCCGTAACCGACAAGATCGCCGCTTCAGCATCCGACAGATTCCGGATGAGCGCGTAGATGTAGTCTTTGCGGAGCAGCTCATGAGCTAGGAACCGGCGCTCACCAGCAATGAGCTCGTATGTACCGTCAGCAAGAGGGCGAACGATAATCGCGTTGTTGAGGCCTTTATCTTCAATCGTGTTCGCGAGAAGGCCAAGTTTCTCGGGGTCAAATTTGCGGCGTGGCTGATACTTCCCGCGGCGTATGAGCGTCAATAGCAAGAACTTTGCCTCGCCTGGCAAGCGCTCGCCGCTCAAGAAAATGTCATCCAAGCCCGGCTGGTGCACGTGATCAGCATCAGCAACAGGAGCTCGTTCCAGCGGTTCCGCTGAGATGTCCCTTTCTTCATCAAGGTGCAGAGAACTGAGCACCTCACTCATCGGCCGGAGGTTAGCTTCCGGAATGACCTTCGGAACATGTACGCCTTGGATGGTAGCCGAGCCCTCAGCCGGCGCGATCACAGTAGGCTTGCCGATAGGGCTAGAACTCCTCATTTACCCTTCTCCAGGACTGTTTTGATGCGGCCAACCATTTCCTCGAACACATTGCGGAACGCGACCAAAGAATTCTCACCACCTTGTTTCCAGAGAGAAAGAGGTACGCCGTCTTCTAGGCTTTTCGAGTAGTCCTCGGAGTGGAAGAGCGGTTGTTCCGTAACCTTCCCTGGGAACAAACTGGACAAGCGAGCGAGGTTCGCTTGTAGGCGGGGGCGGTTGCGCATGTACATGGTGGGAACTGCAACGATCTCTGGAGCCCGACCGAAATCGGTGCTCATTTCATTGATCTTGTGCGCCAGTCGAGAGAGCGCACGGAAGGAGAATTTGTCCATACGGATTGGGCACAGCAGGAAATCAGCTGCGGCCAGGCTGTTCCGGGATAGCATGGTTCCAGAAGGTGCGTTATCCATGATGATCACATCATAGCTTGATAAGTCGCAGTGAGGGAGCTGACCTTTGCGAGCTCGTTCGATGAACAGTGAATACCGGAAGTCGGCACCCTGGGCGTTACGGAGCACAACGTCCATATCGTCCAAGGAATCGTAAGCTGGGATGAGGTGGGGGCCGTGCTCCCCAAATGGTTTTTTGATCACCTGGTCCAGGGTCATTTCTGGGAAGTTTCCGAGACGTATCAGGTTCCCGAGGTGGCCCTCTACTGCTCTGTCAGCAGGAAGGCCAAGCTCTACAAGCTCCTCGGTAGTCTGGTCAGGGTCATAGCCCAGCATGCTGGACACGTCGGCTTGAGGATCGTTGTCAATGATCAGGGTCTTGAAACCTGCCAAAGCGAACTCGATGCCGATATTGCAAGTGGTGGTAGTTTTCGCGGTCCCACCTTTTTGGACGTAAGTCGAGCAGGTGATTGGTCTCGAAAATCCTTTAGTGTTCCCATTTGCACGACGAATCGACGCAATCAGGAACATGTCAGCTAGCGTGTAGCTCCTGACCTCTACGGATCCGCGTGCGACACGTGCGATGTTGAGGTCGTGTTCCTTCTCGATGGCTTTGAGTGTCTGCGTGCTGATCATCAAGCGTTCAGCCACAAATTGTGGGGTGAAGGTTAGCTGAGTGAAATCAGTGAAGATGTACTGATCGAGTGGCGCAGCAGCTGAAGTCATGTGGTTTACCGAGGTCAGGTAGGTAGGATGACCGCATTTTCATACGAATCCATACGGTCAGACAAGAAAAAACGCATTTCTACCTGATAGAGATAGACCACTTACTGAAATCTGTCATCTGGTAGTGTCTGGGTTCAAACGCTGTCAACCAGATGATTTTGGGTAATTAACTGATTTAGCGACAAAAATATCGAGGGTAGGGCGCTCAGATGTCCGTAACGGAGAGGGCTCTATGCTGAGGACGTACACTGCAGGTATGAGAGTTGTTGGTCTCAAATGGTCGGACGATGCTTCATCCCTCACAGCAGCCGGGCCATCAGCGAAGGGTGGCCTTGGCTGCCACCGTCACTGATTCAACAACACTGAGGCCTGGAGAGATTTACCGGTGTAGTCGAGGGGTGCTTAGGGTTTGAACGACACCCGCATGCAAAGCGTCGTCCTCCGTATGCAGGTAACGACTGGTGGTTTCGATTTTGCTGTGACCAGCCAGAGCCTTGATCATCACCAGGTCACCAGTAGCTTTGGCAAGGTGACTGAAGCACGAGTGGCGGAGCCAGTGCGTTGAGGCCTCCTCAAGTCGATCGGCCAAATCGAACTGGCTGCGCTCTATTGCCAGGGCTGCAGCACGATGCATGATCTCTTTGACTGCTTTCAAAATGGTGTCGTTATGCGCGCGTTTGAGCTTTGAGTTCGAGGCGAGGAGGAGGGGGGTTGTGTCCTTCACTGGCACCTCACGTGACAACCCGAACGCGTGGCGATACTGCAACAAGTCCTCATAGAGGTCTTCGGATATCGGCACATCTCTAACCTTGTTTCGTTTGCCCAGCACCTCCAACCACAGAGTACCGCTTGCAGATCGCCGGATTTTGCCCATGGTAGCGCCGGTCGCTTCGAACGTTCGCACGCCGGTCATGTAGAACAAGCTCAACATGAAATGGTCGCGAGCTCGTTTGAGTGGGCTTTTTGTAGCTGCGATAGCCTCAAATGCCAAGCCTATGGCTGCCTCGGGAAGCAGCCGTTTGATCGTCAAGTCGACGTCGACTTGGGGCTTGGCCACGAGCGACACTGGGTTCGCTTTAAGGCGTCCACCCTGGATCATCCACTTGTACATGCTGCCGATCTGGATCAGGGCGTACTGCTGCGACGCTTTGCTAAGTGGTCCAGCGAACGGTCTCCAGTCTGGATCAGAGCGCTTGTGCTTTGTATGAGATACCCAAACCTCAGCCGGCTGTGGGTCAGCCATAAAGCCGATGTACTGGGTGATGTCCATCACAGTTATTTGGGAGAGCTGTTTACCCAGGGTGTGCAATGCCCAGAGGATGAACCGCTCCACTTCCTTCCGCATAACCCGTTTAGTCTTAGGGTTCGTTCCTTTGGCATGGAGCCACATCCAAGCTGCTTCGATGTCGTTATCTGCCTGGATCACATCGACCTGGTCAATGACGTCGACAGGCTCGCGATCAAGCAGCGCAACTTCTGACTTGGCCTGGAGGTACGGAATTCTGTGTATGGCTGGAGTGTTCGTGTTCATCGTAAGTCTCGCGTTTTGCCGTTGTAGACAAGCCAGTCGTCAATCTCATCGGGCTCGAACCATCGCTGCGAGCCTGATGGTGCTTCGCACTGGTACTCTTCCTGTACGCCTCCAGCCGAATCGACACCTTCCCGTGTTGCAACCACTACCAGAATGGACCCGAACGTCGCAAAGTTGTCGATCTCGCTGTCGACGACCAACTCGGCACCGCGGGATAGGTAGCGCCTCCAGCGATAGCCGTCTGTGGCGACCCCTGCGAACTCTTCGTCATCTTCGTCGTCATCATGATTCCAAGTGAAGGGCTTATCATCAGCTGCAGAGCTTGCGACCGCTACTGGCACCTCGATCGGTGCCTCTTGTACCTGAGTGAACTTGCGTTGCCGTTTGGCTGGTGGCGCCAGCACCATGCGAGCTGCTTTCACCGCAGCCTGTTCGTTTGGGCTCAGCGTTGGTAAAGCCCGGGCCAGGTCGTCCCATTTGAAGTCCCTGTCCTCGTCGGCAGCGATGCGGCTCATGTGCTCTGGACGAATTGACCAACGGCATGCCACATCAGCCATGCGCCAACCCTTATGTAGGATCAGTTGCTTGAAGTCATCTCGGGACAGCTTCCCAGGGCGCAAGAGCAGCAGCCCACGAGAAATCTTTGCATTTTTGGCTTGATCCACAGCGCAAGTCTTTTGTTGTGAAAGCCCTGATTTTAGGGGCATTAACGATGAAATCAAGTAGTTGGATGAGCCAGGTTGGTTGCGCCCGTTGAATCCTGAGATGAGCCCAGAAGATGGATTTTTTACGTGCTCCTGTGTGAAATCTGGCGATGTTAGCCCCTGCGAATTGATCAGAATCGACGTAGGAGCGTCTTCGGGGTCCGTACATCCCAGTGGTCGCCGCGGCTTATGAGCAAGGTACCGTGGGGCTCTGTCCTCGGAAGTAATACTGAGGACGTTTCCGGAACTGATTCCTGGACCGTTGCGTTCATCCTCCAAGTTCACGAATTACTTCCCGCCGTTGGCAGCCATGCCTCAGACGTCTGGATCACCGCCGGCGCACAGACTGCTCAACAAGACGGTTTTGCCTGGGCGTTTGACCCAGGAGCATCAGTGAGGCTTTGCCCATACAGCAGGTTTTCTGCAGCTGATCGGGCAATGATCGGGTTGCGGCCGCTCTGTGCTAGGGTTTGAAAGTGTCCATGGTTCGTTTCAGCTATGGTGCCCCGCAGATCCGGTGCTGCCTTGCTTTAGCATTTTTGGCCGTGGCTTCGCATTTATGGCTGACGTTGATACTTGATCTCCAGCGCAAGCAAATTTGCCAGAACCCCCTTGTTCATAGGGGTTAACGAGTAATCAAAAACGCCTCTTTGAAAAGCCAGCTACTGATAGCGATGCGCTTTTGGAGGGGCGTTTTTTCTTGCTTGAAAAAACTCGTGATAATCGGAGATATTCACGAATTTCCCAATTTTTTAATAAGAATCGTATGATAATCAATAAGAAATTGATTTTAACCCGGCGTCGCACTATGCTGCGATTTCCTCTGCAGCACGCTGTGCGCCGGCGCGTTGCGCTACAAATGATGCCGCCGTGGCCGGGGTTATCCCGCCACACCCATCACAGATTAAGGATTCGCCATGACGACCGCCGACGGAGTTCAACCTGACAAGCGCCTGGGCACACGTGAGCTGGTCCACCGTTATGCGAAAGAGTTGCTCGATGCTGGGCGTGAGGTTCGCCAGGCAGATATCCGTGAGTGCATCTTCATCCACCACGACCTCAAGGCCTCGCCGAACCTGGTCAACGAGGAGATCAAGAAATTCTGGAGCGAAATTGGCCCCGTGCTGAGTGCCAGATTGCGCAGACCTGGCATTCCTGACGCCGTGTGCGAAAAGCTCGATGAGATCTGGGATGTAGCCCTGAGCGCAGCCACCAGCTCTCACGAGGTTGAGCGCAAGGCGTTTGAGGCCGCCACTGCTGCAGCTGAAGCGACAGCCAAGGAATCGCGGGAGAATGAACTGACTGCTGTGTCAGCCCTTGAAGCTCAGCGCCGAGAGCTGGCCGGCCTCATCGCAGACAAGGAGCGCTTGACCGATCAGCTTGAACAGTCGAGTGCTGATATTCGGCAGCTTCGAGCTGAGCTAGCAGATCTGAACAAGAAACTAACTGCCTCAAGCCAGGCCCATGGCGAGGAGATCAAGCGCCTGCAGGACGTGCACAACGGCGTCATTGAGCGTGCCCAGGACATGCATCGTGGGGAACTTGAGCGCCTACAGAAGCAGGTTCAAGCAGCAAACGATGCGACTGAATCCGCACGTGTGAAGGCCGAGTCTGCACGGATTGCCGCAGAGGAGCATCTTGAGAGAACCGAAAATCACCTGATGATGGAGACCGCCAGGGTTCGGGATGAAGAGAGAGGCAAAACAGAGAAGGTCAGCAAGGAGCTGCAGCATGCGTTGACGCTCGCTGATCAATTAAGAGTACAGCGCTCCAAGGCCAATGACGATGCTGCAGAGACCCGCGGTCGGTTGGAGGTTACCCAGCAGAATTTGAGCGCCCTAGAGGCGCAGAACAAGGAGCTGCGTGAACTGAACAGCACCCTGCAGGCTGCGCTGCTAGAAGGCTTTAGAGGTGGTAAGGCAGGAGCGACTGGCGAGGGTAAATAGTTTGCTGAATTGACATTTTGTCAATTTGTCAAGTACTTGTTGAATTTTTCTGATGAATGGTGTTACCGTATTAATGCACCTCCCTGGTGCGCCCATTCTATGAGGAAAAAATTTATGTCAGCGACGCGTATGACCAACAGGGGCTCTCATTTGAGCTCCATTCTCAAACACCTCGAAGAAGCTGCCACTCGCAAGGTTATCTTCTTCGCCACTCCCAAATCGGGTGGCTCCTGGACCGATGGTGCGGAGAATACTTGGCCTCTGATGGCAGCATTGGTCGAGGATTCTGGGGGCAATTACAGCGTTTACGATGGTGTTTTTCTGACTGTCGCTTCTCCCCACCGCTACGCGGAAGTCGAGCAAGTGATGGATGCTGCTTTGAAGGCTGATCCCGGTAAGGTGTACTACGCACCTGAACCCATTCCCTTCACGTCCCAGATGAGTGAAGCCGCAGCTGCTGATGTGATGCTGTCGGTACAAATCAAGGAATTTAACCAGGTGTCGCGGGTGCAGTTCTTCAAACTGCTCAGCAACATGAGCGAGCGGCAATTTGCTGAAATGAACGAGTGATCATGGCTCCCTGGCTTTCTTGATGTCGGCCAGGGAGTCATGATCACAGCCGGCAGCTCATCAAAGGTCCAGCTGCATCGGCGCCACCGGAATGCCCACCATTACCACGCCTGGCTTAGCCTCGACAGTAGGCAACTTCTCCGCCCGAACCAGCGTGCTCAATTTCAGTTTTGGGTCGTAGGCCATCAGGTCCGACTCCAACACGTAATCAAATCCATCCCTTGTCCCACAGATCGGTATTTCTGCCGCTTTTATTGCTGCGCGGATACTCTCCAGCTGTTCAGCAGGGCCTGGCTTTTTCTTCCTCGGTGCTACGAATGCGGTGAAGTTGGCGCCCGCTTCTTCAAGAGCCCTGAGCGCCGCGGCTTCGGCAGCAGGGCTAGTCCTTTTAGTTGGAGTTGCATCAGGATCAGGTATGGCTACCGCCACCGGCGTCGGTATGCCTGGATCAGCATCGGTCTGTATGAGCGAAGCGCCCGGCCCTTCCTTTCCTGCAGTTGCATTCACCGTGTGCTCGGCTGTGTCCACGTTCGAGGACTCACTGAGCGCGAAGGCGCCGAACACATCATCCACATCATCGACGTCATCACTCCCTGAGTGCCCAGGTACTATGGTGAGGAAATCTTCCTCCAGTTCCACCTCCTGCCCAGGGCCGAACGAGCTGAGCGACAAGCTCTGCAGGTCCTCTTCTAGCAAGTCGTCATCTGCACCACCACTCATCAGCGGGTCATCATCATCCTGCGCCGCTAGCTGTAACGACCTGCAAACGAAAACACCCCGACCTGCAATCAAGGCGATTTTCGGCCAGGATTAACTGCGACTGTCCGGCCCGGCGAACCAGCATTAACTGCGAATGAACCTGCATTGATCCATGCCGACCTGCATTCCATCGCCGCCAGCCAGCATTAGCTGCAAATGACAGGTAGGCGATGTTGAGTCCAAAGTATCCACTGACTGCCCTGCTTCGAGCAGATCGGAGCACGCTCACTTTGCAATGACACAGTCAACAGGTTGCAGGAATCGTTGAGGCCCTACGCTATGTGCGTGCTCGGCCTCGCCCAAAGGGTTCGGCCAACTGACCAAGGTAACCCTTGGGGTAGTCCCTCTCACGCAAGCCGACATTGGCGTCGCCCAGCGTTCCAGTGCTGTCGTAGAAGGTGCCGAAGATCCGATCCCACACCATCAGAAACTCACCAAAGTTCACCTGGGCATCCTCAAAGTCGCGCTTGTGATGCCAGCGATGAATCTCGGCGACTCCGAGAACATACCGCAGCCAACCCACCCGATAATCGAGGTTCGAGTGCTGGAAGGCCAGATGCACGGTCAGGATACCGAACCAAGTGGCAACTACTACTGAAGGTGCGCCGGATGCAAACAACACCACCAACCCAGGGCCGGCCATGAGTGCGGCATGCAGCGGGTGCCGCCGCTGCCCGTTCATCCAGTACAAGCGCTCGGCGCTGTGGTGAATCATATGAAAGCGCCACAGCCAGGGGACGTGGTGACTGACTCGGTGCATACCGTAAAGGCTCAGATCGAGCACGGCGGCGACCAGCAGCAGTTGCAGCCACAGTGGGCTCTCAACTGGGAAGAGACGAACTGCAGCCGGCACGGCATCGCCCAGCCTGGCCAGGATTTCGGCGGTGAATTGGATGACGGAAAGATTTACCAGCATGTGCACCAGGTCCGTCAGGGTGTCCTGGTGATCGTGCAGCCAGCCCTCCCGGAACGGCTGGACACGCTCTAGTCCTGCGACAGCCAATAGACCGACTGCGGCAACCAAGGGTTTGGTGGGCCAGTACGGTACTCCAGCGTACAAGGCCCAGACCATGAAGGCGGTGCTGCCACCAAACACAAGCGGGTAGCTTAACCAGCGTAGGGCGAATCGTAGAGAAATAGGCATCACTCAGCTCCTGTGCAGAGAGCCTTCACGGTATAGGGAGAGAGCGACGTGCGACTTGAACGAAAGAGCTAAGACTCTTGGAGTTCGACCTCAACTAGGGCGGAGGACGGATCGATGCCCAGCAGCGCTCTGAATGTTCGGGAGAAATGCGCGGAGTCGGAAAAGCCCGCCGCATGAGCGGCCTCGGTCAACCGTACCCCTTTGGCCAGGTGTTGCAGGGCTTGGGTGAGGCGCAGCCATTTGACGTAGCTGCGCAACGGCAGGCCGGTTTGCTCTACAAACCAATGGGAAAAGCGCGTGGGAGACAAATGCACCAACGCAGCCATTGCCTCACGCCCCATTTGGCCTTCACGCAGAGCCGTGGTGATTCTGGTCAAGCGAGGATCACAGATCGGCGGATCAGGAAGCCGCAGCAGTTGCCGTACCTGCATTCGCAACTGGACTGCCGAATGCCCCGATGTGCTCAAAGCCTCAACGGTCGCCGCAACGTCGGCCGGGAGGATCTCCATCAGCCTCGCGGTTTCACTCACCTGCAAGGTTCGGGCCTCATCGGACAACACATCCAGGTAGATCGACAGGACATGCCCGGCACTGAGCCGGTGCTTCAAGCCTGCCGGAATGAAGATGGCATTCCCTGACAGCCTGTCCAACGGGGCTTCAACCGTTATCGCAGCGTCGAGCCCTACTGCAATTTGATGCGCTTGATGGCGGTGCCAATCCTGGTGGCCGGCATAGCCGAAAAAGACACCGATACCGGGGCCGACCCACACATGGCCTGACCAACGAGCCACTTCTCCGGCATCTGAACTTCGCATTATCTGCCCCGGTCCAGTTCTGCGTTTGGACTCAGCACACTGCTCAGGACCAATGTGGTGGCACCGACCACGATGCCGATGTCCGCCAAGTTAAACGCAGGCCAATGCCAGGACTGCCAGTAAAAATTCAGGTAGTCGATTACATGGCCTCGAAATGCGCGATCAATCAGATTCCCAACTGCCCCGCCCAAGATGAGGCTATAGCCCAAGGCTTCGCTGTTGGCTCTGGGTTTACGCAATATCAGAGCCAGCACCATCGAAACGACCAAGGCGATGACGATGAAAAAATAACGCTGCCAACCACCTGCATCAGCCAGGAAGCTGAACGCTGCACCGGTATTCCAGAAATGAACCAGATTGAAGAACGGGGCGAGAGGAATTACGGTGCCAACTGGGAGTGAGCCCTCAGTTGCAGTCTTGAACGCTTGATCGGCCGAGGCAATGCCCAGCGATAGCGTCCACCAAAACCATGGAGCAACGAAAGGCGACCTTTTAGGAGACGAACTCATCGCGTCTCTCCTTCAAGAAGTCGCTGCAACTCCTGTGAGAGGGGCATTGGCGCGAAAGCACTGACCCTGGCGCGCCCGGTGTTACCGAGCGGCACCCAGATCTTTGAGAACAGCAGGGCCGCCATGATTCGCGGTATTTGGCTGAGCATCTCCCGAAAGTCGCGCAACTGCCAGCCAGCCCTCAGCATCAGCCAATGACTCTGAGCATGAAGAACAGGCAGTCGCTGGCTCAAAATGGTGGACTCGTTCCAGCCAAGGGAAAGCCTCGGTTGGCGCATCGAGTGCTTTCCTTGCCCGAAAGAAGGCCTCATCGATGGCAATGCGAAGGGCGGTATTCATCTGGATCTCACTTACGCAGCAGATGGGCAAGTGAACACCCTATAGCCGCTATAGGGTCAAGCGCTATGGATTGAGGCGCCGCGAAAATGACTTTAAGCCGTGAATTACGAAAGAGTTTTGTCGCCCTCCAGCAGGCCCGAAAGTATTCCGCAGTCCAGGCTTTGTCGTTCGTTATCGCAGCAGCTCCGCAACGTCACCAACTGGTTTTCGAGGGCGTGCAGGGATGCGATCTGAGCCCTTACCTGGGTGATATGTGTATCAAGGAGCGCATTGATCGCCGTGCAGGGTTGCTGCGGCTGTTCCTGATAGCTCTGCAAAACACCAATTTCTTCCAGTGACATGCCAAAAGAGCGGCATCGGCGAATGAACAGCAGTCTTTCCGCATGGTCTGCTTTATAGGTTCGATAGCCGTTGTCCTGGCGGTTAGGAGGGGGAAGCAGTCCCTGGCGTTCATAAAAACGGATCGTCTGAATGTCCACCCCCGCCAGCTGTGCAAGTTGGCCAATGCGCATTATCTGCCCCTTGGTAAAAAAGCCAGTATATCCATGCTTGACCCTATACCTGCTATATGGTTTTCAATCGGCAGAATCAAGTCCAATAGGAGCAACGGATCATGAGTTCTTGTGAGAAATCCTGTGGCTGTGGCCCAGTGTCGGCAACCACTGAAGCGGCAACCGCGTCGTCGAATGAAGGAACATGGGTCAGCAGTTTTTCTGTGCCCAAGATGGATTGCCCTTCAGAAGAACGAATGATTCGGCTCGCGCTGAATGGCTTGCCTGAGCTCAATTCGTTGTCCTTTGATCTGACCAGCAGACAGGTACGCGCTTTCCATGACGGTCCGGTTGACCAGATCGCGACCAAGCTGGAGTCACTTGGCCTGGGGGCAACGTTGCTGGGTACTCAACCGGCCAGTCAGGAAGCAGCTTCGGCCAATAGCGCCAGTGAAGAGCTGACTGCTTCCAAGGAG
Source organism: Pseudomonas capeferrum (assembly GCF_013523055.1). Classification (GTDB taxonomy): domain Bacteria; phylum Pseudomonadota; class Gammaproteobacteria; order Pseudomonadales; family Pseudomonadaceae; genus Aquipseudomonas; species Aquipseudomonas capeferrum_A. The sequence goes on along the minus strand of NZ_JAAMQM010000015.1, from coordinate 79,920 downwards.
GCCAGCACGCTCAAAATCCTGCTCGGTATCAATGCCGCGATGTTTGTCATCGAGATGGGCGCAGGCTTGATCGCCCAGTCGACGGGCCTGATTGCCGACTCGCTGGACATGTTTGCTGATGCTGCCGTCTATGGCCTGGCTCTCTTTGCGGTCGGCCGGGGTGCACGGCTGCAGGTTCGCGCTGCGCACCTGGCGGGTTTCTTTCAGATCGTGTTGGCTCTGGGTGTACTGGTGGAAGTGGCTAGACGCTTTCTCTACGGCAGCGAACCTGAGTCGATGTTGATGATGGGGATTGGCTTAGTCGCACTGATTGCCAACGTCAGCTGTCTCTTGATGATCTATGGCCACCGCGAAGGTGGTGCACACATGAAAGCGAGTTGGATTTTTTCGGCCAACGATGTGCTCGCGAACCTTGGCGTTATCGTCGCAGGTGCTTTGGTTGCATGGACAGGTTCTCCCTACCCAGATTTGGTGATTGGCACGGTCGTTGGCCTCATCGTGCTGAACGGTGCGCGCCGAATCCTGGCATTGAAAGCCTGACCAACCGAACCTGTATTCCATTGCGATGGATTCACGCTTTCAAACACCAATGGTACGCATAGTCCAACAAACCTTCGTTTGTTGGACTACACACCCCGAGCTGGAAATTCTCAAGCAACCCGCGTCGCTGGCATCCAACTATAGCTTCCATCTTTCAGTATCCGACTACACTGAGCTATCGCTGAATAGTTGGACAACGCCATGTTGATTGGATACGCCCGCGTCTCGACCGACGATCAACTCCTCGATCTGCAACGTGATGCGCTGGCAACGGCCGGCTGCGAGCGCGTGTTCGAGGATACCGCCAGCGGCGCCAAGGCTGAGCGGGTTGGTTTGACCGCTTTGCTGGCCACGCTACGCCGTGACGACACCGTGGTGATTTGGCGCCTGGATCGCCTCGGCCGCTCGCTGAAGGACCTGATCCGGCTGGTTGAGCAATTGGACTCCGCCGGCGTCGGCTTGCGCAGCTTGCAGGAAAACATCGACACCGCCTCGATTGGTGGCCGCCTGGTGTTTCACCTGTTCGGCGCCTTGGCCGAGTTCGAGCGCAACCTAATCCGCGAGCGCACCCAAGCCGGGTTGTCCGCTGCACGGGCTCGCGGCCGTAAGGGCGGTCGCAAGAAACGGCTCGATCCGGCAAAGCAGAAATTGGCCCTGCGCCTCTACCACGAGCGGCAACATACCGTGGCGGAAATCTGCCGGATGATGGGTATCGGCCGTTCGACGCTCTACAACTACCTCACCGAGGCCGAACGCAATGCCCAGCGGGCGGCGTAAAACCATTCCGACCGATTCGCTGATGCAGTTGCGGCAGCGGCTCGACCGCCTACCCAAGAAAAGCCCGGAACGGATTGTTCAGGTGGCCGCGATAGCCGAGTTGTACGGCGTGTCCCCAAGTACCGTATACCGGGCGCTGAACCTCATCCATAAACCCCACACGGCTCACCGCGCCGACCATGGTAAGCCGCGGGTATTGCAGCAGGCCGAGCTAGAGCGCTACTGCGAGCTAATTGCCGCGCTGAAACTGCGCACCACCAACAAACAAGGGCGGCACCTATCTACCCGCCGTGCCATCGATCTGCTGGAGGGCTATGGGGTGGAAACCGAGCAAGGCTTGGTCAAGGCGCCCCAAGGGGTTCTGACCCGCAGCACGGTGAACGAGTACTTAAGCCGCTGGCACCTGGACCAGTCTCGGCTGTTGCGGCAACCACCGGCCATCCGCTTTCAAGCGGCGCACAGTAACGACTGTTGGCAATTCGACCTGTCGCCCTCCGACCTCAAGCACATCGATAAGCCGGTCTGGATCGATCCGGCTAGGGGCATGCCGACGCTGATGTTGTTCAGCGTGGTGGATGATCGCAGCGGGGTGGCCTATCAGGAATACCACTGCGTATACGGCGAGGACGCGGAGTCAGCGCTGCGCTTCCTGTTCAACGCCATGGCACCGAAGGTCGATCCGACCTTTCCCTTACAAGGCCGCCCCAAGATGATTTACCTGGACAACGGCCCAGTGGCCAAGCGCCGGGTCTTCCAGAACGTCATGCAGGCGCTGGACATCGAATGGCAGACACACATCCCGGCCGGCAAGGATGGCACCCGCACCACGGCGCGCTCGAAAGGCAAAGTGGAGCGCCCCTTCCGCACAGTGAAGGAAGCCCACGAGACGCTGTATCACTTCCACAAGCCGGAAACCGAAGCGCAGGCCAATGAGTGGCTGCTGCGTTACCTGGTGCGCACCTACAACCTTCAGCGGCATCGCTCCGAGCCGCATTCGCGGATTGAGGACTGGCTGGCCAACTTGCCCGTTGAGGGCCTGCGCGAAATGTGCACCTGGGAACAGTTCTGCCGCTTCGCCCGCGAGCCGGAACGACGCAAGGTCGGCGTCGATGCCCGCGTCACCATCGACGGCACGGCCTACGAGGTAGAGCCCGACATGGCGGGCGAAACCGTGCTGTTGCTCTGGGGCTTGTTCGATGACGAACTCTATGCTGAATTCGAGGGAGAGCGTTTCGGACCTTACTACCCCGTCTCTGGCCCCATTCCCCTGCATCGTTACCGCGCCTTCAAACGCGGCAAGGCGGATGAGCGCTCCGATCGAATCCGCTCGCTGGCCGACCAGCTTGGCCTGCCTATCGCCGCATTGGCCGGCGATGACGTGCGGTTGACGCCTCCCGCGACGCCCATGGTATTGCCGCGCCAACCCTTCGATGCCGAGGCGCACGAATATCGGTTTCCCAACGCCATCGCCGCCAAGTTGGCTATTGCCGATGACCTGGCGCAGCCATTGGCTAAGCTCTCCGCCGACGATCAAACCTTCATCCACCAGGTGCTGAGCGAAACCCTGACACGCCGCATCGTGTTGGAGCGCGTGCGGGGCTACTTCCGCCACACGAAAGCAGGAGAAGAACATGCGGGCTGAAGTGATGCTGCACTACGGACTGGCGTTACCACTGAACCAGGCAGGCTACTTTGAAACCGGCCACCATCAGCAGTTGATCAAGGACATCAAGGGGGCGATCTTCGAAGGGCGGCTGATTGCCCTGTGCGGCGTCATCGGCAGCGGCAAGACCGTGATGTTGCGCCGGCTTCAGCAGGCGATGGAGGAGGAAAGGAAGATCACGGTATCCAAGTCGCTGGCCATAGAGAAGCACAGCATCAAGCTGGCCACCTTCATCGCCGCGCTGTTCTATGACCTCTCCACCGAGAAGCAGGTACGCATCCCCACCCAAGGCGAGAAACGTGAGCGTGACCTGCGCGAACTGGTGAGGAAGAACAAACGTCCGGTGGCCCTGTTTGTCGATGAGGCCCATGACCTCAACGGCCACACCCTGACCGGCCTGAAACGCCTGATGGAGTTGGTCGAGGACGGTGACGGGCGGCTATCGATCGTGCTCGCCGGACACCCCAAACTGCGTAATGACCTGCGCCGACCAACGATGGAGGAAATCGGCTACCGCACCGACATCTTCTCGCTCGACGGCATCACCGGCAGCCAGCGGGAATACATTCACTGGTTGCTGGAAACCTGCACGGAGGGAAAGGTCGAACCCGAGTCGATTCTGACCGAGGACGCCATCGATCTGCTGGCCACCAAGCTGCGCACACCGCTGCAAATCCAACTGCACCTCAGTCTGGCCTTGGAAGCCGGCTACTTGACCGGCGAGAAACCCGTGTCGGCGGAACTCGTGCAATCGGTGCTGTCGCGCCAACTGGATGACTTGGAACCGACGCTCACTCGCCACGGTTACCGCATCAAGGATCTGGTGGAGCAGTTCGACGCCAGACCCACCGAAATCAAGGCGTTGTTCAGCAACACGCTCGACCCAACACGCGCAGCCGATTTGCGCGACAAGATGCTAGCAGCGGGCCTGCCGATCTGAGCCCCGTCATTTGCAATTAATGCTGGTTGGTAGTGCTGGAATGCAGGTCGGCGCGGATCAATGCAGGTTCATTCGCAGGTAATGCTGGTTTGCGAGTTCGGACAGTCGCAGTTAACTCTGGCCAAAATCGGTGTCGATTGCAGGTCGGGGTGTTTTCGTTTGCAGGTCGTTACAGCTAGCGATTCAGCGGACATACCGAGTTGCGTTCCTGGATCGTCACTGTGCTCGGACTCACTGCTTGCGGCGCCGACCAGCGCAGATGTTGAGTGTTCGGTTGAGTCGATTGTTGGAGCATTCGGTTGTGGGACGCTCGCGGTATCAGCTGCGGGTTGACTAATCCCTTCATCAGGCCGAGCTTGAGGTGCAGGTGCAGGTGCAGGTGCAGGTGCAGGTGCAGGTGCAGGTGCAGGTGCAGGTTGTGGCTTCGGCTTTGGCTTCTCTTCTTGCTTGCCGGCGATGTTCATCTTCGCGGCGATCTCAGCGCTGAATCCACGGGCAACGATCTCCCGAAGCGCATCTGCTTCAGTGATTCCCAAATTGTGAGTGAACAATGGGCGCTCGATATCCAGCTTTGTACCCATACTGGGTAGTCCACTGAGGCCCGCAAGCTCGGGAGTGGTGGCAACTGGCACGACAATGATGCAAGGTTCCCAGGTAGTCAGGTGAGCTCCCGTTTGTGCGTTGCGCAACGATACCGAGTACATCGGCAAAAACCGGCTCATATCGGCGTGATTATGTCTTGAGTACAGCAGCCCCTTCTCCTGGAGCGTCGTCATCAGGTTGAGGGTCATTCGGTACCGGCCATCACCCTCCTCCAACGACCAACCCATTTTTGCCAAGATGAGAGATCGAAGCTCCTTTTCCCGGATGACGATAAGTCCATCGTGTTTCTGAGCAATTTTCAGCGTGGAATCTTTGGCCTGGTCACCGGTGCCGTTAACTCTGCCGTACTCCGTCATGATCTCGACGAAGCTGTGATAAATGGCGTTGGACTCGTCCTCAGAGATCTCGTGATCACTCAACGTCTCAGTGATGCACGACTCGGCCATGCCGGTCTTCTTGTCCGCGAGGATTAAAAACTCCATGAGGGCTGTCATGCGGTCATCCAAGCTGAGTCCATTGCGGTCAACAGGGAAGTCACTTGGGTGGTGGTAATGAGCGATGACCAGGTTCACGGCTTGTCGATCGCGTGCAGGCAGGGCCCAGTATTCCGGGAAGCGAGCAAGAATTCTCGCACCCAGCGCATCGTGGGAGATGCGGTTGTCATCCTGCGGGGTGAGCGCTCCACCCTCCTCCTGTGTCATAACACTGCCGTCTGGTAGAAGCTCATAGGCCTCCAGCTTACCGATGTCGTGCGCTAGGCCCAGAATGGGGATCAGCGGATCGGTGGCGTCAAACCGGTATTCCTTGTTCTTCAGATCGATGATTTTGAATTTGGGCTTGCCTCGGGCCTTTACATAAACTCCATCGAACACGTAAGCGCCAGCATCCTCCAGTGCGGTGTCTGCCACGGCCAGACAGTGCTCCCAAAGCCGGCGATTACCGTGTCCCCCCTTGCGATGAGATGCGGGGAAGTCCGCATGTGCGGAATAGGTATCCCAAATGGCCCAAAAAAACGCTACATGGGCTGGCCACTTTTTCTCATTGGCAGCAACCCAAGTCAGCACTTTTTTACTGTTGATGGGTAGACGTTTTGACGGTGCCTCGATGCGAGGTAGCGCCGAGGTGGGCATAGGAACCTTGCCGAGCGTAGATCGGGCGCCGTTGAGGATGTTTCCTTTCTTGCCGGCGTATAGCTTGTTCAGTGCTGACAACCTGGTGAACCAGATAAACCAGACGCCGATGAACAGGCCGGAAACAACTCCCAGGATCCAGTGTGAGATGTTGTAGCCCACCAGCGGCCAGCTCTCTAAGAACTCCATCGGAGAACCGCCAAAGGCCCGGGCAGTGAGTAACAGCCACCAGAAACCGAACACGATGGCAGTGGCGCGAATGACCTTGTTGTTGGCGTTCAAAGGAAAGCTCCGCTCTCTTTCTGGATCGTTGGTAACGGCGCTCCGTCAGAGCTGGCTTGTTGGTCCTTAGGTACCGGGGTGCCGTTATTGTCCTTCAAGGTTTGAGAGCACCCTCCGCCCCCTTTAACGAAGCCACTGCACCCCCAGAAAGGCGACTTGCCGGCGTTTCGCAGGTACATGGGTTTGCCGCAGAGGTCGCATGGAAATGACTTTGGCCGCTCAACTGGATCGCCGTCCCGATCGTTCATGGTGTGATTGCACTGTTCTCGATCGACGCAGGCCCAGAAGTGCCCTTTGGCGACTTTGATTTTGCGCATGCCTCCTTGGCATTTCGGGCAGGACACGACATTCCCTTTGGAGTCTCGGGTGTTCGCGGTGGGGTCGAAGTAAAACTCTACCTTCCCGGTGTCGAGCAGCTTCAGGCCGGCCTCGAACTTGGTCGATTTCTTTGGATTGACAAAGCCCTTGAGCCCAAGCACCACCTTGTCGCGGAGCAAAGTTTCGGCTTCCGATACCTTCAACATGCGACTGGCAATCTCTCGCCATATAGAAAAGCCACACTGGCGCTCGCACATGAACGTTCGGGCCTGGATCTCAATTGCACCGCCGCAGGTGGGACAAGGGGCAACCAGCTTCTTGACCTGGACACCTGCATATTTGTTTTTGATGGTGTCGAGGATCCCTGTCGTCAGGTCTGCAAGCTCGGACTTGAATACATCTCGGTTGTATGCGCCCTTTTCCATCTGACGGAGCTTGTGCTCCCATTCCCCGGTGAGGACTGGCGACGTGAGAGCATCGATGCCGTTGTCGACCAGGAAGCGGTAGACAGTCATCCCCTTCGCACTAGGAGCGAAGTACTTCTTCTGCTGGATGAGATAGGGTTCTTTCTTTCGGCCGGCACCGTCCTTGGTGGATTGGAGCGATTCGATCATTGCAGAGCGCGTGACCGGTGTTCCTAGCCCCCGCTCTTTCATCGCCTCACGAAGGTCCTCCTCCTCTACCAGGCGCCCTGCCGTCTCCATCGCGCCCAGCAACGTATCCTCGGTGTACCGTTCTGGAGGCTTGGTTTTGAGCATCTTCAGCTCGATGCCCTGAGGAGTGACTGTTTCACCTTTGACGTACCGTGCGAGCTCCTTCTTGTCGTCGGAATCACCATCTCGATCGGTTGCGTCCTCGACGATCCCTGCCCCGTAAACCACCATCCAACCTGGGGACACAAGCACACGACCAGTCGACCTGAAGATTTCGTCAGCCACCGTGGTAAGCCGGACCGTAACCGAATACTCTGCTGCTGGATGAAACACGGCAAGAAAGCGTTTGACGATCATGTCGTAGATTTTCTGAACGTCCGGCTCAAGGTCCCCAGCTCGCTTTCCGGTTGGAATGATAGCGAAGTGGTCCGACACCTTCGTCGAGTCGAAAATCTTCTTGTTGGGCCGGACCCAACCTTCATCGAGCACGCGCTGCGCGTGATCTTCATATGGGGTACCACCAAACATCCCCATGACCTTTTTCGTGTCGCTAATAGCGTCATCGGGTAGGTAAGCAGAGTCAGTTCGCGGGTAGGTGGTGAGGCTGAGCTCCAGGTAAAGCTTCTGGGCAATCTCCAGTGTGTAAGCTGCAGAAAACCCAAGCTTGCGGTTGGCCTCACGCTGTAGCGAGGTGAGGTCGTACAGCTTCCCGGGGCCTGTCTGGGCTGGCTTGACCTCATCCACAACACTGCTCGGAGCTACCCCAGAGCACTTGCTGATCAGCGCATCGGCCTTTGCTCGATCCATGACCCGGTGCTGGTAGCCGCCTTTGGCCTCGGACGTCTGTGGTGCCAACCACTTACCGGTGTATTTTCCAGCCGCAACCCCAAAGCTCCCATGGACCTCCCAATAGGGAACCGGCCGGAAGGTCAAAATAGCCAGCTCCAGAGCACAAACCAAAGACAGCGTCGGGGTTTGCACGCGGCCAAGCGGGAATATCTCGGCTTTTGCGGTCTCTCGCTCATAGAGGCGGGAGATGCCCCGACTCGCGTTGATGCCGACAATGAAGTCGCCTTCGCTTCTGATCTCAGCTGCCATGGCGAGGTTGTCGAATTCTGCGCCTGGCTGCATGTTCTTGTATGCCTGCCGGATGGCGTCATCGACCATCGATCTCATCCACATCCGGAGCATTGGCTTGGTGCATCCAGCCATTTTGTATATGAGCCGAAAAATCAACTCGCCTTCCCGTCCTGCGTCGCATGCGTTCGCAACAGCGGTGACGTCCGGGCGGCGCATCAGGCGTTGCAGTACGTTGTAGAACTTCGCTTTCGGCTCGATAACCCTGAGGTCGAATTGATCTGGGATTACAGGCAAATTGCCGATGTCCCGCCCGGCCTTGGCCATTTCCTCGGAGTGGATTTCAACCAGGTGGCCGGCCGCGGGGGCGAGAATTGCATTCTCGCTCTCAAGCCATGTTTCCACTTTACTGAAGCCTCCGACCGCTTGCGCGATAGAGACCGCTACGGTTGCTTTTTCAGTGATGATCAGTGTCTTGCCCATCGCGGACTAGCCTTCTAATGCAGAATTACATTTCTCGTGCAGTAGCCGGCATGACTGGACAGCTGCTGCGCGAGAAACAAAAAAGCCACCGACTCCAGTGCTGGATCTCGATGGCTTCGCGAAACGAGGAGAAGCAGCCGCGGCCTATGCGCCCTGCTGCTCATCTGGGGTTGCAGGCTTGCTCGCCGAGCCGGAACCAAAGGCCGAGGCGAACATTGCGCTGCGCTCGGAATCAGGTTTCGGCTGAGGCGCCTGGGTGCCGTGGCCCTTGAAAAGTTCTGCGGCCCAGCCAGGTACGATCTTGATGTGGCCCGAGTCCGGGGTCACTGGGCCAGGCATGTCTTTGGCTTGAATGAAGGGCAACTTGGACACAGCGGCGACCCCGGTTTGCTCGTCCGGCAGGGAAATGGCCTTGACGTCCATTCGGAATTCGCCGTTGACGATGATGGGCATTCCGCGGGCGAGTTTCTCGGACAGTGGTTGCAGGTTACGGCCATACCACCGAACAGGGATGCAGGCATCGGTGTCTTTCGATTGCCGAATTAGCACGACCAGGCGGTCGTTGATCGGCGTGCCGTCTACTGGGTGTTTACGGTTGCGCTCCAGTGACTTTGCCTGAATGAAGCCAGCGATACGGATCTGGTTCGAGGCGTTCTTGTTGAGCTCCATCGCTTTCCAATCGAACGAATCGCGACGGTCTTCAGTGCCGGAGCCGGGCTGTTTCTCCAGCTGTGCTACAGAATCCGGGGTGCCGGAGTCCTTTGCGGCGGCATGCACAACAGCATCCCATTTCCGCATGAAGTCGTCTCGAAAACGCCCACCGAGGTGCATCAGGTTTGGGGCTTCGAAACGGATGCTCTTCACCCGGGCGATACGGTCATCCCCCTGAATGGCGCCGTCGGTGTGCACGAATGCCATGATGAGGTCCCACTCCTTGATGTCCTTAGGAATAGGCGACTTTTTGGGATCGTAGTGGACAGGGAGCATGTGGTTTTCCGACCGGGTCTGCTGGATGTAGCAGATTCCGTTGACCGGATCATTCAACCGCAGGACGCCGGCGATGTAGCCAGAGTTGAGCATCCCGTTTGGATACGAATAGGAGTCAGGCTTCCGCTTTGCGTCCTGGGGCAGCATTGAGTACCTCGATACGTTGAATGGCTTGGTTTTCTAAAGAATACGCAACACGTACCAATAATACAAGGTGAATCATATTGCACTCATGGTGCCCGCCGCGGTCAGAGAGCTACGGTCATGGGGGAGAAATCGAGCCAAAAAGTCTCTTTTTCCACCGGAACAAGAGATTTGAATCTTGTTGTTAACTGTGTAGAATCTTTTTTCAATTTATACTGGATTTCTCTGCTTTATTTGTTTAGAGAGCGTCCTGAATCGTGTTAGACGCCGCGACCAAACTGGAGCCGCACAATGCCCAAAGCTAGCGACAAGACCGCAAATGAATCGACAGGACGGCGGTCTGCGCCCGCCAAAGCACCGGCAAAGCCACCTGCTAATGCTGCGGCGAAGCCGGTAGCTAAAAAATCTGCTGCAAAAACGCAAGCCAATCAATCTGCCGCTGCGCCTACGAGAGCTCGTGCATCTGCAAAGGCCAAAACAGCAGCACCAGAAGATAAGGCAGTTGCAGCCATCAAGACTCGGAACACTATGCCAGGCTCCCGCCTCGTCAAGATGATCAAGAAGGTTATCGTTGATCGTGGGCTACCTGATCGTGAAATTGCAGATGTCATGGGTATCACGGTCATATACTGGAACTCCCTGGCTAACGGGAATCGGCAGATACGATCGCTCGGTAAGGAAAAGCTGCAACTGGTAGCTGACTTCCTTGGCCTCCCCCTCATTCAGGTTTACAACCTGGCTGATTTCTTCACGCCAGAGGATTTTGTTTACAAGAAAGATCTTGATGAGCAACTCTGGCTGTCAATTGAGAAGATGGGTAGCGATCCTACCTGGGCTGGTTACATCCCGAAGAAGGAAGAATGGGAGCAAACCCCTCTCTCTGTTCGCATGACCATGGTGTTGCTCTATGAGCAGCTCTCTGGACGCCAGTTGTTGGCTAAGGCAGAAATTGAGCTACCTGGTATTCAAGCCCCACCTTCTGCATAAATTCCAGAAATAAAGAAACCCCGGTCATTGACCGGGGTTTTTTGGAGGTTAGAAAATGAACGTAGCCGCTGGTGGCTGCGACGTTGTTTCTGATGGTTCGGCCTTTTCCGGCTCTACCATGGGTTTTTCAGGTGCAGTCTCAAAGAAAAGATTCTCTTCTGTTTTGCGGGCAGCTGGAAGTGGCGGGACCACAGAGACCTCAGGAACGATAGTCACCTCATTTTGATCTGCCTCAGACGGAATACCTTCAGATGTTGATGTACTGAAGAAAACGTTTGTTTCAGAATGTGGTGGCGCTAAATCGGCAGTTTCTACAGTCAACGGATCAAACTCGGTGGCGTGTTCTCCAAGGATTTTTTCAGGATCCATGCAGAATGACAGCAAGCTAGATACTTGAATGTATGCAACTCCTTCAATGCTAGGACCGGTAGGTACAGCAGACAAAACCGACGCGCACATTTTCTCCAAGTTGGAAAATTTACTTGAAAGCACGCTCATGGCTTCAGCCTTGTCCTGAACCCGACGGATCAGCCCCAAGATTCTTGAAGTGGTTTTACCGTTGCCCTTACGAGTCCAAGAGCGATTTACGTCCTCGGCAATCTCTAAAGCTGCCTGCCCGACCAACCCTTTGACCTCCTTTTGAAGCGCATCGCCTTCACCAAAGTAGCTGGTGTTACTGATGCGAATAGCCGAAGTGTCGAAAGTTAGCAGTCTCTCCAGTACAGAGACCTGTGGAGCATGCTGACGGATCAAGTCCGCACGAGATTTGCCGCCTTGCGTTGCAACAGAGTTAGCTGGAGACTCAGCCCAATCCTCCACAAGTTTTGGAAGAGCCTTGAGGAAAGTTGCTTTCTCCGCTAGATACTTTTCTTTGATCGCGTTGAGAACCTTTGCAAGCTCTTGGGCGTGTTGAGTAGGAACGAAGTATCCGCGAATTCGGTTGTTTACTTTTCGTGAGACCCCTACTTTCAGGATCTCCCGCTTTGCCTCCGATCGGTACTTGTTCACCCAAGCGAAGGACCCTGATGGCAGCATACGTCCAACCTCACGAATGAAATCGTCCCCATCAACTGTCTTCTCACCGGTGCTACCTCCAATGATGTAGTCAAAAAGCACCACGTCCTGAAGGATGCTGATGCCCAAGTCATCGGTTTGATTGGTCGTGCTCATGGTGGCTCTCCTGAAATTGAAAGAACGGGTCCCTTGCGAAAGACCCAGTGACAGGAGATGCCTCACAGGCACCCATAAACGAAAAAACCCCGGCGAGCCGGGGTTTGGTGGAGCGTTAGACAGTTCCGACAACGGTGGACCAAGCCGCCAAGATCGACGCAGCCTCATCATGTTGAGCGAAGTCAAGAACAGTCACTCGGAGTGCCATTTTCTGGCTTTCTTCAGTGGTTTTCCCCATTTGCATGAGCAGCCTGTAGTTCATGGCCCAATTCAGTACATTCCGAGTGGTGATCGTGAAGTTAAAGGCCATACCGCCGGCGCCGGCATCCTCCGTGAGCGCAATAAAGTTGGCTCTGATCTTGCTGGCCAGGGTAGCCATCGCATTCGCGATTACCTCTGGGGTGCCAGTTTGCTCAACAATGAGTTTGGCCTCGCGGCTTTCCTCCATGTAGGTGCAGTACATGACGTTGAAGCGGTCCATTGTGGCGATGTTCATCCTCTTGGTGCCCCTGTAACCGGAAGCGCTGCCCCCTTTACCGCCGGCTGACCCGTTGCCATTCGTATTGCCGGTTGCCGCGATCAAGCAGCCCGGAGAGATCTGAATCACCTCACCAGTCTGATCGAGGACAATTGGCTTCCCGTCAAGGATGCCGTTGAGACCCATTTGAATCTGCGGCGGCAGCTGATCGAACTCATCCAGGAGCAGGATGGAATTCGGAGTTTTAGCCCATTTACACACTTTTCCGTAGATCCATTTCATACCCTCAGGCCCGCACAATTTCCAGCTCCCAAAGAGGTCAGAGATCGTCGTTTCTTCGGAACACTGGACGGTGAAGACCGATCTGCCCGTACGGGATGCAAAGGCCTCCACCAACGTGGTTTTACCGGCGCCGGTTGGTCCATAGATATAGGTCGCTTTCTTGATGGAAGCCTTGAAAAAGTCCTGTGGAAGCCCTGCTGAAGCGGCCCAGAGGATCAACCGCGTGAGCAGTTCTTCGTCGAAGCTGTAAGGAACGACTTTTGGCGTGAAGGGGGTCTTAGCAAAGATTTTGGTTTGCATACCATCAAAAAATGGTGCTGTTGTACCGAAAACCTGTGGTGCTAAACGAACCTCTATCGGATTGAGGGTGTCGATTACAGCGTTGAGTTGTGGGTCATTGATGGAGTGAAAAGCAGTCATGGTCGAATCCCCAGTAGGCAATGGATGGCCTCTTGCGAAGGCCTGGTACAGAGGGATGCCTAACACGCTAGTAGAAGCATAAAAAAACCGGACTCCAAGGAGTCCGGCTGGTCTTTCGTTTAGGCTCTATACAATCCCTGCTTCAGTGCTGCAAAGACAGCTGTCGCAAGGTCGGTATCAGATTTTGCTACCCCGCAGGCCATGCCTGCATCCAGATAGCGTTTAACATGATCATCACCGATCAGGACGAAGCGTACCTCGATCCCCATCAATGCAGCCTCCTCAACGGCTGAGCGCAGCACGTCGCTGTTCCCAGGATCCCCATCAGTGACCACAATCAGGATTCGTCGAGCTTCCGGTCGATCGATGAGTTTCTTGAGCGCCCAAACCACTGCAAGGTGGGTTTTCGTTCCACTTTTGGGAATTGGCTTGTACCGCTGCAACGTGCCGGCCCAGCTTTCTTCAAATGCGTGCCATTCCCGTACCACCGTGTTGTACGTAGCAATTCCAAAAGGGATGGACGAATTGTTCAACACCTCACCAACTGCAACCGAAACACGGTTGCAAGCTTCCTGTGCAGTTATCCTATTTTCGCTCTCATTCTTTTCAGGGATCGAGCCGAACTTATTACCCATGGATGAACTTTCGTCACCTAACAGGTAAAAACAAGTATCAATCTCCTCTGCCAACTTTCTTTTAGTGAATATTAAATCATCACCTACAGCGGTTCGCCATAGTTTCCGGGTGTTGAGTCGCCCTTCACTTGCAGCCCATACCTCGTTTTGTGTGATTGTTTCAATGAGATCTTCAAAAGTTACTGACAGCATCGCAGCAGTCTTCTGAGCGCCAGCCCGAAGAAGGCTTCGATTTTCAAATGAGCCTCCAGCCTTAGAAAGACTCAATTCCTGCATCTCGTTTGAAGCATCTGGTTGATAGCCCCCCGACCGATTCTGGCCGACTCCAGGCAGACTAGAGCAGATGACATCTTCCAAGCCTTTTGCATAGCTTCCACAATCACTCTGACTCGCGTTAAGTACATGATTGATTGCGTCGGAGATATCTCCAGCTTTGGACGGTTGTCCATTACTACCTGATTTTGCTGGTGAGCCGGGTTCTCCTTGTGGTTCGGACTGGTTATCAGATCCTGGTTGCGGTGCACTCTGTTGTTGGTCCTTCGTTAATTTGAGCAGCTCGACAATTTCGTTAGCGGCATTATCCGCACCCTGAGTATCTGGTGCATTGCAGCCCTTTATAGCAATTGCCTTTACTTGCTCAACCAGAGGCGCACCGAATGTTGCAACAGCCAGGGCGCGATACTCAATAGCGAAATCCTTTAGGCAGGTTTGCTCAAGAAGCTCACTACGAAGCTCAGTGACCAACCAGGAGACCAAAATGGACTGAGGTGTTTCCTGACCTGCGACTGGGCCATGAAAAGTCCCTCTTTTCACCAGGATTTTTAAGGTGTTGTGTATGTTGTTGTTGGCTCCACGGAATCGCGGCTTTGCCAACAGCTCGCCGCGTGGATCTTCCAGGACGTTCTGCAACGTTCCAGAGATATCCGGTTTCATCACAACGGAGAAGTCGGTGTGAAGGCCATGGCACAGGATTTCATGATCGAGTAGACCTTGGATAAGTTCTAGATCTTCATCAGTACCCATGGCTGCGGTCAACGGCAAGGTAAGGAGCAACCCACCAGCTGCCTTATGATCCGGGCCAATTGAAGCAGTTGTGATATTCGCCCAGATGACACGTACCCGCCGACCCAGCTTGTTCGCTTCCGCGATCAGCAGATGGGTGTAGAGGTAAATGTGACGCATCGAGACGTTGGACGTTGCAGGAAGCTGCGCTTGAACGAGAGTCATGGATTTCCCCTTTTTCGAATGACGGCATCGGCTATGCCTACGCCTTACAGAGGGGAATGCTCGACACGTGACTAGAAGATCAATCTTCGGCTAATGGCAGCTCGATGCCATGCTTTTGCAACTGTTCGCGAAGTGCGCCCTGGAGGTCCTTCATGAGTGCCAATCCGTCGAGGGTAGGCGCTGCTAGCACTGCTGGCGCCGGCGTCTGTGAATGATGGTCGAAACTCGGCTGTAAGGTCCGGTCTTTGGCTTTGTAGCGGGCCACGTATTCCTCAACGATGTCACGCAAAAGCGCTGACGATGTGAGGCCTGGGTGGGATGATTGCGACATCTCAGCAACGATCGCCTGGAAATCTTCCTCTGTTGTACGACTCACCCTAGTCGACAATGGCTGATCAGCACTCTCACGGCTTGCGAAGTTGATTTTCTCTGCCTGGCCGAGGTAGGGCTCCAAAATCGGTGCCATCAGGTCTCGTACTGCCTCGTCATCCACGTACTGGAAGCATTGGATCTTGACGGTGCGACTCAAGAAGCCAACGAGAATGGGAGAGCTCTCCACGGCCTGAAGCAGGCGCAGCTCCGCAACAGCGTCATTAGCATACTTCCAGATGGTAGGCAGACTGATGACATACATGCGGCCGACGTCGCGGGCTATGTCCCCGGAGAGCAGTCGCTGGTAAATCGCTACCTTGACAGCGAGCGGTGTTGATTTCGCGGCCAATTTGTCACCCCCTATCCTATTGCTGACCCGGAATGAGGCCCGCTTTTACTGCACCAAACGTTATGTCACTGTTGCTGAGCCGCAAGCCCCAGAACAGGGCACGCGTTGCACCAGACTGCGTTTCACCATCTTGGCTCAGATCACCATAGCCGCGACTTTCTGCATCCATTTCCGCCAGCACAAACCCGTCATTGCACTCCGTCAACAACCGCAAGCGAGATGAGGCTGATTGTTTGATGGGGTTGGGAAGATACATGATGAAGTAGCCTCGGCCACCTTTACGAGCCACTCGGCCGCGAAGCTGGTGCAACTGTGCGACGCCGAAGTGCTCCGGGTTAACTGCAATCAGCAGGGTCAGGCCCGGAAAGGTTACCCCTACCTCAATCACCGTTGAGGCGACTAACAGTTTGATCTGCTTGGCTTTCATCCTGTCTATGATGTCAGCTTTGGCTGTCTCTGGCAGCCCACCATGAATCATCGCGGCATCGTCACCAAGGATTTTCCTGAATCGTTCGTAGGCGTTCTCCACAGCGTTGCGAGTGTCAGCCTCACCATTGACGACTGGGTAGATGAATGCGACCTGCCCACCTTGCTTGATGATCTGCATCACCAGTTCATGCAGCTTCTGCCTGGCGTTGTGGGTGATGATCCTGGTGACGATTTCCCTCGGTACCGGCGTAGTTCTCAGGATTGAGATCGGAAGCCCACCGAGCTTAACCAGCGCGACAGTTCGGGGAATCGCGGTTGCAGTTGCTTCAAGGTAGTTGGTGTGGGCCGCGATGAGTTGACTCCGCTGGGCCACAGAGAAGCGTTGTTGCTCGTCAGCGATGACCAGGTCGAAGACTATCCCTGCCTTTTTGGCGGCTGAAAGAACTGCAGTTGTGCCGACCACGATTCCGGCAGTCAGGTCAATGTGGGCCTTTCCAATCGGACCAACAACAGTGACAACCGGGATCTCGTAAAAGAGGCTGCTCAACTCGGCCGCCAGTTGCTGCGCCAAGATTTGTCCGGGCGCGATAATCGCAACCTTTGCCCCCGCGAGGTAGCTTGCCGCAGCTGGAACCATGAAAGTGAATGACTTGCCCGTGCTGACATCGCCCGACAGGATGCGCTGCATCGGATATGGCGACCTGAGGTCTGACACGATCTCGTCGATGGCTTGAAGCTGATCGGCGGACGGAGAGAAAGGAGCACGCTTGATTAGGTCAGCAACTTGGGCTCGGTCGATTCGCAGGAGGGCACCTTTGACTGCTGGTCGGTTGCGATGTGCCTCAACGCGATTAACAAGCGCCTGTATGCATACGGCCTTGGCAATCCTCACCGCCTCCTCTCCCTCCCGCACTGACAGAGGGGTGTGCAGGTTACGCAGCAAATCAGCAGGGTCGACAAGGCCTGTCAGCTTCCGAAAGTCATCTTCGTGCATGAGTGCCTGTTCTAGAAGTAGGCAGGCTGCCTCGTTGATGTGTGCCATAGCCGCAGTGATAGCTTCACCAAGAACCTCAGCACTCACCTGATTCTGCTTTCCCTGGTAGACGGGCATCACACGTCCAATCATCGAAGAGGGTATGACCATTGGGTTGGACATTGAGAGTCGGCCCTCATAGGTGACCACCTCGCCGTAGGTGTGCACAGTGGCGCCAAATTCGTACCCCATCCAGGGTTCGATCGAAGGCTTACCAATCAAGTTGATGTGCAAGCGCTGACCCCGCCCGTCGACCAATTTGACGAATCCGCGGAACGCCCCCTTGACCTCATGCAGAGCAGCGCCGGCACGGTCATAGATAACTCGCTCGATCAAGGTCAGCGACATGTACGAGGCAAGCCCAGTGTCGGGCAGGGGGAGCACCTCAATGGGGTCATGAAAATCCCTGTATTCCTTCGGCACCGTCAAAAGGCACTCGGGCAGCGATGTGAATCCCAGGCGTGTGAGTCGGCCTATGTCATGCATAATCAGATTTCATGAGCTTATGATCGAATATGGATAGTCACGCGTAACTATAACCCATGAGTATCAAAAAGCGCTCCCCTAGGTCCAGGATAGGCACAAAAAAGCCCTAGACGATGGATGTCGTCTAGGGCTGTGCGGAACATTCAGTGGCTGACCCGAGAGTCGCCGTTATGGCCCGTGATCAAGCGAACCGAATCACCAGGAGAGAAGGTTTCAGCTGCGTCTTTGGCCTGGGTGACCGCCTGCAAGCTGCCGTCACTGGTCATTTTAACGGTGATCTCGATCCCATCAGCATCGTGGGCCTTTTTGTCGACCGCAGCACCAATAGCAGCGCCAACGGCACCAGCGACAACCATGACGGCCAGTTGTCCCAGACCACCACCGCCATTGCTGCCGGCGATAGCGCCCAGGGCACCACCTGCCATGCCACCGATCGGCGAAGGCTTCCCATTGATTTTGACATCACGAACAGAGTCGACGACTCCCAGTTCAACCTTCATTTTCTGCATGGCAGTTGACTGCGAGTAATCCCGGCTCGTCATGTTCGATGCGCATCCAGACATTGCAGCAGTAGTAACGATCAGCACAGTCGCGATGAATTTTTTCATATTTAGCATCCTTGAGAGTGTTTCGCTTTTGTAGGGCGAATTAGAGAGACGGCATTGGCCGTGAGGTTTTGGTTATCTGTACACTCTCGGTATGTGCAACACGCGCTTGTAAGCGACTGAAAATAATCAACCCTACGTTTATGGAACCGTGTTGATCATCTCTTATGCCCTTTGCTCTCAATTTAAATGCACACAATTATGGTTGGCACGGGAGCGCGACCCAAAAAAAGCTCCGCCTGGGCGGAGCTTAGAAAGAGCTTCAATTAGTTGTATGTATTGTCACCAGCCTTCTTCGAGATATCTTCTTGAATATTCTTGACTTCAGGAAGGACGGTCGCGTTCATGATGTCAGTTACAAACTCAGATAGATCGAGTGCTGAGAAGTCAATTCGCTGGAACTCTTCAACCGTAAAGCCACCACAACTAGGGCTTTCGGCCGTGCCCCATCCCTTCCCTATTTGCGGTTTGCCCTGCTCGTTGATTATCTTCGCAAGCACAGAGTTGTAACAACAGTACGCTTGGGTGGTTTCCAGGCACGCGCCGAAGACTTTCTTGGAGCAGTAGCTGCCGACGAAGTGGCAAAGATTTGCGCCGCGGTGCATGCCCAGTTGCTGTTCCTCTGGTTCACATGACTTAAGCTCCATCACCACTTGAATTGCCACAGCAGCCGCAAAACTGTATGGATCAAAATAGAACCCGCCGCCAAGGCCGTACACGGGGCCGCCAAGCATGCCGGTAGCTGGGATAGTACCGCCAACTGCATAACTCAATCCGTAAACACTGAAGCTGAGTGTTGGTGCAGATGGTGCAGCGGCACCCAATGCAGACGCGCCTTGTTTAACCCACTCTACGTTGTTGTACGCGAAATCGTACATATACTTCGAGCCGTAACTAGCTAGGCCGCCTCCTACTGTAGAAACGGCTTGCCCCATAATGGAGTAGTTTGTTTCAGCGCCGCTGCTCTTACCACAGCAGTTCTTGATACCGCCGTAGCCTTTCCGGCAGGACTCATCTTCACCACCGAACAACTCCCCGTCCGAACCGTACACCCCAGCTTCTCGGGCAGCTTCTTTAGCTGCAACAGCTTTGGCGAAATCACTATCCGAAGGGTAACTTGTATCCCAGCAGACTCCCTCGTAACAGGAGACCTTTGTGCTGCAGTCCTCTGTGGTCGTGGTCTCGCCTTTTTTTGTGATGCAACTATAGGTCACCTGAGACATGACACACCCGATCGGGTCGGTGCTCTCGATACAGGTCTGGTCGATTTTTTTGCACCCCTTGTCCTCGAACTGCTGGCAGTCATTCTCTTTGTTCGGATTGATGCAGGAGTAGTCGTCTTTGTATTTCCAGCATGCCTTATAGACTGGCAGTCCGTTGATTACACGGGTTTCAGGCCCTTCGACGCAGGTGTGCGCTGCTTTGTAGCACAACGGATTTGTGGCGAGAGGATTGCACTGACTGGTATCAAGTTCGTCTCGGATGATCGTATGGGTATCGTCCAGCTGGACAGTGTCCGATGGTTTCGGAGTTGCAGGGTTATCGCAACGATAGGTTCGCTGCTCAACCAGGCACGTACCATTCCAGGCTGTTGAAATGCATGAGGTCGACGTTTGATAACAGCCCGCTACCTTTGAAATCGCAGCACAATAATCAACAGAATCAGGCTTGATGCACTCATAAGTAGATCGGTAGCGCCAGCACTCTTTATAGATCATATTGCCGGCAATATTACGGGTCTCAGGCCCTTCAACGCATGCTTGGCCTGTGATCCGGCAATCTGCCGCATACACAGTTGCGGATATAGCAAAGAAAATAGCTATAACACAAAAGGCTGACTTCAGCGCTAACAGTCCGTGCGCTGCAGTTGTTCGAAGTATTTCTGTTAATTTTAACATCCCTATCCGCCAAATCAGAGCAGTATTATGGTTGGTTGGTCAGTTTGGTCATTTACAAGTTCTATCACTGAGATCTAGCCTGAAGTGAACTGCATTGGTCCGTCCATGTTTCAGTGCAAGCGCCTGGGCAAACCATTCGCGCATTCATCGTAATGTAAGTTTCCCCTGAGCCGCCAACCGCTGTTCTGGTTTCTAAGATGTTGTTGCCTGCGACCAAATAGGGCCTTAGATCAATGTTAGGCCGGGTCTCGTTGCTTTCACCTCTTTCAGGATCGCGCAATACACCATCACCCACATCAACGCGATAGCAGGCTCGGCCTTTGTTGCAAGTAGTTAAAATCCAATCAAGTGTTGCACCACCAAATGGGCCACTAAACACGGTATGACCATTTATCTTTATTAGGATATAGTCATCATAAGCAACAGATGCTAGGACAAAATCAGTGATCAATGCCGGGTCTTTAATGGAAAATTGCAATGAGCGGTCGTAAAGGCCTTCGCTCCAGTAGTTGTCGCCGATGGAGCCAAATTGGAGCGCATAAGTACCAGAAGCTGCATTGGCCAGGGACCAGCTTGTATACATGTCTGCCTGGGTGGTTCCGGGAATAATCCCGCCATTATCGCACCCGGCCACTGGGGGTTCGCATACAATGGCAAGAAACTTATCGCAGGTTACGTTTTCAAGAGAATTGTATGTTTTGTTGCATTGGAAGTTGGCTTTTGTGTCGACATTAACTACCTGCCCCATTGTGCAACTGTTGTTTTCGCTGAGGTTGTACTCGTTGCAGACCTCGGTCGAGTAAATGTCAGGGGTTGTAGTGGTTTTTGTACCGCAGTTTTCGGTAATGTCTCCGGGTTTAGCGTTATTAATGATTTCCCCGATGCCGCTTATGATAGGGTCGTTCTCATCTACATCAACTTTTACACGCTCGTACGGGTTCTTAGCAAGGAAGTTGACTGCATCGCATTCTTGGTTGGCGATTTGGTCGGGACCATCGGCCTCTGTCTTGCAGGTGTTAATCCGTGAGGTGCCGACGTTGAAGAGTGATGAGTTGCCAAATTGCGAAGACTGCGATGGCGTATCGGTATAAAACGGCATCGCCTTTGCATTGGAGGAAGTCACATTAGAGGAAAGTTTACTGAGGTTCGACTTGCCGAGTGCAGTCCCCTCAGAGTGTGGATCAGCCACAGCAGTGCTCGACAACAGCAGCATTGCGGCCAAGGTCAGCAGGCCATTGGCTCTTAGTTTCATTGGGATTGGACCTCGTTGACCTTGGTTGGCGAACTAGCATCCTGAGTAAACAGGCTAGGATCCGCCGGTGGAGATCCGTCCTCGCAAACGTTCATGCCCCAACCGACCTCAAGAGGGCCGGAACCGCCGTTGACCTTAGGTACCATCTGCTGTGTGTACTGAATTGCCACACGTGCACAGCCTGGTTGTTGGAGCTGTTCAACGACCTTTGCCTCAACCATGATCGGTTCGCGAGATTTTGATGTAGCCATCCACACGTCAGCCTGGTCACCGGTTAGCTCTGCTGACGCATGCCCAGATTTGACCGTTTCAATCAGAATTTCTTTTGAGGTCTGGGCCTGCGCCGTGGCAGAGGCAGTGGCGAGGACGATGATGGTTGTACACAGGGACAACAGTTTGGCTTTGAAATGCATTTCAGCTTCCCGGATACTGACAGTATTTTACACGTAACTGTAATCAGCTTGGTCTGGGAATGCAATCTGATAGATTTGCGCCTTCTGCTAGCGATTGCTGACCTTCAATCGATGCATATGAATAATTTTTCCGAGATGGAAGCAATGGTCGAGATCTATAGAGACGCAGAGAAATGGTTTCTAGCGAGCCCCTCAGGCTATCTGGCGCCGATGCTTGCGATGGCAGTTCTATTGAGAGCACTGCCATCACACTGGCTGGTAGTATCACTACTCAGATTTATCGGTGTCGCGTGCCATGAGGCATTGCATCTCACAGTCGGGTTCTTCACGAGGGCAAAGCCAGTCCGGATGTCCCTGATACCCAGGCGAGAGGGAAATCACATTATCCTCGGGTCAGTGGAGTTCGAGCGCCTGACATGGGCGAATGCTTGGGCAACCGCCCTCGCACCCTTGGTAGCTTTACCCGCCCTTTACGCGGTCGCCATTTGGCGAACATCAAACCATGCTGGCGAACTGGCAATGGAGGACCTCGTGGGGTGGGCTCTTGCAGGTTCAACAATCCTGCACTGCTGGCCATCAAGGGCTGACTGGCGGCTGGCGCTGATCTCATGGCCAGTGCTTGGGGCGGCGTTGCTATCCGCGGCGCTGTACGTCTGGACTCAGGATTTATCAGTTCTGTTGGCCTGGAGAAGTGTGGCATCGTAGTCAGGACGCTTCATGTGTTTGTGTGTCGAAAGCCAGTTGGTTGCGAAGCTTGTTGCGTCGCTTTGCTCTTTTGCCGTGAGCCCGAATGACGATAAGCCAGATGAGTTCATTCCAGGCTTCCCTTTGTTAAGACCGACGTATATCAGCCACCATGATGCCGCCATCTTCGCGTTCTGATCCATGCCGTGGCCATTTCGGTACATGGCCGAGAGGATGGCTGGGGCATTGGGCTCACTTGCCTGCGCTGCTTTCGTCAACCAGTTGTACGCTTCTTGGTATCCCCCGCTTTCGTAGAGCATCCGCCCAAGCAGATAGTAGGCCGTGACGTTGCCGCGGTTTGCACCTTCGTTTGCCCACGTCCAGGCCCTGTCATGGTCGCCCTTGTTGAGGTAATAGAGTGAGAGGCGAACCGCTGCAAGATCGACCGAGGCGTCCTTCATGGAAGATTCGAACATTTCCATAGCCTTGACCTCATCTTTCGCCACCCCGCGGCCAAGCAAAGTGAGGACAGCCAAGTTGTACCGAGCAAGGGGGTAGTCTGCACTTGCGGCAGAGAAATATGCCGCCGCCGCTGTGCTGTCCTGTTTAACGCCTTCCCCGTGATCCAAGAGATAGCCCACCACATTCTGTGCTCGGCTATTCCCCCCCTGAGCGAGTTCAAACAGCTTCGGCAGCGCAGCTTTGTCCCCTGCTTTGTAGGCAGCCCAGGTCCGAAGTACGTTGCCACCCTCCCGCGCGGTTGTAAGTAGCCCCTTCATGGCAGTTGAGATGTCTGGAAGGCCGGTGCCCCCTGCTGCTGCTTCGTTGCTGAAGTAAGCAGCTGCGGACGTGTCTGGGGCGCTGCCTGCAGCACAGGTGAGGCTCGCGAACGCTAACGGGAAAGCCAACAAAGCCGGCAGTCGATTCAGTAAAGGCATTTTCTGATACACCTTGTTTATTGGTACGCGTAATGTATTCTTTAGCGCATGAAAAAACTATCCCTTCCTTTTCTCCTGGTAGGTGCATTGACCGGGTATCCCACTGCAGGACACGCGGACTGCTTCGCCGAGGCAGCTGAGCGCTATAGGGTTAGCGAGAAGCTACTTCGCGCCATCCAGGTCACCGAGAACCGGCCGGGCAAACCAGACGTAGTGAGCCCAAAAAACAGCGATGGCACCTGGGATATTGGCTTGATGCAGATCAACTCATCGTGGCTCCCGAAGCTTTCGCAATTTGGCATTGGTGAGAAAGAGCTTCTAGATCGTTGTGTTAGCGCGAATGTTGGAGCTTGGATCTTGGCGAGCAACATTGCCTCTCACGGTCCCGTTTGGAAGGCTGTGGGTGCATACAACAGCCCTAATGCGGAAAGTCAGCGGATATATATTCAGAAGGTAATGAATACCTATGGCGGTTTGTAAATGAAGCAGCTATTCAGCAGTTTTTTTGCTGTTCTACTATTTGGTTGGATTTTGTACACGGTATCCCCGGAGGAACCGTGTGAACGCGTCGAGCGTGGCGCTTTACCGGTCCGAGTAGTGTTTGACGCAGTCCGTTGGGCGGGCACGAACTACCTCAGCACGGATTCTAGGATTGACTTGCTGATTTGGAGCGTTTCAGCTGATAAATCCGTGCAAAGTTTCATCTCTCGTTTGTTCTACGGACCAGAGCTCAACTGCACTAACAGCCAGGCGTAATAGGAGCTTACTGTGGCAAGGGAACCAGATCTTTTTATTTACAACTCTCCGGCAGATAAACCTGCGGCCACATATTTGAACGACTTGTTCCGGATGGCCGCCCAAAATAAGATTCCGGATATTCATTTTCAATGGGTTCAAGGTGACGTGCACATCCAACTCAGGGAAGACGGTAAGCTGAGACACTTTGAAACCATAGAGCCAGCTATGGGCAAAATGATCGATACGAAAATTCGATCGCGGGCCACCATGGACCTTTCGCAGCATCAAATCCCCCTCGATGGCCGGATCGGATTGAGATACCCAGGGTTGGAGTTGGAAGTCCGTGTGAGCTTGGTACCGAGTCACAACGGACAAAAGATCGTATGCCGGTTGCTCGACCAGCAGAACGCATCGATGAATCTTGAACGAATCCGAATGCCGCCTTTGGTTGAGCACGCGTTCCGCGAGATGATCAACGAACCTCAAGGGCTGATCCTTGTCACCGGCCCAACGGGCTCAGGTAAAACAACGACCCTGTACGCAGCACTCAATGCCATCAATGACGGAACGCTCAATATTTGTACGATTGAGCATCCGGTGGAGTATGTAGTTAAGGGCTTTGTCCAAATCAACGTTACGCCCCAGCTCAGTTTCGCGCTGGGTCTACGCGCCCTGCTGCGTCAGGATCCTGACGTAATTCTGATCGGGGAAATTCGTGACCAGGAAACGGCGCAAATTGCCATTCAGGCAGCGAACACGGGTCACCTGGTCTTCGCCACATTGCACTCCAATAGTGCAGCTCAAGCCGTCCCTCGCATCATTGATCTTGGGGTTGATGCCCAAACACTTGCTTCTGTACTCATTGGCGTGATTGCTCAGCGACTAGTTCAGACTCTGCGGTCTGATATCGATCACGAATGGGTGCCCATTAATGATGTAGAGCGTATGTGGCTGAGGAAAAACGGGCTGCCAGCTATCACCGGCAAGGTACCCTTTGCACCATCGAAAGAATCGTTCTCAGGTAAGTGCCCAATCATTGAACTAATCAGATCTGACAAATCTGTACGTACAGCAATAATCGGTGGCGGTGGCGAGATGACAATCCTGAACGCTGCTGCTCGGCAAACCCAATTCGACACTCTTGGCCAATCCGCTGTGCGGATGGTGACTGACGGTATAACCACCATGGCACGGGTACGGTCGCTAATTAAAGATGATTCCGTAAAGCCAACTGTCAGGCGCATCGGTGATGTTCTAATCGCTCAGGGTCTTATTACCTTTACGCAAGCAAATCAGGCCGCTGAACTACAGTTACGTTGCACTATTGAAGGCAAAGTGAAAAAGTTCGGGCAAGCTCTCATTGATCTAGCGCTAGTGTCACAAGATGACGTAGTGAATGCCCTTGGTTTCACAGAGGGGGCAGTGGAATTTCTAACTGAGTTGGCCGCGGCCCGAAAAATCAACTTCAAGGCACTGAACGACACGGTCGAGCTGTGGCGCACAGAACGAAATCAAGAGTCAATCTTCGACATGCTCATCGAGCAGAACCTGATCAGCAAGGATCGTTTATATGAAGAAGTTTATTTCGCGGATGGCTATGGCAGCCCTGCTGGCAACTCCAATTCTCTCCTTAGCGCAGGAGGCGTTGCCGTCGCTGCCGTATAGAGAGGTTGCGGCCCAGGCAGAAGACAGTCACAAGGTCATCGTTTTCTTTTCCTTTGCGTGTCCCGTCTGTGCTTCGTACGATCAGACCTTTGCTCGGTGGGCCAAAACAATGCCGCCTGGCTGGTCCGCAGAGTTCCTTCCAGTAGCGGTGCCCGACAAAGGCAATTACATTGCTGCTCGTGCATTCTTTGCTGTCCAGGACGCAGATCCAGCCCGCCTTGATGCCTTCATGTCTGCGGCCTATACGTTGATCCAGCAGAATGGCATGACGATGGAGAGCCCTGATACCTGGTCGAAAGCTGTAGCGATCGCAAACGTCCGGGGATTCAACGATGCCTGGCTCAACGTCACTCAGCAACGGCTGGAGAAGGCTTTTGCCAAGCTCCTCACATATGGCGTCGATGCCACACCTTCCATGGTCATCAGTGGGAAGTATGTGATCACACCTGACGATGTATCCGGTGATAGTGCGCTCTACATGAATTTGGCAAACGGCATGATTTCTAAGGTGATGCAGGAGCAATAGCCCAGTCCACGGTTTGCTCTGTCATAGCACGAACCCCCGTTTAAACGGGGGTTTTGCATTTATGCGGCTAGGGTGTCTGGGTGCCCCGCTACAGAGAAGATCTGTCTAGTCCGAATGCAGGCAGTGTTTCACAAAAAAGCCCGACGTATAGTCGGGCTTTCTTTAATCCTATGAGGTTAGCTTTTGCCCCCTCTAGTCGTCGGCGGCTTGGCGTCGTCGTCACCCTTGTCTTCCGGGTTCACAACGGTTTTTTCCAGGGTCATTACTCTCGTAACGGGGGCTGGCTTCCCTCCTCCACTGAATGGCGACTCGTAAGCATCCGCAGCCCCCATCATGCCATCTCCGTATGGGCTACCAGACCCATTGTCTGAGCTGGACAGTTGTGGCTCACCTGCTGAGAGTCCAGCGCTAGCATGCGATTGCTCACCCGCGCTCATCAAACCAGCACCCGATGCCGTCATCATTTCACCAGCTTGTTCTGTATGAGACTCGGCGAGGGCTGGTTGCGATCCAACATGGAGTTGTCCGGTATGAACTGAGGTGGCCCCGAGTTCAATGGGCTCCATTAGGTTCTGATTAGCCCCCGCTGTCATGAGTCCCTCACCTATCCCCGCTCTTAGCTCCCCGGCGTGGCCCCCGGTCGGCGCCTGTGCCTCGGCTCCGGTAAGCGCTGCGGCCGCCTCGGGCTGGCTGACTTGAAAAGGTGCAGCGTCCTGGCGGATCGGTGCATGTGTCTCGGCGCCAGTCAGCGCTGAGGCCGCGGCGAGCTTGCTGGCTTGAAAAGGTGCAGCATCCTGGCGGATCGGTGCGTGTACCTGGTCCCCGGACAGCGTTGCCGCTGCCCCGGGCTGGCTGGCTTGTACAGGTGCAGCATCCCGGCGGATCGGTGCGTGTGCCTCGGCGCCGGTAAGCGCTGCGGCCGCCACGTGCTGGCTGGCTTGAGCGGGTGCAGCATCCTGACGGATCGGTGCCGGTGCCTGGGCTTCGGTCAGGGCTGCCGCTGCAGCGGTCTGGTTGGCCTGAGTAGGTGCAGCATCCTGGCGTATCGGTGCATGTGTCTCGGCGCCGGTCAGCGCTCCGGCCGCCACGGGCTGGCTGGCTTGAGCAGGCGCAGCATCCTGACGGATCGGTGCGTGTGCCTGGGCGTCGGTCAGGGCTGCGGCCGCGACGGGTTGGTTGGCCTGAGCAGGTGCAGCATCCTGGCGGATCGGTGCTTGTGTCTCGGCGCCGGTCAGCGCTCCGGCCGGCACGGGCTGGCTGGCTTGAGCAGGCGCAGCATCCTGACGGATCGGTGCTTGTGTCTCGGCGCCGGTCAGCGCTGCGGCCGCGACGGGCTGGCTGGCCTGAGCAGGTGCAGCATCCTGGCGGATCGGTGCTTGTGTCTCGGTGCCGGTCAGCGCTGCGGCCGCGACGGGCAGGCTGGCCTGAGCAGGTGCAGCATCCTGGCGGATCGGTGCTTGTGTCTCGGCGCCGGTCAGCGCTGCGGCCGCGACGGGCAGGCGGGCCTGAGCAGGTGCAGCATCCTGGCGGATCGGTGCTTGTGTCTCGGCGCCGGTCAGGGCTGCCGC
Organism: Pseudomonas capeferrum; assembly: GCF_013523055.1. Taxonomy (GTDB): domain Bacteria; phylum Pseudomonadota; class Gammaproteobacteria; order Pseudomonadales; family Pseudomonadaceae; genus Aquipseudomonas; species Aquipseudomonas capeferrum_A. Next base: position 52,168 of record NZ_JAAMQM010000015.1, on the reverse strand, counting down.
TGCAGCGGGTTGGTTGGCCTGAGCAGGTGCAGCATCCTGGCGGATCGGTGCTTGTGTCTCGGCGCCAGTCAGCGCTGCGGCCGCGACGGGCTGGCTGGCCTGAGCAGGTGCAGCATCCTGGCGGATCGGTGCATGTGTCTCGGCGCCGGTCAGCGCTGCCGCTGCCACGGGCTGGTTGACTTGAGCAGGTGCGGCATCCTGGTGGATCGGTGCGTGTGCCTCGGCGCCGGTCAGTGCTGCCGCTGTTACAGGCTGATTGCTCTGCGCAGGAGTCGCGTGCTGTCGAATAGGTGCAGGTGCAGGTGCAGGTGCAGGTGCAGGCGCTTCAGCGTTCGCTTTCATCGGTGTGACCAGTGGCTGGCCATGAGCTGCAGCTTGCGTATTTTCGCCCGGGGCGGCCATCAAGTTGCCTGCGTGTCCGCCCAGTGGAGCAAGAGCATCGGCGGGCGCCGGCATTGGAGTAACTAGCGGCTGACCACTCTGTGCTTGAGCGCCTGCTGTTGCGCCATCACTCTGGAGCATCGAGCGCACACTTGAGCCGGGCTCATAGCGTTCAGGCTTGCCGTTCGCGGCCACATCAGCGTTGTAGTTGTCAGCCATGTGGTCGGAAGCGATCATCATCCCTGGGACGACCGAAACGTTGCCGGCGAGCTTGGTGGCGGCTGCGGCCTCCCGAACGGCTGTCTTCGCAGTTGCCGAGGCGACTTTCGCAGTTTCTGCAGCTTCTGCCACATGTTCACCATTCACCACTCGCGAGGCCTGACCTCGGTTACGGAGAAGTGCCGGTATCTCATGGCCAGCAGCGTTGGCGACGCGTGCAGCCTGCGCAACCTCTGTACCAGCTTCCGCGGTCTTAAGTGCTGCCTCTGCGCCTCTTGCTGCCATCACAGCCCTACCAGCTTGCGCGCCTTTGAGGGCAGCGTTACCCCACCCTGCGCCTGGCACAAACATTGTCGCTGCCGTAACGGCCATCGCAGTTTTAGGGTTCTCTTGCTCCCATTGCTGTTCAGCCTGACCTGCACCAATCATCGTGTTTGTGATTGGCTTGGTCGACATGGTGTCGCGGATCTGCTCAGGGGAAAGCGTGGTGTCTGAATTTTCGAGTGCGGTTTTCCCTGCTCGCATCTGTTCTTGTGCTTTAGGACGGCTACTTGGCAGTTGTGACGACACATATGTCTCGCGGTCTTCGTAAGAACGGTAAGGATCCATTCCTGATGCGACCTCTCTCAACTCCTGTGGCTGTGGAGCACCTGTTGGCCCGACCTGGTTTGCATCAACGCCAGAAACATTCATCGACGGATTGCCAATATTTGCACGAGAAACCTGACCGGCTGGGTTGTCACTGATCTGGGCCGCTTTGCCCCCTACGCCCTTAAATTTACTCGCATCACCTTCGCTCGGACCGCCCACAACGTTGCCCGTCATAGCCGAAATGACGTTAGCGAACTCGGTGTCCGCCCCAATCGACTTCAGAGCCCACAGCTGAGCGGACTCACGTGCCCCAACCATTCCGGTGGACTGTTGGGCGTATCGAGTTTCTAGCTCGGGGAATTTTTTGTTGAACTCACTGCGCTGAGAATCACTGAGACCCGCGATGGCCTGATTGAGGGCCTGCATACCCTGCTGCGAACGTGTGAGATTCCCACCGGTGGTCTCCTCACTGATCTTCGCGTTTGCGGAAACGCCGGCTTCCGCTGAGGTCGCTTGCTGGAAGCGATTGAACGACGACTGGGTGTCAGCGGTTGTTGCACTCAGACGACGACCGAGTGCGTTTTCAGTTGCGGCTTCTCTACCGGTGCTATGAGAGAACGTGTCAGCAACCGAGGCCTTCCACCCGGACATGTCGCTTTCATTTTTGGAGATCTCCGTACCAAATTGGGATGCTATCGTTGAGGCCTGAGACTTGGTCATATCCTTACCAGTGGCGTTCTGGATGCCGGCAGAAACACCTCCAAAAATGCCGCTGAAGCCAACTTTAGCGTCGAACGCCTCTTTGAACGAGTTCATCTCTTTGCCAGTGAAGCCCAAGGCCTGGCCAATGCTATCGCCCAGTTTCATCGCCTGTTGGGAGATACTACTATGCTGCCGATCAAGCGACTGCATACGTTGATCTGTCCAGCTATCACCGGATTTGTACGAGGACATCTGACGGAGAGATGCCTCCACTGCTGAGGAGCTCTCGCTGCGCTTCGAATGGTCAGAACCGAAGGCACTCTGGGTAGAAGTGCTTAGAGTATTTTTCAGATCCGCAGAGTTCCAGTTGGCGCCATTCAGCGAAAGCCCATTATTGATGCTGCCAGAATGTTCGGACTGGTATTGGTTGCGACTTGCAACATCGACATGTGCCCCGTTCTTTACGAGATCAGGTGACTGGAGCTTTTCGTCATTGTGGTCACGTCCTGACCAGCGACTTGCAAGACTCACCATACCGTAAGCAGTTAGCCCAAGCATTGCTGCCGAAATGAGTGGGGTTGCGGCAAGCATGTCCGATGCAATACCGAGCCTAGTTGCCAGGACATCGTAATATACGGCCTTCAAGTTGCTCGGCACCAACCCTTTCTCGGTGAACTCAGTCAGCTTTTCAGCGACATCGTTTTGTATGTACATCTGAATTACTGCGGAGAATGGTAACCACGAAGTTGTCCAGATGCCAAAACCAAGGAATTTCACATACATCATCAAAGATCCAGCACCTTTGAATAGGCTGTAAATGATGACGATTGGGGCGAAGCCGAAGAAAAGGATCTGAAGAAAGACCATCGTCGGCATCATGATTTTAGCAAAGAAGCTTCCAGATGCTGCTGCGTCGGAACGGAACTGCTCGTCTTGCTGGGTAAGGGAGGACATGCAGAGGTTGAAGCTATTTTGATCCGCAACGCTGTCGAGACAGTTATATGTGCCAACTATAGAGTTAAAGAAGAATGCGTTGACCATGAAATCATCAGCGCTTTGTGCTGATGACCACAGCGAAGGCACCAAGTTAGTGATGGCGGCACTGACATCATCTGGCGTGTAAGCGCTACCTGAAGGACTTTTGTCCTTCATGCCCGCATTGATCATTTTCTTGGCGGCATCAGAGGAAGGGAAAGAACCAACTCGGCCGTCAAGCCTCGTTTGTGCCTCCTGGCACGAAAGCGCTAAGCCGCTAATGTTCACGTTATCCCAGTAGGTTGTAAGACCTGTGCCGCGGGAATGACCTAAAACGTAAGACACTATGTTCGTAGATTTCTGAAAATCCGCGATGCTGAACGTCGTAGAGCCTGGAACGCAGTCGATCACATATTGTTTGAGACTGGCAACAAGATAGGGATCAACATTCTCCACCCCTTTACGCAGAGTGAGGAGCAGTTTCAATGGCGTTACAAAGCCGTTCTGAGTTACGGCCATGTAACTGCCAGAAGTACTTTGGTATGCCGTGGTAATCTTTTCAAACAGACCGTACATAGTCGTCGTGAATAAGCTGGCCGGGGCGGCAAGTACGAGGGGGACGTTGTCGACCTTGTTCACCGTCCCTGTGTAGATGTCTTCGATCTTGACATCGGCCTTAATGGTGCAACAGGCAACCATCATAGCGAAGCCAAATAGACCACCTACAGGACCGTTAGCAGGGATGAACTGTTCAGATGCACCCTTTTGGATGACGAACATAATTCCCGAGATCAACGCAACGAACCCACCTACCAGGTACACGCCAGTCATGAATCCCTTAGCGTTGAACACCATCGCTACGCTATTAAGCGTATTATAGAAGGTCGAAACATCACCAAGTACATATACAGTGAAGTCCATAGTTTATTCCTAGAGGCCCGGCTTGACAAAGATGGCGGGGTTACTGGTTAGAATCATTTTGACCCATTGCTCAGTAGCTACAATTCTGGGCTGGAAGTTTGCGTCTTCCGCCCTGATTGCCGCCAGTTCTTGAGTGAGCTTACTGATGTTCTGGTCAACAAAGTCTGGTTTAATACCTTTGACTCCATTGAAGGTCTGATTGGCGGCATACAGTGCCGCCTCACCATATTTAAGGGCCAGCTCGTTGGCGATGATTGGTGCCATTTGCTCAGCAACTGTCTGAATGGCCCCTGGGAACTGTTGTACCTTTCTTATCAGAGCCAGCGCTGGTGTTTTTACAGAATTGATGAATTGTTTCTGTGCAGCGGTGAAGTCACATGAGTTTGTAGTGCAGTTTGTAAGTTTACCAACAATCGAAGTACTAGCTGTCCCAGTAGTCGCGCCCTGTGCGTAGCCAAACAGCATTTTGTTGGTGTATCCCAACGTGCCATCAAAGCTCAACGTCTTATTAGGGTTGATGCTAGTGCACTTGTTCCGGTCGTACCCGTTGTTGCAATGCAGGATTCTCAATGGGGTGCTGTTTGAGCTTGAGCCGTTTTTGAAGTTCATCAAAGTCAAAGTCGGGCTGTAGATTTGGCCAACCTTTGGCTTCTCAGAACCGTCAGAGTTCTTGGAAGAGCTGTCAGGAGCGGTCATTACCACTGCGCCAATCATGCTCATCACAACTTCATTAGCGAGGTTGCTGTCAGCTTCGCCAGTGTCGGGATTGCCCAGGTATTGGCCGGATGAGGTATCTGTCAATGCTTTCCATACTGGGTTGCCGCACTCCTCGCAGCTTCCGTCATTTGTGCCTTTGTCAGAACTGCTGTTTGGAGAGCTGAACAGGTCCGACAAACCAGCAAACAGATCAGAGAAAGAGCCAGTTGCTGCCGAGGCCGCCGTCGAAGCCTGGTCAACCATTTCTTTTCGGGCTGATGGGTCAGTGAACGATTTGACGATCGAGTTCGCCACTGCGCAGGTATTCTTCATCATCTGGTTCAGGGCTTGAAGTTTATTCTGGAAGTCCTGCATCAGCTTGCCCAGGGCCGGGTTAATAGCGTCAATGGCGGCTTTGAACGCAACACCAACAGCGTTTGCTGCGATTTGGCGGAACAGCGCAACTAGGGCGTCAGCGTTGATGAAAGAGAACGACCCCGCGAACATATCAATACCGCCACAACCGGCCGAGAATCGGGGCGGGTCGAAAGCTACCAGGTTAATGTTTCGCACCGGGCTTCGAAGGGCTGCGCCTCCGCCGACCATGCCGCCCCGGCTTTGGCTTGTGAATGCGCCCGCGCTCGTGCTGTTCGACATGAACATGCCGTCAAGCGCATCTGCAAGTCCAGCTGAAGCAGGTACTGAAACCATGGTAAGTGTTGCAACCAGTAATAACGAAACCAGCTGCTTAAATTTATTCCGCATTATTGCTGCCCCCCTCGTAGCGGCCTTCTAATTTGTCCTTTAGATATTTAACCCACTGCTTTGGATCATCACTTGCACCTTTTTGAGTGTCTTCGTTGGTCAAGACGCCTCGATCATAGGTATTGATTTTCTGGGCAATATCTTTCGGCAGTAGATTGTTGCTGTCAGCTGCAATGATGATCCGCTCCGCGAGCTGATCCTGAGCCATCATCCCTTGCGACACGATGTAGTAGTTGTTCGGCGGAACAACGAGAACAGTAGTTGGCGTGATGCGCAAGTTCAGGATGCTCGCTTGCCCAGTGTTTTTCTCGAACTCTGTAACATTCGGTAAGGGCTTGCCATCCATGGAAATGAACTTCGTGACAAATCCATACTCCTTGGCTAGTTTTTGAACGGTATTAACCTGAGGCCGGCAGAACTCGCACTTCGAATCGAAGAAAACCCACAAACCGCCGACTGTCGCGACATGTTTTAAAGCCTCGGTTACACCGGCCTGGGCATTCCGCAGGAAGAAGGGTTTCGTATATGTCGCGATAGGGACTCGGTTGTTCTCGTCCAAAAATGGATCGGCTGCCACTACACGGGTTGTCATCTCTGCATAGCGCTGGGACTTGTCCATGGCCACGCGCTGCGCGTAGAGGTACGCCTCAACGTTTTCCTTGCTAGGGTCGTCGATCGCGGCGTCCAACAGCTTCGGCATGTTTTCGCGCAACCACGAAACAGAAAACGGCTGGATCTTCGGTTCTTCGGCGGCCGTTTTTCCGGCGGGCGGTTTTGGCTCTCGTTGCATTAATGGCGGAGCCGGGGGGGTCTCTTTTGGATCTTTGTAGAAGAACCACCCTTCTGCTTTCCGCTCGATGAACCTCGGAGATCCACTGTCGGTATCCGCAGAGACAGCACTCGGCAAGGCAGCGATCGAGAACAGCGCCAATACCGAAATTGCTTTTGATAATCCTTTACGCGTACGCATACGTGAAAGGCGCTTGAATGGAGCTTTCATCAGATGATAGGCCCTACCTTGCCAATGATCAGCTTCGAATCAAGGAAGCCCCAGTAGCGACCGTCATAACTACGTGGCTCAGTCCCAATAACCAGAATCTTGCCGGCTGGTACTGTCATGACTCGGTCGAAATCGCCGGACTTCTTGCCCAGTTTTCCGATGAGGTCCAGCTCACCGATCAGTCGATCGCCGATGTATGCAACGTTGTTCTTCACGACCAGTTTGTCGCCCGGGAGGCCTGCGACCATCTTTCCGACGGTCTTCCCTTCAAAGTGCTCGCCCATGAAGCCACCTTTTGGCACGAAAGCGACGAAATCACCACGCTTGAGCTCGGCAGGCTGGCCATAAGTGATCATGTACAGGCGCCAGGGCAGGCAACGTACTGACGCAAGATCAACGCCGATCCGGTAGTCCTGGCGAAAGGTCGTAACAGCGGCAACTGCAACGATGAAAGAAGCGGCGATACCGATGAGCGAGTTTCGAAGAAATCGAAGCCGTGCCTTGTCTGACCGAAGGGCTTTGAGCGGGGACACCAGTCGAGACACCAGTGCTTTAGCGTTCATGCGATCACTCCAGCTCAAGGCCAAGATGCTGAGCAACTTGGACAGTTACGTTCATGCCTGCCGGGGCGTTCAAGGCTACCGATGAGTTGATAACCAGTACCCCTGAATCCGTGTACGCCTTCAGTACATTCTGGAGGTCTGTCACAAACGCGAGGCCGTCGGCCTGTGCTTGCTCGGGGCTCAATTCGGCCTTATCGAGGGTTCGCTTCATCTGTGCATTGGCGAGCTTTGTGCCGTCAACCAACACTACCTGAGCACCCACATTGAGATTCTGCCCGGCGAAGTGATAAGCCATGAAGCTGCTAAAACTGGATACAGCGAGGGCCACGATGACGCATGTCAGAAAGGAAACACCAGCAGGTCCTTGCTGGGCTTTGGTAGCTGGTGCTGGCTTCGTCCTAACCTGGTCGTCATCAGGGCGGATTTGTTCCCCTGCCTGTTGTTCTTGGCTATTCGCTGTATCAGTCATCTCGGCGTTTCCCTAATAGCGATGGAAAAAGATAGCGCTCTGCGCGCAGTTGTTTGACAAGCATAACACGTAGCACTACGACAACAGTATTAGATTGCAGCAACAAAAAGCCCGGCTGATGGCCGGGCTGAGCATTGCAGTGCATGCGGTGCGAGCTGGAGGTGCGGATAGCTTGCTGGCTTCTCTACGCCGCGGAGCTTTGGCGGGCCATGTAGTTGTTCACTGCCTCCACCGCATCGACGCCACGGTCAAGATCGTCAAGAATCTCGTTGCGCGCTGCCCCTTTCGAGGAGAACGTCACGTTGTGGAATTCATCCACAACAAGACGCACGATGCCCCAATCGGTTTCGCTGCGTTTGACCATGATCTCGCTGTACTTGCCAGGCATTGTGTGAACTGACTTCAGCATGTGAGCACCGTAGGGTTCGATCTTGAACTGCTTGCTGTCGATGGCCGAGTCGATCGATTCGGATTTTTGCTGCAGGATAAACTGCCAGGCCGAGTTCGCAGCGATAGCTTCAGTGTTTTTCGACGCGTAGACGTCGCCGATAGCCTGCGTGACCACCAGCACTGCGCCGTCTTCTTTACGCGCCTTGCGGTAAGCCGCAACCATCGCCTTGGCCATCATCGGATCATCGAGCATCTCCCAAGCCTCATCGACGATGAGGATTTTTTTCCGGCCCCGCTCACCCAGCTGAGCCTTGTACATGTCGTGGTTGATGCGGGAGATCAGCTGCAGCAGCACTACCTGTTGAAGAGCCGGCCGCCCCTTGAGGTCGCTCAGCTCCATGCAGATGAACGCATTGCTCATATCCAGGTTGTTCTCACCATCGAACCACTTGGTGTATTGGCCGCCGGCGAACGGGAACAGCTGGCGCCCTAGTCGCAAGCACTCCGGGTCGTCCGACTGATTGATGAACCACTCCGCAACTGCAGTGATGTTCGCTGCGTTGCCATACTTCTCCCAGGTACTGGTGATGGCCTGTTCAACGCGAGAGAGCTGGTAATCGTCAAGCGTGTCCTCTGGGGCGGCCATTTTGGCGATGGTGGCTTTGAGGATGTCCATTTCCTCGTGCAGGTCTTCGACGTGCGTGAACGGGTTGAGGCACACATCCGACTCAGGCTTGAACTCGATGAACTCGCCGCCAACCATCTTGCAAAGCTTCAGGTAACTCCGGCCGGCGTCGATCACCCACAGTTTTGCACCAGCAGCGAGATAGTCGGCGGCGATTTTCTGAGTGAAGAACGACTTGCCAGCGCCGGCCTCAGCAAAAATGATTCCGCTGTAGTTGGTGCTCGATTCATACAAATCAATCAATGCCGCCTGGCCGCGGCGGGTGAGCATGAGCATTGCTCCGGCCATGCCGCTACCAGTCCACTCGCCAAGGATTGGCAGGAATTGACAGGCATGCCGAACTGCCATCGTATGGAAGCGATAGAGGTTCTTGACCCCTTCTCGCGATGTGTTGAGTGGCAGCAGGTTGTTCCAGAGCGCTTCCAAGATTCGGCGATCTTCCCTGAGCTCGAAAGCAAGGGATGTGTAATAAGCCTGCAGGCCTGCGGACAGTTTGTTCAGGCGCTGCTTATCCCTTGAGAACAGGAAGATCGTGAAGTTTACTTCTACGATGATCGCACCCTTACCGTCGATCTCATGGACCAGGGTGTCGATGCCCTTTTTCTTGTAGCTGAGGATGGGGATCAGGTGGGCTGTCGGTCCAAAGACCTGGTGATTGATGATTGAGGACGTTTGCTTGACTTCGTCCTTCTTCACGACCTGATCCGGATAGTGGATGGTCAGCACCATGTAGTACGGGTCGGTGATCTGGTTCGAAAGACCGTTCGGGTCCCCGATCATGTGGTTCATGATTGCGAGGCTGGTTTTCTGCGGGAAGTGTTTGACACTCAGCGCCTTCGCATAATGGGCGCCGTCATTGAAATTGATGGTCGACGGATCATCATAGTTGATGGAGTCGCCAGGGTAGTAAACCTGATCCTTGATCAGTTGATCTTCATCGTAGTGAGACCGAGGAGCATCCCAGAGCTTCGTGATTATTCGCATGAGCACTAGGTAGCCCACGGCATCGAGCTGGAACAGGTTCAGGGACGCTGCTTTAAGCGCTTCCGTGACACGGTCGGCCGATTCCTTCGTTGCCGCAATGTCTGCGTCATCCGGGCTCTCGTTACGGCACGGGAATTTTACTGTCACGATGACGCGCTGACGATTCAGCATCACACCGCTCCGTTGAACCAACGGGGTATCGATGCCACCGGTGATCAGATTCGCGTGCTGCCGAGAGAGGGCCTTGAGGATCGGGTTCAGCGCAGGTTTACTGTTCAGATAGGCATCGATGTATTCACCGACATCGGGGCTTCCAAGCATAGCGATCTGAATGAAGGTGCCGGGCGCGAAGTTCATGCTCAAGGCAGACTGGAGCTTGTCAACGGTTGAGGAGCTGGCGCCTGTCAGGGCATCAGATACAAAACATGCCCCGAGGTAATGTTCATTTCCATCGGAGCAAAAGAATACCTTTGAGTCGGGATCGATAGCCCTGACATTGAGTTTTTTTTGAGGGGTGGAGGTTCTATCCCCTTTGATCGTCGCTTTCGAGGCTGCCATTTCACTGTTCGCCATATGTGGTGGTTGAGTAGGCTTGGAAGGCCTGGAGGGCAACCCGCAGGCAGAGCCAGTTGAAAAGGCGCACTAGCGACCTAGTGCGCCTTGAGAGGCGTTACAGCGTGGCGGTGAAGATGTTGGTCAGCACGCCTGGACCAACGCTCGCGGAGAGGGCTACAGCTACGCCGGTCACAACAGCCATGACCGACTGCTTGACCACGCCGATTGCCAGGCCGGTACCCAGGGCACCCAGGGCAAAGACTTTACCCAGGGAGCCAGTCATCCAACCGTCGAGGCTGGTGACGATCTCGGTGAAGGTGGAGTCGGAGCCAGCTGTCACGTCGACGGCGACAGCCAGGCCGACAACAGCCATGCTCAGCAGTGCACGCTTGTCGATTTTCTTGAATGGAGCAGCGGCTACTGCGTTGGTTTCGATTTGTGCGATTTGTGCGGTCATTGTGTAGCTCCCAGTGTTATCAGTTCAGATTGATGTCAGTTGTGGATGGGATTGCGGACGATGTAACTTGCGGTCCGTAATTGGTTGGTTCTGCAGCAACGTTTTCCGATTTAGGTGCGGCAACGCTGACTGGCGGTACAGCGGTTAACTCAAGGTGAGGGACAACCATGCCTTGGCCTGAATATTCGGATTTCCCGAACGACCAAGTGCGTGGCTGGATCTCGGTAAAGAGGTAGGACGGAAAGTGCAAATCGTCTTTGCTGTCGATCCATGGCGCAATCCAGATGCGCATGACCTGGGCTGGAACTCGGACTGGTCGAGCAAGTTCTGCAACAGCTGGCCCTGGCATACCGTTTGATACTTTGAGGTTATGCTCAGAGCCGGCAGTCTTTCCCATGTCGTCACCGTACTTCACGTTCGGCGCCTTCTGACCAATTGGCATGTCACTGTCAGTCAGCGCTGGACTCTGTTCAGTGGACTTGTAAACGGCCATTGGCGACTTACAAATGATGCCTTGTGGCATGCCGGGGCATGAGAACTCGTCTTCGCCGGCAGTATTCAGCCAGGACGAACAACCACTCAGAAGAGCAATAGGCAACAGCGCTGCGACTAATGCAGTACGTTTCATGTAATTACCTTTCATCATTTCAGTTCGATCCCTTTCACCAGCATGATCGTAACTTTACGGCCGGCGTCGATCTCAACCACCGGAGTCATTTCGCGAGCCATCTCCATATAGAATTTGGCAATTTCATTCGCGGAAGTAGAGAACCCTTTAGCCACACCAGTTTGCAGAATGGTCGAAGTATCAGCACTTTGGGTTTGTGTGGTGCTATTGTCACCCAAGCTCAACTGCGGGATTGTTTGTGGTGTCATGCCTTGTGCGAGCCCCGAGAGACCGCCGGCAACCAAAGTTTTGGCAATCATTTGGCCCTGCTTGGACACGAGACGGCCACGCATACCGACCCGCCCGTCCTCGCCAACGATGTAACCTTCCATTTTCCCTTCGATGATCTTTCCGTCCTTGCGTACGCAAGAGAAAGTTTCGGTTCGAAGCATGGCGCGTTCGCTGGACAGAACACCGTAGCCTGAAGCGAGCGCAAAACATTCTTTGACATCGACGCTGTACTTGTTTGGAAGTACTGCGTCAGACTTGATTCGCAGTGTTGTCGGCACGGGGTTTTTCTGCGTTGTAGAGCTGGTAGGAGCGTCCATACCGTTCAACAGCACTCCCTCGAAGAACGATCCGGCTGGCATAGCCGGGGTCGGCTTCTCTGCTTGCTTCGGTGCCTCATTGCGGGACGTTTGAGTGCCGCCAGTAACCCGCAGGGTTGCTGCCTTTGGTTTCGGCTCTTGTAGAGCTTCACCAGTGGCAGTGGCGCCTTCATAGCCTGGCAACGCACTATTCAGTGCTGGCGCGTTACCGCCCTTGTTCAGTTCCAATTTCTCCATCCGATCACCCAAACGCTTCAGCTCGCGAAGCGTGTCCTGGGTAACTGGGTCTGGCCGTTGCCCCCGCAGCCGTTCTTCTTCGAGTGCGCGCAGTCGATCATCTTTACGATCTTGATCCATCTGCTTGATCGATCTGCCGAATTCATCTAGACGCTTGTTCTGAACAGCCAACATAGCCATGATCTGCTCGGGAGTATTGTTATCTCCACGAGGCAATAGCAGTTTGGTATCAGAGGTCGCGTCGGTTTTCGAATTATTCTTAGGCTTGTCATTACCAACAATGACAGACCCAACGATCATCAAAAAGCCTAAAAGGCCAATAATTGCAATGGTAGATCGAACGCCAGGGCTAAGATCCTGCCACTTATCTTTCAACTGGTCCTTGATAGCCATGCTCAGTTCCCCGTTGCCGACTTATCAGAGACGATGAAAACATCAGTGGTCATACCGGCACGAAGGGTGGCGGTCGGGAAGAAAGACACGGCACGGACGCCTTCGCTGTAGAAAGTGCCTTCATCAAGATCAACATCGGTTTTTGATGTTCCTTGCAGGCTGTAGCGATAAATATCGTACTCTGGGCCGGAGTAACGCACCTTAGGATAGGCAATCACATTACCAATGTTCGCAGCCGATGCTGGGAGCAGACCTTCGCTGAAACCCTCAGGCGCTTTGCCAAGAGCTGCTTCTCGTAGCACATAACGAATGGTATCGGTGTAGTTGTTGCTGTCTGGCGCATGATTTTCTGAGGCATGCCCACCAGTTTCTGCCATTGGCTTGTCCAGCTGCAGAGTAATTGTCTGCTGTGGAAGCTCCTTCGGAATCAAGGTCAAAGAGATAACCGGGTCGTTTGGATTGGAACCTGTCACGTAGAGTGCGACAGGCTTATCCTTGGTTTTCATCGTCGCATAAAGCGATTGACCAATCTGGTTAATATCCAAATCATCTGGTTGTTGGTCAACAGCTTTAGGCGAAGCGAACGGAGTAGAAATCCGGTTCGGCAAGATGTTCGAAACGTAAATAACTTCGTTCCGGTCTGAACTCACGCGAACAACCTGGGTGCGCGAATCTGATTCGGCACCCGGCATTACACCTAAACCTGGCAGAGGCTGCGCTTCGACAGGTTTGACACGTTTAGCTGCCGTAGGAACGGGTGGCAATTTGACTTCCGCCATCCCATCAGCCCATGAGATGGATGCATGGATGGTGGCCAGCACGACTAGAGCAATGGCTGAGCGTTTCACTGAAGCGCCTCCTTGGTTGGTTCTGCTGGCTTAGGCGGGTGAGACTGAAGCCACTTGAGTGTTTTGGGGGTGCTGCCTGGGTAATGGTCCATGCCCGTGATCCATGGGCGGCCCGCACGCATCTCGATGACGTACTCGACCACTTGGTAGTCCTGTTTAGGCTTGCCGGCTGCGCTGCGTGACTCCATCGAACCGAGAATGAAAACCTTCTTGGATTCCTTTTCGTAGCTGATGTCAGTGGCGTTCCAAGACACGGAGCCGGCGTTCGTTGCGAACACGGGATCGTTGGCCAACACGAACATCTTCTTGCGAACGTCTGCGTAGATCTTCGGATCAACGAAGGCGCTTACAGAGTCGGCGATGAAGTTCACGTTCTTGGGCGTGACATTTCCCATCAGGGTCGAGGCATAAAGACCAAAGGACTTGATGTATTCGTCGTCCGCGTTGTTCCAGCCAACTTTCACCGCCTTGTCCAGGTTCGGCGGCACCAAACGCGTGGTTTCGTGCTGCCCCATTTGGTTGAAGGCGAGTAGCAGGACCGCTACCGCAAGGCAAGCGTTCGACAAGGTCTGGAAGTTTGTGAGGCTTTTCAGCCCTTCCATCGTTTTCTGCATTTTCTTGATCTTCATTCCGGCCCCTGAGCGCTATCAGATACATAACGCGTACAGATAAATTGATTCGAAAGCTTTAGTAGAAGTAGTCGCGCTTCGAGGAGTCGTCGTAGTGCTTGTTCAGCGCCATGACTCCTGCCTCGTAGCAGAGGTGGTGCAAAACACCGTCCAGTGCACCACTCTTGAATCGCTTAAACCGCTTCACTGCATACCAGCCGCCGGCGAGGGAAGCGATGGTTGCCCAGCCACCCAGTGCGATACCTGCGCCCAAGCAGCCAATGAAGATCGCAGCCTCATCAATTTCCCAGAAAAGTAATTGCACCTGGCTGTCTACGTACCGGGGGATATCGATCTCTTTCACAGAGGTTTCCCCGCGGCTTTCACGATGTCGACTTCGACCCGACGGTTCATCGAGCTGTCGGAGCTCGAAACAGGATCGCGTTTGCCCCGGCCGTAGACCTTAATGTTTTTCTTCTTAACACCCTGCCGGATCAGGTAACGCGCAGCTTCGATGGCGCGATTCTCGGACAGGCGCTGGTTGTAAACCGCCTCACCCACTTCGTCTGCATAACCGATCAAGGTAATGGTGCTGCCGAGGCGGAGAGCGTCAGCGATGACGTTCTTCAGCGGCCACCAGCCCGTCGGCATGGTTTTGTCGAAATCAAAATAAAGTGTGGCGCGTGTGTGGCGGGCTTCCTCGGCCACCCTTGCGTCCTCTGCATCGAGCAGAGCCTCTTCTGCCGGCATAAGAGCGCGGGCCCTGGCTGGCTCAGTCACAGTCCAGATCGGGGATTCGGCTTTTTGCTGGGTGTCGCGAATGGATTCAACAAGCGCGTGGCCAGCGTGCGCGGGCTCAACCGCAACGCCATAGCTATCTGGAACCACTACCTGTCGCACATCAACGGCACCCGCGGTGCTTGCTGAGAGCGCAAGCGTTGCAAGCAGAATGGCTCTGTTCAAGGTGTTCATAGGGTACTCGTTGGTTTGAAATGCGAATTAACACGTAGCGATAATACAGATAGTTGGCTTTTTGTTGCAACCGTCCTCTTGTGGCGCCTAAAATATAGCGACGTGTTACGTATTGCAAACGCTTTTAGAGCTTTCGCGGTCTAGCCCCCACCTTATCAGCAGCTGTGCTTCATACCCCTGCATTAGGTATTCCCTCTTTGCAGAGTCGTAGGAGTCAAAAATGCAAACTAGAACAGACGCAGCATCCCACCAAGGCTCGGCCAACGGCGAATCGCTTTGGTCCAGCCAGGGCCAGGCCGCGGCTTCTATCGGCCTGGAGGTGTGGAACAAGGTTGAGAAAACCAATCCTGATGAGACCAAGTCCTTCAACAAGGGTGGCTTCCAGGGGACTGCGATCGCGCCCATCTATCAGATCAAGCGTGCTACTGAGGTTTTCGGACCTTTTGGCCTTGGCTGGGGTGTCGAACTGATAAGTGAGGCGTACGTGGACGGAAAACCGTTCGTGGTGGATAGCCAGGTAGTTGGTAAAGAGGTCATTCACAAGGTGTACGTCGAGCTGTGGTATCTCCAACGGGGTTTCCGCGGTTCAGTGAAGCAGTTCGGCGCGACCACCTACATCACGCGAGATTCCTACGGAATCATCAGTAGTGATGAGGATCACGCCAAGAAAAGTCTCACAGACGCGACCTCAAAATGCCTTTCGTTGCTCGGTTTCAGTGCTGATGTCTTCACTGGCAAATTCGATGACACCAAGTATGTCGAGGGTCTCCGCGAGGAAGCCCAGCAAGGTCAGGTAAACGAATCAGTTGGAGGCACAACAGGTGCAGCCGAGACTGTTCAATCAGATACCCAACAGCAGGCATCTACGCAACCGCCAGAGAAATCTCGGTACCAGAAATACAAGGATCAGCTGGATCAAATTGCTCAAACCGGGCAGGCCGTAAAGGACGTGCCAAGCGTTCGGACCACCATTGAGCAGGACACGCTCCTGTCGCAGATGGAAATCCAAACGCTTCTGCAATCCCCGCTGCTGCGCTTACCCGCAGCAGAGAAAGACAATGCGCAGGCTTCAGCGTCTGGCGTGTTCCTCTAACCCCACAACCCGGGCGCCTCACGGTGCTCGGGTTTTTTTGTGCGTAGCTAAAGGCTCACTTCCATGAGTATGGATCAGATACTTCGCTCGAAAATCGGTGGCTTCAAAGACACCCTAGCACTCAGTTCAATCGGTGCGGGAGGCCTGCTGACATCACCTTTCTTCAGCTCGGTGCCGGCCACCCTCCCCCTTGCCATGGGGGCTGCGGGCTCGGCATACATCGGCAACCGTGTTTTTGATTTCTGGAAGAACCAGCTGCTCCTTGAGTCGAAGATAAACATCCGGTCGGCTACCGATCTGGCGCACGGTGATGGCTTGCTACTGGGCTTCACTACTGACACGGGCCAGCCTGTACGTGTCCCTGATGAAGACTTCATGCGACATGGATTTATCCTGGGCCAGTCCGGCGTCGGTAAAACCGTATTGGGCAAGCTGATGATGTTCCAGCAAATTCAGCGTGGCGGCGGCTTGACGTTTATTGACGGCAAGATGAATGCGGACGACATTCAAACGATCTACCAGTACTGCGTCTGGGCGGGCCGCGAGCAGGATCTGCTGATTCTGAATCCTGGTAACCCATCGCTCAGCAACACGTACAACCCCATCCTCCGGGGTGACCCGGATGAGATCGCCGCACGCATCCTATCCATCATTCCGTCTACCGAGAATAACCCTGGCGCCGACCACTACAAACAGTCGGCGAACCAGGGCATCACCACTCTCGTAGCGGCTATGCAAGCTGCCGGCCTCGCTTACAACTTCATCGACTTCACGATTCTGCTGATGAACCACAAGGCGATCGAGGAGCTGGAAACATTGCTGAAGAAGACCCAGCCTCACAACCCGGCGACCAAGAACTTCTCCCTGTTCCTTGAGCAATACAAGATCGGCGGAAAGCCGGGTATGGAGAACGTTGTCGACATCAAGCGGATGAAGGAAACGTTCGGCGGTCTTGCCGGCCGGATGTACTTGTTCGGTACGGGGAAATTCGGTGACGTGATGAACACCTACGCCCCCGAAATCGACTTGTTCGAAGCAATCCGGGCGAAGAAGATCATCTACGTCGCTCTCCCGACGATGGGTAAAAACGAAGCCGCCTCGAACTTCGGCAAGATGTTCCTGGGCGACCTGCGTACGGCTATCTCGTGGATCCAGGCGCTGCCTGAAGAGGACCGGCCTAACCCCCCGCATTTCAATTTCATGGATGAGCTGGGCAGTTACGCCGTTCAGTCGCTAGCACGCCCCTTTGAACAGGGGCGCAGCGCGCAGATGGCACTGTTCCCCGCAGCCCAGACCTTGGCCAACCTGGATGTGGTTTCCCCTGACTTCAAAGAGATGGTCATCGGTAACACCTGGACCAAGATCTTTTTCAAGATCGGTACCCAGGCCACAGCCGTTGAGTGTGCAGACCTCATCGGCATGAAAATCGGTATCACGAAGTCATTGAGCGGTACGCAGAACGAAAGCAGTAGCACCCCCCTTCTCAATGTGGCGCCAGAGGGTGGCACCGGTGCCGCCGCCGGCATATCGGTCGGTGAGCGAGAGCAGGAGGAGTACAAGGTCTCGCCGGATGACCTCAAAGCGCTCGGTAAGGGGGAATGCATCATCCAGTACGGCGGAGACCAGATCTTCAACGTCCGGGTGCCGATGATCAGCATCGACAGAAAGCTGCAGAAAGAAATCGGCCCTATTCGAATCAACCACTTCCGCAGGCCGTCCGTTAAGGGTGCGGACTTCTTCAAGAACAGTGACAAGTACCTGGGTGGCAGCGGGCTGCCCACTGGTGGGCGGAAGAAACAACAGGAGCAGCTGAGAGATGAGTAACGTAGAACCTAAGGGCGCTCATGTTGTGCCCGGGCATACCCTTGTGCTCGATGAGAGCACTGAGGGCCAGGGGCAACTGATCAGGGAGGTGATTCAGCGACGCATTGCAGCCGGCGCTGCGGTCTTCGTGGTCGGCTCATCGGTCGATGAATCACTTTTGGGAGCGATGATCGGCGCCAGCACTGCAGTTGGTCGGGGAGCTGATCTGCTCATCGTGAATCCTGGTAGTCCCGCCTTGAGCCATACCTACAACCCGGTGCTGCACACAGCACCTACCAAGGTCGCGAGCCATGTCTTGAATTTCCTCGCGGATCAGGATGCGACGGCAGGTCACGATTCAACCCCAACCGCAGCTCTTGTTCGGGCGATTGTATCCTCGCTGCAGCTCGCTGGCCTGCCCTACTCGTACCTTGATCTAGGTATGTTCGTGATGAAGCCTGACGCTATTTCAGCGCTGATCGAACACATGGCCACTGCATACCCTCGTTCAGTGCAGCTGGGAGCCCTGCAGCAGGCCTGCAAGGCCTTTCAGGATGATGATGGCGACATCTGTGCGGTAAAGCTGAAAGGACGCTTCTCGGGCCTCGCTGGGAGCATGTGCATGCTCGGCGCCGGTAGAGCGGGTGAAGTGTTCAACAGCTACCAGCCTGACGTCGTGCTGCACGAGGCGCTGGTAACACGAAAGATCGTGTATCTCGCAATTCCCTACATCGGCCGAGGCCAGGCTGCGTCCAATCTCCGCCGCATCGTGATCTCGAACCTGGCGGATGCTGTTCTGCGGTCGATCGGTGAGCCTGGTGCACCCACTGCGCTGGCTGTGTTCACCGATCCAGGTGGTTGCAATGACCCGAGCATCGAGCAGCTGCTCTCGCCACAGACTGAGCAGGTGATGAGCGTATGGGTTGCAGCTGGTTCGCTCGACGATCTTGGGCGTGAGTCTCTGGATCTGCGCGAGGCCTGCCTGAGTCGAGCTCGCAACCTGGTTCTGTTCAAACCTCAATCCGAGCCGGCAGCGCAGGTCTATTCCCAGCTGTTGCCTATGGAGCCTGAGCAAGCCCAGGGCACAGGGGATGTGATGCAAAAACTCTTGTCGATGGGCACCACCGACTACGCGATTGTTTCCGGCGAGCACCAGGTGACCTGGGCGAGTGTGGCCACCCCGGGTGAAGTGAGGTTCGCCACAGCGGCCGACATCAGACGGCCGGCCAGGCGCCAGCATGCCCGGATGACTGGCGCAGACCAATTCACGCAAACAGTTCCGGTTTAAGGGTGGTGCCAATGAACGAATTCACTGATATGCCCCTGGGCAACGAGGAAGAAAATGATGTCTTCGGATCTGAGCTTCTATCTGACGATTCTGGCGGTCTTTCTGATCCTGGCGATGTTCGTAACTGGCTTGAGAGCTTTGATAGCGCCAATCTTTTCGAAGGTCTTGACGCCTTCGATCTTGATAACGCTGCAGACGATGCTCAAGTGGATTTTCTGGGGACTGACGAAACTGTGGTCGAGTCATATCCTTTTGCTGAAGAACTTGGGCTCGCCGCACTCAATAATCTATCGAACCTTGGAGCGCAAAGACGAAAACTGAAGAAGGATGAGCTGCGCCGGCTTGATGAAGAGGATTTCGAGGACGGCGTAACGCGTCTCGCGTTTCGCATCATCAAGGCCAACGTCGAAGCCTTGTTCGCGAAGAAGCTACCGACCGACGTGTACGTTACGGCTGCGCAGTGGGTGTTCGGGCCTACTCTTGGCGACTGGGCATTTGATAAGTGCTGCGAGGTGCTTGGCGCTCGTAAGGACGTTATCCGCCTGCGGATCCACTACGAGTTCTGGCGTCGCTGGTACGTGTTCCCTGTCGAGTTCCCTTTCATGATCGACCCTGTGCCTGAAGCTGTTGCGGATGAGATCTTCATTCTGGCCGGTGATGAAGGTTTCGATCTTGCCCGGGTAGCATGGGGGCAGCCTGGCATTCGATCGGCTGACCTATTGGCACTGGCATCCCGTAACAATGTCACAGAGGCCTACCGTTCGGCCCTGGAGCGGCTGAGTGATCGTTACATGTTGAGCCAGCAGAATGACTGCTGGTACCTCACCGGCCGTAACCCAGCACTGAGGGCCGTGGACCTGGCTCTGTTGCCCCACAAGCCCTTGGTTAATCAGATCTCCTGGTCCAGCATGTTCTAACCAAGTGAAGAGGAAGCCAGGCTCTCGATTGCGCGGGGGCCTGGTAATACCCTACCCACGCCAGACTCTCACATCCCCATCATCTACATGGATGAAGCCAGTTCCATCGGGATAAAACCCCACCCCGCCGCCACCTAGATACAGGGCAAGACGTCGAAGGTAATCAACCGGAATACCTGGTACCGTGAGATCGCATGCACCGCCACGGAGGTGTGCTGAATGCTTCTTGCCACCCACCTTTTTATTGGTCGACTCCTCCCGATAGCCTGAAAGTACTATGAGAGGTTTGTGTATGCCGTTGATGGAGAACCAGCCCTGTATTCCGCACATGATGTTCAAAAGTGGGACGGAAATCTGTACGGCCTGTCCGGTGTGAACATCGCGCATCAGCCGACATATCGGATCATAACCGGGCCATACAAGAGCCCCCTTATCGAAGTAGACCTTATCGACCTCCTCCCATTTACCAGGCTCGACCTCACGCTTCAGCCAGAGACGTCTCGGTTGATCCCAGAAGGTGCTGGCGATTGAGAGTAGCGGTGTTGAGGAGGCGGCCAAGCCGAGGGCGTAGTGTAGGAATGATCGACGATCCAAGGGAGAGCTCCACTATCTGTGAAGCAGACTCTATCACTGCATGCAGCGTATGTGTACGTGTTATGTATGGATTTGTGATTTATACTTTAATCGAGTAGCCCTAGGGCTATTCGTCCTCGTTCACCCGCTGCATGAACCAACTCGTTTCTGCACTTTGTTGGCGTATCATTGGGACAATCCCACCCTCAAAATCATCCGCGCTATGACCGGAGAGACAGATACTGAGCAGGGTGCAGAAATTACCCCCATGATCTTCTAGCGCTGGGTGCCCCTGGTGGATGTTCTCAACGAGATTATTCAGATTCAGAAGCTCGGACACGCTTGTGCATCGGAAGTTGAACAGCAGGTCTTGCCACTCGCCCAATTCAAAGTGGTAGACGCTGCCCGCATGGCAATAGGTGTGACCATCAATTTCCTTCATGACTGGCCAGCGCATCAACATCAGAGCGGCTTCACCAGGAAAATCCTGGGTAAGAAAATCTCCCAAGCATGCTGCTCTCTGCAGGCGCAGGGCACGGTCTATCGGTGCATCTGGCGTCGCGGGTGATCGAGACAACGGAGTAATGTATACCGGAACCTCCCCGAGAATGTCGTCGTAAATTTCAAAGGAGGGCTCGTCGATATCCGGGGTATCGTCATCAGCGAGCTCATACTCCCAACCGAGGGCATCAAAGACCTCGCACCAAAGAAACGGCTCTGTGTCACCGCAAAGAGCTAGTGCCAATTGTGTCCGGTTAGGCTCACATTGCAGCTCGAAATGTTCGGGGTTGCCTGGTGCAGCGAAAAACTTGAGTCCGTCATCCTCTGGTAGCTCATTGAGGAATGCTTCAAATGCCAGTCTCTGTTCAGTGCTGACAGCGAACTCATCTGACTTCGAGAAAGCCTTGAGCGGCTTTCCCGAGGTGGGGTTGACCACGCTTAAGATAAAAATCGCGAGGGGGGGATCGAGTTGGTGCACTCCAACCAAGACCTGCATGTGATGCTTAAGTCTGGCCTGGACAACTTCCGAATCAACCTTCTCGTCGACCAGTGAGGGTGGAAGAGCTTCAATGGCGTAACTCATGATGTCCCAGCTACCGAAGCCGCACAGACTTGCGAGCATCGCTGCCACCTTATCCTTGGGCAGCTCTGCTCCGCAGCTGCATATGTCAACCCAGTCACGAGCCCGATCAATCGAACTCAAAACAAATGGCTCTTCGTGCATGGGAGGGCTCCGATCAACTAAAGGTATGCAGGTTGATCTCAGCGTAGCGGATGTCTCAACGGGAGTAGTCCTACCGATCGTTCCATTGCAATCACCACCCAATGCGTAGGCATAAAAAAACCCGGCAAGAGCCGGGTTTGGGGGGTTAATTTAAGAGCCCTCGCATGTGCTTGAGCTGCTCGTTTAAGTCGCCGACCCGGTTGGGTGGATTGAAGGTTCCAAGGTTGGCTTCAAGAGCCTCTAGCACTGGCTTGAGGTTCTCTGCAGCCTTGAAGCCCGGCTTATCAGGATCGAGCGCTTGAAGCACGTTCTTCTTGGCCATCATGTTGAACCATTCAGGCTCCCAGTTCTCACAACCAGGTAGCGCAAAGATCGTCCTTTTCGAGCCCATTTCGACGGCTGATAACATGTCGATAGGGCCTTCGACGATCATGAACTCACTCTCAGAGCCTTCCCAAATCCAAGGAGATTTTCCGCCGTAACGCATGGCCTTCTTCTCCCCTTCTTTGGGTTCACGCATAAGCCTGAACTCTGCAGCACAGTGCGATTGCGACCGAAACCACAGTGGCCGAAATGCACAGGCTGGCGCCTTCTTTTCGGGGTTCCACAGGCCAGCTTTCACCATCAGTTCCTGCCCTGCGACCTCAGTCAAGAAGCCCTTGGCTTCCATTGGGTTGTTCGGGATGGTGATCAGGATGCCTCGATTGCAGGCCTCTCGTGCTACACCCTCGGATATACCCCGGCCAGCAAAGTACTTCAGGGCGTCATTCGACGGATAATTGCGAGATTCGGCGACCCGTTGCAATACCAGCGCAAGAGCACTGTCATCGCGTTGGATCGCGTCCATGGGCTTCGGCGGAATGTAGTGCTTAAGCAGCTCCACGTCGGCGCTCATGAGTTCCAGGCCAGCCTCACGATGTGATTTTTCCCAGTAGTAAGCCGCCGCAGCGACCACGTCACCTTGCTCACCGCACGAGTAGCAAAGCCACCCGCCATTTTTTACGCTGATTTTCACCGAGTGAGCGGAAGAAGCTCCGCACCCAGGGTTTGGACAGATGTTGTACCGGATAGCACCTGCTGACGGTCTCGCCTTCGCACCGAGCATGTGCTCGAAGAACCAGTCGAGCGGGACATTATCTCGCACATACTCAAAGTCGACCTCATAGGCGACTCCATTAGCATCGCGCTTGTATGGTCCATTAGTTACTGACATTTTCTGGTTCTCCAGATGAAAACTTGATGCTTTGTGATGCTTCACGCCGGCCTGTAAACCTCAGCCCGCGGCCGTGGCCAGCAGCCGAGCCTCATCCCATATATCAATGTCTAGCTCCCGGGCAGCTTCGAGTTTCGAGCCTGCTTCTTCGCCGGCAACGACGAAACTGGTTTTGCTTGAAACCTTGCTGGAGACCTTCCCCCCTGCTCCCTCGACCAGGGCTTTGGCAGCCTCTCTGCTAAGGGTTGGAAAAGTGCCAGTGAGGACGACGACCTTGCCCTTCAGCGAGGTTCCACTGATGGCAATGAAGTCGTTCGGTGTGGTGATCACGGCTAGGCGATCCGCCTCAGCACCGAGTGTTGAATCCTCGAAGAATCGGGTGATGTTGGTGGCGGTACCGTCTCCAACATCCGCGGTGGCCAGCAGTTGCGCGTATGTCGCTGCGCGGAATGCTGACCAGGACCCGAACTGCGCCGCCAGAGCTTTGCTGGTGGCCTCGCCGACACCCTCGATCCCCAGCGAGAAAATGAACCGCGGGAGTTCAGGAGCCTTGGAGCCCTCAATGCCCGCGATCAGGTTCTTCGCGGAGACCGTCCCAAACCCCGGGAGCGGTGCGACTACCTTGTCGTTCAGGCTGTACAAGTCGGAGGGCATGCTGATCAGGCCGGCGGCGACCAGAGTAGAGACCGACTTGTCGCCCAGGTTGTCGATGTTCATTCCCAGCCGAGAGCCGAAGTGAGCGAGCTTGCCCTGCTTCTGTGCTGGGCATTTGATGCCACCTGGGCAATACAACTCGACGGCGCCCTGCAGGCGAACTAGGGGGCTATCGCACGACGGGCACTTTGTCGGCATCACATAGCGGGAGAGGGACTCATCGCCGATCGAGGGCACTGTCCGAACGATCTCCGGTACCACATCCCCAGCTCGGCGAACGATAACGGTGCTACCGACCTTGATGCCCTTGGCCTCAATCTGATCAGCGTTATGGAGAGTGGCGCTGGACACCACTACACCTCCGACTCGCACAGGTTTAAGCTTCGCCACAGGGGTTGCAGGCCCAGTTCGGCCGATCTGCACCACGATGTCTTCGACGATGGACACGGCCTCTTCTGCCGGATACTTAAACGCAATGGCGAAGCGGGGGGTGCGATTGTTCCAGCCAAGGCTTTCTTGGTCGGCAAGGGAGTTGACCTTGAATACGACGCCGTCGATGGCTACTGGGAGGTTGGTTCGATTCGCACCCACCTCATCGTAGAACCCTTTGATGCCATCCCAGCCGCGGACCACGGTCGTTTCAGGGGCGATGCTGAATCCGAGCTCAAGCAAGCCCTCAATGATCTTCCACTGTTTGGTTGTCTTGAACGCAGGCGTGCCATCGAGCTCCTGGGCTCCATACGCGTAGAAGGACAGCCTCCTGGAGGCAGTCACCTTGGGGTCCAACTGGCGCATACTGCCGGCGGCGCCGTTGCGGGGGTTGGCGAGGGTCTTCAAGCCCTGGCTCTTGAGGCGCTCATTCACGATCTCAAAATCGCTATTGAGCATGACAACCTCGCCACGAACCTCCAAATCAATGGCCGCAGGGAGGGTCAAAGGCAAGTTCAGGATGGTTTTGGCCTGTGCCGTTACATCCTCCCCGGTCGTACCATCCCCGCGGGTGACTGCGCGAACCAGGACGCCAGCCAGGTATCGCGCCGAAAGCGCTAAGCCGTCGTACTTCAGTTCAGCGGTGAACTCGATGTCCGCCGGCTGTGACAGCTCATCCAGCACAGAGCTTGCAAATGCCCGTGCCTCTTCCTCGTTCATGGCGTCCTTGAGCGACAGCATTGGCACATCGTGTGGTGCTTGGACGAACTCCTCCAGAACCCGGCCACCGACCCGCTGCGTTGGTGAGTCGGCGGTAGCCAGATCTGGATACGCAGCTTCCAGTTGCTCCAGTTCACGAAACAGGAGGTTGAATTCTCCGTCCGGGATCGTCGGGGCATCGAGTCGGTGGTACGCATCCATGTGTCCAGCGACCTCTGCACGGAGTTGAAGAAGGCGTTGCTCAACCTGGGCGAATTCAGACATGGTTTTTCCACTGGCAGGATAGGTGTGTGCATGATTATAAATCTGCCAGTATTATGCGTACATGTTTCTTTTTCGTGCGCCAAATTGTGCTGGCGGTAAGCCGGCCAGGAGTGAGTTGCATCATGTTTTCGAACCTTCACCTCTACCGGATTACTGAGCCCTGGGGCTTGTCTACGGCCGACCTTGCGAAACGGCTGGAAAAAAAGGCTTTCACCCCTTGTTCGGGTAGCGTCACCAAAACCCAGGGGTGGGTGGAGCCCCGCGTGGGCGGTGGTCTCGTGCTTGAGGTGCAGAAACAGATCCTGCTGAATCTGTGCTTTGAAGAAAAGAAAGTCCCAGAGCCGGTGTTGCAGCGACACGTGGCAAAGAAGGCGGCCAAAATGCTCTCAGAGAAGGGCTACAAGCCCAGCCGGGACCAGCTGAAGGCGATGAAGGACGAAGCGTTTATCGAACTTCTGCCCAGGGCATTCGAAGCACAGAGCACGGAAAAGGTGTGGATCGATACCGCGGCGGGGCTGATCGGCATTGACTGTGGCTCACCGGCGAAAGCCGATGATGTTGTCACTCAAATCCATGATGCCATCGATATACCCGCATCACTGATTCGGACCTCGATGGACCCCTCCTCTGCGATGGCCACCTGGTTGATGAACAACGAATCCCCTGACGAATTCACGGTCGACCGTGAAGTCAACCTGCAGGGGCTGGACCTTGAAAAGTCAAAGGTGGGTTACGCCTCGATCAGCCTGGAGCGAGAAGAGATCCGCCAGCATCTACTGGAAGGTCGGCGGCCCGTACGATTGGCCATGACGTTCAATGAAGAGGTGTCTTTCGTTTTGACGGACAAGTCGACCCTCAAGCGCATCGTCTTCCTCGAAAACGTGAATAAAGAGATTCCCGATGAGGAGGATGAAGAGGCCGCATTCGGTGCAATGTTCCTGACTTACGCTGGCGTGCTGTCAAAGCTCGTGCCCGCTCTAATGGAAGCGCTCGGCGGCGAGGAGGCAGCACAGGGGTAATCAGATTTGTAGATGCGTGATGTGCATTACCGGGTACTAGGCAAACGCAAGGCTTAGCCACTCAACCCGGGAGAATGACCATGAAACTGACTATCGACACCGATGTTTGCAAACGTAAGGCTCAAGCTCTGTCGCTTGAACTCGCTCTGTTCATCACCGCGTGCTGCATGCGCTTGAAACTGCTCTGTGAGATTGCTGTGATGCTGGCAAAGGCCGGTTACTACAGGATGTTCTTCTCGCAAATCTACACCACCAGCAACATTGATGTTGACGGTTTCCGTAACGTGTTCGAGCTTGAAGGTTATCCAAGCGTCACGCCTGGCCATGTGCGCTTGCAGTATCGCCAGACGGTGAACGGTCACGAGAAGGCTCGCACCAGCATGCTGGTTACTGTGCAGGAATGGGATGCAGTGGCCCGCCGTGTGGCATTCGGTTCTGGGCGCTTGGCGCAAGCCGATTAACGTTTTACAGCACCCGGCCTCACCTGAGGCCGGGTTTTTTATTACTCGCCGTACAGCGCGTCCCATGCCTCTTGGACTGCTTCGTCCGAGGCGTCGCTGAGCTCACCCAGGCTGACGGTCGCATACCCACTGGCATGTTTCACGAGAAGCCCAGCGCGATGCCGGGCTTGATCGTGATCAGTGGACGGGGCCTGGGGCTTGTTGTTTGTAGATCTTCTGCAACCTGGCCTCGGCAAGCTTCGCGATCTCAGGCTGCGCACGGAGGCGGATGGTATCCAGGGCCAACATGGCGCTGATGTCGCCAGTGATCGACGTGAAGGTAGCATCTGGTGAGCAGCCATCGTCCAGAACGGATTCTGCTTCTGCAGACGCCACGACGAACGTCGGTACCGATTCCACCTTGAAGGCCTTGAACAGATTGGGGTTGATCTCCCACGGCACACCGGCCTTGTTCACCTCCAGCGCAGCCTGTTTGGTCTGCATCTGGGAGCCGTTTTTAAACCCTCTCACGACCATGACGGCACCGGTTTCACGCGCCTGTTGCGCCAGCCGCTCAAGCGTATCTTTCGGCATTGAGAACGACACGAAGATGATGAAGTCGTTCGCGCCATGGCTAACCTTCTTCCCGTCCTTGGCCGCGTTGAATCGGGCAATCACGTCGTCGAGCGATTCAGTCTTGGTGGGTGCTGGGGCGTCAATGACCGGTACCGTGGCCTTGAACGTGCCCGGCTTCACCGGATCAATCTTCCCGTTCAGAGCGGCACTTCGAGATGCCGCCTGCTCCTGCATGATCTTCTGGATAGCTTCGTTGGAAGGAATTTCCAGCTGCTGGGACACGGCAGGCACGGCGATGAAGCTAGTTACTAAGAGTAGCGCCGCCGCAGCAGTCGCGTTTACGGAAAATGCCATAGCCAAAGTCCTTGTAACCTGGGAGAGGGAACTCAGTGTTCGATTCGGTCAGAATGGTCGACCGCCCGATTGGAGAGCAGCACTTGCCTGCGATTTTTGCGGTCTCAGGCTTGGGGTAGAGGCGAGTCAGCTTGTACTGCCGCTTGTCCATGATGATCTGCGGGTAGTAGCCGCACATGGCGTCACCCCCCATTGCCGCCCACTGGGTACCAGCGGCATGCAGTTTTGCGAGGATTCGCGTGGTTTGCAGCCGGGCGGTTTGCTCCATGCTCAGGTGCGCCTCGTTTCGGCCGGTCAGCGGGTACATGTGACCGTACGAGCCGGCGGCCCAGAAGATCGTGGACAGTGGAAAGCCCGCGGCGGCGGCAACGGCATCGGCGGACATGGCCCCAATCGCCAGCATGCTTCCGAACGGGAATGCGTATGGCGTCAGGATGCCGGCGAGCTCGTCGTCGTTGTGGGTG
Source organism: Pseudomonas capeferrum (assembly GCF_013523055.1). Taxonomy (GTDB): domain Bacteria; phylum Pseudomonadota; class Gammaproteobacteria; order Pseudomonadales; family Pseudomonadaceae; genus Aquipseudomonas; species Aquipseudomonas capeferrum_A. Next base: position 24,510 of record NZ_JAAMQM010000015.1, on the reverse strand, counting down.
GGGTCTGCAAAAGACATCCAGGGGACGTCGATACCGCGGTTGTCCATGCAGGTATCGTCCAGGATGGCGCCCATCACATACATGGCCGGGTTGATGTAGAAGTTGACCTGCATGAACGAGTCGCGTGTGCTCCCGATGCCGCTGCTCTGATCGTCAGAGATGTAGCCGAAGGCGTCTGCGTTCACGCCTACGTTGACTTTCACCCCACCAAGCAAGGGGAAGCATCCAGGCACCGTGGTAACGTCGGTCATCATGTCGAACTCCCAGAACGATGTGGGAATGCCGACCTTGGGCGGGTTGTCGCACGTGCAGAATGCGCTTTTGTTCCCACTGTCGAAGTCCTCCTGGCCATCGGAGATGAGCTCCGTTGAACCGAAAAGCTTGATCGGGAACATGCAGGACCAGCAGACATCCGAAATCAGGTTCGGGAATTTACCGGTGCACACGCCTTCATCGGCAGAGCTGACCGGACTGAGCAGGGCCGTTGCCACAAAGCCCAGGGCCATAAGCAGTTTCTTCATAGCTTCAACTCCTCGATCTGGAGTTCCCTGCCCTTTTGGGTCAGGACCGCGGGAACGCGCTCGATCCCGAACTTCTTCGTGAGGATCCCCATCTGGTCGAAGTAGACCGGGCGACCCCACTCCCGGTTGAGCTTCAGGAACGAACCCGCGACCAATATCACTTTGTCCCGGGGATGCTCATCGGTGCGCTTCTTGGCGTACTGCAGCTGCTTCGGATCGCGAGCGTCGATGAAGATGATCGCTTTGCTGAGGGTGATGTGGTCCAGCGGGTTGATGCGAGTGCCCGCCGGCACCAGGATGTTGCCCAGATGATCTTTGACGGTCTCAGGGTACGTGTAGGTCGGGTCGTACATCCTGATCTGTGGCTCAACGACGGGCCCAATGCCGGGTACCGGCTTGGGGTTTTCTGCTCCGGCCAACTGCTTGTCGCGGTAGTCGTTCCAGAACTTGTCGAGTTCGCCTTTCTTGTCCATCGCTTTCAATCGACCTTGGATCATGTCGATTGCATCCTGCTCCTGGATCTCCCAGGTGTTTCCGTACTTGCCGAGATCTTCGGCATGAACAGTGGATGACGTGAGGTAGAGGGCGGTAAGGAAAGCGGATGCGCATAAGCGGCGTAGCTTCATCACAACTCCAATGAGAATGCCCAGCCCGGGGCTCATGATGATCAGGTGATCAGAAACCAACGTGGCCATCGAAATGGCCACGTGGAGAAAACTGTCGGAGGGGGATCAGGAACCGCCGTTGAGGAAGTTATCCAGGCGCTCAAGTGGTACCAGCCCCGGCAGCTTTCGGCCGTCTTCGCTCACCATGGCTGGGGTGCCTTGGAAGCCGATGCTTTCAGCCAGGGCGATGTTGCGCTCGATTGGGTTGTCGCATTTCTTCGCCGGAGGCTGGGTGCCATGCGCCAGTGCTTCCCATGCTGCAGCCCGGCCCGATTCAGGCAAACACCAAACCGATTCTGCTTTGGCGCGAGCCTGCGGGTGCAGTGAGTCAAGCGGATACATGAAGGTGTAGATCGTGACGTTGTCGAGCTTGGCCAGGACGTCCGATTCCAGGGTTTTGCAGAACGGGCAGTCAGGGTCAGAGAACAGGTAGAGCTTGCGGGCGCCGTTGCCCTTCACGCGAGTGATCGCATCGGCCAGAGGAAACTTCGATACGTCGATTTTCTCAGCGGCAGCTCGCTTAGGTGCCGTCAGGTCCTTGCGGGTCTGCATGTCGTAGACGCTGCCGAACAACAGGTAGCGACCTGAAGCGTCGGTATAGGCAATGTTCTTGCCCATGGTGATTTCGTAGAGGCCATCAATCGGCGCCCGCTCCACGTTGGTGAAGTTGGTGGAGGGGTATTTGCCCTTGAGCGTGTTGAGCACGGTCATGATCTCGATGTCAGCAGCTGGCGCCGCTGCCGCAGCAGCTGGAGCGATGGCTGCTGCAGGGGCCTGAGCCACCTCTGGTGCAGGAGACTCGGCCTGGGCGAATGCAGCCAGCGAGCAACTGGCGAGAGCGATAGCGACAACGAGCTTTTTCATCGGTTACCTCAGATTTAGAAATGGCATCGGTAGAATTATGTGTACGTGTGATCATATACTAGCAATACCGACAACGCGTGACTATACGCAGCGAGTATTAAAAGAGAGTTATGGATACCGCAAAGCCGCCATCTCACCCGTTGCAGCAACTGCAGCACGCCTATCACGCCATCAACGAGCGTTTCTTTTCCGGGGCATTGCCTGGCTGTGAAATCGGATTTTCGACACGCCATGGATCTGAAGGCCATTACCGGCCTGGCGCTCTTCCGAGCGGGGAGCTCTGCCCGGCCCTGGACCAAATCGCCATCGGGGCGCACCTTTCGAGCAGCAAGATGATCGAATCGCTGGCGCATCAGGCCTGTCATCAGTACCGCCAGCACTCCGGACCGCCCCCGCGGCGGTCCTACCACGACCAGGTCTGGGCCGAGAAAATGGTCGAGATCGGTCTGCAACCGTCCAGTACCGGTATGCCTGGTGGCCGAGTGACTGGGCAGAAGGTGTCGCACTACCTTCTCGAAGGCGGGGGCCTGAGTCTCCTCATCCGCGAGCTTCACGATCAAGGGCTGAATATCAATCTGGCGGGTGCGGCCGGGCCTGCTGGTGCTGGCCTCCGAAGCGCGAACAAAAAAGCCTGGGCCAGAACGAAATACACATGTGCTGGCTGCAACAAATCTGTGCTCGGCGGCGACCAGTTCAACCTGGTGTGCGGTGATTGCCAGCTGCCGCTAACGGCTGAGGTATCTACTGCGGGAGCGATCGAGCGCGAAGGCGCCGAGATGTCGACGTCGGGTGCAATACTGCATTCGTCAGCCAGAACTCTGGTGCAGCCGGCGGCATAAAAAATCCCTCGAACCAATGGTCCGAGGGATGGTGAAGCAGTTATGCAGAGCTGGTTCGCTCGCAAGAATCCAAACGGCTCATGTCCGGCCTGCATTCTCCATTACGTTGCTTTCCGGGATAGGAATCCCGTAGTGGTCGGCATCGTGGTACACCGATGAGTTCGGATTGAGGAATGACAGATCCTCAACGACCCAACGTCCTCCATTGCTACCTCCTACGAGGAAACAGCATGTGGTGCCAGCAGGTACGTCAATTTGGTAAGCGCTTCGGCCCACCTTCAGCTCGATTGTGGCGGCGATGACGGTCTTGCCCAGTTTTGCGACAGGGGTGCGGGTGCTCATGTGTATCTCCTGAAAGGCGTTTATTGCTGGCAGATCAATAAGTGAACAGGTCACCCGCAGATCCATTGCCGTTGTTGAACTTCGTGTCACGAGGCACTTCGAACCAGCTGTAACCGTCCCAGACCTCCAGCGTTTCGCCAGACACACGTGCATCGAAGTAGCGCCCGCCCAGCTTCGGGTGGTAGGCGTAGATGCCCGCCCCTTTCATCAGGTGATCTTCAATTTTCTTCCTTGCTATAACTGCGGTGAGAGTGGCCATCGCCTGCTCCATTCATGTGAGGTGTGCCGAGGCACTTGAGTCGCCATCTGGCGTTGAACTTGCCTTTGGGGATGTCCCTCATGGGCCTATAAATCCACATGAAAAACCCGGCGCGTGGCCGGGTTGGATGGAGCGTTTCTAAGCTTGCAGCTGGTAGCTACCAGTTACCTTGGTACCGCGCATGGCGCTGTAGTAATTGACGCGTTCGATGAAGGGGATGGCCTTCAACGCGGTTGAACTGAAGCCATGCGCTGAGCGGATGGTCTCAATGGTGCCTCCTGTTGAAAGCTCCCAGAGGAAAATGGTGCCACCATTGGCATGCACCGCTGCTTTACGGGTGATCTGCGCGTCTTTCATCAGTCGCGAGGCTTCGATGATGGGATGCATACCGCCACCCTTCACTTAGCTTTGGTGTTGGCGACGAACGATTCGAGTTCCTTAACGGTCGAGCCGAAATTTACTTTCTCGCAGAGCCCTTCGATCTCTTGGATGGACAGAGGGGTGAGCTGTCCGGAATTGCTTGCGATATCAAGCAAGCCCGGAGTTGCTGACTCGCCGCTTCGAAGGAACTCCTGATAGTGGCGAAGTGAGGCGAGGATCGTACCTTGTTCACGGTCATCGACCAGAACTGCAGTTTGAGTTGCTTGGATTTGCTTGGACATGCTGAATCTCCTGAATGAAACAGGTCTTGCGATGACCTGGTCCCAGGAGATGGTGAGCATCGAGCAATAAAGCTGGGCTCGGTTTGAGGTAGGGGTGCTGATGCGAGTGTGCGAGCTCTGCTCCGGTGATAGGCCGACAGGACAGAGCTCAGCTCCAATGTGTGCTGGTTTCTCTACTTTGGTTGGTCAGCCATGGTTGTACACTTGGTGCGGTAGCCATGCGGAGTTTTTTTGTTGAATCCGATAAATCCTCAGGAATTCGGCCCTGCTCGCGCACACTCCGAGGCAGAGCCTGATACCTCAAACCGCAGGTTCAATATCATCGATCATGAAGTCTAGTTCAGACCGCAAATAATCAAAGCGAGCATTAGCGACTACATCTGGATATTTGGAATCCATGAATGGGGAAACCATCCACCCTTTATGCTCGCTTTTTGATCGCTCTTCAAAAAACTCCGTCAAGCCAACCTGACTAATGACCTGAATTGCGATCTCATACTCCTCAATCGACATGATTGTGTATGGGTACTGATCTACCATGCTCTTTTCAAGACCAGCCTTGTCTAGGAGATTAAGAATAGCGTCTTCAAGTTTCTGGAAGATGGATGGGCCAAAGAGATACCAGTTTGAGAGAGTCAATACAACCGGGTAGAGTTTCCGACCCTCTGGCTTCCATGGCGTATACTCACTAACTACATCCGCCAAATTCTTGTAGTTCTGAACGACGAATTTTGCCAGATGATTAACCTCTTTCTCTAGAGCGCCCTCCTCTAGCTGGTAACGAGCTGGAAGTCCAAGGCGCTTCGATTTACACTCAATAAGCATAGCCGCCGATCCATCGTACACATACCAGTCCACCCCATCCTTCTTAGTCTTTTTAACGAAATACTCCTCTCCCGCTCGAATTGATAGATTGCCCGTTGTTATAAGCTCAGCACTTATTTCACCAACATATCGTTCAACCGCCGCCCCGTATGGATTCTCAAACCCCTCAATTCTTCCCAAGTCAAAAAATAAGCCTTCCGACACTCTCGACAAGATAAAATGAGGAACCGGGCAAATTACAATATTAGGGGCCTCTGGAAAAACACGAACCAAAGGTGTACTTTGCAAAGGGTTGATAGTGTACGACCAGTTCTCATTGTATTCTTGAACTGACTTGGTCCGCTCTCGGAGGGGCTGAAAATCCATCACAATCAAGTTGAAAAATGAATCCCGTTGCTGATCAGAAACTCCGAGCTGTGTAAAATCAGTATTCAGATCATATGAATTTTTTGAGATGAACGCACCGGCTGTCGCCATACCTAGGAGATAGAATTTCTTGATAGTGAGGCCAGTCTCCTTCTCCAAAAGGGCTTCAACCTCAGGCGCTCTGTAAATCCTAAAGTATCGAGCAAGCCGCAATTCGACAGTGTGGGCCTGCCAGGGGAACTGTTGCTGAATGATCCGATGCACTTCTTGGAAGATCATCTTTTCAAGGCGGCCGTGCACCTGTTGATCTTGCAGCTTCCTGACTTTCTCGATGGCGGAAACAAAATCTCTTAAGTCAAAAAGGTTTTTTGTAGCACCCACTCCAGAGTTCAAGATCACCTCACGCGCAAGGATATCGAGCTCCCAAGGAAATACTACACCCTTTATAGAACACTTGCCCTTTGGATGAATGCGTGAAAAGTGCAGAGGAATAGATTCCCCATATTGGATATTCTGAAAAAACCGACATATTTGTAGAAGGGCTGCAGTACGGTCAAGCTTGGCAACAAAATTACGAAGTGGCTTGTAATGGTGATACATCAGTCTTCCCTGATTATTTGACGTCAGAAAAAAGCGTAGAAACTAAGCACGATATTGCGTAGTACTTTACACTATCCCTCGGCGCTGGGCACTGCCACTATCTTGCTTGTCGAGACGACTACCGAGGCTGATTCGGATAACCTTTGTCCATGGCAGCGAAGCTTGAAATCCAACTCATCGGCCGATTTTGGCGACCTGATGTCTCTGTTTGTGAGACTCACAACTGATGGCAGGGAGGTAGCAATGGTGATGGCCTGCATAGAAGCCGAAAATGGACGTGGCCAACAAGCTTATGTCGATTACAGCACTTCGTATTCTGCACCAGGGACAACTGCAGCCTACAGAGTACCTCGACCCGTTCGAGCCATTGATCGGGCGTGGCTATTATCCCCCACCCCTCGTTGTCCTCGGTACCTCCCGCGGATTAGCCACTAGGGGAATTCAGGTGGCTGATAAGCGAAAGATCAGGAACTCATGATTATCGCCTGCATGCCAGGCTCTCGCGATCGAGGAGGCCGAGTACTGGAAGCAGTTCAGCCGGCCAGCATAGGGTGAATCTGGCTGGACCGAGGATGTTTTGAACCGATCAAAATCATAGCCCGCACGGTTGGAGGCTTGGCTCGGTTGATAGGCTGCATGCTGAGCTCGTTATCTTCCCGGCGCTGCTGCTGTTCGTGTGAGAGTATGGTGGCCATCGTTGTCCCTATTGGGTTAAGGCAGAAGTCGCGCCTGGAACGCGTACCTATACGCCTCGTGCTTCTGAATGCATGGGTTGCCTTTGCCCATTCCGATACTGTGAGTATTTATAGTGCTGATTAGAGGGTTTTAAAGCAGTGTATAAGGATGCCTAATCCTCTAGAAGCGGCTAATTTCCGCCATTTTAGGGGGCGCAAGCGATGGTCTGAAGAATTTTATAGATCCATGTTGCATCGCCAGCGGAATCGGTGTCTAATAGGGCCCATGCAGGCGATCAAGCCTCAACCTACCCAATCTCCTGAAAGGCTGGGAAAATCAACCGAAAGGTTGAACTTGCGACCACAAGGCCCGCTACTTCGTAGTGGGCCTTGTGGTTTCTGGCGTTCGTGAATCATGCGCGTTTCTTACGCAGTGCATGGGTTCGCTAAACAAGAGTCCGCAGAGGGCGGAGGTGATCACGCCTCTACCCAACTACAGATCACTCCCCTTGTTCTGTGCCTTTGGTGGACTGCCGCCACAGTTTCCAGGACTCATAAAGCCGCTCGGCGGATACGGGCTGTGCAAAGCCCATCCATTCCGCCACCAGGGCCGGCGTTTCACCTCTTTCGAACAACTCAGCCGCAAAGGTATTACGTAGGGTCTGCGGGCTAGCTCGATGCTCAGGATCGCGAATGGCCTTCACCCCGGATTCGACGATCACGGCCTCGGTGATGCGGTTCACCGTCGACGGGTTGATCGAGGTGATTTTGCGACCGTTCTTGACCACCGGCGTGATGTCGCTCGGGAACACCAGGTCGCCCTCGGTACCGGCCTGATGGCGGATGTGCAACCAGGTGGCCAGCGCCCGGGCGGCGTAGTCAAACGGCTTGGTCCGGTGCTCGAACTTCGAATCCGCATAGGAAATGATGATCCATGGGGCGGCTTGCGGGGTGATGCAATTAACAGTCAGGCCGACGATGTCCTGCACCTTGAGCCCAGCCCCCACACACAGACCCACCATCGCCCGATCGCGGGCTTCGCGCCAGCGCCCCCGCTCGTTCTGCGCCGTCAGCGGCGCCACCAGGTGATTGGCCAGCAGCTCGGCTTCCTGGGGCCGCAGAAAGCTCGTAGGCAGGTTGCCGTCGACATCCTTCCATTTGACCCCTTCAGCCCTCAACGCCTGCGCCGCCGGGTTGAGGAAGCCTGGCTCTTCCTTTTCCTTGAACAGGTCGGCCAACACCCGTTGTATGAGTTTGCGGTACCGGTCGCGCTGCGGCCTATTGTTCACTCGCTTTTCGTTCTTCTCGATCTCAGGGGTTAGGCTATCGAGGAAGTCTGAAATATCGCTTGCATCCACTTCGTCTAATTTAATGCTCTTTTGCTCAATCCAGTCGACAAACCGGCCCCACTGTGCACGGTAGACCTCTGCAGATGACACTCGAATCCGGACTGAGGTGCCCCGCCCCGCCTGCTGGCTGATCCAGTGGTCGAATGTCTCCTTGGGCCGTTCATTCCAAGAAGGACTATCAGGTTTGAAGAGGTCTTCAGTAGCGCTCATGGGCGACTCCGGAGGTACAGGATGGACGGGAGCTAGGTCGGCCTGCTCTGACTGTTAATTGCATGTCGATGAAGTGTAGTGGAGAACATTTGTACTCGCCTGGTTTTTTCACTGACAGAATGGGGTGTGCCTGGCGCCGGCACTGCGGGCCGAGAGGGACCGGCGGCTTCAAGAGCACAGAACAAGGGAGGGGGTATTCGTGCGTGTGTGGCATCCCTGAGGGCAAGTTCAACTACTTTCAGGAGTTCGCCATGAACAACGTATCGCTCATCAGCTTCATCAACCTGCTGCACAGCGCCTCCCACGTGCAGCTGACGCTGCCCGGGCTTACCACGCGCTGCACTGCGGAGGTCGAGCAAACGGATTCCACCATCACCCTGCTTCGCCTGTTGTGGTCGAGCAACTGCGAGACGCTGATCACTGCTGAGGCACTGTCGGCTGGTCACTGGGTCGACGACACGTTCCACTGCCTGGATATTCACGGCCGCGAGGTGACGCTGCAATTACTGCAGACGACAACAATCAAACCCGACTGCAGCACGCCGAACGAGCTCGATGCCTTGCTCCGTGAACTGTTGCTGGAAGCTAATCGCCGCCGGCACTTGCCAACCAAGCCCATGCAAAATGCCCTGCAGGTAGCTGTCTGGGAAGGTTCGAAGTCAGTCCGACGGTTGCTGTTCCCGCAGATGCTTGCAACGCTGAACACCGTCCAGGAAACACTCAACAAAGCCGCGCAACTCGGCGTATGGGACTGGGCCTCGATGCCGCAACTGCGTGACCAGGTCACGGCTGCGCTCGCGGCTGATTACGGTACCGAGGTCACCTGGAGTCCGGATTGCGTCTACGACCACCTGGACAGCGGTGAGATCCTCGATTTCTTCGCGGATCTTCGCAAACGCACCGACACTCTGGATGAAGAATCCGAGCTGGTATGGCGAGTCTTGGTCATGGCGGTCAACCTTCTGGAGAAAAAGCAGCTCCACGAGTTGCTCCAGGGCCTGCGTCAACGACTGGAAGACACGAACGACGACATGCGCGAGCTCTGCTCTCTGCCTGTCGCTGATTTGCTGCGACTGATCGCAGACCCTGAGGCTGATGCCGAGGGGGTATAACGCTCTACCCGCCCCGACCTTGTGTCGGGGCTTTTCTTTGGGCAAAAGAAAACCGCCAGTCCGAAGACCAGCGGCGGATGGAGCGTTTGTGTGGGCTATGCCGATTTCAGCACATAGCGCTTCTGCGGAATGAGCACTGTTTCTTCGACGACGTTTAGGCTCAGCATGTCGATGAAGGTTGAGCGGATATTGTCACAAGCATTGTCAAATGCCTCGACGACCTCCACGCGGTTCGCGAGTTGGTCCAGAGACCATTCGTTGAAGTCTTCATCCTGGTCCAACGCCTGGCCAGAGACACGAAGCGTTTTGGGTGGATGCTGGAAGTTTAAACGACCTGCATGACCTTCGGCGCCACAGCGACCGCAGCGGTTGTCACCTTCGGAACAGCCTTGGTAATTGCGTTGAGAGCAGCTTCGGCAGTAGGACTGATAGCCGGTGGACTCCCAGTGGCTCTTCATGAGCACCAGATACCCGCTCGAACGTCCATTACTGCTGATGGTGAACTCGCCATTCATTTCCACGACGAAGTCCTCGATCACCAGAGACAAGTCATCCCAGTAGTCGACATTGAGCAGCTCAAAGGCCTTCTCTGTCTGCTCCCGATCCAGGCCAAGGGCATGAATCTTCACGCAGTGAGCGTAACTGGTGACGCGGTTCCAAGAGTTCATTGTGTCATAGCGATAATGACCAGCCAGGAAGCTGATCATCGCTTGACGATCGGTGCGGTCCACTGCGGCTTTTTGAAAATGTTGCATTGGAAAATCTCCTGTTGGCTGTATAACCGGAGATGTGCAACACAGAGCGGTAAATCCGGGCAATGGCGCGATCGGGGATCATAGGCCTGGGGCCGGCCCGGGCAGATCGAGTGCTGCAACGGCGAGTTGGCCCGCTGGGTTAGCCCACCCGCCTGGCAACGGTCTGGGCATCACCAAAACTGCGTGATAGGCCGGGTCTCAAAATTGTCGATGGCTTCCTTGTGCTGCTGGTAATGCTGCTCGTAAATCTTGATGTTGAGGCGGCAGAACTCTTCCAGCTCAGGCTCGGGTAACCGCGGCGAGAATAGAATCACTGGCCGCTGGTCCTGATCTGCGAACTGCAGGGTGCCGTCAGGGAACATCACCTGAGGTATCCCGCCCAATAGCATCTCAACTTTGGTAATGAACGGGGTGATCTTGGACTGCTCGGGCGCGAAAATGTGCATCACTTGATCGGTCATAGCGGTTATCTCCTAGGTCAATGGAACAGGGATGCGATTAGGTCCTCTGGTCCCTACATCACACCAGCTTCAGATGGGGTCTTTTAGGGTCGCCTATACGGACCTGCAGCGCCGGCTGCATGTGCATTACGTCAAAACCCATGGACTTGAACCACACAGGGTTCATCAACGTGCGTTTCTCGGTGGGGAGTTCGAAAAAACCGTTGTCCTCGGACCAGAATCGGCCGCTCACTGGATGAACCAGGTCAAGCTCACAGGTGCCGTCGGGATAGGCGCACACCACAAGCTCCCAGGACGGATCAGGGGGGATTGGCCATTGGTAGCCCGCCGGCCCCAGGCGCTTCCGAATTCCGCCGTCACAGCGGCCGGACAACCCATATACGAATGCACGGACATGCCACATCAAGACCGGGCGGTTTCGCTCAGTCCACCCTGCACATGCATGCCTGAATGCCTGGCGAACCAAAGGCCTTGGTAGGCCCCACTGAAAGCACGCAAGGCCCTTCTGATACATATCTTCGAAGTCGAGGTTGGGATAGCCTGCGTCGTCCGCTGCACGCTCCAAATAGTTCATGCTTCGCGCACCTCCGGGCGATGTGCAGACCATCCGAGACGGTACTCGTCCACCCTGGCCAGCGCGTCTGCTGCCGAGCGCTCGACTAGGGTTTGCGTTTCCCCATCGGTGTACAGGCAGCCCGTGGTATCCATCACGAGCGCAGCGCCGGCAAGGTCGATTGCCAGGATGTGGGTGTAGTTTTGGTGGCCTGCCAGGCTATTTTCACTTTGAGTAAGATCTCGACTGATCGGCCCTTTGGCGACCCCGCGGTATGGCTCTGGAACTGTCTCGGGCCATCCGTCGCAAAAGAATGACTCGACGAATTCCAGCAGGCCGATTCCGAGCTCGGCAGCGAAGCGTTTGATGCCCTCGATCGATGATCCATCCCACGACCATTCTTCAATCAAATTCCGATTGCACATGCTGGGTCCCTCCCTAAGGCTCCGGCACCATTGTGTGTGCACCAATTGAACCATGCATTCTAAATAATATCGATACTTAACACGTAAACATAAGTCGATTAGAGATAACTGTGGCCTGCAGTGAAGCACGCTCATCCTGCGGGCGAAAAAAAACCCGGCAAATGCCGGGCTATGGGGTTACCTGCTCACGCTTGCGGCGTCAGCAGTAGCTCAAGGTGTTGACGATCACTTGCGACCATCGAATCGACGCCCCGCAAAATAGCAGCAGAGAGCGCCTTTCCAGCGATTTGCTGCGAGTTTGCGTTACCGTTGAGCTGCTCTTGAGAGCAGCACTCAGAGGCCTGGAGAATTGACCGGAGATTGCCTAAGGAGAGCCGACCGACTATGGCATCCAACACGATGGCAACAGGAGAGCCACACACCTGAGTCGCTTTAGCTACAGCGCTCGCTGTGTAAGGTGCAGGATCAACGGTGAGGCCCTGGGCAGCGGCCAAAATCTCATTCAACTGATCAGTGACCAGGTGCAAGAGCTCGTTGTAGCTATCCCCATCGGGAGGCAATTCCTTGTCGTTGAGGTCTCGGGCATGCGCGTTGACGGCGCTGAGAAGCTTGACCACAGCTTGCAGGGAGATTTTTGGATCGTTCAGGCTCATGAGAGGCACCAGGTAGTTGGTTGTTTAACTGACCTCAGGAGATGCTGCACACAGCCCTACAAACCCCTTTCTACATGCCTGTGGGACATCTCCTTGCATCATGAAAAGCCTTTCAAGGAGAGACCCTATGCAATTCCAACAAGCCTTCGAGCAAATGCGTGCCATCGTTGAGGCTGATGACTGCCTTCTGCGGGGATACAAACAAGACTTTTACCAGTTTGACCTGCTCCATCTCACCAAAACTGGGACGGTCGGCGGTCGATACGTTTGGGTCATCCGCGAAAACGGCACACACCTGGCTTCACTCGGCCTGCATCCCAAGCTCACTGAGTTTGTGGAATGCGCGCTCGACATGAAGGAGGCACTGCAGGTTTTCGAAATCACCCTGCTGAAGGATGGCGCTGCGACGATTAAACCTATCTCCGTGGAGATGGGGCGTGACCTGTTACGGCACCAGCAATACAAGTTCGAGGGACGGCACATCAAACGAGGCGGCCGCCTCGTTGCGCTGGTTGACATCGAGGTGTTGTACAACCGAGGCCAATACGGCGGTACCGTCAGCTTCTCCTTCGAATCAACACCGAGCAGGGATGAAGAGACTGACTTCAAGCAAATCGCCCTGTGCCTTTTCCAACAGAGAGCGCAAAGCTTGTTTGCCTGTATGGACAACGTGACTTTCCAGACGCGCAATCTTGCTGCATGAGGTACCAACGCAATACCCCACCGCTGGCCACCTAGGTCAGCGGTTTTTTTTGGCCGAAAAAAAACCGGCCTCAAGGGCCGGTCGGTAGCGTTTCCTTCAGCGTGCAGCGAGCATTGCCATACGGCTCCGCTCCTCGCGTTCAAGCAATTGCTGGCAGTTGTACGGCTCAACCACCTGGACGCCGCCCAGGTCATCGAGGTGCACCAGGTAATTTAAGTAATCATCACCAGGATTCGACCATAGGTGCCTCAGCCGCTCGTGGTTGAGCACATGTGCCTTGAACTCCTCTCGACTCAATTCCCCACGGCCGAGGGCGACCTGCAGTTTCGAGTACGCCAGGTAGTCTGGGCGCCAGCTTAAAGGGATAGCGCAAAGCGCGTGATGTACGCCATCCGAATCGGGCCATACCGGGGGAATGGTCGTCAGTTGTGCCATGGTTAGGCCCGCCTCTTCTGCCGGTGCAGCGATGGGCGAGAGTTCGAGCCCTGTAACATCGAACCAAGCATGGCCAGTCGCCGAATAAGCAACCGCGCTGATCGGTGACGTTGGTGCGCAACCATAGACCACCCAGCTCTGGCAGCCAGCCCACTGACGGATGAATCTCACCATCAGGGAGCCGTCGACAAGAGGCTTCCGCCAGATGCAAGCGCGCAGGTGGTAATCGATATTGTAGGGCGCCAGGTCCGCAGGTAGATCAGTGTCGACAACAGCATCGAACACCTCAAACCCACCGGCGCCGATTCGCGCCAGGTAACTGGCTCCCTCGGCGATTTCAAAGGCAGGGTCAAAGTGCAGCACGCCGGCAAGTGCCGTCTCCCCTCCTCCGGTTAGGCGAAACACAATGCGGCCGTGAGGCTTGTAGCTGTGGTTGAACTGTACGGTGGTGGTCATCTGTATACCCTCTTCTTGGTCTGAGGGAATGCTTTGCAGGACCCAATAAAAAACCCACCGCGAACGGTGGGTCAGGTGTAGCGTTCAAGAACTGAGCAGGTAGTCCCCGGCGATGACAGCGTTGGTAGACAGGCCCTGTGAAGGGATTTCGACACGCTTGGTGCCGTCATCGATCAGCTCAACGAGCGTGGCGGCAAGTTTGCGCACGATGACGTTGTCGACCGTTTTGACAGGCACCGAATGGCCCTTGTCCTGGAGCAGGAGCTTGTAGCCCGTATCGTCGGCGTTGTGGGTGATCACCAGAAAGCCATGCAGCTTACTCGTGTTTACATTCACCTGCAGCGCCGGGCGGCGGGCAAGCCGAGAATCATCGTCGCAGTCACGCAACAGGATGAAATCGGGGTTTGCACCGGCATCAAGCAGCATTTGCCAGATGGTGCGATCGTTGTCCGGGACGCGAAGGACCTCCACCAGCTCGATCAAGCGCAAGAGACGTCGCGAGCGAATCGACTCACGGTCAATAGGGAGCTTCGACTGGTTGAAATCGTCAATGGTGTCCAACTGTGCTACGGCATTTACGGTTTGGGTGTGCATTGCATGACTCTCCTGAAAGGTAAGCCAGGTGTTGCGAAGACCTGGTACCGCAGGAATGCGTCACACGACTGTGGAAAGCTGCCGGCTGGAGATGACCGCAGGCGGAGATCATTTTCACGACAGTTTGAATTTTTTTCAGGCTTTCTGAACCCGGCACAGGTATGATGCGCCAGCTTGCGTGTGGACCTGCATTTCAAGAGGCCCTTTTGGTGATATGTCCTCTGCTCGGTTACCGAGAATCTCGATGTTCCGAGGATGAGATACACCTTTCGACACGGTGTTTAGACCGTGCCGGCTTGCTGCATTCGAAGGGCCACCAGGGCCTCTTCTGGAATGCACCACGTGCGTTCTGAAAGCGCTGAAGTGCCGGTTAGGCGTTGGAAGATTGGCCTTCCTGAAACGGAGGTCAACGATTATGAAGCGTATGCTGAATTTTCTGAGCCACGTCTGGACTCTCTACCGGCTTTTGTCGGCTGTGTGGGGATTCATGCGTGACCACTGTGATGCGGTCTAAACGCCCGTCCAGTGTTGAGATGTAAAAAGGCCACCCGAGCGTAAAGCAGAGGTGGCCTTTCTGTTTCCACGGATGCATCCCAGTAAGGCTGGCCGGGTACGATTTACGAAGGTACGTACCAGCGACGTTCAATGTTCAGCTGATGCTCACGCTCGTAGGCACTCACGGTTCTAGCATGCTCATGTCGGCCGCCGTCGTACTGGTCTGGATCGCTGTTCAAGAGCTCGTCGAGCATACCCTTGACCCTGAGAGCGTGAGCTGCGCGCTTGGCCTTGATCGCCTTGCACACGTCCATGAAGTCGGGATCGCCTTCACCATGGCGACGGTAGGATGCCGACATCATTTGGAAGATCACCATGTGCCGGTCATCCAGATTACGCAGGCCACTAGCGTCCAGTGGGAAGGCAGCGCCGGCATACATGGACATCGCGAACGACTGCAGAAAAACCGCAGCCGCATAGTCGCTGTCGACCAGCACTGAGCGGAAGGTGGCGAAAGGTGATTCGGTCATCTGTAAACGTCCTGAAGGGTGTGGGATCGCCGATTACCAACCGGCGTAGTGCGACACCAGGTGGCCCCAGTCAGCGAGAGCCGAGTTGTCGCGCAGAATGGTCAGAGCCTCGGCGGCGTGGATCTTCGTTGGGCAACCGCCGGTGAGGAACAGCTTGTCCTTACCCTGGTTGTACAGGTGCATAACTGTCAAAGTCATAACCTGCTGGAGGGGACTCATTGCCCGGTACGCCTTGCGCATGGCGGTGAGCTTTTCCGGGATCTCCGCGTGGCCCCTCGCCCAATCACAGCCCTGAGGGCGGAGGCTGTAATGATCGCCAACAGCCTGGAACGGCTTGTTGTGGCGTTCAAAGCACCCATGCAGCTGGTATTTATCAACGATAGCCCAGACCGCGTCGCCGAAAATGCGTGCTCGATCATCTGACCCCTTGAACGAAGGCAGCTCAGCCCCGCACACGATCGCCAGGGCAGCATATTCCGCATAGTCCAGGCTCGGGATCTTGTCGACCAGGTCCACCAACGTATATCCAGGAAAGCGCCCGGCTGCGAAGGTAGGGTTGACCGCAGCATATGCTGCGAGGGCTGCGGGCTTCTGCGAGTGGTGGATATAGCCGTGACTGGCCGTTCCCACATCACTCAGCGACCACGTGCTCAGTGCACCTTGGTGGACGCCGAAGGCGGTCAACAGCTCTGTGGCTTTCACGTGATAGTGGGCTGCATCAAACATCGTTCGTCCTCTGAAACAGTTGATTGCAAAGCTTGTGGTGGATGGGGTTCTGCACCGCCAGATCTGCGGCTATGCATTCATCTGCCAGGTTCGGCCTCGCTTCATCACTGCAACCCTAGAACGTCGGTGTGGGCTTCGCAACCCCTAGCAATATGGCCGAACAAGGCTAAATCGCAGGCACAAAAAAAGCCGCCTGAGAATGGGCGGCTTTCTTAGGCTAAATGAGCTGAGAGGCTCATCTGGCATGCGCGTACTGAAACGGTCGAACCTCAAAATAATATCCGAATTGCAATCCAGTGAGCAACCTGACCTGCCCCACCTTTTCACTAATGAAAAACCCGACCACTAGGGTCGGGTCTGTGCTGCGTTTGGAGATGATCCAGCCTAAGCCGGCAGATACTTGACCTCGGTCTCGGACCTCACCAGCTCTTGGATCACTGGGCACGTGGAAAGGCCGGTATTGACCATGTATTTCGCTGCACTCAACAGATAACGTCTCTCTCTGCCAAGTACTCGCAAGGCTCAAGACCGTTGGCTCCATGGCATTCGGAGAGGAAGCATTGGTAGAACACGACCTCACGCATGTCAGGGACAGATTTGAACTTCGGTTTCACACCTACGACACGTGCTAGGTGGAATCCTGTTGGGATCACCGAAGCCCCGTGGGCAGCAGTAAGGGTTTGCAGCATGGTGGCCCCCTGGGCATTGTCTGTGATTGCGATCAAGCTTCTGAACAGGTATCTAAGCGGCTACATAGGGCACGCCAGTAACGGGCATCCTGCATCGACTCCCTCCTCATACGGCGGTATTCGGGCCTATAGCGGTGCGGTTCTGTGCGAGCGGAGAGCGAGTTTTCCTTTGCCATTCGTAGACAGAAATTCAACTTGAACAGGGCATGTGCTTTCGGTCGGGATGACTGCTGCGTTCTTGCGGTGATCATTGGGGTTGCTCCTGTGATTTTTGACCTAGTGCGTGGAGATGGCGCACATCGATCACCACGCAAGCAGCTTGGCCGCGGGCAAAAAAAGCCCGACTAGGTCGGGCGTGGGTATAGCGTTAAGCGGTCTGGTAGAACAGTTCCGCCGGGTAGACGAAGACCTGAAGTTTTCCCTGCAGACATGACAGCTCATACACCTGCTTCGCTGGTGTCCGGCCGGGGCCTGGCAGATGGCGTTTTCCGACTTCAGACCAGCCCAAGCGTTTCAGTTCAGCAACCTTCTGCTCTTGGTAAGGCGACATTTTTTGATCCCCCTTCGCGGTCACAGTCGACCAGCTGGTTTCGTCTCACCAAAAATCCCGAACTCAACAAGGGTGCTGAATGCGATTTCGAGGGCCGGCTTTTGGTGGGCGAGCTCCAATGCTCTCTCACCAGCAGCTTTCGCTTTCTCCGCCTGCCAATCACACAGGAAGTCGGAGAACCGACGGTATCTGTGAAAGTCGATAAACCGATCGAAGCAGACCTCTTCTGAGGCTGCCAGGGCGGTCATCGCCGTGAGCAGATTCCCAAATGCAGGGAATTCACTACGTTTCAAAGTGCCCGCAGCTACGAGCTTGTCGACCGTGGTGTCGAAGCGTTGCTGGTGTTCTTCAAGTCTGCCGCTCACGATCCGGAGCGCGTGATCCTGCGCGACAAACTGATTCCGCCCATCACGGTGATAGCGCGGATCGAACTCAGCGAAGCTGGTGTGCTTCAGTGAAAGCCCAGAGGTGGCACCCTCACGGTCTGTCTCGATGTTCAGGCGGTCAACGAATGGGGTCGACCACCGGATGCCGGTCAGCCCCTGGCGACCAGCCTGGACCATCACCATCATTCCATCAGTCAGTTCAAGTGTTGCGAGCATGAGTGTGTCCCCTTAGAACGTTGATCAAGTCCAAGGGGATGAGTCACATGAACCGCGAAACTCACCAATTTTGTCGGATCGGGCACAGCGCCCGGGGCACCATAAAAAAACCCGGCACATGGCCGGGTTGGGTGTAGCGTTAGGATACGGAGGGCCTGGGACAAATGCGCTGGGGCCCGGGCGAAAAAACCCGGTCTATTGACCGGGTCATGTGCAGCGTTTGACGCGAGCATCATGCTGGCGCTAAAGGCTGAAGTACAGCAGTCATGCCGACTCCGTGACTTCGTCATCGGAGTGGCAAGCCGAGAGATCGATCTCTACTGGCTTTTGATCGG
Organism: Pseudomonas capeferrum; assembly: GCF_013523055.1. GTDB lineage: Bacteria > Pseudomonadota > Gammaproteobacteria > Pseudomonadales > Pseudomonadaceae > Aquipseudomonas > Aquipseudomonas capeferrum_A. The sequence goes on along the minus strand of NZ_JAAMQM010000015.1, from coordinate 6,260 downwards.
ATTTTGCGGTCACCACGAAGGTGCACGCGCTGTCCTGCTCACCGGCGGCAATGTGGCTGCGGAAATACCGGTCCGCGACAGCCTGGGCTGCCGCATGGTGATCCCCCTCAACCTCAACATCAGCACTCCAAGTAACGAGATACTGTCGTTCCCCATCAACTTCAACCTCTTCGGTGCCTCCAGCCAAGCGGAAGTGGCTTTCCAGTTCGGCGATCGGCTGGCGTGCGCTAACAACCTCGACGTCGGTGTTTCTGACGAATCCCGAAAACCAGAAGCTGGTCGAGTCCACATTCAGGCAGCAGGCCTTCAGTAGCACATCGTTTTCAGCTTCAATTTCCTCCGCCTCCTCCGTGCCCGGGGCGTACTGATGGAATGACGCAGTGCTGTCGAACGTTTCGACCTTGTGCAGCCCATTCTCTCTGACTAGGCGAGCCAGGTTCATGATGCCCTGTGCTGCAGCCAAATCGATGTTGAAGGAAGCATAATCCGGTGTGCCTTCTGCGCCATTGGTGGCACGGGTTTCGACGGTGTAGCTCTTGGTGGTTACGGACGAATGCATAGCGGTACCCTCAGGTGTTGGTCTAGTAAAGCGAGATGCGTCACAGCCAACATGAATCGGCGCTACGGACTGAAGCCCATATCTTCGGCCGCTTGAATGACGCCCAAAAGAAAACCCCGTCTCAAGGACGGGGTTTGATGGGGTTAACGGCGGTGAAAGCAGATGCTCTTCAATGCCCTGTCGACCAGGTCACCTTCGTAACTCAAGATGACCTCAACATTGGTGCACGAGCGCTGGGAAGGCCCCAGAGCACGTGCTGCGATCAGGTAACCATTGGGGTCCACTTGCGATGAAGCACCGAATAGAACCGCATTATCGACCACTGCGCGGAGAACATCCCCGGCGCCATCGTCTTCAGTCCAACTGGGTGAAACTGTGTTGCGAGCACTGACCTGGTTACTGCATACACGGAAGTGCTCAAAGCGCCCAGGGGCATTTTGAATCGAGACTGAGTCGCAGCCTTCAAATTTACCCACGTAGATGACCGGCCGTGTGGCGCCGTTGATGCGAGCTACGGTGGACATTTTTGAGGCGGCAACCGACTGAACCGCATCTGAAGCCTCCGAAGCGCTTGCCGCATGCGGAAGCACCTGAAAGGCTAGAGCCGCGGCGATCGCGTAATAGCGTTTCATGAGGCGACCTCAAGTTTCGGAATTGATATTTGACGTGAACGCATTCGCGTAGGAGAGGTTGCGTGCAAGATCTGCTGCTTGGGTTCCGTGCTGAGCGTATCACCAAGGAGCACTATGATCTCCCCGATTTCGACTCTATGAATGGCACAATTCGCGGCCAGCTGAATTGCAACCATACGTGCGCAGATTGCATCGATGTCGCACGCGTGAAAGAGCCATTGCTGCAGCTCATCAGGCCCTTTCGTCTCAAGTAGGTGGTTTGCTTTTGCCAACAGCATAACCCCACTGCCACATGCCGGATCGGAGTACGCTTTGAGATCACCGGCGCGAGGCGCGTCGATGTCGGTATCGCTCATCCTAACCATCATGCTGGCGAGCGACCAGGGCGTGAAGAACTGCCCCAGCATTTGCTTGCCGCCATGGCTGGCCAGCTCTTCGTAGAGTGGGCCTAAAATGTCCTTGAACGGTTCTTCATTGGCCACCGCCTGATCGTACAGCGTGATGACTCGTCCTATTTTTCCGCGTGCATCATCAGGAATTGGATACCAAGGCTGAAAGCCCCAAAGCTCCATCACTGCCCCGAGGAAAAAACGAAACATCTCCGCCGGTGGATACCGGTGGCCATCACACAATGCTTCTGCCAGTGGCTTGATGGTGGGTGGTACCGCGCGTGCTAGTTTGCTTGCCATGGGCAATCTCCAGAGAGGTTAGTCGTATGGATTGGGATGCATCACAGCGACCTACAACTCCGGCCGGCGCCCGGGCATAAAAAAACCGCTCCGGTGAGGGAGCGGTTGCGTAGCGTTAGTCAGCGGACTCTTCCGGATCAGCAACGTCCGGAATGGAATCTCGCGGCACCCATGTCCAGGTTGCGACAAATGCGCCATCTTCACACAGCGTTACCTGGGCATCTTCATTGACCTGCAGATCATCATTGGCGATGTTGTCCAGCGCCCATGAACGGTACCGGTCCTTGAGAGCGTTCGAGTCCACTGCCTGCTGATCCGGCTCTTCTTGCTCCAGCAGTTTCTTTTGAGCGAGATCATCGAGCAACTGAACAGAGGGAGCGCACTGCGACAGACCGAAGTGAACTCCTTGGTGCCCGTAGCGTTTGGAAAACTCTTCTGCCGTCATCTTGGCCAGCACTTTCTCGATGCAATCACTGCACAGACCGTGACCAGCATCTTGATTGCCCCACTGCCGACCGGTGGTTCGAGCACCACAGCACGGGCACAACAAGCGCACCGGGGCATCGAGATGTCCAGTCAGGTCGACATGTGCATAGGGAACATCCCTGAGCTCACAGTAGGCTTTCTCATCGCCATCGGCGTCATACAGGCCCAATGTGCACTCATCCCACTCCTCAGGTTCAGCGATGGACACCTCGATCGAAAGAAGCAGGTACTGACCGTTGCAGAACTCCTTCCGCAAAGCCATGCAACCGCTTCCGGTGTGATAAACCTCGAAGCCATACGCCTGTATGGGGTCAACAACTGTTGTTCCGCACGGCGAAAAGTAGGGGTTGCGAATCTCCACGTCGTTGAACATGAAAGCCATCTCCGACGGTGAATACGGCCGCATGAGCGTCTCGCCATTCGGCAGGACCTCGGTCATGACCATTTCTTGGGTACCAGCTGCGTTGCTTGCAATTACGTCCATGGTGCTGCGCCTCTTTGGGTAGTCATCTTGGTCTGAGATGAAGCACAGCCAGCTGTAACGACAGGCGAAAAAAAACCGCCCCATAAGGAGCGGCGGTACAGCGGTTTAGATTCGAGCAGAGACCTGGTAACCCTTGCCTCCTTCTGCCTGCGTCACGCCGCCTTCAAGCGTGATTGTCACGTCCTGCAGACCAGCGTTGCGGAACATGCTCGCCACAGTTTCAGCCACCGGCTGCATCTCAAACGGCAAAACCGTGTGCCAAGCGTTAGAAAAATGGCACCAGCGGCAGCCGTATCCAGCGAAAAACCCATTCTCGCGATTCCCAGGAACCGGATCCGGCATTTCCAGGATCTTGTTGATGCGGGTGGCAAAGGCTTCCGGGAATTCCTTCAGAACTGAAGACATACGAACCTCTCGATTAAGCGGCCTGGTGAATGTGCTGGTGCTTGCCGAACTCATTGAGGGAGTCCAGCTTTGCGAGGAACCGCTCAGCCGCAGTGGTGCTGGCCAATTCAGAGACAGTCTCAAAACGGTTCATTCCGCCGGCATAGTCCTTCCGGCCCTCACAGGATCGATAGAGCACTTTGAGCACTCGATCGAAACCGAGATGAACCATCAGATAGAGATGATCGCTGTGCAGGATCACCTCCCCCATGACTGCGTTTCCGCCTTTGCACGAACGAATTTCGTAGCTTGATTCTGGAAGCTTCAGGCGGCCGGCGATCTCTTTGAGCAAGCGCTTGCCCGAGCGGTGAAGGGTTTCTTTGGTGATTCGTTTTTCGAGCAGCGCTTTAGGGATTTGAAGCATGAGGTTTCTCCTCAGGGAATGACGGTCTCTTGCGAAGACCTGGTCATGGGAGATGCGCTACATAGGAATGCAAACCTAATGCTCGATCACCGCAGAGCGAGTGCAAACCAATAAATAACACGTACGTATAAGATTCCATTTGCTTTGTATTGAATCCTGACAGTATTATCCGGCCATCCAATTGATATCACCTAACAAGGTCAGGACGAAACAGCCCATGCACAACAATGCAACCCCCTTCAAGCCACGTCTCTCCCTGCTTGTCGCCTCCATCGCACTGGCCATGAACGCAGGCACTGCGCATGCCGCTTACGCCGGCATTGATGTCTACGCGCCAACGCTTGGCTCCTCCGATACCACCTACGATCCGCACATCGGCGGCTCGGGTGATGGTTCCACCCTGGTTGGCGCCCAATACAACCCGAGCACCGACACCACCGAGGCCTTCAAGTGGACCTTGCTGGGCGGTAAGCAGTTGCTGGCCAATCTCGGCACCAACGCCGCTGCATACGCGGTATCGAATGAAGCTGACGTCATCGTCGGTAGCTCCGTAGACAGCCTCACGGACAACGAAACCGCCGTGTACTGGAACAGCGCCGGCATTCACAAGCTGGACTTCCTGAACGGTGGGGCCGAGGCCGAAGCTCGCGCTGTTTCGGCTGATGGCAGCGTCATCGCGGGCTCCGCCGACGATGGCCTGACCGGCAACCGATCGGCAGTGACCTGGGACCTGGCTGGCGCTGTGACTCAGTTGGGCTACCTGAACGACGGCACCTACAGCTACGCCATGGGCATCAGTGCTGACGGCAATGTGGTCGTGGGGTACGCGCAGAACGGCGCAGGCAATGGTGATATCGCCACTCGTTGGGTGGGCGGCGGTAGCGCCGAGAGCCTCGGCACCTTGGAGGGAGGTACTCAATCCATCGCCACGGCGACCAGTGCCGATGGCACTTACATCGTCGGTGCGAGTGACTCTTCGCTCGCCCTGAGCGAAGCTATGATCTGGTCCGAGCTGTCTGGCATGAAGGGCTTGGGCTTGCTGGCCGACGGTACCCTGTCCAAGGCTGAAGGCGTCTCTGCCAATGGCGCCGTGGTCGTCGGTGTCGCGGATACCACTGGCAGCGTCCTCTCCGGGTTCCGTTGGACAGCAGAGACTGGCATGCAATCGCTGGTTGAGTGGCTGCAGGACAACGACCCGTCTTACACACTGCTGGCCAACAACACCCTGAACACCGCCACCTCGGTGTCCGCTGATGGCAACACCGTCTTCGGCCTGGGCTTCCTGAACGGCCGCTCGCAGCCGTTCGTAGCGCGTTCCTATGGCCCGATCTCTGAACCTGTGGTCACTACCCCACCAGTCGTAACCACTCCGCCTGAAGAGACCACTCCAGAGGTAACCCCTCCCGTCGTCACCCCGCCAGTTACTGACCCAACGCCGCCAAGCACCGGAGGCTCCTCCAATGCAGGGGACACTTCTACTGGCGGTAGCGATGCAGGCACGGGCACCAGCGCCGGTGGTACCGAAACCGATTCGGGTACCGGTGGCACTGGGGGCACTGACACGGGTACTGGTGGTACCGGCGGAACTGGCACTGGCGCGGGTGGCGCTGACGTCACTACTCCACCGACTGGCGTGATCGGTTTGCTGGACCTCGGTGACTCGTTGCAGAATGCGACCCTGTACGCGCAAGCTATGCAGAATCAGCTGCAAGGCTTCGTCCAGGACCAACTGTCCTGCTCGACATTCGACACCAGCGGCATCTGTGTCAGCGTCAGCAGCCAGATGACTCACCACTCGGGCACGGTCCAGGGTGACAACGTGTACGGCGGCGTTACCGCTGCATATCGACTGACTCCTGACTTGGTTGCCGGCATCGGCTACCAAGGCCCGAACACCTCGCTCAAGATAAACGATGACCGCGTCGAGGGTGATACCAACACGATCGGTGCTTTCGTCGAGTACGGTAACCGTCTTCGCGAAGGCGTATTCGCCCGGGGCGCCGTGGCTGTTTCCGAAGGCGATGCCACCATCAAGCGCTCCTACAAAACGGGTGCCGGCGACGTCGAATCGAAAGGCAAGGCCGATGTCAGCCAGCGTGCTGTATCGGGCCAGGTCGGTTACGTATTCATCCTGCAAGACAACATCGCGGTGATGCCTTTCCTGGGCTTGGACTACCTCAACACCAAGCTGGACAGCTACACCGAGACCAGTGGTTCCTTCCCGGCGCACTTCGATAAGCGTACCGAGGAGAATATCTACGGTACCGCGGGCCTGAACGCCAGCATGAACCTGGCAAACAAGGCCATCGTCTCGGCCAACATCAAGCACGTCAGCCGCCTGAACAACTCGCAAGACGATCTGACCGGTGAGGTGATGGGCGTGTCGCGCTTCGACATGAAGCAGGACACCACTGAGCGCTGGAACGAAGTGGGCGTAGGGCTGCAGGTTGCCGGCCCGTTCAAGGCCTCCCGCGTGGGCATCACCTACGGCCACCGCTTCGGCAGCGACAAAGCCGTTGCCTCGGACGTCGCGACGTTGTCCCTGTCGGTCGGTTTCTAATCGGAAACTGATTCACCAAGCGCCCCACTCCCCAGTGGGGCG
>NZ_JAAMQM010000014.1 GCF_013523055.1 Pseudomonas capeferrum | reverse complement strand
CCCACAAGTTGAGCGCTGAATTCAGAAGCTGCGCACTTCTTGTGGGAGCGGGCTTGCCCGCGAAGGGGTGCGAAGCAGCCCCATTGGCCTTAACTGACCAGCATTAGCCCGAAGGCGCCTTTTCAGGTAGGAGCGACAACTCAGCCAATGACCGTGGAAGCCAGCCAGAACAAGCCGGCAGCCAGGCCCATCGACGCGGGCAGCGTCAGGACCCAGGCGAGCAGGATGGTCTTGACGGTACCGCCCTGCAGACCGCTCTTGTTGGCCACCATGGTACCGGCGACACCGGAAGACAGGACGTGGGTGGTCGAGACCGGCAAGCTGAAGATGTTCGCCATGCCGATGGCGCACGCCGCGGTGATCTGCGCCGACATCCCTTGAGCGTAGGTCATGCCTTGCTTGCCGATCTTCTCGCCGATGGTCAGGACGACGCGCTTCCAGCCCACCATGGTACCCAGGCCGAGGGCCAGCGCGACCGCCAGGATCACCCAGAAAGGCGCGTATTCGGTCGTGGCGGTGAGGTCCTTGCGCAGCTTATCCAGGTCAGCCTTTTCACGGGCGTCCAGGCCTGCCAGCTTGCCGACCTTCTTCGCCGTGTCATCCAGGCAGAGCAGGTAGCGACGGACTTCGACACGCGTTTCCGAAGGCAGCTTGTGATAGTCGACAACACCCCTGAGCGATTTCTGCAGGGCCGCGATGGTCGGCTCGGTCTGCTGGGCGTTGCAGCTGAACTGCTCCGGCAGATCGCCCGGCTGGGCTTTGCCAAGCGCCAGGAATTCGCCGAGCGTGGCTTCGTTGCGCTGGTAGAACTGGCTCAAGTGCAAGGTCGCGTCGCGGGTGCGCTCGATCTGGTAGGTGGTGCTGCTCAGGTCGAGGACGAACTGCGCCGGGACGATACCGATCAGTACCAGCATGATCAGACCGATGCCTTTCTGGCCATCGTTGGAGCCATGCACGAAGCTGACGCCCATCGCCGAAATCACCAGTACCAGGCGGTTCCAGAACGGTGGGTGCTTCTTGTCGTCGAGCTTGCGGCGCTGTTCCGGCGTCTTGTGCATCTTCGACAGCGGGCGCCACCACTTCAGGCCGAGCAGCACCAATGCCGCCACGGCGAAGCCCGCCATGGGCGAGAACACCAGGGACATGGCGATATCGATCGCTTTCTGCCAATTGACCCCGTCGCCCAGCGGAATGTCGTTGATCAGGGCATTGGCCAGGCCGACGCCGAGGATCGATCCGATCAGGGTGTGCGAGCTCGATGCCGGGATCCCGAAATACCAGGTACCCAGGTTCCAGGTGATGGCGGCCGCCAGCAGGGAGAAGACCATGGCCAGGCCATGCCCGGTATTCACATTGATCAGCAGTTCGACCGGCAGCAGGTGGACGATGGCATAAGCCACCCCGACACCACCGAGCAGCACTCCCAGGAAATTGAACACCCCGGAGAAGAACACGGCCAGGTGCGGCGGCATGGCTTTGGTATAGATGACTGTAGCTACCGCGTTCGCGGTGTCATGAAAGCCATTGATGAACTCGAATGCAAGGACGAAGGTCAAGGCGAGCAAAAGGCTCACGACCACCCAGGCATCCAGTCCGCTGAATAAATCGATCATGAAGGTTTTCTGACCCGGTCATAAGGGGGCGCGATTATGCCAGAAAACCATGGCAATCGATGCACCCGCTGCTGACGGGTGGCGCGAGATGGACGAGTATGCGAGGGGACGGTGGGCCGAGCTTCCAAAAGTAAAATCCGCCAGAATCAGAGAAAATACGCGATCGTGCAGGCTTGATCCAAAAATAACGATTTTTACGCTTTTCAAACGACTGTATGAAATTTGTGTATTTCCATTTCATCAACAGCTGGCGCCTCCTCCCGCAGCCTCAAAGCTTCTCGCTGTGCAGGTCCTTCTCCATCTTTTCGAGTTCCTGAGTGAAAGCCTGATCGAGAATGCTGGCGCGTTTACGCCAAGGTTTGCGTTCAGGGTCGGGCTGGGCGGCGTATGTGGTCACTTCGCCACCGTAAACGTCTTTGTAACGTTCAGCCTGGCGCTCCAGTTCAGCGCGCAGTTCTTCTTTCGTCACAGTAATACCTGTCAGTCGAAGTTTGGTCTGGTATCGGTACGCACATGAATGCATACGGCTACACAACCAGACGATGGGTCTGTCGTGGCAACAGTTCGAATCGAGCAGTATGTTTCGGATACGACCGATAGACTTCAGCGGCTCGCATGAAGCTGAAATCGCAGCCCGCAGGGATAGACATTGGATCCATGCATCACTATCAAGTGCGAGCCAGCAAGTACGAGTATAGCAATCGCTTTATGCCTGGCTATCGCCTGTTTCAGTTTGCCGAGGTAGAACTGTGAAGTTCGTCTTGATACAAGCGCATTCACAGCTGCGGTAACTAAACTGTTTGAGAGTGACCGGGTGTGAAAATTCACTATCTGCGGAAGGAAATTAAAACGGCCTCGCTGGTTCGCAAGGCCGTACCTAGGGACTTCTACGGTGGGTACCTGACCAGTCTCTCCAAAGAAGCCACATGTGGCAGGAGAAAGGTATAAGCAAATGTGCGATCGGTCAATTGCGATTATCGGCCGTTAGTTCGATAATCGCACAAGTGACTGTCTTGAGGTGATCCATGAACGACGAAACACTACACAAGGAACCCGAATCCGCTGAGCCCGAGCGCTCGGGTTTTGCCGGGCTGGCGCCGCCGATCGTGGCGTCCCCGGCAAAGCGCATCCAGGCGTTTACCGGAGACCCGGATTTCATGACCTCGCTCGCACGCGGGCTGGCGGTCATCCAGGCCTTTCAGGAACGCAAGCGCCACCTGACCATCGCCCAGATCAGTCATCGCACCGAAATCCCTCGGGCAGCGGTGCGACGTTGTCTGCATACGTTGATGAAGCTGGGCTATGCGACGACCAATGGTCGTACGTACTCCTTGTTGCCGAAGGTGCTGACCCTGGGCCACGCCTATCTCTCGTCAACGCCTTTGGCCATCTCGTCGCAGCCCTACCTTGACCGGATCAGCGATCAATTGCATGAGGCGGCCAACATGGCGACCTTGGAAGGCGATGACATCCTTTATATAGCGCGTTCGGCAACGGTCGAGCGGCTGATCTCGGTCGACCTGTCCGTCGGGGGACGGCTACCGGCCTACTGCACGTCCATGGGACGGATCCTGCTCGCCGCCCTCGATGACGCCAGTCTTCATGAGTATCTGGATCGAGCCGACCTGAAACCACGGACCAGTCGTACGTTGCACGAGCCCGTGGCGTTGCTTGCCTGTATCCAGCAAGTGCGCGAGCAAGGCTGGTGCGTGGTCGACCAGGAACTCGAGCAAGGACTGCGGTCCATCGCGGTGCCTGTCTATGACGCGTCGGGCCAAGTGCTGGCGGCGCTCAATGTGAGCACTCATGTCGGACGGGTCAGCCGAGGTGAGCTGGAACAGCGTTTCCTGCCGATCCTGCTCGCGGCCAGTCGTGACCTGTGTACCCAGTTGTTCGCCTGACACGGCGCGGTTTCCTGTTCGATAAACGCACAGTGTCGCGTTTGTTGAATTGCACCAAGTGCCCTTGCTGATTAATGTCCTTCAAGCGGTCGGCTCTTTCGACCGGACAAGAACAATACGCACGAGGCACTGCCCATGAGTTCCATCACTTCGCTGCTGCGGCCGTACGCCGCGCAGCCGCATTCAGGCTGACGCCAGCTTAGCAATCACTGTTTGCCGATTCCTGTGCCGCCACGGGTACGGGGCTTGCCTGCGCGCTTCACTCTGGATGACAACAATGAACACACCTCAAACCGTTATCGGAAACTGCCTCGACGTCCAGTCCTTCATCAATGATCAGCCTTTGTCACGCTTTCAGTGGCGAGTGGTCATCCTGTGTTTCCTGATCGTCTTTCTCGATGGCCTCGATACCGCGGCCATGGGCTTTATCGCGCCGGCGCTGGCCCAGGACTGGGGCATCGATCGAGCCAGCCTGGGTCCGGTCATGAGCGCCGCGTTGATCGGCATGGTATTTGGCGCGCTTGGCTCCGGGCCGCTGGCCGATCGCTTCGGTCGCAGAGGGGTGCTGATAGGTGCTGTCATTCTCTTTGGCGGCTTCAGTCTGGCATCCGCCTATGCCAGCAATGTCAACGAACTGATGATATTGCGCTTTCTCACCGGGCTCGGGCTGGGTGCGGGCATGCCCAATGCCACCACCCTGCTGTCCGAATACACCCCCGAGCGCCTCAAGTCGCTGCTGGTCACCAGCATGTTCTGCGGCTTCAACCTGGGCATGGCCGGCGGCGGCTTCATCTCCGCCAAGCTCATACCTGCCTATGGCTGGCACAGCCTGCTGTTGATAGGCGGTGTGCTGCCTCTGGTGCTCGCCGTGGTGCTGTTGCTCTGGCTGCCGGAATCGGCTCGCTATCTGGTGGTACGCAATCGAGGTACCGAAAAGGTCCGCAAGACCCTGGCTCCCATTGCGCCGCACATAGTCGCCCAGGCCAACAGCTTCAGTGTGCCGGAGCAGAAAGGGGTAGCCGCGCGCAGCGTCTTCGCCGTGATCTTCTCCGGGACCTATGGCGTCGGTACCTTGCTCCTCTGGCTGACCTATTTCATGGGCCTGGTGATCGTCTACCTGTTGACCAGCTGGCTGCCGACGCTGATGCGCGACAGTGGCGCCAGCATGGAACAGGCCGCATTCATCGGCGCCTTGTTCCAGTTTGGTGGGGTACTCAGTGCCGTAGCCGTGGGATGGGCCATGGATCGCTTCAACCCGCACAAGGTCATCGGCATCTTCTATTTGCTGGCTGGCGTGTTCGCCTATGCGGTGGGCCAAAGCCTGGGCAACATCACCGTACTGGCGACTCTGGTCCTGATCGCAGGCATGTGCGTCAACGGCGCGCAATCGGCCATGCCGTCCCTGGCCGCACGCTTCTATCCCACTCAAGGTCGAGCCACGGGGGTGTCATGGATGCTCGGCATCGGCCGTTTCGGTGCCATCTTGGGTGCCTGGATCGGCGCGACCCTGTTGGGACTAGGGTGGAATTTCGAGCAAGTGCTGACAGCGTTGGTGGTTCCCGCGGCCCTGGCGACAATCGGTGTGCTCATCAAGGGCTGGGTCAGCCATGCCGATGCGACCTGAATAGGAAACATCATGCTCGCAAGCGCTCCCAGGCGAACCAGGATCGCTTGCGAGGCCGTTCCGGCCTCTCGAAAGAAGCCCTTTTCGCTCTGCAACAATCGTTCGATTATCGAACAAGTATTCGATTATCGGATTGTACGAGGTGCGCCAGATTCTCTAATCTGAGCGCATCGCAGCGACCCACGGCCCTGCATTCCGAGCACGGCTCAGCCTGACCAGGAGTCTTCAATGGCAGCAATCCTTTCGCTTCACGACGCCGTGAAGCAATTCATCCAGGATGGCGACAGCGTCGCCCTCGAAGGTTTTACCCACCTGATTCCGACGGCCGCCGGGCACGAGATCATCCGTCAAGGCAAGAAAGACCTGACCTTGGTACGGATGACGCCGGACCTGATCTACGACCAGCTGATCGGCGCCGGTTGCGCCCGCAGACTGATCTTCTCCTGGGGTGGCAATCCTGGTGTCGGCTCGCTGCATCGCCTGCGCGATGCTGTGGAAAAGCAGTGGCCCCATTCGATCGAGATCGAAGAGCACAGCCATGCCGACCTGGCCAATGCCTATGTCGCCGGCGCTTCGGGTCTGCCGTTTGCCGTGCTGCGCGCCTATGCCGGTTCCGACTTGCCGAAGGTCAACCCGTTGATCAAGACGGTCACCTGCCCATTCACGGGTGAAGTGCTCGCCGCCGTCCCGTCGGTCCGACCGGACGTCACGGTGATCCATGCTCAGAAGGCCGATCGCAAGGGCAACGTTCTGCTCTGGGGCATTCTTGGTGTGCAGAAGGAAGCGGCGCTGGCGGCCAAGCGCTGCATCGTCACCGTCGAGGAAATCGTCGACGACCTGCAGGCTCCGATGAATGCGTGCGTCCTGCCGACATGGGCGCTCAGTGCCGTGTGCCTGGTGCCGGGCGGTGCCCATCCTTCGTATGCGCACGGCTACTACGAGCGGGACAACCGGTTCTATCAACAATGGGACCCGATTGCCCGCAGCCGCGAGTCGTTCACTGCCTGGATCGACACCTTCATTCGTGGCACCGCCGACTTCAACGAATTCAAGGCCAAGCTGGCCAGCGCTGCGGAGGCCGCACAATGAGCTACTCCACCAATGAAATGATGACCGTCGCCGCTGCCCGTCGCCTGCGCAACGGCGCTGTCTGCTTCGTCGGCATCGGCCTGCCGTCCAAGGCCGCCAACCTGGCACGCCTGACCTCGTCTCCGGATGTGGTGCTGATCTACGAATCAGGTCCGATCGGCGCCAAACCGAGCGTGCTGCCGTTGTCGATCGGTGACGGCGAGCTGGCCGAAACCGCCGATACCGTCGTGCCTACCGGCGAGATCTTCCGCTACTGGCTGCAAGGGGGGCGTATCGACGTGGGCTTCCTCGGCGCCGCTCAGGTCGACCGCTTCGGCAATATCAACACCACCGTGGTCGGCGATTACCACGCGCCCCGCACCCGCTTGCCAGGTGCCGGCGGCGCGCCGGAAATCGCCGGCTCCGCCAAGCAGGTACTGATCATCCTCAAGCAGTCGCCACGAGCGTTCGTCGATAAACTCGATTTCATCACGTCGGTGGGGCATGGCGAAGGCGGCGACTCGCGCAAGCGCCTGGGCCTGCCCGGCGAAGGGCCGGTAGGAATCATCACCGACCTGTGCATCATGGAGCCGGAAGCCGATACCCACGAATTCGTGGTCACCTCCATCCATCCGGGCGTCACTCGCGAACAGATCGTGGCCGCCACCGGGTGGGCGATTCGCTTCGCCGAAGATGTCCAGGTCACTGCCGAGCCGAACGAAGTCGAATTGACTGCCCTGCGCGACCTTGAAGCCCGTACCGCCGTCGCCCATGGCCAGACACCTGGAGAAGCATGATGCGTGAAGTCTTTATCTGCGACGCCATCCGGACCCCGATCGGGCGCTTCGGTGGAGCCCTGGCCGGTGTCCGCGCCGACGACCTGGCGGCAGTGCCGCTCAAGGCATTGATCGAGCGCAACCCATCGGTGCAGTGGGATCAGCTCGATGAGGTGTTCCTCGGCTGCGCCAACCAGGCAGGCGAGGACAACCGTAACGTGGCGCGCATGGCGCTGTTGCTGGCCGGCCTGCCGGAGAGCGTCCCGGGCGTGACACTCAATCGCCTGTGTGCCTCGGGCATGGATGCGATCGGCACGGCGTTCCGCGCCATCGCCAGCGGCGAGATGGAACTGGCCATCGCTGGCGGCGTGGAGTCGATGTCGCGTGCGCCCTTTGTCATGGGCAAGGCCGACAATGCCTACTCGCGCAACATGAAGCTGGAAGACACCACGATCGGCTGGCGTTTCGTCAACCCGTTGATGAAGGCGCAATACGGCGTGGATGCCATGCCGCAGACCGCCGACAACGTGGCCGATGACTATCAGGTATCGCGAGCCGACCAGGACGCGTTTGCCCTGCGCAGCCAGCAGCGGACAGCGGCGGCCCAGGCAGCTGGCTACTTCGCCGAAGAGATCGTCCCGGTGCGCATTGCGCACAAGAAGGGCGAGACCGTGGTCGAGCAGGACGAGCATCCGCGTGGTGACACGACGCTGGAAGCGTTGGCCCGGCTCAAGCCGGTCAACGGCGCAGACAAGACTGTCACCGCCGGCAATGCCTCGGGTGTCAACGACGGCGCCGCGGCGCTGATCCTGGCGTCCGCGGACGCCGTTCGCAAGCATGGCCTGACCGCACGCGCTCGTGTATTGGGCATGGCCAGCGCCGGGGTATCCCCGCGGGTGATGGGTATCGGCCCGGTACCTGCAGTGCGCAAGCTGACCGAGCGCCTGGGCGTGGCGGTGAGCGATTTCGATGTCATCGAGCTCAACGAGGCTTTTGCCAGCCAGGGTCTGGCCGTACTGCGCGAGCTTGGCGTGGCCGACGATGCCCCGCAGGTCAATCCCAACGGTGGCGCGATTGCCTTGGGGCACCCGCTGGGCATGAGCGGCGCTCGACTGGTACTGACCGCCCTGCATCAGCTCGAGAAGAGCGGAGGACGTAAAGGCTTGGCAACCATGTGCGTAGGCGTCGGACAAGGCCTGGCACTGGCTATCGAACGCGTTTGAGCCGTAGTTCTGGCGGGCAACAATGTCCGTCAGGCTGGCAATGGTTGAACGGGAGTGTTACTGGGTATGTCTAGTGGCCTGTAGGATTAACTCGAATACAGGCCATTAGACCTTCAGTATCCCTCCAGGAGCACATCGCATGACCTCTATCCACTACACAGGCGAGGAGCGCAGCAAGCGCATCTTCGCCATCGTCGGCGCCTCTTCGGGCAACCTTGTGGAATGGTTCGACTTCTATGTCTACGCCTTCTGCGCCATCTACTTCGCCCCGGCCTTTTTCCCGTCCGACGATCCCACGGTGCAACTGCTCAATACCGCAGGGGTATTTGCGGCGGGCTTTCTCATGCGCCCGATCGGCGGCTGGATCTTCGGCCGCCTGGCCGACCGGCGGGGCCGCAAGAACTCGCTGATGATCTCGGTCCTGATGATGTGCTTCGGTTCCCTGATCATCGCTTGCCTGCCGACCTACGCCAGCATCGGGGCCTGGGCACCGGCATTGCTGCTTTTGGCACGGCTGATCCAGGGCCTGTCGGTGGGCGGTGAATACGGCACCACGGCGACCTACATGAGTGAAGTGGCACTGCGCGGCCAGCGCGGCTTCTTCGCATCGTTCCAGTATGTGACGTTGATCGGCGGTCAGTTGCTGGCGGTGCTGGTGGTCGTGATCCTCCAGCAGATACTGACCGAGGAAGAGCTGCGGGCCTGGGGCTGGCGCATTCCCTTCGTGGTCGGTGCCGTGGCCGCGCTGATCTCGCTGATGTTGCGTCGTTCGCTGGAAGAGACCAGCAGCGCCGAGACCCGCCAGGACAAGGAGGCCGGCACCATCCGCGGTCTGTTCCGTCATCACACGGCGGCTTTCATAACAGTATTGGGCTACACCGCGGGCGGCTCGCTGATCTTCTACACCTTCACCACCTACATGCAGAAATACCTGGTCAACACGGCGGGCATGCACGCCAAAAACGCCAGCTATGTCATGACCGGTGCGCTGTTCGTGTTCATGTGCCTGCAGCCGCTGTTCGGCATGCTCTCCGATCGCATCGGTCGACGCACCTCGATGTTGTTGTTCGGCGCCTTGGGTACGCTGTTCACCGTGCCCCTGTTGATGGCGCTGAAAACCGTGGAGAGCCCGTTCATGGCATTCGTGCTGATTACCTTGGCACTGTGCATCGTCAGCCTCTATACCTCCATCAGCGGCCTGGTGAAAGCCGAGATGTTCCCGCCGCAGGTGCGTGCGCTCGGGGTCGGGCTGGCCTACGCGGTGGCCAACGCAATGTTTGGCGGCTCGGCCGAGTATGTCGCCCTGGGTCTGAAGACCCTGGGCATGGAAAACACGTTCTATTGGTATGTCACTGTCATGATGGCGGTCGCTTTCCTGTTCAGCCTGCGCCTGCCGAAACAGGCAGCCTACCTGCACCACGATCACTGAGGAGCTGCAATGACGCAACGAGCGGACAACCAGTTGTTCGATGCCTACTTCACCGCGCCGGCCATGCGCGAGATCTTCTCCGACCGTGGCCGGTTGCAAGGCATGCTCGACTTCGAAGCCGCGCTGGCGCGTGCCGAAGCCGATGCGGGGTTGGTACCGCACGGCGTGGTCCCCGCCATCGAAGCCGCCTGTCGCGCCGAGCGCTACGACACTGGGGCACTGGCCGAGGCCATCAGCATCGCCGGCAACTCGGCGATTCCGCTGGTCAAGGCATTGGGCAAGGTCGTCGCCAGCGGTGTGCCCGAGGCGGAACGCTACGTCCACCTGGGGGCGACCAGCCAGGATGCGATGGATACCGGACTGGTCCTCCAGCTGCGCGATGCGCTTGCCCTGGTCGAAGCCGATCTGACTCGTCTGGCCGACACATTGGCACGCCAGGCCTTGCAGCATGCCGACACCCCCATGGTGGGGCGGACCTGGTTACAGCACGCCACGCCGGTGACACTGGGCATGAAGTTCGCCGGCTGGCTGGGCGCCCTCACGCGCCATCGCCAACGCTTGCGAGAACTGCGTCCGCGCCTGTTGTGCCTGCAGTTCGGCGGCGCCTCGGGCAGTCTCGCGGCGCTAGGCAGCAAGGCCATGCCCGTGGCGGAAGCATTGGCGGGCCACTTGTCCCTCACACTGCCGGAGCAACCTTGGCATACCCAGCGTGATCGGTTGGTGGAGTTCGCCTCGGTGTTGGGCATGGTCGCCGGCAGTCTGGGCAAGATAGGCCGTGACATGAGCCTGCTGATGCAGACCGAGGCCGCGGAGGTGTTCGAGCCTTCTGCGCCAGGCAAGGGTGGCTCCTCGACCATGCCGCACAAGCGTAACCCGGTAGGTGCCGCGGTGTTGATCAGCGCCGCGACGCGCGTACCGGGCCTGGTAGCCACACTGTTTGCCGCCATGCCCCAAGAGCACGAGCGCAGTCTTGGCCTGTGGCACGCCGAATGGGAAACCCTGCCAGACATCTGCTGCCTGGTCTCCGGCGCCTTGCGCCAGGCACAGATCATTGCCGAGGGGCTGGAAGTGGACAGCGAGCGCATGCGCCGCAACCTCGACCTGACCCAGGGGCTTGTGCTCGCTGAAGCCGTGAGCATCGTCCTGGCCCAGCGCCTGGGGCGCGATCGTGCCCATCATTTGCTGGAGCAATGCTGCCAACGCGCCGTCGCCGAACAGCGCCACCTGCGTACCGTGCTGGGCGAGGACCCTCAGGTCAGCGCCGAACTGGGCACGGAAGAACTCGATCGCCTGCTCGACCCCGCTCATTACTTGGGCCAGGCGCGAGTCTGGGTCGCGCGCGCGGTCGCCGAACATCAACGTTTCACTTCCTGAAAGGAGATCACCGTGGCTCAACTGCAACTGGCCGATGGCGTGCTGAATTATCGACTCGACGGCCCGGAACACGCTCCGGTCCTGATCCTCTCCAACTCTCTGGGTACCAACCTGCATATGTGGGATACCCAGATTCCGATGTGGACCCAGCATTTCCGGGTGTTGCGCTACGACACACGCGGCCACGGCGAATCGCTGGTCAGCGAAGGCCCCTACAGCATCGAACAACTGGGCAAGGATGTCCTGGCCCTGCTTGACGCACTGGGCATCGCCCGCGCCCACTTCTGCGGCCTGTCGATGGGTGGCCTTATCGGTCAGTGGCTGGGTATCAATGCCGGGTCGCGCCTGGAGCGTCTGGTCATCTGCAACACCGCCGCCAAGATCGGTTCGCCCGATACTTGGAACCCGCGTATCGAGACAGTCCTGCGCGACGGTGCCGAGGCCATGCGCGAGCTGTGCGACGCCTCCGTGGAGCGCTGGTTCACCCCCGGTTTCTCGACGGTCCATACCGAGCAGGTCAAGCGCATCACCGACATGCTCGCCACGACCTCGCCCGAAGGCTACGCGGCCAACTGTGGCGCGGTTCGCGACGCTGATTTCCGTGACCAGCTCGGCCAGATCCAAGTGCCGCTGCTGGTCATCAGCGGCAGCGCCGACGCGGTCACCCCACCCGCGGGTGGGCTGTTCGTCCAGGAGCGCGTGTCGGGCGCGGAATATGCCGAGTTCCAGGCGGCACACTTGTCCAACGTCGAGGTCGGCGAGCCGTTCAGCCGTCGCGTTCTCGATTTCCTGATGGCGCGCTGAGGAGGCTACATGGACGAGAAACAACGTTACGAAGCCGGCATGCAGGTGCGTCGCGCCGTGCTCGGTGATGCTCACGTGGACCGCAGCGTGGAAAAGCTCAACGACTTCAATGGCGAATTCCAGGAGATGATCACGCGTCACGCCTGGGGCGATATCTGGACCCGTCCCGGTCTGCCGCGGCACACTCGCAGCCTGATCACCATCGCCATGCTGATCGGCATGAACCGCACCGATGAACTCAAGCTGCACCTGCGCGCCGCCGCCAGCAATGGCGTGACGCGTGACGAGATCAAGGAAGTGCTCATGCAAAGCGCGATCTACTGCGGCATTCCGGCTGCCAACGCGACCTTCCACCTGGCCGAGTCGGTCTGGGACGAACTGGGCGTGGAATCGCGGGCCTGAACATCGACCACTGCCCTGGCAAGCGCTAGGGCATGACCTTCCTGTTACGGGTCGCGACAGGACCGGCGTGGGCCTCCACGGCCCGCTTCAAGGCAGGGCACAGCCCCAGTAGAAAGGCCAGCTCAGCCACGACGAACAGCGGGCCGATGATCAGCCCGCTGATGTCATCGACGAACGCCGGCTTGCGACCCTCATAGAAGTGACCGACGAACTGGATGACCCAGCCGATCACGAACGTTCCCAGTCCGGCACTGAGCCACAGACCGGTGTCCTGGACTGCCATTATCTGCCCGACCCACAGGCACAGGCCCAGCAGCGCGCCCATGATCAGGCCGAATCGCTGGTCCAGGCGCAGGTAGTACCAGGTGGAGGCTGCCGCGACCAACAGCGCGGGCGACAACCACATGCCCCCGACGCTCCAGCCGGGGCGTGAAAGCAGAATGCTCACTGCCAGCACGATCAACGGGATCCCTACGAAATGCGTGGCGATGTTCCGGGGGTCACGGTGATAAGTGGCGTATTGGCTCAGCTGTTCGACGAGGCTCTTCATGGTTGTTCCTCCATTGGGGCTCGGGTTCGCGACCGTCCGTACAAAGCAGGATAGCTGTTCGAACGCGGCAGAGCCGTATGCGCTCGTCGCTGTGCAGCGCACCTTTACTCGGTTGGATGCCACTGGCTGACCAAATCGCGCGCCAAGCCAGCTCCTACACGGGTCCAAGCCCCATTGGCCTTAACTGATCGGCATCAGCTGTGCGCCAGCGGCTATTGCGCTTGCTGACGCTTGCCGACCTTACAACAGGTTCAACGGATAGTTGACGATAAGACGATTCTCGTCGAAGGCGTTGCTGCTGAAATCCCGGCGCATGGTCGAGTTCCGCCATCTGATCGACAAATCCTTGAAGGTGCCGCTCTGTATTACGTAGGCCAACTCCGATTCACGCGCCCACTCTCGTCCATCGGTACGGCCGCCGGTGTGGACGTTGTCGCCCTTGATATAGCGGTTCATCAGCGTCAAACCAGGTACGCCCAAGTTGACGAAGTTGAAGTCATGTCGCAACTGCCAGGAGCGCTCGCCCGCATTATCGAAGCTTGCGTTGTAGCTGTCGTTGGCCAGCGTGCCACCGCTGGTGCCATTGACCCGTAGCCAGGCATCATCGCCGCTGACCTTCTGCAAGCCGATGTAGAACGTGTTGCCCTGGAAACGCGCCGAGAGCATGGCCGAGGCGGTGCGGTTGTCCAGCTCGCCGGCTCGTTCGGCGCCGTCCTCCTTGCCGATGAAGTAACCGAGGTTGGCCCCCAGGGTCCATGCGCCCACAGGCTGGCTGTGTATCAGGTTGACGTACTGCTGGCGATAGATGTCCTTGAGTTGCGCGTCCCACAAGCCGATCAGGGTGCGCTTGTCGTTGAAACTGTACTCGCCGCCGGCAAAGTTGAAGCGGTCCGAAGTAAAGGCCGCGCGCCCGTTGAGTGACATGTCCTGCATGCTGGCATCATTGCGCGGACTGTTGGCGCGAAACTGGCCGGCATACAGGGTCAGGCCCTCGATCTGGCGTGAAGTCAACTGGCCGCCGCGAAAAGTCTGCGGCAGCGAGCGGCCATCGTCTGCTCGAAGTATCGGCAGCAGGGGCATCCATTCGCCTACCTTGAGTTCGGTTTGCGAAACGCGGGCCTTGAAGGCAACGCCGAGACGACCGAAGTCCTGCGCCGGGCGACCATCGTCGTGTACCGGCAGCAGTTGGGTACCAGCCGTTCCCCGACCGCCATCGAGCTTGACCGAGTACAGGCCCAGGATATCCACGCCAAAACCCACGGCGCCTTGGGTAAAGCCGGAACGCGCATCGAGAATCAGGCTCTGAGTCCATTCTTCGGCCTTGCCCTGGGCATTGGCCGGGTCGACGAAGTTGCGGTTGAAATAGAAATTGCGCAGGTTGAGGGTAGCTTTGCCGTCTTCTAGGAAACCTTGTTCGGCGGCCACGACGGGTAACGCGAATGTCGCGGCCAATAGGCCAGGCAGCAGGGATCGGGCGGATTGCAAAGTGCTCATCTAAGGTGGATCTCTTGTTTTTATTGGCGAGCCGGTTCGCCACGCGAATAGCAGCGCAGCAAGGTCCGATTGCTGGATGGATCTATGCAAGAAAGATCGCGCGTCGATGGTGCGGGGGAGGGAAGTCCCAAGACAATTCGCGGAGCGCGGAACAGGGCGTTAATCGAACGAAAAGTACGGGGCAATAAAAAGCCCACCGCGAAGGGTGGGCTTGGCATGCACGGCAGGATCAGCCTTTGGGCGTGTCTACCGCAGCCTGTTGGTTGGCTTGACCGGTGCGCTCGTACCAGCCGCCTCCGAGGGCCCTGTACAGGTTGACCTCGCTGACCAACTGCGACAGGCGATCGCTGATCAGGGCCTGCTGGGCACTGAACAGGTTGCGCTGGGCGTCGAGGAAGGTCAGGTTGCTGTCGATACCGATACGGTAGCGGCGCTCCGCGAGGCGATGGTAATCCTGGTTGGCGGCCACCAGGTCACGTTGCGCCTGCAGCTGCTCCTTGAACGTCTTGCGTGCGGCAAGGCCATCGGAGACTTCCTGGAAGGCGGTCTGGATGGTCTTTTCGTACTGGGCGACGTTGATGTCTTTCTGAATCTTCGAGTAATCCAGGCTGGCCTTCAGGCTGCCCGCGGTGAAGATCGGCAGATTGATCTGCGGCTGGAACAGCCAGGTGCCGGAACCGCCCTTGAACAGCCCGTCCATGTCCGGGCTCAGGGTCCCGGCATTGGCGGTCAGGCTGATGCTTGGGAAGAACGCGGCCCGCGCGGCGCCGATGTTGGCGTTGGCTGCCTTGAGCAGGTGCTCGGCCTCGACGATGTCCGGACGCCGCTGCAGCAGGTCGGAGGGCAGGCCGGCCGGTACTTCGGCCAGTTGGTCGGCGTCGAGCTTGAGGGAGGCCGGCAGGTCGGCCGGAATGCCGGTGCCGAGCAGCACGGTCAGGTTGTTGAGGTCCTGGGCGACCAGACGCTGATACTGCGACAGCTTGACTCGAGCACCTTCGACGGCGGTGCGGGCCTGGCTCAGGTCGAGCGCCGAAGAGACCCCGACCTCGTTGCTACGGCGCGTCAGCGCGAAGCTCTGCTCGTACGTCTCGAGGGTGTCCTCGGTCAGCTTGAGCAGCGACTGGTCGGCCTGCCAGGTGTAGTAAGCGTTGGCGACGCTGGCGACCAGGCTGATCTGCGTGGAGCGACGTGCTTCCTCGCTGGACAGGTAGATTTCCAGCGCCTGCTGACTCAGGCTGCGAACGCGACCGAACAGGTCGAGCTCGTAGGCGCTCACGCCGACGGTGGCCGAATACTGGCTGGTGATGCCCGACTCGCCGGTTTGGGACAGGTCGGCAGGCACACGCTGGCGGGTACCGCTGCCAGTCGCCGAGACCGCCGGGAACAGGTCGGCGCGCTGGATGCGGTATTGCGCCCGATAGGCCTCGATGTTCAGCGCGGCGACCCGCAGGTCGCGGTTATTCACCAGCGACGTCTGGATCAGCTGCTGCAAGGCAGGATCGTTGAAGACCTGGCGCCAGCCTTGCTCGGCAGCGGCAACGGCGGCCGACTCGGCGGGCGAGTACGCAGGGCCTTGCGGCCACTGCGCAGCCACCGGCGCTTCGGGTGTCTGGTAGTCGGGAATCAGCGAGCAGCCGCCAAGAATGAACGCGGTTACCGCCAGGGTTAACAGGGACTTACTCATTGCCCAGCCTCATAGCGTGGAGTGTCAGGGGTGGCGTCGGTTTCCGGCTTCTTGCTGGTGAACAGTGACGACACGACTACGAAGAACAGTGGAACCCAGAAGATGGCCAGCACGGTCGCCGTGATCATCCCGCCGATCACGCCGGTACCGATGGCATGCTGGCTGCCCGAGCCCGCGCCAGTAGCGATAGTCAACGGTACCACGCCGAGAATGAAGGCAAGCGAGGTCATGATGATCGGACGCAGACGCATGCGACAGGCCTCGATGGCCGCGTCGGCCAGGCTGCGGCCCTGCTCGTGCAGTTCCTTGGCGAATTCGACGATCAGGATCGCGTTCTTCGCCGCCAGGCCGATGGTGGTCAACAGGCCGACCAGGAAGTATACGTCGTTGGACAGGCCACGCATGCTGGCCGCGATCAGGGCACCGATGATACCCAGTGGCACGACCAGTACGACCGCGATCGGGATCGACCAGCTTTCGTACAGCGCCGCCAGGCACAGGAACACGAACAGCAGCGAGAGGGCGAACAGCGCCGGCATCTGCGAGCCGGAGAGCTTTTCCTCGTACGACATGCCGGTCCAGGCATAGCCGATACCGTCCGGCAGTTCGCCAGCGATACGCTCGACTTCGGCCATGGCTTCACCGGTACTGTAGCCAGGCGCCGGAGCACCCAGGATTTCGACCGCCTCGACGCCGTTGTAACGCGACAGCTTCGGCGATCCGTACGTCCACTCGCCACGGGCGAACGAAGAGAACGGAACCATTTCGCCCGCACCGTTGCGCACATACCACTTCTGCAGGTCTTCAGGGCTCATCCGGGCACTCGATTCACCCTGGATATAGACCTTCTTGACTCGACCACGATCGATGAAGTCGTTGACGTAGCTGCCACCCAGTGCGATCGACAAGGTGTTGTTGATGTCGGCGATGGTCACGCCCAGAGCACTCGCACGTTCGTCATCGACGATCAACTGGTACTGCGGCTCGTCGTTCAGACCGTTCGGACGTACACCGGCGAGGATCTTGCTCTGCGAAGCCTTGGCAAGAAACTCACCACGCGCTTCCATCAGCTTTTCATGGCCGACACCGGCGCGGTCCTGAAGGAACACATCGAAACCGGTGGCGTTACCCAGTTCCAGTACCGCCGGCGGGGCGAAGGCGAACACCATCGCGTCGCGGAAGCTGAAGAAGTGCTGCTGGGCGCGGGTAGCCAAGCTGAAGACGCTGTTTTCCGCGGTACGCTCCTCCCAGGGCTTGAGCATGATGAACGCCATGCCCGAACTCTGGCCACGGCCGGCGAAGTTGAAGCCGGTGACGGTGAATACCGAAGAGACAGTATCGGCTTCGTCCTTGAGCAGGTATTCGCGCATCTGATCGACCACTGTCTGGGTGCGCTCGGCGCTCGATCCGGCAGGCGTCTGGACCTGGGCGAACAGTACCCCCTGGTCTTCTTCAGGCAGGAACGCGGTAGGGATGCGCATGAACAGCCAGATCATGCCTACGATGATCAGGGCATAGGCCAGCAGGAACGGGGCCTTGTTGCGCAAGATGCTGCCGACGCTGCGCTCGTAACCACGCACGCTACGGTCGAAGCTGCGGTTGAACCAGCCGAAGAAGCCGCGCTTGGGCTCGTGATGCTGTCCCTTGGTGATCGGCTTGAGCATGGTGGCGCACAGTGCCGGGGTGAAGATCAGCGCAACGAGAACCGACAGGCCCATCGCCGAGACGATGGTGATCGAGAACTGCCGGTAGATCACGCCAGTGGAGCCACCGAAGAAGGCCATCGGCAACAGTACCGCCGAAAGCACGAGGGCGATACCGACCAACGCACCCTGGATCTGCTCCATGGACCGTTTTGTCGCTTCCTTGGGCGGGAGCCCATCCTCGGCCATTACCCGCTCGACGTTTTCCACCACGACGATGGCATCGTCCACCAGCAGGCCGATGGCCAGGACCATGGCGAACATGGTCAGGGTGTTGATGCTGAAGCCGAACGCGGCGAGGATGCCGAAGGTCCCGAGCAGTACCACCGGCACCGTCATGGTGGTGATCACCGTGGCGCGGAAGTTCTGCAGGAACAGGTACATCACCAGGAACACCAGGACGACCGCCTCGATCAGGGTATGAACGACTCCGCTGATCGATTCGGTAACCACAGGCGTGGTGTCGTAAGGGAACACCGCCTTCATGCCCGGCGGGAAGAACGGCTCCAGGTCGCTGATGGTCTGGCGTAGCGCCTTGGCGGTATCCAGGGCGTTGGCACCGGTTGCCAGCTTGACCGCCAGGCCCGAGGCCGGCTTGCCGTTGAACTGCGCACTGATTGCGTAGTTTTCGCCACCCAGACCGACCTCGGCGACGTCACCCAGACGCACTTGCGAACCGTCATTGTTGACCTTGAGCAGTATCTTCTCGAACTGCTCGGCGGTCTGCAGACGGGTCTTGCCGATGATGGTGGCGTTGAGCTGGGTGCCCGGCACGGCAGGCAGGCCGCCGAGCTGACCGGAGGATACCTGGACGTTCTGCGCGGTGACCGCGGTACGCACATCGACGGGCGTCAGCTGGAACTTGTTCAGCTTGGCCGGATCGAGCCAGATGCGCATGGCGTACTGAGCGCCGAAGACCTGGAAGTCACCCACGCCCGCGGTCCGGGAAACCGGATCCTGCATGTTGGAGACGATGTAGTTGGCCAGGTCGTCCTTGGTCATGCTGCCGTCTTCCGACACCAGGCCGATCACCATCAGGAAGTTCTTCACCGCCTTGGTCACGCGGATGCCCTGTTGCTGCACTTCTTGCGGCAGCAACGGGGTCGCCAGGTTCAGCTTGTTCTGGACCTGGACCTGGGCGGTATCGGGGTTGGTGCCCTGCTCGAAGGTGGCGGTGATGGTCATGCTGCCGTCGGAGTTGCTCTCCGAGGAGACATAGCGCAGGTTGTCGATACCGTTGAGCTGTTGCTCGATGACCTGCACTACGGTGTCCTGCACGGTCTGCGCCGAGGCACCTGGGTAGCTCACGGCGATGGCAATGGCCGGCGGCGCGATGCTGGGGTACTGGTTGATCGGCAGCTTCAGGATCGACAAGGCGCCGACCAGCATGATCACCAGAGCGATCACCCACGCGAAGATCGGGCGATCAATAAAGAACTTCGACATGGTTTACTCCGCTTTGGCGTCTGCTTTCACTGCATTGGCCTGGGTTGGATCGGCCGGCTTCTTGATGTTGGTCGCCTCGCTGACCTTGACCTCGACGCCTGGACGCACGTACTGCAGGCCTTCGGTGATCAGGCGGTCGCCAGGGTTCAAGCCTTCCTCGATGAGCCAGTCGTTGCCCAGGGTACGGTTGGCCTTGAGCTGGCGCAGCTCGACCTTGTTCTCCTGATTGACCACCAGGGCGGTCGGTGCGCCCTTGAGGTCGCGGGTCACGCCTTGCTGCGGTGCCAGTATGGCGTTGGCATTGACGCCAGCCTGCAGGCGAGCATGAACGAACATGCCCGGCAGGAGCGTGTGCTCAGGGTTGGGGAATACGGCACGCAGGGTCACGGATCCGGTCGTCTCGTCCACGGACACTTCGGAGAATTCCAGGCGGCCCTCTTGGCCAAAGGTGCTGCCGTCCTCGAGAATCAGTTGGACCTTGGCGGCATTGTCGCCGACTTTCTGCAGGTTTCCGCTGGCCAGGTCGCGGCGCAGCTTGAGCAGCTCGGCGGAAGATTGGGTCACGTCGACATAGATCGGGTCGAGTTGCTGGATGGTTGCCATGGCGTTGTTCTGGCCGTTGCTGACCAGCGCGCCTTCGGTGACATTGGAGCGCCCGATCCGGCCACTGATCGGTGCCAGGACCTTAGTATAGCGCAAGTCGATCTGCGCGGTCTGCAGCGCCGCCTCGGCCTGCAGGCGCTTGGCATTGGCATCGTCGTATTCCTGTTTGCTGACGGCCTGCTCCTCGATCAGTTGCTTGTAACGCCCGGCCAGGGAACGGCTGGCTTGCAGGGTCGCCTGGGCGTTGGCCAGGGCGGCTTCATAGACGGCAGGGTCGATCTGATAGAGCTGCTGGCCCGCCTTGACGTCGCTGCCTTCCTTGAACAGGCGCTTGAGAATGATGCCATTGACCTGCGGGCGCACCTCGGCGACACGGTAGGCGCTGGTGCGGCCGGGCAGCTCCGAGGTCAGCGTGAAGGCTTGCGGCTGCAGGGTGACAACGCCGACCTGAGGAGCCTGCGCCGCTGGGGCAGTTTCTTCTTTCTTGCAGCCGCTTAGCAGAGTGGCCAGGGCGACGGCGGAAACCAGAGCGGTAACAGCTGGCTTGAGTTGCATGAGGATCCTCGGGTCGCGAGAGCTGGGAGATGCTCAAGAGTAATGAAAATGTTCTGACAAAAAAATGTCATCGAGTGGATAAGTAGCTTACTAACGAATATACTTACATTCGCGTCTGTTTGTAAATACCGCAGAGGGCAGGTCGGTTATCCCCTCCGCACTGAATCCGTTATCCGGAAGCATCCTGATAGAGGTGCCCGGCCTGATCCACGCATGCGATAAATGCGTGTGGCCCCCGATGAGGTTTTACTGCCATGGTCCGTCGAACCAAAGAGGAAGCCCAGGAAACGCGTGCCCAGATCATCGAGGCCGCCGAAAGGGCATTCCACAAGCGTGGAGTGGCGCGTACCACCCTGGCGGATATCGCTGAACTGGCGGGTGTGACCCGTGGGGCGATCTACTGGCACTTCAACAACAAGGCCGAGTTGGTACAGGCGTTGCTCGATACCCTGCATGAAGGCCTTGACCCCCTGGCGCGCGCCACTGAGAACGAAGATGAGCTCGACCCGTTGGGTTGCATGCGCCAATTGCTGATGCAGCTGGTGCATCAACTGGTGCTGGATCCGCGAACGCGGCGAATCAATGAAATTCTGCATCACAAGTGCGAATTTACCGATGATATGTGCGAGATACGCCAGCAGCGGCAGAGTTCAACCCTTGAATGCCACAACGGCATTCTGCTGGCCATGAACAATGCTGTACGGCGTGAACAGCTACCTGCAGACCTGAACACCGAACGCGCCGCGCTCGCGTTATTCGCCTACATCGATGGGCTGATCGGACGCTGGCTGTTATTGCCGGACGGCTTTGACCTGCTTGGCGATGCGTGCAAATGGGTCGATACAGGGCTCGATATGCTGCGCCTGAGCCCTGCCTTGCGCAAATGAGACTTTGTGAAGCTTTGTGAGGGAGTGTTTCCTCCCCCCTCATTCCCGCCCTCGTAACTGTCGATCCGGCAGCAGCCAGGCGGCTACTATGGCAAGCCCGGCAAAACCGGCACTGATCATTAACAACTGACCGAAGGTTTCTTGCAAGGATTGGGCGCCGGTAGTGGAACCACCTGTCGAAAGACTGCCCAATAAGGGGTTTGCAGGGGTTCCAAGACCATTGTGCTGCAGCATCCCCAGTAGCAGGCTCGACATGCAGGCAACGCCCACGGCCCCGCCCATCGAGCGGAACAGGTTGGTGGTGCTGGTCGCCACACCGATATCCCGCTTGTCGACCGCGCTCTGCGTGGCGACCAGCGTGGTCGGAAATTGCAAGCCGCAAGCTATGCCGGTCAGCAGCATGAACACGGCGCTGGCGAGGCCGGCTTGGGGAGGTGACAAGGCCATGCCCAGTATGGCGATAGGCATCAGGACCGCTCCAGCGAGAATCTGCGGCTTGTAGCGAGCGGTGTGGCTTGTCAGGCGTCCGCCGGTGAAAGCGCCGATCGGCAGGCCCATGGCCAATGGCAGCAGGTGCAGCGCGGCACTGTCCGCACCGCTTCCGGTAATGCCCTGAAAACGTAGCGGCATCAGCATGGTCAAGGACATCGACTGGAAGCTGGCGCAGAAGATCACGCACCAGCACAGCACCGCGACGCGATTGCCGAACAGGTCGAGCGGCAAGAGTGGCTCCAGGGCCCGGCGTTCATGGCCGATGAAAGCGATCAGGCCCAGCAGCCCACCGCTCAGCAGGCCGGTCACCACCAGCGACCCCCAGTCATGACCCTGGCCGACCAAGGTGATGCCCAGCATCAGGCTGCCCAGACCCAGGACCAACAGCAGGGCACCGAGATAGTCCACCCGTGCTTGGCGGCGAACGACCGGCAGGCCACCCAAGACGCGATAGGCAACCCACCAGGCACACAGACCAAGCGGCAGGTTGATCCAGAAAACCCAGTGCCATGACAGATAGGCCGTGAGCCATCCACCCAGCACCGGCCCGGCAACGCTGGCCAGCGCGTACATGCTGCTGAAGTAGCCTTGATAACGTCCGCGCTCTCGCGGTGGCACCAGGTCGCCGATGATTGCCTGGCTTACCGACACCATGCCGCCCGCACCAATACCCTGAAGGACCCTGGCGAACACCAACTGCTGCATGTTCTGAGCCAGGGCACAGCCCATGGAAGCAAAGGTGAACAAGGCAATGCCGATGAGAATCATCCGACGCCGACCGTAAAGGTCGCCCAGCTTGCCATAGATAGGCACAGCGACCGTCATCGCCACCAGGTATCCCGAAATCACCCAGGCAAGCAGGCCGACGTCATTGAACTGTGTCGAGATGGCGGGTAATGAAATTGCAACGATGGTCTGGTCAAGTGCGCCCAGGAAAATCGCCAGCATCAAGGCGATCAGAACGTTACGCAAAGCGACAGGGGTCAGGGCGGCGCTCACAACGATACCTTCAGTCGAAAGCCTGCAGTGTAGCGAGTTTAGGTAGCTTCCTATGTAAAACGTGCATCACCTATGCAGCATCGGCATAAGGCGTTCAGGCCTGTCGCAAGGGGCAACATGTTATCGTGTTCAAGCCACAGAGGCGTAATCCCGGGGTTTGCACTAGCATGGTGCATTGGTATGCCACGGGATTTTTTGTCGCTGTTTCCCACACCTAATATTCCTCTGCCTGCATATTGAGCATGGCGCCTGTTGGCGATGACTTGATGCGCGCAAGCAGACCCGATTCAGGGGTCGGTAGTCAGCCCGTTCAAATCTACTGTTATTGCGGAGTGATCATGCCCAAGGCTTCCCACCACGATCTGCGTATTGCCTTTCGCGAACTTCTGGCTTCAGATTCGTGCTATCACACCGCCTCCGTCTTCGACCCCATGTCCGCGCGCATCGCGGCAGACCTGGGCTTCGAAGTGGGTATCCTCGGCGGCTCGGTAGCCTCGTTGCAGGTGCTTGCCGCCCCTGATTTCGCCTTGATCACCCTCAGCGAGTTCGTCGAGCAGGCGACTCGCATCGGTCGCGTCGCCCAATTACCCGTCATCGCCGATGCCGACCACGGCTATGGCAATGCTCTGAACGTCATGCGCACGGTGGTCGAACTGGAGCGTGCAGGGGTAGCAGCGCTTACCATCGAAGATACGCTGTTGCCCGCACAGTTCGGGCGCAAGTCCACCGACCTGATCTCCGTCGAGGAGGGTGTCGGCAAGATACGCGCGGCGCTCGAGGCGCGGGTCGATTCGGCGCTGTCGATCATTGCGCGGACCCATGCGGGCGTGTTGTCCACCGAAGAAATCATCGTGCGCACTCAGAGTTACCAGCGTGCGGGCGCCGATGGCATCTGCATGGTCGGAATCAAGGATTTCGAGCAACTGGAAAGGATCGCCGAACACCTGACGGTGCCGTTGATGCTGGTGACCTATGGCAATCCCAAACTGCATGACGACGCGCGTCTGGCCAGCCTTGGCGCACGAATCGCTGTCGACGGCCATGGCGCCTACTTCGCAGCGATCAAGGCCACCTACGATTGCCTGCGCGAGCAGCGTGGCCGGCAGAACAAGTCCGAGGGACTCAGCGCTACCGAACTGTCGCACACCTACACCCAACCCGAGGACTACATCCGCTGGGCCAAGGAATTCATGAGCGTCGAGGAGTGATCGACCGGGTGGTCGCTCTACCTGACGGCACTCAGGGTCGCACTGTGCGGAACACAGTGGGCCCAGGCGCAAATGGCAGCGCTGCTGGGTTGGCTGCGCAACAGTTCGACCCGCCAGGCCGCTGTCGCGTAGAGCCCGACCACTGCGGCCAGACCACAGACGATGGCGCATTTTCTTGATCTTATATTCATGATGCCTGCCTCCGAACCTCTTATCGAGGTGTTCACTAGAGCTTAGGCCAGTCCGCGGCGTCCTGCCTGGCGTAATGAAATTCAGCTGTCCAGCTTGCAAGATCAGAGCACGGTTTCCCGTAGCCGCACCAGGTCTCGGACCGGCGGGGCGCCGTACAGGCGGCTGTATTCTCGGCTGAACTGCGAGGGGCTTTCATAGCCGACCCGGTAGCCCGCCATCGCCGCCTCCAGTCCTTCGTTGAGCATCAGCCGACGCACCTCCTGCAGACGCAGTTGTTTCTGATACTGCAGCGGGCTCATGGAGGTCATGGCCTTGAATCGGTGATGCAGGGATGAAGTGCTGAGGTGGACTTCACGGGCCAGATCCTCGATGCGCAGAGGCTGGTTGAAATGTTGGTTGAGCCAGATAATGGCCTGACTTACGCGATGAGTCTGGCTGTTGGCCAAGGTGATTTCGTACAGACGATAGCCTTGGGGGCCTTGCAGCAGGCGATAAAGAATCTCTCTGCGAATCAAGGGCGTCAATACCGGGATGTCCCTGGGCGTATCCAGCAGGCGGGTCAGTCGCAGCAACGCGTCCAGCAGCTGCGGGTCGCGATCTGCATACGTTTGGCGGGTAAGGACGGGTTACAATGCCGGCCCTTTTCCGACAGCTGGCATCAACGATGGCACGTAGAGAATTCCCCCGCTTCGAGGCAGTTTCAGCCGTGGTCCCGGTCGAGGGCGGCTACAATGCCGCCTTGGCCGTGAAAGCCCTGGGCGCTCCAGGTGCGCCGCGCTTCCACACCGTGCTGGAGGGGCAGGTCTACGCAAGCGCGCTGGCGGCCGATGAAGCCGCCAGTGGTGAGTTGCAACGTCTGAAAGATATCGGCGACGAGGGTGAGCTGGTCTGGTGATCAGCCGTCCGCCTTGGGACGCGCCATCTTGAACAGGGTTCCCAGTTCGAAATAGTCTGCCGGGCCGCCGCCACGCAGGATGGGCTCTGCCGCGGCCGTGTCATAGATACCGTCCTTGAGCAGATGCTCGGCGATGTGCACGGCCACTACCTCGCCCAGTATCAGCCAGCTCGGAACCAGTTCCTGGTCGGCGCGCTTGAGCTGAACGATCTCGCTCACCTTGCATTCGAACGACACCGGGCTCTCGCCTACGCGCGGCACGCCGATCACGCGCGAGGGAGACGGCGTCAGGCCGCTCAACTCGAACTCATCCACTTGGGCCGGCACTGCGGCGCAGCTCTGGTTCATCGCTTCGGCCAAGGGGCGAGTAGCCAGATTCCAGACGAACTCGCCGGTCTGCTCGATGTTGTTCAGGCTGTCTTTACGGCCAACACTGCAGAAGCCGATGATCGGCGGGATGTAGTTGAAGGCGTTGAAGAAGCTGTATGGCGCCAGGTTGAGACGGCCTTCCCTGTCGTGAGAAGAGATCCAGCCGATGGGCCGAGGCCCGACGATGGCGTTGAAGGGATCATGGGGCAGGCCGTGGCCCTTCGCGGGTTCGTAGTAATACATCTTCGCTGGCCGGATGGCCTTCCTCGACAGTGGGAAAGGTGCCTAGTGTGCCAAGGCTCGAGCTCGGTGGAAACGATTGGCGTCGTTGCCAGACCGATTCGCCCTGTACACGTGATCAGCCGATAGAGTGAGCCTGAGTGCGGTCGAAGCCATCCTCGGCGAAGCGGGCGCCATTGGTGCGATCGAAGCCGTCTTCTGCATAAGCCGACTGGGTAGGTGTACTGGTAAGCGCGTGAGCGTTGGTGCGATCGAAGCCATCTTCAGCGAGGGCGCCGGTAGCGATTATCGAAAGGGCGAGGGTGAGGGCGATTGTGCTTTTCATGGTCGTGGTTCCTGAGGAGGTGAATAGTGCTTGCATAGGCTAGATGCTACTCCGATAAATCCGATTAAAAAGCGCAATTATCCGGGTATATAAATCGTATTTTTAGATATATTTGCTCGAGAGCTTTTCTCGGAGTTCGGCAGGACCTGGGATTGACGCAGCAGATCGAGACTGCACAAGCTGGGTTCATTGCCCTGGCAGCGTGCTGCAATTGGATTACTGCCGGGTTACGTGGGTTGCGATGATCACGACCCGGATGCTCTATCCCTTGCATGCCTTTCGCACACCCAAGAAAAAGGGGCGACCGCCTGGCGGTCGCCCCTCCTGCACTTTCCTGAAGTCCGATCAGTCGGTAGTGATGCGCGAGTGTGTACGCGTGTCCTTCATGGTGACGTATACCAGCAGCGAGCAGGCGATGCAGGCAGTCACGTACCAGTAGTAACCTGTCTCCATCCCCGCGCTCTTGAACCACAGCGCGACATATTCGGCGGTGCCGCCGAAGATCGACACGGTCAATGCATAGGGCAGGCCGACACCCAAGGCGCGGATTTCGGTGGGGAAGAGCTCGGCTTTTACCACGGCGTTGATCGAGGTGTAACCGCTGACGATGATCAGCGCGGCCATGATCAGGAAGAAAGCACCCCACCAGCTTTCGATGGTATGCAGAGTGGTGAGGATCGGTACGGTGAACACGGTTCCCAATACGCCGAAGGCAATCAGGATCGGGCGTCGACCGATCTTGTCGGACAGGGCGCCGATCACGGGTTGCAAGCACATGAACAGGAACAGCGTGGCCGCCGAGATGCTGGTCGAGTCGGTGATGCTCATGCCCACGGTGTTGACCAGATACTTCTGCATGTAGGTGGTGTAGGTGTAGAAGGCCAGGGTGCCGCCCATGGTCAGGCCGACAACGGTCATCAGCTCTTTCGGATGGCGCATCAGGGTGCGCATCAGGCTTTCCTTGGCCTTTTCCTTCTTGGTGAAGGAAGTGGTCTCTTCCATGCCGCGACGCAGGTACAGCGCGACCACGGCACACAGCGCCCCGATCACGAAAGGTACGCGCCAGCCCCAGCTATACAGCTGCTCGGTGGTAAGAACGTTCTGCAGAACGATCAATACCGCCAAGGCAATGAGCTGGCCGGAAATCAGGGTCACATACTGGAAGCTGGAGAAGAACCCGCGACGTTCCTTGCTGGCCATCTCGCTGAGATAGGTCGCCGAGGTGCCGTATTCGCCACCGACCGACAGCCCCTGCAGCAGGCGCGCCAACACCAGCAGAATGGGCGCGGCAACGCCGATGGTCTCATAGCCCGGCGTCAGGGCAATGACCAGGGAGCCGGCGCACATCAGCAGCACCGAAGCCATCAGTGCCGCCTTGCGTCCCTTGCGGTCGGCGTACAGGCCCATGAGCCAGCCACCAATCGGACGCATCAGGAAGCCCACCGCGAAGATAGCGGCCGTGTTGAGCAATTGCGCGGTGGTGTCGCCGGCCGGGAAGAAGGCCTTGGCGAAATAGAGTGAAAATGCAGCGTAGACGTACCAGTCGTACCATTCGACCATGTTGCCGATCGAGCCACTGAAGATCGACTTCAGGCGGCTGGCGGTCGTTTTCCCGGTGGCGGGCGCAGAGGCCGCCCCGGCAGGCAGGGAAGTGGCGTTATCCATCGGAGGTAACCTTCTCGTTGTTTTTGTGGAGCGCGCCAGAGCGCAGCTTGCCAGGGCTTTTGCAGGAGATGTGCCAACCCGCAAACGCCCTAAATAGAGAGGTCAAGCTCTGGAAATAAGCGGAAATCCGCCTATCTATGGATAAAGATGAGCGAATACTCGCTTATTGGCGATCCGTGAAATCTTCACGTGCCAAGCCATGCCGCTGCATCTTCTCGTTCAAGGTCCGACGAGGCAGTTGCAGGGTTTCCATCACGGCCTTGATCTCTCCGCGGTGCTGGCGCAGGGCAGTGCGCAGGCATTGGGCTTCGAAGGCCTCCATCTGCTCGACCAGCGATTGCCCAGCGGGAGACGTCTCGATGCCTGGCGAATCGAGACCCAGGGCATGGCGTTCGGCGGCATTGGCCAGTTCACGGACATTGCCAGGCCAGTCATGGGCCAGTAGCCGCGCCAGCTGCGCGCCGGTCAGAGGCGCAACCTCGCGCCCCAGGCGTTCGGCCGCGGCACGCGCGAAGTGCTCGAACAGGAGAGGGATGTCCTCGCGTCGCTCACGCAAGGGCGAGAGACGCAGCTCGGCCACGTTCAGGCGATAGGCGAGGTCCTCGCGAAAGCGCCCGGCGCGGGCCTCCTCCAGCAGGTCGGGCTTGGTGGCGGCGATGATCCGCAGATCGACGCTGATGCTCTGGTTGGCGCCGAGCCTTTCGAGTTTCTGCTCTTGGATCACCCGCAACAGCTTGGCCTGCTGGGCCAG
The DNA here is from genome assembly GCF_013523055.1 of Pseudomonas capeferrum. Taxonomy (GTDB): domain Bacteria; phylum Pseudomonadota; class Gammaproteobacteria; order Pseudomonadales; family Pseudomonadaceae; genus Aquipseudomonas; species Aquipseudomonas capeferrum_A. The sequence goes on along the minus strand of NZ_JAAMQM010000014.1, from coordinate 155,093 downwards.
CGGCATGCTTTCGATTTCATCGAGAAACACCGTGCCGCCGTTGGCGTATTCGAGCTTGCCGATGCGTTTGCCTTGAGCGCCCGTGAAGGCCCCGCTCTCATGCCCGAACAGCTCGGCCTCGAACAGCGACTCGGGGATGGCGGCACAGTTGAGCGCGACGAAGGGCTTGGCCGCGCGGGGGCCGAAATCGTGCAGACAGCGCGCCACACGCTCCTTGCCGCTGCCCGTCTCGCCACGCAGGAGCACATTGACTGGCAGGTTGGCCAGGTCCATCACCTGCCGCCGCAGCTGCTGCAGGCCTTGCGACATCCCCAGCAAGGTGTCCTGCAGCCGCGCCTTGAGGTCGGCCTGCTCGTGCAGGCGTCGGTTCTCCAATACCAGCCGACGTTTTTCCAGGGCTCGGCGCAGACTGTCGAGCAGGCTCCGCGGGCTGAACGGCTTCTCCAGGAAATCGTAGGCACCTTGGCGCATGGCATCCACGGCCATAGGCACATCGCCATGGCCGGTCAGTAGGATCACCGGCAGCTCTCGATCGCTTGCCTGTAGCTGGCCGAGCAGCTGCAGGCCGTCCATGCCGGGCATGCGCACGTCACTGATGATCACGCCGGGAAAATCCCTCGGCAGCTTCGCCAGGCATTCGTCCGCGCGGCTGAACAGCTGGACGTCGAAGCCCGAGAGGCTCAACCACTGCTCTATCGCCGTGCGGATACTGGCTTCATCATCGATGACGATCACCGAATTCAACATACAGGCTCCAGATCGCGAGGCAAGGTAAGGGTAAAGCGGGCCCCGCCAGGCAGGTTCTCGACCTGCAGCTGGCCACCCGCCTCATGGACGATACCGTAGGAAATCGCCAGGCCCAGCCCCAGCCCTTCGCCCACGGGCTTGGTGGTAAAGAAGGGGTCGAAGACCTTGGCCAACACGTCTTCGGCGATTCCGCCACCGCTGTCCAGCACGCTGAGTCGCCACTGCGCCTGGTCACTTTCGATACGGATTTCCAGACGTTTGTAGGACTTCGCGGCCATGGCATCGAGCGCATTGTGCAGCAGGTTGATCAACACCTGCTCCAGCCTGATCGCATCGCCACGTACCCACGCGGGACGCGCCAGATAAAGAGCGACGCTGATGCCTTCGTTACGGATTCTAGTGTCGAGCAGGTGTAATGCATGCTCGACCACCGTGGCCAGGTCGAGCCGTTCGCGCAGGCCGCTTGGGCTATTGCGGGCGAAGGTCTTGAGATGACCGGTCAGCGCCGCCATGCGCGTGAGCATCTGCTCCAAAGGCTCCAGAGCCTGCCGAGCCTCGGCCACGCGGTCGTTGTCGAGCAACAGGCGCAAGGTTTCGATCTGCATACGCTGGGTGGTCAGAGGCTGGTTGATCTCGTGAGCCAGGGCCGCCGACATCTGCCCCAGCGCCGCCAGCTTGGCCGCCTGCACCAGGCTTTCTTGCGCGGTTCGCAACTCACGGGTGCGCTCTTCGACCAGGCGCTTCAACTGTACGCGGCTGCGCTGGCGCAAACGTGCCAGGCGCAAGCGTTGGCTGACGAACAGCGCGGCAAACACCAGGGTCAGCCACAGGGCCGCGGCAGCCAGGGCAGCATTGCGGCTGTCGTCTTCGACCTGCGGCCTGCGTAGCAGATGCAGCGTCCATCCTTCGGTCTCCAATGGCAGGCTCTCCCAAAGATAGTCGAGCGTACCGCCGGGTCCCTGCACGCGACTGAGTCGACTATGGGTGGCGAATTCGATGAGCGTGCGATGCTGCAAGGGAGTCAGCGTCTGTTTGTCGTACTGGCGGGTCTCGGCAAGCACGGCGCGATCAGCGTCGGTCAAAGGACGCAATTCGCGATAGCGCCAGCCCTTCTGGTTGGCGAAGAAAATGATGCCGCGCGCGTCGCTGATCAGCAGGGTATCGTTGCCCTGGCGCCATTCACGCTCCAGCTCGGGAAATTCCAGCTTGACCACCATGGCGCCGAGAAAGCGCCCTTGCTCGTCATTGACCGCGCTGGAAAGGAAGTAGCCCGGCACGCCGCTGGTGACACCGATTGCATAGAAGCGTCCACTGCCAAGGCTGCGGGTCTGCTTGAAATAAGGCCGAAAGCCGTAGTTGGAGCCTACGTAGCTGGTGGGTTGGCGCCAGTTGCTGGCAGCGATCGCCAGGCCGGTGCGGTCGAGCAGCTCCAGGGTAGAGGAGCTGGCGGCGTCATTGATGCGCTCGAGCTTGCGGTTGAGATCATCCTGCACCCGAGGAGTGACAGGGTTGCGTAGTGCCTCGATCAGCTGCGGGTCCAACGCCAGTACAGCGGGAAGGGCTCGGTAACGTTCGATGAGGGTGTGCAGCGAGTTGGCATACAAGCCCAACTTCTGGCTGGCCCGCTGCGCATCGGTTTCCATAGATTGCCGCTTGGCCTGGTGCATGGCCCAGCCCGCGCTGAGCGCGGTGCCAAGCAGGATCAGCAGGACGATCGACCCCAGGCGCAAGGCGCGAATGGATTTTGGCATGCAGCGGATCCTGACGAGCGAGGAGGGCCGGACGGGCCCTCCGGTGGACACTTGATCAACGCAGCTCGAAGCGCTGCTCTTGGACAGTCTGGGAGTCGAGGCCGACCTGGACGTTGAACTCACCCGGTTCGGCCACTTGTTGCAGTTGTGCGTTGTAGAACTTGAGATCGTCTTCGCCGAGGGCCAGGGTCAGGGTCCGTGCCTCGCCCGCCTTGAGCATGATCTTCTGGAACCGCTTCAGCTCCTTGATCGGGCGGCTCATGCTCGCGCTGACATCCTGCACGTACAGCTGGACCACGGTCTCGCCGTCGCGCTGACCGGTATTCTTCACGTTTACCTCGGCCTGCAGGGTCTCGCCGCGCTTGAGCTCGGGGGTGGACAGCTTCAGTCCCGAGAGTTCGAAGCGGGTATAGCTCAAGCCATGACCGAAGGGATACAACGGGCCGTTGGGCTCTTCGAAGTACTGCGAGGTGTAGTTGCCCGGCTTGCCCGGTGTATAGGGGCGACCGATGCTCAGGTGGTTGTAGTACAGGGGAATCTGCCCGACCGAACGCGGGAAGGTAATGGCCAGCTTGCCGGAGGGATTGTAGTCTCCGAACAGTACGTCAGCGATGGCATTGCCGCCCTCGGTACCACTGAACCAGGTCTCGAGGATGGCGTCGGCCTGTTCGCGCTCCCACGCCAGCGACAGCGGGCGTCCATTCATCAGAACCAGAACCAGCGGCTTGCCGGTGGCCTTGAGCGCCTTGATCAGCGCGCGCTGATTGGCCGGAATCTCCAATGTCGTGCGGCTGGATGACTCATGGGACATGCCGCGTGATTCGCCGACCACGGCGACCACCACATCCGCGGCCTCGGCCGCCTTGACCGCCTCGTCGATCAGGACCGCCGGCGGACGTGGATCTTTGACGATTCGCAGCGCTTCGGAGTTGAAGAAATTCAGATAATCGACGATCACCTGGTCATCGATGACATTGGAGCCCTTGGCATACACCAGCCTGGCTTGATCACCGAGCGCGCGACGCATGCCCTCGCGAACAGTGACGGAGTGCTGCGGACGCCCCGCGGCCTCCCAACTGCCCATTATGTCTACCGGCGCATCGGCCAGCGGACCGACCAGCGCAATGGTCCCGGCCTTCTTCAGCGGCAGGACCTGATTGCGGTTTTCCAGCAGCACCAGGCTGCGCCGTGCCACATCGCGAGCGGCCTCGCGGTGCAGGCGTTCCGGTGCATAGACATCCTGTGGATCGTCCTCGGCCTTGCCGATGCGCAGGTAGGGGTCCTTGAACAGACCCATGTCGTATTTCGCGCCCAGGACTTCGCGGACCGCCTGGTCCACTTCCGCCTGGCTGACCTCGCCGGAGGCGAGCAGTCCGGGAAGCTCCTTGCCATAGAGCGAGTCGTTCATGCTCATGTCGATGCCGGCCTTGATTGCCAGCTTGGCAGCCCCGCGACCGTCACGCGCGACACCGTGACGAATCAGCTCCTTGATGGCGCCGTGGTCGCTGATGGTCACCCCCTTGAAGCCCCACTCCTTGCGCAGCAGGTCGTTCATCAGCCAGGTATTGGAGGTGGCTGGGACGCCATTGATCGAGTTGAGCGCGACCATTACCCCGCCGGCCCCGGCGTCGAGGCCGCTGCGATAGGGCGGCAGGTAATCGTTGTACATCTTCACGGGGCTCATATCGACCGTGTTGTAGTCGCGTCCCCCTTCCACCGCGCCATACAGGGCGAAATGCTTGACGATGGCCATGATGCTGTCGGCCTTGGCCGGGTCGCCGCCCTGGAGCGAGCGGACCATGACGTCGGAAATGCGCGAGGTCAGGTAGGTGTCTTCGCCAAAACCTTCGCTGGTCCTGCCCCAGCGCGGATCCCGGGCGATGTCGACCATGGGCGCGAAGGTCATGTCGATACTGTCGGCGGCCGCTTCGATGGCCGAGATACGTCCTACCTTGGCGATCGCGTCCATGTCCCAGGTCGCGGCGAGGCCGAGGCTGATCGGGAAGATCGTACGATGGCCGTGGATCACGTCGTAGGCAAAGAACATCGGAATCTTCAGACGACTGCGCTGGGCGGCGTCCTGCATCGGCCGGTTCTCGTCGCGGGTGATGGAATTGAAGGTACCGCCGATGCGCCCGGCGGCGATTTCCTCGCGGATGGTCTCGCGGGGCATCTCCGGACTGATGCTGATCAGCCGCAACTGACCGATCTTTTCCTCGACGCTCATCTGGCCGATCAGGTGCTCGATGAATGCCTGCTTGTCCTGCAAGGGAGGGGCGGCGGCAAGTACCGTCTGACTGATCAGGCCGATCGCGAGACCCAGCAAACACAGCTTCTTCATGAATTCTGTCTCTAGGCCGCTGTCGGTATCACAATCGATACGCGCAGGCCGAAGTAAGGGAACGACTATTGTTGTAGAGTTCGCTGGAGCGTCGACTGGCCCATCAGGCTCGCTCGATCCAGCGACTGCGCGGATTATGCCTTATCCAGACCTATCCGAGAGAGAACAGGGAGCACGTTGAACATGCAGGTGATCGAGTTCAGGGCAGTACGGCTGTGGATGCTGTTGATGCTTGGCAGCCTCCTGGCAGGGTGCGGGATCAACAACATTCCCCAGTATGACGAGCAGGTCAAGGCGGCCTGGGGCCAGGTCCAGAACCAGTACCAGCGCCGCGCGGACCTGATTCCCAACCTGGTGGAAACGGTCAAGGGTTACGCTCGCCAGGAGCAGGAGACGCTGACCGCGGTGATCGAGGCGCGGGCCAAGGCCACGTCCATCCAGGTGGATGCCAGCACGCTCGATGACCCACAAAAATTGCAACAATTTCAGCAGGCGCAAAGCCAGCTGACCGGTGCCTTGAGTCGTCTGATGGTGGTTTCCGAGCGTTATCCGGACCTCAAGTCCAACCAGAACTTCCTGGCCTTGCAGTCTCAACTCGAAGGCACCGAGAACCGTATCGCCGTGGCGCGCAAGGACTTCATCGCCGCTGTCCAGCGCTACAACACCGAGATCCGCACCTTCCCCGGTCGGCTCTGGCACAGCGTGATGTACAGCGACCTCAAGGTGCGCGAAAACTTCGAGGCCACCAGCGAGAACGCCGACCGGGCGCCTGAAGTGAAATTCTGATGCGTGCGTTGATCCTGGTCTTCTGGTTGGCCCTCGGGCTGGCCAGCGGTCCCGCCCACGCCGAACCGGCATTCCCGGCATTGACGGGGCGGGTGGTCGACAATGCCAACCTGCTCGACGCTTCCAGTCGGCAGCAGCTCGAGCGGTTGCTCACCGCCCATGAGCAGGCCACCACCGACCAGATCGTGGTCGTCACCCTGCCGGACCTGCAGGGCCAGGCCATCGAAGATTTCGGCTACCAGCTCGGGCGACATTGGGGCATCGGCCAGAAGGGCAAGGATAACGGTGCCCTGCTGATCGTGGTCCCTTCGGAGCGGCGCCTGAGAATCGAAGTGGGCTATGGCCTGGAAGACCGTCTGACCGATGCCCAGTCAGCGGTCATCATCAACAGCGTCATCACCCCGGCGTTCCGCCGCGGCGCCTACGGCGAAGGCATAGTCGCGGGCGTCAGCGCCATGCTGCAGGTGCTGGGCGGCGAACCACTGGCCGAACCCCAGCGCGCGGCAGGAGGGCGCGGCGAGGAGCACATGCCCGCCTGGGCGTTCGGCCTGTTCGTGCTGATGGTGATCGCAGTCTTCGTCCTCCAGGGGCTCGGCTTGGGTGGTCGGGGGCGAGGTGGCCGTGGAATGGGCGGCGGCTTTGGTGGTGGCCTGGGCGGTGGTTTCGGAGGAGGCGGCTTCGGCGGTGGCGGCGGCGGTGGTTTTGGCGGCGGCGGTGGCGGATTCGGTGGCGGAGGCTCATCGGGTGGCTGGTAGAACGATAACGAACGAGATCCGATTGCATGACATTGCTCAGTGAATACGAACAGCGCCAGGTCGCGCAGGCGATCGCCGAGGTCGAACGGCACACCGACGCCGAGCTGGTGACCGTCCTCGCGCGACGCGCCGACGACTACGCCTACATCCCTTTGCTCTGGGCCAGCCTGGTGGCGTTGCTGGTACCTGGTCTGCTGCATTATGTAGTTGGCTGGCTCAGCATCAACGGCCTGCTGCTGGCCCAATGGTCGACGTTCATCGTCCTGTGCCTGGTGTTTCGGATTCCGCAACTGACCACCCGCCTGATCCCTCGCGCGGTGCGCCACTGGCGCGCCTCCAACCTGGCGCGACGTCAGTTCCTCGAACAGAACCTGCACCATACGGCAGGAGGTACCGGTGTATTGATCTTCGTCAGCGAGGCCGAGCGCTACGTGGAGATCCTGGTCGACGAAGGCATCGCCAGGCGGCTGGACAACCAGGTCTGGGGCGAGATCGTCGCGCGCTTTACCGAACAGGTCCACCAAGGCCAGACGCTGCAAGGGTTCATCACCTGCATCGAAGCTTGTGGAGAATTGCTTGGCGCCCATGTCCCGGTGACCCATGCGCGCAACGAGCTGCCGAACCGCCTGGTGATTCTCGACTGACCCACGGCCATCGATAAATCCTTCGCCCGGGCCGGGCATGGACGTAGAATGCCCGGCATTGCGCACCAGCGCTTCCGTCACCCGAGGCACCCGAACTCCCCATGTCCGCTACTCCTTCTGCTTCCACCACGCCCGATGCGCGTGCCCAGTTCCTGGGCCTGCTGGCCGAGACCTTGCAGACCGAAACGCTGGTCAAGCTGGTCCTGGCGCGTCACGTCGGCAGCGACGAGACCCTGCAGCGCATCATCGCCAAGCCGCTGAAGGTCAAGGGGCAGCCCTGCCTGTCGCTGGTCTATCGCCACCAGACCCGCGACATCACCCGTAACCTGCCCGTGGACCAGGCCCAGGCGCTGGTCGCCGAATTGCTGCCGGAGGCTTTCCGCAATGCCCACCTGTTCAGCCAGGACGGGGAAGTGCAGCTGAGCTTCAGCAAGAAAGGCAAGCCCATGCTCCAGCGCCACGCCGCGCAGCCCGTGCGAGAGGCCCAGCCGGCCGGACATGATCGGGAGAAGAAACGCTACCTGGAGCTGTCGCGGCCTTTCCTGCAAGACCTGGGCGTCACCGATCAGCACGGCGCGTTGATTCCGTCCATGTCGCGCAAGTGGAAGCAGATCAACAAGTTCATCGAAGTGTTCGACCATGCCTTGGGCGGTGCGCCCGTCGCAGCCGAGCAAACCTTGCGTGTCGCCGATTTCGGCTCGGGCAAGGGCTATCTGACCTTCGCCATGCACGACTATCTGCGCAACAGCCTGGGGCGCGAGGCACAGGTCACTGGTGTCGAGCTACGCCAGGACATGGTCGACCTGTGCAACACCGCGGCCGCGCGCCTGGAACATCCTGGCCTGGAATTCCAATGCGGCGACGTGCGCAGCGTCGTGCCCGATGCCATCGACGTGATGATCGCCCTGCATGCCTGCGATGTCGCCACCGACTACGCCATCCACACCGGTATCCGCTGCGGCGCGGCGATCATCATGTGTTCCCCATGCTGCCACAAGCAGGTTCGCCCGCAACTGCACAGCCCGGGCCTGCTGCAGCCCATGCTGCAATACGGCCTGCACCTCGGCCAACAGGCCGAAATGCTCACCGACAGCCTGCGCGCCCTTTACCTGGACGCGTGCGGTTATGAGACCAAGGTCTTCGAGTTCATCTCGTTGGAGCACACCAACAAGAACAAGATGATATTGGCGGTGAAACGCAGCCAGGCGATCGATCCTGCGGCGCTGTTGGAGAAGATCGAGGCGTTGAAGGCGTTCTATGGGGTGAAGGAGCATTGCCTGGAGACGTTGTTGCGCGGGGATGGGTTGATTGGCGGGTAGGGCGAATTGAGCAATGGCCTCCAGGTGCGTGCAGCCGGTTTTGGAGGACGTGCCTTCCTGCCTCGCGCACTGGTGGTGAGCGGGCTTGTCCCGCGATAGGCCATCAGCTTCACAGGGACTGTCAGTTTTTTTGTGTATCCGATGCCTGTTCAGCCGCTTCGGCGTTAACCGCCTGATAGTCCGGCTTCAGAACCTTGGCCAGCTCTCGGCATTTGTCCCAGGCCGCATACTCACGGCTGTTGCGAATCAGGTGAAAAATGCAGGTCTGCAGGGTCGTGTCCGGAAACACCGCGCTGAGGGCCTTCGGCATGCCTTTAAGGCCGTCGGTCACGGCGATCAGGATACCTTCGACGCCGCGCGTCTTGAGGTCGTTGAACACCTTCATCCAAAACTTCGCACCCTCGGTACTCTCGATCCAGAGCCCCAGGATATCGCGTGTCCCATCGGGTAAAACCTCTGTTTCTGTAGGATGAGTCTTACAATTAGCGATTTAAATAAACGCACTAGAAATTTGGTGGTTATAGGTCTTTGTCGAGAGGGGTTCCTCGGTAATTGCTGATTTGCAACTACCCCAACAGAGGAACACTTCGTTTAATCGAACCAGCTCGGCGACATCAGACAACCCCCGTAAACGTCACCCGATAACGATGGAGAGCTGCCCTGATCTCACGTATTTGCAAGCCTGTCAGCGCCTCACCCCATGCCCAGCCGGCACTGCAATACCCAAATCCGCACGTCCCAGCGGATGGCTGCTGGCATCGAAGAAATGCAGCGGGATGTCCTGCGTATCGGCAAACAGCTCCACATACCGGCGCTTCTGACTGATCACCGACGCTTCACCCAGCGGCCGAATCCCGACCGCCAGATACGCCGGACGCGCCTGCTTGATCGCCTCGAGCAAATGCCCATCACTGGCATCCAGATGCTGCCCCAGCAGGCAAAGCCCTTGGCGCTCGCGCGCGAGCTCGCCCAGGCACCAGGACAGGTAGTCGGACGCGCGAATAGCGCGCAGCTTGTCTTCGCTACGGCTTTCGTTGATGAACAGCGGCACTTCTCCCGGGTTGTTGACGGCGAACCCGTCGAGCAGTTCGCTGCCTTCGGCGCGGCGCGAGCGGGTAGTGCCATCGGCGAGCTTGAGCAGGTGCAGGCCGCCGTGCAGGTGAAGGATGCGGGTGCCCTCGGCGCGGGTGCGGCGGATGTCGAAGAAGCCCTGCTCGTCGAAGAGGTCGGCGAAGCCTTGCGGCGCGTGCTCGACAGCCCAGGGGCAGATCAGGTCATAGTTGCTGGTGTAGACGCTGCGGTAGCGGCGCAACTCCTGGTTGATGACGTTCAGCGTGGCGGTCGGCAGCAGCGCATGGGGCACGTGCACCGCGCGCATGGCATGGATCAGCGCTTCCTTGATCGAATAGTAGCGGTTCAGCGGCGCGGTCGAGCCGATCGCCAAGGCGGCATTGGCGCGTACTGTCGTGTTGAGCGCGCTGAGCACGGGTTCGAACAGTTCGGTTCCCAGGGACTTGAACAGCGCCTGGTCGCTGACGCCCAGTGCCTTGTAGCGGACCCGCTGGGCTTCTTCGAACAGGGAAAAATAGCCGAACGGCTTCCACAGCGCGCGGCTGGCGCCGTTGCCCAGGACCAAAGCATCGCAGGGGTGGCGGTCGTTCAGCGCTGTCCAAGTGAGCAGGCTGGCGTCGAGAGTGGCGTGGGGCATCGGGCGATCCGTGGATAAGGCAAGAACGCCGCGACTTTAGCATGTCATGGCCTGTGTGCGAGGCTGGACGTCGGCAATGACACACGCTCAGTTCGGAGGAGATCGAATGCATTCATGGATCGTTCAGGCACTTGGCCTGATCACGCTGTTGTCGACCGTTTCATCCCAGGCCAGCGACGGGCGTGCCCTCGCCAGCGCTCAGGGTATTCCCCATCCGGCTGTCATCGCTCACCGCGGCGCGTCCCATGACGCTCCGGAATCCACCACGCCCGCCTACCTGTTGGCCCGCGATCTGGGCGCCGACTACCTGGAGCTGGATGTGCAACGTACCCGCGATGGCGTGCTGGTAGTGGTCCACGATGACGAGCTGTCGCGAACCAGCGATGTCGCGCAACGCTTTCCGCAGCGGCACGACAGCCCGGTGAGCGCCTTTAGTCTGGCAGAGCTGAAATCGTTGGATGCCGGCAGCTGGTTCAACAAGGCTTACCCGGATCGCGCTCGCGCATCCTTCAGGAAACTGCAGATACTCACCCTGGACGAGGTCATCGACATTGCCGAAGGCAATCCCGAGCGCAATCTGGGGCTGTACATCGAGACCAAGGTACCCCATCAGTTCCCAGGGATCGAAGCGGACCTGCAGGCACGACTGCAAGCGCGCGGTTGGCTCGACCGGCCGGGCAGGGTCGTGCTGCAGACCTTCGATCGCGGTAGCCTCGCGCTGCTGCACAAGGCCATGCCGCAGGTGCCGAAGATCCTCTTGCTCTGGGTAGGCAAGGGCAGCATCGAGCCGGCCTCCGGCCAGACCTTCGCCGAATCCGGCGAGCACGACAGGGCGGCTTTCTACGCCAGGCAGCAGCCCAGGGATCGTGATGAATTCAGCCGCTGGCTGGACCATGCCCGCGAAGGTGGCGCCATCGGGATCGGACCCTCTGCCGCTCGAAGCGCCAGAGACGAGCAGAGTTACGCCGATCTGATCCGACCTTGGATGAACCGGCTCAGTCACGACCGTGGCCTGCTGGTGCATGTCTATACCCTCGACAGCCCGGTGGACTTTCGCAAGGCCATGTCGGCGGGCGTCGACGGTATCTTCACCAACCGCGCCGGCGCGCTGCTGCGCTACTACGGGCGGCCTCCCGGACAGAGCGAGGAGCAGTTGCTGCATGCGCATGGCTATTGAGGCACTGGTCGCGGCGGGATGACCTGTGTGAGAATGATAGGAATTCCTATTAATGATTTCCTATGCAGTCCACGCGCAATGACATCCCTTTTCACGCCTTGGACCGGCACCGCGCCGGCCTTCCAGGCGGCCGTCCATGATCTGCTGGCCCACTACAGCGACCTGCGTCGTTACCTGTGTGGCCGTTTGCGCAACCCGGACGATGCCACCGATATCGCTCAGTCCAGCTTCGCCCAGGCCTATGCGCACGCGCTCGACGGCCCGGTCATCAACGCCCGCACGTTACTGTTTCAGGCCGCGCGCAACCTGTGCATCGATCAATATCGTCGGCGCAGCACCGAGCTGGCGGCGCTCGAGGATTGGCTGGCACGGGCTGACCTGCTGAGCCTGAGCGTGGAAGAAATCATGATCGCGCGCGCAGTTGCAGCAGTTGCAATGGACGCGTTACGACCTGGGCGCTCGCTATTCGACCCGGATGAGCAAGGACGTGACCTTGCGCGCCAGCCTGGAACACGTCGAGAACCGCGCTTACTGGACCGGGGTGTTCAACACCGGCTTCGCGACCGTCAGCGAACCACGCACCCTGAAGCTCTCCGCCAGTGTCGATTTCTGAGGTGACCATGCATCGACTCACACGTTTGAGCTGCGCCTTGCTCATGGCCGCCGCCTGTATCGGTGGCGCCATGGCGGCCGGTGTTCCGGCGTTGCCCCTGGGCCAGACCGTGGAAGGCAGCCTTGCCCAGGCAAGCCAGCCAACCTGGCGCCTGACGCTCAAGGCAGGAGACTTCGTCCGTGGCCGCATCGAGGGAGACATCAGCCTGCGTCTGCTCGATGAGAGCGGGCGACCGTTACGGCTGTTGGTCGATGGCCTGGATCAAGTGCGGGACTTCATGTTCGTTGCCCCGCAAGATGGCCGCTACGCTTTGCGTGCCGAGGCCATCGACACGCGGCCGGGAGCCGGTTTCAAACTGAGCCTGAACCAGATCCAGCCTGTTGGCGAGCAACGCCGCCGTGCCGAGCCCCTGGCAAGCCCGGTATTGCGAGAGCTGGCCGGCCAGCTGGCGGTGGGCAAGGATACCCAAGCCTTCTGGAAAGCCCGCGCAGAGCAGGGCACTCCCTTGGTGGAGCTCATACCAGGCAAGCCCGATCGGCGGCTGGTGACCTTCCTCTGGCAAGGCGCCAAGGACAATGTACGGGTCTTCGGCGCCCCATCGGGCAATCACGATCCGCTGCACCGGCTCGGCGACAGCGACGTCTGGTACCGCAGCTTCGGGGTGCCTTCCAGCGCCCGCCTGAGCTACCAGATCGCCCCGGACGTGCCCGCGTCCAGCGACCGCCGCGTACTCCTTGCCACTTCCAGGAGCAACCCACTCAATCCTCACGCCTTCGCCGACGCCAGCGGTGATCCATGGCTGTCACGTTCGAGCCTTGAGCTGCCCGATGCCGCGCCGCAACCTTGGATTGCCAGGCGCGAAAACGTCGCCCGCGGCGCCCTCGAGCGCCAGCGTGTGGCAAGCCGATTGCTGGGTAACGAGCGGGACGTGTATCTGTATCGCCCAGCAGGCTGGCAAGCGGGCAAGGCCGGACAGGATCTGCTGGTTCTGTTCGATGCCCACGCCTATACACGCCAGGTGCCGACGCCGACGATTCTCGATAACCTGATCGCCGATGGACTGATTCCGCCTACCGCCGCGCTGATCATCGCCAATCCGACCGACCTCAGTCGTCAGCAGGAGCTGCCGCCCAATCCGCTGTTCGCGCGCTTCATGGCCGAAGAGCTGATGCCTTGGGCCCGCCAACAGGGCCTTGCCGCGCCAGCCTCGCGAACGGTGATCGCCGGCTCCAGCTACGGCGGCCTGGCCTCGGCGTACCTGGGCCTCAGGCACCCGGAGCTGTTCGGCAACGTACTCAGCCTGTCGGGTTCCTACTGGTGGTCGCCGGAAGGCGTCGAACCTGGCTGGCTGACCCGGGAATACGTCAAGGCGCCGCGCCAGCCGCTGCATTTCTACCTGCACTCGGGGCTGTTCGAAGGGCCGAAGATCCTCGACACCACTCGGCACCTGCGCGATGTCTTGCAGGCGAAGGGGTACGAACTGGAACAGGTGGAATACCCGGCCGGGCATGACTACCTGCAATGGCGTGGCAGCTTGCCATGCGGGTTGATCAGCCTGATCGGCAAGGGGACGCAGGCAGTGCCGCAGGCGTGCGTGCCCACGTCCAGTTAAGCCAAGCGATACAGCGAAAAGCCCCGGGGCGTGAACCCCGGGGCTTTCTTGTGGCTAGCGGCTGTCGGGGACGTATCCCGGTGGCCCCGCTAGCTCGTCAATCGGCAGTGAGCGACTTGCGTGTCGATGCCAGGTGGACCCAACCCCAGGTCAATCCCACGACCGCTGCGATCCCTGACGCACAGAGCACGCTCAGTTTTGCCGCGGACAGCAGGCTGGCGTCGTCGAATGCAAGCGATGCGATAAAGATCGACATGGTAAAGCCGATCCCCGCCAGCAAACCGACCAGACTCACTCCACCCCAGGTCACGCCACTGGGCAGCTCGCATACCTTCGTCTTGACCAGGACGAAGCAGGCGAGGATCACCCCCACGGGCTTGCCCAGGACCAATGCCAGGATCACGGCCACGAACACATGCAGGGACAAGGCATTTTCAAGGTTCGCGCCAGCCAGGCTCACGCCTGCGTTGGCCAGGGCGAAGAGCGGCATGATGGCGAAAGCGACCCATGGATGAAGCGCGGCCTGGATGCGTTGCACGGGCGAGAGCATCTCCCTCTCGGCCTTGCGTATCTGCTTCAACGGTTTGGTCACCGAGTGCCCGTCGTTGCCTTTCGAAGCATACCGCTCCACCAGCTCGTGAAAGCTTCGCTGGATGGTTTCCAGCGGTCGTTCGCGCATGGGAATGGAACGTACCGGGCTCAGCAGGCCGAGAAGCACGCCGGCCAGGGTCGGGTGCACGCCGGTCTTGAACAGGCCATACCAGATGATTGCCCCCGGGATGATGTACAGCGCCATCTTGCCGATCCCCATGCGTTGGAACATGAAGATCAGCAGGACGCCGCCAAGCGCAATCGCTAGGCCGGTGTAGTCGAGGCTGGAGGTATAGAACAAGGCGATGATCAGGATGGCCACGATGTCGTCGATGATCGCCAGCGCAAGCAGCAGGACCCTGACGCCTCCCGGTATCGATCTGCCCAGCAGCGCCAGGACGCCTACGGCGAAGGCGATATCCGTGGCGGTCGGCACGGCCCAGCCGTTGCTGGCCACGGTGCCATGGTTGATGGCCAGGTAGATCAACGCCGGCATCATCACGCCACCCAGGGCTGCCCCCAGCGGCAGCAGGGCCATCTTGAAGCTGGACAGTGCCCCGTCGTGTATTTCCTGACGTATCTCGGCCCCCACCACCAGGAAGAAGATCGTCATCAAGCCGTCGTTCACCAGGAAGTGAAGGGACTGGGAAACGCTGAACGCTCCGACGCCAAGGGTGATACGCGTGTGCCAGAGATGCTCGTAGCTTTCGGCGTAAGGGCTGTTGGCCCATGCCAGAGCTGCCAGCGCCGCTATCAGAAGGGCGATGCCACTGACGGCTTCGATATGCGAAAACCGCTCCAGGGCAGAGAGCGCCCGCTCGGTCAGTACTTGAGGACGTGGAATGGACGGCGGGGCTGACTTGTTTTCGGGCACAAATTCTCTCCGTTGGCGGCCCGACCAACGCTCAAGATTTAACCTGCACCGCGCTTTATGCAACAGTACACCCAGGCCGGATGATAAGAGCCCGCGACGGGGGATGCAAATTCCTCCCGTGGCTCGCTCAGAACCCGGCCATCGGCCTAATGCCGGTCAGTTAAGGAAATAGTCGATTTCGCATGCTGAGCTTGTATGGCAGCTCTAGAGCTTTGTGAAGCTGACGGCCTATCGCGGGACAAGCCCGCTCGCCACCTGTACCGTGCTCCCCGCGCACCTGGTGGCGAGCGGGCTTGTCCCGCGATAGGCCGGCAGCAGCGCAGAAGTTGCAAAAGCCGAAGGCTAAGCACAAGTATTTGGATCGAATGTTCTTCCTTAACTGGCTGGCATTGGCCATCAGCCTGCCATTCTCGCCAGCCATCGCATTCGAGGTTCCATGCAGATCGAGTTACAGGAGATTCGTGATCACCTCCATCGTTTCCCCCCCTTCGATGCGTTGCCACTGGAGACGCTGGATGGGATAGCCCAACGGGTCGAGGTCAGTTATTTCAAGGCCGGCAGCGATATCCTCGAGGCAGGCGCGGTGATCCGGGACCTGCACTATGTGCGCAGCGGCGCCGTGGAAATCTATCGGCGCAACGGCGAGCTTTACAACCGGCTGGTCGAGGGCGATATCTTCGGCCAGGCCGGTCTGTTGCGCAGCAACAAGGTCCGCTTTCCGGCCAAGGCCCTGGAAGACAGCCTGATCTATTTCATCCCCGCCGAGGTCTTCGCCGAACTGTGCGCGCAACATGACGCCTTCGCCGAGTTCGTCGAAGCCGAAGGCCATTCCAGGCTCAAGTCGGCCGTAGAGGCACAGGGCCGGGCGAGCGAGCTGATCCAGCTCAAATGTCGCGTACTGGTCTCGCGCTCGCTGGTCTGGGTGACCTCCGATACCTCGGTGCATGAAGCCGCCAAGGTGATGACCGAGCAGAGCGTCTCGTGCGTCGTGGTCATGGACCCGGAGCCGCGGCCCGCGCACAGAATGGTAGGGATCGTGACCGACAGGGATCTGCGTACCCGGGTCGTCGCCGCCGGGCGCAGCGACAGCGCGACGACCATCGGCCAGATCATGTCGGTCGATCCAGTGGCGATCGAGGCGGATGACTCGCTCTTCGAGGCCATGCTGGTGATGTTGCGCCGCAATATTCATCATCTGCCGGTCATGTACAAAGGTCGGACGGTCGGGCTGATCAACCTGTCGGACATCATTCGCTACGAGTCCCAGAGCAGCCTGTACCTGGTCAATCGCATCTCCAACCAGACTTCGGTCGAGGGCCTGCGGGCTTTGCTTCGTGATCTGCGTGGAACCTACATCCGCATGGTTCGCGAGGGTGCGACGGCGCACATGATCGGTAGCGCGATCTCGGGCATCGGTCGCGCGTTCACCCAGCGTCTGCTCGAGCTGGCGGAGAAGAAACTGGGTCCGCCTCCGGTGCCTTACTGTTTCATGGCGCTGGGGTCGATGGCGCGGGACGAGCAGTTGCTGCTCACCGATCAGGACAATGCCCTGGTATTGGACGACGCGTTCGACCCGACCCTGCACGATGACTACTTCCGCAGTCTGGCGACCTTTGTCAGCGATGGTCTCGCCGCGTGCGGGTACAGCTACTGCAAGGGCGGCATCATGGCGACCAACGATCAGTGGCGTCAGCCTTTGCGGGTATGGCGGGGCTATTTCAATGACTGGATCGAAAAGCCGAATGCCGCGACCCTGCTCAACAGCTGCATCTTTTTCGACCTGGATGGGGTCTATGGACAGCTCGAGCTGGTGCAGGAGCTCAAGACGTTGTGCGCGCGCAAATCCAGCGCCAACCCTGGGTTCCTCAATGCCATGGCGCGAATCGCGCTCAATCGGACACCCCCTCTGGGCTTCTTCCGTACGTTCGTGGTGGAGACGGATGGCCGACAGAAACGCATCATCAACCTCAAGGGCCGTGGCACCGCGCCACTGACCGACCTGATCCGCATTCACGCCCTGGCCTGTGCCAGTACCGCGCAAAACTCCTTCGATCGCCTGGACGCGATCAGCAACACCAAACTCATGCAGCCTGAAGCGTTGAAGCACCTGAGGTATGCGCTCGAGTTCCTCTCGATGGTGCGGATTCGGCATCAGGCAGATGCCCTGGAGCAGGGCATGAGTCCGGACAACTACATCGAGCCGGAGCGTTTTTCTACCAGTGAGCGGCATAACCTCAAGGAAGCGTTCCAGGTCTTGAGCAACGCTCAGAACTTCCTGCGATTTCGCTATCCCGCCAAGGCGCGGCAATTGCCATGAAGGGCGCCGGCACAGAGCGCATGGCGGGCAAATCGGAATGGGCAGCCAGGTTCGAGGCGCTGGCGAAAGAGGCCAGACATCCTGCGCTGCAAAAGTTCTATCGAGCCGGGGTCATTGCAGCGCAGACGCCTATCGAACAGGTTCAATTACTGGCAATGGACGTGGAAACCACCGGCCTCGACGCCCAGGCTCACAGCATCGTCAGCATCGGCCTGATACCGTTCACCTTGCAGCGGATACGCTGTGGCCAGGCCTTGTACTGGGTGGTGAAACCGCAGTCGGAATTGAATGAAAAGTCGGTGACCTTTCACCACATCACCCACACGGATATCCGGAACGCTCCCGCGCTGACCGAGGTGGTGGAGGCGCTGCTGGACGCCATGGCGGGGAGGGTGATGGTCGTACACTACCGGAACATCGAGCGGGGTTTCCTGGACCGGGCGTTTCATCGTCACTTGGGAGAGGGGCTGCAGTTTCCGGTGATCGACACCATGCAACTGGAAGCGCGCATGCACAGGCAGAAGCGGAGCTGGCTCGACAGGTTGCTGCGTCGGCCTCAGCTGTCGATAAGACTGGCGGACAGTCGCGCCCGCTATAACCTTCCTCCTTACCATGCCCACCACGCGCTGACCGATGCACTGGCTACCGCCGAATTGTTGCAAGCGCAGATTGCCAGCCACTATCTACCGTCCACCCCAATCGCGGCGTTATGGGACTGATCGGCGATTGAAGTCGTTCCGGAGGTTGGCCTTGGTGGGTACAGCTGAATACCCACCAAGGCCGACAGGCGTAGTCGGCCTGTCTATGCGCAGCGTCTCAGGATCGCGGCTCGGACATCAGCCCTTTCACCAGGGAAATGCAGCCTAGCAACAGGACTATGGCGAAAGGCAAACCAGTGGAAACCGCCATCGCCTGCAACGCTATCAGGCCGCCCCCGAGCAGCAAGGCGATCGCAATGACGCCTTCGATCACGGCCCAGAACACTCGTTGTGGCACCGGCGCGTCGACTTTGCCGCCCGCTGTGATCGTATCGATTACCAGGGAGCCGGAATCCGACGAAGTGATGAAGAAGACGGCAACCAGAACGATTCCCAGGAAGGAAGAAATCTCCTTCAGCGGCAGTTCGCTCAACATGGCAAACAGCTTGAGCTCCAGGACGGCATCCTTGACGCCGATCAGGCCTTGAACCGTCGCCTGATCAATGGCAGTACCGCCGAAGGTCGTCATCCACAGGACCGAAACCAGGGAAGGCACCAGCAGGACGGAGATCAGGAACTCTCGCACGGTTCGGCCCCGGCTGACCCGGGCGATGAACATCCCGACAAAGGGGGACCAGCTGATCCACCAGGCCCAGTAGAACGCCGTCCAACCCTGGATGAACTCGACATCGGTTCGTCCGAACGGATTGGACAGGGAGGGCAGATATTCGGCGTAAGTCACCAGATTCTTGAAGAATCCGGTGAAGATCGCCAGGGTGGGCCCTACGACGATGATGAACACCAGCAGGAGCAGGGCGAGCCCCATGTTGACCTGGGACAGAAACTTGACACCCTTTTCCAGGCCCGCCACGACGGACCATAGAGCAACCAGTGTGATGCCGATGATCAGCACTACTTTGCTCAGGTTATTCGACTCTATGCCAAACAGGTATTCGATCCCGGCGGCGGCTTGCTCCGCACCGATCCCTAGAGAAGTCGCCAACCCGAACAAGGTGGCGAATACGGCCAGAATATCGATGATGTGCCCAGGCCATCCCCAGACACGCTCGCCCAACAGTGGATGAAAGATCGAGCGTATCGAAAGCGGCAAGCCTTTGTTGAACGAAAACAGCGCCAGGGACAAGGCGACAATGGCGTAGATCGCCCAAGGGTGCAGGCCCCAATGGAAGATCGTCGAGGCCATCGCCAGGTCGGCGGATGTCTTCATGTCGCCAGCCGCGCCGCCAAGCGGCGCCCAATCGGTGCGCACTCCGCTGGGATCGACGGTCACGCCACCCATCGAGGCGGCATAGTGCGACATGGGTTCCGCCACGCCGTAGAACATCAGGCCGATGCCCATGCCCGCGGCGAACAGCATCGAGAACCAGCCAAGATAGGTATGGTCGGGCGTGGCGTCCCTGCCACCCAGACGCACCTTGCCCAGCGGCGAGACGATCAGCACCAGGCATAGCACGACGAAGATGTTGGCCACGCTCATGAAGAACCAGGCGAGGTTGCTGGTCAGCCAGGTGCGGATCGAACTGAAGAGTGGTTCGACTTCATTCTGGAGCGCCAGCGTCAGGATGACGAACAGCAGAATGGTCGCCGCCGAGATGATGAAGACCTTGCCATGGATATCGAGCGAGAATGAAAACTCGCCTTTGATGTTGTCTTGCCCGATGACGTAATCAGTGTCGATCAGGTTGGCTGCTCCACTTGGCGCGGGAATGCCATCTTCGCTGACAGGTTGAGTATTGGCTGACAGATCGTCCGTGGGTTTTTTACCCATTGGTGCCTCCTGGATGCTGGCACGGTAGCGTGCAGTGGTGTTTAGCCCCGCTGTTCCTATGGTAAAACGAGATGAGTGTGGTCCTATCCTAGCAAACCTTGCCGCGAAACCCGCAACGTCGCAGGTATTCGAGTCACGCCATCGAACCTCTCGAATGAACGAAAGCTGGCGATGGTTTCTCCCGTCAATGCTCATCCTGCGCAGATGTTTTGTCCCAAGGCGCGACATCTGCGTGCTAGCAGAGCGTTTAAGCGACCAATTGGTTCAACACGTGCGCGAATTCCGAATGCCGCGCAGGATCGGGTAGCGCGAAGGTTTTTTCGCGAGCGGGGTTTGCAGAGAGGGAGGCGTTCGATGGCGGCAGCACTGGCTCAGGACGACCCAGGAGTGAGTCTTGTAGCGCGCCGGGCATTTCGCTCGGCAATCATGGGTGTTCTACCGCCAAGGTCATGACTCTTGGCGGTAGAACCGGTTTCTATATTGTTCTCAGCCATCATCTGTAGATCTCACTACGATGACCTGGCTGCACTACAAGTACCCGTAATGCCCCGTCCTGAATGTCGTAAATGACCCGGAAATCCCCCACTCGATAACGCCAGAGCCCACCTTGCGGTCCGCCAAGCGCCTTTCCAATACTGCGAGGATCTTTCCGTTTACCAGTCCGCTCATCCATGAAATCCAGGATGCGTTTGGCTGCTTGTCTGTCGAGCTTGCGTAACTGGCTTACAGCTGTGTTGGTGGACTCAATCGTCCAGGCCAAGGTCTTTCCTTACCTCGGCCGCCGAATGCACGGATTCCTGTCCTTTACGTACTCGCTCCAGGACTTCTGCCGCGAGATAGTAGGCCTCCAGGTCGGTGAGACCTTGGTCAATGAATTCGCGCAGGTATACGCTTTGGTGCGGCCTGTACTGCTCGCCAGGAAATCGAGGCGCCGTTCGATTCTGGTGCCAGGCGAATTGAAGTAGGCGTGCCAGAACCTTTCGGTGCTTCGTGATACGTATTGACTGTATCAAGACCGGTTTCTTGAAAGGGAGCGGCAGGCTGCCCATCGCCTCATGCTCTACGGGCAAGGGCGACCTTCAGGTCGTTGAGGGAAGCTATCAATGTCATTATCTGATTCAGCATCAAGCATGGAGCCAGTCACGGACGTCCAGAAGTGGAGCCGCTCACATCATCAGCTTTGAATGAAAGGTGCCGAACTGAAAGGTGGGAGAATCCTGTTTCAGCGGCTGCTGGACGGGGGAGTATCCAGTGAAGCGGAAGTGGAGCGGGTGAAGGGAATCGAACCCTCGTTATCAGCTTGGGAAGCTGGAGTAATGCCATTATACGACACCCGCTTTGCAGCCCGATGTTTTACCAGAACCCCTCTCGGATGGAAACCCTAGTGTCGAAAAAAGCCTGATCGGCGGCCTGTGGCTGCGCATTGCAGCATTGGCAGGCCGCCGATGCTTCAGATGGCCAGTGCATGGTGGCCCTGTATGAAATGACTGCGTGGCCGGGCATCGCGGCCATGAGGCTTGAGGAAGTTCAGCAAGGCCGCGCGGGTGGCAGCGCAAGCGTTCTTGTGCTCCATGTCGAGGAAGTGCCCGGCATCGTCGATCGTCGTGAAGTGGCTGTTGCGCACATGCCTGCCGAACTGGCGAGCGTCCTCGACCGTGGTGTATTCGTCGCGATGGCCGTTCATGAACAGGATCGGAATGTCGATGTTGCGGGCATTCTCGAGCGCCCGGTCGATGCCGTTTCGCAGCACCTGTTGGATGTTGAGCAGCATCTGCGCGTATTCATGGCTGTCAAGACTGCTCACATGTCGATAGTTGAAACGCTTGAACAGCGAAGGCAGATGCTTGCCGATGGTGTCGTTGACCAGATTGCCCATCTGATAGCGGTCCCAGGCTGCCAGGTACTCGCAGCCGCGCTCGAGATAATCGCGCATGGGCTGGTTGATCACCGGCGAGAAAGAGCTGACGATAGCTTTCTTCACATGCCGTGGCTTGTACCCCAACGCCAGCAGCGTGCAGGCGCCCCCCCAGGAAAACGACATGACGTGGTCCGCACCGAAGTGCTCGATCAGCTCCAGCAGGATATGCGCCTCCGTTTCCTCGGTCAGCAAACGCTCCGGATGGTTGTGCGGCTTGGATTTGCCCGCATAGGGCTGATCGTAGAGGACGACATTGAACTGGGGATGCAGGCTGCGCACCGTCTGGGCAAACGAGGCGGTGGTGGCCAGTGAGCCGTTGACCATGATGATGGTCTTGTCCGCGACCTCTGACCGATGCATCTCCGTGTAAACCCGATACTGACCTTGGATATCAAGCACAGCTATTTCTGGCCTCATCTTTCGACTCCTGGCGCAAAAAAAAAGGGCGTTCGCGGCACCAAGGGTGCGCGTTCTGTATGACAGGTAGGCATACGCCTGAAGAGAAACCGGTGCCCTTTGTCGATCCTTGACGACGATGGTCGACGGGTATTGTTATCGATGGACGATCCGCCGGATCCCATGATTCTGGGTCTTGGGTGGCCAGTGAATGCATCCAGCCCACAAGTGTGACCGATGAGTCACATGCAGACTTATGAATTGGATTCAAGCAGTGGGATGGACAACCCGCAAGTGCCGTTGGGTAAAAAGACGCAGCGCCGAAGTGGTCTTTTCCGCAGTGGGTGATCAGCGAAGGAAAAAAAGGGGAGCGCTTGCGTCAGACCAGGGCGACTTCCTGCTCGGTCAGCAGCCGGTACTCGCCCGGCGCCAGGGTCGGATCCAGGCGGATCGGTCCCATGCTTTCCCGGTGCAAGCCCACGACCTTGTTGTCGAAGTGGCCGAACATGCGCTTGACCTGGTGATAGCGGCCTTCGACGATGCCCAGCCGCGCCTGACGCGGGCCCAGGAGCGTGAGCTCGGCGGGCAGGGTGGTTAGGTCCTCGAAGGCGAAGTAGAAGCCTTGGCGAAACTTTTCGATGTAATGCGCGCCGATCTCGTCTTCGGTCTCGACGAGGTAGTACTTGGGCAGCTTGGTGCTCGGCTGGGTCAGGCGACGTGACCATTGGCCGTCGTTGGTCAGGATCATCAGGCCCGTGGTGTTGTAGTCCAGACGTCCAGCGATGTGCAGGTCTTCACGCAGCGGCGGCGGCAGCAGGTCGAGTACGGTGGGGTGCTGCGGATCTTGGGTAGCGCTCACGCAGCCGGTCGGCTTGTGCAGCATCAGGTAACACGCCGGCCGCCCGGCTTGCAGGACCTCTGCATCGACCTCGATATGACTGAAGACGCGAACTTCGTGGCGCGGATCGGTCACGACCCGGCCATCGACGCGCACTCGCCGCTCCACGAGCAGCAGACGTACTTGCAGGCGGTTGTAACGGGGCAGGTTACCGAGGAATCGATCGAGGCGCATGGAAAGGTCATTGGCGGCAGGGGCGGGCAGTCTAGCGGATCGGCGAGTTGCCCGCGGCGCGCAGTTGATCTTCCACCGCCGCGCAACGCGGGCACAGGCAGGCCAAGTCACGCAATGCTTCGGGCAATGCCTGCAGCACGGCCGGGTCGATGCTCACGCCGTAGCACCAGCAGTCTTGAGTGGCAGTGCGGGGGTCGGCCAGGCTGCAGTGGTTGAGCGCCCCACAGGCGGGGCAGTGCAAGGTGTCAGTCATGATCGTTTCCAGGCGTCTGCGCACAGACGCGGTTGCGGCCTCCCTGTTTGGCGCGGTAGAGCGCATGGTCGGCCCGCGTCAGCAGGCCATCCAAGGTATCTCCGGACCGCAGGGTGCTTAGCCCGATACTGGTGGTCAGGCGCAAGGCTCGTCCATCGAAGTTGAAGACTTTCTGCTCGGTCCGACGACGGATCTTCTCGGCCACCTCCAGCGCTCCCTGGGCATCGGCTTCGCGTAGCAGGACGATGAACTCTTCGCCGCCCCAGCGGCAGAGTATATCGGACTGACGCAGACTGCCTCGCAGCACTTCGGCGAACTGACGCAGTACCTCGTCACCCGCCAGGTGACCATGGGTGTCATTGAGCGACTTGAAATGGTCCAGGTCGATCAGCAGGGCAACCAGTGCCGCCGTGCTGCGCGGGGCTTCGTGCAGCGCCTGGCCGGCAAGCAGATCGAAGCTGCGCCGGTTGGGCAGGCCGGTAAGGCTGTCGAGTGTCGCCAACGCTTCGGTGTTGTCCTGGTGGCGCTTGATCATGGCGTTGAGCAGCGACAGCACCACCAGGGTGATCATGGCGCAGATCGCCAGGTTGAGGTACAGCGACTGGCGGACCCGGTCCAGGGCGCCATCTTCGCGCTTGTCGACCAGTAGCATCCAGTCCAGTTCGGGTATGGCCCGTGCATTGAGGAAATGGCTGCGACCTTCGCTGTCGCGGTACTCATGGCTGCCTTCGCTTGGCGTCGGCCTGTCGGCCAGGAGCTCGCGCAGGTGTTCACGATCGGCCAGGCGTTCGCCCACGCGCACGCCCTGGGGCCCGCCCTTGGAGCCGGTGAGCAGGACCTTGCCCTGCGTGTCGGTGAAATACACCGTGCGGTGGTAGCGGCGCTGATACTCGTCGATCAGGCGGACCACCGCCTCGACACTCAGGCCGACCCCGGTCGCACCCAGGAAACGTTGCTGGTAGTCCACGACCCGATAGTTGATGAACACCGCCAGCTTGTCCTGATTGGCCATGTCCAGGTCGACGTTGATCTCGTAGGGCGTGTTCAACTCACGAAGGCGGAAGAACCATTCGTCACGCCATTCATGAGGCTCGACCTGCTTGAGCTTGCCCTTGGCCTGGTAATAGGTACGAGTGCGGTCTGAGACGAAGAAGGCGGTGAAGGTCTCCTGCCTGCCCATCACCTCGTCGAGATAACGGGTGATCTGTTGCGTGTCGCGTTCGCCTGCCAGGACCCAGTCGCGCAGAAAGATATCCTGGGCCATCATCGAGGAGATCAATACTGGCCGGATCAGGTCTTTCTGGATCTCCGAATAGACGTTGTCCGAGGTCAGCGGCAGCTCGGTATTGAGGATGCCGTCGCGAATCGCGCTGCGCGAAGAGAAGTAGCTGATCAGCGAGGTCGCGAGGAAGCCGCATGCCAGTAACAGCAGCAGGGCCAGGATCAGCGAGCGTCGCGAAAACAGGACGGAAGGTGGCGGCATGATCTTCCCATGATGTGTGCCAAGGGGCTGCATTCTAGTGAGATGGCTAGAAAATGACCGCATGTTTTTTGGCACGTTGCAGCTTGTTTCAAGGTATTACGGCAATGGCACTGCACGTCAGGTGCGAGGTCTGAATCCATGCCAATCAACGTTTGTCGATTGGCGCTCACCAGCGCCGCTGGTCCGGGCACTCCAGCGGTCGAGGAGGCCGCCATGCACTTATTCAGATTTCGCCGTGCCGTGCTTGTCGCACTGTTAGGCCTGCTGACCACCGCGTGCGTTCCCTACGGAGGGGGAGGCTATTATCGCACCGAGTACTACAGCGCCGATCGCCAGGTCTATCCAGGCAATTACGGCTATGACCGCGGTTATCGGGTCGCGCCTCAGCCTCGCTATTATTACAACCCACCCGTGCGCTACCACCGCGCCGCGCCCGCACCGCATTTCAGGCCGCACCAGCCACCGGGGCTGAACCCGAAATGGCACAACAATCCTCGTAACGACCACCGCTACTATGGGGACCGCCAGCGCTACGACTATGGCAGGGACAGGGACCGGAACGACTATCGCAATGAGCGTCGTCTCCAGGACAATCGCCGCTATCTCGACCAGCGCAGCCAGCGCCATCCGCGTCATGAAGCGCCGCGACGCCAGGGCAGCTGGCAGCGCTAGCGCTCTTTCCCGTCACGTTCTCGTCAGGCCAGGTCCGCCAATGGATGGCGGCCCTCCCAGGCCTTGCTGAAATGCGCCTCCACCACGGCCAAGGGCACTTGGGCAATGTCCGGCCAGTGCCAGCGTGGATGGTTGTCCTTGTCGATCAGCCGTGCGCGCACTCCTTCGCTGAAATCAGGATGACGACAACAGTTCAGGCTCATCGCGTATTCCATCTGCAGCACCTGTGACAACGACAGGTGACGAGCCCTGCGCAACTGCTCCCAGACCAGCCAGGCAGTGACCGGGCAGCCCTGTTGCAGGCGGCGGCCCGCTTCGGCCAGGAGTGGGTCGGTATGGTCGATAAGGCCGGTGAGGGCGCGCCAGGCAGCGACCGGATCGGCCACATCGAGCAATTCGTCTATCACCGCCCTGCGCGGTAGCCACTGGGCTTCGGGCAATTCGTCGCGGACACGGTGCTGCGCGCATTTGAACAGGCTGTTCAATTGCAAGGCGGTCTGTTCCTGCCAGTTGAGTTGCAGCAGTTCGCTGATCAGCTCGTCTTGCTGGTCCTCGCCCAGAAAGCGGTCCGCCAGGCCCAGGTCCAAAGCGTCGCGGGCATTGAGCGGAGCGCCGGTGAGCCCAAGGAACAGGCCGAGTTTCCCCGGCAGGCGGCTTAGAAACCAGCTGGCGCCGACGTCGGGGAACAGGCCGATGCCGATTTCCGGCATGGCCAAGCGACTGCTCGGCGTGACGATGCGCACGCCGACACCCTGCAGCAGACCCATGCCACCGCCGAGCACGTGCCCGTGACCCCAGCACAGCACCGGCTTGGGATAGGTATGCAGACGATAGTCGAGCCGGTACTCGCTGGCGAAGAAGGCCGCGGCGAGCGGCGGGACGTTGCCAGGGTTTTCGCGGCAGGCATCGACCAGCCCTCGCACGTCGCCGCCGGCACAGAACGCCTTGGCTCCATTGCCGCGCAACAACACGCAGACTACCCCGGGATCGGCGGCCCAGGCGCGTAATTGCTCATCGAGTCGTTCGATCATCGGCAGGGTTAGCGCATTGAGTGCCTGGGGGGCATCCAGCGTGGCGATGCCGATACCGGCTCCGTCGACTCCGGTGAGTACCTCGCAGTGAATGGACATGGTTTACCTCGCTTCTGTCAATCGCACAAGTATGGCCCGCTTGCACGATCATGCCCGTCGCGGGTCGTATCATTGACAAGCCTGGGCAGCTTTCCTAGTGTCGCGATATTGCTTATGGATGACCTCATGACTGACGACGATCGGATCAAACTCGAACCTAGCTGGAAGGCTGCCTTGCGCGCCGAATTCGAACAGCCCTACATGCGCGAGCTGCGCGAATTCCTGCGTCACGAACATGCGGCAGGCAAGGAGATCTATCCGCCAGGGCCGCTGATCTTCAACGCCCTGAACTCCACGCCGCTGGACAAGGTCAAGGTGGTCATCCTCGGCCAGGATCCCTACCACGGCCCGGGGCAGGCCCATGGGCTGTGTTTCTCGGTGCAGCCGGGTATCCCGACGCCGCCGTCGCTGGTGAACATCTACAAGGAACTGCAGCGCGACCTCAATATCCCGATTCCGCGACACGGGTGCCTGCAAAGCTGGGCCGACCAGGGGGTACTGCTGCTCAACACCACCTTGACCGTGGAGCGTGGCAATGCCGCGTCCCATGCCAACAAAGGCTGGCAGTTCTTCACCGATCGCGTTATCCAGGTGGTCAGTGAGCAGTGCGAGAACGTGGTATTCCTGCTGTGGGGAGCGCATGCCCAGAGCAAGCAGAAGCTCATCGACGGTACCAAGCACCTGATCCTCAAGTCGGTGCATCCTTCGCCGTTGTCGGCCTATCGTGGTTTCCTGGGTTGTGGGCATTTCAGCCGGGCCAACGCGTTTCTCGAGCAACGTGGTTTGACACCGATCAACTGGGAATTGCCGCAGGTCTGATTCGCAAGGCAGGGCGGCCATTCGATAGCGCCGCCCGGTCTCAGTTTTCCTCTCCAGCCTTGACCCAGTACCGGAACAACGGCTCGGCAAGGAACAGCACGAACAACAAGCGCATCACCTGCATTGCCGTGACCAGCGGTACCGACAGTTGCAGGGTTTCAGCGGTCAGGCTCATCTCGGCGATGCCTCCGGGCATCATGCCGAGGGTCAAGGAACGAAGGTCCAGCCGAGTCAGGCTGCTCAGGACCCAGGCTGCGCTGGCCGCGATGAGCATGCTCAATGCGGTGGCCAACAATGTCCGGCCGAGGAACGACGGCGCGCGGCGGAAGAAGGCGCGGTTGAAATGGCATGCCAGGCCGCTGCCGATCAGCCACTGCCCGATCTGACTGGCGCCATTTGGCAAGGCGATCTGCAGGTTGCCCGCCAGGCTGATACTGGCGGCGACCAGCAGCGGGCCGAACAACCATGGATTGGGCTGGCGCAGACGTTGCCAGCCGAGCGCCACGAGTACACCCAAGGGTGCAATCAGCGCCAGCCAGCTCCAGTCGACACTGCCCGCATGGTTCAGCGGTACGCCGTTACCCAACAGGAACTTGAATACCACTGGTACGAACAGCACCACCGCCAGCACCCGCAGGCTCTGGGCCGCGGCGACCTGGCTCAGGACCGCGCCATTGCGAGCGCCGAGGTTGACCATTTCTCCCGATCCGCCGGGCATGCTGGCGAAAAAGGCGGTGGCACGGTCTTCACCGGTCCGGCGCAACAGCCATATGCCGAAGAGGGCCGAGAGGCTGGTGAACAGCGCGCCGAAGAAGATCAGGCCGAAGTGACTGGCGACCTGCTCGATCACCGCCGGGGTGAAGTGCAGGCCGATACCGATGCCGATGATCCACTGGCCGCACTTGCGTCCACCCGGGATCTCCGTGAGCTGCCAGGGCGTCAGGCAGCGCACGAGGATGATGGCCAGCAGCGAGCCGACCATCCAGGGCAGCGGCCAGCCGACCTTGCTGGCGAGAAAACCACCGGCAAGACCGACCAGCCCGGTCGCCCAGAACAACGGCACGGATCGGTCAGACATCGGCCAGGGCGCGCCGTTGCTGGCTGCGACGACGCCAGATGCGCAGCAGGGGCAGGCACAGCATGCAGATCGTCAAGGCCCAGACGGACAGGCTGATTGGGCTCGACCAGAGGATACCCAGCTCACCGTTGGAGATCGACAGCGCGCGGCGCAGGTTCTGCTCCATCAGGCCGCCGAGGATGAACCCGAGCAGGATGGGAGACAGCGGGAAGTCCAGCTTGCGCAGGATGTAACCCATGATCCCGATACCGACCATCAGGAACAGGTCGAAGGTGGTGGCGTGTACCGCGTACACACCGATACCGGTGATGATCGCGATTACCGGCACGAGAGCCCAGTTTGGTACGGCCAGAATACGAGTAAAGATTCGGATCATCGGAATGTTGAGGATCACCAGCATGATGTTGGCGACGAACAACGAAGCGATCAGACCCCAGACGATGTCGGGCTGCTGCTCGAACAGCATCGGACCGGGCGTGATGTTGTACAGGGTCAAGGCACCGATCATCACGGCCGTGGTGCCTGAGCCAGGTACGCCGAGTGTCAGCATCGGCACCAGGGCTCCGCAGCAGGAAGCGCCGATGGCGGTCTCAGGCGCGGCGAGGCCGCGCTTGTCGCCTTTGCCGAAGGTCCCGGAGGCTCCCGCCATGCGCTTTTCGGTCATGTAGGCCACGGCGCTGGCCAGGGTCGCGCCGGCCCCGGGCAATACACCCATGATGAAGCCGAGCAGCCCGCAGCGGATGTTGACAGCGAAGACCGACGCCGCTTCCTTGAAGTTGAACAGCATGCGCCCGGTGGCCTTGACGGCCTGATGGCCATGGTGGGTCTTCTCTAGCAGCAGCAGGATCTCGCTGATGGAGAACAGGCCCAGCACCAGGACGACGAACTGAATACCGTCGGCCAGGTGGACGCTGTCGCCAGTGAAGCGGTACACACCGCTGTTGGCATCGATGCCGACACTGGAGAGGAACAGGCCGATCAGCGCCGCGATGAACGTCTTCAGTGGCTTGTCGCCGGCCATCCCGCCCAGGCAGACGATGGCAAACACCATCAGCACGAAGTATTCCGCGGGACCGAAGGCAATCGCCCATTTCGCCAACAGTGGCGCGAACAGCACCATGCCGCAGGTAGCGATGAAGGCACCGATGAACGAACTCCAGGCCGACAGCGACAGGGCCACGCCGGCCAGGCCCTGGCGGGCCATGGGATAGCCGTCGAGGGTGGTCATCACGGTAGAGGCTTCGCCGGGGATGTTGAGCAGGATCGAACTGATCCGCCCGCCGTATTCGCAGCCCAGGTAGACCGCCGCCAGCAGGATCAGCGCCGATTCCGGCGGCAGGCCCAGGGCAAAGGCGATGGGGATCAGCAGCGCCACGCCGTTGATGGGGCCAAGGCCTGGCAGCAGGCCGACCACGGTTCCGATCAGCGTGCCGCTGAGGGCCGTGACCAGGTTGTAAGGGGTCAGGGCGACGCCGAAGCCCTGACCCAGGTAGCTCAAGGTATCCATGTATCAGTTCTCCAGAACGTCAAGCAGGCCAAGGGGCAGGGGTACGTCCATCACGCGGTCGAACAGCCAGTACAGGAACAGGCTCATGGCCACGACGATGACCACGCTGTGCAGCCAGCGTCCGCCATACAGTCGCGCCATCGGCACGCCGATCAGGATGCTGCTGAGGATGAAGCCCAGCGACTCGAAGGTGCTGGCGAATACCAGCAGCAGAGCGATGCAAAGACCGATCTTGGTCAGGGTCGCGCGGTCCAGCTCGGGCTCGTCGTCCTTGCGCGCGATGGGCGTCGGCCGCACGACCAGGTAGAGCAGTGCCAGGCCCATCAGGCCCAGCATCAGCAGCGGGTAGGCGCGAGGGCCGACCGGTTCGTAGGAGAAAGCCGCCTGGTAGGGCCAGGCCATCACGGCCAGGGCGGCGCAGACCGCCAGCAGAAGCAGGGCGAAGATGCGTTGCAGGATCATGGGGCGAATCCTCTCGGGAAGGGCGGCGCCGCCCTTTTCGCGGGCGCGGGCTTGCCTGGCGATGGTGTCAGGCAAGCCCGTGCCTCGGGGTGGCGGCGCGGACCGTTGCAGGGTGGCCAGGGCTTATTGGATCAGCCCGAATTCCTTGGCCAGGGCCTTGTAGTCGGCGACCTGTTTCTTGACGTAGCCATCGAGTTCTTCACCGGTCATGGCGAAGGGGAACAGCTCGCGCTGGTCGCGCAGCTTGGCGAAGTCTTCGGAGGCCAGCAGCTTGTCGAAGGAGCCTTTCCACCAGGCATAGTCTTCATCGCTGACCTTCGGCCCGAGGTAGAAGCCGCGCACCACCGGCCAGACGATGTCGTAGCCCTGCTCCTTGGCGGTCGGGATGTCTTTCATCTCGGGCTCGTCCAGGCGGCTTTCGGAGAACACCGCGAGGATGCGCATGTTGCCGCTCTGAATGTGCGGCATGGAGTCGGAGATGTCGGTCGAGCCGACCTGGATGTGTCCGCCAAGCAGGGCCGTGGCGATTTCGCCGCCACCTTCGAGGGCGACGTAACGCAGGTCGCGCGGGTTGATGCCGGCGGCCTTGGCGATCAAGGCGGTTTGCATCCAGTCCTGGCTGCCGACCGTGCCGCCGGAGCCGATCACGACCTTGCTGGGGTCTTTCTTCAGTGCCGCGACCAGATCGTCGAGGGTCTTGTAGGGCGAATCGTTCTTCACCGCGATGGCGCCGTAGCTGGTGCCGACCGCCGCCAGCCAACGCACGGCATTCTCGTCGAAGCGACCGAACTTGCCTTGCGCCAGGTTCAGCAGCGAGCCACTGGACCAGGCCACGAGCGTACCGGCATCGCCCGGACGCTGGGCGACCACGGCGTTGTACGCTACCGCGCCGACACCGCCAGGCATATAGGTGACGCGCATGGGCTTGCTGAGGATCTTCTCGTTGACCAACGCGCTCTGAACCAGCTTGCAGGTCAGGTCGAAGCCGCCGCCGGGCGAAGCCGGTGCGATACATTCGGGGCGTTTCGGCTCGGCAGCGAGGGCGTTACCGGCCAGCAGCAGGCAGCCGGTGGCGAGGACGAGGCGGCGCAGGGAAAAGTTCATCGTCTATCTCCGTGAGTATTGTTGTTATCGGTTACCAGAGGGCCACGCTGTAGCTCACCAGCAGCCGTACTTCATCGGCATCGCGGGCAAAATTCGAGCGGAAGGTGGCGTTACGCAGGCGCACGGCGACGTTCTTCAGCGCGCCGCTTTGCACTACGTACTTGAACTCGGTGTTGCGTTCCCACTCCTTCCCTTCGCCGCCATCGGCCAGGCTGACGTTGTCGCCGCTCAAATAGCGGGTCATGAATGTCAGGCCGGGGATGCCCAGCGTGGCGAAGTTGTAGTCGTAGCGCACTTGCCAGGAGTGCTCGTCGGCACCGGCGAAGTCGTTGATCTGCACGAAGTTGACCAGGTAGGGATCGGCGCCGTCGACATAGGGGAAGGCACTGTCGCCGGACAGATGCTGGTAGGCAGCGCTGAACTTGTGACCACCGAGCGCATAGCTGAACATGCCGTTGGCGGTGGTGTTGTCGATCCTGCCTCCACGCGCCTGACCCTGGTCGTCACTCATCGACAGTCGCAGGTCGGCGCCCAGCGTGCCTGGCCCCCACGGTTGGCTGGCGATCATGCCGACGAAATGCTGGCGATAGACTTCATCGAGCTGGGCGAAGTGATAGCTGCCGGTGATGCGGTCGGTGAACCTGTAGTCCAACCCGGCCACGTCGTAATGCTCGCCGGCGACCGTGCCGAGGAAGCGGCTATTCTTGTTGTTGAGGGCAATATCCTGCTTGTCGGTATCGTTGCGATCCTTGGCTTTCTCCAGGCGCCCACCTGTGAAGGTCAGGCCCTTGATCTCCTGGGAAGTCAGCAGGGCGCCCTCGAAAGTCTGCGGCAAGATGCGGCCGTCGTTGGGCTGCAGTGTCGGTAGTTCCGGGATGAGGGTGCCGATCTTCAGCTCGGTCGCGGAGATCCTGACCTTGCCGGTCAGGCCGAGCTTGGAGTACTCGTCGGCCGCGCGGCCGTCGTCATGGGTCGGCAGCAGGCCGGAGTCGGTGCGGTCCGGGCTGGAGTCGAGCTTGATGCCGAGCATGCCCAGGGCATCCAGGCCAAAGCCAACGGTGCCGTCGGTATACCCCGACTCGAGGTTGAGCATGAAACCCTGCGCCCATTCATCGCGCTTGGACTGCTGGCTGCTGGTGCCGTCCCGAAAGTCGCGATTGAAGTACATGTTGCGGGTTTCGAAGGTGGCCGTGCTGTCTTCGAGGAAGGCGGCCTGGCTCATCGGAGCGACGCCGGCCAGGGCAAGACTGCTGGCAATGGCAGAGGGACGAGTGAAAAAGGATCGAATAGGCACGAACGCCTGCGGCTGTTTTGACAGCATCGTCGATAGACTCCGTTATTGTTCTTATTGGTCATGCACGTCGAGGTGCATTTCTGGCGCTCGGGGCAGCCTTGGCGAAATGCTAGGTAACGAACCTTTCGCCAACCTTTCAATGTGAAAGGAATGTGGCCGAGGGCTTCACAGGGCGTCTGCCGGCGTTACACTCCGCGCCACAGTTCCACAACCAAGCAGGGAGAAATCGATGCGTGTGCTGCTGGTCGAAGACCATCTGCAACTGGCCGAAAGCGTGGCCCAGGCCCTGAAAAGCACAGGTTTGACCGTGGATGTGCTGCACGACGGCGTGGCCGCCGACCTGGCCCTGGCCAGCGAGGACTATGCCGTGGCCGTGCTCGACGTGGGCCTGCCGCGCATGGACGGCTTCGAAGTGCTCGCCCGCCTGCGTGGCCGGGGCAAGACCTTGCCGGTGCTGATGCTGACCGCCCGTAGCGATGTGAAGGATCGCGTGCATGGACTCAACCTAGGCGCCGACGATTACCTGGCCAAGCCGTTCGAGCTGAGCGAACTGGAGGCGCGGGTCAAGGCGCTGCTGCGGCGCAGCGTGCTGGGCGGGGAGCGCCAGCAGCGTTGCGGAACCCTGGTCTACGACCTCGATACCCGACGCTTCAGCCTGGGCGAGGATCTGCTGGCGCTGACTTCCCGCGAACAGAGCGTGCTCCAGGCCCTGATCGCTCGGCCTGGCCGGGTGATGAGCAAGGAGCAGCTCGCGTCCCAGGTGTTCGGTCTGGATGAAGAGGCCAGCCCCGATGCCATCGAAATCTATATCCATCGCCTGCGCAAGAAGCTCGACGGTCACGCGGTGGCCATCGTCACCTTCAGGGGGCTCGGTTACCTGCTCGAGCACCGCAATGCGTGATGACGGCAGTCTGCGCGCCAGGCTGCTGTGGAACCTGGCGGTGCTGCTGGTGGTGCTGATGCTGGCCAGCGGCCTGAGCGCCTACTGGAATGGCCGGGAAGCGGCCGACACAGCCTACGACCGCACCTTGCTGGCCTCGGCGCGGACCATCGCCGCCGGGCTTTCGCAACGTGATGGCACGCTCAGCGCCGAGGTGCCCTATGTGGCGCTGGATACCTTTGCCTATGACAGTGCGGGACGGATCTATTACCAAGTCCTGGATATCCATCAGCAACTGATCTCCGGCTACGAACATCTGCCACCGCCACCGCCCGGGACCCCGCGCACGGACGACTATCCAGCCCTGGCGAGCTTCTACGATGCCACCTACCTGGGGCAGGACGTGCGTGTGGTCAGCCTGTTGAAGGCGGTCAGCGAGCCGAACATGAACGGCATGGCCGAGATCCGCGTTGCCGAGACCGAGGAAGCGCGGGTGCGTATGGCTCAGGGCCTGATGGCCGACACGCTGCTGCGCCTGGGGATGCTTGCGCTCGGGGCATTGCTCATGGTGTGGTTCGCGGTCAGTGCCGCGCTGCGTCCACTCGAGCGTCTGCGCACGGCGGTCGAGGAGCGCCAGCCTGACGACCTGCGCGCTTTGCCCGTGGTTCAGGTGCAGCGCGAACTCAGGCCTCTGGTACGAGCCTTGAACCATTTCACCGAACGCCTGCGTGGCCAGTTCGAGCGCCAGGCGCAATTCATCGCCGAAGCCGCCCACGAGTTGCGCACGCCGCTGGCCGCCCTCAAGGCGCGGGTCGAACTGGGGATGCGCTCGCACGACCCACAGGAATGGCGCCAGACCCTGGACTCCACCGTGCAGGGCACCGATCGGCTGACGCACCTGGCCAATCAATTGTTGTCGCTGGCGCGGGTGGAAAACGGCGCGCGGGCCATTGCCGAGGGCGGTGCGCAGCGCCTCGATCTGAGCCAGCTCAGCCGCGAACTGGGCATGGCCATGGCGCCTTTGGCTCATGCACGGGGCGTGGCGCTGGCGCTGGAAGCCGAAGCACCCGTCTGGCTCAAAGGCGAGCCGACGCTGCTTCACGAGCTGCTGAGCAACCTGGTGGACAACGCCCTGGCGCACACGCCGATTGGAGGTAATGTGATCCTGCGGGTGCTCGCCCCGGCGGTGCTGGAAGTCGAGGACGATGGGCCGGGCATCCCCGAGGACGAGCGCGAGCGGGTATTCGAGCGTTTCTACCGGCGCGGTGCGCAGGGCACAGGGCTCGGCCTGGCCATCGTGGGCGAGATCTGTCGTGCCCATCTTGCACAGATCAGCCTGCATGACGGCGAGGGTGGCGGACTCAAGGTACGGGTCAGCTTCATCGCCGATTAGCGGAACATGTCCCGGCCTGCGAGCAGGTTCACGGCATCGAGCTGGGTGCCGTGAGGTAGCTTGAGATGGCGGTAGGCGGGCAGATCGATCAGGGTTTGCTGTGGCATGCGTTGGCACAGGTGGCTGGCGATCTGCACGATATCGATGTAATCCACCTTCTCTGTTCGCCGCTCCAGATCCTTGACCTTGCCTGGCAGCATCACCAACTGCTCGGGGAACTCCCAGGCACTGAGAATCTTGTCGCCCAGCACCGGCTGGATTCTTTCGATCACGAAATGCAGGCACACCGGGTCCGACAGCAGCTCATTGTGCTCCTCGGCGTAGATCAGCACGGGGAGGGCGCCGATCTGGTGAACCAGGCCCCCGAGCGTGGCTTGATCGGGCTTGAGCGAGGTGTAGCGTCGCGTCAGCTCGTAGCTGACGCCCGCCACTTCCAGGCTGTGTGCCCATATCTGGCGAAGCGTCTGCTCCACGGCGGGCGAGCGAGTATGGAAGATCTGTTCGATCACCAGACCGATGGCCAGGTTGCAACTGTAGTTGACACCCAGCCGGGTAATGGCGGTGTGCAGGTCGGTGACCTCGACGTAGCCGCGCAGCAGTGGGCTGTTCACGACCTTGATCAGTCGCGCCGACAGCGCGGCGTCCCGGCCGATCACCTTGCTCAGATCGGCAACGCTGATCTCGCTGTCTTCGGCTGCCTCGCGAATGCTCAAGGCGACTTCCGGCAGGGTCGGCAGGACCAGGTCGTCGTTCTCGATGGCAACGAGCAGCTGCGCTTGGACCATCTCGGCCAGCTTGTTCATGGAATTCTCTACAGCAAGGGTGGGGCAGCCCCGCCATGTCGGCGGGGCAGGCTGGTCAGCGCTGGATCTCCCGGTCGCGGTCCAGTTCGTAAGGCAGGCTCAACAGCGTCAGGCGCGGGCCTTCAAGGCTGCCCAGGTGCAGGTTGTCGTCCTCGACAGCATCGGCGCTGAGCACGGCAAGCAATTCGCAACCTTGGCCGGTGCTGGCGGCGATGACCACTTCACCAACCGACGAGGCGTGGACAGGCGAGAAGATTTCGCTACCAGGGGCAGGTACCTGGTCATGCTCGAGGGACAGGCGGTATTGTCGGCGCTTGAGCTTGCCCAGGTACTGCATGCGCGCAACGATTTCCTGACCGGTATAGCAGCCCTTCTTGAAACTGACCCCGCCCACGGCCTGCAGATTGATCATCTGCGGGATGAACAGCTCCCGGGTCGGCCCCATCACCTGCCCGATCCCCGCCCGTACCTGGCCAAGCAGCCAATCGTTGAGCGTGCCTTCGGTCAGATGGCCGGCGAGATGCTCGCGCACGGCCTCGGCCTGTTCGACAGGGGCCCAGAGCTCGACACGTTCAGCCGAGGCACGGATGGCGATGAGGCCTTCATGACGGCAGGTGTTGCCGTCCGCTTGCGGCACCGAAAGTCCCAGGGCCTGCAGCGCCGTATCGCCCTGCTGCAGACCGAAGCGGATCCAGGCCTGGCTTTCATCGGTCAGCGTGGCCTTGGAAAAGACCGCGTACTTCTTCAGATCGGCCAGTTGCGGCTCGAGCAATTCACTGGCCATCGCCAGGAGGAAGCCATTGTCCTCGGGAACGATGCGGAAGCTGGATTGCATGCGGCCCTTGACCATGCAGCGGGCGCCAAGGCCGGCATGCGCCTGGTCGAGGTAGTTGAGGTTGCAAGTGAGCTGCCCTTGCAGGAACTTGCCGGCATCGGAGCCCCGAACGGCAAGAATGCCTTCGTGGGACAGCGAACAGAAGAAAGCGGTATCGGCCATGGGTCATCGCAAGTGTTGGAGACTGGGGGCCATGATAGAACGCCGCTAACAAAATAGGTAGGTGAGCAAGGATTCTTGCCCGCTGGCGGTGATGGGAAGGACACGGTAACAGTCCCTCGACCAACGCCTTGTACCGCTTGGATCGGAGCGCTGTATACTGGCCGACCATTCGAGGAGGGCCCCATGGTCGAACAAACTGAACTCAATCGGCTGTTCTGGAACAGTCGCCGCGGCATGCTGGAACTGGACGTGCTGCTGGTGCCTTTCTCGCAGGAGGTCTATCCCGACCTTG
Organism: Pseudomonas capeferrum; assembly: GCF_013523055.1. Classification (GTDB taxonomy): domain Bacteria; phylum Pseudomonadota; class Gammaproteobacteria; order Pseudomonadales; family Pseudomonadaceae; genus Aquipseudomonas; species Aquipseudomonas capeferrum_A. The sequence goes on along the minus strand of NZ_JAAMQM010000014.1, from coordinate 117,818 downwards.
GCGAAGCGGATCGCGAACTCTACCAGCGCCTACTGAGATGCGAAGACCAGGACCTGTTCGGCTGGTTCATGGAACGCAACGAGTCCGCCGATCCGGAGCTGCAGCGCATGGTCCGCATCATCCTGGACCGTGTCCAGCCCAAGTGAGCATTTCGAGTGCCGTTGGCAAGGCTCGCGCCTGCTGCTGATGGCCTATGTCGGTTGCCAGGTTCTGGCGCTGGCGACATTGTGGGTCAGCGCGCTGCCTGTATGGCTGGCCCTGGTTTTTTTCGCGGCGTGCATACTCCATGGCTGCTGGACGATCCCTCGGCATATCCTCCTGACCCATCCTCGTGCTGTCACCGGCCTTCGCCGCGATCCTGGCGGCTGGCAACTGTTCTGCCGCGCCGAAGGCTGGCAGACGGCTCGTTTGTGCCGAGACAGTGTTGCCCTGCCGGGACTGGTGGTGTTGCGATTCGTGCGCGATGAACAGTGGGCGGGGGAGAGCCAGTGCATCCCGAGGGACGCGCTGGCCGCGGTCGAGCATCGCCGGCTGCGCGCGCGCCTGAAGTTCAGTCGGCGTAGGTGGGCGGCTGCAGGATAGTGTCACGGGCTTGCGCCAGCATCCCCGGGTAGTCGAGCGTGTAATGCAGTCCTCGGCTTTCCTTGCGCTGCATGGCCGAGCGGATCATGAGCTCGGCTACCTGCGCCAGGTTGCGCAGTTCGATCAGGTCGCGACTGACCTTGTAGTTGCTGTAGAACTCGTCGATCTCGTCGAGGAGCAGGCGGATTCGATGCTCGGCCCGCTGCAGGCGCTTGCTGGTGCGCACGATACCCACATAGTCCCACATGAATCGCCGCAACTCGTCCCAGTTGTGCGCGATGATCACGTCTTCGTCGGAATCGGTCACCTGGCTGGCATCCCAGCTCGGCAGCGCCGTGGGCATGCTTACCTCATCCAGGTGCGCTTCGATGTCGGCCGCGGCGGAGCGCCCGTAGACGAAGCATTCGAGCAACGAGTTGCTGGCCATGCGATTGGCACCGTGCAGGCCGGTGAAGCTGGTCTCGCCGATCGCGTACAGGCCCGGCACGTCGGTGTGGCCACGATCGTCCACCATGACGCCGCCGCAGGTGTAATGCGCGGCCGGTACCACCGGAATGGGCTGGCGAGTAATGTCGATGCCGAAGGTCAGGCAGCGTTCGTAGACGGTAGGGAAGTGGCTGGTAATGAAGTCCTTAGGCTTGTGGCTGATGTCCAGATACACACAGTCTACGCCGAGGCGCTTCATCTCGTGGTCGATGGCCCTGGCGACGATATCGCGGGGCGCCAGCTCCTCCCGTGGGTCGAAGCGTGGCATGAAGCGCTCGCCGTTGGGCAGGCGCAGCAGGGCGCCTTCACCGCGCAGCGCTTCGGTAATCAGAAAGCTCTTGGCCTGCGGGTGGTACAGGCAGGTCGGATGGAACTGGTTGAACTCCAGATTGGCCACCCGGCAACCGGCCCGCCAGGCCATTGCGATCCCGTCTCCGCAGGCGCCGTCCGGATTGCTGGTGTAGAGATAGACCTTGGCCGCGCCGCCCGTGGCCAGGACAGTGAAGCGCGCGCCGTAGGTGTCTACTTCGCCGCTCGTGCGGTTGAGCACATAGGCCCCCAAGCAGCGTTCGCCGTCCTGGCCAAGGCGAAGCTGGGTGATCAGGTCGACGGCGACACGTTGCTCGAGCAATTCGATGTTCGGTCGCTTGCGCGCCTGTTCCAGCAGGGTCTTGAAGATGGCGGCGCCGGTGGCATCGGCGGCGTGGATGATCCGTCGATGGCTATGCCCGCCCTCGCGGGTCAGGTGGAACTCGAAACCGCCGTCTTCCACGGCATGATGCTCGTCACGGGTAAAGGGCACGCCTTGGTCGATCAGCCACTGGATGGCCTCGCGACTGTGTTCGACGGTAAAGCGTACGGCCCCCTCGTCGCATAGGCCGCCGCCCGCGTTGAGGGTATCCTCTACATGGGACTGGACTGTATCGGCATTGTCCAGCACGGCAGCAACGCCACCCTGCGCCCAGTAGGTGGAGCCGTTGGCCAGGTCGCCCTTGCTCAGCACCGCGATGCGCAGGTGGTCGGGAAGGTTCAGTGCCAGACTGAGACCGGCGGCACCGCTGCCGATCACCAGGACATCATGTTGGAATTGTTGGGTCATGTCAGGACACTAGTAATCTAGAGAAAGGGAACGGCACAATAGTCATGCGCAGATGGCATTGTGAAACTATCGTGAAACCAGACCGACTGTCTTTATAGCAGTCTCAGGCGCCTGATCCAATGGCGCTTGCTGGTATACGCATTCTTCGGGAACTTTCCGTGTGGCACGGAAATCAATAGAAGGCTGCCCGTACGTCACAGTAGCCAAGGCGACGCGGGGCGGCAGCTCGATTCGGGCTGGACCCTACGTATTCGAGACCAGATTATTGATGCGGCGGGCCATGGCCACGCAGCATCTTTCGTGCGAGCCCACCTTGATGGCCGCAGGAAACTTGCTTGGAGGGGAGAACTTTTGCGCAAAGCCCGAGTCTATGGTTGCAAGCCTGAACGATGGCCCTCGCAACGCTCTTTCGAGCTCACTGAGGAGTGTTCATGCTAACCCAGGAAGAGGATCAGCAGCTTGTCGAGCGTGTGCAGCGTGGTGACAGGCGAGCGTTTGATCTGTTGGTGTTGAAGTATCAGCACAAGATTCTCGGGTTGATCGTGCGGTTCGTACACGACACCCATGAGGCCCAGGATGTAGCGCAGGAAGCCTTTATCAAGGCGTACCGAGCGCTGGGAAATTTTCGCGGGGACAGTGCGTTCTACACCTGGCTCTACCGAATCGCCATCAACACGGCGAAGAATTATCTGGTGTCTCGCGGAAGGCGGCCACCTGACAGTGATGTGAGTTCCGAGGATGCGGAATTCTACGACGGCGATCATGGTCTCAAGGATCTCGAGTCCCCAGAGCGTTCGTTGTTGCGGGATGAAATCGAGGGCACCGTCCATCGCACCATCCAGCAACTGCCAGAAGATTTGCGCACGGCCCTGACTTTGCGTGAATTCGATGGTCTGAGTTATGAGGACATTGCGAGCGTCATGCAGTGTCCGGTGGGTACCGTGCGCTCTCGAATCTTCCGCGCTCGGGAGGCCATCGATAAAGCCTTGCAACCTTTGTTGCAGGAAACCTGAGACAGCGGCGACAGCCAAAAGAGGAACCGCCATGAGTCGTGAAGCTTTGCAGGAATCGCTGTCCGCGGTGATGGATAACGAAGCGGACCAACTGGAACTGCGTCGAGTGCTCAACGCCATCGACGACACCGAAACTCGTGCTACCTGGTCGCGTTACCAGGTAGCCCGTGCAGCCATGCACAAGGAATTGCTGCTGCCGAATCTGGATATCGCCTCGGCCGTTTCCGCGGCGCTTGAAGAAGAAGCTGCCCCGGCCAAGGCCAAGGCAGGTCCATGGCGCAGCCTGGGACGTCTGGCAGTTGCCGCTTCGGTGACCGTGGCTGTGCTGGCAGGTGTTCGCCTGTACAACCAGGACGAGATCAGCGGTGCGGAACTGGCTGTTCAGCAGCCTGTTCAGCAAGGCTTGAGCATGCCGCAGACCCAAGGTCCGGCGGTGCTGGCGGGCTACACCGAAAGCAGCGAGCCAACGACTGGCCCGATGGCTAATGGTGTCTTGCAGAACCAGGCCGGTTGGGACCAGCGTCTGCCTGGCTATCTGCGCCAGCATGCTCAGGAATCGGCGCTCAAGGGCACTGAAACCGCTCTGCCTTACGCACGTGCAGCCAGCCTGGAAAATCGCTGAGTAAGGAGGATCATGCGCGCGCTTCCTCTCCTGCCGCTGCTGTTAAGCAGCTGCATGACGGTGCCGGCATTGGCAGCCAATTCATCGCCCCAGGCGACCGATTGGTTGAACAAGCTGGCACAGGCCGAGCAAGGACAGAGTTACCAGGGATCTTTCGTCTACGAGCGTAACGGCAGCTTCTCCTCCCACGACATCTGGCATCGCGTCCAGGGCGGCAAGGTCCATGAGCGACTCTTGCAGCTCGACGGCGTGGCGCAGGAGGTAGTGCGAGTGGATGGCAAGGTCCAATGCGTAAGTCGGTCCCTGGTCAGCGGAGTGGGTGCCCCACCTGATTCCGCGCCGCGTGTACTCGATCCTCTGAAGCTGATGAGCTGGTACGATCTGAAGATCGCGGGTGAAGCCCGCGTCGCCGATCGCAATGCGGTGATCGTTACGCTTACACCTCGTGACCAGCATCGCTATGCGTTCGAACTGCATCTGGACAAGCAGACCGGCTTGCCGTTGCGCTCCCTGATGCTCAATGCCAAGGGGCAGTTGCTGGAGCGTTTCCAGATGACTCGCCTCGATACCCAGGACTTGCCCACCGATGCTGACCTCAAGGCCAGTGCCGCGTGCAAGCCTGTCCAGCGTTCCCCTGTCGGTGCTGCGGATGCAGTTGTCGGCTGGCGTTCCGACTGGTTACCACCAGGTTTCGAACTGGTCGGTAGCTCGATCCGGCGTGATCCCGAGCGCAAGAGCGCCGTCAGTAGTCTCATGTACGATGATGGCCTGGCACGCTTTTCAGTCTTCCTGGAGCCGGTCAAGGATAACGCAGGCACTGACACACGCGCCCAATTAGGGCCTACTGTGGCTGTGTCGCGTCATTTCACCACGCCCAAGGGCAAGGTGATGGTTACCGTGGTTGGGGAAATTCCCTTGGGCACCGCCGAACGCGTGGCCCTTTCCATGAGAGCCCAGGATGTACAGGCGCGACAATGACGGAATGCCGCTCTCGCGGTAGTCGGCGCGAAACGGCTGAAATGAAATTTAAGTATTGTCATTTGCAAAATCGCCGTAAATTTTCTATAGGTCAGGCTTCCTGGAGTCTGGCCTTTGCTGCGTCTGCAGGGACCTTACTGCTAACTACGCTCGTTGTGACGGGAGCCGTATGTCAATACCACGCTTGAAACCCTATCTGTCGATGTTCGCCGCCGTGCTCATGCTCGGGCAGGTGCTCACCGCGCAGGCTGAAGAAGCCTTGCCGGATTTCACCAGCCTTGTCGAGCAGGCCTCGCCCGCGGTGGTGAATATCAGTACCAAGCAGAAGCTGCCGGACCGGCGTATCGCCGCAGGCCAGATGCCGGATCTCGAAGGCCTGCCACCGATGTTCCGCGAGTTCTTCGAGCGCAACATCCCGCAGCAGCCGCGTTCTCCCCGTGGCGATCGCCAGCGCGAGGCGCAGTCGCTTGGTTCGGGTTTCATCATTTCGGATGATGGCTATGTGCTGACCAACAACCATGTGGTCGCCGATGCCGACGAGATCATCGTCCGCCTGTCCGATCGAAGCGAGTTGCAGGCCAAGCTGGTCGGTACCGATCCACGCACTGACGTAGCCTTGCTCAAGGTTGAGGGCAAGAACCTGCCAATGGTCAAGCTGGGTGATTCCGAGCGGCTGAAGGTCGGCGAGTGGGTGCTGGCCATCGGTTCCCCGTTCGGCTTCGACCATTCGGTCACCAAAGGGATCGTCAGTGCCAAGGGGCGTACCCTGCCAAACGACACCTACGTACCGTTCATCCAGACCGATGTGGCCATCAACCCCGGCAACTCCGGTGGTCCGCTGTTCAACATGAAGGGCGAAGTGGTCGGTATCAACTCGCAGATCTTCACGCGCTCCGGCGGATTCATGGGCCTGTCCTTCGCCATTCCGATCGATGTGGCCTTGGATGTTTCCAACCAGCTGAAGAAGGACGGCAAGGTCAGCCGTGGCTACCTGGGCGTCGTGATTCAGGAGGTCAACAAGGACCTGGCCGAATCCTTCGGTCTCGACAGGCCCGCAGGTGCCCTGGTGGCCCAGGTGCTTGAAGATGGTCCGGCTGCCAAGGGCGGTCTGCAGGTGGGCGACGTGATCCTCAGCATGAATGGCCAGCCGATCGTCATGTCGGCCGATCTTCCTCATCTGGTCGGCAGCCTCAAGGATGGCGACAAGGCCAAGCTGGAGATCATTCGCAACGGCAAGCGTCAAAACCTGGATGTCGCTGTTGGTGCGTTGCCGGATGAAGACCAGGACATCGGCACGGGTGCTGGCAAGGGTGTCGAACGCAGCAGCAACCGCCTGGGCGTTGCCGTGGCCGACCTGAACGATGAGCAGAAGAAGAGTCTCGAGCTCAAGGGTGGCGTGGTCATCAAGGAAGTCCAGGATGGTCCGGCGGCACTGATCGGGCTACGCCCGGGCGATGTCATCAGCCACCTGAACAATCAGGCGATCGTTTCGGCCAAGCAGTTCACCGAGATCGCCAAGGATCTGCCGAAGAATCGTTCGGTATCCATGCGTGTGCTGCGTCAAGGGCGTGCAAGCTTCATTACCTTCAAGCTCGCGGAGTAAGCTCGTCGTGATGTAGGAAAGGGCAGCTCAGGCTGCCCTTTTTCGTATCTGGTGGCGGCGATGCCGTGATGGAATGAGGGCCGGGGCTAAATCGCCGGGCGACGGCCCATCAGGAATCTCCCATAACCCTGCTGCTTGAGGTACAATTCCCGGCTATTTTTCGGCGGGCGTCCGGCTCGCAGCCTTTTCGAGTGTTGACCCGTGAGTGATTTGAGTCATATCCGCAATTTCTCCATCATCGCCCACATCGACCATGGCAAGTCGACGCTGGCCGACCGTTTCATCCAGATGTGCGGTGGCTTGACCGCGCGCGAAATGGAAGCCCAAGTCCTCGACTCCATGGACCTTGAGCGCGAGCGCGGGATCACCATCAAGGCCCACAGCGTCACGCTCCATTACAATGCGCGGGACGGCAAGACCTACCAGCTCAACTTCATCGACACCCCAGGCCATGTCGACTTCACCTACGAAGTCAGCCGTTCCCTGGCCGCGTGCGAAGGCGCGCTGCTGGTCGTGGACGCCGGCCAGGGCGTCGAGGCGCAGTCGGTAGCCAACTGCTACACCGCCATCGAGCAGGGCTTGGAAGTCATGCCGGTCCTCAACAAGATGGACCTGCCCCAGGCCGACCCGGACCGCGTCAAGGACGAGATCGAGAAGATCATCGGTATCGATGCGACCGATGCCGTGGCCTGCAGCGCCAAGAGCGGCTTGGGTGTCGACGAGGTGCTCGAGCGCCTGGTCCAGACCATCCCTGCCCCTACGGGCGATATCGATGCGCCGTTGCAAGCGCTGATCATCGACTCCTGGTTCGACAACTACCTTGGCGTGGTGTCCCTGGTGCGCGTGCGCCATGGTCGCGTCAAGAAGGGCGACAAGATCCTGGTCAAGTCCACCGGCAAGGTGCACCTGGTCGACAGCGTCGGCGTCTTCGCTCCAAAGCATACCCAGACCGCCGACCTCAAGGCGGGCGAGGTGGGCTTCATCATCGCCAGCATCAAGGAAATCCTTGGCGCCCCCGTCGGCGATACCCTGACCCTCAGCTCGACGCCCGAAGTCGAGGTCCTGCCAGGCTTCAAGAGAATCCAGCCGCAGGTCTACGCCGGTCTGTTCCCGGTCAGCTCCGAGGATTTCGAGGACTTCCGCGACGCCCTGCAGAAGCTGACCCTGAACGATTCGTCGCTGCAATACCTGCCGGAAAGCTCCGATGCCCTGGGTTTCGGTTTCCGCTGCGGTTTCCTCGGCATGCTGCACATGGAGATCATCCAGGAGCGCCTGGAGCGCGAATACGACCTGGACCTGATCACCACCGCGCCTAGCGTAATCTTCGAGGTCAAGCTCAAGACCGGCGAAACCATTTACGTCGACAACCCCTCGAAGTTGCCGGACGTCTCCTCGGTGGAGGATTTCCGCGAGCCGATCGTTTCGGCGAACATCCTCGTGCCACAGGAGCACCTGGGCAACGTCATCACCCTGTGTATCGAGAAGCGCGGCGTCCAGCGCGACATGCAGTTCCTCGGCGCCCAGGTGCAGGTGCGTTACGACCTGCCGATGAACGAAGTGGTACTGGACTTCTTCGATCGCCTGAAGTCGACCAGTCGCGGATACGCTTCGCTGGACTATCATTTCGATCGCTACCAGTCGGCCAACCTGGTCAAGCTGGATGTGCTGATCAACGGCGACAAGGTCGATGCCCTGGCGTTGATCGTGCACCGTGACAACGCGCACTACAAAGGACGCGCGTTGACCGAGAAGATGAAGGAACTGATTCCTCGGCAGATGTTCGACGTCGCGATCCAGGCCGCCATCGGTGGCCAGATCGTTGCCCGGACCACTGTCAAGGCACTCAGAAAGAACGTACTGGCCAAATGCTACGGCGGCGACGTCAGCCGCAAGCGCAAGCTGTTGGAGAAACAGAAGGCCGGTAAGAAACGCATGAAGCAGGTGGGTAACGTGGAGATTCCACAGGAAGCCTTCCTTGCCGTGCTCAGGTTGGATAGCTAGGTCCTATGTCGCTAAATTTCCCGCTGTTGCTCGTCATTGCCGTTGCCGTGTGCGGTCTGTTGGCCCTGGTCGACCTTCTATTCCTGGCGCCTCGCCGGCGGACGGCGATCACCAACTACCAGGGTAGCGTCAGCCAGCCCGAAGTGGCGGTGGTCGAACGCCTGAACAAGGAGCCCTTGCTGGTCGAATACGGCAAGTCGTTCTTCCCGGTGCTGTTCATCGTGCTGGTACTGCGTTCGTTTCTGGTCGAGCCGTTCCAGATCCCCTCGGGGTCGATGAAACCGACCCTCGAGGTGGGTGATTTCATCCTGGTGAACAAGTTCTCCTATGGCATTCGCTTGCCAGTGATCGACAAGAAGATCATCGAAGTCGGCGAGCCGCAGCGCGGCGACGTCATGGTGTTCCGCTATCCCAGCGACCCGAACGTCAACTACATCAAGCGGGTGATCGGCCTGCCGGGCGACCAGATCCGCTACACCAACGACAAGCGCCTGTACGTGAACGGACAGCCGATTGCCGAGCGACTGGTCGGTACCGAACCGGGCACCTTGGGCAGCGCCGAGCTGTACAAGGAAAAACTCGGTGAGGTGGAGCACCTGATCCGCAAGGAGATGGCCCGCTACCGCATGCCGCCGGACCAGCAATGGACCGTGCCGGCGGGTCACTACTTCATGATGGGCGACAACCGCGACAACTCCAACGACAGCCGTTACTGGGACGATCCGAACATCCCGAAGGAGCTGCACGGCATGGTTCCGGACCGGAACATCGTCGGCAAGGCCTTTGCGGTCTGGATGAGCTGGCCCGAGCCCAAGCTCAGCCACCTGCCCAACCTGTCGCGGGTTGGCCTGATCCAGTAACAACCAAACGGCGTTGCCACCCAGGCAGCGCCGAATGCTTTTCTGACATAGGCTGTGCTTTCAGGGACCGAAGGATTGCGCCGCACCCGTTGCGTCGTGACACAGTCAAACAGTCTTTCAGGATGTTGATTTGAATAATGTGTTGAATTCGGCGGTCTCTCCAAGTGGGATGCCGCATCGAGTGGCCAAGCGTAACGAGCGGGTGGGTGCATGAGTGCTTCCCTGAGCCGCCTGGAGCGCAAGCTCGGCTACACCTTCAAGAATCAGGACCACATGTTGCTGGCCCTGACCCATCGCAGCTACGCGGGGCGCAATAACGAGCGCCTGGAGTTCCTGGGCGATGCCATCCTCAACTTCGTCGCCGGCGAGGCCCTTTACGAGCGCTTCCCGCAAGCGCGCGAAGGCCAGCTGTCGCGCCTGCGGGCGCGGCTGGTCAAGGGTGAGACACTTGCACGCCTGGCGCGCGGTTTCGACCTGGGCGAATACCTTCGTCTGGGCTCGGGCGAGCTCAAGAGCGGTGGCTATCGCCGCGAGTCGATCCTTGCCGATGCGCTCGAGGCGCTGATCGGTGCGATCTATCTGGATGCCGACATGGAGGCCGCTCGCGAGCGTATCCTGGCCTGGCTGACCGACGAGTTCGAGGGCCTGACCCTGGTCGACACCAACAAGGACCCCAAGACCCGCCTGCAGGAGTTTCTGCAGTCGCGTGGTTGCGAACTGCCGCGTTACGAGGTGGTGGACATCCAGGGCGAGCCCCATTGCCGTACCTTCTTCGTCGAATGCGAAGTGGTCCTGCTGAACAACAAGAGCCGTGGCCAGGGCGTGAGCCGGCGTATCGCCGAGCAGGTCGCCGCCGCCGCCGCATTGATCGCCCTGGGCGTGGAGAATGGCAATGACTGAGAACAATCCGACCCGCTGTGGCTATGTGGCCATCGTCGGCCGACCCAACGTCGGCAAGTCGACCTTGCTCAACCATATCCTCGGCCAGAAGCTGGCGATCACCTCGCGCAAGCCTCAGACTACGCGTCACAACATGCTCGGTATCAAGACCGAGGGCGATGTCCAGGCGATCTATGTCGACACGCCAGGCATGCACAAGGCCAATGACAAGGCCTTGAACCGCTACATGAACAGGACCGCCTCGGCTGCCCTCAAGGACGTGGACGTGGTGATCTTCGTGGTCGACCGCACCCGTTGGACCGACGAGGATCAACTGGTGCTCGAACGCGTTCAATACGTCCAGGGCCCGGTCATCCTCGCGGTCAACAAGACCGACCGCATCGAGGAAAAGGCCGAGCTGATACCGCACTTGCAGTGGCTGCAGGAGCAGTTGCCCAACGCCGAGGTCGTGCCGATCTCCGCTCAGCAGGGGCATAATCTGGACGCCCTCGAGGCGTTGATCGCCAAGCAGCTTCCCGAGAACGAGCATTTCTTCCCGGAAGACCAGATCACCGATCGCAGCAGCCGTTTCCTGGCCGCGGAACTCGTCCGCGAGAAGATCATGCGTCAGCTCGGCGCCGAGCTGCCGTACCAGATCACCGTGGAGATCGAGGAGTTCAAGCAGCAGGGGCACGTGTTGCATATCCATGCGCTGATCCTGGTCGAGCGCGATGGCCAGAAGAAGATCATCATTGGCGACAAGGGCGAGCGCATCAAGCGCATCGGCTCCGAGGCGCGCAAGGACATGGAGCTGCTGTTCGATTCCAAGGTCATGCTCAACCTCTGGGTCAAGGTCAAGGGCGGCTGGTCCGACGATGAGCGCGCTTTGCGTTCCCTGGGCTACGGCGACCTGTAACCCCTTGCGGCCCGGATCTTCCGGGCCGCCTTGCCTTCCGGGCCATCCTCATGGAACAACCCGTCGGCCAGCCAGCCTTTGTGCTGCACAGCCGCGCCTATCGCGAAACGAGTGCCTTGGTGGACTTCCTTACGCCACAGGGGCTCGTGCGCGCGGTACTGCGTCGGGCGCGAGGCAAGGGCGGCAGCCTGGTACGGCCTTTCGTGCCACTCGAAGTCGAACTGCGCGGACGCGGTGAGTTGAAGAACGTCGGTCGTCTCGACAGCGTGGGTATCGCTACCTGGTTGAGCGGCGATGCGTTGTTCAGCGGCCTTTACCTGAACGAGCTGCTGATGCGGCTGCTGCCGGCGGAAGTTCCGCATCCGGCCATGTTCGAGCACTATACCCTGACCCTGCGCGCCCTCGCCGAGGGACGGGCACTGGAGCCGCTGCTGCGCGCGTTCGAGTGGCGTCTGCTGGACGAGCTGGGTTACGCCTTCTCGCTCGATCGGGACATCAACGACGATTCGCTCGAGGCCGAGGGGCTTTACCGTCTGCAGGTCGAGGCCGGCCTGGAGCGGGTACACCTGTTGCAGCCTGGGCTGTTCACCGGCGTCGAGCTGATGGCACTGGCCCAGGCCGATTGGCAGGCGCCGGGTGCCTTGCTCGCGGCCAAGCGCCTGATGCGTCAGGCCTTGGCCGCGCACCTGGGACCCAAGCCGCTGGTGAGTCGCGAGCTGTTTCGCAAGCGTTGATCACGACGTATGCTGTAGCGCTCAATCTTCAGGAGAGCGTTCCGTGACTCACAGCAACCGCATGCTTCTAGGCGTCAACATCGATCACGTGGCGACTCTGCGCCAGGCCAGGGGCACGCGCTACCCTGATCCGGTCAAGGCTGCGCTGGATGCCGAGGAAGCGGGCGCGGACGGTATCACCGTACATTTGCGCGAAGACCGTCGGCATATCCAGGATCGCGACGTGCTGCTGCTCAGGGATGTCCTCCAGACACGCATGAACTTCGAGATGGGCGTCACCGAGGAAATGATGGGTTTCGCCGAGAAGATTCGTCCGGCGCACATCTGCCTGGTCCCCGAAACCCGTCAGGAGCTGACGACCGAAGGTGGCCTCGATGTCGCGGGCCAGGAGGCGCGGATCAAGGCGGCGGTCGAGCGTCTGGCGCGCACGGGCGCCGAGGTCTCGTTGTTCATCGATGCCGAAGAGCGGCAGATCGAGGCGGCCCGTCGTGTGGGTGCCCCGGCCATCGAATTGCACACGGGGCGTTATGCCGATGCCCAGAGTCCGACCGATGTAGCCGATGAGCTCAAGCGCATCGTCGATGGCGTGGCATTCGGAGTTGGGCAGGGCCTTGTCGTCAATGCAGGTCACGGCCTGCATTATCACAACGTCCAGTCTGTGGCGGCGATCAAGGGCATCAACGAACTGAACATCGGCCATGCCCTGGTAGCCCATGCCCTGTTCGTCGGCTTCAAGGCGGCGGTGGCGGAAATGAAGGCGCTGATTCTGGCGTCCGCTGTCCGCTGAAAACCCTGCCGGGCACGTTCGCCATCGCGGCGCGCGTGCCGACCGGGTGAGAACTGCCTTTACTTGCGCGCGACCAGTGTCGCGCGGCGGGGCGCTGGCAGCCCTTCGATCGTACGGTCATGATCCGCTGGATCGAGAAAGTCGCTCAGGGACTGATAACGCATCCACTCGGTGCTGCGCTGTTCTTCGACAGTGGTGACACTGACATCGACGCACCGCACGTCTCGGAAACCCGCGCGTCGCAGCCAGCGCTCCAATGCGGGTACCGACGGCAGGAACCAGATATTGCGCATCTGTGCATAGCGGTCTTCCGGCACCAGTACCTGATGCTCGTCACCCTCGATCACCAGGGTTTCCAGCACCAGTTCCCCGCCGCGTACCAGGCAGTCCTTGAGCGCCAGCAAATGTTCTATGGGCGAACGACGGTGGTAGAACACGCCCATCGAAAACACCGTATCGAAGCCTTCAAGCTCCGCCGGCAAGTCTTCCAGGGTGAACGGCAGGTGCCACGCCGGCATGTCCGGCAGGTAACGCCGCACTGCCTGAAACTGACAGAAGAACAGCCAGTTGGGATCGACGCCGATGACCATCTCGGCTCCGGCGCCGAGCATGCGCCATTGGTAATAGCCATTGCCGCAGCCGACATCGAGGATGCGTTTGCCCTTGAGGTCCAGATGCGGACTGACCCTTGACCACTTCCAGTCCGAGCGCCATTCGGTGTCCACGTGCACGCCGAACAGATCGAAGGGCCCCTTGCGCCATGGCGACAGCCCCATGAGGGCCTGGCGCATCTGCACGCGGGTAGCCTCGTCACATGGGGTGTCCAGGCGCAGTCCTTCGACCAGGTCGATTTCGCTGGGCTGCAGTGGTGGCAGAGCGTCGAGTGCACTCTGCCAGCGTTCGAGGTCGCCATGGCCTTTTTCCAGCTTGGCTTCGAGTTGTGCTTGCAGGCCCCGGGACCAGGAGGCCAGAGGGGTAGCCGCCAGACGACGGACGAGAGGAGACAGATCGATCATGGCAAGGCTATCAGCGAAGTGAAGTTCAGGCATTGGAACCAGGGCACGACCTGGGAGAAGCCGGCGGCGCGCAGGCGCTCGCGGTGAGTTTCCAGGGTATCGGGTTTCATCACGTTTTCGATGGCGCTACGCTTCTGGGCGATCTCCAGGTCGCTGTAGCCATTGGCGCGCTTGAAGCCCAGGTGGAGCTCGGTCAGCAACGCCTGTTCCTGCGCATTTTCGAAGCACAGTTTTTCCGACAATATCAGCGCGCCCCCTGGCAGCAGGGCCTGGCGTATGCGGGTAAGCAACGCCAGGCGCTGTTCGGGAGCGACGAACTGCAAGGTGAAGTTCATCGCCACCACGGACGCCGGCTCCAGGGCAAGGTCCAGGATATCGGCCTCGAGCACGTGCACCGGGAGCAGTTCCTGGAACATCGAGTCCTGGGCCGTAAGGTACTGGCGGCATCGCTCGACCATGGCCGCGGAGTTGTCAACGGCAATGACCCGGCACTCCTCGCTGCGCACGTGTCGACGCAGGGCCTGGGTCACTGCGCCCAGCGACGCGCCGAGGTCATAGAGGGCAGTACCGGGCTGGGCGAATCGCGCCGCCAGTACGCCAATGTTCTCGACGATAGTGGGATAGCCCGGAACCGACCGTTTGATCATGTCCGGGAAGACCCTCACCACGTCTTCGTTGAAGACGAAGTCGGGAACCTGCTCCAGGGCTTGGGCGAATAGACGGTCGGGTTCTTTGCTCACGGCAATTCCAGCAGGGGAGAAGAAAAGCCGGCATTTTAACGCAGCCCGGTCTCACGTGCATCGATTGCGCCGCGCGAACGGCTTGCCAACTTGCGGCTAACGCACGGTCACGGCGCAGTCGAAAGTCTTCACAGGCTTTACCTCCGGTGCCCAAGGCTGCTGGTAGACCAGGATCAGGTGGCTCTCTCCTGGAGCCTTGGCCTGAAATCTCCACAGTGACCGCCCGGCGCTGCCGACCAGCCCGGCCTCTTCGGGGTCGGTGTACACCTCCGGCCCCAGGCTGCGCAGGATATTGGCCGCTGGGTGCTGAACCAGCCAGCGGTAACCCGTGGTGGGGTTGCTGGGTAGCCGCAGCGTAAGGATCTGCCCACTGACCAGGTCGATCGGGCACTGGCTGGCCTGCTCCAACATCATAGGCTCGTCAGGTGTGTGCGAGCAGGCAGCTATCAAGGGCAGGCCAAGGGCAACAAGCAGTCGAGTGGTTTTCACGTTAACTCCGGGTAGACAGCCCGATGCAGGCCCGGGCTTCGAGGAATCACTGCCAACTGCTGGTCAGTGTGCCATTGATCGTAAGTTCAGCGGGCCGAGCCATCGAGGGCTCGTTGCCAAGGACGAAGATCATGAATATTCAATCCCGTGAGTATGACCAGTTGCAAGAGCAAGCGGCCACTTTACCCAGTGCGCTGCTAAAGGGCATGAGCGAGCGTGATGGGCCGGATGAAGGCGGGCTGACCCTGACGCGTGAACACATCATCACGCTCAACAAGTATGCCAATTACGTGACCAGCCTGCCTGCCGGCCAGGACAACATGGTGCGCTGGCTGGGCTACACGAGCATCGCCGAAGCTGAGCTCACGCCTGAAGAAATGCTGTTGTTGTTCGGTGCCCTGCGCGCGCACGCGCGCCGTTGGGGCTCGTTGTCCGACCAGAGCAAGGGCCTGTCGATCGAGCTGGCCTCGGTGGCCAACTCCATCAATGCCGGTGGCAAGGTCATTATTGACGAATGCCGGAGGGTCCGTGCGCTGGGACCCGACAAGAAGAAGTGGGAGCAGATCATGTTCGGCGCGCCCGTCGCGCTCGATGCGCAAGACAAGAGAACGGTATCGACGCTGGTGGATTACATGATGATCCTCAAGGAGGACGTCAATCACTATGCCGGCCGCGTCGCGGCAGTGCTCAAGGAAACCGAGACCTTCCGCGACGAGGCACGTTTCAAGTTGATTCCAGCGGTCAGGCAAAAGGCTGTCGCCATCGACAGAACCAGGGGTAGTGGTGCCGTGGAGCGGTTGCGAGAGTCGATCGCAGACGTCGATAAAGAAATCGAACAGTTGAGCAAGGAGTATGACCAGTATGTGACGGCGGCGTTGTCCGGGCTTGCCGCAGGCCCTATCGGCGTTGCCATCACGGGCGGCATCTATGGCGCGAAAGCCGAGGAAGTACGCAAGGAGCGCAAGAAGTGCCAGGCGCAACGACGTACGTTTGCCGAGCAGTTGCGTGATCAGCTGAGCCTGGAAGGGCGCATGGAGGAACTGGGGACTTCCATGAGCGAACTGGATACGCGGTTGCAGGATGTCGTGACCGCGGCTTCCCACTTGCACACCGCCTGGCAGACGGTCGGCAGCTACATCGAAGCCTCGATGGAGAAACTCGGGAAAATCACCACGGGCCAGGAGTTGGCCAGGTTCATCTTCTATTTTTCCCAGTTTCTCTCGCAGTGGGCCTACATCGAAACGACCGCCCTGCGTCTGACCCACATCTTCGACGTAGCCATTTCGGCCCAATGAGAGTAGCCATCATGACTAATAAAGTTACCTTTTTGCATGCACAACCTGAAACCCTGGACCTGAGCAAGGTGCTTGCGGCAACCAACGCCTATACGCAGGTGTGGCAGCAAGGTACGTTCAAATTCCTGCCCGTGCTGCAGGAGTCCCTCGAGCGTCATATGAAACTGTTTCTCAACTGTCGCCAGAACATGGCGCACAATGCGCTGCGCGTCGTCGCGCAACTGCGGTCGGAACCCTTGCGGGATCTGCTCGAGATTCTGCAGCAGGAGGGCGATGACCCCGAGATCCTGGGAATCGCGCAGGATACGCTCGATGGCATACTCAGGAAGCTGAGGGAGCAAGTAGCGCATCTGGCTTGCGAACAACGTGCGTTGTCCAGCCTGCCCTTCTACGACGCCACCTCCGGCAAGACCCACCTGACCGGGGGACTGGTCGCTCAGCGCGAGAGTCAGCGACAGGTGGCGCTTCTGCTGGAGCACGAACAGCAAAAGCTGACCGCCCTCGAGCAATCGCTCACGACACTCGAAGCCAACGGTATCGAAACCCGGTTCGAAGGGGTGGTTCCTAGCTTGGAACAGCTCAGCGCCTTGGCCGCCCCAGGCGGCGAGGTCGTAGTTACTGCGCAAGCCGTTTCCAAGGCAGTCGAAGAGTTGAAAACGCTTCTTGGCGATCTTGTCGAAGGCATGCGCTATAGCCAACTGCAGAAAGAGCGACGCTCGAGGCGCAACCGTGTCCGTGACCTGCGCAAGCAACTGGACGAGGTGTCAGGGGCGATCAAGCAAGGCCAGAACAACCTCGAAAGCCTCGACGCATTGCCTGAGTTGCTGGAGCG
The DNA here is from genome assembly GCF_013523055.1 of Pseudomonas capeferrum. Lineage (GTDB taxonomy): Bacteria > Pseudomonadota > Gammaproteobacteria > Pseudomonadales > Pseudomonadaceae > Aquipseudomonas > Aquipseudomonas capeferrum_A. The sequence continues at coordinate 100,886 of NZ_JAAMQM010000014.1, read as the reverse complement.
CCGCAACGAATGGACAAGCGGGTTGGAGCGAGTCCGAGTGGTGCTCGAAAGCTTCGCTGGCCAGTTCGAGCAGCAGCGGATCCAGGATCGCGAACACGTTCGCCAGCTCGATGCATCGCTGCGTGAGTTGCTTGCCTATGAGTACGAGCTGTTGAACCAGGAACGTGTCCGAGGATAGAACCTGATAAGCGTGCGTATCCAGGAGGATACGCACGCCTTCAAGCATGGACATAGGCATGGCAAGGAAACCACATGATCGCGCAAGGACTGACATTCGAGCGTCTGCATGAGCAGGCGACGACGTTCCCACTGGGATTGATCAAGGCAATGAATCATCGGGAAGGTTCAAGGCCTGGCGGGTTGGTCCTGACTCCCGAATATGTCCGGGTACTTAGCCGCTATGCCGCCTACGTCGGCACTCTGCCGACGGACCTCGACCAGATTGTCGCCTGGCTGGGTTACAAGACCATCAGCGAGCCTGAACTGACACCTGCCTGTATGAGACTGTTGTTCATGGACCTTAGGCAGCATGCCCAGCGCTGGCCCGTCTTGCATGAACAGTGTCATGCACTCGCGGGGGAGCTCGCGACAGCCTGCTCGGCGATCGAACTGGCCGGCGAACGCTTTCGTGGGCAATTCGAAAGCCTGCGAATACAGCGGGACGAGTCACAGGGTCAGGCGACGCTGGGGGAGAAGGATTTACAGAGCGTCAGGCGGATGGCCGACAGCCTTGACCGGATGAACTCGGACGTGGACCGCTTCGATCAAAAGGTCGGCATGGTGCGAGCGCAATGCGAATATCTACGTGATCACGCGCGCTTTACACTGGTGCCTGAGGTACATGAAAAGAATCGAGCGGCCGAGCGCTATCAAGGCAATGGTGACGCTGACAATCTGCGCTGGGAAGTTTCATGGCTGGACACGGAGCTGTCGGGGCTGCGCCGTCAGTACAAGCGTTATGCGAGTCTGTCGATGGTTGCCTGGGCCGGAGGTCCGCTCGACCCGATCATCCAGCGATCCATTTACAGCAACAAAGCCCGCGAGGCCCGAAATCAGTATCACGCCTTGGAGGACCGCCGAATCCGCATAGGTCGCCTGTTGATTCATTTTTATACCTTGGAAGGGCGCATACAGATGCTCCGGGGTGAATTAGAGCAGCTGGAACTGGAATTGCTGGACGTCGTCACTTCGTGCGCGCATCTGCAAAGCACCTGGCAGACGGTCGAAACATACATTGATGCCTCGCGCGACAGGCTGTTAAAAGCCAAGTCCGCTCAAGAGCTCAGAACCTTGGTCATACGTTTCAACCAGTTCCTCGGCCAATGGACTTCCATCCGGGAAGAAGCTCTGCAGATGCAACGAGGCTTGCGCCAGGAGAGAAATCCGCGGGTCGGAAACCCCGCGGACACGATCAATTGAACAGCACCTTGGCGACATCACTGAAACGCTTGGCGAAATGCACCGTCAGGCCATCGCGCAGGTAATCCGGAAGCTCCTCGAAATCGCCTCGATTGGCTTCCGGCAATACCAGTTCGAATATCTTCTGGCGCCGTGCGGCTATCACTTTTTCCCGTACCCCCCCGATCGGCAGCACCTGACCGGTGAGCGTCAATTCGCCAGTCATGGCAACACCCTTCTTGGGCGCCATGTCGCGCGCCAGTGACAGCAAGGCGCTGGCCATGGTGATGCCTGCGCTGGGGCCGTCTTTCGGCGTGGCTCCTTCAGGGACATGCAGGTGAATGAACGCCTCGTTGAAGAAGCTCGGATCGCCACCGTACTGCGCAAGGTTGGAACTGACGAAACTGTAAGCGATTTCCGCCGACTCCTTCATCACATCGCCCAGCTTGCCGGTCAGCTTGAAGCCGCGGTTGAGGGTATGGATGCGCGTGGCTTCGATCGGCAAGGTGGCGCCGCCCATGCTGGTCCAGGCAAGCCCTGTGATCACGCCCTTGCCAGCCAGTACCTGCTCGCTGCGGAACACTGGAGTGCCAAGCGACGCCTCCAGGTCCTTGGGACCGATCCTGATCTTGCTATCGGGGTTTTCCAGAAGCTTCACCACCGCCTTGCGTACCAGCTTGCCCAACTGTTTCTCCAGTTGGCGAACTCCGGCTTCGCGAGCATAACCCTCGATGACCAGACGTAGCGCACTGTCGCTGATACTCAGGCTGGTCTTGGCCACGCCGGCTTTCTGCAACTGCTTGGGCCACAGGTGGCGCTTGGCGATGGCCAGTTTTTCTTCGGTGATGTAACCCGACAGGCGGATCACTTCCATGCGGTCGAGCAATGCGCTCGGGATAGAGTCGAGGGTGTTGGCGGTGCAGACGAACAATACCTTGGACAGATCCAGGCGCAGGTCCAGGTAATGGTCGAGGAAGTCGACATTCTGCTCCGGGTCGAGCGTTTCGAGCAGCGCTGATGCCGGATCGCCCTGATAGCTCTGGCCCATCTTGTCGATCTCGTCGAGCATGATGACTGGATTCATCACCTCCACATCCTTGAGTGCCTGCACGAGCTTGCCGGGCTGCGCGCCAATATAGGTCCGGCGATGGCCCTTGATCTCGGCCTCGTCGCGCATACCGCCGACGCTGAAGCGGTAGAAAGGCCGACCCAGTGATTCGGCAATGGACTTGCCGATGCTGGTCTTGCCGACACCGGGAGGCCCGACCAGCAGGATGATGGAGCCGCTGATCTCTCCTTTCCAGGCCCCTACGGCGAGGAACTCGAGAATACGGTCCTTGATATCGTCGAGCCCGGCATGGTGCTGGTCCAGTACCTTGCGGGCGTGCTTGAGATCCAGCTTGTCCTCGCCATAAAGGCCCCATGGCAGCGCCGTGGCCCACTCGAGGTAATTGCGGGTCACCGCGTATTCGGGCGAGCCGGTCTCCAGGATCGCCAGCTTGCCCATTTCGTCGTTGATCCGCTTCTTCGCGGCGGCGGGCAGGGTCTTGCCATTCAAGCGTTGTTCGAACTGTTCGATGTCGGCGCTACGATCGTCCTTGGTCAGCCCCAGCTCTTGCTGAATCACCTTGAGCTGTTCCTTGAGGAAGAACTCGCGCTGGTGCTCGCCGATCTGCCGATTGACCTCGGCGGAAATCTCGTTCTGCAAGCGCGCGACCTCGACTTCCTTGCGCAACATCGGCAGAACTTTTTCCATGCGCTTGAGCATCGGCACACAGTCCAGCACTTCCTGCAGCTGGCCACCTGTGGCCGATGTCAGCGCCGCGGCGAAATCGGTCAGGGGCGAGGGGTCGTTGGGACTGAAACGATTGAGATAATTCTTCAGTTCTTCGCTGTACAGCGGGTTGAGCGGCAACAGTTCCTTGATCGCGTTGATCAGGGCCATGCCATAGGCCTTGACCTCGTCAGTCGGATCCGCGGGCTGGCGCGGGTATTCGACCTCGACCAGATAGGGCGGGCGATGGTGCTTGAGCCAGGTACGGATGCGTACCCGGGTCAGGCCCTGGGCCACGAACTGCAGTTTGCCGTTTTCACGGCTGGCATGATGTACCTTGACCAGGGTGCCATACAGCGGCAAGGCCGAGGTGTCGAAGTGTCGGTGGTCTTCGGCCGGGGTGTCCATGAAGAACAGGGCCAGGGAGTGATGCGGCGTCTTGGCCACGAGGTCGAGGGTTTCCGCCCAGGGCTCCTCATTGACGATGACGGGCAATACCTGTGCCGGGAAGAAAGGACGGTTGTGGATCGGGATCACATAGACCTTGTCCGGCAACTGTTGGCCGGGCAGCGCCAGGTGGTGTCCGGCGGCCGAAGCAGCTTCGAGGTGTTCGACTTCACTGTGTTCGTCGGGCTGTTCCGGAAGATCCTGCTGATCGCTCATGGGGCACCTGCGTGAATGGCTATGGTGCTTAGATGGGGCAGGGGGCCAAGGGTTTCAACCCGCGCGCCCTTGTCATGCTGCAAGGGCGCTTTCTTTCGGGCCGCAAGCGGCGGGAAGGAACCGGGATCAGCCGGCCCTTCCAGCCCCCTGGGGCACGCGGCCTCAGTCCGCGAGTTTGTAAGCGATGATGTAGTCGCCCATCTTGGTACCCAGCGAACCGTGGCCGCCGGCGGTCACCAGGACGTACTGCTTGCCATCCTTGCCGGTGTAGGTCATGGGAGTAGCCTGGCCGCCCGCGGGGAGGCGGGATTTCCAGAGTTCCTTGCCGTCGTTGGTGTCGTAGGCACGCAGGTACTGGTCGAGAGTGCCGCTGAGGAAGCCGACCCCGCCCGCGGTCACTATCGAGCCGCCCATGCTCGGTACACCTACCGGCAGGCCGATCGGTACAGGTGTGCTGTCACGGGTGGTGCCGTTCTTGTGTTTCCAGACGACCTTGTTGGTGAACAGGTCGATGGCCGCGACGTAACCCCAGGCGGGCGCCTGGCAGGGCACGCCAAGTGGCGACATGAACGGGTGCATGATGACCGCGTACGGCGCACCGGTGTTGGGCTGTACGCCACTGGTCTCGCTCTCGCGCTTGCTGCCCGCTTCGACCTGCTCACGCGGCACCATCTTCGAAACGAAGGCCATGTAGTTGGGCGAGGTGAACAGCAGCTGGCGGACCGGGTCGACCGAGACGCTGCCCCAGTTGAACACACCGACGTTACCCGGATAGATCAGGCTGCCCTGTTCCGAAGGCGGCGTGTACTGGCCCTCGTAGCGCAGTTCGCGGAACTGGATGCGGCAGAGCATCTGGTCGAACGGCGTTGCGCCCCACATGACTTGCTCGGTCAGGTCCGGGCCCAGCAGGTTGAGGTCCGATCGGGCTTGGGTCGGCGCGGTGTGATCGCCCTTGACGGCGCCCTGTGGAACCGGGATTTCACGGATCGGGACGATCGGGGTGCCGTCGCGGCGATCGAGCACGTACAGGCTGCCCTGTTTGGTCGGCGCGATAAGCGCAGGCTTGATGCCGTCGTCGGTCTTGAGGTGGACCAGAGTCGGCTGGCTACCGACATCCATGTCCCACAGATCGTGGTGAGTGAACTGATAGTTCCAGCGGACCTTGCCGGTCGCCAGGTCCAAGGCAACGATACCCGCGCTGAACTTCTCGGCACCCGGCGTGCGGGCGGCGCCCCATTGGTCAGGCGTCTGGTTGCCCAGCGGCAGGTAGACCATGCCCAGCTTCTCGTCGACGCTGGCCAGCGACCACATGTTCGCCGAATTGCGGCTGTAGGTCTTGCCTGGGGCAAGCGGCGCGGTTTCGTCCGGGTTGTTGCTGTCCCAGTTCCATACCAGGCGACCATCGTGCACATCGTAGGCGCGAATCACGCCGGAGGGCTCGTTGGTCGACTCGTTGTCGGTGACATGCCCCCCGATGATGATCAGGTCGCGGGTGATGGCCGCGGGCGAAGTGGAGTAGTAGCCGCCTGCGGTGAACGGGCCGATACCGGTCTTCAGGTCGATCACGCCCTGGTTGGCGAACTCCTCGCAGACCTTGCCGGTGTCGGCATTCAGCGCGATCAGGCGGGCATCGGCGGTAGGCAGGTACAGGCGACGCGGGCAGCTTTGCGCCACGGCTCGCCCAGGCTCCGAGACAATCGGGGCCGGGCTGCCGTCACGGCTGACGTAGTTGTTCTCGTCATAATAGGAAACACCGCGGCAGGTCATGTGGGCGAAGCCCTTGAACCCGACTGGGCTCTTGATCTGCGGATCGTAGCGCCAGATTTCGGCGCCGGTGTCGGGGTCCAAAGCCAGCACCTTGCTGTGAGCGGTGCAGGCGTACAGCATGCCGTTGACCTTCAGCGGCGTGTTCTGGTTGGTTAGCTCCACCGGGTCGTTATCGGTCGGCAGGTCGCCCGTCCGAATGCGCCAGGCTTCTTCCAGGCGATAGGCGTTTTGCGGGGTGATCTGGCGTAGCGGCGAGTAGCGGTCACCGTGTTCGGTACGGCCATAGGCCTGCCATTCGCCGTCGGGCATGGCCGGTGCCGCGCTGGCCATTTCGCTGCTGTCGCGACCCACTTCACCCAGGATCTCGCCCGGGTGAGTGAACTGGCTGCCAATGGCGGTAGCACCGGATGCAACGACTGCGACACCCAGCAATGCGGTGTTGATGCGTGAAACCGGACCGATCAGCGGACGCCGCGCCCACGGCAGCAGCAGAATCACGCCGATGGCGAACCAGATGGCCAGGCGCGGAACCAGTTGCCACCAGTCCAGGCCGACTTCCCACAGGGCCCAGACCGTGCTGCCCAGCAGCACCACGCCATACAGCCCCAGCCCGATACGGCGCAGGGACAGCAACAGCACACCGGACAGGGCAAAGCCCAGGCCGGCGATCAGGTAGTACAAGGAACCCCCCAGCTGGCTCAGCTTGATGCCGCCCGCTACCAGGGCCAGGCCCATCAGCAGCAGCAGCACGCCCAACAGGCGCGGTAGCCAGCGGGTTCCATTCTTGGCACCGTCAGTGCTCATCGTATGTTCTCCGTCAATTCAAGGGATGGTTTAGAAACTGCTCTGGATCTTGAGCCCGCCGACCACGGTGTCATCGACCTGCCCGACGCCACCGGGGTGGCGGATGTACTGCAGGTTCGGACGCACGGTGAGCCAGTCGGCCAGGTGAATGCCGTAATACAGCTCGGCGCTGTACTCGGTGTCCTGGACCGGCAGGTAGGCGGGATTGTCATAGTCATGAAGGCCGGCGGCCTGATTGGCCAGGCGGGCATTCTTGCGGTAGGCGGGGTTGACGTGCACGCGCGCGAGGGCGAAACCGATATCGTCCTTGACGCGGGCATCGAATGGCCCTTTGAACACCACACCTGCCTGTACGTAGTTGTCGATGGCATTGGTCTTTTTGTCATGCAATGTGGCATTGGCGAACAGGCTCAGCCCACGCGACTGGTCCGAAGCCAGCGAAGTGACCTGCTGCTGGGCCCCGAGCCAGAGGCCGTGCTTGCTGGAGCTGCTGCGGTACGCTTGACCGCTCAGTGCTGCCGCCTGGCCGCTGTCGTCCTTGTAAACATCTTGTGCCTTGGCATTACTGTAGTAGTACCCGGCGCGATATTCCCCCTTCAGGCCATTGACCCGCGGACTCCACACCAGTTCTATCGGCATGAGCGCGCCTTGGGTCCCGCTACCGCTGAGTTTGAAGCCATTTCCCGATTCCAGGTTCGAAGGGTTCTGCTCGAACACACCGATCTGGGCATACAGGTCATCGTGTAAGAAGTATCTGACACGCATTGCCCACTGGCTGACCGGCCAGTTGTACCAGATGCCGCCGACCCAGTTACCGACCTGAGAGCCGCAGAACGCCAGGTTCTGGAAGTCGCAGGGGAAGCTGTTGAAGTCTTCGCCCTCGCCGAAGCGACCGACTTTCACGTCCAGTGCGCCGTCGAGGTACTGCTGCTTGATCCACAGTTGCGTCAGTCGCCATGTCTGGCCACGTCCCCAGACTTCCTGGGCGGAGGTGAAACCGCCGACGCGCGGGTCGTTGATACGGTCGTTGCTGATATTGCTGCCGTGGCGCTCGGTGACGGTCAGCTGGAACTCGGTGCCCTGCCAGCCCAGGATCTTTTCCAGGTCAAGATGGCTACCAAAGGTGAACTGGTCGCTGTAGCGCGCGGTACGGTCCGAGTCGTATCCGCCGTGCAGGTTGCTGCCCATTTCCCCGGTATAGCCAAAGGTGAAGTCATAGCCCTGGCTGCGCAAAGCCTCTCGCTCGCCGCCCCAGTCGCCCAGCATCCAGGGTGAGTCGGAGGCAAACATTTCGCTGGCGAAGGTGAGGGCGGGCAGGCTGCAAAGCGAGAGAGCGAGGGCCGTGGCAAGAGGGCGTGGCGAAAGCAACTGGAGCATGAGATAGCGCTATCTTCTGATGATCGGGAAACGCGAATGCATCGGTGAGCAGGGCTCAGCGATGGGATAGGCGACAGGTCGAGAGCTGAAGCGTTTCAGCTTGCGGCGGGAGGATATACAGGATGTGTAAAGAAAAAAAGCTGTAAATGAAGAGTCACCCTTGCCGGATTCGTAATGGTCCGGCAAGGGGGTGTGTCAAAATGACGTACGCAGGCCTACTTCCAGACTGCGCCCGGGTGCTGGCGCGACATCACGCAGGATCGAACTGGCGTAGCGCACCTTCTGATCGGTCAGGTTTTCTCCGCGCACGAATGCCAGCCATTCGCTTGCGTCGATATCGAAGCGATAGCCCAGGCTGGCGCCCAGCGTGGTATAGCCATCGGTGCTGGTTTCGTTGGTGGGCTTGCGATGCTGCGAGGCGGCATGCTGGACATCCATGCGCGCCTGCCAGCGATCTCGTTTCCAGAGCAGGGCACTGTTCAGGCGCAAAGGCGAAATGCGCGGCAGAGGCTCGCCGCTGTCGAGATTCTTGGCACGGGTGTAGTCGCCGGACAACTCGAGGGCGAAGCTGCCGAGGCGGTTCTCGGACAACTGCCAGCGATCCTGGGCTTCGATGCCGTAGAAGCGCGCCCGCACACCTTGATAGAGATATTCGGGGAGATCGCCATCCTCGCCTTCGCGCAAGCTACCGGTGTTCGTCTGGCCGATGTAATTGCGCAAGTGGCTGTAGAACAGCCCAATGCTGCCTTTGTGGGTCGTGTTGTCGAAACGCAGGGCCAGATCGCCGGAGATGGCTTTCTCCTTGTTCAGCCCTGGATCACCTATTTCATAGGCACCAGTCGCCACATGCGCGCCATTGGCATACAGCTCGTAGAAGGTCGGCGCGCGTTCGGTGTAGCCAAGGTTGGCGGCCAGGGACCAGACCGGATCGAGCTGGTACACCGCACCCGAGGACAGGCTGGCTGCCGTGAAGCTGCTGGCGCTATTCGCATCGATGAAGTTTTCGTTGCCCTTGGCATCGGGGTCGACACGTGTGTGTTCCAGACGTGCGCCGAGGCTCAGGTCCAGGCGCTCGGTCGCCTTCCATTGCTCGAGCATGAACAGTGCCGCACTGTCGGTATCGGTGTGGGGAACGAAGGCTTCTTCCCCAAGGGCGGAGAATTCGTTGCGACTGACCTGTGCGCCGATCACCCCTTCGACGGGGCCCAGCGGCTGATGGCGGGCCTCGATCCGGGCTTCGTAACCCTTGTTCTTGAAGATGGTATTCACCTCGCCTTCTTCGATCTCGCGGTGCTGGTAGTCGGTGTAGCCCGCGTCGATCTTGAACGAGGTGAACGGGCCTTGCAGATCGCGCAGTTCCGAGGCGAACGCATAGTGATCCTGCTGCATGTCCAGGCGTACGCCGGGCTCGGCTACCGAGCCGTAGTTACTGTCGTAGCGGCTGTAGGAAAGTCCGGCGTAACCGTGATCCCAGTGATAGGCGCCACCGATCGCTGCGCCGTCCTGACGGCCATCGCTGTTCTTCAGGCGACCATGGGCGCCTGGCTCGTCGGCATCACGGACCTTGGCGCTGCGAGCGTAGCCAGGAATACGCAGGTCGTTGAACTGACGGCTGTTGGCGTCCAGGTGCAAGGCGAAGTTGCCGTTGCCCGCTTCAAGCTTGCCCGCGCTGCTGCGCGTGGTATCGGCACCACCATAGCGCAGCTCGCCCGCGCCATGAATGCCATCGATAGGGGAGGTGGGAATACGGTTGTCGAAGGTGTTGACCACTCCGCCGATAGCGTTGCCTCCATAGAGCAGCGCAGCGGGGCCACGAACGATCTCGATCCGCTCGACGGTACTGGGGTCCAGCGGCACTGCATGATCATAGGAAAGCGATGAGGCGTCCAAGGCACCTACGCCGTTGCGCAGAATGCGTATGCGGTCACCGTCGAGACCACGGATGACGGGGCGGCTGGCGCCCGGACCGAACCAGCTGGAGGCAACTCCGGGTTGCTTGTTGAGGGTTTCTCCCAAGCTGCCATGCAGTTGCTGGCGCAGGTCATCGCCTTCGAGCACTGTGCTGGGTGTAGCCAGTTGGCTGTTAGCCAGCGGATTGGCCGTGATCACCTGGGGCTCCAGCTCGACCGCCTGAGTAGGCGAAGAGGCCAGCCAGAGCGCGATGGCCAAGGGAGATAGCGGTAAGGGCAAGTGATGCATGTGGCGTGATGTTCCTTGATTAAGGTATTTACTGTTACAGTATAACATCACTATTGCATCACGTTAGATTGTCTCCGGCTAGCGCTTTTCTACCCACTAGACTGATCTGAAGGCCCTGATTACCGTGAAAAGTCGTGTAAGGTGCGCGGTTTCATTTCGTTGGAGTACAGGCATGAGCACGGTCAAGCACGACGCGTTGCATGGCAAGACCCTGGAACAGATCCTTACCACCCTGGTGGAGCATTACCAGTGGGGAGGCCTGGCCGAGCGTATCGATGTGCGCTGCTTCAAGAGCGATCCGAGCATCAAGTCGAGCCTGGCTTTCCTGCGCAAGACGCCCTGGGCTCGGGAAAAGGTGGAGCAGCTTTACGTCAAGCTGCAACGGGCTGGATGAAGGCATGCGTCATCCCTGGTTGACGCTGTCCGCACTGCTTGGATGGGCCGGTCTTTCGGTGCAGCTCTACCTGATATTGCTGATGCGCTGGCAGGAGCAGGCCAGCCTGATCGGCGGGTTGGTCAATGCCTTCAGCTATTTCACGGTGTTGAGCAACACCCTGGTCGCGACAGTGCTCAGCTATGCCGCCTTCGGGCGCGAAGGGGCGGCCAGGCGCTGGTTTCTTTCACCCGCGACAAGCTCGGGAATCGCCACTTGTATCGTGCTGGTGGCCATCACTTACAGCCTGCTATTGCGCCACTTATGGCAACCCCAAGGCTGGCAGCGGTTGGCCGATGGCCTGCTGCACGACATCATGCCGCTGCTGTACGTCCTGTACTGGTGGTTCCAGGTGCCGAAGGGCACCTTGCGCTGGCGTCATCTGCCGCTATGGGCGTTGGTTCCGATAGCGTATTTCGCCTTTTCCCTGCTGCGCGGTCATGTCATCGGGGTTTATCCCTATCCCTTCATCGACGTTGCCTCGCTCGGGCATGCCCGCGTCATGCTCAACGCCTTGGCGATGCTGGCGGCTTTCCTGGGCGTCGGCATGCTGGTCCTTGGCCTGGACCACTGGCAGGGCAGGCGCCTGGCAACGGCCAGGTCGCATCCCTGACGCCGATCACTCGTCGTCGGTATCGCCGTCCCGACGCCAGTAGGCGGCGGCCTTGAGCGCGTCTTCCTTGACTCCCTTGGCCAGCAGCAGGGCCTTGGCCTGGCGGGTCAGGGATTTCTCCAGGGCAACCCATCCATACAACTGGCCTGGCGGCAGCGCCAGGTTGCCCAGCAGATCGAGCAGATCCTGCTCATGACGCTGGACCCAGATCACTTCCAGCTCAGCCTGGCTCGACAAGAGCTGGCGCTCCTGCTCATCCTCGATCTGGATGACAGCCACCACCTGGCGACCTGCGGGTAGTTCTTCCAGGCGTCGGGCGATGGCTGGAATTGCAGTCTCGTCGCCGATCAGCAGGTAGCTGTCGAAGATGTCCGGTACGACCAACGACGCACGGGGACCGGCGATATCGAGGGTCTGGCCGGGCGTGGCCTGGGCAGCCCAGGTCGAGGCGGGGCCATCGCCGTGCAGCACGAAATCGATGTCCAGCTCGTTGGCGACCAGATCGATACGACGCGGCGTGTACTCGCGCATGGTGGGACGCACACCGCCATCCCGACCCATGCCGCGGGCATCGATGGTCTGTTGCTCTTCAGGCGAGCAGGCGAACAGCAGCTTGATGTGATCGTCGCTGCCCAGGCTGGTGAAGCCTTGCAGTTCGGGCCCTCCGAGCGTGATACGGCGCATGCGCGGGGTCAGGTCGGTGACGCGCAAGACTGTCAGGCGACGCTGCTTGATCTCGTGGTTGACGCGGTGGATGGTCTCGCTCATTGGTCGTTCTCCTGAACGGGGGTGGCCGGCCCGAAGGCGATGGCCTTGGCGGTATCGTTGAGCAGGTCGCGGACGCGCAGGATTTCTTCCTGGGTCCAGTGGCCACTGTGCATGTGAAGCGCGTGGCGCAGGTTGCCGACAGCCTCGTGGATTTCCGGTGGCCGATCGTGGCCTCGCAGCGCGCGCTTGCTGACTTCGATACGCATGCGCACGCCATCCAGAGCGACGGCCTGTTCCGCAAGTGACGCTCGGCCCGCCTCGGTGATGACGTACAAGCGCTTGCTGCCATGGGCCTGTCCGACGATGAGTTCCGCCTCTTCAAGGAAGTTGAGCGTCGGATAGATCACTCCAGGGCTTGGGCTGTAGTTACCGTCGAAGAGGGTTTCGATCTGGCGAATCAGGTCGTAACCGTGGCCAGGTTGATCGGCCAGCATGGACAGCAGCAGGAGCTTGAGATCGCCTGGCGCGAAGACGCGCGGTCCGCGTTCGCCCCGGCCGGAGCGGCGTTCGAAAGGATCATGGTTTCGCATGGGCACTGCCTTTTCGATATGGCTTGAGATATTACTCAAGATATATCTTAAGGCAAGTCCGTAATAGTGATGATTATCATCCAGAATTTCGATGCATTATTTTTGCCGCATCCTCGCTCTCACCCTCCTAAGTCGCCCGTGCCTCGCCTGATGCGACAGGCGCCGGTGTCTGCGGCGCGTTGCATTGGGTCGCAGTCCCCGGTTCCAGATAAGGCGACAGGATAGGCGCCATGCCCTTGAACACCTGGACAGGCAACGCCGACGTGAACTTGAAGGCTTCGGCGGCACGCCCCGGTACGAAGGCGGTGAGCGTTCCGAAATGGTTGTCGCCGAGGAAGAACACGAAGGTCGCCGTGCGATTCAAGGAGCGCGAGCCCAGCAGGCGGCCGCCAGCGCCGTAGCTTTCGATACGGTTGTCACCGGTCCCGGTCTTGCCGCCCATCACCAGCGTGGAGCCATCCTTAAGCTTGAAAGTGCCGGACACACGACGCGCCGTACCAGCCTCGACCACTTGCGACAAGGCACCGCGCAAGGCTCGCGCCACCTCTACCTGAAGAATCCGCTGTCCACGGTCAGGATCACTCACCAAGTGAGTTTCATAGGGGGTATCGGTGGCGAAATTCAGGGTGTCGATTCGCAGGGTCGGCAAACGTACGCCATCGTTCTGGATGATCCCGACCAGCTCGGACAGGGCAGCCGGACGGTCGCCGGAACTACCGATCGCCGTGGCCAGCGAAGGCACCAGGTGATCGAACGGATAGCCTACGCGCTTCCAGCGCTGATGGATGTCGAGGAAGGCTTCGATCTCGACCATGGTGCGGACCCGGCTGTCGCGAGCACCCTGATGGCGACTCTTGAACAGCCAGCCATAGACCTCCTGGCGCTCGAAGCGACTGGCGTTGACGGCATCGCTGCGCGAGGCGCTGGGGTTTTTCAGCAGATAACCTAGCAACCACAGGTCCAGCGGGTGGACCTTGGCGATGTAGCCTTGGTCCGGCAGGTCGTATTTGCCGGGGCCATAGCTGTCGTACATGTTCACCAGGCGCGTTTCGGTCAGCTTGGCCATCGCGGCCTTTTCCTTCGAGCCATGCGCGCGCACGAATGCATTGAAGGTTTCCTGGCTGGCTTCGGGGAACAGGTAGCGGTGCACGGCGGCCAGGCGTTGTGGAGTGACACGCATGCTGTCGAGGAAGGTGTCCAGGCGTTGCTGGGAGGTCTTGCGCTGGTACTTCTTCCAGAACCGCATGAGGTAATTGGTGCCTTCGCGATCGGCGAACCGCGCCAGGTACTCCTGGCGGCGCGGGTCGGCATCGTTGCGCAGCAGGGGCTCGCGATTGTAGGGCTGCTGGTAGGTGACATAACGCACCACGTCGCGCATGAGCCTGATGAAGGGCAGGTTGATCGATTCGCGCAGCGCCTCCTTGAGTGTCGGGTTGCGGCCATTGTCTTCCTTGCGGAAGTTGTTGAAGGTGTGCATGCCACCGCCGGTGAAGAATGCCTCGCCCGTGCTTGCCGAATACTTGCGATCGAGCGCTGCATCGAGCATGGCATCGAGGTTTCGATCCTTGGGATTCTGTATCAGCCAGTCGAGCGACCAGCGAGAAAGGCGATCGAGTTCCGCCACTTCGACCTTTCTCAGCTCGTTGACCGATTTGCTTGCGTACTGATCGTGCAGCTCGGCGATGATCTGCAGGTAAGTGGTCAGTACCCGCAACTTGGCGGTCGAGCCCAGCTCCAGCTTGCTGCCTTCGTTGATATCGAATGGCTGATCGGTACTGTCGGTCTGCACCCGTACGCGCGAACCGTCGGCGGTGCGTTCGAACAGGGTGAAGCTGTAGCGCACCTGATCGGTGGTCTTGGGGGTAAGCAGGCGCTCACCTATCAGGCCGATTTCAGCGGCATAGGCAGGGTCGGACAAGTCCCGCAAGTACTTGCTGACCTGCGTCTGCAGGTCGGCTTTCAGGGTGCTGGTAACGGAAAGATCGAGCCGGTCGAGGTCGTACAGCGGGCGGTTGAGCATACCGGCCAGGCGGTTACGCGCCAGGCTGATGCCTTTGTTGGTGATGATCGGCTGGATAGTCGGTTGCGCCACCCAGTCGCGGTATACCGCCTTGCTGGCCAAAGCCGCTTGCGCCAGCGAGTTGTCGATGACCTGATTGGCGACCAGGACGCGAATGTGGGCATCGGTCAGCTGGGCCAGCTCCACGCGTCCCTTGGAGAGGTAATGAGAAGGCCTGCGCTGGGCGATCATCAGCGACAGCACCTGGCGTAGGGCAAGACCACGCGCGGCCATGCTGGCCGGATCGTTGGCGGTGGAAGAAAGCGCCTGATTGACCTGATCGAAGTCGGCGCCGTACCAGACCCTCAGGCCTTCGGCCATGCCGTGCACCTCGCCGTGCCCTGGAACTGCCGAAAGCGGCACGCTGTTGAGATAGTCGCGCACGATGCGTTGGCGCGCCACCGTAGTGTCAGGCCCGCCTTGATAGGCACGCACGCTGGCGGAAAACATCTGGCGCAGCTTCTCGGCGCCTGAGACGGTCAGGCCATCGGGCGAATGACGGTATTTTTCCAGCTGGGTGGCCAAGGTGCTGCCGCCTGCCGATTGCCCGGGCAAGGCCAGATATTTCGCAATCTGCGAGTAGGCCGCCTTGGCGAAGCGTGGCCAATCCACTGCCGGATTGTTGCGGGGGTCGTTTGGGTCGAGCAGGTCACGGTTCTCGATGAACAGCAGGCTGTTGACCATGACTGGAGGAATCGAGGAGAAGTCGGGATAGATATGTTGCGGGTAGGTGTACTGGTACAACGAATCGCCACGACAATCGGTGATCGACAAGCCGGCCTGGATCTTTTCCACATAGGGGACGAACAGGCCGTGATCGACATACCTCATCAATGCCGGGGAGAAGCGCACCTGGTCATGGATCAGGTAATCGCGCTTGAGCAGGCGCGGCAGGAACTCGCCCAGGGAGCTGTAGCCCAGGCGCTTGTCGAAAGGACCTTCGCCTGGGTAGAGGATGGCATCGCTCGGACCCGGTTCGAGCGTGTAAGTCAAGGAACTGGCCAGGCGGCTGAATTCGCGAGACTGCAACTGCGATGTCTGCATCTCGTCATAGGCGGCAAACCCGATGGCAACGATCGCCACCACCAGGATCAAGGCCAGTAGTCGCCACCACAGGCGGCGCTGGCGGGGAGCATTCGGCAAGGGTGCCTCAGGCGGAGTCGTTTCGGGAGCTTGCATCCTGCTTGGTTCCGATTGCCACTGTGCACCCATAGTCATCAATCCAGCCAATAATCTCGTCTTGCTTGTCTGAAGCTTAGACGGTGACCGAGTTCGGTGAAATTTTTGTCAAATGTGCGCCATGTGCGGTTTTTGAGGCCCAGTGGTCATTCCTGAGCGGCAATTGGCCTGGCGAAATCTATGATGTCGCTGGAAGCACCTGGGGTCTCTCCAACCGTTTATTCAACTCCAGCCAGGCGGCCATCACCATCATCAGGCCCAGACCCAGCATGGCCGTCAGCACTTCTACCAGCCAATGCTCGCCACTCAAGGCGTTGCCCATGTCCGCCAGCGGTGCCAGAAGCACGCCCAGGCAGAACACCTCCAATGAGTAGCGGCCCATTCGACAGCTTTGCCGAGCCAGCCAGTGGCGCAACCACGGTCCGTTGGTCACCAGGCACGCGGTGCAGTATGCCAAGGCCAGGAAGTGCAGCAGGCGCACGGGTGACAGGTTGGTCTTGCTGATCGGATACAGCCACTCGCGGACCGAGGCAGGCATGAGCGCATCGTGCAGTGCGGGCCAGCGCCAGGTCAGAGCGATAGCCGTGCACACCAGCACGTACGCTGCGGCGGCCAGGAACAAAGGTTGGCGCCAGACGGGCTGGCGTGTCTCGCCGGAGCTACGATCCGCCTGCAGCGCAGCGGCGCCGCCGAGAATGAACAGCAATTGCCAGGCCAGTGGATTGAAGAACCATACGCTGCCTTCCTGTGCGGGCAGGTTCCAGCCGAACCGCTGGGCCAGCAGGTACGCGCCTAGCGACGAAGCGACCGCCAGCCGGGTATGGCGCAGCAACAGCGGCAAAGCCAGCGGCAGGCCAAGCAACAGCAGGATATACAGCGGCAGTGGGTCCATCAGGTTGGGCTTGAAGCGCAACAGCAACTCGTCGAGCAGAGCCTGTTGAGGGTGGTCGAGGAAATAATAGAGCCCCATTTCCTCGATCATGTCGCGGGCCTGGATATGCGTATTGGCGAAAAACACGATCCCCATCAGCAGCACCAGCAGAAAAATGTGCACCACATACAGCACCCAAGCCCTGCGCAGGATCCGTACGATTGCCACCAGCCAGCCATCGCGACGGGAGATCCTGCCGTAGGCCAGGACAGCCGCGTATCCGGCGAGGAAGACGAAGATCTCCGCTGCGTCGCTGAAGCCGAAGTTGCGCACCGTAAGGTTGGCCAGGGGATTGCCAGGGATGTGATCCCAGAAGATGAACACCAGTGCCAGTCCGCGGAAGAAATCGATGCGATGGTCACGACCGTTGATCATGATGACGGGCCTCGGGCCTGGATATGTACAGCAGATCGTCGTCCCGCGGTACGGTTCCTTTGCCAAGGGGCGACGGGTCGGTGGTCTTCATGGATTGTCTAGGGGATGGTTGGGCTGCTGGGAAGGGGCTTGCGCATACCACCAGGTTTTGGAGCCCTGATAGCAAGCGCTGCCCGCGCGGCGCTTCGCGCGATGCTTGTCGGTAGATCTTCGGCGCTCTTGAAATCGAGCGCCGCCCGCGCGGCGCTTCGCGAGTAAACTCGCTCCCACATTTGTTGCAACGCGCCATGGCCTGTGAGAGAGGAGTTGTCAGCCTTTAATGCTTGGCTGAAGATTGCATAAAGGCTGTTGCTACCCCCTCGATCTCTTTGTTGTACACACAAGGCTAAGAACTCGGCCTATCAGGCCATGGCACACTGCAACAAATGTGGGAGCGAGTTTACTCGCGAAGCGCCGCGCGGGCGGCGCTCGATCTCAAGGTCAGCAGAAACCTAACGCCCTGCGCTCAATCTCAAGGTCAGCAGAAACCTGACGCCCTGCGCTCAAACACACCACGATCAAATGAACCTGGGTACATCGCGCAGCAGGCGCTGGCGCCAGGCTTGCTGTTCGACCACCGATGTCTCGACCCAGAACTGGTGGCGCCCGCCAATGCGCGCGGCAACGGGCACGCCATCCTGATACAACAGGCGGTTGCCGCTGACGGCAGGGACCTTGCTGCCCGGTAGCAGGGTTCCCGCGAGATTGAGCGGATCGCTCGCGCTGATCATCACCAGGCTGCCGTCCAGCGGCCGGCGGCGGACCTGACGCAGCAGGCCGATCGCCTCGGGCAGGGCGAACTGTTCACCGGCCAGGCCGGCGATGAAGCGGCCACCGCGAATCTCGCCGCGTGCTTCCAGCCGGTGATAGCAACGCAGCAGTTCACGCCATGGCGGCAGGACATCGCTTTCACGCTCCAGCAGGCGCCAGCACATTACCCCGTAGCGGCGCAGCAGGCTGCGAGCGACGTGTTCCAGCCGGGCGTCCGGGGCCGTTGCGTCCGCGCCACCGCGTAGCAAAGCCCAGCGTCCGGCATGGGCCATGCCGCTTGACAGCGGATAGCCACGGCGGCTGCCGCGGGACGAGCGTTTCGTCGCCGGAGTGATCAGGCTGCGCAGGCCGGTGAAACTATCGGCGTTGACCAGTCCGGCCCCGACCAGCTCCTGCAGGGCGGTTTCCAGCTCGCTGGGCAGCAGGTGCGCTTCGCGGGTCAGCTCGTCGAAGAAAAGCGCCCCTTGTGTCTGCAGGGCAGCGTGCACCCGCTGCGCGCGCGCGCCGAGGCTGTCCGTGGCGGGCACCGTGGCCAAGCTGCGCCACAGCCCCAGCCATTGCCGGGGCAGCAGTACCAGCGGTGTGCTCGGCAAGGTACTTGCCGCTGCCGTGGTAGCCAGCCGTGTCCAGGTCCAAAGGCCGCTGCGGCAGGCCTCGTCCAGCCACTGGGCGCTGTAGTCGAGGATCCGGGTCGGTAGCACGTCCGTTTCCCAGGCGCTGGCTGCCGCTGGAAAACCTTGCAACTGGTCCAGCACTTCGCCGACAGCCAACGGCCCGCGCAACCGTTCCTCGCTCGAGGCGTGCTGCCAGTCGAACAGGAAACGCATGAAGTCCTGCAGGCTCACCGGCTCGATTTCCCTGCGCAGGCGCTTGACCGTATAGCGGTGGATACGCGCCAGCAGGTGACGTTCGCACCATTGCGGCGAGCCCGCACCGGGGCTGAAAAGGCCGCGCATCACATAGCCTTCGCTTTCGAGGCGGGCCAGGGCCTGTTCGACCTCCAGCTCGGTCAGACCCAACGGCGCGGCGATTTGCGCCATGCTCAGCGGACCGAAGCCGCTGAGGCGGGCGCGCAGCACCTCGAGGACGGCGGCCTCTCGCTCGACAGGCAGATCGAAGCCTGCCAGTGGCTTGACGGGCGGTCGCATCCTGGCATCGGGATGGATCGCCAGGAGCATGGGCATACGCTCGCGTGCCAGCCAGAGGGATGCGCTCGAGGTCTGCAGGCGGCAAGCCCGTCCTGCCTTGGCCAATGGCTTGAGCAGGTCCTTCCAGCCCGCGTTGGCCCCTACTTCGTCTTCGGTAATGGCCCCAAGGCTCATAAGCGCCTCGTGCATCTCGTCACTATTGGTCGGCTGTGGCCAGGCCTCGGCCTCGACAGCGGCGATGGCGTCCGCATCCAGCGCGCCCAGATCGTCACTGCTCCGCGCCTCGCTCCAGCGACGGTTGAGCACTGCCTGGGTACGCCGCTCCTCCAGCGGCGCGTCGTCCAGGAAAGCATAGGGGCGAGCATTCAGGATCGCCGCGGCCAGCGGCGAGGGCGCCGGCAGATCGCGGCTGATCAGGCGTACTTCACCCTTTTCCATGCGCCGCAGCAGCGCCAGCCAACCCTCG
The DNA here is from genome assembly GCF_013523055.1 of Pseudomonas capeferrum. Classification (GTDB taxonomy): domain Bacteria; phylum Pseudomonadota; class Gammaproteobacteria; order Pseudomonadales; family Pseudomonadaceae; genus Aquipseudomonas; species Aquipseudomonas capeferrum_A. Next base: position 81,592 of record NZ_JAAMQM010000014.1, on the reverse strand, counting down.
CTGTCCATGGCCTCGTGCAGGCAGTCATCGATCGTCTGCTCTACCAGGGGGTGATCCGGAACCTGGCGTTCCCCGGCAATGTTCTCGAGGCATGCGATCTGGTCGGGAAAAACGGCGGCGATCAGGTCCTCGCTCTTCATGCGTTGCAACTGGGGCGCCACCTTGCGCCCGCCGATGAAACGCGGCAGCGCCATGGCGACACCCGCGTTCCAGCGCCAGCGCACGCCGAACAACGGAGCATCGAGCAGCGCCTGGATCAGGATCTGTTCTGCGGTGCGGCTCGACAGGTACCGCCAGACTTCATCGAGCTCGAAGCTGTGACTGGTCGACAGCGACAGCACGATAGCGTCTTCGCTGGCGGCTGCCTGCAGTTCGAAATTGAAGGTACGACAGAAGCGCTTGCGCAAGGCCAGGCCCCAGGCTCGATTGATGCGGCTGCCGAACGGGGAGTGAACGATCAGTTGAGTGCCCCCGGACTCGTCGAAGAACCGTTCCATCACCAGTGTCTGCTGGGAGGGCAGGGCGCCGAAAACCGCGCGGGTGCGACCCAGGTAATCGAGCAACTGACTGGCGCTGTCCTCCCCGAGCGAATAGACCGCTTGCAACCAGGCCAGGACCGGCCCGAAATCCCCCTGACTGATGTGCAGCTGCTCGTCGATGTGCGCTTGTAGCCGAGCGACCCCGGCCGAAAGCTCATCGCTGCGCCCCGGTGCCTCGCCGAGCCAGAACGGGATGGTCGGCGGTAGCCCGTGAGCATCCTCCACCCGCACCCGCCCTGCTTCGACGCGCAGGATTCGATACGAGGCATTGCCGAGCTGGAAGATATCTCCCGCGATACTCTCGACCGCGAAATCCTCGTTGACACTGCCGATGTTCAAGCCCTGCGGCTCGAGCGAGACCGCATAGTCGGCGCTCTCGGGAATGGTGCCACCGCTGGTCAGGGCGGTCAGCTGGCTGCCGCGCCGCCCGCGCAGGGTGCCGCTCACGGCATCGCGGTGCAGATAGGCGCTGCGTATGCCTTGGCGACCGTTATAGCCTTCGGCAAGCATGCGCAGCAGAGCCTGGTAGTGACCTTCATCGAGTCGGGCATAGGGCTCGGCCTGACGCAGGCAATCGAACAGTGCCTGTTCCGGCCACGGTTGGTTGCTGACCTCGGCGACGATCTGCTGGGCGAGTACATCCAGCGGTGCTTGAGGGATGTGCAGGGTATCGAGTTCGCCCCGCCTTACGCAGTCGAGCAAGGCCACGCATTCGATCAGGTCGTCACGAGAAGTGGCGAACAGGCGGCCTTTCGGTATCCCGCTGACCTGGTGACCCGAGCGCCCGACCCGCTGCAGGAGCGCGGCGATGGAGCCCGGTGAAGCGATCTGGCAGACCAGGTCGATATCACCGATGTCGATCCCCAATTCCAGCGACGCGGTAGCCACGAGCACCTGAAGCGCACCGCGCTTGAGGCGTTGTTCGGCATCGAGGCGGTATTCCTTGGCCAGGCTGCCGTGGTGCGCCGCGACGGCCTCCTTGCCGAGGCGATCGCCAAGATGGCGGGTCAGCCGTTCGGCGAGCCTGCGGGTATTGACGAACACCAGCGTGGTGCGATGCTCGCGCGCCAGGTCGGCGAGACGATCGTAGACCAGGTTCCATACATCCGTGGCCATCACCGCGCCCAGCGGCACCCGGGGTACTTCGATGGCCAGATCACGGGTGCGCGCATGACCGACGTCGACGATTGCACATGGCCGCTGGTGGCCGACCAGGAACTGCGCCACACGCTCGATCGGCCGCTGCGTGGCAGACAGGCCGATACGCCGCAGAGGTCGTCCGCACAGAACCTGCAGGCGCTCCAGGCTCAAGGCCAGGTGGCAGCCGCGCTTGTTGCCCGCCAGGGCATGGATCTCATCGACGATGACTGTGTGCACAGTGGCCAGGCCCCGTCGGCCGGACGCCGAGCCCAGCAGTACGTAGAGCGACTCCGGCGTGGTCACCAGGATGTGTGGCGCCAGCTTGCGCATCGCCGCGCGCTCTTTCTGCGGCGTATCGCCACTGCGCACGGCAGTGGTGATGCGCGGTGGCTTCAGGCCGCGTGCGCGCAAAGCGTCGCTGATGCCTTCCAGCGGTGCCTGGAGATTGATACGGATATCGTTGGACAACGCCTTCAGCGGCGAGACGTAGACCACCTGAGTCTGCGCGGGCAAGTCACCATCATGTTCCAGGCCTTGGCGAAACAGCTCGTCGAGCACGGCGAGGAAGGCGCTCAGGGTCTTGCCGGATCCGGTGGGCGCGGCAAGCAGCGTCGATTGCCCGGTATGGATCAACGGCCAGGCCTGCGCCTGGGCACTGGTAACCGTGGCGAAACTCTGGCGGAACCAGTCACCCACGGCGGAGTGGAACAGGTCGAGCACCGGATGTTGTTGGGCAGGCAGGTTCATGGAGTGTTTATGGAGGGCAGTGCCATGAATGGCAAGGGGCGTTCGTCAGACGAAAGATAGACGCAGGCCTGAGGGGCAGTCCGACATGACCCGCTTCCGCCAAGAGGACCTTGCCTTGATGGACGCCGGCCTGCATGTGATCCTTACGCCCTTTCTCCAGCCAGCGAGTCCGCCATGCCTCAGACCCTCCATATCGCCGCGGCTCTGCTGCTCGACCCTCAAGGACGAACCCTGCTGGTGCGCAAGCGTGGCACCAAGGCTTTCATGCAGCCTGGCGGCAAGATCGATACAGGCGAATCGCCGCTGCAGGCGCTTGCCCGCGAGCTGCACGAAGAGCTGGGGCTGCGCATGGACCCGGCCCAGGCCCGCTATCTCGGCCTGTTCGAGGCGCCTGCGGCAAACGAACCCGGGTTCAAGGTCCAGGCGCATGTCTTCAGTGTTCGCACCGATGCCTCCGTCGCGCCCGCGGCGGAGATCGAGGAAGTCGTCTGGCTGAGCGCCGACGAGCATCCTCATCTGGACCTGGCGCCGCTGACACGTGACCAGCTCCTGCCGCTGTACCGCGAAGGCCTCAACGCACGGCGCTGACACCCTCGAGCGTCGCGAAGGAGGTGTCCTTGGCGGTCAGCAGGAAGTCGCGCATGTAGGGCGCATCGAGCATGTCGGTGCGCACGGCCGCATAAAGCGTGGCGAACAGCCCTTTTTCGCCCAGTCGCTTACCCTTCACATAGCCGCGCGAGCTGTACTCGTGTAGTGCCCAATGCGGCATGCCGCATACGCCGCGACCGCTGGCCACCAATTGCATCATCATCACCGTCAGCTCTGACGTGCGCACGGCCGCGGGCTCGATGTCGGCAGGTTCCAGGAAGCGAGTGAAGATATCCAGGCGATCACGTTCGACCGGGTAGGTGATCAATGTCTGATCGATCAGGTCCTGAGGCACGATGTGGGATTTGCTGGCCAAGGGATGCTGGTTGGCCACGGCAAGCATCGCTTCGTAAGTGAACAGGGGGACATAGGTGATGCCCGCCAGGTCGAGCGGATCCGAGGTGACCACCAGGTCCAGGTCGCCACGCGCCAGCGCGGGCAACGGAGCGAAGGCAAAGCCCGATGCCAGGTCCAGCTCCACTTCCGGCCAGGCATCGCGGAACTGGTCGATGGTCGGCATCAACCACTGGAAGCAGCTGTGACATTCGATCGCCATGTGCAGCCGTCCGGCGGTGCCACCGGCCAGGCGTGCGATATCACGCTCGGCGCCACGCAACAGCGGCATCGTGGCGTCCGCCAACTGCAACAGGCGCAGTCCGGCGCTGGTGAAGCGGATCGGCTTGGTCTTGCGCGTGAACAGTTGCATGCCCAGCCGTTCCTCCAGTTCCTTGAACTGATGCGACAGGGCCGATTGAGTCAGGTGCAGGCGTTCGGCGGCCTCCACCAGGCTATCGGCCTCGCGCAGGGCGTGAAGTGTTCTCAGGTGGCGGATCTCCAGCACAGCAAACTCCATGAATCAGACTTGATGAAAATCAGAAGGCGGTGAGTTTCGCTCATGTTGGGGTCGAATGTCGACTGCGCCCTGGCGACCGCTCGGCGAACTTCATCAAATTGTCACGTAACTGTGGCAGCGCGCTTGCATCAATTTCATCAGACTCGCGCTCTATTGGGGATCTGCATTCTGGTGTTTCGCTCATGCGGGCTTTACTGATTTTTCTCGTTGTTCTGTTTCATGTACCGGCCGCCTTGGCCGACGCTTCCTGCAATGCTCAAGCGGTTGTTCAACGCGCTGAGCTGGGCGAGTTGAGCTTGGTGTATCAGAGTGTTGGCAAACCTTCTGATCCCACACTGTTGCTAGTGATGGGCCTGGGCGGGCAACTGATCCATTGGCCCGACGATGTAGTCGAGGCCTTGTGCAGCCAGGGGTTTCGAGTGGTTCGCTATGACAATCGCGATGTCGGACTGTCACGCTGGAACCGCGCGCCCGAGTCCGCCAACCTCACGGTGGAAGTGCTGCGCTACCGGATCGGCTTGCCGGTGGCAGCGCCTTATACGCTGACCGATATGGCCGATGACGGCTTGCGCCTGATGGATGCACTGGGTGTGGACAGCTTTCATGTGCTGGGGGTGAGCATGGGCGGCATGATCGCTCAGCATATGGCGGCCCTGGCCCCCCAACGTGTGCAAAGCATGACCTTGGTGATGTCCAGTTCCGGCGCGGCCGGACTACCTGCGCCCAGTCCCGCCCTGGTGGACCTGCTGGCCCGACGCAGCGCACCCACGCGCGCGGTGGCCCTCGAGCAACAGGCCGATCTGCTGGCCGCCTTGGGAAGTCCCCAGGTCACTGATGATCGTGCCGCCTTGCTGCAGCAGGCGGCGACGGCTTACGACCGGGCCTTCAATCCCGAAGGCGCCAAGCGTCAGATCATGGCCATCCTGGCCGAGCCCAGCCGGGTCGAGCTGCTCAACCGGCTTCGCCTGCCCAGCCTGGTGATCCACGGTACGGCCGACCCACTGTTGCCGGTCATGCATGGCGTGCACCTGGCCGCGCACTTGCGTGGCAGCCAGTTGCGGCTGATCCCGGGGCTGGCCCATCGTTTCCAGGAGCCCTTCAAGGCACCCTTGCTGGCCGCTGTGTTGCCTTACCTGAAAGCTCATCGTGGCGAAGGCGCGCGTCTGGCTCGGCTCTAGTGAAAACGCACCCACGCCATGACCAGCAGCGTGGCGGCGACCAGCCAGGCGGCCGTGGCCAGGGCCAGCGAGAGCTCCAGGCGAAGTCGATCGACCAGCAGGTAGAGCGCCGTCAGATAGACGAAGTAGGGGATGATCGACCACATGCCGAAGACGATGGTGGTCTTCAGGTCGGCGACCGATCGGCCCTTGCCGACGATGTAGTGGGCGATCAGGGCAAAGGTCGGAAACAGCGGGACCAGCCCGGCGATGTAGTAATTGCGCGTCTTGGCGAGTATCGCCAGGAGCACCACGACGGCGGCTCCCAGGCTGGCTTTCAATAGCAGGTCCACTTTGATCTTCCAGGTAGGTTGGGGGTCAGCCGAGGCCGTACTTTTTCACTTTGTCGAACAGTGTGGTCTTGGCCATCCCAAGCTCCTGGCTGGCCTGGCTGAGATTGCCGCCCGTGCGCTGCAAGGCATCGCCCAGCAGGTTGCGCTCGAAGGCTTCCACCGCCTCGGCGAACCCCAGGCCCTGACCCGCACTGCTGCCGCTCTTCTTGAAAGCCGGCAGACCGAGCGCATGGCGTTCGGCGACATTGCGCAGTTCTCGCACATTGCCGGGCCAGTCATGAGCCATGAGCAACGACAGCGTCTGGCTGTCCAGCTCTGGAACTTCGCGATCGAAGCGCAGCGCCGACTGCTGCAGGAAATGCTCGAATAATTGCAGGATATCCTCCCGGCGCTCGCGCAAGGGTGGCAGCTCGAGGGTGACCACGTTGAGCCGGTAATACAGATCGCTGCGGAACTGACCTGTCTGACCCAGGGCACCCAGGTCGGACTTGGTGGCAGCGATCACCCGACAGTCCACGGGAATGTTCTGGTTGGAACCCAGGCGTTCGAGGGTCCGCTCCTGCAATACGCGCAGCAGCTTGATCTGCAGGTTCACCGGCATGCTCTCGACCTCGTCGAGGAACAGCGTGCCGCCGTTGGCATGCTCGATCTTGCCGATGCGCCGCTTGCCCGCCCCAGTGAACGCATTGGCCTCGTGCCCGAAGATTTCGCTCTCGAACAGGTTTTCCGGCAGACCGCCGCAGTTCAAGGCCACGAAGGGACCGGCCTGACGTCGGCTGAAGTCGTGAAGGCAGCGCGCGACCAGCTCCTTGCCGGTCCCGGTCTCGCCCTCGATCAACACGTTGGCCGAGGTGTCGGCTACGTTGGCGATCAGTTCGCGCAGGTTGTGCATGGCCGGCGAGCGGCCGATGATCCGGCCTTCGAGCGTGCTCTGGCCCGCCAGGCGACGCCGCAGCGTGAACACCTCGCGGGACAGCTCGCGCTGTTCGAGGGCGCGGCGCACTACATCCACCAGGCGTTCCGGGGAGAAGGGCTTTTCCATGAAGTCGTAGGCGCCGTTGCGCATGGCGCCGACGGCCATGTCGATGTCACCGTGCCCGGTGATCAGCACCACCGGCAGGCTGCGATCGCGGGCCTTGAGGCGGTTGAGCAGTTCCAGACCATCGATGCCCGGCAGGCGAATGTCGCTGACCACGATACCGGGAAAATCTTCATTGACTCGCTCAAGTGCCTGCTCGGCGCTACCGACGCCTTCGCATGCGATGTCTTCCAGGGCCAGGGCCTGCTGGCAGCCCAGCAGCACATGCGGGTCGTCTTCGACGATGAGTACGGTAAGAGGCGCGTGGGTCATAGGGGGTCGGCCGTGGTTGTCGAGGAAAAAGCTAGGGGCAGGACAAGGATGAAGACAGTTCCGCCATTGGCGGGATGCTCGACATTCAAAGTGCCCTTGGCGGCGGCTGCGAGGCTTGCAGAGAGGGTCAGGCCCAAGCCCAGGCCATGCTCTCCTGGCTTGGTCGTGAAGAAGGGTTCGAACAGGTGCTTGCGGGTCTCGGCATCGATGCCGTGGCCGTTGTCGCGTACCTGCAGGCGGTACCTGTCGCCTTGTCGTTCGCCTTCCAGCCAGAGTTGGGGCAAAGGTTCGCTGGCCATGGCATCGAGTGCATTACCGACCAGGTTGACCAGGATCTGTTCCAGGCGGGTCTGATCGATGGCCAGTTGCTGGTCATCGAATTGGCGATGCAGTTGCAGTTGGCACTCGCTGATGCGATTGGCCAGTACCTGCAGGCTCGCATCGACCGCCTTGGCCAGCGAGGCCTGGCCGCTGTCGTCGCCACGGCGGGCGAAAGAGCGCAGGCTCGCGGTAATGCGGCCCATGCGATCGATCAGGTCATTCATGGTGCGCAGATTGGTACTGGCCGTTTCCAGGGCGCCGCGCTCGAGAAAGCGCACGGTGTTGCCGGACAAGGTGCGCAAGGCCGCCAAGGGCTGATTCAGCTCATGGGCAATGCTGGTCGACATCTGTCCGATGGCAGCCAGCTTGCCGGCCTGGACCAATTCGTCCTGGGCATGGCGCAGGGTCTGCTCGGCATGCCGACGTTCACGGATCTGGCCCTTGAGCCGCTCATTGCTGGCGCGCAGGTCCGCCGTGCGCTCGGTAATCTTGCGCTCCAGCTGACTGTTGGCTTCTTGCAAGGCCTCGCGGGCGGCCAGGCGCGTGGCAATGACCTTGCGCCGCTCGTTCCAGGCGATCAGCAAGATGGCCAGCAGGGAGAAGGCGACGCCTACCAGCACACCCTGGACCATGGCTTCGCGGCGCAGGTCCTGCAGCGGCGTCAGCAGGGTGAAGTGCCAAGGCGTATCGGCCAGGCGCCGGGTCTGCGCCAGATAGGTGACCTCATGCTGATGCCCCTGATCGGTCTCGCTGTTGGCCGGAAAGGTCAGCTTCTCCATGCCGTCGGCGAGGGTTTCGCGGGCCAGGGGTTCGAGTTCGTTCAGCGGCCACCAGTAGTACTGCAGGCTGCGCGCCAGACGCTCCTTGATCTGCGGCGTCAGCGGGCGCACCGACTTCAAGCGTCGAGCGGGATCGCTGGAGAGAATGATGATGCCGTTTTCGTCACTGACGAAAGCTTCCAGTCGCGCGCGCTGCCACCGTTCCTCCAAGGTATCCAGACCGACCTTGATCACGGCTACGCCGATGATCTTGCCGTGCTCTTCCAGGCCATGGGCGAGGAAGTAGCCAGGCTCGCCGGTGGTGCTGCCGATGCCATAGAAGCGTCCCGGTTCACCGCGCACGGCGTCCTGGAAATAGGCGCGGAACGACAGGTCTTCACCCAGAAAAGAGTCGGCATCGCGCCAGTTGCTGGTGGCTTGCACGCGGCCGGTCGTGTCGAGGACGAAGATGACGCGGCTGCGGCTCCGTCGATTCAGGCCTTCGAGGTATTCGTTGACGCCTTGGCGGTGCTCGTCGCCGACACTGCTCAACAGGCTCGAGACACTGTCTTCGAGTTCCAGCAGGCTGGGCAGGTAGGTGTACTTGCTGATTTCGCTCTCGACCGTGCGGGCATGCAGTTCGAGTTGGCGTTCGCCGGTTTCACTCAGCGTGCGGATGCCGCTGCTCTCGCTGACCAGATAACCGGCCAGGCCCAGGCCCACCACCAGAAGGATGATCAGGGGCGGAAGGAGCAATTGGCGGATCAGAGTGGATTTCACGAAGGCAGGCTGGGCAAGGCGAAGGAGCGTGGGGTCGCATTTCATCACAGTGGCCTTGTCTGGACCAGCGCCCACTGCCCGGTGGACCGGGCAATGGGCAGGACAGGGCTTAGTGTTGCAGGATCTTGCTGAGGAAATGCTGGGTACGCTCGTGCCGTGCACTCGGATCGCCGAAGAAGGCCTCCTTCTGGCAGTCTTCGATGATGTTGCCCTTGTCCATGAAGATCACGCGATTGGCGACCTTGCGGGCGAAGCCCATCTCGTGGGTCACGCACATCATGGTCATGCCTTCATGGGCCAGTTCGACCATGACGTCGAGCACCTCGTTGACCATCTCCGGGTCCAGTGCCGAGGTCGGTTCGTCGAACAGCATGACGATCGGGTCCATCGACAGGGCGCGGGCAATGGCCACGCGCTGCTGCTGGCCGCCGGACAGCTGGCCAGGGTGCTTCTTGGCCTGAGCGGCAAGGCCGACGCGGTCGAGCAGGGCCAGGCCTTTCTTGGTCGCCTCGGCTTCGCTGCGCCCCAGGACCTTGCGCTGCGCGATGGTCAGGTTCTCGGTGATGCTCAGGTGCGGAAACAGTTCGAAGTGCTGGAACACCATGCCGACCCGCGAGCGCAGCTTGGGCAGGTTGGTCTTGGGATCGGAGATCGAAGTACCGTCGACCACGATGTCACCTTTCTGGAAAGGCTCCAGGGCATTGACGCACTTGATCAGGGTGGACTTGCCCGAGCCCGACGGACCACATACGACGACCACTTCGCCCTTCTTCACTTCAGTGCTGCAGTCGGTCAGTACCTGGAAGTCCCCGTACCACTTGTTGACGTTCTTGATGGAAATCATACGGTGATCCTTTTTTGCAGGCGCTTGACCAACCAGGAAGCGGAGAAGCTGATGAGGAAGTAGACAGCCCCGGCGAACAGCAGGAATTCATGGGAGCGGCCGATGATGTCGCCACTGGCACGTGCCGAGTTGAGGAAATCGACGAGTCCCACGGTGTACACCAGCGAAGTGTCCTGGAACAGGATGATGCTCTGTTGCAGCAGCAGCGGAGTCATCTTGCGAAAGGCCTGTGGCAGGATGATCAGGCGCATGGTCTGGCTGTAGGTCATGCCCAGGGCCTGGGCGGCGCCCATCTGGCCTTTGGAGATCGACTGTACCCCCGCGCGGACGATTTCGCAGAAATACGCGGCCTCGAACATCATGAAGGCCACCACGCAGGAGGTGAAGGCCCCCACCGGGGTGTCTTCGCCGGTGATCCAGCGCAAGACGAACGGCACCGCCAGGTAGAACCAGGTGATGACCAACAGCAGCGGGATCGAACGGAAGTAGTTGACGTAGGCACCCGCCACGTTGGACATCAACTTGTTCGACGACAGTCGCATCAGCGCCAGGAGCGTACCCAGGACGATGCCGCCGATCACGCCCATGACCATCAGTTGCAGGGTCATGGCCATGCCGTTCCACAAGGCGGGCAGTGCAGGGCCGATGCTTGAGAAGTCCAGCTCCATCATTTACCCCCCACGGAGATCAGGCCTGGCACCGACACTTTCTTCTCGACCAGGCGCATGAGCAGCATGAGGCCCATGTTCAGGGTGAAGTAGATCAGCGTTGCCAAGGTAAAAGCCTCGAACAGGTTGGCGGAAAACTCGGCGGTCTGCTTGGTCTGGGCCAGCAGCTCCATGAGGCCGATCAGCGACGCCACCGAGGAGTTCTTGAACACGTTCAGGAATTCCGAGGTGAGTGGCGGAATGATGATCCGGTAGGCTTGCGGCAGCAGCACGTTGGTGTAGATCTGCGACAGGCTGAAGCCCATTGCGCGAGCAGCGGCTTCCTGGCCCCGAGGCAGGGCCTGAATGCCGGTACGTACCTGTTCGCAGACCCGTGCGGCGGTGAACAGGCCCAGGCAGACGACCACGCTGATCAGTGCCGAAGTCGTCGGGTCGAGGTCCTGCTTGTACCACTCCTGCAGCCCCTCGGGCAGCAGGTCGGGAATCAGGAAGTACCAGATGAACAACTGCACCAGCAACGGCACGTTGCGGAACAGTTCGACATAAGCGGTGGCGATGCCCGATACCAGGCGGTTCGGCACGGTGCGCATGACGCCGAGCAGCGAGCCCAGCAGCAGGGCGATGATCCAGGCGGCGATGGCAATGGCGATGGTCCAGCCCAGACCGGTGATGTACCAGTCCAGGTAGGTTTCGCTACCCACGCCGGTGGACTTGAAGAATACGCCCCAGTCCCAGTTGTAATTCATCGGGATGTTCCCTCAGATCGGTTGTTCCACAGGCACCTTCGAGCACCCGAGGACGCAAGCGCCCTCGGATGGAAGGTTAGACACTAACGGGCTTGAGGGTCAGGACTTCTTTTCGTCTGCCGCTTTGTCGGTAGGGTTGGCGATCAGCTCCTTCAGTTCTTCGCTCATCGGGAACTGCAGGTTCAGGCCCTTCGGAGGAATAGGCTGGGTGAACCATTTGTCGTAGATCTTGTTGATCTCGCCCGACTTGTACAGCGCGACGATGGCGTCATCGACGGCCTTCTTGAACGGAGCATCGCCCTTTCGCACCATGCAGCCGTAGATCTCGTACGACTGTGGCGTGCCGGTGACTTCCCAGTCGGTGGGCTTCTTGGCCTTGGCCATTTCGCCGGCGAGCAGGGCGTCGTCCATCATGAAGGCAACCGCGCGACCGGATTCAAGCATGTTGAAGGATTCGCCATGATCCTTGGCCGAGATGACATTCATTCCCATCTGCTTGTCGGCATTCATGCTCTTGAGCAGACGCTCGGACGTGGTGCCAGCGGTGGTGACCACGTTCTTGCCCTTCAGGTCAGGGAAGTCCTTGTACGCGGAGTTCTTCTTGGCCAGCAGGCGAGTACCCACTTCGAAGATGCCGACCGAGAAGTCGACCTGTTGCTGACGCTCGACGTTGTTGGTGGTAGAGCCACATTCCACGTCGACGGTGCCGTTCTGCACCAATGGGATTCGAGTCTGCGAAGTGACCAGGTTGTAGCGGACCTTGAGATCTGGAGCACCAAGCTCCTTCTTCAAGTGCTCGACGATGGCCACTTGGATGTCATGCGAGTAGCCGACCGGTTTGCCCGAAGCATCGGCGAAGTAGGAGAACGGAATGGATGAGTCACGGTGGCCCAGGGTGATGGTCCCGGAATCCTTGACCTTCTTCAGAGTGCCGGTCAGTTCCGCGGCCATGACGGGGGAACTGATGACTGCTGCCGCGATGGCGGCGCCCAACAGATGACGAACGATGCGCATCAATAATTCCTCGACGGTTGTTTTTTTTATGGAGCCGTTGGCGGACTCTTCGTTCAACGAACACAGTGAGAAGTAGGTGTATTCGAGTGATGGAGTGTAGAGCATGACTCGTGCCAAGCCTCACGCACCATCATAACGCCGTGAAAAAGCTGGGGATTAATCTTTTTTTACGGGTGAGGGAAGGGCAGGTTGGAACGGATTTCCGAACAGCGGTCAAGGCTCTGTTCGGAAATCCGAATGAAATTCTGGCTAAGTGCCATTACGGGAGTTGCCGAATCAGATGTCTCAAGCAGCCTGGAAGCGGTCCGTCCCGGGCTGTGACAGGTAGTCCCGCAGCGCCTGCTGCTCCGCTGTGCTGGTGGACAGTCCAAGCTTGCTGCGACGCCAGAGGATGTCATCCGCTTCGATGGCCCATTCTTCACTGCGCAGGTAATCCACTTCGCGGGTGAACAGGCCGCCGCCAATGGCCTGGCCAAGGTCAGCAGGGCCCTGGACACCTTCGAGCAGCCGCCAGGCGCGGGTGCCGTAGGTCTGTGCCCAGCGACGCGCGATATCCACCGGCAGCCAGCCGTGGCGCGCTAGAAGCGCATCGACCAGTGCCGTGACAGTGGTCATCTGCTCGCCACCCGGCAGCGGTGTGCTGGCTGTCCAGCTTCCGCGCATCTGTTTGAAGAATGGCTTGAGCTCGGCCATGGCCGATTCGGCCAGCTTGCGGTAGGTCGTCAGCTTGCCACCGAATACAGACAGCAAAGGGGCTTGCCCTTCGCTTGCCGACAGCGCAAGGGTGTAGTCCCGCGTCACGGCCGACGGATTGTCCGATTCGTCATTGCACAGCGGACGCACGCCGGAATAGGTGTGGAGAATATCGGCGCGGCTGAGCTGGTGATTGAAATGGGCGTTGACCACCTTGAGGATGTAGTCGGTCTCCACCTCGGTGATGGCGACCTTGGCCGGGTCGCCGGTGTACTCGCGATCGGTGGTACCGATCAGCGTGAAGCGTTCCAGATAGGGGATGGCGAAGACGATGCGCTGGTCTTCATTCTGCAGGATATAGGCGTGCTCGCCCTCGTACAGCCGCGGCACGATCAGGTGGCTGCCCTGGATCAGGCGGATGCCGTAAGGGGCGTCCAGCTGCAGGTGGTCCTTGATGAAGCTCGCCACCCATGGGCCACCCGCATTGACCAGCGCGCGGGCACGGATGCTCTGCTGGCTGCCGTCCGGATGCTGCAGTTCCACTTCCCACAGACCATCGACGCGTCGAGCACGCAGGCAGCGTGTACGAGTACGGATATGAGCGCCTTGCTCAGCGGCATTCATGGCATTGAGCACCACCAGGCGGGCGTCGTCCACGGCGCAATCGGCATATTCGAAACCGCGTGTGATAACGGGCTTCAGCGGGTTGCCTGGGCCGAAGCGCAGGCTGCGCGAAGCGCCCAGGCGCTTGCGCTTGCCCAGGTGATCGTAGAGGAACAGCCCCGCGCGGATCATCCAGGCCGGACGCAAATGCGGACGGTGAGGCAGCACGAAACGCATCGGCTTGACGATATGGGGGGCCTTGGCCAGCAAGACCTCGCGTTCGGCGAGCGCCTCACGCACCAGCCGGAATTCGTAGTGTTCGAGGTAACGCAGGCCACCGTGGATAAGCTTGCTGCTGGCCGAAGAGGTATGGCTTGCCAGGTCGTCCTTTTCGCACAGGAACACGGACAGGCCCCGTCCCGCTGCGTCGGCGGCAATGCCGACGCCATTGATGCCACCGCCGATCACGGCAAGGTCATAGCATTGGGCGAGGGGCGGCTGGGACGAAACGGACTGGGTCACGGCAAGGCCTCCTGAAGGCGCTAATCGAATATGAACATCGATGTTCGTTTTCGAAAATACTAGCGCAACAAAACGCTGCTTTCCAGTCAGTTCTCATAGAAATAACTGATCAGATGGCATGGATCGAACTAAAGTGAACATCAGGGCCATGGTGCGATGGCCCTGATCGATCAAACGACCTCGAGGCGAACCTTGTGGTCGTTCAACAGCTGGGTCAATCCTGGCGAAGGTGCCTGGTCGGTCACCAGCCAGTCGACCAAGCTGATCGAGCCCAGGCGAACCATGGCATTACGGCCAAACTTGCTGGAGTCCGCGGCAAGGATCACCTGGCGGGCATTGGCGATGATCGCCTGGGAAACCCGCACTTCCTGATAGTCGAAGTCGAGCAGGCTGCCATCCTCATCGATACCGCTGATGCCGACCACTGCGAAGTCGACCTTGAACTGATTGATGAAGTCGACGCTTGCCTGGCCGACCACTCCCCCGTCTCGACGCACCGTACCGCCGGCCACCAGCACCTCGAAATCGTCCTTGGCGCTGAGAATGGATGCGACGTGCAGGTTGTTGGTAATGATCTTCAAGTGGCTGTGATTGAGCAGCGCGCGGGCAATCGACTCGGTGGTGGTGCCGATGTTGATGAACAGCGAGGCGCTGTCGGGTATTTGCCGCGCCACGGCGTCAGCGATACGCTGCTTCTCGTCGCGCATCTGGTCGGCACGCATGGCATAGGCCGTGTTTTCGATGCTCGAATCGTAGGCCGCGCCACCGTGGTAGCGGCGCAGCAGGGTGAGCTCGGCGAGCTGATTGATGTCCCTGCGGATGGTTTGCGGTGTGACGACGAACAGCTGCGCCATTTCTTCGATGCTGACGTAGCCGCGGTCACGCACCAGTTCGATGATTTGTTGTTGGCGAGGAGGCAGATTCATGGGCGGTCCTTAGGGGCTGCCGGACAAATTCTGCAATGATGTTGAAAAGCGGCCCAAGCTACAAGCTTCAAGCAGTATGCTGCTGCGCGTTGGCCAGCCAGTGCCGCTTGAAAGTCGTAGCTTGGAGCCTTGGTTTACTCTTCGTGCGGCTCCCAATCGCGGGTACGATCGACTGCCTTCTGCCAGCCGGCGTAGAGCTTTTCCTTCTGGGCCTCGTCCAGCTGCGGGGTGAATTCGCGCTCGATGATCGCCTTGTTACGCAATTCGTCCAGGCTGCTCCAGAAACCGCACGCCAGGCCGGCCAGGAAGGCTGCGCCCAACGCCGTTGTCTCGCGCATCTTCGGGCGCTCCACGCAAGTGCCGAGGATATCTGCCTGGAACTGCATGAGGAAGTTGTTGGCTACCGCGCCACCATCCACGCGCAGCTCGCTGAGGCGCTGGCCGCAGTCCTGTTGCATGGCATCGAGGACATCACGGGTCTGGTAGGCGATCGACTCCAGGGCCGCACGAATGATGTGATCCACCTTGACGCCGCGGGTCAGGCCGAACAGTGCGCCGCGAGCATACGGATCCCAGTAGGGCGCGCCCAGGCCGGTGAATGCCGGTACCAGGTAGACGCCGTTGCTGTCCTTGACCTTGCTGGCGAAATACTCGGTATCCAAGGCGTCATTGACGATCTTCAGCTCGTCGCGCAGCCACTGCACGGTCGAACCGCCGTTGAACACCGCGCCTTCCAGGGCATATGCCACTTCGCCGCGCGGTCCGCAAGCGATGGTGGTCAGCAGGCCGTGGGAGGATTTCACCGCCTGGACGCCAGTGTTCATCAACAGGAAGCAGCCGGTCCCATAGGTGTTCTTCGCCTGGCCTGGCTCCACGCACATCTGGCCGAACAGGGCGGCCTGCTGGTCGCCCGCGATACCAGCGATGGCGATGCCGCTTTTGGTATGGCCATATGTCTCGGAGGAGGAGCGCACCTCGGGCAACATCTGTCGAGGAATGCCCAGTACATCGAGCATCTTCTCGTCCCATTCCAAGGTATGGATGTTGAAAAGCAGAGTGCGCGAGGCGTTGGTGTAGTCGGTGACATGCACCTTGCCGCCGGAGAATTTCCAGATCAGCCAGGTGTCGATGGTGCCGAACAGCAGCTCGCCACGCTCGGCGCGCTCGCGGGACCCTTCGACATTGTCGAGGATCCATTTGAGCTTGGTGCCGGAAAAGTACGGGTCGGTGACCAGGCCAGTGGTTTCGCGAATATAGTCTTCGTGGCCGTCGCGCTTGAGCTGCTCGCAGATTTCGGTACTGCGGCGGCACTGCCAGACGATGGCGTTGTACACCGGTCGGCCGGTTTCCTTGTCCCAGACAACGGTGGTCTCGCGCTGGTTGGTGATGCCGATGGCCGCCACCTGTGCGTGGCTAAGGCCTGCCTGCGCCAAGGCTTCGACCATGGTTGCGCTTTGCGTGGCGAAGATTTCCATAGGGTCGTGCTCGACCCAGCCGGCCTGCGGATAATGCTGGGCGAACTCACGCTGGGATGTGCCGACCACGTTGGCGTCACGATCGAAGATGATGGCCCGCGAACTGGTCGTGCCTTGGTCGAGGGCAATGATGTAGTTCTTGTCCTGGGTGTCTGTCATGGAGGTGGCCTTGCGCGAAATTGGCTGTAGTTCAGGGGCGTGGTCGAGCCAAGACTCGACACCTGCATCAGGAAATCTGGGTGTCGCCCTCAGGATTATCGTCTGTCTGGCGAGCTGCGGCCGGCGTGATCGGCAGATGGCGAGCGATCGCTCCACGATAGAGGCCGGCGCCCAGGCAGGCGCCGACGATGGGCGCGCATACTGGAACCAGGAAATAGGGAATATCCCGGCCGCCGGTAAAGGCAATCTCGCCCCAGCCGGCCAGGAAAGTCATCAGCTTTGGTCCGAAATCGCGGGCAGGGTTCATGGCGAATCCGGTAAGTGGGCCCATGGCACTGCCGATGACCGCGATCAGCAAGCCGATCAGCAAAGGTGCCAGCGCACCGCGAGGTAGACCGTTGTTGTCATCGGTCAGGGCCATGATCACGGCCATCAGAATGGCGGTGATGACCATCTCGACCAGGAAGGCCTGGCCGATGGCGAGCGCCGGATGCGGGTAGGTCGAGAATACAGCGGCAAGCTCAAGGCTTGCCTCGCTGCCACGGAGCATGGAATGGCTTTGTTCGAAATCGAAGAACAGGCTGCTGTACAAGGTGTAGACCAGTGCCGCTCCACAAAAGGCGCCGAAGATCTGGGCGATGATATAGAAAGGCAGCTTGCGTTTTTCGAACCCGCCGAACAGGGTCAGGGCGATGCTCACGGCGGGATTGAGGTGAGCTCCGGAGGTTCCCGCGGTCAAGTAGATCGCCATGCTCACCCCGATACCCCAGATGATACTGATCTCCCAGAGACCGAAACTGGCGCCGGCGACCTTGAGCGCCGCGACACAACCGGTGCCGAAGAAGATAAGCAGGGCAGTACCAAGAAACTCGGCCGTGCATTGGCCGGCCAGCGTAGGTTGTCGTAGTGCGTTCGTCATGTATGACCTCGATTCTTGTTGTTGTAAGGCGCTGGTTGCGCTCGACAGCAAGGCCTGGCTTCGATCCTGTGAGGCCAGGCGGGAAGAATAATGAACCTTTATAGGGCATCATTTATTCATAAACGAAAAAATATAGACAAGAAACGCTGATGTCAAAGGTCGATAATGAACGCCTGGCCACATTCTGACCCCAGGAGGCGCCTATGCCTGTGATTGCACCTCTCGGTCACCTGCACTTCTGGTGAGGTCGGCGCTTTTGTCCTACAGTAACCGCCGACCATTTCGCACTGGAGCACCCATGACACCTGCCTTGGATCTGCTGAAGAAGGTTCGTGCCGAACACCGAATCCATAGCTACGAACATGATCCCGGCGTTGCGTCTTATGGGCTGGAAGCGGCGCAAAAGCTTGGTCTCGACCCATTGCGTGTGTTCAAGACGCTGCTGGCCTCCAGCGAAAAGGGCGAACTGCTGGTAGCTGTCGTTCCGGTGGTAGGAACCTTGGATCTCAAGGCCCTTGCCCAGGCGGCCAAGGTCAAGAAGTGCGAGATGGCCGATCCTGCCATGGCCCAGCGAGCCACGGGCTATCTGGTGGGCGGGATCAGCCCTTTGGGGCAGAAGAAGCGGCTGCGCACCTTTATCGACCAGTCGGCGCAGCAATTTGAAAGCATTCATGTCAGCGCCGGGCGACGCGGACTCGAAGTCGAACTGGCCGCGACGGTGTTGGCGGCGCATACCCAGGGGCAGTTCGCCCCGATCGGTCGTGGACCGGGGTAGCGTAATGACTGCCGGGCGCATGCTGATTGTTTTCGGCGGCCTAGGGATCGAGCGCCGCCCGTGCGGCGTTCGATCTCAAGAACACTCCGAGGCTCATGCCTGCTGGTCGTAACGCCTGACCCCAAGCTCCTGATGCGGCAATTGCGCTGCCACGGTTCCAGCCGCCGGAAACACGACCAAGTGATCAGCGGCTACATCGATACCGACGTCATGTCCGATCTGAAGGTCGATATGGCTGGGGAAGATGGCCTCCAGCTGGCTGCCGGTAGGCAGCTTCAGACGGTACAGGATCGAAGCGCCCAGGAAGCTCTTGCCGTTGATCAGGGCGCGCAGGGCGCTGTTCGGGGCGTACACGATGTCGTCCGGGCGCAGCAGGACGTCCACCGCGCTCCCCGGCGTCAGGGTATAGGCGCGGTTGCCTTGCAGTTCGCCCAGCTCGGTACTGACCGCTTCATGACTGATCAGTTGGCCGCGGATGAAATAACCCTGGCCAATGAAGCTCGCCACGAAAGGCGTCAGCGGCTCGTGGTAGAGGTTGTACGGCGTGTCCCATTGTTCCAGCCGGCCCTCCTTGAACACACCGACGTGGTCGCTGACCGCGAAGGCTTCCTCCTGGTCATGGGTCACCAGGATCGCGCTGGTGCCACGGCTCTTGAGGATATCGCGTACCTCATGACTAAGGCGTCGGCGCAGCTCCACATCCAGGTTGGAGAACGGCTCGTCGAGCAACAGCAGTTGCGGCTCCGGCGCCAGTGCCCGGGCCAGTGCAACACGTTGCTGCTGGCCTCCGGACAACTCGTGAGGATAGCGGCCACCCAGGCCACCGAGCTTGACCAGATCGAGCATTTCCTCGACCACGGCCTGCTGCCGGGGATGCTTGGCAATACCGAAAGCGATGTTCTGAGCCACGGTCAAGTGAGGAAAGAGGGCATAGTCCTGAAAGACCATGCCGATCCGCCGCTTTTCCGGCGACAGGGTGAACCCTGCGCGGGAAATGACCTCGCCCGCCAGCTGGATCTCGCCCTCGTGGATGGGTTCGAAGCCGGCGATGGCGCGCAGGGTGGTGGTCTTGCCGCAGCCCGAGGAACCCAGCAGGCAACCGATGTCGCCTGCGTTGAGGTGCAGGTTGAGGTTCTGGACGATGCGCTGGTCGCCATAGCCGCAGGCCAGGTCGCGCAGGTTGAGCAGTAGGGGTTGACTCATGCGTGGTGGTAAGCCGGATCTACAAGGAATTCGAGAAGGGCCTTCTGCGCATGCAAGCGGTTCTCGGCCTGGTCCCAGGCGACCGATCGGGGGTCGTCTAGCAGGTCCAGGCTGATCTCCTCGCCACGATGGGCGGGCAGGCAGTGCATGAACAGGGCATCGGGTGCCGCCAGGTCGAGCATTTCGCGCGTGACCTGATAAGGCGCGAAGTGCGCCAGGCGCCGTGCAGTTTCCTCCTCCTGGCCCATGGAAGTCCAGACATCCGTACTGATCAAGTGCGCGTCGCGGGCCGCGATCTTTGGATCACGCACGAGTTGTACACGGTCACCGGCCTGGGCCAGGAAGCGGGATTCGGGCTCATAGCCTTCCGGGCAGGCGATGCGCAGCTGGAAATCGAACTGGATGGCCGCTTCTATATAGGTGTTGCACATGTTGTTGCCGTCACCGATCCAGGCCACTGTCTTGCCCTGGATGGAGCCGCGGTGCTCGAGGAAGGTCTGCATGTCGGCCAGCAGCTGGCAGGGGTGCAGGTCGTCGGACAGGCCGTTGATCACCGGAACGCGCGATTGCGCGGCAAAGTCGGTCAATGTGCTGTGGGCGAAGGTCCGGATCATCACCGCATCGAGCATGCGCGACATGACGATGGCGCTGTCGCCGATCGGTTCGCCGCGACCCAGCTGGGTATCACGTGGCGACAGGAAGATGGCCTGGCCGCCGAGCTGGATCATGCCCGCCTCGAACGACACTCGGGTACGCGTGGACGATTTCTCGAAGATCATGCCCAGCACGCGGTTCTTCAGTGGCTCGAATAGCACGCCTCGGTTACGCAGGTCCTTCAGCTCGACGCCACGACGGATCACGCCGAGCAATTCTTCAGCGTTGAGATCCATCAGGGAGAGAAAGTGCCTAGCGCTCATGATTGACTACCTTTATCTGCAACGGACTGCAGCTTGACCGTATGGTTTTTGTTGACAACGACGACGACCCGCAGCGAAAGCCGCACGGGGCGACGAAAATAGGAAAGGCGCAATACTATATTTAAATGTCGCCTGAAACCAAGAGGGGCCGATGCATGACTCTAGCAGCGGATGTCGTAACTCGTTGAGGGACAGCTGTTTTTTATTTGCTACAGGCCGTTTTTACACTGCCTGCGCCTTGCCTGGCAAACCTGGAGTCGTAATCGCCATCATTGATGTCGGGCGATTCATCCTGCGAAGCGAGGTAGCTGGTAACTCGGGTGGGGCATAGTCTGGTGGGAAAGGAACACGGCAGAGGCGGCCATGACCAAGACCTTGCATCACCGAGCCTGTCACCTGTGCGAGGCCATCTGCGGCCTGACCATCGAAGTCACCCACGAGCCCGATCGCCAGTGGATCAGCTCGATCAAGGGCGACCCCGAGGATCCGTTCAGTCGTGGCCATATCTGTCCCAAGGCAATTGCCCTGCAGGATATCCAGGATGACCCGGACCGTCTGCGTCAACCTCATCGGCGTATTGGCGATCGCTGGGAGCCGATCGGTTGGGATGAGGCATTCGCTCTTGCCGCTGAGCGACTCTGGACCGTGCAGCAGGCCCACGGGCGCAATGCCGTGGCGGTCTACCAGGGCAACCCGAGCGTGCACAACTATGGGCTGATGACTCATGCGAATTATTTTCTCGGTCTGCTCAAGACCCGAAATCGTTTCTCCGCCACATCGGTCGATCAGCTACCGCAGCACCTGACCAGCTACCTGATGTATGGCCACGGCCTGCTGTTACCGATTCCCGATATCGATCACACCGACTTCATGCTGGTACTGGGTGCCAATCCGCTTGCCTCGAACGGCAGCATCATGACCGTCCCGGACGTCACGAAGCGTCTCAAGGCCCTGCAGGCCAGAGGCGGTCGGCTGGTCGTGGTGGATCCGCGGCGTACCGAAACGGCGGCGATGGCCGACCAGCACTTGTTCATTCGTCCTGGTGGCGATGCCGCGCTGCTGAGCGGGCTGTTGCATACGCTGTTCGACGAGAAGCTGGGTCGAGCTTCCCACTTGCCCGTCCAAGGCCTGGATGCCGTTCGCGATGCGCTTTCCTCGTTCAGTGCCGAAGCCATGAGCCCCTTGTGCGGAATCGGTGCTCGCGAAATCCGCCAGTTGGCCCGTGACTTCGCCGCTGCCGAGCGCGCTGTGTGCTATGGGCGGATGGGCATCTCCACGCAAGCGTTCGGGACTCTGTGCCACTGGTTGGTGCAACTGATCAATCTGGTGACCGGTAATCTCGATCGGCCGGGTGGTGCACTCTGTACCGAGCCTGCGGTGGATCTGGTAGCCAATACGGCGGGCGGCCATTTCAATGCCTGGCAAAGCCGCGTGTCCGGCCTACCGGAATATGGCGGCGAGCTGCCGGTGGCCGCGCTGGCCGAAGAGATCCTGGTGCCGGGAGAAGGGCAGGTCCGAGCGCTGGTGACGGTGGCGGGGAATCCGGTCCTTTCCACGCCCAACGGAGGTCAGCTGGAACAGGCGCTCGAAGGGCTCGACTTCATGCTCAGCATCGACCTGTATATCAATGAAACGACCTGTCACGCCGACTTGATCCTGCCATCCACCTGCGCCATGGAAAACGACCATTACGACACGACCTTCAACCTGCTGGCCGTGCGTAATGTCTCGCGGTTCAATCGTGCCCTCCTGCCTCGGCCTGCCGGCGCGCTGCATGACTGGGAGATTTTCGTCGGGCTGGCCAAGGCTTTCGCGGCGC
This sequence comes from Pseudomonas capeferrum, assembly GCF_013523055.1. GTDB lineage: Bacteria > Pseudomonadota > Gammaproteobacteria > Pseudomonadales > Pseudomonadaceae > Aquipseudomonas > Aquipseudomonas capeferrum_A. The sequence goes on along the minus strand of NZ_JAAMQM010000014.1, from coordinate 59,662 downwards.
GGGCGCAGGTAGCGCTGAAACCGACCCTCGCTCCTGCGCAGATGATCGACCTGGGCCTGCGCGCAGGGCGTTATGGCGATGGCTCGCCGTGGCATCTTTCACTGGAGACGCTCGACCTGCATCCCCATGGCCTCGATCTGGGGCCTTTGCGGGCCAACCTCGCGGCGCGGCTGAAAACGCCGGGTCAGGTTGTCGACGCGGCGCCACAGTGCATGCTCGACGACCTGCGGCGTCTGGCCGGTCAGGCACCCGCCGACCCCGCGCAACTGTTGTTGATCGGCCGGCGCCATGTCCGTAGCAACAATTCATGGATGCACAACTTTCACCGCTTGGTCAAAGGCAAGCCCCGCCATCAATTGCTCATGCACCCCCAGGACTTGCGGGCCCGCGGGCTGATAGATGGCCAGCAGGTGCGCGTGCGCTCCCGGGTAGGGAGCCTGGAGGTGCAGGTGCTGGCCAGCGAAGAGGTCATGCCAGGCGTGGTTAGCCTGCCTCATGGCTACGGCCACCAGCGCCAGGGCGTCCGGCTCGGCGTCGCCAATGCCCAGCCAGGGGGCAGCGCCAACGACTTGACCGACGAGTGTCTACGCGATGGCGTATCAGGTAACGCGGCGTTGAACGGCGTCCCTGTGGAAGTTGAAGCGGCTTGACTCCGGGCAAGACCGAGCACGCTGCTCGGCTTTCCGATACAATGCGGCACCGTGCCGACGATAAGGTCGGAAAGTCCAGCCGAGGTGTGTGACATGGATATTATCGAAACAATCAAAGAGCAGATTGCCAACAATACCGTTCTGCTTTACATGAAAGGCTCGCCAAATGCCCCGCAGTGCGGCTTCTCGGCGCGTGCTTCGCAAGCAGTGATGGGGTGCGGCGAGAAATTCGCCTATGTCGATATCCTGCAGAATCCGGAAATTCGAGCCAACCTGCCCAAGTACGCCAACTGGCCGACGTTCCCGCAGCTGTGGGTCGGCGGCGAATTGGTCGGCGGTAGCGATATCGTTCTGGAAATGTTCGAGAAGGGCGAGCTGCAGACCCTGATCAAGGACGCAGCCAATGCCAAGGCTTCCGAAGCCTGACACAATTGCTGTACCCGATGCTGCAAAACAAAAGCCCCGCGAATGCGGGGCTTTGTTTTTAAGCAGAGATTTACTCTTCGCCCATCTGCGATTGCAGGTAGTTTTCCAGGCTGATCTTGTCGATCAGGCCCAACTGGGTTTCCAGCCAGTCGATGTGTTCTTCCTCGGCCTCGAGGATGTCTTCGAGCATCTCGCGGCTACCGAAATCACCGACAGTCTCGCAGTGTGCGATTGCCGCCTTGAGATCGGCCAGGCCCTTCTGTTCAAGCTTCAGGTCGCACTCGAGCATTTCCCGCGTGTGCTCGCCGATCAGCAGCTTGCCGAGGTCCTGCACGTTAGGGATGCCTTCGAGGAAGAGAATCCGCTTGATCAGTTTGTCAGCGTGCTTCATCTCGTCGATGGATTCTTTGTACTCGTGCTTGCCGAGCTTGTTCAGGCCCCAGTCTTCATACATGCGCGCATGCAGGAAGTACTGATTGATCGCGACCAGCTCGTTTCCGAGGACCTTGTTGAGATGCTGGATGACGCTGATGTCGCCTTTCATGACCGGTGCCTGCCTTGTAGAAGTGTGCCAATAAGCAGGAGTTTGAGCTCGGTAAGTTTTCCTGTCAAACCTAAGTTATTGAATAATAAATGAAAATTAATAGGAATAAGAATGTTTGTGAACCGCGTCTAGGCCATAACTAATTGAATTGCAGGCATAAAAAAACCGGACACTGAGTCCGGTTCTCCGAAAGAGGTAGTTTATGCCGCTGAAAATTCCACGGGATAGGGCAGGGCCGGGTGCTGGCTGACCTGCAATTTGGTGAGGGTTTCGCGAACCACTTCCTTGGCCAGGCATGCACATTTGCCACATTGGCTGGCCACGTTGGTGGCGGCTCTGACTTCCTTGTAGCTGCAGCATCCTTCATAGATCGCATCGCGGATCTGTCCGTCGGTCACACCAACACAAAGACACACATACATAGGGTCAGCCCATCGCTGGTTGCGGCAAGATGTTCTGGAGATTAATGGTAATGAGAATGCTTGTCAAACCACCTGCCGGACTACTGGCCTTTGCGCGACAGGCGGTTAAATTCGGCCTGTTCGTGCGGGCAGTGTATAGTGGGCAGCCTTGTGTGATCCCGGGCTGACGCGTTCATCCCGGACACTGTTTTGACACCATCAGGAGATATCGAATGAGCGTGCTCGTTGGTAAAAAAGCCCCGGATTTCACCGTCGCTGCCGTGCTGGGCAATGGCGAGATCGTCGACAGCTTCAACCTGGCCTCGGCCATCAAAGGCAAGTACGGCCTGGTGTTCTTCTATCCACTGGACTTCACCTTCGTCTGCCCATCCGAACTGATCGCACTGGACAACCGCATTCCGGAATTCCAAGCGCGCGACGTTGAAGTGATCGGCGTTTCGATCGATTCGCACTTCACCCACAATGCCTGGCGTAACACTCCAGTCGAAAAAGGCGGCATCGGCCAGGTCAAGTACACCCTGGCGGCTGACATCTCGCACGAGATCTGCAAGGCCTACGACGTCGAGTCCGAAGGCGGCGTGGCCTTCCGTGGCGCGTTCCTGATCGACCACAACGGCGTTGTCCGTTCGCAGATCATCAATGACCTGCCGCTGGGCCGTAACATGGACGAGCTGCTGCGTCTGGTCGATGCCCTGCAGTTCCACGAGGAGCACGGCGAAGTGTGCCCTGCCAACTGGAAGAAAGGCGACAAGGGCATGACCGCTTCGCCAGAAGGCGTTGCCGCTTACCTGAGCGAGAACGCTGGCAAGCTGTAATCTGCCAGACTTAAAAAAACCGGCCTTCATGGCCGGTTTTTTTTAGGTCGCTAGCGCGTCAGGCTCAATTGTCGAAGTCTCGCCAGCCGCCCAGTTCCTTCCAGCGATTGACGATGCCGCAGAACAGCTCGGCGGTCTTCTCGGTGTCGTAGCGGGCTGAGTGCGCTTCGCGGCCATCGAAGTCGATGTCGGCACTCTGGCAGGCACGGGCCAGGACGGTCTGGCCGTACGCCAGGCCGGCCAGGGTAGCCGTGTCGAAGCTGGAGAACGGATGGAACGGATTGCGCTTGACGTCGTTGCGCGCTACCGCTGCATTGAGGAAATTCAGGTCGAAACTGCTGTTGTGCCCGACCAGAACCGCACGCTTGCAGCCATTGGCCTTGAGCGCCTTGCGCACGCCGCGGAAGATATCGGTGAGAGCAGTCTCTTCGCTCACTGCCATGCGTAGCGGATGATCGAGCTTGATGCCGGTGAACTCGAGTGCCGCCTGTTCGATGTTCGCGCCTTCGAACGGTTCGACCCGATGGAAGTAGGTGTGTTCCGGGAACAGGAAACCCTTGTCGTCCATGCCAATGGTAACGGCCGCAATTTCCAGCAGGGCGTCGGTGGCGCTGTTGAATCCACCCGTCTCGACGTCCACGACTACCGGCAGATAACCACGAAAGCGTTCTGCCATCGGATGACGAGAGCCGCTCGCCTGACCTTCCTGGTCGTCTTCGTAAAGGTCTTCGCTCACGCATTGTTCTCCAGCAGGCGCCAGCGCAGCTTTTCACCAGCGCGCAGCGGGACGACGTTTTGCTCGCCAAACGGCAGGCTGTCAGGGGCGGTCCACTCTTCGCGGACCAGGGTGATGGTATCGGTGTTGCTCGGCAGGCCATAGAAGGCAGGGCCGTGCAGGCTGGCAAAGCCTTCGAGCTTGTCCAGCGCGTTGCGTTGCTCGAATGCCTCGGCGTACAGCTCGATCGCGGCATAGGCCGTGTAGCAACCCGCGCAGCCGCAGGCGGCTTCCTTGGCGTGGCGCGCATGCGGCGCGGAATCGGTGCCGAGGAAGAACTTTTTGTTGCCGCTGGTTGCGGCATCCAGCAATGCCACCTGGTGCGTGTTGCGCTTGAGGATCGGCAGGCAGTAGAAATGCGGGCGAATCCCGCCGACCAGCATGTGGTTGCGGTTGTACAGCAGGTGCTGCGCGGTGATGGTCGCGCCGACGTTGGCCGGTGCCTGCATGACGAACTGCACGGCATCGGCCGTGGTGATGTGCTCGAACACCACCTTCAGTGTCGGGAAGCGTTCGACAACGCGGCGCAGGTGCTCGTCGATGAACAGTTTCTCGCGATCGAAGACGTCGATCTCGCTGCGCGTCACTTCGCCATGTACCAGCAGCGGCATGCCTGTCTCGGCCAGCGCTTCGAGCGCCGGGAAGATGTTGTCGATGCTGGTTACCCCGGAGTCGGAGTTGGTCGTGGCGCCGGCAGGGTAGAGCTTGGCCGCGTACACGATGCCGCTGGCCTTGGCCGCGCGGATGTCCTCGGGGCTGGTACGGTCAGTAAGGTACAGCACCATCAGCGGCTCGAAGCGGCTGCCGGGCGCGCGCGCGGCAAGGATGCGCTCGCGGTAGGCGCCGGCTTCGGTGGCGGTGCGTACCGGCGGGACCAGGTTGGGCATGATGATGGCGCGGGCGAAGGTGCGCGCCACGTCGCCGACGGTGTGAGGCAGGACGGCACCATCGCGCAGATGGATATGCCAGTCATCGGGACGCAGGAGGGTCAGGCGATCGGACATTGGGGATTCCAGGCGGGTCGAACTCAAGCGTGAATGCTACCGGAAAAGCCGAGGGCGAGCACTGGCTATCAAGTTTTAGCGAAACGGACCGATAGCTTGCAGGTATGCAGCGAGAATCAGTGGAGCCGCCCGTGCGCCAGCATTATCTAGCCCTGTTCAGTCTGTTGGTCAGCCTCCCGGCGGCGGCATTGACCTTGCAGACCCGAGTGGAAAACATCGAGTGGAAGATCGAGGGGGATCAGTTCGAATGCCGGCTGATCCAGCCTGTCGACGGCTTCGGAGCGGGCGAGTTCGTGCGCCGCGCCGGTGAGCAGGCGACTTTCCAGCTGCGCTCGGCGGGCAATCTGCTTGGTGCGGGCCCGGCCACCTTGCTGGCGGCCGCGGCGCCGTGGCAGCCCGGGCGTGGCGATATCAACCTGGGAGCGGTGCGACTGGCGCGTACCGGGGTATTGTTCACCACCACCCAGGGCCAGGCCAGCCGCTTGATCAGTGGTCTGCTCGATGGTCGCAGTACCGTCGTGCGCAACCAGTCCGGCGAGGGTGGCCGGGTGATGGAAGTCCGTGTACTGCCCGTGAGCTTCAACAAGGCCTATAACGATTATCAGGCCTGCGCCGCCAAGCTGCTGCCGATGAATTACGATCAGATCCGCCAGACCCAGGTTGGCTTCCCGGGGAACGGTATCGATCTGGACAGCGTGGCGAAGGCGCGGCTGGATATGGTCCTGGACTACCTGAAGGCCGATCCCACGGTCAATCACATCGAGCTCGACGGGCATTCCGACAACAGCGGCAACCGGTTGACCAACCGTGACCTGTCACGGCGCAGGGCCCTGGCCGTTGCCGACTACCTCAAGGCCCATGGTGTTGCCGAGGACCAGATCACCGTGCGTTTCCATGGCGAGCGTTATCCTCTGGCAAGAAACAACAGCCCTGCAAATCGCGCACGCAATCGTCGGGTGAGTCTGCAATTGGAACGCGTTGCGCCGATCGAAAAACCCCCAGAAAAAACGGCCGAGAAACCATTGGCCGAGAAACCGCCGGAAACATCCTCCGGGATCGCCGCTACTCCAGCACCACTTGCCGCACCGGCTGCGACCTCTGTGCCCAAACAGCTTTGAGCACGACCGATGGTCGCCCTCTCGACAGATCCTGTCGCTTTGTCGTCACAAGCTGTCGCGCCACTGTAAATCTGGTAGCAAGCCCGGTAGAATCGACGGCTTTCCGTACAACCCGTGGAGTGATGGCATGGCGGACGTAAAAAAGGTCGTACTGGCGTATTCCGGCGGCCTTGATACTTCGGTGATTCTCAAGTGGCTGCAGGATACCTACAACTGCGAAGTGGTGACCTTCACCGCTGATCTGGGTCAGGGCGAGGAGGTCGAGCCGGCCCGCGCCAAGGCACAGGCCCTGGGCGTGAAAGAAATCTACATCGACGATCTGCGCGAAGAGTTCGTGCGCGATTTCGTGTTCCCGATGTTCCGCGCCAACACCGTCTACGAAGGTGAGTACCTGCTCGGTACTTCCATCGCCCGCCCGTTGATTGCCAAGCGTCTGATCGAGATCGCCAACGAAACCGGCGCCGATGCCATTTCCCATGGCGCTACCGGCAAGGGCAACGATCAGGTGCGTTTCGAGCTCGGTGCCTATGCGCTCAAGCCAGGTGTCAAGGTCATCGCTCCATGGCGCGAGTGGGATCTGCTCTCGCGCGAGAAGCTGATGGACTATGCCGAGAAGCACGCTATCCCGATCGAGCGCCACGGCAAGAAGAAGTCGCCGTACTCGATGGATGCCAACCTGCTGCACATCTCCTACGAAGGCGGTGTCCTGGAAGATACCTGGACCGAGCACGAGGAAGACATGTGGCGCTGGAGCGTCTCGCCGGAAAACGCTCCGGACAAGGCCACCTACATCGAGCTGTCCTACCGCAACGGTGACATCACTGCCATCGACGGCGTCGAGATGTCCCCGGCTACCGTGCTGGCCACGCTCAACCGCATCGGCGGCGAGAATGGCATCGGTCGCCTGGATATCGTCGAGAACCGCTACGTCGGCATGAAGTCCCGGGGCTGCTACGAAACCCCGGGCGGCACCATCATGCTCAAGGGTCACCGCGCCATCGAATCGATCACCTTGGACCGCGAAGTCGCTCACCTGAAAGATGAGCTGATGCCCAAGTACGCCAGCCTGATCTACACCGGCTACTGGTGGAGCCCGGAGCGTCTGATGCTGCAGCAGATGATCGACGCTTCCCAGGCCAGCGTGAACGGTGTCGTCCGCCTGAAGCTGTACAAGGGCAATGTCATGGTCGTGGGCCGCAAGTCCGACGACTCGCTGTTCGACGCCAACATCGCGACCTTCGAGGAAGATGGCGGCGCCTATGATCAGGCCGACGCGGCGGGCTTCATCAAGCTCAATGCCCTGCGCATGCGCATCGCTGCCAACAAGGGCCGCTCCCTGCTCTGATCGGTAGTGACTGCGGAAAACCCCGGCCCGCTGCCGGGGTTTTTTTTGCGTGCCTGTCGCTCGGTTTCAGGGTGCGTCTGCCGAGTAGGACGAGGGACGTATCGCCAGGTGGATGCTGGTCCGAGTGTCCAGGTTATGAATGATCCAACGGCGCTCTCTGGCGGTGGGCGCGGCCGCTATTCGCAGGACATGGTTCTCGATCATCTTTCGGGTTTCAGGACCAGACAGCGCGATGATCATGACGCCCTCTCGTTCATTTTCCTCGATTTGCCTGGGCCGCATGGTGTTGCGATGTCCCTCGCGTTGCCCGGCGTTATGCTCCCGTTCCTCCACGGTAGAGTGCAGTGAGGCTGACGTCTGGCCGGGCGGTGGGTCGTGCTTGCTGCTGGTCAAGGGAGAATAGAGCGACTTGTAGTTGAAGTTCAGGGTAAGGAAAAAAAGAATCGTGAGGAAGAACGGAAAGCCGACCAGGAACCAGGTGTAGATAGTCTGGCTGTCCTCGCTCAGGAATGGCAGGGAGGCGAGGGCGGAAGCTTCGATGATGCCGGCGAAGATGGCGATGATCGTCAGTGGGCTTCGGGGTTCTACGTGGCTCATGGCGGCTGCCTGTCTGTGTGTTAGGCCGGATGTATCATGACTTGCCGACGCCTTGGAATCTGCGTTGTTTCGCATTGAGGAAGTGTTGCCCAAGAGATTCTTTCATTCAGGGTTCGGAATGGAATTATCCGTCAGTGCGCATCACCTTCAACCACTTTGAGCGTACGTGTCTCCAGTGCTAATTTTTCCATCTGGGCCGAACACAGGCCGTCTGTAGACAGAGGCTTAAAAAGCTCAGCTGTAGGAAATGTCTTCTACTTATGTGGGTTCCATCCTGGCGTGTGAGTGTTAAGGGAATCATCACGCCTCGGGACGTTGTAGTCGGTTATTGTGGCCCTTTAAAACTAGAACAACGACAGTTGGATATCGCATGAATAGAGTGCTGATCGTGGATGATCATCCTGTTATTCGTTTGGCCGTACGCATGCTGATGGAGCGGCATGGGTACGAGGTCATGGCAGAAACGGACAACGGAGTGGACGCTTTGCAACTGGCTCGGGAACATCTTCCTGATATCGTCATCCTTGACATCGGAATTCCAAAGCTCGATGGCCTGGAAGTGATCGCGCGACTGACTGGTATCAGCGCGAACACCAAGGTACTGGTCCTGACATCCCAGGCGCCGGGTCACTTTTCCATGCGTTGCATGCAGGCAGGCGCCGCGGGCTACGTGTGCAAGCAGCAGGAGCTTACCGAGCTGCTCAGTGCCATCAAGGCGGTTCTATCGGGATACAGCTATTTCCCCAATCAGGCGCTGCACAAGGCTCGTACCGTTCTCAATGGTGGCAGCGAGGCCGAGATGGTCGAGCGTCTGTCCGGCCGGGAGATGATGGTCCTGCAACAGCTTGCGCTTGGCAAAAGCAACAAGGAAATCGCCGATGGCATGTTTCTCAGCAACAAGACCGTCAGCACCTACAAGACTCGCCTTCTCGCCAAGCTCAATGCGCGTTCGCTGGTAGACCTCATCGAACTTGCCCAACGCCACGGATTGGTCTAGGCGAACACCGTCATCACCGAAATCTCGCCGATCAGTTCAACGTCATACTTGAGGGCCTGCTGGGATCCGATGCCAGCGTGTTGGCATCGGAAGTCTCGATAGCCGACTGTGCGCACGACGCCGACAGCCGTGCAGGCAGGGCTTCGATTAGAGGTCGAAGTCGTAGTCGTTCAATTGTCGTTGCAGGCGGCGTTCTTCGAGCAGGTTATCGATAGTGCGGCGTTTGCTCAGATTGGTCTTGGCGACCTCCACCTGAGGCTCCGCATCCTCGTCCGCACTGAAATCATCGTCTACTACCAAGTCTTCTTTATCGGTGCTCATGAGTCACTCCAAGCCAAGAGGGCCATTGGCCGTCCTTATAGCGAGAATCATGCATTCGGTAAAAAAGATTTTTTCAATCGAAACGATGCATCTGCCTTTACTGCATCAATCGTCGGAAGTTTTTGCCCGATACTCGCACAGATCCTCGATCCGACAACTGCCGCAACGAGGTCTGCGCGCCTGGCATACATAGCGGCCGTGGAGAATAAGCCAATGGTGGGCGTCCAGCAGGTAATCCTTCGGCACGAACTTGAGCAGCTTCTTTTCCACATCCAGCACGGTCTTGCCTGGGGCTATGCCCGTGCGGTTGCTGACTCGGAAAATATGCGTATCGACCGCCATGGTCAGTTGTCGAAAGGCGGTGTTGAGCACGACGTTGGCGGTCTTGCGGCCTACGCCCGGCAATGCTTCGAGGGCCTCACGGGACTGCGGTACCTGGCTGCCATGCAGTTCGATGAGCAATCGACAGGTTTCGATCACGTTCTTGGCCTTGCTGTTGTACAGGCCGATGGTCTTGATGTACTCGCTGAGCCCCTCGACCCCTAGCGCGTAGATCGCCTCGGGCGTATTGGCGACCGGGTAGAGGCGCGCGGTGGCCTTGTTGACCCCGACGTCGGTGGCCTGGGCCGAGAGAATCACGGCGATCAGCAGCTCGAAGGGCGTGGTATAGGCCAGCTCGGTCTTGGGTTCGGGATTGTCTTCATGCAGCCTGCGAAAGATCTCCAGGCGTTTGGCGGCGTTCATGAGTCGGAGCATTCCTAGAAGGCGTGACAGGCGAGACCCATCCGAGCCTCGGACGCCAGATCAGAAGGCGCCCCGCAGGCTGGATGAGTGATCCGGCGTGCGGGGAGAGGAGCCAGCCCCGTCATTGCCGACGAGGCTGAGACATTACTTGATGCGCTGGCCTGGCTTGGCACCGCTGTCCGGGCTGAGCAGGTAGATTTCCTCGCCGCCGGGGCCAGCCGCCATCACCATGCCTTCGGAAACGCCGAAACGCATTTTCCGTGGCTTGAGGTTGGCTACCATCATCGTCAGGCGACCTTCGAGCATGGACGGATCCGGATAGGCGGACTTGATGCCCGAGAAGACATTGCGCTGCTCGTCACCGATGTCCAGGGTGAGGCGCAGGAGCTTGTCGGCGCCTTCGACGGCTTCGGCCTTGAGGATCAGCGCAACACGCAGGTCCACGGCGGCAAAGGTATCGAACTCGATCTCCGCGGACAGAGGGTCCTTCGCCAGCTCGCCGTTACCTGCGGGCGCGGTTTCCTGGGCAGCGGCGAGATCTTCCTGGCTGGCGGTGACCATGGCTTCGACCTTGGCCGGTTCGATCCGGCTCATGAGTACCTTGAACGGGTTCAGTCGATGGTTTTCCAGGCGCGTCAGGTGGTCGTTCCAAGCCAGTGGCGCGACATTGAGAAACGCTTCGGCATCGGCGGCCAGCAGTGGCAAGACCGGCTTGAGGAAAATTACCAGCTGGCGGAAGAGATTGATGCCCTGGGCGCAGATAGCCTGGACTTCATCCTGCTTGCCTTCCTGCTTGGCTAGCGACCAGGGTGCTTTGTCGGCGATCCAGGCGTTGGCGCGGTCGGCCAGGGCCATGATCTCGCGCATGGCACGAGCGAAGTCGCGACCCTCGTAGGCATCGGCGATGGAAGGCGCGGCGGCCAGAAACGCTTGAGTCAGTTCCGGGGCGGCGTCACCGCCGACCAGCACGCCGTCATTGCCCTTGTGAATGAAGCCTGCGCAGCGGCTGGCGATGTTCACTACCTTGCCGACCAGGTCGGAGTTGACCTTCTGCACGAAGTCTTCGAGGTTCAGGTCCAGGTCGTCGACCCCGCGGCCCAGCTTGGCTGCATAGTAGTAACGCAGGTATTCCGGCGCCAGGTGATCGAGGTAGGTGCGGGCCTTGATGAAGGTACCGCGCGACTTGGACATCTTGGCGCCGTTGACGGTCAGGTAGCCGTGCACGTTGATGGCGGTCGGCTTGCGGTAGCCCGCGCCCTCCAGCATGGCTGGCCAGAACAAGGCATGGAAATTGACGATGTCCTTGCCGATGAAGTGGTACAGCTCGGTGGTGGAGTCCTTGTTCCAGAAGGCATCGAAATCCAGTTCCGGGCGGCGCTCGCAGAGGTTCTTGAAACTGGCCATGTAGCCGATGGGCGCATCGAGCCAGACGTAGAAGTACTTGCCTGGTTCATCCGGGATCTCGAAGCCGAAGTACGGCGCGTCGCGGGAGATGTCCCATTCCTGAAGGCCGGAATCCAGCCACTCGGCCAGCTTGTTGGCCACTGCGTCCTGGAGGGTGCCGCTACGGGTCCACTGCTGCAACATGGCCTGGAAGTCCGGCAGCTTGAAGAAGAAGTGCTTGGAGTCGCGCAGCACCGGCGTCGCGCCTGAAATGGCCGACTTGGGGTTCTTCAGCTCGGTCGGCGCGTAGGTGGCGCCGCATTTTTCGCAGTTGTCGCCGTACTGGTCATCGGCCGCACATTTGGGGCACGTGCCTTTGATGAAGCGATCCGCCAGGAACATGCCCTTCTCGGGGTCGAAGTACTGGGTCACGGAACGGTTGGCGATATGGCCGGCATCGCGCAGTTTCAGGTAGATCTGGCTGGCGAGCTCGCGGTTTTCTTCGGCATGGGTCGAATGGAAGTTGTCGAAGTCCACAAGAAAATCGGCAAAGTCGGTGCTGTGCTCAGTCTGGACATTGGCGATGAGCTGCTCCGGCGTGATGCCTTCCTTTTCGGCGCGCAGCATGATCGCCGAGCCGTGGGCATCGTCGGCGCAGACATAGATGCATTGGTTGCCGCGCAGTTTCTGGAAGCGCACCCACATGTCCGTCTGGATATACTCGAGCATGTGACCAAGGTGAATGGAACCATTGGCATAGGGCAGGGCGCTGGTGACGAGAATCTGACGTGGCTCGGACATGGTGGCTCGGCTACTTATCGCTACATGGGTGAAGAAAGGTGATCGGCCACTATAAAGCGCCAGCAAATATATTTCACCCCATGCGCGCGTCAGGGGATGGCTGACGGGTTAGCATAGGCTCCGTTTTGTCTCAGTATGTCAATGGGAGTGTCCATGAGTGCCGTTACGCGTGCCGCCATCGAAGCTGTCCTTCGCCAGTACACCGACCCCTACCTGAACCAGGACCCGGTCAGCGCTGGTTGTGTACAGGCCATCGATATCCAGGCCGGACAAGTCACCGTGCGCCTGCGACTGGGTTATGCCGCGGGACTGTTCAAGAACGGCTGGGCTCAGGTGCTGCAGACAGCCATCGAAGGCATCGACGGCGTCACTGCCGCGACGGTAGCCATCGAGTGCGTGATCGCGGCGCACAAGGCTCAAGCCCAGGTGCCGGGCATGGCCAACGTGAAGAACATCATTGCCGTGGCGTCGGGCAAGGGCGGCGTCGGCAAGTCGACCACAGCGGCCAACCTGGCGTTGGCCCTGGCCCGTGAAGGCGCGCGCGTGGGAATTCTCGACGCCGATATCTACGGGCCCAGCCAAGGCGTGATGTTCGGCATCCCTGAAGGTACTCGTCCACAGGTGCGCGAGCAGAAATGGTTCGTGCCGCTCAAGGCCCATGGGGTTGAAGTGATGTCCATGGCCTTCCTGACCGATGACAACACACCCATGGTCTGGCGTGGGCCAATGGTTTCCGGAGCGCTGCTGCAGTTGGTGACGCAGACTGCCTGGGACGACCTGGATTACCTGGTGATCGACATGCCGCCCGGAACCGGTGACATACAGCTGACCCTGGCGCAGAAGGTGCCCGTGGTCGGTTCGGTGATCGTCACCACACCCCAGGACCTGGCCTTGCTGGACGCGAGAAAAGGCGTGGAGATGTTCCGCAAGGTCAATATTCCGGTGCTGGGCGTCGTGGAAAACATGGCCGTGCACATCTGCTCGAACTGTGGTCACGCCGAGCATCTGTTCGGTGAGGGCGGTGGCGAGAAGTTGGCCACGCAGTACGGCGTAGAGGTGCTCGCTTCACTGCCTCTATCGATGTCGATCCGCGAGCAGGCCGACAGCGGCAAGCCGACCGCCATCGCCGAGCCTGAAAGCCAGATCGCGATGGTCTATCAGGAGCTTGCTCGCCAGGTAGGCGCGCGTATCGTTCTGCAAGCCGCTGCCGCGCCGGCAATGCCGAGTATCACCATCAGCGAAGACTGAAGCGACCGTGGACCGCAGGTGAATGCCTGCGGTGCCTGTGCCGCAGGCTCATGGCACAGGCACAAAAAACCCGCCATCAGGCGGGTTTCTTGTGAAGCGTGAAGACAGCCAGGCTTAGCCCAGTTGTACTTCTTCAGCCTGCATGCCTTTCTGGCCGCGGGTAGCGACGAAAGTAACAGCCTGGCCTTCTTTCAGGGTTTTGAAGCCGTCAGCCTGGATAGCCTTGAAGTGCACGAACAGGTCGTCACCCGATTGAGGGGTGATGAAGCCGTAGCCTTTCTCATCGTTGAACCACTTGACGGTGCCGTTTTGGCGATTGGACATGGTATGTCTCCTTGGACAAAGTTGATTACGGCACGGGAAAAACCCCAGCCGGGACTGAGTGCAAAGAGTAGGAAAATTCAGCGATGGGCCGATCAGGATCGTGCATCAAACTAGAGATTCTCGGTGTCACGTGCAGCACAGTGGCGTCACCTTACCCCACTTTCCCGTACCTGCCAATGCCCAGAATGCGCTTTGCCGCAAATCGGATCGACGGCGGTCCCAGGCCTTGTCCGGCGCGGATTGCAGCTTACCTGAAGGATGAAACTTTGCCGCTGGCTCCGGGACCGGTAAGATGCGGCTCTGTTTATTTCACCTCGTACTCTCAGGACACCCGCCATGAGCATCAAATCGGACAAGTGGATTCGCCGCATGGCGCAGGAACACGGCATGATCGAACCCTTCGTCGAGCGTCAGGTGCGCGGCGAGCAGGACAGCCGGGTGATTTCCTTCGGCGTGTCCAGCTATGGCTATGACGTACGCTGCGCGGACGAATTCAAGGTGTTCACCAACATCAATTCGGCGACCGTCGATCCGAAGAACTTCGATGCCGGCAGTTTCGTCGATGTCAAGAGCGATGTCTGCATCATTCCCCCGAACTCGTTCGCCCTCGCTCGCACCGTCGAGTACTTCCGCATTCCGCGCAATGTGCTGACCATTTGCCTGGGCAAGAGCACCTATGCTCGTTGCGGCATCATCGTCAACGTGACGCCGCTCGAACCCGAGTGGGAGGGCCACGTGACGCTCGAGTTCTCCAACACGACCACCCTGCCGGCCAAGATCTACGCCAATGAAGGCGTGGCGCAGATGCTTTTCCTCGAGTCCGATGAAGAGTGCGAAGTCTCGTACAAGGACCGCGGCGGCAAGTACCAGGGTCAGCGTGGCGTGACCTTGCCGCGTACCTGAGACGACGAAGCGCGGGAATTACTTTCGCCAAAAGCACTCCAAGAATTAGAACAGTACCGGCGCGCATGACGCGTGCCGGCTCCAGTCAGGAGCAGCTTATGAAAATCGATCCCGCAATCAATGCCAAGCTGGCCGTGCTGCAACCCAACCAGATCGGGCTTCTGGCCTGGTCGCTGTTGGCGCATCCGCAAGTGCCCATGCAGGCGGGCGGTGTGCCCGGCCAGCCCGATCCCGATACCCCGCAACCGACGGAGCCCGGCGAGCCGACCTTGCCCGACGAGCCACCACCCGCTCCGGTCGCCTGATCACAGCCGAACCGGCCAGACACTTTCTGCGCCGGTTACGAACAGCCGTGCTCCCGGTTCAGGGGTCACGGCCCAGCCACCTGTGAACTCGCCAAAGGCGGGTAGCAGGCTCACCTTTCCATCGACCAGAAAACACGGCAGGCGCAGGCGCTGACGCGCCTTGCCGCGCAAGGTGAAGACCGGATGCACATGCCCGGCGATCACCGCGTGGGTCGGATGAGGCGTAGGTTCGTGTTGCAGGGCGAACGGTCCTACGAGCCAGGGTTCGTCCACGACGTCGATCATCAGCTCCGCGGGCGGGTCCCCCGCATGGAGGTCATGGTTACCGCGGATCAGGTGGATACGCAGTGCACGGTGGTGCTCTCGCCACGCCTTGAGTCGAGCCAGGGTCGCCGGTGCGCGGCCGGTGCGCGCATGCAGGAAATCACCCAGCACGATCAGTTGATCGCATGGGTAGGCAGCGATCAGGCTGTCGAGACGCGCCAGGGTAACCGCAGTGGTCCCTCTGGGAACCGGCTGATGCAGAGCGCGATAGCTGGCGGCCTTGCCGATGTGCACGTCAGCGACCAGCAAGGCGCGGCGAGCTGGCCAGTAGACAGCTCTGTCGGCCAGCAACCACAGGGTCTCGCCACAGTGTTCGATCGGCAGTGCGCCATTCATCTCATCGGCCACGGGTCGCTGCCTTTTCCAGGTCGGCCACCATCCTCGCGATACGATCCGCCAGTTTTTCCGTCGTCAGGGTTTCTCGCATGCCTTCCACCAATAATGCAAAAGCCAAAGGACCCGGGCGACGCAATACGTGCAGGTCCAATCGTAGATCCGCCATCTTCGACAGATGCCGATACAAGCGATCGATTTCAAGCTCCTCGCGCAGCACTTCGTCCCGGGCTTGCCCGAGCAACAGGTTGTCGGCGTCGTGTTTGCGAAAGACTTCATAGAAAAGACCGCTCGAAGCCTGGATCTGGCGCATGCTTTTCTGCGCGGCGGGATAGCCACCGAATACCAGACCTGAAATCTGCGCGATCTCGCGAAAGCGCCTGAGGGCCATCTCGCCGGCGTTGAGGCTGGCCAGCACATCTTCCAGCAGGTCGTCGGCCGACAGCGCCTCGGGCAGGTAGGTTGCCCAGTCCACGTCGCTCGGGCTGAGCAGTTCGAATCCATAATCGTTGACGGCAATGGACACGCTGATCGGTCGTTCGCGACTCACCCGCCAGGCCAGCAGATTGGCCAATCCCAGATTGGCCATTCTCCCGGCGAAAGGATAAAGGAACAGGTGCGAGCCTTGGCGCGAGACGAAGGTTTCGGCCAGCAGCGTGTGCCGCGTGGGTAGGGCCGACCAGGCGGCCTGCAGCTCCAGCAGCGAACGCGCGGCACGCATCTCCGGCCCTTCGAAACGGCCGTGCGCGGCGTCATCGAGCTGAGTCACCAGCGCATCGGCCAGCTCGCTGGAAAGTGGCATGCGTCCACCGTTCCAGCGGGCTACCGCGGCCTTGCGCGATGTGCTGCGGCGTACATAGGCCGTCATGTTCTCGACCCGCACCAGCTCCAGTACCCGTCCGGCGAACACCAGCGTATCACCGGGCCGAAGTCGAGAAATGAAGGCTTCTTCGACGCTGCCGAGGCTCTTGCCACCGCCGCCCTTGCTCCAATACTTGAGCTGAATGCTGGCATCGCTGACGATCGTGCCGATGCCCATGCGATGGCGCCGAGCCAATCGTTCGTTGGCCACGCGCCAGACCCCGTCGGGATGTTCGTCTACCCGCTGGTAGTCGGGATAGGCGGTAAGCGAGGTGCCGCCATGGCGCACGAATGCCAGGGCCCATTGCCACTGACTGTCGCGCAGGTCGCGGAAGGCCCAGGTGCTGCGCACCTCGGCGAGCAGTTCGGCGGGTCGGAAACCGCTGCCCAGGGCCATGCTCACCAAGTGTTGAACCAGCACATCCAGACACAGCTGCGGCGAACGACGCGCTTCGATCTGACCTGCTTGCAGGGCATGCCGAGCGGCTGCCGCTTCCACCAGCTCCAGGCTATGGGTCGGCACCAGGGTAACGCGAGACGCGCGCCCCGGCGCATGGCCGGAACGTCCGGCGCGCTGCAGCAGGCGAGCGATGCCCTTTGCCGAGCCGATTTGCAGCACCCGTTCCACCGGCAGGAAGTCCACGCCCAGGTCGAGGCTGGACGTGCAGATGACCGATTTGAGCGCGCCCTCCTTCAGGCTGCGCTCGACCCAGTCGCGGGTATGGCGGGCGAGCGAAGCGTGGTGCAGGGCAATCAGCCCCGCCCAGTCCGGGCGGGCATCCAGAAGGGCCTGGTACCAGAGTTCCGCCTGCGCACGGGTGTTGGTGAACACCAGGCTGCTGCGGCTGGCATCGATCTCGTCACGGACTTGGTCAAGCATCTTCAGTCCCATGTGACCGGCCCACGGAAACCGCTCGATCTGCGCCGGGAGCAGGGTGTCGACGAGAATCTGCTTGTCCTGGCGTCCCTTGACCTGCAGCCCGCCCTCGGGCAGCAAGACGTTGAGCGCATGTTCCAGATTGCCCAGCGTGGCCGACAGCCCCCAGACGATCAGCCCGGGATGCCAGCGCCGCAGCCGTGCCAAGGCCAATTGCAGTTGCACGCCGCGCTTGTTGCCCAACAGTTCATGCCATTCGTCCACCACGACCATGCGCAGCTCTGCGAAGTCCTGCGCGGCGTTCTCGCGAGTCAGCAGCAGGGTCAGACTCTCCGGCGTGGTGATCAAGGTGCTGGGCAGGCGTCTGGCCTGACGGGCCCGTTCGGCACTGCCGGTGTCGCCGCTACGAACGCCGACGCTCCAGCCCAGGGCCAACTCGTCGAGCGGGGCTTGCAAGGCACGGGCGGTGTCGGCGGCCAGCGCACGCATGGGGGTGATCCATAGCACCTGCAGCGGGGCCATCGGTGGCGCGCGCTTGGAGGTCACGGGCGGGAGCGGACGGGCGAACGCGCGCAGGGCTGCCAGCCATACGGCGTAGGTCTTGCCTGCCCCGGTGCTGGCATGCAGCAGGCCCGATTCTCCCCGCCCGACAGCGGCCCATACGCGCCGCTGGAAGGCGAAAGGTGCCCAACCGCGAGCGGCGAACCAGGAACTGGCGAGGTCGGAGGGTGGTGGCATGCGACGACCGTTAGTCTACGAAGCGTGCTTCTCAGACCGTCGATCGCCGCTATTGGTTTTACCGAATCACGCCCCGAGCAGGTAACCGCTGCGACAGACCTGCTCGCCCGCGATATGAGCGACCACCATGCCAGCCGTGGCCATGCGCCTCAATGTACGGGCATAGAGCAGACCTGCCTGGGCGTTGCGCAGGGGAATGACCCGGTCGGTCAGTGGGTCGATCACTTCGGCGATCAACTGCCCGGCTTCCAGGTACTGCCCTGGCTTGGCATGAAACACCAGCAGCCCGCCCAACGGTGCAGACACCAGTTCCACGGCGGCCAGCGGCGTGGCGGGATATGTCAGAGCCGGAAGTGGAGTGAGCTCTCCCTCGATCACGTCGGCTCGCGTCAGGAAGTCGAGGATCGCCTGGCAGTCCTGTCGCGCCAACTCATGGCTGACGTCCGCCTGGCCACGCAGCTCGACAGTCACCGAAAAGCTGCCAAGCGGAATCGGGAAGCGCTTGCCGAAGCGTTGCTGCAGTTGCCACCAGACCAGTGTGAAGGACTCGTCGAACGACTGACCGCCCGAATCGGTGGCCAGCAGGCTGGCCTGCGCGCCCAGGTAACGGGCCAGGGGCTCGACCTGAGGCCAGGCTTCCGGCGTGGTATAGAGATGCTCGACGGCCTCGAAATCGCAGTGCAGGTCCAGCACCATGTCGGCATCGCAGGCCAGGCGTTGCAGAACGCGGCGTTGCGACTGCAATGGCGTGTGCACGGGATGGGCATCCAGGGCGCGGCGCAGGGATGCACGGATCAGCTCGACGTTGTGCAGCGGGTCCTGGGTCAGATGGGCTTCGACCTGATCGCCGATGCAATCCGACAGGTCGACGAAGTTGCGATTGAAGTTTTCGCCGCTCTGCAATTCGAAACGGCCCAGCGGCGCATCCAGCAACACCTGCTCCAGGCCAACGGGATTGGCGATGGGAACCAGGATGATTTCACGGCGCAGGCGGCCTTGGCTTTCAAGCGCGAGCAACTGCTGCTTGAGGTGCCATGCGACCAGCATTCCAGGCAGTTCGTCGGCATGCAGGGAAGCCTGGATATAGACCTTGGCGCCACCTCGAGGACCAAAGTGAAAGCTATGGATCTGGCGGGCGATGCCCGGAACGGGGGCAAGGAGGTCATGGGTCGAGTGGTGCATGCTGGTCCTGGTTGGCCTGGCGGCGCCTGTCTTCGGCTTGAGGGCACAATGATACAAGCATAATTTTGCCGATCATGCAGCCCTGCACGATAAGGTCGACAGGGCGTCAGGCCAGGAGTGCTTGCAGGGTGCCCAGGTCATCCGCCTCTTCCACGGGCTTGTCGTCGCGCCAGCGCAGCATGCGCGGGAAGCGTACGGCAATACCGCTCTTGTGCCGTTTCGACAAGGCGATGCCTTCGAAACCGAGCTCGAACACCAAGGTCGGAGTGACGCTGCGCACTGGGCCGAAGGTCTCCACCGTGGTCTTGCGGATAATGGTGTCCACCTTGCGCATCTCGGCATCGCTCAGTCCTGAATAAGCCTTGGCGAAGGGAACCAGGGTACGTTGCGGCGTACCGGGTGGGCTGTCCCAGACCGCGAAGGTGTAGTCGCTGTAGAGGCTGGCGCGGCGGCCATGCCCACGCTGGGCATAGATGAGTACGGCATCGACACTGAAGGGGTCGATCTTCCATTTCCACCACAGCCCCATGTCCTTGGTCCGGCCCACGCCATAGAGCGCGTCGCGTGCCTTGAGCATCATGCCTTCGACGCCCAGGCTGCGAGAGGCCTCGCGTTGACGGGCCAGATCCTCCCAGCTGTCTCCCTCGACCAGCGGCGATAACAGCACCGGCGTCAGCGGATACGCCTCCAGCACCTGCTCCAGTTGTCGGCGTCGCTCGTGTTGCGGGCGGCTGCGCCAGTCCTCGCCTTGCCATTCGAGCAGGTCGTATGCCTGCAGTACGACGGGCGCATCCGCCAGCAGCTTCTTGCCCAAGGTCTTGCGCCCGATGCGTTGCTGCAGCAGGGCGAAGGGCTGCACGGCAAGGGCATCGGCAGCGGCATCGGTCTTCCAGACCAGGATCTCGCCATCAAGCACGACCCCGTCAGGCAGCGTATTTGCAAGGCTGTGCAATTCGGGGAAACGGTCGGTCACCAGTTCCTCGCCACGAGACCAGATCCACAGCTGCCCATCGCGCTTGACCACTTGAGCGCGAATGCCATCCCACTTCCATTCCACTTGCCATTTACTGGGCGAGCCGAGCAGGGCGTCGAACTGTTCGGTCGGGGCCTGCAGGGCGTGAGCGAGAAAGAAGGGATAAGGCTGGCCGCCGCGCTGGGCATGCTCGTCGGCGGACTCGGCAGCGATCAGTTTGAGGTAACTGGCGGCTGTGGGGCGGTGGCTGAGATCGGTATAGCCAACCAAGCGCTGAGCCACCCGCTTGGCATCCAGGTCACACATCAGGGCCAGTGCGCGGGTCACCAGAAGCTTGGATACCCCGACACGGAAGCTGCCGGTGATCAGCTTGAGGCAGAGCATCAGGCTTTGTCGATCCAGCTGTGCCCAGAGCTCCGGCAGGCGCTGCTGCACCATCTCCGGCGCCTGTCCACGCAAGGGCAGCAGATACGCCTCGACCCACTGCGCCAACCCTTCGTCGGTAGCATGGCTGGACTCGGGAAGGAGCAGCGACACGGTCTCGGCCAGATCGCCGACGGATTGATAGCTTTCCTCGAACAGCCACTCCGGCAGGCCAGACAAGGCGATGGCCAGCTCGCGCAGCATACGCGTAGGTACCAATTGCCGAGGACGACCGCCCGCCAGGAAATACACCGCCCAAGCGGCGTCCTCGGCGGGTGCCTGGCTGAAATAGGCCTGCAAGGCGGCCAGCTTGGCATTGCTCGATGTGGTGGCATCCAGGCGCATGTAAAGATCGGCGAATGCCCTCATGATTCCACCTCGGCTGGGGCATCGTCCTCATCGCCGTACTCCGTGACGAAGGAGCGTGCATCCAGCCCCTGTTCATTGAGGTAGCGGACCAGGACATTGACCGAACCATGGGTGACCATGACTCGCTCGGCGCCGGTCTGGGCGATGGCCCAGAGCAACCCTGACCAATCGGCGTGATCCGAGAGGACGAAGCCCCGGTCCACGCCCCGCCGGCGACGCGTACCCCGCAGGCGCATCCATCCACTGGCAAAGGCGTCGCTGTAATCGCCGAAGCGACGCATCCAGCTGCTGCCACCTGCCGACGGCGGTGCAAGGATGAGCGCTTCGCGTAGCAGTGGATCGTTGCGCGGCACTTCGCCTGCATAGCGCGTTTCGGGCAGGCGCACGCCAGCTTCGCGATAGACCCGGTTCAACGGCTCCACTGCCCCGTGTACCAGAATCGGCCCGATGCTCTCATCCAGGCCATGCAGGATGCGCTGGGCCTTGCCGAAGGAATAGCAGAACAGCACGCTGGCCTTGCCCTGTTCACGATTGCCGCGCCACCACTCGTTGACCTCGGCAAAGATCTCGGCCTGGGGTGCCCAGCGGTAGATAGGCAGGCCGAAGGTCGATTCGGTGATGAAGGTATGGCAGCGTACCGGCTCGAACGGCTCGCACGTGCCGTCGGGTTCGACCTTGTAGTCCCCCGAGGCGACCCAGACCTCGCCTTGGTACTCCAGCCGCACCTGGGCCGAACCGAGCACATGGCCGGCGGGGTGCAAGCTCAAGGTCACGCCTTGGTGCACGAGGCGCTCGCCGTAGGGCAAGGTCTGCAGATTGATATCCTGGCCCAGTCGACTGCGCAGGATGCCCGCGCCCGGTGCTGCCGTCAGGTAGTGACCGTTGCCGGTGCGTGCGTGGTCGCCATGACCGTGCGTGATGACCGAGCGCTCTACCGGCCGCCACGGATCGATGTAGAAGTCTCCGGGCGGACAGTACAAGCCTTCGGGGCGAGCAATGACAAGATCCATGGTATGGGCGCTGGCAGGGAGTTACCCCTTAGGAACGCGCCCGCGAAGGGGAAGTTCGAAGCGAAATGCCAGCGGATCGACGAAGGCGCCCGTGACGCCTCGATGCCGCGGCAAGCGAGGGCGGTGGTGAGGGCCGTCGCTCCTGGTAGAGCGGCGAGCCTGCCGGCAGTGCATCGTCCTGGACCGATAGCGGCGCAGATGAGGGTGACACAGGCGCGCGTCCATGCGCTCATCGGTGCGCGCTACTTGGAGGGGACCAGAGTCATCCGTTGGTTGCCATAGGCGCGGACGAAATTCTGCGGCTGCATCGGCAGGGTCATGAAGCGAGCCTTGAACCAGGCGTCCAGGCCATCGCTGTAATGAGGGCTGGCCGAGTTGCCGGACTGCCCGTTGCTGGTCAGCACCTGCAAGGGCTCCGCCTGGCCGAAGTCCACCACCAGGCGTGCCGAAGGCGGCAGGCTCGTATCGAAATTGCTGCCCCAGGCGTAAGGCGTCAGCGCCAGAGTGGCGAAGTCGCCGCCGGCGGCCATGGGGGCACGGGTGATGGCATCGCCCAGGCCTTGCAGCCCCGGCGTCGGCCAGTGGTACTGGTGGAGTTGCCCCCATTGCCAGGCGCGACGGTCCGGACCCAGTCGGGCGATACCGCTGTCTACCGCGGCCGCAAGGCTACGCGCCAGAATCGCGGGTTTGTCTTCCTTCTGCGCGGTGCTGCGGTCATCCCAGAACGGGCTGTCCTCGCGACCCAGCAGATGGTCGGCCTGGGCCGAGTAGGACAGTCTGGCGTTGCCGACGAACGCCTGCCAGGTCGGGCTCGACTCGGGGCCCAGTTCGTCGAGGAAGGTCTGGCGCGCCACTTCCTGAAGAAACAGGGCGTACAGCGCTGCATCCGCCGATACCGGGCTCATGCGACCGTCGAACGCCTTGAGCCGGGCCAGCGCCTCGTTGGCCTTGCCGCGCTGCTCGGCGGGCAAGGCGTCGATCGCCTGCTTGAGCGACTGGGCCATGCCCGGCGCCTCGAACATCTGTTTCAGCTTGTCGGCCAACAGGGTGACCTGGTCGTTCTGCAGGGCCATCAGGCTGCGACTGTCGTGGCGACCATTGCCGGCCAACTGAGCCAGGCGCTCGGCCCGTTCCGGGTAGTACCAGGTATTGGACAGCTGCATGCCGTAGCCACGGGGTAGGCTGCGCTGGTTGGCATGGCCAAGCCAGCCTGCAGGCGGATCCTGGTCATAGGGGTGCAGCATCGGATCGGCAAAACCGTCCCAGTCATAGCGGCCCTCCCAGCCTGGCGAGGGTAGCAGGCCCTGACCTTCTCGACGGTTGGGGTAGCGTCCACTGACCTGCCAGCCTATGTGGCCTGGGTCGGCAAACACGAAATTGAGAGCGGCGGCGCCGATTTCCCGGGTGCTGTCGAAGGCCCGCTCCAAAGTGCCAGCGCGGGTAAGGTCGAACAGCGCGTCAAGGCTCTTGTCGTCCTTGAGCCGGGGCAGATGCAAGGCAAGCCCGAGGCCCGATCCGTCGACCTGGCCCAGCAAGGTCCCGTGTCGAGTGTCGTACATCACTTCGCGCAGCGGACGTTGGCCGCGTACGAAGAAGGTTTCGCTGCGCCCGCGGGCCGGCTGCCATTTGCCATCGGCCAGGTAGGTCAACTGGCTGCCCTGGCGACGCAACTGTTCCAGGTACAGGTCCTGGTCATCGGCCATGACCGCGCTGCTGCTCCAGGCCAGCTTGCCGTTATAGCCGGCGAGTACGATCGGCAGGCCAGGCAACGAGAGGCCCGCCACCTGATACTTGCCGGTATGAATCTGGACCGGGCTCAAGGCCCAGGCAGCGCGTGTATCGCTGGCGAGCAGGCTCTTGCCGCTGCGACTGCGTAGCGGGGACAGTGCCAGGTTGGCCGAACCCGGCGTGCCGAGCAGGTGCAGATCGGCCAGTCGCTGGCTGACCGCGACCAGCGGGGCGAGTCCGGGCAGTTGTCGAGACAGGTCCAGGCCCTTGAGCTTGTCGAGTTCAGCCTCGGCCAGCGGTTCGTCCGGCGCGCCCGGCAGCAGCCAGGCCAGTTTGTCGCTGCCGATCTTCTGTGCCAACGCCAGGGCCGCGAGCTCTTCCTGCAGGTTGACCGACTGGTTGAACGCATAAAGGCTGAAGATCAGCGCGCAGTCTTCGGGTTTCCAGTATTCGGGGCGGTAGCCGCTGCGTGCCAGCTCGCCGGGCAACTTGTCGCGGTAGCGGAACAGGTAGGCGTTGACGCCTCGGGCATAGACATCGAAGAAACGCTTGAGGCGAGGCGAGGCGTCGGCATACAGCTGGCCTGCCTGCTGTTTGAGATTGGCTGCGCGCATCAGCCGATCGACCTCTAGCACATCCGGGCCGACCAGCTCGGCCAGGCGACCCTGAGCCAGCAGGCGCATGGTCAGCATCTGCTCGATACGATCGCCTGCATGCACGTAACCCAGGCTGAACAGCGCATCGTGGAAACTGCTGCTTTCGATCAACGGGGCGCCCATGGCACTGCGGCGCACCGAGACATTCTGCGCGAGACCCTTGAGCGGCTGCACGCCGGTGCTTGGCGATAGATTGTCGACCTGGCCTCCCACTTGGCAGCCGCCAAGGCCCAGCAGGCCGAGCAGCGCGGCGGCGGTACCGAAACGTGGACGAACGGAAACGAGAGCGGGGGCAGCCATGACAAGGTTCCTGCAAGACGAGGCGGGATCGTGAAAGGCGCTACGTTAGTGAGGGCGACCGTCGCTTGCAAGGCAGCTTGCGGCTTTATTTGGCTGTTGGTCGGATTGGGGGTATCGGGTTGGTAACTGCATGAGGGCTGCTAGGCGCATGTCGTTGGATTTTTAGCGCTCTTGAGATCGAGCGCCGCCCGCGCGGCGCTTCGCGAGTAAATCGCATCGGCGAACCGCCGCTCCCACATTTGTTGCACCGTGCCATGGCCTGATAGACCGAGGTCTTAGCCTTTGTTTGTATGGCAAGGATAATGAGGTGCCAACAACAGCCTTGATGCAGTCTTCAGCCATGCACCAAGGCTGACAACCCCAATCTCACAGGCCATGGCACGGTGCAACAAATGTGGGAGCGGCGGTTCGCCGATGCGGTTTACCCGCGAAGCGCCGCGCGGGCGGCGCTCGATCTCAAGGGCGCTGAAAGTGCCATGACAGACACAGCGCGAAGCCGCGCGGGCGGCGCTCGATCTCGAGGGCGCTGAAAATGCCATGACAGGCACAGCGCGAAGCGCCGCGCAGGCGGCCCTCGATCTCAAGGACGCTGAAAACCCAACGACATGCACCTGGCGGCCATCACGCAATCAACATTGGCACCTTCATATCCTGGCAGCAGGAGACAGCCAAGGCCGCCAGCGTTACATCAGGCGCCGTGGCACTTCTTGAACTTCTTGCTGCTTCCACAGGGGCAGGGATCGTTGCGGCCGACATCCTTCAAGGCGTTGCGTACCGGCTCCTGGTGGGCGTGGTTGCAATGCGGGCCGTGAACGTGGCCATGCTCATGCTCATGCTCGTGGTTGCAGTCAGGGCCATGGACATGGGGCTGTTGGGTCATTTCGGTCTACTCCGGTAAGTAATCGCCGGGAATTATCTCACCACTGCGCATCAAGTGCAGGTCGTCATGAAAGAATAATCCGGTATTCAGCTCGCCCTCCAGTCGATACTGCAGCGGCACCTGGCTCTTGAGCAGCTTGGCCAGGGGCTTGAGCTGCTTCCACAGGTTGGTGCGGGCGGTGATCTTGAAGGTGCGCCGATCATGACCGCCGACGCTGCGCCAGATACTGGCTTCGTCATCGACCAGCAACAGGTCGTTGAGGCGCACCGAATACACCAGGCCGCGAATGAACAGGCGACTGTCGTTGGGGTTGTCCACGCGCAGGTGCAGGACGAATTCCTGCTGGAGCAGGCGTGCCTTGACGGTCTCGACCTTGACCAGGTGCACCTGGGGCTCTCGCCACTCATCACCGCCCCAGCCGGCGCAGCCCGCCAGCCATGTCAGCACGACGCTGAGAATGAGAAGGCGGGCTGTGGCGGTCATGCTCAGTTACCGATATAGCTTGAGCAGCATTTCTTGAATTTCTGCCCGCTGGCGCAAGGGCAGGGGTCGTTGCGCCCGGCCTTGAGCTCGACGGTGGGATCGATGAAGTACCAACGGCCCTCGTGCTGGACGAACGCCGAGCGCTCCCGGTGTTGATGATCGCCTTCCAGATCGTGCCAGCGCGCGGTGAAGGTGACGAAGGCATGTTCGGGCTGACCGCCCAGCACCTCGGCTCCTTCCACCTCCAGCCCCAGCCAGGTGCTCTGGGCGCTCCAGCTCGACATGGCGGCACGGTCCAAGCCGCTCTGCTGGGCGGGCAGGGTAGTCTCGACGAGGTAGTCCACCAGCCCCAGCACATACGCACTGTAGCGTGAGCGCATCAACGCCTGAGCGTCCGGCGCCGGTGTACCTTGGTGGAAATGCCCGCAGCAGGCATCGAGCAGGTTGCCACTGCCACACGGGCAGACCGAGACACTCATGAGTTCACCACCAGTACTTCCCATAGTTTTCCGGATTGGCCCAGAACCTGGCATTCAGCCAGTCAGGGACTTGCTTGTAATCGTGTAGATCATAGGTGAACAGGCTCAGCACCTGCTCGTCACGTTGGAATTTCTCGCTCGCCGACAGGGCCAGCGCGAAGAAGTCAGTTTCCTGCCAGCCGCAGGCCGCCAGGTCGGCCAACACCGCGACTCTGCTTGCATTGAGATTGCGGATACCGCCCAGCAGTTCCAGACCGCCGCGTTTGGGCAGGTGCTCGAGGCAATCGACCAGCAACGCCAGATCGAAACGTTGCGCTGCCACTTGCCGCGGTAACGGGCCTGGCGCCACTACGTCGATGCTCACATCCGGGTGGGCCTCGGCGAACGCGTCCAGGGCCGGGAAGCGGCTACCGACCAGCAACAGGCGCCGGGGCGTGAATTGTTCGAGCAGCGCCGCAAGGGCCTGCTGCGGGGTACGTTGGGAGACACCGTCGGTCATTGCCAATCCTCACTCAGGTCGTCCAAGACTAGCGGGCCTCGAGGCGTCGGCATAGAGGCAGGGCACGGCAATCGTGGCTTATCGCTGGCACGGATGGATTGCGCGGTCTTTACTCCCAGAGCATCGGTCTTGCACCGTTCCCCTGAGGAGAAGCGACGAGATGAGCATAGTACGCACGGCGATACCCCTGGTTCTGCTCACCAGCGTGTTGACTGGTTGTGCAGGTTTGCAGAAAACCGACTGGCCCAAATGCGCTGCCGTCGGGGGCGTTGGTGGCGCAGCCTTGGGCGCCATCGAAAGTTCCAGCTGGACCGGCTGGGGTGCGCTGCTTGGCGGGAGCCTGGCCGCGGGCTACTGCTGGGCCCACGGCGATGGCGACGAAGACGGTGACGGCGTGCCGGACAGCCGTGACAAGTGCCCGGGCACGCCGGCCGGGGTTCAGGTCGATGCCAACGGCTGCCCGCCAGAACAGCCGGTCGCTGTGGTCGAGGAAGAGGTGGTCGTGGTCGAGAAAGAGGAAGTCATCGTCATTCGTGATGTGCACTTCGAATTCGATTCCGCGCGCCTGACCGCGTCCGACAAGGAGCGACTGAACACGATAGCCACGCGGCTGAAGAGCGAAGCCCCCACGGCGCGCCTGAGCGTGACCGGCCATACCGACAGCGTCGGCTCCGATGTCTACAACCAGAAACTGTCGGATCGCCGGGCGCATTCGGTGACCGATTACCTGGTGCAAAGCGGTGTGCCGCGCAACAGCTTCGTCTCGGTCGTGGGCGCAGGCGAAACGCAGCCCGAAGCCGACAACGCCACCGCCGAAGGTCGCGCCATGAACCGTCGCACCGAGATCAAGATCCAGCGTTGAGGGCGGTACCCGGCTTGAGAGCTGGCGCGGGAGCGGTCTTCGCGCCTGTGTGACCGGTAGTGGTCGGTGACACAGGCGCAAGGTCGTTGCTGCCCTGACGTGGGCTGTAAACGAATCCTCGGACAGAGTTACGTCTGAACCGAAGAGCTGTCGGCGCGGTCGGCATGATGAGATCGGGTTGAAGGGCAGAAGCGGAGGTCGTACATGAGATTCGTCCTGGGCCTGGGCAAGGCACTGACCGTGGCGTTCTGGGGGGTAGTGGTGGTCAACCTGCTGATCCCGCAGCCCATGCCGTTCAGCCTGATGATCAACGCGGCCGGCATCGCGTTGCTGGGGCTGCATGTGCTCGAGATACTGTTCTTCAATGCCAGCCTGCGTGGACGCAGTCATCGCTGGTTCGATCGACTGCAGATCCTGCTGACCGGCATTTTCCACGTCATGTCCATTCCCAGGCCGTTGAAAGCGGCACCGATTGCTTGAGCTCAGACCAGCCAGCGTGAGCTGGCCACCACCACGACCGCGATACCCAGCAGCAGGTTGGCGCCGACCATTCGTCGAATACGTGCCAGTACAGCGGCGCCGACTGGCCAGTCCTCGGCCTGTACCGCCGTGCGCAGTTCGGGAAGCAGCAGCGATTGGACGCGCATGAACAGGGCAAACATGACGATTCCTCCGCCGATCATCACCTGAACATAACGCGGTGCCGTCTCGAAGCCCGAGAAACGCACATGGAGCATGCCGATCCCAGTGATCGCCAAGACCCCGACAGCGAGCCAGACCCATGTGAAAAAACGCTGAAACACTTCTACCCAGAGCTTCAATCGAGCTGGCCCTTCAAGCGCCGCAACCGTTGCGGGACGCAGTACCAGCCAGGCGAAGAACATGCCGCCGACCCATATCAGCGAAGCGAGAACATGCAAGGTATAGGGCAGGGCAAAGGCAAGCATCGGGATCTCCATGCGGCGCAAAGGGCAATAGCGGGTTATGATAGCCGCCCATGCGAAACACTGAAAATTTATCCAGCCCTTCGGGCGCCCGCAGACCATGATCAGCAACGAACTCAAGACTACTATCCAGGGCGCCTACACGCGTTTTCTCGAAGCCAAGAGCCTCAAGCCTCGTTATGGCCAGCGACTGATGATCGCCGAAGTGGCGAAGGTACTCGGCGATATCGCCTGCGACGACGAGGGCCGCCGCTCGGGCGATCCCGCCGTGGTCGCGGTAGAGGCCGGCACCGGTACCGGCAAGACCGTGGCCTACAGCCTGGCCTCGATCCCCGCCGCCAAGGCGGCCGGCAAGCGCCTGGTCATCGCGACCGCGACCGTGGCGCTGCAGGAGCAGATCGTCTTCAAGGACCTGCCCGACCTGATACGCAACAGCGGGCTCAACTTCAGCTTCGCCCTGGCCAAGGGGCGTGGCCGCTATCTGTGCCTGTCCAAGCTCGACATGCTGCTGCAGGAGGGCAACGCGCAATCGGCTACCGCTCAGCTGTTCGAGGAAGAAGGCTTCCACATAGAGGTCGACGAGGCCAGCCAGAAGCTCTTCAACAGCATGATCGAAAAGCTCGCGGGCAACCGCTGGGATGGCGATCGTGACAGTTGGCACCAGGCTATCGAAGATCAGGACTGGGCACGGCTGACCACCGATCACAGCCAGTGCACGGGCCGCCACTGCCCCAATTTCCAGCAATGCGTGTTCTACAAGGCCCGCGAAGGCATGGGCAAGGTGGACGTGATCGTCACCAACCACGACATGGTGCTGGCTGATCTGGCCCTGGGCGGCGGCGCCGTGTTGCCCGATCCCCGCGACACCATTTACGTGTTCGACGAAGGCCATCATCTGCCAGACAAGGCCATCGGTCACTTCGCTCATTATTCACGCCTGCGTTCCACCGCCGACTGGCTGGAGCAGACCGCCAAGAACCTGACCAAGCTGCTGGCGCAGCATCCGTTACCCGGTGACCTGGGCAAGCTCATCGAACAGGTTCCCGAGCTGGCGCGCGAGATCAAGACGCAGCAGCAATTCATGTTCACCCTGTGCGAACAAGTCGCCGATTTCCGCCCTGGCGAAGACATGGAAGGCCGCGAACGGCCTCGCTACCGTTTCGAGGGCGGGGTGGTTCCCCAGGAGATGCGTGAGGTCGGGATCGAATTGAAGAAAGGCTTCTCCCGTCTGAACGATCTGTTCAGCCGTCTGACCGACCTGCTCAAGGAAGGCATGGATGGTGAGGTCAACATCGGTATCGCCAGCCATCAGGCCGAAGAGTGGTATCCACTGTTCGGCAGTCTCGTGACCCGTGCCGAAGGCAACTGGGAGCTGTGGACCGCCTTTACCGCCGAAGACCCGGAAGACAGCCCGCCCATGGCACGCTGGCTGACCCTCGCCGAAAGCGGCGCGCTGTTCGATATCGAGGTCAACGCCAGCCCGATCCTGGCAGCCGAGATGCTCCGTCGCAACCTCTGGAACGTCGCCCACGGTGCCTTGGTGACCTCGGCCACCTTGACCGCGCTGGGCAAGTTCGATCGCTTCCGCATGCGTTCCGGTCTGCCACGCGATGCGGTCACGGCCGTGGTTCCCAGCCCGTTCCATCATGTCGATGCCGGGGTACTGCGGGTCCCGGACCTGCGTGCGGACCCTCGCGACGTGGCCGCGCATACCGCGGCGATCATTCGCGACCTGCCGCAGCTGGTGGACGGCTCGCGCGGCTCGCTGGTGCTGTTCTCCTCGCGCAAGCAGATGCAGGACGTCTTCGATGGTCTGGAGCGAGACTGGCGCAAGCTGGTGCTCATACAGGGCAATCTGTCCAAGCAGGAAACCCTCAACAAGCACAAGGCGCGTGTCGATGACGGGCAGTCCAGCGTACTGTTCGGCCTGGCCAGCTTTGCCGAGGGCGTCGACTTGCCGGGAGCCTACTGCGAGCATGTGGTCATCGCCAAGATACCCTTCGCCGTACCGGACGATCCGGTGGAGGCGGCCCTGGCCGAATGGATCGAGGCCCGCGGCGGCAATCCATTCATGGAAATCGCCGTGCCGGATGCCTCGCTGCGTCTGATCCAGGCCTGTGGCCGCTTGCTGCGCACCGAGGAGGACCGCGGCACCATCACCTTGCTCGACCGGCGCGTGGTCACACAGCGTTATGGCAAGGCTATCCTCAATGCGCTGCCACCGTTTCGCCGGGAAATTTCCTGACGCCCGGAGCAATGCTCCGGGCGGTTGTCTATCACCCAGTCGCTGGCCCACGGTGACCCTGGAAGAGAGCACCTGCCTATGTTCCGTCGCACCTTGCCTGCTGTACTCGCCCTGCTGTTCAGTGCCCCGTTGCTCGCCGGTCAGCAGACCCTGTTCAGCTTCGTGCGACCAGCTTCCGTGGTCAATGTGGTGACTCAGGACAGCAACCTGCCGCAATACAACGCAGAGCAGACGGCCGAAGGCGAAGTGCTGCGGCGTGTAGTGTTCAACCCGGCGCAGCGGCCGACCTTGCGCCTGACACCGCAAACAGATACTTGGGATTGGTCGAGCGGGCAGGCCTTGACCCTGCGTATGCAAAGCGCCATGGACTGGGCGATTACCGTCGACGTAGTGGTGCAGAGCAGCGATGGCCGCACGCTCACCAGTCGCATCGATTTGCCGGCCGGCCCCGCACAGACCGTCATGGTGCCGCTCAAAGCCAGCTCTCCCCTCGGCCACGGCATGCGCGCGGGACCGCCGATGCCCTGGAACCATGAAGGTCAGCGCCTTCTGCTTACCCAGAGTGAAGGCGAGGTCGACCTCGGGCAGGTCACGTCCATCAGCCTGAGCATTCCCGGTCCGAAGGTCGCCCAGAGTCTGTTGATCGAAAAGGTCGGTATCCAGGATGACGACGATGCTTTCAAGGCCGCGTACGCCGGGCTGATCGACGGCTATGGCCAATCCACCCGTGGACGCTGGCCGGAGAAGATCGCCAGCGACGATCAGCTCAAGGCTGCGGCTGAACACGAGCAGCAGCAGCTCAAGGGCTGGCTGGCCGAGCGCGGCAAGCAACCACTGGACGCCTATGGCGGGCTGTTGGACGGCCCCACTTTCGAGGCCAAGGGTTTTTTCCGGACCGAAAAGCGCGAGGGCCGCTGGTACCTGGTGACGCCCGAGGGGCATCCGTTCTTCTCTTTGGGCGTGAACGCCGTGGCTGCCGATGGCGGCCGTACCTATGTCGCCGGTCGTGAGGGCATGTTCAATGCACTTCCGACCGAAGGTGAGCCGCTGGCCGCCTTCTATGGCGAAGGCAACAACGACGATGGCAATGCTTCCTCGCGCGGACGCAACTTCAAGCAGGGTCGCTGGTTCGATTTCTATGCCGCCAATCTCGAGCGTACCTACGCCGTGCCTTGTGCGGCGGTCGCGCAGGACCAGCCTCCAGTACCTTGCCCAGCGCCAGTCACGGACGCTTCACGCTGGCGGGCGCATGCCCTCGATCGCCTGCAGGCCTGGGGCTTCAACACGGTAGGCAACTGGAGTGACCCGGCGCTCGGCCAGGCCAAACGGGTGGCTTATACCTTGCCGCTGTCGATCGTCGGCGACTATGCCAGCATCAGTACCGGCATGGACTGGTGGGGGCGCATGCCCGACCCGTTCGACCCGCGCTTCGCCATGGCCACCGAACGCGCCGTGGCCATCACTGCTCGCGATCACCGGGACGACCCGTGGCTGATCGGCTACTTTGCCGACAACGAACTGGCCTGGGCCGCGCCCGGCGATGATCCGAGAGCCCGTTACGGCCTGGCCTATGGCACCCTGCGCCTGACCACCGACGTGCCGGCCAAGCGTGCCTTCCTCAAGCAACTGCGCGACAAGTACCGTAACCAGCAAGGGCTGTCCAAGGCCTGGGGGATCGATCTGCAGGCATGGGAGCTGATGGAGGATCCAGGCTTCGAGGCGCCGTTGCCAAGCCCCGAATTCCCGCAGATAGAGGAGGACTTCCGGCATTTCCAGGAGGTCTTCGCCCGAACCTACTTCAAGACCATCTCGGACTCGTTGAAATGGCACGCACCCAATCATCTGCTCCTGGGTGGACGCTATGCGGTCACGACGCCGGAAGCAGTCAGGGCCTGTGCCGAGTTCTGCGACGTCCTGAGTTTCAACCTTTATGCGCTCAAGCCCGAGGACGGGCAAGACTTCAAGCGCCTGGCCGAACTGGACAAACCGGTGCTGGTCTCCGAATTCCAGTTCGGCTCCCGCGACCGCGGCCCGTTCTGGCCCGGGCCGGTGGAACTCGCTCGTGAGGAGGACCGCGGCCCGGCCTATGCCACCTTCGTGAAGGCGGCGCTGGCCCAGCCGATCATCGTCGGCGTGCACTGGTTCCAGTACCTCGATCAGCCCGCCAGCGGTCGCCTGCTGGACGGAGAAAACGGTCACCTGGGCCTTACGGCCATCACCGACGTCCCATATGCTGGGTTCGTCGAAGCGGTACGCAAGAGCAACCTGGAGGCTACAGGCCAGCTTGCCAGGACGCCGAACACGCCAGCGCCCTGACCGACACTGCCGCTTGAAGCCTGTCTTGGCGGCTTCAGGTGGACCACCTGGCCACAATCTGTTTGCAAAACCTTCAGGTACTGAAACAATGCCTTCCTTTGCAAGCAGGTCAGACGGGGAGCGGTGGGGTGCAGATCCAGGGTCACTATGAGCTGAAGTTCGAGGCGGTGCGCGAAGCGTTCGCCGCGTTGTTCGAAGATCCCCAGGAGCGTGGCGCTGCGCTGTGCATCCAGGTTGGCGGGGAAACCGTGATCGACCTGTGGGCCGGTAGCGCCGACAAGGACGGTCAGCAGGCTTGGCACAGCGATACCATCGCCAACCTTTTTTCCTGCACCAAGACTTTTACTGCCGTGACCGCCTTGCAACTGGTGGACGAGGGCAAGCTGGCGCTGGATGTACCCGTGGCCCGCTACTGGCCCGAGTTCGCCCAGGCTGGTAAGGACGGCGTGACCTTGCGTCAGCTCCTCAGCCATCGTGCCGGCCTGCCGGCCATCCGTGACCTGTTGCCCGCTGAAGCACTCTATGACTGGGAGACCATGGTCGGCGCCCTGGTCGCCGAGCGGCCCTGGTGGACGCCGGGTACCGAACACGGCTACGCCGCCATCACCTACGGCTGGCTGGTCGGCGAACTGATTCGGCGCGCCGATGGACGCGGGCCAGGTGAGTCGATCGTTGCCCGTACCGCACGTCCCTTGGGCCTGGATTTCCATGTCGGCTTGCCTGACGAAGAGTTCCACCGCGTGGCGCACATTGCGCGAGGCAAGGGCAACCTGGGCGACGAGGCCGCGCAACGCTTGCTCCAGGTCACTCTGCGCGAGCCGCAAGCCTTGTCCACCCGCGCGTTCACCAACCCGCCGGCCATCCTTACCAGTACCAACAAGCCTGAGTGGCGCCGCATGCAGCAACCCGCAGCGAACGGCCATGGCAATGCCCGCAGCCTCGCGGGCTTCTATACCGGCCTGCTCGATGGCAGCCTGCTCGAATCCGAACTGCTCGACGAGCTGACGCGCGAACACAGTCTTGGTCAGGACCGTACCTTGCTGACCCAGACCCGCTTCGGCCTGGGTTGCATGCTGGACCAGCCTACCGTCGCCAATGCTACCTTCGGACTGGGCGCCAAGGCGTTCGGCCACCCGGGAGCAGGCGGTTCGGTGGGCTTCGCCGATCCGGAACACGATGTAGCCTTCGGCTTCGTGACCAATACCCTGGGCCCTTACATCCTGATGGACCCGCGCGCTCAGAAGCTGGTAAAGGTGCTGGCCGGATGCCTTTGATCGGGTAACCCGAGTATTGCTCCGACGCTTTGACTATTCTGATCACAACGCTCGGCTGGAACGGGCAAAATTCTTTCTATTTCATGGTGTATCGCTGATGTCTTCACATAAAACCTTAGCACTCGCCCTGTGCCTGGCCGTGACCGGCTGCGCCCAGCATCCGCAGAACGCCTCGAACGATGGCGGCAATGCCTGGTGGCCCTTCGGTTCGGACAAGGTCGCCGACAAGGAAGTGAAAGAAGCGGTCACCGAGAAGGTAGCCAAAGCCGAAGCCAGGTCCGAAAGCGGCAGCAAATGGTGGTGGCCGTTTGGTACCGAGGAAAAGAAAGCGCCAGTGGCTGCCGTACCCAAGATCGACCACAAGGCCACTCAGGCCTGGCTGGACGAGTACGAGCCGAAACTGCGCGAAGCCATCAAGGATAGCCAGTTCGAACTCGAGCGTCGGGAAGACCTCTTGGCAGTAACCATTCCGGTGGATGGTTCCTATAACCCTGACCGACCGAACATGTTGCTGCCAATGACCCTGGGTCCGATCACCCGCGTGGCCAAGACTGTCGAGGTCGACCCGAAGACCGCTGTACTGGTCCTTGGCCATGCCGACAGCAGCGGTGCGGTCGCGGTCAACCAGAAACTCAGCCTGGAACGTGCCGCTTCGGTTTCCGCGATCTTCCGCCTGAGCGGCCTGCAACGTGACCGGCTGATCCTGAAAGGCATGGGTTCGGTCATGCCGCGGGCGGCCAACGACAGCGTCGAGGGACGCGCCCTGAACCGCCGTGTAGAAATGCTGCTGACACCGCAGAACACCATGATGGCACTGCTTGCCAAATACCAGCAGGCTACTCCGGCGCCAGTGGCCATGGTCGCTGTTCAGGACGCCAAGGCTCCAGTCGTCGCTGCCGCTGCCGCTGCCGCTGCCGCCAAGCCCACCGCCAAGGCCGCTGCCAAGCCGGCTGCGAAGAAGCCTGTCGCCAAGGCCAAGGCCAAGGCGCCGGTGAAGACCGCAGCGAAGAAGAAAGCCACCCCCGCCAAGCCTGCGGCCAAGAAGGTCGCTTCGGCTGACAAGAAAGTAGCTGCCAACAGCACTTCGAAGTCCAACTGATCGGCAAGGAAAAGAGCGATGACCCAGACTCTGGCCGAAATGCGCCGCGACTATACCCGCGATGGCCTGGCCGAAGCCCAGGCTCCGGATGAGCCCTTTGCCCTGTTTCGTCAGTGGTTCGGGGACGCGGTAAAGACCGAGCAGGCGCCAGTCGAAGCCAACGCCATGACCCTTGCCACGGTCGATGGTGAGGGTCGTCCGCATTGTCGGGTCCTGTTGCTCAAGGGGCTCGATGAAAAGGGCTTTACGTTCTTCAGCAATTACGAGAGCGCCAAGGGCAGGCAACTGCAGGTCAACCCATTCTCTGCCATGACCTTCTTCTGGCCCGCGCTCGAACGTCAGGTGCGAATCGAAGGTCGGGTGGAGAAAGTGACGGCCAAGGAGTCTGACGATTACTACCAGGTACGGCCCCTGGGTAGTCGCCTGGGCGCCTGGGCATCACCACAGAGCCAGGTGATCGCCAATCGCGAAGCACTCGAGGATATGGTCAGGGCCACCGAAGCCCGATTCAGTGCCACCCAGCCGCATTGCCCGGAACACTGGGGAGGTTATCGCCTGCTGCCCGAGCGCATCGAGTTCTGGCAAGGGCGGTCGAGTCGCCTGCATGATCGACTCAACTACCGCTTGGTCGCTGACGCGTGGCAGCGCGAGCGACTGGCTCCCTGATACAACAGACAGCGGCGGTAGCCATGCGCCGTCCTTTGCCCCTGGAGCCGCTGCCGTCCCTGTGGGAGCGGGTTTACCCGCGAAAAGGTCGCCTTGCCACACTCTGCGTGCGGCAAGGGCTGTGCCCTTGTTCGCGGGTAAACCCGCTCCCACAGGGACGGCGGCGGTGCCAAAACCATTCAGAATCCAGTGGAAAAAGCTGTTCTGCGAGAGGGCTTTCCTCTAGGTGAGGCATCAAGTGCACAACAGAGCTCAGAGGCCAAAAGAGATAAACTTCGACTTTTGAAGTCGAAGGCATTTCCTTTACTGACCGGCATTGGTCTTTGCCCCCTCTCTATCATCTCGCGAAATACCTTCTCCCAACGAGAGTGCAGCAATCCTCGTCCCTCGCTTGTCTTAACCATTAATCGTCACAGCCTACAGGCTGTACCAATGCTGAATGAATGTTGATTCCAGGCTTTTGGGTCGTGACAGCCGTCAAGGCGAGGCGTCTAATGAATACCTGACTTATGGAGAATTTCCCCATGCGTAAATCTGCTTTGCTGGTGGCCTGCTTTACCACCTCTACGTTGCTGCTCGGCGGCTGTGCATCCAACCTGAGCGGTGATTCCTACTCCCGTGACGAGGCGCGTCGTGTGCAGACCGTACGTATGGGCACCATCGAATCCCTGCGCCCGGTCAAGATCGAAGGGACCAAGACACCTATCGGCGGCGGTACCGGCGCGGTCGTCGGTGGCGTGGCGGGCAGCGCCATCGGCGGTGGCCGTGGCAGCATCGTGGCGGCGGTGATCGGCGCGGTCGCGGGCGGCCTGGCCGGATCGGCTGCAGAAGAAGGCATCACCCGTACCCAGGGTGTTGAAATCACCGTGCGCGAAGACGATGGCAGCATGCGTGCCTATGTGCAGCAGGTACAGGAAAACGAAGTGTTCCGTGTCGGCGAGCGTGTCCGGATCATGACCGTGGACGGGACCAGTCGCGTCAGCCACTGATTCGCCCAACGATAAAAAAACCCGACACGGCTCAGGCCGGTCGGGTTTTTTTTGCTCCGCTGTCACACGGGTCAAGTGATCAGGCGTTCAGCCCCAGCATGTCGCGCGCCACGGCTTCGGCGATGCGTACGCCGTCCACGCCTGCTGACAGAATGCCACCGGCATACCCTGCGCCTTCACCGGCCGGGAACAGGCCTTTGAGGTTCAGGCTCTGGAAGTCATCACCGCGGGTGATGCGCAAAGGAGAAGAAGTTCGAGTCTCGATACCCGTCAGAACAGCATCGGGAAGGTTGTAGCCTTTGATCTGGCGGTCGAATGCGGGAAGCGCCTCACGGATGGCCTCGATGGCGAAGGCTGGCAGGCTTGGGGCGAGATCGACGAGCGTTACGCCTGGCTTGTAGGAAGGCTCGACACTTCCCAGCGCAGTCGATGGACGACCGGCGACGAAATCCCCGACCAACTGACCCGGGGCCTGGTAGTTGCTGCCGCCGAGTACATAGGCCTCGGCCTCCAGGCGCTCCTGCAACTCGATCCCGGCCAATGGTCCACCCGGGAAATCTCGCTCTGGGTCGATGCCCACGACGATACCCGAGTTGGCGTTGCGC
This sequence comes from Pseudomonas capeferrum, assembly GCF_013523055.1. Classification (GTDB taxonomy): domain Bacteria; phylum Pseudomonadota; class Gammaproteobacteria; order Pseudomonadales; family Pseudomonadaceae; genus Aquipseudomonas; species Aquipseudomonas capeferrum_A. Next base: position 21,825 of record NZ_JAAMQM010000014.1, on the reverse strand, counting down.
TCGTTGCGCGAGTATTGGCTCATCCCGTTGGTGACGACGCGTCCGGGTTCGCTGGTGGCCGCGACCACGGTGCCACCCGGGCACATGCAGAAGCTGTAGACCGAGCGGCCGTTCTTGGCGTGGTAGACCAGCTTGTAGTCGGCGGCGCCGAGTTTGGGGTGGCCGGCGTACTTGCCCAGGCGTGCCTTGTCGATCAGGGTTTGCGGGTGTTCGATGCGGAAGCCGATGGAGAAAGGCTTGGCCTCCATATAAACGCCCTTGGCATGCAGCATGCGGAAGGTGTCACGGGCACTGTGGCCCAAGGCCAGGACCACGTGGCGCGAGTGCAGCTCCTCGCCGCTTGCCAGCACCACGCCATGCAGCTGTTCGCCATCGACCAGCAGATCGGTGACCTTCTCCTCGAAACGCACCTCGCCTCCGAGCGCGATGATCTCCTTGCGCATGGTCTCGACCATGCCGGTCAACCTGAAGGTACCGATGTGCGGCTTGTTGATGTAGAGGATCTCGTCCGGTGCCCCTGCCCTGACGAATTCATGCAGGACCTTGCGGCCATGGTGCAGAGGATCCTTGATCTGGCTGTAGAGCTTGCCATCGGAGAAGGTACCGGCACCGCCTTCGCCGAACTGCACGTTGGACTCGGGGTTCAGCACGCTCTTGCGCCACAGGCCCCAGGTGTCCTTGGTACGTTGGCGTACTTCCTTGCCCCGCTCCAGCACGATCGGACGAAAACCCATCTGCGCCAGCAACAGGCCGGCAAAGATGCCGCAAGGGCCGAAACCGACCACGATCGGCCGTTCTTGCAGACCTCCCGGTGCCTGCCCGACATAACGATAGCTGACGTCCGGCGCCACGCCGATATTGCGGTCTTCGGCGAATTTGCTCAGCAGTTCTGCTTCGTTGCTGGTTTCAAGATCGATGGTGTAGATGAACAGCAACTCGGTGTTCTTCTTGCGGGCGTCGTAGCTGCGCTTGAACAGGGTGAAGCCGAGCAGTTGTTCATCGGCGATGCCCAGGCGCTGGACGATGGCTTCGCGCAGGGCTTCGTCGGAATGATCCAGTGGCAGCTTCAGTTCGTTGATTCGTAGCATGGCAGGGTCCAGTATCCCGGCCATGGGCGGCCGGCGGCTTTACTCAAACCACGAAGTATAAACTTTTCGCCGCATGGACTGGCAGGAGAAAAGCGGCCGGTGATCAGTCGACCCGCGAACCGCCGTAATAACCGCAACCGTGCAAGGTCTGGCCGTCGACACGCAGTTCGGCTTGCAGGTGGTGTACAGCACCGCTGGCCGAGTCGACGCAGCGTTGCGGGGCCAACCATAATTCGATGCGCTGTTCATTGGCTTCGCTGGACAGGCTCAGGCGGCCGCCGGGCATCTGCTCTTCGAGGAAGGGCAGGGCCAGAGGCGCCTGGCCTGCGCGCTCGAGGACCATGCCCTTGCCGCTGGCCTTGACGTCCCAATCGGGACCATGACCACTGGCGTGCAGGGTGAGCTGCTTGAAGTTGGGATCGCTGCAGGCGCTGGCGGACGTTTCGATCCGGTACAGCCGCTGCACATCGAATTGCCCGTCGCTACCTGCCTGGCTGCCGCCGCCCAGCTTGCCACGCAGGTCGGCGAAGAGACTGTCGCCGCCTTTGTCGGCGAGGTTGGCAGCTTCCTGCAGCACGCCGGTATCGCCTGCATCGTTCACCACGAAGCGGCGACTCTCGGTGCAAGGCGTGAACAGCAGCTGGCCGCCGGCAGCGCTCAATACACCTTGCATCCTGATGGTGCCTACCAGTGGATCGACGGGCTTGTCCGCCAGCATCTGGCAACCTCCGAGCAATGGCAGCAGGGCGGCGAGCAACAGGGGAGGGGTAAGGCGCATCGGAGAAGCTCCAAGGGACGGCAGATGGAAGAGCGCCACGTTACCCAGCCTGGGCGGTGATCACAAGGACGTTACCGTCGATGGGCGTCGCAAGGCAGGCGGGCCCGACCGCGATGTTCCCAGGCTGTGCATTCGATTCGCACTGCCTGAGCTCATCGCGGCCGGGCCCGCCCGTGCATCCACTGCAGGTTTCAACCGCCCAGGTAAGCGTCCCGTACCTTGGGATCGTTCAGCAATGCCTCACCAGTCCCCTGCATCACCACATGCCCGTTTTCCAGGACATATGCACGGTCCGCGGCCTTGAGCGCCTGGTTGGCGTTCTGCTCGACCAGGAACACCGTCACGCCGTCCCGGCGCAACTGCTCGATGATGTCGAAGATCTGCTGGATGATGATGGGCGCAAGTCCAAGCGATGGCTCGTCGAGCAGCAACAACTTGGGTTTGCTCATCAGTGCGCGTCCGATGGCAAGCATCTGTTGTTCGCCGCCGGACATGGTGCCGCCACGCTGGTTGTACCGCTCCTTGAGCCGCGGGAACAGTTGCAGCACCTTGTCCAGTTGCTCCTGATAGTCGCCCTTGTCGGTGAAGAACCCGCCCATGGCCAGGTTTTCCTCGACCGTCAGGCGGGCGAAGACGCGGCGACCTTCCGGAACCACGGCAATGCTCTTGCGCATGATGTGCGAAGACGGCTGGCCGACCAACTCTTCCCCCAGGTAGCGGATGCTGCCACTGTGTGCTTGTGGTGAGCCGCACAGGGTCATGAGCAGGGTCGACTTGCCGGCACCGTTGGCGCCGATCAGCGTGACGATCTCGCCCTGGCGGATCTCGACGCTGACGCCGTGCAGCGCCTGGATCTTGCCGTAGAAAGTGGAAACGTTCTCGAACTGCAGCATTTACGCTTCCCCCAGGTAGGCTTTGATCACATCGGCATTGCCGCGAATCTGCTCGGGTGTGCCGTCGGCCAGGGGCGTACCCTGGTTGATCACCACGATGTGGTCGGAAATGCTCATCACCAGTTTCATGTCATGCTCGATCAACAGTACCGTGAGGTCATGCTCCTGGCGCAGGTAGCCGATCAAGGCCTTGAGGTCGTCTGTCTCTCGCGGGTTCAGGCCCGCAGCGGGTTCGTCGAGCATGATGACGCGCGGCTGCGTCATCATGCAGCGGGCGATTTCCAGGCGACGTTGCTGGCCATAGGCGAGTGTGCCAGCGGTGCGGTTGGCGAACTCGGTGAGGTTGACCTTTTCGAGCCAGTATTGCGCGCGCTCCATGGCTTCCTGCTCGCTGCGACGGAAGCTCGGGGTCTTGAACAGGCCCGCGAAGAAGTTGGTATTGAGATGACGGTGCTGGGCGATCAGCAGGTTTTCCAGCGCGGTCATCTCCTTGAACAGACGGACGTTCTGGAACGTGCGCACCACACCCTTGCGGGCAATCTGATGACCGGCCAGGCCCTGGATCGGTTGGCCATCGAGCAGGATGGTCCCGCCTGTGGGCTTGTAGAAGCCGGTCAGGCAGTTGAACACCGTGGTCTTGCCGGCGCCGTTCGGACCGATCAACGCGACCACCTGTTTTTCCTTGACGGTCAAGGCCACGCCGTTGACCGCCAACAAGCCGCCGAAGCGCATGCTCAGGCCGCTGACTTGCAGAATTTCACGGCTCATCGACGCAGCTCCAGGTGGGGGCGTTGCATGGGCAGCAGGCCCTGCGGACGCCAGATCATCATCAGCACCATCAATGCGCCGAACATCAGCATGCGATACTCGCTGAACTCACGCATGAGTTCGGGCAGCAGGATCATCACGATGGCTGCGAGGATCACCCCGAGCTGCGAGCCCATGCCACCCAGCACGACGATGGCGAGAATGATCGCCGATTCGATGAAAGTGAAGGACTCCGGCGTTACCAGGCCTTGGCGCGCGGCGAAGAAGCTGCCGGCGAAACCGGCGAAGGCGGCGCCGAGCGTGAACGCCGAAAGCTTGATCACGGTGGGGTTGAGCCCCAGCGCGCGGCAGGCGATCTCGTCTTCTCGCAAGGCTTCCCAGGCACGTCCGATCGGCATGCGCAGCAGTCGATTGATCACGAACAGGGCCAGCAATGCCAATAACAACGCCACCAGATACAGGAAGATGACCTTGTTGATCGAGTTGTACGGCAGGCCGAAGTATTCGTGGAAAGTCTGCATGCCCTCGGCGGCGCGGCGTTCGAAGCTCAGGCCGAAGAAGGTCGGCTTCTCGATGTTGCTGATGCCATTCGGACCGCCTGTAAGGTCGGTGAGGTTGCGCAAGAACAGCCGGATGATCTCGCCGAAGCCCAGGGTCACGATCGCCAGGTAGTCACCGCGCAGTCGCAATACCGGGAAGCCCAGCAGGAAGCCGAAGGTCGCCGCCATCAGACCGGCAATCGGCAGACAGATCCAGAAGCTCAGGCCGTAGTAGTGCGACAGTAACGCATAGCTGTAGGCGCCCACGGCATAGAAGCCGACGTAACCCAGATCGAGCAGGCCTGCCAGGCCGACCACGATATTCAGGCCCAGGCCGAGCATCACGTAGATCAGGATCAGCGTGGCGATATCGACCGCACCGCGCGAGCCGAAGAACGGCCAGACCAGCGCTACCACGATCAGCCCCATGATGATCCAGCGCTGGGTCCTGGGCAGGGTCAGGAAATTGCTCACCGCCGGAGAGACCAGCTTGCGTCCGGAGCGGCTGCCCATCATGGCGCTCCACTGGCGGTCGAACAGGACGCGCAGGAACATCAGCACCGAGCACACGGCGATGATGGTGATGGTGTACGCGCCTTGGGTGTGAACGATCAGGTTGATGCCATCGATGCTGAGCTTCAGGCCCAGTACCGGGAAGGCCACGGCCCAGACCAGCAAGGCGCTGAAGAACGCCTGTTTGAGATTTCTGTTCATACTTTTTCAACCTCCGGACGGCCCAGGATGCCGGTCGGCCGGAACAACAGCACGAGAACCAAGAGACCGAATGCCACCACATCCTTGTACTGGTCGCCGAAGATGTCGGCGCCGAAGGCTTCGGCCACGCCCAGGACCAACCCGCCGAGCATCGCGCCCGGAATGCTGCCGATGCCGCCCAGTACCGCTGCGGTAAAGGCCTTCAGGCCCACCAGGAAGCCCGCGTTGGGGTTGATCACGCCGTACTGCATGCTCAGCAGGACAGCTGCCACGGCTGCAAGGGCGGCACCGATGACAAAGGTCAGGGCAATGATGTTGTTGGTGTTGATGCCCAGCAGGTTGGCCATCTTGATGTCCTCGGCACAGGCGCGGCAGGCGCGTCCCAGACGAGATCGCGAGATGAACAGCGTCAGGCAGGTCATCGCCACCAGGGTGACGACGAACACCAGGATCTGCATGTAGGAGACCAGGACTTCCTCCGCGCCACCGGGGCCGAAGGAAATGCTCCCAGGGATCAGGTTGGGGATGGACTTGTCCTTGGAATCCTGCGAGAGCAGTACAGTGTTCTGCAGGAAGATCGACATGCCGATGGCGGAGATCAGCGGGATCAGTCGGTTACTGTTGCGCAAGGGACGGTAGGCCACCCGTTCGATGCTGTAGCCGTAGGCACTGGTCACGAAGATTGTCGCGACAAAGGCGACTGTCATCAGGATCGGCAGCGAATCGATGCCCATCATGGCCAGCCCGGCAAGGGCGATGAAGGCCACGTAGGAACCGATCATGTACACCTCGCCGTGGGCGAAGTTGATCATTCCAATGATGCCGTAAACCATTGTGTAGCCAATGGCTATCAAGGCATAGGTGCTGCCAATGGTCAGGCCATTAACCAGCTGTTGGAAGAAGTGGTAGATCTCAGGCATTTACAGCGCTCCTAAAAACCTGATGTGCATTCGCTGGCGGGGGGTACCCCGACCCGGCATGGTGGTATGGAGCCACTTTGCCTGGGCACGGCCAGAGAACCGCGGGTGACGGTTTTAAGATTTTCAGGTGGACTGGCTCCCGGATCGCGGGAATCAGGTCCATGAACCTCGTAAAACAAAGCCCACTGCTCGCACAGTGGGCTTTCTGGTCATTTAGTCACGCAGTTACTGAGGGGAGACTTCGGTCTTCGGCTTGCCGAAGTGCCATTCGTAGACCACGAACTTGAAGTCCTTCAGGTCGCCTTTCTCGTCGTACGAGAGGGTACCGGTCGGGGTCTTGAAGGAACCGGCGTGGATGGCGGCCGCCACCTTGTCGGTGTCTTCGGACTTGGCGGCCTTGATGCCTTCGGCGATCAGCGCGACAGCCGAGTAGGCCGGGAACACGAACGGACCACTCGGGTCTTTGCCGTCGGCCTTGATGGCGTCAACGATGGCCTTGTTCTCGGGTTCGGCGTCGAACGACTTCGGCAGGGTCACCAGCAGGCCTTCGGAAGCTTTCTGAGCGATCTGCGAGATCGAGTCGTTGCCGACACCCTCTGGCCCCATGAACTTGGCGCTCAGGCCTTTTTCCTGTGCCTGGCGCAGGATCAGGCCCAGTTCAGGGTGGTAGCCGCCATAGTAGACGAAGTCCACGTTGTTCTGCTTGAGCTTCTGGATGATGGAGGAGAAGTCCTTGTCACCAGCGTTGAGGCCTTCGAAGACGGCAACCTTGGTGCCTTTGCTCTCCAGGGTCTGCTTGACCGCGGTAGCGATGCCTTCACCGTACTGCTGCTTGTCGTGCAGAACGGCGACGACCTTCGGCTTGACGTGGTCGGCGATGTAGTTGCCGGCCGCTGGGCCCTGGGCGCTGTCCAGACCAATGGTACGGAAGATCAGCTTGTAACCACGCGAGGTGATTTCCGGGCTGGTGGCGGCGGGCGTGATCATGATCACGCCTTCGTCTTCGTAGATGTCGGACGCAGGCTGAGTAGAGCTGGAGCACAGATGGCCGATGACGAACTTGACGCCGTCGTTGACCACTTTGTTGGCGACTGCCACGGCCTGTTTAGGATCGCAGGCGTCGTCGTATTCCTTGGCTTCGAGCATCTTGCCGTCGACACCGCCTTTGGCATTGATGTCCTTGATGGCTTGCTTGGCGCCGATGAACTGCATGTCGCCGTACTGGGTAACCGGGCCGGTCTTGGGACCGGCGATGCCGATCTTGATGGTGTCGGCGGCAAACGAATGGCTGGCAACCCCAGCCAGGACCATTGCGGCGAACAGCTTGGAAATCTTGATCATAGTGCTCCACTCATTCTGTTGTAATTCTTATAGTCCTGGCGGCCAGGGCTACAGACCGGGCGGGATTCCTGGCATGGTCACGCCATACCGTAACCTCGCCTTCCCCCGGAACATGTCCCGGAACTGTACCGGTACAGTGTAGAGCGCCGCTCGCGCGCTTGGAAAGCACCGCAAACTTCACTCGATCCAGGGATGTCGCTTGATCGACACAAACATATGGAAAGGCGCCATTAAAGTGCCTGTATTTCTCTCGGATTCCCGTATTTGCGGGGCATTTGAAGCATTTACGTATTTGAAACCGGGTTTTTCTGCAAAAATATCGCCCCTTTAAATGACGATTTTCCGCTGGTGACAACCCATGACTGATCAAACAAGCACCCTCTATGCCAAGCTGCTCGGTGAGACGGCGATTATCGAGTGGAAAGCTTTGGAGCGTTTTTGGGCAAAGGGTGACCTGATTTGGGTCGATGCCGGTCTTGATCTGATATCCGTAGCCCAGGCAATGGCCGAAAACCATAGCGAAACCTTTGCCGGGTGGCGTAATGATGGCACTGTCGCGACCGTTAGCGCAGAGCAGGCGCTAGACCTTCAGCAGCGTGATCCGAAGATCTGGGCAGTGGTAGTTTCGCCCTTCATACTCATTCAGGAAAAGAAGACGGCCTAAAAGGCACCATCTTGGTGCGTTAATTGTTTGCCTGATGCTCAACGGTGCGAGAAGCATTCTGCTCATGTGGCTCTTTAGTAACAGTTGTCGCCAGGATCCGAAGAGCCGGTAACAGTTATGGAGCTTGCCCACGAGCACCCACTATCCAGGTGATCCCGGTCCGGGATCATCCTCAGGAGACATCATGAACCTTCCACTCCCTTCGCTTGGATTTGCCGGTATCGGTCTGATGGGCCTACCGATGTGCCGACGCTTGTTGACTGCGGGCTATCCGCTGATCGTCTGGAACCGCTCGCCCGAAAAATGCGCCGAACTGGTCGCTGCGGGCGCGCGGTTGGCGGCTGATCCTTCCGAATTGTGTGAGGGAACGGACATGGTCTTGCTATGTCTGGCCGATACCGCGGTAGTTCGTGAAGTGGTCTTTGGGGCAGATGGCATCGCCCAGCGAGGCGGTAGCGAACAGCTGCTGATAGACCTTTCCAGCCTGGAGCCGACCGCGACCCGCGAAATGGCGGCCGAGCTTGCCGCCCTGTGCGGCATGGCCTGGTTGGACGCACCGGTTTCCGGCGGGACCCCAGGGGCCGAGGCGGGTACCCTGGCGATCATGGCGGGGGGAGACGCGGCGGATCTGGAGCGTGCTCGCCCCGTACTGCTGAATCTCGGCCAGCGGGTGACCCATATGGGCAGCGTGGGTGCCGGGCAGGTTACCAAGGCGTGCAATCAGATGATCGTTGCCTGCAACGCCCTGGTCATCGCGGAGGTTGTCGCGTTGGCTGAACGTTCGGGTGTGGACGCGAGGCTGATCGCCGAGGCCCTGGCTGGTGGGTTCGCGGATTCCAAGCCACTGCAAATCCTGGCTCCGCAGATGGCGCAGAGCCGCTTCGAACCTGTCAAGTGGCATGTGCGCACACTCCTCAAGGATCTCGACGCGGCAGTGAAGTTTTCCCGGGAGCAGGGTACTGCCACGCCTGTCAGTGGGCTTGCCGCGCAATTGATGCGCTTGCATGGAAGCCAAGGTTTTCTGCAACAAGATCCAGCGACTCTGGTAGGGCTATATCGCAGCAAGGATTGAGCTCGCGCAGGGGCGTGTCGAGTCGTTCCAGGATCCTGTACAGATCTGTCAGCGGAACCGGATGACTGAGCAGATACCCCTGCATGTAGTCGCACCCCTGGGCAGTGAGGAATTCGCGTTGCGCCGCGGTTTCGACGCCCTCGCTCACTACCTTCAGGTGGAGCGCATGCGCCATGACGATAATGGCCTGAACGATTTCACGATCCTCCTGGCAGGTCGGGACGTCTTTGATGAATGAGCGGTCTATCTTGAGGATGTCCAGCGGTAGGCGTTTCAGATAGGCCAGGGACGAATAGCCTGTGCCGAAATCGTCGATCGACAGCGCCACGCCCATGGCGCGGATCGCTCTGAGCAGGTCGATGGTGCTGTGGATATCGCCCATCAGCGCATGTTCGGTGACTTCCAGCTCGAGGTGGTGCGGGTCCAGGCCCAGCTGCAGCAGGGCCATCTCGATTTCGCTGGCCAGCTCCTCGCGGCCAAGCGTCTGGGCCGAGCAATTGACCGTCAGGCGCAGGTCGGCTTGCCCATGGCGGCTGAGTTGGGCCAGGTCGCTGCAAGCCCGGCGCAGTACCCACAGGTCCAGGTCGGTGATCAGCCCGTTGGCTTGGGCGATGCCGATGAACCGATCGGGACCCAGCAGGCCATGTTGTGGATGCTGCCAGCGTACCAAGGCCTCCAGCTTGGACACCTTTCCCGTGCGCAGATCCACGATAGGCTGGTAGTGCACGCACAGACCGCGTTCCTCAAGCAGGGCAGCGCGCAGCTCTTCCTCCAGTTGCAATTCCAGAGTGGCGCGGATCTTGAGACCGCTGTCGAAAAAGTTGAGGTTGTTGCGCCCGGTGCCCTTGGATTGGTAAAGGGCAAGATCGGCATGCTTGAGCAGCTCTTCGCTGGTGCAGCCGTCGTCCGGGAAGATACTGATGCCGATGCTGGTAGTCATGACCATGCGGCGCCCCGCAAGGTCGATGGGCTCCTTCATGCGCTGCATGATCCGCTGAGCCAGGTGCCGCGCTTCGTCGTGGCTGTTGAGACGGGTGAGGATGCAGAACTCATCGCCACCGAAACGTGCAACCACATCCTCGTTGCGGGTAGCACTCATGATATGGCCGGCGATCACCTTGAGCAGTTCGTCGCCCGCGGCATGGCCAAGGCTGTCATTGATGCGTTTGAAGTGATCGATGTCGAGGAACATTACCGCAAGCATGCCTTGGTTGGCCGCCTGCTCGGCCAATCGCTCGTCGAAGATCAAGTTGAAGCCGCGGCGGTTGATCAGGTTGGTCAACGCATCGTAGTGAGCCGCCTGCTGCAGGGATATCCGGGCCTGATCCAACTGGCCGAGCAGTAGGTTGACTCGGCGCAGGTCATGCTCCTTGCTCTGCAACTTCTTGTCGGCGAGCGCCGCGCTGATGCTGCTGGCGCTGATCAGCAGGGTGATGAAGGCGATGGTCAGGCTCAATTGCAGGCTGTTGTCTTCGGTAGGCAACTGCAATGCTGCATCGGCCGGGATTACCAGGGTCATGGCCGACATGCCCGTGAGATGGGTGCAAAGAACGCCGGCTGCCATCAGCAGACTGGCGCCACACTTCTTGACCAGGTGCAAGATGCCGGTGCCGCTGCGCAGGTAATGGGCAAGTAGCAAGGACAACAGGCTGGTAACAATGGCGATGATCACGGAAGCCAGTAGCAGTCCACCCTGATAATGCTGGTGTGCACCGATCTGCAGGGCAGCCATGCCGACGTAGTGCATGAGAACGATGCCCAGGCCCAGGAACAGCGCGGCCTGAAGGATCTGCCGAGGCCGTGTCGCAGTATTGTCCAGGCGGGTCATGGCCAACCATGCTGCCAGCAATGCGATCAACAAGGACAGGGCCGTCAGTGAGACATCGTAGTGAATCTCTACCGAAGCCTGTAAGGCCAGCGTGTTGACGAAGTGGATGGCCCATATGGCACTGGCCAGGCAGCACGCTCCCAAAAGCCGCCATTGGCGCTGCGCGGCCCCCGGTTCGCTGTGGCGCTGCCGCTCGGCCATATCGAAGGTCGCAAAGCAGCCTACGCATGCTACTGCGTAAGCGAGCAGGATGAGCAAAGGGTCATGATGACGATCAAGGACGATCTGTCCCGATGTCGGCAGATCGGCGAACAGCTGCAGCCCCAACCACTCCATTGCTTACCACTCCATCGATTCCGCGCGCGTCCCCCATCCGCTGGACGAGAAACAGTTCGGCAGGAGTATAGGAAAGGAGTGTTAAGCCTTCCTGATTAATGGCACTTTGGGATCAATCATTTGGGTATTGGATGTATAGCAAATAGCTATAAGGCGGCAGGTTGCCTGGCGAGCAGTTTCGGCCTTGGCGCGAGCAACGAGGCCAGGCGGTCTCGTTGCTCGAATTGGCTTAGCCGGCGACGAGTACTCGAATTGCCTCGAGTCGCAGCGCCGACTTGCCAAGCATGGCCAGACCGTCTTCGCGATGTTTGCGCAGGGTTTCTATCTCGCTGTCCCGAACGCTGGAGTTGACTGCCTGCAAAGCGGTCAGACGAGCCAGTTCCTCATCGGATTCCGCCGCAAGACGGCGTTGCGCCTCGTCGACCCGTTCGGTGTGGCGGGGCAGGATCTTGGCTTCCCCATCGGCAATGCGCCTCGACAACACGTCGCGCTGGGCCTGGATGAACTTGTTGGCGCTTGCCCGTGGCACGCTTTCCAATTGGTCATTGAGGGTCTCGAAGGATACTCGAGATGCCAGGTCGTTGCCGTTGGCGTCCAGCAGGCAGCGCAGCGCCGCGGGTGGCAGGTAACGGCCCAGCTGGAGGCTGCGTGGCGCCACCACTTCGCTGACGTAGAGCAGTTCCAGCAGTACCGTACCGGGCTTGAGCGCCTTGTTCTTGATCAGTGCCACGGCGGTATTGCCCATCGAGCCGGACAGGACCAGGTCCATGCCGCCCTGTACCATGGGGTGTTCCCAGGTGATGAACTGCATGTCTTCGCGCGACAGGGCCTGGGCGCGATCATAGGTGATGGTCACCCCTTCGTCGTCGCCCAGAGGGAAGCTGGCGTCGAGCATCTTCTCGCTTGGCTTGAGAATCAGGGCGTTTTCCGAATGGTCCTCGCTGTCGATACCGAAGGCGTCGAACAGGGTTTCCATGTAGATCGGAAGCGCGAATTGATCGTCCTGCTCGTGGATCGCTTCGACCAGTGCCTCGCCCTCGCCGGCACCGCCGGAATTGAGTTCGAGCAGACGGTCGCGTCCGCTGTGCAGTTCCGCTTCCAGACGCTCGCGTTCCTGGCGGGCCTCCTCGACCAGCGCATCCCAGTCGGATGCCTTGGTGCCTTCGAGCAGTGGGAGCAGACGAGGGCCGAACTGATGCTGCAGGGCGTTACCGGTGGGGCAAGTGGCGAGGAAGGCGTTCAAGGCCTGGTGGTACCACTGGAACAGGCGCTCCTGCGGGCTGTCCTGCAGGTAGGGCACGTGCAGTTCGATCGTGTGCTTCTGGCCGATCCGGTCGAGACGGCCGATACGCTGCTCGAGCAGGTCGGGATGCGCCGGCAGGTCGAACAACACCAGGTGATGAGCAAACTGGAAGTTGCGACCTTCACTGCCGATTTCCGAACAGATAAGGACCTGGGCGCCGAATTCCTCATCGGCGAAGTAGGCGGCCGCCCGGTCACGTTCGAGAATGCTCATGCCTTCATGGAACACCGTGGCCGGAATCCCTGAACGCACGCGCAGGGCATCTTCAAGGTCCATGGCGGTCTCGGCGTGGGCGCAGATGACCAGAACCTTGGTGCGCTTGAGCATTTTCAGCGTATCGACGAGCCAGCCCGCGCGAGGGTCGAATTGCCACCAACGTTCTTCTTCGCTGGTCTCGCCCTGGGCCTGGAAGGTGACTTCCGGGTAGAGCTCCGCGTGTTCGCCGGCGGGCAGGTCGCGGTATTGGTCCGGATTGGCCAGCGGGTAGGGGTGCAGGTGACGCTCCGGGAAACCCCGGACCGCGGCACGGGTATTACGGAACAGCACGCGACCGGTACCGTGGCGGTCGAGCAGTTCCCGGATCAGGCGTGCGCTGGCCTGGCTATCGCCATCGCTGACGGCTGCCAGCAAGGCGTCGCCTTCGGCACCCAGGAAGCCTTCTATGGTGGTTCGTGCCTCGGGCGACAGGCGACCTTCATCGAGCAGCTCCTGTACCGCTTCCGCGACGGGGCGATAGTGCTCGCTCTCGGCGCGGAAGGCGGTCAGGTCGTGGAAGCGGTTGGGGTCGAGCAGGCGCAAGCGGGCGAAGTGGCTGTCCTGCCCCAGCTGCTCGGGCGTGGCGGTAAGCAGCAGCACGCCAGGGATCACTTGGGAGAGCTGCTCGATCAAGGCGTATTCGGGGCTTGCGCGTTCCTCGTGCCAGACCAGGTGATGGGCTTCGTCGACCACCATCAAGTCCCAGCCGGCGGCAAACAGTGCATCCTGTGCCTTTTCATCCTCGGTCAGCCATTCAAGCGCGACCAGCGCCAGCTGGGCATCCTCGAAGGGATTGCTGGCGTCGCTCTCGATGAAGCGCTCGGCATCGAACAGGGCGACTTCCAGGTTGAAGCGGCGACGCATTTCCACCAGCCACTGGTGCTGGAGGTTTTCCGGTACCAGGATCAACACGCGATTGGCGCGTCCACAGAGCAGTTGTCGGTGGATGATCAGGCCGGCCTCGATGGTCTTGCCCAGACCCACTTCGTCCGCCAACAGGACTCGGGGCGCGATTCGGTCGGCCACTTCCCGGGCGATGTGCAATTGGTGGGCAATGGGCTGGGCGCGGCAACCCCCCAGGCCCCAGAGCGCGGACTGCATCTGCTTGCTGGTGTGCTCGAGGGTGTTGTAGCGCAGGGAGAACCAGGACAGCGGGTCGATCTGCCCGGCGAACAGTCGATCGCTGGCCAGGCGGAACTGGATGAAGTTGGACAGTTGGGTTTCGGGCAGGGTGCGGGGCTGGCTCTGCGCGTCGAGGCCATGGTAGACCAGCAGGCCTTCGTGGTCCTCGACCTCGCGCACGGTCAATTTCCAGCCTTCGAAATGGGTGATCTGATCGCCTGGCGAGAAGCGCACGCGAGTCAGAGGCGCGTTGCGCAAGGAATACTGACGGGTCTCGCCGGTTGCCGGGTAGAGCACGGTGAGCAAACGGCCGTCTTGTGCCAGGACGGTGCCCAGGCCGAGCTCGGCTTCGCTGTCGCTGATCCAGCGTTGCCCCGGTTGATACTGCTGCGCCATACTGCCTGACTCCCGCGATGAAAAAGCGGACTATCTTAACGGATAGGCCGTGCAGACCAAAGAGTCTAGCCACTTCATCGACGAATTCCGCATTGCCAACGAGGGGTTCGATCCGACATGCCTGCAAAGCACCACTGGTTGAGCGTCGTTCTGGTAACGGGCAGCGTCTTGCTTGCCGCCTGTGAGCGCAAGGCTTTCGAGATACTGTCGCCGATCCCCGTGGAGCAGCTCGAGGTACTCGGTGTGAGGACGCCGCTCAAGAGCGTGCATTTTCGCGACCGGGACGGCGAGGGCCTTCTGGTGCTCAGTCGCGTCGACGGGCAGGCCACCGATGCGGAAACCGAGCAGGAAGTGGACAAGGTGGAGCTCAAGGCTGCCTTGTATGCCCGCAACGACGACAAGGCGGCGTTCGCCCCACGCTGGCAGATCGAGCAGGAGACCACGTGCCCTGGCCTGGACCTGGATGTCGACTTCTATGGCGACGTCAGCGATGTCACCGATCTGGACCAGGATGGCGTGGCGGAGATGACCGTCGCTAGCCATGCTTTCTGCGGCGGTGGCATTGACTCCCACGACATCGCCATCGAAATGCGCGAGGGCCAGGCCATCTATACGGTCTCGGGTGAATCGCTGATCACTCCAGCCGGCGAAGAGCCTATCGGTGGCCGACGTGAAGACAGCGCCTCGTTGAAAAATGCTCCTCAGGTTTTGCGTGATCATCTGGATGTGGTCTGGCAAGCGGTCTACAAGCGTCCTTGGAGCGAGGCGGGCCCGACCGCGGAAGACTCGAGCGGTGACGAAGTCGAATGATCGATGTCCAGACGGTAGCCGTGCCAGGATAAACTCTCGCCCGATTTGAGTAGCCAGGCTCAAGGGTATCGAGAACAGGCCGATACCCTGGCTACAGGAGAGATATCCATGCTGCCGCCCATCATTCCACTCAGTGCCGCGCCGGTGACCACGCAACACGATCCGGTCAAGCAGACGCCACCCGTTCCCCCGGTAGTACCGGCGCAGCCTGCGTCGAGCGAGGGTAGCATCGACCTCAAGCATCAGCGCGACCCTCAGGAGCAGGCATTGTTGCTGAGTGGTGAGCAGCGCCGTCAGCAGCAGAGACGCCAGCAGGAGCAGGAGGAGCGTTACAGTGCCCTGCCCGGAGACGAGCTCAACGCGGACAATACCGTGCCAGTGGCGCCGTTGATCGGAGAGCACCCGCGCCAGGGCTTGCTGGTAGACATCGAGGTCTGAACCGGGACTGGTCAGGCGTTGTGCCTGCCGTCATTATGAGAGCCTTACTGCCAGTCCTCGAGCCATTCCATGAGCCAAGACAAACTGATCGACTTCGGCGCCGAACGCGCCAAGCGTGTCCATGACCTCAACGACAAGCGCCTGAATGAAATGCGCCAGGCTTTCGAGCAGGCGATGCCGTTGGGCAAGCCGAAGAAGAAGTCCAAAGGCAAGCCCAAGAAGCGTTGATCCTTGACGCAGGTCAACCAGTCTCCTTCCAACGGGGGGCGGCTTCCGACAACATTGATTTCGATCAATTTCCTCGTTCCCCATCTTCGTTACCTTGCATCCATCGGACAACGGCAGATGAATCGGGGGCCAGCATGTTTTTCGACAACGTGGTTATCGCGGGTGTGATGACAGTCGGATTGATGTTTGCCTTCTTTGCCGGCCTCGGATTTTTCATCTGGAGGGATTCAAGCAAGCGCAAACAGCGCTGATCCTTTTGGATTGCAAGGGCACGCAAGGCATTTAGGGCGACTTCGGTCGCCCGTTTTTTTTTGTGCGCGCCGCGGTGCTCGGGCCTTTTGCAAGAAAAGTGTCCATTCCTGAATAGATGATTAGCTAGCTAATTAATCCTTTACGCTTTATCCTCTCCGGTGTTGTCTATCGTTCCATCATCACCCTCCGTAAGGTCCGATTCGTGCCTATCACTTTCCAGGCCCTGTTCGCGCCCGGCAGCCTTGCCCTCAAATTCGCCATCAAGACCTTGCTCGGCGCAGGGCTGGCGTTGTGGTTGGCGTTGCGCTGGGGACTCGAGCAACCTGCATGGGCCTTGATGACCGCGTTCATCGTCGCGCAACCCTTGTCCGGCATGGTCCTTCAGAAAGGGCTGGCCCGCCTGGCAGGTACCCTGGTGGGTACCTTGATGGCGGTTGTATTCATTGCTCTGTTTGCCCAGGCTCCGTGGTTGTTCCTGCTCTCGCTGGCGCTGTGGCTGGCGTTGTGCACGGCGGCTTCGACCCAACTGCGCAGCGCCTGGGCCTACGCTTTCGTATTGGCGGGCTACACCGCGGCGATCATCGCGCTACCGGCCATCGGCCAGCCGTTGCAAGTGTTCGACCAAGCCATTGCCCGCTGCACGGAGATTTCCTTGGGTATCGTCTGTGCGACCGCCAGCAGCGCGTTGCTCTGGCCGATGCGGGTCGAGCAACAGCTGGGAGAGCAAGCGCGCCAGGCTTGGCAGCACGGGTTGCAGGCAGCCAGCGCCATGCTCGGTGGGGAGGAGGGGGAGCGTCAGGGGCTGCTGGAAATCCTCGGGCGCATCGTGGCCATAGATACCCAGCGTGAGCATGCCTGGTTCGAAGGCAGGCGTGGCCGCCAGCGCGCTCGCGCCATACGTGGCTTGAGCCAGAAGCTCATGGTGCTGTTGCGGATTTCTCGATCAGTGGGGCGCCAGTGGCGCCAACTCGATGTAGACCAGGCCAGGCAACTGGCGCCCTGGCTCGATGAGGTGCGCGCGCAACTGGCACAGCCTGATGAGCCGAATCTGGTCTTGCTGCGCCAACGCATCTGGGATGCCGCGCACGACCAAGAGCTCAGCTCCGAAGAGCATTTCTGCCTGGCGCGTCTGGCCTTGCTACTGGACATGGCAATGGCTGTTACTCAGGCGTTGAAGAATGTTGGAACAGGTACGCCCCCCAAGGACGTCCCTCAGGGCTTGGCGGTGCACCGCGATGTGCAGCTCGCCCTGCTGTTCGGCTCGCGCAGTGCCCTGGCTTTTCTGGTCATGAGCGGTTTCTGGCTGGCCACTGCCTGGCCCTCCGCGCTTGGGGGGCTGGTGCTGACCTGCGTGGTCTGCAGCCTTTTTGCCAGCCGCGAGAACGGGGCGCAAATCGGCCTGAGCTTCTTGCGCGGCATCCTGCTGGCCGTGCCGACAGCGTTTCTGGTCGGGCAGCTCCTTTTGCCGCAGTGGAACAGTTTCGCCATGCTCTGCCTGGCGATGGGGGTGCCCTTGTTTTTCGGCGCGCTGGGCATGGCGCATCCACGCATCGGTGCCACGGCGACCTCCTACTGTCTGCATTTCATCGTTCTGGTGGCACCACTCAATGCCATGCGCTTCGATGTAGCGAACATGCTCAACAGCGCCTTGGCCATGCTGGTGGGCGTAGGGGCGGCGGTGATGGCGTTCAAGCTGCTGGTCTTCGGCCACCGAGGTTGGCTTGGCGGGCGCCTGCGTGCCGCGACACAGGATGATCTGGTGCGTCTGACCAGGCGCGACCTTCGCGGAGCCGATAGCTGGTTCGGTGGACGCATGGCCGACCGCCTTATACAGCTTGCGCGACATGCTGCCCAGTTACCGCCAGCGCAGCGTGAACGCTGGGACGATGGGTTGCTTGGCTTGGACATTGGCGATGAACTGGTTCACCTGCGCATGTGCCTGGCCTTGGCCCGTCGACCGCTCGCTGGCGCCGAGCGTGAATATCTGCGGCAGCTCGAGACCGTGCTTGCGCAAGGGCCGGGGCCTGGACGCGGCGACCGCCTGGATGTGGCGAGCACCCAATTCCTCCAGGCCCTGCGTAACGAACCCTCGAATGATTCACTGCGTTTGGCCGAGGGTGCGGTGTTGCAGTTGCAGAAGAGCTGGCGCAAATGGTGTCGCTGGCAGGAGGAAATCAATGGGACTGCGTGAATGGGCAATGGGCGGGGTGCTGTTAAGTCCCTTTCTGATCTATGTATTGATGGCGCTGTTGCTCACGGGCCTGGTGCGGTTGCTGGTGCAAGCCACTCCGTTAGGTCGCTGGATATGGCATGAAGCCTTGTTCGACGTGGCTTTATTCGTATGTATCCTCTGCGTGGTAGTGCACCTGCTGGGGGCTTTGTAAGGAGTATGACCATGCGTGCAGCCGTACGTATTGCAGTCACGTTGTGCGTGGTAGCCGTGGCGATCTTTGCTGGATACCGTCTTTGGCAGTACTACATGCTGACGCCATGGACCCGAGATGCGCGGATCCGCGCGGATGTGGTCGTCATCGCCCCGGACGTGTCCGGCTGGGTACGCGAGCTCAAGGTTCATGACAATCAGCGGGTCAAGGCTGGCGACTTGCTGATGTCCATCGACAAGGATCGCTTCCAGGCTGCGCTGGACAAGGCCAACGCGATAGCTGAAACCCGCGCCCAGCAGGTGCGTTTGCGCGAGCATGAAGCGGCGCGGCGCGTGGCGCTTGGGCCGGAGGCGATCAGTGCCGAGCTGCGCGAGAACTCACTGATCAACGCCGCCATCGCTCGAGGGGAGTTACATGAAGCCCAGGCCGATGTCCAGGTGGCCAGGATCAACCTGGCACGTAGCGAAGTGCGTGCGCCTCGCGATGGCCACATCACCAACCTTCGCCTGGCCGAGGGTAACTACGCCAATGCCGGGGAGGCCGTGATGGCTCTGGTGGACGATTCCACTTTCTATGTGCAAGCCTACTTCGAGGAAACCAAGCTGCCGCGCATTCATGCCGGCGACTCGGTCAAGGTGTGGCTGATGAGCGCTGGAGAGCCATTGCAAGGTCATGTACAGAGCATCAGTCGTGGTATCACCGATAGCAACACTACGCCTGATGGGCAATTGCTGGCCGAGGTGGAGCCGACCTTCAACTGGGTACGCCTGGCCCAGCGGATCCCGGTGCGTATCCATCTCGATGAAATCCCTGTAGGCATGAACCTGAGCGCGGGCATGACGGCCAGTGTGCAGGTCCACGAAGACCGCGATGAGTCAACTCCTTAGTCGCCCGGTGCCGCATGGCTTGCGCGCTGGCGCAGCGGCAGGCGAAAGCTGAAGAGCGTGCCGGCCTCTAGGGTAGACATGACTTCCATGTGTCCGCCATGGGCTAGGGCGATCTGATTGGCGATATACAATCCCAAGCCCAGTCCTTGCTGAGGCTTGCTATCCAGTGGGCGGGAAAAGGGCAAGAACAGCTGAGCCATGGTATGTGGATCGATGGCATCGCCAAGGTTGTGCACGCCTAGGATGAACACGTCGTCGTGAATGTCCGCGCTGACAGTAACCGGTTCATTCGTCGCGCCATGGGTCAGGGCATTGGCGATCAGGTTGGAGGCTAGCTGGGTGATGCGCTCGCGGTCGCAGCGGACTCCCGCGATATTGCCGATATGAAGGCAAATCTGTCGATGCGGATGAACACGCTGCAGCTCCGAGGCTACGTGCCCGAGGGCTTCGTGCAGGTCAGAGCAAGGCTGTAGGCTGACGGGGATGCCGGCGCCAAGCCGGCCACGAGCAAAGTCCAGTACGTCACGGACCAGCTGCGAGGCACGTCGACCACAGGTGTGGATATGGCGCGCGATCGCGCGACTCTTGTCGTCCTGCAGACGCTGGACCAGCAGTTCCGCTCCGGCGGTGATGGCAAAGAGCGGGTTGCGCAAGTCATGACCCAGTACGGCAATGAACTGTTCGCGCACTTCTGCCATGGCGCGCTCTTTCTGCAGAGCCTGCTCGGTCTTCTGGGCATTTTCTTCGCTTTCGATCTGAATCGCCAGCAGGCGGGCGAAGGACTCCATCATCGGCTGGATCGCACTGCCCTTGAGCGACGCGGGGCGTGAGTCCAACGCGCTGATGGTGCCGAAAAAGCTGCCATTGGTGCGAAACACCGGCACCGAGATATAGCTTTCGAACTTGTATATGCGTGGGCTGTGATGGTGACAGTACTGCTCGTCTTCACTGGCCTTGTCGATCACGATGGTCTTGTGCGAGGTCCGGATGTCATGGCAAAGGGTAGTATTCACGTCCAGTTCGCCGCCCACCTCCAGGCCAAAGCCGAGGGTGTCGAGCACGGCGCACGCGGTCCAGCTGCTTTCATTGACCCGCGCCACGGCGGCAAAGCGCAATCCCGTGGTCTCGCAGATGACCTGGAGGATGGCCGGAACGGCGTTGATGCGGCCAATGGTGGCAATGTCGGCGCTGACTCTATGGCTCATGAGACTCCCATGCTTCGGCAAAAAGGACAGGGTGGGTACTTCAGTCTAGCGGCCATGATGGCGGCTGGAGAAAACCCTGGCGAGGGGCTCGCGACCTGCAATAGGCTGTCATGGCGCGTTGCCCGACAGAGGCAGCTGTAGCCTTCCTGCGTGCGTACTCCTTTTTCCGGCATCCGGCGTGATGCATTCAAAGCGAGCTGCGGCATGTCCTTCAACCGCTACGGGTCTACCCGCGCCGCGCGGATCTGCCAGAGATCGTCGCGCGGCGTAGTCCATGCTGATACAAGGACCAGCTTAGGCGGTCGAGAGCGAGGCCGCCGTGACATGGATCAGTGCCAGTCGTCGAGCACGTTTGTTGCCGCAGTTCGATGGCTCTGGCCGGAAGGGGGGGCTCAATGCTGCGCTTCTATATAGATGCGCACCATTATTGCTCGCGCTTGTGCGTTTGGGGCGACTCCTTGTCTTCATCTTCGAGCAGCTTCGAAGGTGACTTGCCGCTGTCACTGCGCACCTGCGCATGGCTGATCAAGGCAAAGATGAAACTTCCGCCAATGATGTTACCGGCGAGCGTGGGAAGGGCGAAGTCGAGCCAGAAGGTACTCCACGTCTCGTCGCCCGCCCATACCAAGTAAGACACCTCTACCGAGCCGACGACGATGTGAGTGAAGTCGCCCAGCGCCATCAGGTAAGTGATCACCAGGATGATCCACATCTTGGCATGTTCCATCGAGGGGATCATCCACACCATCGTTGCAATCATCCAACCCGAAACGATGCCTTTGGCGAACATCTGACTGATGTCATTTTCCATGACCTTGCGACCCACTTCGAGGAAAGCGACATCGGTCTTGGCGTCGAAGATTGGCAGCTCCAGCATCACCCAGGCCACCAGCAGCGTGCCTGCCAGGTTGCCGGCCAGTACAACGGACCACAAGCGCAACAATCGGCCGAAGTTGGAAAGCGTCGGCGTGGTCATGATAGGGAGAACAGCGGTCAAGGTGTTCTCCGTGAACAGCTGCTGGCGCGCCAGGATCACCGCGAGAAAGCCTGCGCTGTAGCCAAGACTGGCAATGACCTGACTGCTCTCGCCATCAGGAAGGCGCGCATACAGCAGCCCTACGGCCATCAATGACAGCCCCATGGTCAGGCCGGCGGCCAGTGCCGACCACCAAAGTGCAGCGAGGGTGCGCTCCAGCTCCTGGTCGCCTTGGGCGCGGATGGTCTCGTGAAGGACGGCGGCGCGGGGTGGCTGGTTCTCATTGACTTCCTGTTCTTCGTCGACCGATAGGCCGGGGGTCTTCTCGTTGGAGGTTTCACTCATGACCAGATCCGCTGTGGGGTAGATATTCTCTACAGATCGACGCTCTCTCGATTAGTTGCCTCACGTTTATAAGGAGGGCGTAATTATTTCTGGTACAGGAGTTGACACAGGATTTGAATGGCGTATTATTCGCCTCCCGCAGCGATGCAGTAGCGGGGGCTTCGATCGACAGATCGACAGCGGTGAAAAAGGTGGTTGACAGCGGTTTTCAACGCTGTATGATTCGCCTCCCGCTGACGAGAGATCGCAGCGCGTCAAGTGGTTGAAGTTGAACGAGTTTCTC
>NZ_JAAMQM010000013.1 GCF_013523055.1 Pseudomonas capeferrum | reverse complement strand
GCAGCGGTTGGGCCTTGTTGCCCGGGCCGATCTCGATGACCTGAGCGGTGCCCATCCAGTAGGTGTCGCACCAGGGGCTGAGAATGGCGTGGGCCAGTTGGTGGACCTTGTCGTGGTCGATGATTTCTTCGCGGAAGGTCTTGCTGTGGGTCACCAGGTTGGTCAGGCGCTTGGTATTGGCCCCATGAAAATCCTGGGCGCCTTCGTTGCTCTTGGACGAGCCCGCGGGAATCTTGTCCAGCTCAGGTTGTATTTCTGTATTGAAACGCGCCACCTGGTCGGCGGTGAGCATGCCTTTGATGATGACCCCGGCATCCTCTTTGAGGATTTTCAGAACTTCTTCTTTCGGGGTGTCGAGGGTAATTTTCTTGAATGCGCTGGCCATAAAATACCTTCCGGGGCAGAGAGACGCAGGAGGAGGGGGCTAGCCGCGTCAGCCCCCAGTTGGCTGTTTAAACGCTAGCCGGTGAGCTGTAGTCGACGGCGGTGCCGAGCCAGCCATCCCAGCGCTGGGTCCAGTACTGGTTGTGCAGCTGGGTGGTCAGCGCACCCGGGCCGGGCTTGCCGCCCAGCACGCGGTCATCCACGCTGTTGACCGGCATGATGCCGCCAGCGGTGGAGGTCAGGAACGCCTCGTCGGCGTTGAGCAGTTGCTCCACGTGCACGCGCTCCACGTGCAACGGCAGGCCAAGCTGGGCGGCCAGTTCCAGGGTGGTTTTGCGGGTGATACCTTCCAGGCAACCGGAATCAGGGGTGTACAGTGCACCGTCCTTGATCAGGAAAATATTCGAGCCCGGGGCCTCGGTCAGGTAGCCGTCGGCGTCACACAGCACCGACCATTCCTTGTCGGCGGCCTTTGCTTCGAAGAGGGCCAGCTTGAGATCCATCCAGTGGAAGTTCTTGGCGGTGGGATCAACGGCCTTGGGCGGGATGCGGATAAATTGCTTACTGACCATCAGGTCAATGCCGCGGGCGCGCTGCTCGTCATTGGCGATGAACACGTAGGGCACCACGAACGCGTAGAAGCGGTTTTCGTAAGCCTTGGGGTTGATGCGCTCGCCGCCGTCGGGCATGAAGCCACGGGTCACTGCCCACCACACATAGGCTTCCTTGGCACCGGCCTGCTTGATCAGGTTGGTGAGGATCTCGGTGGTCTGCGCCTTGGTGTAGGGGTTGGTCAGCTGAAACTTGGCGCAGGCGCTTTCGAAGCGCTCCAGGTGGTCTTCCAGGCGAAACAGGTAGCCCTTGCTGACGCTGACCACGTCGTAGCAGGCGTCGGCCTGGGTGAAGCCCAGGTCAGCCATGGGAATGGCCGCGTTGTCCAGGTCCACGTAGGTGCCGTTGATGAAGGCCGAGCCGTGATTGTATTTAGGATCAAAGGGCAGCCGCACGTGGGCGGGGTCGTTCAGCATGGTGTGTTCTGCCAGGATAATGCTCATGGTTCGCTCTCTCTCTTCCAAGGGATGGAGATACGGGCCGGGGCCCGCCTGGTTATTGCTGTTGGCCTCATGGTAGGGCTGGGGTGGCGGCCCCCAACAGGTGAGCAGGGGCCAAGTTTCGGCGGCAATGCGGCCACGGCGGGTAGATCCGGGCCGCTGTCCTGAATGGCCGACTTTCTTGGCCGCCGCTCACCTTTTTTGCCGGGTGTGGGATGCCTACAGTCTTCGTGCCGTGCGGTGGACGCCGCGCATCTTTTCCAGCAAAGAGGAATGGGCATGAAGGGTTCAAAGGTAACGTTCATCGGTCTGGGCCAAATGGGGGCAGCCCTGGTGCCGCCGTTTATCAACGCAGGTCACCAGGTCACGGTGTGGAACCGTTCGCCAGCCAAGGCCGAGCCGCTGGCCGCCCTGGGCGCCATCGCCGCGCCAAGCTTCGAGGCGGCGATCAGCGCATCGGAACTGATCATTGTCTGCCTGGCCGACTACGCCACCAGTAACGCCTTGTTCCACCAGGGCAGTGTCAGCGCCCTGCTCAAAGGCAAGACCGTGGTGCAATTCACCACCGGCGACGGCAAGGAGGCCGAGCAGGGTGCCCAGTGGGCCGCCGAGATTGGCGTCGACTACCTGGACGGAGCGATCATGGATTACCCGACCAAGGTCGGCGGGCCTGAGTGCATGTTGCTGGTGTCCGGGAGTGCGGCGGTGTGGGAGCGTCATGAGGCAGCACTGACACTGCTGGGCGGGCGCATGACTTATGTTGGAGCGAAGGCGTCGTCGGCCAACCTGCTCGACGGCAGTCTGCTGACGATGTACTACGGCAATACCTTCGCGCTGATGCAAAGTGCGTCGATGCTGGCGGCCGAGCAGGTGGACATCAAGGATTTCCGCATCGCCCTGAGTGCCTTCAAACCGGTGATCGAAAGCACCTGGAAACGCAGTATCGAGGCCATCGACGCCCAGGACTATTCGGGCAATGAAGCGTCGATTCACGTGCACATGCTGGGCGTGCAATCCCTGCTCAAGCGTGCCAGGAGCACTGGGGTTGATTCGCGCCTGCTGGAGCTGTTCGCTGACTATGTGGCCACCACCGCCGCCCGCGGCCATGAGGCGGACGAGCTGCCGGCCGTGTACGAAGTGTTCCGTCGCCTCGACTGAGCGACCACTCGACGACAGGGTGACAGAGGGAGGGCAATATCCCGCAAAGTGTCCCCTGCACACCTGTTTGCCGATGGTGGCCGGCGCCTATCGAAGTGTCCGATGGAAGCGGATGACCGGGCTCGAAAGGGCCCAACCTGCCGGGACGCCGCAGCGCTTATAACAACGACTTTCCAGAATTCCTGCCCTCTACCGTGTTTCATCGGCAATAAGGCCATCGGTATCACCGGCTACATGATCGGCCTGATGATGACCCCTGGTACCGATGTCCTGCTCAGAAAGGGCCCGGCCATGGTCGCGATGCTGACGCGCTACACCTCGCCGGCGGTGCTGATCATTGCAGCCGTACTGCTTTACCTGGTGACCCGCGAAACCAGCTTTTCGGCTCTATGGCACCCCAATGTCGACGCGAAGCTGGCCTACACCACCGACCCGTTGTTGCAACTGGTCTATGGAGTAGAGTTCGGCGCCTCCAATGCTCTGACCATCGTCCCATTCTTCGGTGGCATCGCCTGGCTGATCCGCAAGTGCAAGCACTTGATCACCCCGTGCCTCCTGGACGCGGGAATCGTGGGCGTAGGCTTCACTACCGCCGTGGGCGCGCCGGCGGCCGTGGCCACCGGGTGCATCGTGGCGTATTACGCGGCCATGCGCCTGGTGATCGCGACGAGCGAGAAGGGGGGTATCGCAACCTTGCCCAGTGGAGGGCGAAGAAGGTGACGGTCGGCCTGTAGGAATGCCCCGTGGCAGCAACTGCCTTGGCGTGGGAGCAACTGTCTTTTTTATGGGAGCGGACTCTGCCCGCGAAAAAGAGCATCGCGGTCCGTCAGGCGCATCGGGTGTAGTGTTGGCGGGTAGAACCCGCTCCCACAGGGCGGCCACTGTTACAGGGTTGGTTTCGGACGAAGGCCCCGGCTTGCTGCCGGGGCTTTTTCGTTTGTGTGCGATCACCGGTAATTTGGCCGCGCCGCACCTGTTGGGCGCTAGCTGCCTCCGCATAATTCGAGCCTGTGTTGTGAATGCTTCAGCAGGGGAATTCCATGAGCAAGTCGGGTGCGGATGTGAGCAGTGCAATGTCGCGAGAGTCCCTGGCCGGGCGGTTGCCCGTGCAGGGGACTGACCGGCTCTACAGTAATTTCGGATCGCTGTTGGCCGCCTGCATGGCCATCGGTGCGGCCAGCTTCAACTACCTGTTCGGGGCCTCGATCGCCTTTATCGGTAATACCTCCATCGGTATTGCCGGTTACCTGATCGGCCTGATCGTCGGGCTGGTGCCTACCTACCTGGCGGCCGGGATGATCTGTTATCGCCATGGCGTGGATCCGGTCGACGCGGCGAAAAGCTCCATGGGTACCCGTGGCTCGGCGTTGCTGTTGGCGCTGATTTTGGTCTCCACCCTGGGCTGGTCGTTCGTGCTGATTGCCATGACCGGCCAGGCTGCCGGGCGCCTGCAGCAGATACTGTTCAACCCCGGCGGCGAGATCGACAACGGCTTTGTCGCCTTGGTCTCTATGCTGATGCTGGCACTGGTTTGGATTCTGCTGCGCAAGGGCCCGGCCATGGTAGCCCTGCTCACCCGATACACCTCACCCGCCGTATTGGTGATCGCCTGTGTATTGCTGTACCTGATCACCCGCGACACCGGCCTGAGTGCGTTGCTGCACACCAATGTCGATGCGAAGCTCGCCTACAGCCATGACCCCCTGCAGCAACTGGCCTATGGCGTGGAGTTCGGTGCCTCCAACGCCTTGACCAGCGTGCCGTTCTTCGGCGGCATTGCGCGGCTGATTCGCAGGCGCAAGCACGTCATCACGCCGTCGTTGCTGGGAGCGGGATTGATCGGTGCCGGGTTTACCACGGCGGTGGGCGCCCTGGCCGCCGTGGCCACCGGTTCCACCGAGCCTGCCGAGTGGGTGGTCAAGACCGCCGGCAACGGCCTGGGCACGGTGATCGTGTCGCTGCTGCTGCTGGCCAACCTGGGTACGCTGATCAGCTTCTTCTACTTCGCCGGGGTCTCGGTGCAGCAGGTCCGCTTCTTCGCCCGCATGCGCTGGGATATGATCATCCTGGTGCTACTGTTGCCAGGTTTGGTGGTGGCCTTCAATACCCAATGGCTGATTGCCCATGTGATGAACTGGTTGGCCTACAACAGCGCCATCTTCGCTGGGATGGCAGCGGTGATGCTGACGGATTACCTGTTGCTGCGCCGGCAGACCGTGGTGCCTTCGCACCTGTTCGTCAAGAACTCCAGCGGTGCCTACTGGTATTGGGGCGGAGTGAACTGGGTGGCCATGGGTACCATTGTGTTTGGCGCTGCGGTGTACCTCACCCTATTTGACCCGCTGACCCTGGCGGTTGGCGCCTCGTTCCGCTACGTGGGGGCGACCATGCCGACCTTGGCGGCATGCGTGCTGGCGTACTACCTGGCCATGCGCCTGGTAATGGTGGTGAGCGAGAGGGGTGGCTACCGCAATGTGGCCCAGTTGGCTGCGAAGAAGGTCACGGTAGGGCTGTAAGTGACCGGTAGCCGCTGCCGCAGGCTCCGCTGGCGGCAACGGCTACGGGCAAGAAAAAGGCGTCCTCTTGGGATAATGCCAGTCAGTTAAGGGAAGTCGTCGATTCAAATGCCGGCGCTCAGCCTTCGGCTCGAATTTCTTCAGAGAAGCTGATGGCCTATCGCGGGACAAGCCCGCTCGCCACCAGTATGCGCTGTAGCGAAGATATATGCCTGGTGGCGAGCGGGCTTGTCCCGCGATAGGCCATCAGCCTCTCTGAAATTAGAAAGCCGAACATTTTCTTAACTGACTGGCATTATCCTCTTGGGACGCCTTTTTTGTTGAAGGAACCTCAGGCTTGCGACGGGCTCGCAAAACGGGTCGTATCCGCCGCTCCTGGCAACGTGTGCAACGCCGGCATCACCCAGTCACTGTCACGGTACTGCGCCCGGAATGCCCGCGGTGCGGTGCCGGTCCAGCGTTTGAATGCATGGCGAAAGTTGGCCGCGTCGCTGTAGCTGAGCTTTTCCGAAATGGCCTCGGTGGTCAGCGGCGTATCCAGCAGGTAACGGATCGCGAGCTTCTTTCGCACCTCTTCCAGGATTTGGTTGTAGGAGCTGTCAGTGGTCTCCAGCTTGCGGCGCAAGGTGCGCGGTGACAGGTGCAGGCGGGCGGCCACTTCGGTTAGCGTTGGAATGCGCTCCGGGGTGGCCAGCAGCATTTTCTGTACTTGGAAGCACAGGTCGTAGCGCTGGCTGAGTTCGTTCATCTGGTCCAGGCATACCGCCTTGCAGGACTGATGGGTGATGGCATGGGACTGCGGCAGCGGCTGATCGACAAACACGCTGGGAAAGGTAATACGGTTTTCGCTGCTGTTGAGATAGGCGGGCGCTCCAAGGGTGCGCGAAATGGCCTGTGCGTCATCGGCGCTGCCCGCCAGGTTCAGGTTGACCTGGGTGGCATTGAAGCCGTGCCCCAGGATATCGCCCAGCAGCGTCAGGATCTTGGCTGACTCCAATAGCGTCGAGTAATGCCTGCCCGCCCCGAGCAGGGGAAAGGACTCTGCCAGCAGAATGTGTGCTGACTCACCGTCAACCGCAAGGTGCAGGCGGTGCTTGAGGTTCATCAGCACTGCGAACTGGTTGGCCACTTCCAGGGCGCCACGCAGGGTCGCGCTGCTCAGCAGGGCCAACCCCACCATGCCGTACGCCGTCAGGTGCATGCCCTGCCCAACACGCAGGGCCAGCAGCGGATCGGCATGCTGCTGGCAGGCGCTAGTTAGGGTTTCCAGCCACTGGGCCAGGGAAAGGCGAGTGAAGGGCGTTTCAGGCACGGCGTCCGGGGCAGCATATCGAGCATGCAGCGCTTGCCACTCGGCGGTGGAGAACACCTTGTCTTGCGCGGTTATGGGTGATGCGTCTACAGATACCATCTCACGGCCCTCATCGGCTTGCCACACGCAACTCCAGCGCCAGGCTGGAAATATACGGTTTCACTCGGTTATGGCAGGCCGGGGGGCGAAAGCAGGGGGGGGGTACCGCGCAAGCATGGCGATGATTCGCTCTTGTGGCTTGGCGCCTTGATTTGATTAAAGGTCGCACGACCTATAAGATACGGTCATGCGACCTAAGTCAAGGATCTTCGTGACAATACCGTGGCAGTTGCGGCAGGTCGGGCCGCAGTGGGCGTACCAGGATTGCGTGGTGGCGCAGCTCACAGGCATGCTGCAAACAGGAAATACTCGCTTTGGAGCATTGTGCGATGTTTAGTGGTTCCTCACGGGCCGAGTTGCTTTTCGAGAGGACAGCAAGCCCCCGTGAAAAGAAACGTGTCCAACGCATCGAAGAGATTATCGAGACGGCCGCCATGCTGTTCGTACGCGATGGCTACGCGCAATTTTCAGCGCGCCGCGTGGCCGGCGAGATGGGCATCAGCCTGAGCAACCTGCAGCACTACTGTGGCACCACGGAAAACCTGCTGCTGGCCATGATCCGGGCGAAGATCGAGGTGTTCGTCACCCAGTTCGTCGAGATTGCCGAAGACACGGCGATGACGCCCGAGCAACGGTTGATCGAAGTGATCTCCCAGGACATGACCGCGACGCTCGACCCCTGGATCGCATCGTTTTCATTCCAGAGCTGGGCCTTGGCTGAACATGACAAAGCCATCGGTGACCATCTCAAGACCATCTACGGCGAATTCTGCCGGGCGCTGGCCAACCTGATCCGCGAGGTCAACCCGCAGTTGCCGGTGCCGCGCTCGGAGATCTTCGCCACGCTTATCGCGTCGCAAATAGAAGGTCTGCTGTTCTACAACAAGCAAGTCGGCGCCCTGGAGCAACAGTGGGAAGAAACCCTGGCGACCATGCTGCAGATGTGGCTGACCATGATCCGTGCTGGCTAAGCGGCCACCCCGCCTGCGTTTTTAGGTCATTGCTCACCTGTTGGGGTGGCTCGGCAGGGCTTTAAGCTCTGTGGCGAACCCATCGAGTGGACGAGTGACCCATGCCGACGCTTTGTGATGACATCGACCGACTGGCCACCTTGCACTTCATTGCACTGGTCGACGCCTATACCAGCGGGTTGGGGCATGGCACCGCCAGCCTGCTGGCGGGTACCGAGGTCCTGCCTCAGGATCTGGAAGATCCCGACAAGCTGATTACTCCAGCCGAAGAGTTGATGATCCTGCGCAACGCCTTGCGCCTGACCGGCGCCAGGCATCTGGGGCTGGAATTGGGCAGCCGCTGCCGCCTGGCCGCCTATGGCATCTTCGGATTCACCTTGCTCTCGAGCAGCGATTTGCGCGCCGCGCTGGCCTTGTTTTTTGACTACCCGCTGCCATTGGGTACTGGTTTCAGCCTGGGCCTGGAGCAGGAGCAGGGTGTGGCGTCGTTGACCGTCAGCGCCAATTTCGCCATGGAGGACAAGCTGCACCGGCTGGCGATCGAGTTTTGCCTGACGGCCTTGCAGAGTGTCATCGCCGATTTGCTGTATCGGCCCTTGCCGGTGTTGGGGGTCAACTTCAACGCTATCGATCAGCCGGTGGCCAGGTCGTATGAAGCGCATTTCAGTTGCCCCGTCCGGTTCGATCCCTCAAAGCCCAACAGCCTGTCATTCGATGCACGCTGGCTGGACTATCCGCTGCCATGCGCCCATGCCGTTTCCCACCGGGAAATGAAGGCGCGCTGTTCCACCTTGCAGTCGCGGCTGGAAAGCCCGCGGGACTTTCTCGCCAACGTGCGCTCGGCCATCTGCGCGCGGTTCGACACCTCGCCCTCGCTGACCAACATTGCGGCCTCCATGGCCTGCTCCAGCAAGACCTTGCAGCGCCACCTGCGTGCCGCCGGTACCAGCTTTCATGAATTGCTGGGCGAGGCGCGGTACCAGCGCGCCCAGGAATTGCTGTTGCGCCAGGTGCCGATCACGCGGGTGGCCCAGGATTTGGGGTTCAGCGAGCCGGCAGCCTTCCGCCGGGCGTTCCAACGCTGGAGCGGTTGCACGCCGTCGCAATACCGCTCCCAGGTCCGTCATTGACCCGGGGTTACGCAAATCCGTTCCTCAACGGCTCGCTCGCAAGCCAGACAATCCTGTAGCAGCTGCCGAAGGCTGCGGTCACGGCGAAGTCAGCGCGCTGTACAGCATGGCCCTGCCCGGCGACGCCGCGAAGCGAATATGCGGCGACAGCAATCGCTCCAGCCTGTTCGAAACCAGCGTCACCTGGAGTTTCCGACCCTGGCCGCTGCTCCCCGCTTTTTTGGCTGGCACGCACCTGTGAGCCCCCGGGGGGTAGCTCTATATTTTCACCAGACCTCTTATACAAGGAACCAGACCATGTCCAAGCCTTCCCTTGTTACGCTGCCGCGCAGCGCCTCCGTTGAACAGGTGGTGGAAATCATCGAGCGCGACGGTGGTGTAATCATCGCTGATTTTCTGGACACCGAGGTGTTCAAGGAACTCAAGCAGGAAGTCGACGCGGCCCTGGATACCTCGATCTTCGGTCACGAGAATTTCTTCGTTGGCACTTCCACCCGCCGCGCCAGCCGACTGTTCGCGCGCTGCAAGCGCATGGTGGACGTGGTCATGCAGCCGCTGTACCTGGGCGCCGCGCGCCAGATCCTGCAAAAGCCGATTTCGGTCTGGTTTGGACAGGAGCGCACCACGGTAACCCCGCAGATTCAGATCGGCATGACCCAGGCCATTCAGATTCATCCAGGCCAAGGCAAACAGCCGCTGCACCGCGATGACACCAGTTTCCTCTGGCGTCACCCTAATTATGGTCGTGAAGCGCGGTTGCAGATCATGCTGGCGATGACCGAATTCACCGAAGCCAACGGCGCCACCAAGGTGATTCCAGGCAGCCACAAATGGGATGACGAGCGTTGCCCCCAGCCGGAAGAAACCGTGGATGCGGAAATGGCCCAGGGTTCGGCGTTGCTGTTTATCGGCTCCACCTACCATGGCGGTGGCACCAACTCCAGCGACAAGCCTCGTACTGGCCTGACCATGGGCCTCGACCTGGGTTGCGTGCGTCAGGAAGAGAATCAGTACCTGTCAGTACCTTTCGACACCCTCAAGGCCCTGCCTGAGGAAGTGCAGCGCCTGCTGGGCTGGGATGCCGGCGAGAACTTCATGGGCTGGGTGGAGCATGGCGGCAAGATGGTCAGCCCGCATGTGCACCTGCAGGCAGATGATGTGCTCGAATCGCTGGGGTTGCTGAAAGCGGCTCCCTGAATCGTTTGTTGTTAAAAAGGGCTCGCGCCTGCGCGCTCGCCTCGTGCTGGCGGGCCTGTCCGTCTTCGGCTTTGCCGCATTGGTCTGGGCCTCTTTCGGCACACCGTCGCCGCGTGTGATCTACAACCCGTCCGACAGCGTGGCGGTCGGTTGGTATCGCGTGGAACCGTTCGACCACAAGCCCGGCTCGCTGCCCCGTCCGCTGTCCGTGGGCTGCATCGTCTTGACACAGCTTCCGGCCGACGCTGCGGCGCTGGCTGCCGGCTGGTCTCCCGCTGCTCAAACGTGGGGGCGCAGTTGCACCGCAACACGTTTGCATCGTTGCCAGTCAGGTTCGCATCGACGGCGTGCCGGTGGCCGACGAGCCCGATCGCGGCTATCTGGTCATCGACGGCGTGGACGGCAAGGCCCACTACGTCGCCTTGAACGCCGCGACGAGCTGGCGAACTATCCAGCCGGCGCGGTGGTGGAGGTGCGCGGCTCCGCCGAGATGCGGGCCGCCGACAAGAACATCGCCGCACTGGCGAGCGATGGCCTGTATCGCACCGATCATCACCTGGCGATCGAGCAAGGCCGGTCCAAGGCCGGACGTGACCCACAGGAAGTCGTCGCGGCCCACGTTCGCCGGCTGGAAGCCCTGCGCCGGGCCGGCATCGTGGAGCGCGTGGCCGAAGGGTTATGGAAGGTGCCGGACGACCTGGCCGAGCGCGGCCGCCAGTACGATGCGCAACGGCTGGACGGCGTAACCGTGGAGCTGAAATCGCACCTGCCCATCGAGCGGCAGGCCCGGGTGATCGGCGCGACTTGGCTCGGCCAGCAACTGATCGGCGGCGGACGAGGACTGGGCGACCTGGGATTTGGTAGTGACACCAAGCAAGCCCTACAGCAGCGTGCCGACTTCCTAGCCGAACAGGGGCTGGCCGAGCGCAGGGGCCAGCGCGTGATCCTGGCGCGCAACCTGCTGATGACGCTGCGCAATCGGGAGCTGGCGCAGGCTGCCAAGGACATTGCCGCCGAAACCGGGCTGGAGCATCGCCCCGTGGCTAATGGACAGCGCGTGAGCGGTATCTACCGGCGCAACGTCATGCTTGCCAGCGGACGCTACGCGATGCTTGATGTCGGCATGGGATTCAGCCTGGTGCCGTGGAAGTCGGTGATCGAACCACAACTGGGGCTGCAGATCGCCGCAACGGTGCGCGGCGGCGGGGTGTCGTGGGCGGTTGGGCGACAGCGCGGCCCTCCGTTGGATAGCTGTCACTTTCTTATTTGCTTCGCTTGACCACCGCCAGAATGGTTTCCCGTAATTCGTCCCGCGCCTGCGTTTCGTTGATGTCTCCCGCAACGGCGGCGTGCGACAGCGCATCGGCCGCGCCTAGCATCGCCCACAGGCTGGCCAGCGGCACGCCCTGCGGGCCAGCGTAGGGAGCAAGGACGCGCTGACACTTCTCGATAAAGGCGTACTGATACTGGCGCTTGACCGCTGCCAGTTCCGGCGAGCCGTCGAGCGCAGCCAGCACGCCGGGAATCTCGCGCCCCTGGGTCAGCACACAATCGATATAGCTGGCGGCGATGACGCTGGCCTTGTCGGTCAGGCTGGGCTTGCTGGCTGCGATGGCCGCATCGATGAGCGCGGTCTGGCGCACGTCGAAATCCTGATACAGCACCGCCAGCAATCCGTTGCGCGTGCCGAAGTGGTCATAGACCACCGGCTTGGTAATGCGCGCCTCTTCGGCCAGCCGTCCCAAGGTCAGCGCGTCCGTACCTTCGGCGCGGATTAGTTGCCATGACACGTCCAGCAGTTGGCGCAGGCGCTCGTCGCGCGACAGGCGGCGGCGTGGTGAATCGGCAGCAGCAGGGTTTCTCGAATGGCTTGACATCGTTATGTACCAAAGGTAACTTACTATTAGTATGTACCTTTAGTATATTGAATCGCTGCCCGATGAGCAATCGGGCGGCGGCTGACCGCGAGCCCATGACCATGCAAACCGACACGCCTTCCACCTCATACCCGGCCAACCGCATGGCGTGGCTTGGCCTTTTGACCGTTCTTGCCCTGGTGCTGTTGGTGGCGATGGATGGCTCCGTGCTGTACCTCGCCATGCCGCGCGTGACATCCGCTTTGTCGCCCACGGCCGATCAAGCACTGTGGATGCTCGACATCTACGGCTTCGTCGTCGGGTCGCTGCTGATCACCTTCGGCAACATCGGCGACCGCTATGGCCGCTTGAAGTTGATGATGGTGGGGGCCCTGGTGTTCGGCCTGGGTTCGCTGGGCGCGGCTTACGCGACCACGCCTGCGCATTTGATCGCCTGTCGCGCACTGATGGGGCTGGGCGGTGCCACGCTGCTGCCGTCTGGGCTAGCCATCGTCAGTGCCCTGTTCCCCGATCCGCGCCAGCGCGCGCGGGCCATCGGCATCTTTGCAGCAATGTTCGCGGCGGGCTTTGCCATCGGGCCGCTCATTGGCGGATTGCTGCTGCAACGCTTCGATTGGGGCACGGTGTTCCTGATCAACGTGCCTGTCGTGCTGGTCTTCTTGCTGGCCGCACCGATCCTGCTGCGCGAAGTGCGCGTGACGCGCTACGGCAGCATCGACATACCGAGCCTGTTGCTGTCCTTTGTCGGCATCCTATTGTTCACTTATGCCATCAAGAGCGCGGCGGCTACGGGCATCGCCTTGCCGCAGGCCCTGGCGGGCATGATCGGCCTGCTGGCGCTGGCGTTCTTTCTGCGCAGGCAGACGCGGCTTGCCTATCCCTTGCTGGACTTGGGACTGTTCAAAGATCGGGTTTTCTCCATCGCCATCCTGACCGGCTTGCTGTCGCTGGTTGTCTGGTCGGCGGCAAGCTATCTGTCAGGCATCTACCTGCAATCGGTGCTGGGCCACGAGGTCTTCATGGCGGCGCTGCTGACCTTGCCGGGCGCGGCGGTGCTGATGGCCACCTGCGTGGGCACCAACCACATCGTCGAGCGCATTGGCCGCAAGGCGGCGCTGGTAGCGACGCACTTGCTCATCAGCGCAGGCGTGTTCCTGCTGTTGTGTACCACCACCGAAGCCGGCGCGCTCGCGTTCGTCGCCTCCACAGTGATCGCGGGTGTCGGCTATGGGCTGTCTTTCAGCCTAGTAGCCGAGATTGCGGTGTCGGCGGTGCCGAGCGAACGCGCCGGGGCGGCCGGCTCGATTGCCGAGACCAGCAATGAGATTGGCAATGCGCTGGGCATCACCTTGCTGGGTTCGCTGGCGGCGCTGGTCTTTCGGCTGTCCGGGCCGGGCGTGGCCGGGACGTTGAACGAAACGCTAGGCCATCTGGGCCTTACGGCGCAAGGCGTGTTGCAAGGCAAGGAGGCATTCCTGTCGGGGCTGCATTGGGCCGTGGGCGTGGGCGGGTTGCTGACGTTCCTGGCCGGGGTGGTGGCTTGGCTCTGGCTACCGCGTAAGTTGCCCGAGTGAGGGGACGCTGTCGAGTTCAGGCATCTTCGTTGCTTCGTGGTCGTCGCCGAGCGGCTGCACATCGAGCAGTCGCCGCTGGCGCGCACCATCAAGGAACTGGAAGAAGACCTGGGTGAACAGTTGTTCGTCCGCACTAGCCGCAGTACCCGGTTGACCCGTGCGGGCAAGCTGTTCCTTGAGCATGTGCCGCGCATCTTTACTGCCTTGCAGCAGGCCCGTGACAGCGTAAAGGCAGCGACCAACGGCTTTCATGGCCAGCTGCGCATCGCGCTGTATGATGTCATAACGCCATCGCGCCTGCCGACCTTGCTGGCGCTGTGCCGACAGGAGGAGCCCGAGGTCGAGATCCGTCTGTTCGAGGTGCCTCTGTCGCAGCAGATCAAGGGTCTTCATGACGATCTGTACGACGGCGCTGGTGTCGGCCGGCTTCGCGTTGGGGCTGGCGGAGGCACCGCACATCGCGGCCAGCCGCGAACCCGGCGTGGTCGCCCGACCGCTGGCGGGCCGCTCACCCTTGCTGACGACCTACCTGCTGCGACTCGAAGGCGAGTCCTCGGAGGTGCTGTCACGCTTCATCGAGCGCGTGCAGGCCATTGAGGCGCCCGATGGCGGCAGACCCACGCCGCCGCTTGAACCTGATGCCCAGGAGGAAATCGAGTTATGAAGCAGATCGCCCCGTTCCTGCTGGTCGCGACACTGATCGCCTGCGATCAATCCGAAGCCCCGCAGCAGGCTGCTGTACCAACGGTGGAAGAGCTGGCCGCCGATCCCGAACGCTTGCAGGAACTGCGTCGGCAGTGCAAAGCCGAGCGGCCAACGATGGGCGATGTGCTGTGCAACCGAGTGCCCGAGGCCACGAACCGACGCTTCCTTGGCGATGGGAACACACCGTATACCCCGCCGGAGACGGCGCCGAAGTTTTAGCTGTAGAAGCGGACGCTTCGCGATGCTCAATGACGGCATGGGATTCAGCCTGGTGTCGTGGAAGCCAGTGATCGAACAGCGGCTGGGGCAGCAGCTTGCCGCAACGATGGGCGACGGTGGCGTGTCGGCGGAGATTGGACGACAGCGGGGGCCAGCAATTTGATCAATCTTCTTTAACTTCAAACGCTGCAAGTGGGCTGGCTGCAATCCAGAACAACACCTCGGAGCCAACAATGTGCTGGATCGTTGTGCCGCCTCATATGCCATGCCTGTTGAAATGCGAAACGGGGCAGATCAAGCGGTGGTCTGAACAGCTTCAAACCTTTGCTCCTAGGGACGTTTTCCAGCGTCCGGCTTGCAACGGTCAAGATCAAGTCTGTACCAGCAAGGACTTTTGTCGAAGCACTCCAATGAGGCAGTACCAGGGCCACATGACGGCGCATCCCCTTGGCTTTCAGAGATGCGTCGATTTCGTCTTCAGTATCCGGCCTCACAGCAACCAGCACATGCGGGCGTGACAGCCATTCTTGTAGTGGCAGTTCACCACGCGGCGGTAGCGATTGCCTATCGCCAACACTGATGAAGTGTTCCTCGAATAGTGGTTCGCACACGATTTCCTGGGGGGCTTGCGGGAAGACACCAAGCGCCAGGTCGATTTCGCCGTCAGCAAGCTGTGCGAGCATGGCTTCGCGGCTGGCTTGACTGATCGCCAGATCAATTCGGGGAGCCTGCGTGCGCAGCCGCCTCACCAGCGCTGGCAGGAGTAGATGTGCTGCGTAGTCGGACAAGGCGACGCGAAAGCGGCGCGCAGCCTGCGAGGGGTCGAATTCGCCCTCATGCAGAAGTGCGTTCAGCTGCCCCAAGGCAGCTTCCAGAGGTTGCAGCAATTCCTGCGCGCGCGGCGTCAAGACCATGCCGCCACCACGCCGCGTCAGCAACGGATCTTTGAAGACGTCACGCAACTGCGCCAGTGCATGGCTGACGGCCGGCTGGCTCTTGTGCAAACGCAATGCAGCGCGGGTTACGTGTTTTTCCGCCAGTAGCGCATGAAGCGTCAGCAGCAGGTTGAGGTCAATGCGGCGGAGATCATCCATAAGACGAATAGTGCATGTGCTGTATAAGAATTTCCATTCTTAGCATGAATACATAAACATACGAAGCGTTCTTTCTTTCATCTGTGGAGGTCTTCCGTATGCATTGGCCAACTTCTCTCTCCAGCCTGCTTCCGATGGTGATTGCCGTGGTGGCGGGTGCTGCCGTGCCATTCCAGGCCGGAAGCAACGCCGCATTGGGGCGTGCTCTGGGGCATCCGTTGTGGGCGACCCTGTCTTCGCTGACGGTCAGCGTGCTGGTCGTCGTGCCCTTGATGCTGCTGATGCGCGTTCCGGCACCGGCTTTGGGTGCTGCGGCACAGGGGCCGACATGGTGGTGGCTGGGCGGCGTGGCTGGCGTGGCCTATATCACCGCTGCGCTCGTATTGACGCCCAAGCTGGGCGCAGCCAGCTTCATCGTCAGCGTCATTGCGGGCCAGATGCTGGCTTCGCTGCTGATCGACCATTACGGCTTGATGGGGCTGGCGCCCAAGCCGATTGGGTTGGGTCGTTTCGCGGGTGTTGCCTTGATCCTGCTTGGGATGATTGTCGTGCAAATCAGCAGTTCCGCAGCGCCCCCAGCATCTGCACCAGCTTCCGTATCCGAAGGGCCGCGATGAGGATGCCTATTGGCAAGCATCAACTCTATTGGGTGATAAAAGTGAAAACGGCTCCACGACAACTTACTTATAAATGATATTTTATTGGTATTAAAATATGTGCATTGATATGCATTGAATCCTTATGATTGAAACTCGATTGCTTCACCAGTTCATCGCCGTCGCAGAGGAACTGCACTTCAATCGCGCTGCGGAACGGCTCCACATGGCGCAGCCACCGTTGAGTCAGGCCATTCGCAGGCTGGAGCAGGAGATCGGCGCTCCCCTGTTCGAGCGCACCAATCGCAGCGTGTCGCTCACGCCTGCCGGAGCGGCCTTCCTGGAGTCGGCCAAAAAGGTACTGGGGCTTCTTGATGAGAGCGTCGAAAAGACCCGGCGCGTGGCACAGGGCGTCGAAGGTCATCTCACCCTGACCTTCATCAACATCGCTCCCTATGGCGCATTGCTGTGCGCGCTAAGTCGCTTCCGCTCGGCGTTTCCTGCTGTCTCCTTCACGATGCAGGAAGCCACGACACGGGAACAGGTTGAAGCGCTGGAACATGGCCGCGCCGACCTCGGCTTCATGAGGCCACCGGGCAGGACGGCGCCAGGCTTGCGCTTCGAATCCATTCTGCGAGAACCGATCATGGTCGCGTTGCCTACTACGCACCGTCTTGCACATCGCAAAACCATCTCGCTGGCCGCCCTTCAGGATGACGCCTTTGTGTCCTCGCCCCGGCATCTGGGTCAAGGTTTTCATGACCAGCTCGTCCAGCTTTGTGAGGCAGCAGGCTTTATGCCGCGCATTGCCCAACAGGCTCGGCAGTTGCAGACGCTGGTGGCGTTGGTAGCCGCTGGCTTCGGCGTTGCGCTGCTGCCGGCCTCGTTGGCGCAGGAGAGGCGCGAGAACGTGGTGTTTCGGCCAATACAGGTCAAGGCGCCGGATACGCTGCGGCATGTGGATCTGCTGATGGTATGGAAGGAGCACACGTCTTCCACGATCCGCGACAGGTTGATTGACGAGGTGCGAGGTGCAATGGCATTGCCACCCTCGATTAAGACTTGGTAGATATTGTTTTAGTACAAACAATATATTTTACAGTCCCGCTTGGCCGTCCCATCATCGTGGCATTTACGGAGGTTCACGATGAAATATCAGCCTGTGGAGATGCTTTTCAAAGACAAGGTTGCCATCGTCACGGGTGCCGGTCAGGGGCTTGGGCGAGCCTATGCCAAGGCATTGCTCGACCGCGGCGCACGAGTCGTCATCAGCGACTTGGGTACTGGCCGGGCCGGTGAGGGCGCCGATCAAGGCATGATAACCGAGGCAGCGCGCGCCTTGCAGGCCGACGACGGGCAATTGATTGCGCACAGCGGACGCCTGGATCAGGAGGCCGACTGCAAACAACTCGTGGAGTTGGCAATCGAGCAATTCGGTGCGCTGGATATCCTGATTCACAACGCCGGCTGGGTCGATTACCAGCCCGTCGACGAGCAACAAGAAGATTTCCTTGAGCGCGTCCTC
This sequence comes from Pseudomonas capeferrum, assembly GCF_013523055.1. Lineage (GTDB taxonomy): Bacteria > Pseudomonadota > Gammaproteobacteria > Pseudomonadales > Pseudomonadaceae > Aquipseudomonas > Aquipseudomonas capeferrum_A. The sequence goes on along the minus strand of NZ_JAAMQM010000013.1, from coordinate 171,919 downwards.
GGTATAAACGTGCGTGCGCCGATCTGGTTGAGCAAACATGCCTGGAAACACCTGCAACGCTCCTCGTCAGCGCGGATCGTGTTGACCACATCCGACCGCGCCATGTACCAACGGTACGCGCAGCCGGGCCTGGTCGCTTATGCCGCCGGAAAAATGGCCCAAGTGGGCATCATGAATGCCTTGAGCATGGAGGGCGCTGAGCATGGCATCCTTGTCAACGCAATCTCCCCCGTTGCCAAGACCCGCATGTGGGGGATAACGCAGCCACCTGAAAACCTCAAGCCCGAGTGGGTCGCTCCCGGAGTGCTATATCTGGCCAGTTCTTGGTGCCAAGACACGGGCGTCATCCTGCGCGCCAGCAACGGCCAGTTCACTGCCACCCGCTTTTGCGAGAATCCCGGCGTCGCCTACCCTACGGACTTGGCACGGATCGCGTGTGCGAGTGTGGAAGAAGTCGCCCGCCACTGGCATCGCATCAAGGAATTTGACGATGCGTGACCATCATCGGTTGCACAAGGTCGCTCACGCTTGCGCAGATCTTGGTGAGAGCCCGGTCTGGGATGAGCGCAACGATCTTTTGTACTTCGTCGATATCTCCGCAGGCAGGATCAATGCCCTGACCCGGCAGGGACGGTTGGAAACCCTCTATCAATCGAGGGCTCGCATTGGCGCCCTGGCGTTGACCGACAGAAGTAATCTGATCTTCACCGAAGATGCCAGCGTTGCCCTTCTCGATGTCGGCAGCGGTTTGGTCTGCAAGCACTCCGCTGCTGTCCACGACGGGGCGAGCTATCGGTTCAACGATGGCGCCTGCGACCCGCAGGGGCGCTTTGTCACCGGCCTCATGGACGAGGGGCCGAGTCGCAACACCGGCGCGCTCTACCGCTACGACTGTAAGTTGGACGCCCAGGTGATTTACCGGGACATGGCATTGCCCAATGGCTTGGCTTGGTCAGAAGATGGGCACACGCTGTTCTTTGTCGATTCCGTAGCACGCTCGATCTTTCGGGCGAGCTATTCAGCGGAAGGCACACTGGGGGCCGTGACGCTGTTTGCCGAAACTCCCGCCGAGTTGGGGCGTCCCGATGGCATTGCTTTGGATCAAGCCGGGGGCGTGTGGGTCTGCCAGTTCAACGGTGGATGCCTACTGCGCTATGACAGCAGCGGACGCATGAGCGATCGCATCGTCATGCCTGTGCCACGCCCCACCAGTTGCTGCTTCGGCGGGGAAGACCTGGGCACGCTATACGTCACCACGGCGCGCTTTGCCATGACGCCATCGGAACTGGCCGAATATCCGGACGCTGGAGACCTATATGCCATTCGTCCCGAAATTGCTGGTATTCAACGTCACCCTTTTAAGGAGTAACGCCGTGTCGCGGGCCGCGCTGGATCGACCCTGAATAATAAGGAAGTGGACTTGGTTTTTGATCACTGGCGTATTGGGTTGGCAAATCATGGCGCCCGTGCATGCTCAAGTTTCACAGGCAGAGCGGAGTTCGCGCTTTGTTTCAAGCGGCGATATCTACCAAGTGGGGATCTACGAGATCTTCGAGAAAAACAAGGATGCCTTTCACGCCCGCTTCTTCAACAAGGGGACTTCACGATGACGACGCGCAAGCTGCGGCTCGGGCCGCTACCGAAAACGGAATCCACGAAACTGACCTTTGCCTGCCCGGCCAGCCTGAAAGCCGACTCGACCGCTACGCCGTGCTGCACGCGCAGGCGTATGGCGAGGCCGTCGATGCGGCGACCCTGATCCCGCACATGCTCGAAGCGTTCATGGCGGAGGATCGAGGATTCAGGAAGGGAAGTACAAGCAAGGTCGCGCCACCAAAACCAAGCTGACGATGCACGGCAACCACGCTGTTCCCCTCGAACGCGCAGCCCAACGCTGCGCGTTCTTCGTTCTGGATAGGACGCGAAGGTATGGACTATGATGACCAAACAAGCCCGCCAACCTTTGGCAATCGTCACCGCTACAGCGCGACCCGGCTTGCTTTCTCCAGGCTCTTATGTGGCTCCTAGCCCACAACGCCGCCTCCCATGCAGGTGGCACGAAACAGAGCTAACCTATTGTCCCGTATATGGTTTCAAGCCCTGCGTGATTTTTCACGGAAGGCTTGATACTGGCCATTTTTTTGCGCCAAGAGCTTGTAGCTGCTTGACGGCGGTGAGCCGGTGGCGAAAAAAAGGCGCCCGGGTGGGCGCCTGAATATCAAGGGTATTTGACCAAGGAACCGGACAGCCTAGTGGAGCGGTGGTAAGGCGCAAGGCCTGCCCGGCGTCGCACTGAAGCGAACGCGTCCATTTTAGCTGCGTGCAGGCCGGGCAAAAGGTGGGCGCAGGCCAAGTTGTAGGGATGCGGTGGCCATCGGCGGTTTACCCTCGGCCCAGCAATTCAGTCAGTTGGCCATCCACCTCCCGCACCCAATCGCCATCGATGCCGAACAATGCCAGGTGGCCGGCCGGGCTGCTGGAAGCGTGGAACACAGCACCCTTGATCATCTCGGCGTCTTCGCGACTGGTCGAGGGCGGGAAGATCATGTCCTGCGCGATGGGCATGATGAGCGCCTTGGCCGTGATCCGGCCCAAGGCTTCGCGCAGATTGCCGCCCGCGAGGTGACTGACATCCGCGGCGCGCCACTTTTGCAGCATGGTGGTCAGGTTGCCTGGGTCCATGGGCAGGAAGTAGGGCTTCATGAAGCCATTCACAAACGCCTCGACGCTGTCGAAACCCAGGGGCTTGAAGTGCTGCTGCTCGAAGAAATCCGCGCTCAGGCCGTACAGGGTCATCAGCCGCGCGTGCTGGCTGAGGTCGGCGCTGGCGTCGCCTGAACGCAGCCCGTCGATGATGGCGTCCGCCAGCATTTGGTTGATACCGCTAGTGCGCGCCGTGCCCGCGATGGCGGCCATGCGCTGGACCATGTCGGGATAGCGCACCGCCCACTCGAAGCTCTGCTGCGCTCCCATGGAGCCGCCCATCACCAGGGCCAGCGTGGTCAGCCCCAGGTGCTGGGTGATGTAGCGGTGCTGGGCGCTGACATCGTCGGCGATGCCGATGGCTGGGAAAGCCGCCGAGCCCGCGCGGTGGTGGGGTGAACTGGACAGGCCATTGCCGATCTGGTTGACCACGATGACGAAGTACTTATCCGGGTCAATGGCCCGGCCAGGACCGATGAACACGTCTTCGATGATCTTACTGGTGCCCGAATACCAGGTCGGGATCAGCACGGCGTTGTCCTTGCGGGCATTGAGGCGGCCGTGGGTGGCCACTGCCAAGGTGCAATCGTGGAGTGTCTGCCCGCACGCCAGGTCAAGGTCGCCGATGTTGATCAGCGCGTAGTCGCCATGGTGCTCGGGGTTGTAATAGGGATGCTGGTTCATGAGGCTACCCTTTGGGTGAAGCGCCGGCAGTCAGGCCGGCGCCAGGGGTCAATTGATGCGGAAGTCCGCATAGCCCTGGGCCGCCACGGCGTCGCAGTGCTCGCGGTAGACGTTGACGCCACCGGCGTAGGCCAGCAGGCGCTTGGGCTTACCGGCGACGTTGCCGCCGGTGTACCAGGAGCGCGTCTTGGCCAGCAGCGAGGAGGCAGCCATTTCGTCGTGGTGGGCCACCCATTGGTCCTGCTGGGTCAGGGTGGGCTCGATGGACTGGCGTTCACCGGCCTGCAGGAACTGGATGCAGTCCGTGATCCACTCCACCTGATGCTGCAGGCAGGTCGGCGCATTGCACAGGGCGGCACCGGGAGACAGCGGCGCCGCGGTGAGGAACAGGTTGGGGAACTTGTGCACCATCAGCCCCAGGGTGGTGCGCAGGTCCTGGGACCACTCCTCACGCAGTAATTGGCCGTCCCGGCCGCGAATGTCGATCTGCGTCAGGGCACCGGTGGAGGCATCGAAACCGGTGGCCAGGATCAGCACGTCCAGCTCGTGAACCTTGCCGTCGGCGGTCTGTACGCCGTTGGTGACGATGCGCTCGATAGGGGCGGCCTTGATGTCGACGATCTGGACGTTGGGCCGCAGGAAGGTTTCCAGATAACCCGTATCCAGGGGTACGCGGCGGGTACCGAAGCCGTAGTCGGTGGGTACCAGCTGTTTGATCAGCGCCGGATCCTTGATGCGCTCGCTCATTTTCTGCCGAACGAAGGCAGAGACTTCCTTGTTCACGGCTTCGTCGTTGAAAATTTCGCCATAGGAGCCGGCCCACAGCGCCAGCGAGCCGTCATCCCAGAGCATTTCAAGGACTTCACGACGGTCCTGGGGTGTGGCGTCGTGGTAGCTGCCATGGTTGAAGTCGAAGTCAAAGCCCACGAAGCTGTTGCGGGTCAGGGCCTTGATCTCGTGGAAGCGCGTCTTGAGTTTGGCCCGGTCCTGATCGGTGTAGCGCTGATTGCGCATGGGAATGGTGTAGGGCGCCGTGCGCTGGAACACGGTAAGCGAGGCCACCTGCGGGGCGATGGTCTGGACCACCTGAATGCCCGTGGCGCCAGTACCGACCACGCCCACGCGCTTCCCGTTGAAGTCCACCGGCTGCTTGGGCCAGCGGGCGGTGTGGTAGACCTGGCCCTGGAAGTCCTGCTCACCTTCGAACAAATTCTTGAGGGGGGTAGACAAGGTGCCTGCGCAGGAGATCAGGTATTTGGCGTCGATCAGTGAGCCTTGGTCGGTGACGACCTGCCAGCGGGCCTTGTCCTCGTCGAAGGTGCACGACAGCACGCGCGTGCTGAATTGAATATCCTTGCGCAGATCGAAACGGTCGGCGACGAAGTTCAGGTAGCGCTCGGTCTCGGGTTGTGCGGGAAAGCGCTCGCTCCAGTCCCAGGCGTTGTTCAGTGCTTCCGAGAACCAGTATTGATAGACGTGGCTGGGGGAATCGACCCGTGCGCCGGGGTAGCGATTCCAGTACCACGTACCGCCCACGCCAGTGCCGGCGTCGATGGCCAGCACCTTGAGCCCCGCTTCGCGCAGTTTGTACAGTTGGTAGAGCCCGCCAATTCCCGCGCCGATGATCACGGCGTCGTAGGTATGTACGGTGTGAATGGGCAAAGCAGATGTGTCACGCGCAGTCGCGTTGTTCATACGTCCTCCAGCTCTTGTTTTTATAGTCGGCGAAGCGTCGGTGCCAGCTGGTGCAGTTCCGGCTGGCAACCTGAGCGTACGCAGGGCGGAGCGGGGTGGCTTGAAGCAATCGGTGGGATTTTTGAATATTCAGGGGTTCAGCAGACTCCGGCCGTGTGGGCCGCCACGCGCTGCAGTTGGCCTGGGGTGACTCCAAGGCGGGCCTTGAGAAGCCGCGTCATGTGCGCCTGGTCCGAAAAACCGCACAGGCTGGCGATCTCGCTCAAGGTGCAGGCCGTGGTTGCGAGCAGCCGCTGGGCCCGCTTTACACGCTCGGCTATCAGGTACAGGTGGGGTGAGCTGCCCGTGGCTTCCTTGAATGCCCGCGAAAAGGCCCACACGCCCATGCCGGCCTGATCGGCGAGGCAGGCGATGGACAGCGGGCTGTCCAGGTGCTCGTCGATGAAGGCGTGCAGTGTACGCAGGCGCTTGCCTTCGAGCCTGGAGGGGGCGCGTTGGGCCACGAACTCCAGGCTTGAATAGTGCCGCAGCAGGTGCACGGCGAGTTGCGTGGCCAGGGCTTCGGCATACAACGCGCCGCCGGCGGCGGGAGACTGGGCCTCTGCGGTGATCGTCGTGGCAATGCTGGACAGCACCGGGTCACTGACCGCGACAAGGTCATGCAGCCGAACATGGGACACACCATGGCCGCACACCTCGTGGGAGAGCCGCGTTACCAGCGCCCGGCTCAGGTAAATGTGCGACACCTTCAGCCGGTCTTGCCAGCGCCACTCCGCCGGTTGGTCGATGGACAACAGTGATACGTCGCCCAGGTTGTAAGGGTTTCGCTGCCAGCGTGTGCCACAGCGTCGTTCCAAGGTGGCGGGGCCTGAGCATTGCAGGATGATGGTGTAGTGATCGATGCCCGGACCGGCCAGCTCCAGCGCCTCCAACTGATAGGAGCGCTGGATTACGTCGCGCCAGCCGTGGGCGTCACTGCCGCCCAGCGTCACGGGGTGCACCCAGTCGGGTACCTGGTATGGGGTGATCAGTGTTGTCATGGCGCACCTCTCAGCCTATGGGCTTCTGATCGAGAGGTATAGCCTCCAAGGGAAGCCCACGGCTTCAACCTCAAGGTGGATATTTATCCCTTGAAGGGTGGAAATCAACGCCCTCAATTCACCCGCGATGTACCCAGCGCCAAACTACCTGACAGGCTGGCCGCTAGCACCGAGGAAAGTTTTCGGTGAGCGGCAATGCTCGACCTGTGAGTTGAATCATGTGGAAAAAAGAGCGCCCTCACGAGGGCGCTCTTTTCAATCTCCTTGATCACCTGCGCAGAGGAGAGCATCGACGGATCTGCATCTCCGATGATATCTGCCGCCGGATAGCCGTTGTAACGCATCGCGGGGTCTGGGCCAAAGGTTACCGTGACCTGAAGGCTGCCATCGGAACTGGCAACGGGCTTCATGTACAGCATATCTTCGACCCCGTTGATGTTCTCCTCCAGCGGAGTGGCGACTGATTCAGCGATCTCCTTTGGGTTGGCGCCTGGATAGTTGGCCTTCACTACCACAGTAGGGGGCCCCACCTCCGGATATTCACCCGACGGGAGAAGCGGAATTGCGATCAAGCCAGCAAGAAAAATGACGACCGACAGAACAAGTGCGAAAGTACGCCTATCGATGAAGAATTTTGAAAAGTCCATGACAGTGCCTTTAACCTGAGCCGGCGTCTGCCGGGGAGGGCACACTGGCTGCATGTCTATCAGTCTTCTGGTCATTCGGTAGGCCGGCGTAACCCGAAGCTGGAATGTGCTGGTGGCCAGAAGTAACAATGACTTCGTTTTAGCGCAATCCGCTTGTTACAACTCTTAAGCCATCATGAATTTTCCAATGTTAATGTCTCGCCGTTCAGCGATATTGCTGGGATTCACAACATGCACGTATTTTTTGTCTTGGTTCGTGAGAATGGATTTTCCTTAATAAGGATCGCGTCGCGCTTCTCGGTCGTGGCTAGACGAACTTTAGCGTAAAGGCCCGGTGTAAAAATGCGGTCGGCATTGTCCACGGTGATCCGCGCACGGATGGTGCCCGTGGAAAAATTTACTTCATGTCCCCGTGTCGATGTACTTCAACAGCGGCGGGGCCTATACCGCTGCTGCGTTATCCGATCTGAGTGTTGCGTTTTTACCCCGCGCGGAAGCGGAATTGTATTTCGCTCGAGGGTTGTTGACAGCGGTGCTACCCGATTGGCGTCTAGAGTCGATCCCGCCCTCCTTGGTTTACCCGTATACGAGGTATTTATCAGCGCGAGTCATGGCATTCACCGACTGGGTAACCGCCTTGATGCAAAGAGACCAGTTGTGGAAGCCCGAGCAGACGTAACCGTCGCGGCCTAGCCGATAGGGCTGTATCAACAGTCTCAGCGCGATGAGCGAGTGGATGTGCAATCGGGTGATATGGTGCCGGGACAGCAGGTTTCAGAGTCCCTGTCGCTTTCAGAAGAGCCTTGCTACACTGGAGCGCGTGTAGGGGCTGCGTACTTCTACCACGAAACCTGGGGCTTCTGATTCTTCGGAAAATGGCCACATCTACCCGCTTTTATGGCAGTTGCGAACCTGTAAGCCGTGCGCGTGTCACTCTACATTCCATATGAACCTTGCTGGGGGTGTCTATTGAAAACCAATTACGCAAGCGACGCTCCCAGAGGGCTCTAGCTAAGGCGTAGTGAAAGCGGGTGCAAGACCCGGGAGTGAAAAGCTATTCTAACTTATGGAGTTGGACTCGATGATAAAAATCAGTGTTCTGTACCCGTACCAGGAAAACGCCCGGTTTGACCATGACTACTACCGCGATACACACCTGCCACTGGTGAAGTCGCTCATGGGCGAGGGGTTGAGAACGTTCACGATAGACAAGGGCGTTTCAGGAGGTCTACCAGGCACCCCACCACCCTACATCGGTATGTGCCACCTTTTCTGCGAATCGCTTGAAACCTTCCAACAAAGCTTCGGCCCGCATGCAGAAAAGATATACCAGGACATCACAAATTATACGGATATCGCGCCGGTGATGCAGTTTAGCGAGGTGGTGGAGGTCAACTGATCCTGGAAACTGCATCAGGTCTTGAGTTTCCGTGAGACAACAGGGGCATCGCTTCCCTTCGCGGGGGAGCACTCGCGGGTTCACGTACAAATTTGGTAAGTCCAGGCTATCGCTTAACTTGGCAAATAGTGGAACTGTACTTGCGATATATTGCTGATGCCCCAGCGCGGATTTCTCGGTGACGACCTGACCCGGCACACGTCCGGTGAATCGCTGCTGTGTTACCTGACGCCCACGAACCTACCCTTCACCGACCACTTGCAGGCTCAGGACGCCATTTTGGCTGCATTGATAAACTGCAGACGCTGCTCGGCGCACCTTCTGGACCTGATCGAAAATGAACTCCGTCTTATCGGCTGGCCGGGCGTGGGGCTTACGGACGGCTACAGCATAGCCATGCGACATCAGCACTCGGCGATAGAAACTGCCTGAGCAGGCCGACCAAATATCAATTTGTCACCCCGCTTGGCTTCTTGGAATACCCTCGGATGATCAAAGGCTCTCAGGGTCGCCAAAGAACATCTGAATCCGCGACCGCAACCACCGCTCCGCCGGATCATTGTCCTGCGCACCTCGCCAGGCCATGTGCAACTCGAAGCCGCGCATCTCCAGCGGCACCTCTTCGGCGCGCAAGCCGCCCCCGGCGGTCAGCACGTCGGCGGTGTAGTCAGGGACAATGGCGAGGATATCGGTGCCCCTCAGCAGACTGCCAAGCCCGTTGAACTGCGGCACGGCAAGCACCACATGACGCTTGCGGCCGATTTCGGCGAGGGCTTCGTCGATGAAACCGGAAAGATCGCCCGCATAGGACACCAGCGCATGGGGGCGGGCGCAGAAGTCTGCCAGGCTGAGGCTGCCAGGCACGCTGTCGGCGCGCAGCAGCCTGGGTTTGCTGCGACGCAGGACCTTGCGCTTGGCATTGGCGGGCAGGTCGTTGGTATAGGAAACCCCCACCGAGATTTCGCCCGAGGCCAGCAGCGTCGGTATCGACAGGTAATTGACCCGACGGACCACCAGGACGATCCCGGGGGCCTCGGCGCGGATGCGCTTGAGCAACCGTGGCAGCAAGGCGAACTCTGCGTCATCGGACAGCCCGATGCGAAACACCGCGTTGCTGGTGGCCGGGTCGAACTCGGCGGCGCGGCTCACGGCGGTGGAGATCGAGTCCAGCGCCGGGGAAAGCAGGGCGAAGATCTCGTAGGCCCGCGCCGAAGGCTCCATGCTGCGCCCCGTGCGCACGAACAACGGATCGTCGAACAGGCTGCGCAGGCGCGACAGCGCGGCGCTGATCGCCGGCTGGCCGAGGAACAGCTTCTCCGCGGCACGGGTCACGCTGCGCTCGTGCATGAGCGTCTCGAAGACGATCAGCAGGTTCAGGTCTACGCGGCGCAGGTCGTTACGGTTCATCGATGGGCTTGGCCTGAAGAGGAGCAGGGGTGAATCTTAAGGCCAAAGGCTGTTACCCTGCACCGATTTCCAGGTGCCAATGCGCGGTAGCGAAGGCCCGATCAACGACAGACATGTCGACTATTAATGGCCACCGATGGTCTAACCGCCAAAGCCCGGATAAAGTCCGTGGTATTAGAGGTTCACTAGGCGAGGTATGCGATGTCCCGCATGATCCGGTTCCACAAGTTCGGCGCGGCCGATGTGCTCAAGTGCGAAGAGCAGGTCGAGCGCACGCCCGCCGCCGGCGAGGTGCAGATCCGTGTCGAGGCGATCGGTGTCAGCTGGTACGACGTGCTCTGGCGCCAGAACCTGGCCCCTTCCCAGGCGCGTCTGCCTGCCGGCATCGGCCATGAGATGGCCGGTGTGGTGATGGCGCTGGGCGCGGGTGTCGAGGACCTGGCCGTCGGTGATCGGGTCGCCAGTTTTCCGGCCACCAGCCCCAATGATCATCCGGTTTATGGCGAAATGATCGTGCTGCCGCGCGCGGCCCTGACCCGTTATCCCGAACACCTCACGGCAGTCGAAGCCAGCGTGCACTACACGCCCTTGCTGATGGCTTACTTTGCCTATATCGACCTGGCTCGCGCCAAGGCCGGGCAGAGCGCGCTGGTCACCGACGCCAGCCACTGCGCGGGTCCTGCGTTCGTGCAACTGGGCAAGGTGCTGGGGCTGCGGGTCTTCGCGGCCACCAAGGACGCGGAACAACGCGAATGCCTGATGCGGCTGGGCGCCGACAAGGTGATCGTCACCGAGGAGCAGGATCTGCTGCTGCAAGTCGACAAGTACACCGATGGGCGTGGCGTGGACATGGTGCTCGATGGCCTGGGCGGTCCGCAAATGTCGCTGCTCGGCGATGTCCTGGCTCCGCGCGGCAGCCTTGTCCTGTATGGCCTGCAAGGGGGCAACCAGACACCCTTCCCGGCGTGCGCGGCGTTCCAGAAGAACATCCAGTTCTTCGTGCACTGTCTGAGCAATTTCACGGGCAAGCCGGAGTTGGGCATCCATCAGGACGCGGTCGCCTTGCAGCGAGCCTTGCGTGACATCAACCAGTTCACCTCGGACAAGCTGCTGACGCCGCAGATCGTCAAGGTCTATGGGTTCGAGCAAGTGGTCGAAGCCCATCGCTACATGGACGAGTGCCCTTGCGGCGGACGTGTGGTACTGGACCTCGGCAAGGGGTGACAGTCCTTCATTCCTGGTGCCGATGAAATCGAAAACCCGAGCCTTGCTCGGGTTTTTTGTTGAAGTTTCCTACAGCATTTAAATCTCCGGCTGACATCTTCCTCAGGCAAAGTTACTTGCTTCCTGATCTATCCTCCCTGCATCGGAATAACTCACCCTGGGTGGACGATATATTCAAGTGCATGACGAATTCTGAATGGTTTTTTTACCCTGATCTGTATCTTTTAATCGTCACGCAAGGCTCGATAATGGCGCAATGACGGTAAGCACAAGGAGCGTGTCATGAGCGAATTCGGCTCGATCGGGAGGCCTTTGTCGAGGAAAGGCGCAAGACGGAGCGGGCAGGGCCTTTCAATGGCATGGCGGCAGTAACTTGTCACTTTATGTAGACGCACAAGGCTGCGGGAAATATCAACAGCTTGTTGCGCCATCTGCCCACGCCTATTTCTTCAGCGGATCAAAGGCGCTTCAGGAGACTGTGACATGTCGAGCCATATTCATGATCAGGCCATTCAATATATCTTCCAGCAAGTCCTGCAACGATTGCTCAAACACATGAGCCACGCGCAACGTGCATCGCTGCAGTTGCTCATCAAGCGCCTGGTGAACGCTGCCGGAGGCCCTGACGCGCTGGGCGGCTTCACACTGCTGGTCCTGGACAGCGGGGATCGCAGCAGCGCGCATACCCTGGCTTGCCTGCGGGCCGCGCAACTCAACCTGGCGACCCGTCTGCAGCACACCTTCAACCTGCGTGTGGTCGCGGTACCGTCGCCTGGACGCTATGTCGAGGCGATGCACCACCACGAGCACTGCTTCAATGCCTTGTTCCTGCACGATGACCCTCGGGTCCGATTGCTGATGGCCTCGGACGGGGAGCTTCGGCCATTCTGCGCTCAATGGCCGGCTTCGGCGCAACAGCCCACGCGCGAGCGCGACGCCTTGCTGATGTTCGGCCACCTTTGCAAGGGCAGCCCGAACGACCTGTTCGGCAGTCGGCGCCTGCTGTCACTCGCCGAAGGCTACGCGCTGGCGCTGGCCGGGGTCGACGAAGTGGATGCCTTCGTCACGGGCGTGCCCGCGCGGCATCGCCGTCGCCAACTGGCCTGGAGCCGTCGTTGTCTACAGGCTCTGGGGCTCGCGGTAGCGCGGTCGAGGCCCTTCTGTGAACGCAGCCTGGCCGACAGTCTGATACGAGCGCGGACGCTCCTGCCTTGGGCAGGGGCCACGCGCGAAGGTCCGGGCAACGCTCGGTCAGCCGGCGCTTCTGGCAAGGCTGCATTGCACGTGGTCGCCATCGACGACCTGCTTGTGGATGTACAGCGGGATGATTGGCTCGAACGCATGCTGGGTCCGCTGGAGACTGTCCATGGCTGGCGCTTGGCGACGTTTGCCCGCGACCCGGTACCCTTGGCGCACCTGCATGGCCTGCGCGCCAAGCTCATCGAACAACGGACTTATGAAGAAGGTGTCCGTTACCTGCGTGCCACGCTGCCACGAGCCCTCTGGGAGGAGGGCGGCCTGCAGTCGGATGCGGTGCACAAGCAGGCCGAGGCGCATTTTCGGCAAGGCTACGGGCTCGAAGACACCCAATTGGCCTGCCTGCTGTTCACCCCGTTCTCGATGCACGGGCGTAAGCTGGACGCCTACCTGCAAGCTTGTCATCCGAGCATGCGCGTCGCCGTGCCGTACATGCACAAGGCCCTGCGCGGGGAGCGGTGCCCCAAGGCAGTCGGCCAGTGGCTGACCGATACCAGTGGCTTGTCGCTCCCGCACCTGCAACGCCTCTATGCCGATCCGCGCTTGCCGATCACTTGGCAACGTTTACTGACATTGCTCACCCGGCGTGATGCCGAGCTGCACTACGTCAGTCCGTCAGCGCGGTCGCGCGGGCGCTCATCGAGCCGGCGGACAGCTTCCTGATGCCCCGCGGCGTGCGGCGCGAGTTCGCTTACCAGGGAGTCTATCGCTATCTCGAAACCCTGATCGTCCAGGCCGCGCTGGATCCGGTCGGGCGACTGCCTTCGTTGCGTGATCTGGCGCAACGCCTCAACGTGTCGATCTCCACGGTGCAATATGCCTATACACGGCTCGAGCATGAGGGCAGGGTGCGCTCGGTGCCCAAGTCGGGTTACTTCGTGTATTCGTCTACCGCGCTGGCGGCCGATACCGGCCTGGAGGCGTCGGTGCAGGGAACCGAGCGAGGGGCGCCCCTGGCCTGCGATCTGCCGATGCCGGCCATGCCTGCCCTGGACCGAGCGCTGCTGGCCGAGGAGCGACGCCTGGCACGCGAGGTTTCACGTGGTATCGGCGGGCGGCGGCTTCTGGGCGAAGCCTTGCTGCGCAACGCATTGGCGGTGCGCCATACCCGATCCTCGCGGCAATGCTGGAGCGCCGAGGATGTGTACCTGGCGCCGGATCTCCAGGCGCTGCTCGAAACGCTGTTCGCTGCCATGGGCCTTGCAGGCAGCAGCGTGGTCGTGGCCTCGCCCTGCTGTCGGCGTATCCTGCAGGCCTTGCAGCGTGCCCGGGTCCGGGTGGTCGAGCTGCCCCTGGACGAGCAGGGTGGCGCCGACCCGGAGGACCTTGGACGGTTGCTCAGCCACGAGCCGATACGGCTGGCGCTGCTGCCGTCATGCCTGAGTACGCCCAGCGGGCAGTTGATGCCCGTGCAGAGTCAGCAGGCCATCGGGCGCCTGCTGGATCGTCATCAGGTGTGGTTGTTGGAGAATGACCTGGACAGTGACCATTGCTTCAATGCGGCGCCCGTGTCGCGCATGCGTGATTGGGTCGATCCGCATCGGCTGCTGGTATTCGGCTCGCTGGAGGCCACGATGGGCGCCGAGGCACCCTATGCCTACCTGCTGGGCCGTGACGAATCCTTGCGCCGGGCTTTCGGCCTGCGTGCCTTTCGCCTGCCGCCATTGCGCCAGCAAGCGCTCGGCACGCTGTTCGCGCGTGGCGAAATCGATACCCACCTGCACGCGCTGCGCGGTCAGCTGGTGGCACGCGCCGATCCGTTGTGCGAGCAGGTGACGCAACACCTCGGCGGTCATCTGAGTTTCACGCGTCCGCTTGGCGGTCGAGGGCTCTGGACCCGTCTCAATGCCCCCGTCGAAAACCTGCGCCAGGCCCTGCGGCCGGTACCGGGAAAGATCCTGTTCGCCGCGCCAGGCGAACTGTTCTGCCTGCGGGGTCGCTATCGACACCACCTGTTGCTGGCGTGGGCGGGAGGTTCCCTGGACGACCTGGGCGAGGCCCTGGAGCTGCTCGGCGCGGAGCTTGACCAGCAGCGAACGTGACCCAGCCGTCGACCGTTTATCCGCGGCGCTTGCCAGTGCGCGGGATCTGTATGTATAACCAGTGCAACGTTCCCCTGCCTGTCCTGCGCCGTGATTGCCCACTCCGTCGAAGATCCGTTCTACTACCTCTATAACTTCCGTCAGGTACTCGACTGGGTCGAGCTGCGCTATCCCGACCTGCTCGATTCCGAGGAACAGGCGTTCATTCGCCTGTTCGGTGAATTGCCAGGTCCGGCCCAGGGCTTGCTGGTGCGCATGGTCATGCGCAAGGGCGAGCTGTTTCGCACCGACAAGCTGGATTATGCCGAGATCGGCTGCCCCCATGCCGCGCTGCGGCCATTGCTCGAACGAGGTTGGGTAGACGATCAGGTCGAGCTGGAGCTCGAGCAGTTGTTCAACCTGTTGCGCAAGGAAGAGCTGGCCCGCTGTTTCGCCGCCCACCTCAGTCGACCGCGAGCCGCCAAGAGCGACCTGCTGGCCCAGCTGCAGCCTCTGCAATTGCCCGCGCGTCCTCTGTCGCAATGGTTCCCGGACTTCCCCGAGCGCATCGTGCGTTGGCGACTGCAATCCCTGTGCGATCGACTGCGCCTGCTGTTCTTCGGCAATCTCTATCAGGACTGGTCGGAGTTCGTGCTCGCCGACATCGGCTTGCTGCGCTACGAGCAAGTGGCCTTCAGCGCTGATTCGCGCGCCCTGCGCAGCCGTGAGGACGTGGACCTGGCCATGGCCCTGCATCACTGCGCCGAACGCCTGGAACAAGGCGAGTCGCCGCTGCAGCTGCTTTCCACGCTCGATGGCCTGCACAGCGAGAACCCCTGGCTCGGTCGACGCCGCGCGCGCCTGCTGTTCAGCCTCGGGCAGCAGTGCGAACGCCTGGGGGAATGGGACCAGGCCCTGGCGGTCTATGGCGGTTGCAAGCATCCTCAGACACGCATCCGCCAAGTGCGGGTGTACGAACGTAGCGAGCGCTGGCAAGAGGCGCATGCGTTGGCCACGCTGATGAGCGAGGCGCCCGCCAATGACCTGGAAGTCCAGGCATTGGGGCGCATGTTGCCACGCCTGGCCCGCAAGCTGGGCGGCGCCCCGCAGACCAGGCGCCGAGCGCCGGCGATGACCTTGCTGGAGCTGGAGTTGCCGATCGAGCATGCCGTGTTCGGCGTCGAGGAAGCGGTTCGGCGTTATCTCGCCGAGAGCGGCGGGCAGGTGCACTATCTGGAGAACGCCCTGTTCAACAGCCTGTTCGGCCTGCTCTGCTGGGAGGCGATCTTCGCGCCTGTGCCCGGTGCCTTTTTCCACCCGTTCCAGTCCGCTCCACAGGACCTGCACGAAGCGGATTTCCGACAGCGTCGCAGCGAGCTGTTCGAGGCCTGCCTGAGCCGGCTCGACGATGGCCGCTACCTGCAGGCCATTCGCGACTGTTACCTGGCCAAGCGGGGGCTGCAGTCGCCTTTCGTGCATTGGTCGGCGCTGACGGTGGACGTGCTGGAGCAGGCCCTGGCCTGCCTGCCGGCCGCGCACCTCAAGGCCAGCTTCGTGCGACTGCTGCAGGACATCCGCAACAACCGCACCGGCATGCCCGACCTCATCCAGTTCTGGCCGGAGCAGGGCGGCTATCGCATGGTCGAGGTCAAAGGGCCCGGTGACCGCTTGCAGGACAACCAGCTGCGCTGGCTGGACTTCTGCCGCGAGCACGGATTGCCGGTCGCGGTCTGCCATGTCCGCTGGCGCAGCGAGGCGGCATGAGTTATGTCGTTGCCGTGCGTGCGTTGTGCGAATTCAGTGCCAAGGTCGGCGATCTCGACCTGCGCTTCACCCCATCACCCACGGCGCTCGAAGGCATCAGTGGGCATCGCCGGGTCACGGCAGGACGCGGCGAGGGGTATGAGGCCGAGGTGTCCCTCGAAGGACACTACGGCACTTTGCGGGTGCGTGGCCGCGCCGATGGCTACGACCCGCGACGTAACCGCCTCGAAGAGATCAAGACCCATCGCGGCGACCTGACCCGGCAACCCGCCAACCACCGCCAACTGCATTGGGCCCAGGCCAAGGTCTATGCCTGGCTGCTGTGCCAGGCGCGGCAGCTGGAAACCATCGAGGTGGCGCTGGTCTACCTGGATGTGGACACCGACCGCCAGACCTTGATCAGCGAGCATCATGACGCCGCTGCCCTCAAGGATTTCTTCGAGACCCAGTGTCGGGTGTTCCTGACCTGGGCCCAAAGCCAGGAGCAGCGCCTGGGCGAGCGCGACCTGGGCCTGCAGGCCCTGGGCTTTCCCTATCCCGAGTTCCGCCAGGGCCAGCGGCAGTTGGCGGAGACGCTGTACAAGGCGGTGAGCACCGGTCGCTGCCTGATGGCGCAGGCCAGCACGGGCATCGGCAAGACCTTGGGCACACTGTTTCCGTTGCTCAAGGCGATGGTGCCGCAACGCCTGGACAAGGTGTTCTTTCTCACGGCCAAGACGCCTGGCCGAGCCCTGGCGCTGGATGCATTGCGCCAGGTCACCGGAGCGGGCACGCAACCGGCCTTGCGCAGCCTGGAACTGATTGCCCGCGACAAGGCCTGTGAACACCCGGGCAGCGCCTGCCACGGTGAATCCTGTCCGTTGGCCAAGGGGTTCTACGACCGTCTCCCCGCCGCTCGCGAGGCTGCCATGCAACGGCCCATGCTCGATCAGGCCAGCGTGCGCGAAGTGGCCCTTGCTCATGACGTCTGCCCTTATTACCTGAGCCAGGAGATGGCCCGCTGGGTGGATGTGCTGGTTGCCGACTACAACTATTATTTCGATGCCCATGCCTTGTTGTTCGGCCTGACCCAGGCCAACCAATGGCGCGTCGCGGTACTGGTGGACGAGGCGCACAACCTGGTCGAACGTGGCCGACAGATGTACAGCGCCACCCTCGACCAGGGCCAGTTGCTGGCCTTGCGTCAAAGCAAGCCCGAAGGGCTGGGCAGTGCGCTGGACCGGCTCAATCGGCAGTGGAACGCCTTGTACAAGGACCAGGTGGCGCCCTACCAGGCCAGTGAGCGGTTGCCCGACGCGTTCGTCAATGCAGTACAGCAGTTCATCGGGTTGGTCCAGGACCGCTTGAACCAGTCGCCTACCGAGGTCGACCCACAGGTATTGCAGTTCTTCTACCAGGCATTGCAGTTCAGCCGGGTCAGCGAGCTGTTCGACGGTCATTTCCTGTTCGATGTCAGCCTGCGCATGGGGCCGCGCAAACGGCGCCTGGCCAGCCTGTGCCTGCGCAACGTGGTACCCGCGAAGTTGCTGGGGCCACGCATGAGCGCGGCCCGTAGCGTCACGTTGTTTTCCGCCACCCTGGGACCTCGACGGTTCTATGCCGATCTGCTCGGGATGCCGAGCGACACGGCCTGGCTCGAGGTGGCGGCGCCGTTTCGCGCCGAGCAGCTGGAGGTGCGGATCGTCAGCCAGGTATCGACACGCTACCGCGAACGTCAGGCGTCACTGGCGCCGATCGTCGAGCTGATCGCCGAGCAGTATCAGCGCATGCCAGGCAACTACCTGGCCTTCTTCAGCAGCTTCGAATACCTCGATCAGGTGCTTGGCCATCTTGCCGAGCGCTATCCGGCCATCCCGCGCTGGGCCCAGGCACCGGGCATGGACGAGGGGCAGCGCGAAGCGTTTCTCGCGCGCTTCGTGGCGGACGGTCAAGGAGTGGGGTTCGCCGTGCTCGGCGGCGCCTTCGCCGAAGGCGTCGACCTGCCGGGCACCCGCCTGATCGGTGCATTCGTCGCCACCCTCGGCCTGCCGCAGGTCAACCCGGTCAACGAGCAGCTCAAGCAGCGCATGGGGCGACTCTTTGGCGCGGGCTTCGATTACACCTACCTGTACCCGGGCGTGCGCAAGGTCATCCAGGCGGCGGGGCGGGTCATTCGCGGGGAACGGGACCGCGGCGTTCTGCTGTTGATCGACGAGCGTTTCGCCGAGCCGCGGGTCCAGCAGATGTTCCCGAGCTGGTGGCGATATGGGAATGAATGAGGTCTGAACGCTCGCCGTCGCACGGCACTGCAACTCCCAGTACACTGCGTGTTCCAACCCACCACCATTCCCAGATCTCGAGGTATGCATGACGCTCAGTTCCTTGGCTGGCAAGCCGGCACCGGCCAGCGTGCTGGTTGATATTCCCCGCCTGTTGACCGCCTATTACACCGGTCGTCCCGATGCCGCCGTCGCGGCACAGCGTGTCGCTTTCGGTACATCGGGTCATCGGGGCACCTCTCTGGAGTTGAGCTTCAACGAACACCACGTCCTGGCCATTACCCAGGCCATCTGCCTGTACCGCGAAACCCAGGGCATCACGGGCCCGCTGTTCATCGGCGCCGACACCCACGCCTTGTCCGCCCCGGCGGCGGCCAGCGCGCTTGAAGTGCTGGCGGCCAATGGCGTGCAGGTCATGCTGTCCAAGGACGACGAGTACACCCCGACCCCAGCGGTGTCTCACGCCATCATCTGCCATAACCGCGGTCGCGAGCAGGGCCTGGCCGATGGGGTGGTCATCACGCCGTCGCACAACCCGCCGCAGAGTGGCGGCTTCAAGTACAACCCGCCCAATGGCGGACCGGCCGACAGCGACGTGACCAAGTGGATCGAGGCCAAGGCCAACGAGCTGCTCGCCACTGGGCTGGCAGGCGTCAAGCGCATGGACCATGGCCAGGCCCTGAAGGCGGCCACGACCCATCGCCACGACTATGTCTCCAGCTACGTGGCGGACCTTGAGAACGTCATCGACTTCGACGTGATTCGCCAGGCCAACCTGCGCCTGGGCGTGGACCCGCTGGGTGGGGCCGGCGTGCGCTACTGGTCGGCCATCGCCGAGCACTACAAGCTCGACCTGGAAGTGGTCAACACCGAGGTCGATCCGACCTTCCGCTTCATGACCGTCGACTGGGACGGCCAGATTCGCATGGACCCGTCGTCGCCTCACGCCATGCAAGGGCTGATCGGCCTGCGCGATCGCTTCGACGTGGCCTTCGCCTGCGACCCTGATCACGACCGTCATGGCATCGTCACGGCCGAAGGCTTGCTGCAGCCGAACAACTACCTGGCAGTCGCCATCGATTACCTCTTCACCCATCGCCCGCAGTGGCGCGCCGACGCGGCCGTGGGCAAGACCGTGGTCAGCAGTGGCCTGATCGACCGCGTCACCGCCCGTCTCGGTCGTCGACTGCATGAAGTCCCGGTGGGCTTCAAGTACTTCGCCCAAGGTCTGTTCGACGGCTCCCTCGGCTTTGGCGGCGAAGAGAGCGCCGGCGCCTCGTTCCTGCGCAAGGACGGCAGTGTCTGGACCACCGACAAGGATGGCTTGATCCCGGCCTTGCTGGCGGCGGAAATGACTGCCCGTACCGGACGCACGCCGAGCCAGGCCTATGCGGCGCTCACCGCTGACCTGGGTACGCCGTTCGCTACCCGCGTCGAGGCCAAGGCCGACCCACGGCAGAAAGCGCTGCTTGGCAAGCTGGCGCCGGAGCAGGTCACTTCGACGGAACTGGCGGGCGAGCCGATCGAGCAGATCCTCAGTCACGCGCCAGGCAATGGCCAGGCGATCGGTGGCCTCAAGGTGATGACCGCCAATGGTTGGTTCGCCGCGCGTCCATCGGGAACCGAGGACATCTACAAGATCTACGCCGAGAGCTTCATCGACGAGGCGCACCTGCAGCGCCTGGTGAGCGAAGCGCAGATATTGGTGGACGCAGCCATTGCCTGAGATAGGGTGATGCGCTGAAACGAAGGCGGCCCTGTCAGCAGGGCCGCCTTCTTTATGGTCTGGGCATTGCCTGAAGCATGCGCCGCGAGCATGCCCGCCACCTCAATCCCACGCAGGCGCCAGACTCGCCGGATCGCACAACCGATCCCCTCGATCCAGCGCGGTAATCTGCGCCATGTCCTCATCGCTCAAGCGCAACGCCGTGGCTTGCAGATTACTTGCAAGATTCTCCCGCCGGGTCGACGACGGAATGACCGCGTGACCCAGCTGCATCGCCCAGGCCAGAGTCACCTGGGCCGGCGAGGCAGCGTGGCGCGTGGCGATCGCCTGGATGACCGGGTCGTTCAGGACCTTGCCGTAGCCCAGCGTCATGTACGAAGTCACGGCAATGCCATGCTTGTGCATGAAATCCACCAGCGCGCGGTTCTGCAGGTAGGGGTGCAGCTCGATCTGATTGGTGACGATCGCCTGGTCGCCCACTACCGCCATGGCTTCTTCGAGCAGGGCGATGGTGAAGTTGGACACGCCGATATGACGGGTCAATCCTCGCTCGCGCGCCTCCATCAGCGCCCCCATGAATTCGCTGACAGGCACCGCGCCACCAGGTGATGGCCAATGGATCAAGGTCAGGTCCAGGTGGTCGGTGCGCAGCTTTCGCAGGCTTTGCTCGAGGCTGGGGATCAAGCGATCGGCGGCGAAATTATCCGTCCAGATCTTGCTGGTCAGGAACAGCTGATCGCGGGCAATGCCGCTCTCGGCGATGGCTTGACCGATCTCGGCTTCGTTGCCGTAAATCTGTGCGGTGTCGATGGCTCGGTAGCCGAGCTCGAGACTCTGGCGCACCGAGTCGATCACGACCTGGTCCTTGAGGCGGAAGGTACCCAATCCGAGGGCTGGAACGATCATGAAGGCAATCTCCTGATGATGAAGGACAGGGCGGCAGTATGGTCTTGCAGCGTCGGTGGAAACAGAGCCCCTCGGTCACGAGAGCTTTGACCCCTGGGCAAGGATGCTACTGGCACTGACTTTCGGACAGCTCACAGCCGCGCAGTACTCACGGTGATGTAGCCTTTGTCCGGCAGCGCGATGCGAATCACCGTCTCATCGGTCGGCGCCTTGCGCTTGCGCTTGATACGAACGCCCTCCACGGCTGCGGCGTGCATGCGCTCGGGCAGAGCGCGGCCCTTGGCGTCGAACAGCGTTTCGCTGGCCAGTAACTCGATGCGCTCGATCAACTGGCGGGTCCGTTCGTCGGTCGCGCAAAAGAACAGCACGCCGCTCAGGTGCGGATCTTCATCGGGGTTGAGGACATCATGTTCGAGCAACTGGCGCAGGGTCTGCTGGAGTTCGGCGGTCTGGGCGTCTTGCGCAGGCATGGTAGGGCCTCGTCTGGAATGGGCGGACGCCAGGCAGCGATGCTGGCGGGGCGCCTGGCGAATCTGCCCGGGATCATCTTTGTGCCAAATGGCCATGGGCAAGCAGACGCCTCCTCAAGCATTGAGCGAAATTTCCGAAAGTTACATCGAGCCTGAAAAAGTGGTAATGACCACGATCAAATAGAGGCTGCTGTTTCACGCCATTGAGGGCCCACTGACAGTTGGCCCGTCGCCATGACTTGTCCTGTCAGGTCGTAGACCGTCGGTGCTCGGCCTTCGGCCACATGGAAAAAATGACCGCGGCACAAGGGAG
Organism: Pseudomonas capeferrum; assembly: GCF_013523055.1. GTDB lineage: Bacteria > Pseudomonadota > Gammaproteobacteria > Pseudomonadales > Pseudomonadaceae > Aquipseudomonas > Aquipseudomonas capeferrum_A. The sequence goes on along the minus strand of NZ_JAAMQM010000013.1, from coordinate 150,405 downwards.
TGACCGCGGCGCAAAGGGGAGAGGTTATTGTTGGATGACTTTCGCCTGGTTGGCGTTGCCGTATTGATTGACGGTTGCGCTCATGCTGGCGCCGCTCTGGTTGACGATTGCCTGGTTGGCATTGCCGCCCTGGGTGACGAAGGCGACATTGGCACCATCGGTCTGTTTGATGGTGGCCTGGTTGCCACTGCCGTAAAGCTGCCAGGTCGAACTCTGGTTGCCGCTGCCGGATTGGTCCACCGTGATGCTGTTGGCGTCGCCGGTGCTGCTGCCGGTGGCGTAGTTGTCATTGCCACGCTGGTCGGCGACCAGCAGGTTGTCGCTGCCGTTCTGCTCGAAGTACAGCTCGTTGTTGCTGTCGGCCTGGTGGGTCTGCATCTGGTTGGCGGTGCCCTGCTGGTTGAGCCGGGCCAGTTGTGCCACGCCGTCCTGGGTCAGGTTGACGCTGTTGCCGGCCCCGTTCTGGTTGATCTCGGCACGTTGACTGCTGCCGAACTGGCCGCCTGGCTTCTCGCCTTTCCAGGTGCTGGCCATGATCTTGTTGCCTTGCCCGGTCGTGGTGATGCTCAGGTTGTGGTTGTCGCCCGTCTGGTAGGTGAAGTGCAGGTTGTCCTTGCCGGCCTGGGTGATGCTGGTCACTGACTGGGTGGATTCGTACTGATCGGACCAGTTGGCGTTGCGCTCCCCGTTCTGCATCAAGGTGGCGACGTTGTCGCGACCGAAACTCTGGTCGAGGATGACTTCGTTGGTCTGGCCGAGCTGGGTCACGCTGGCCTGGCTGGCGGTCTGATTGTCCTGCCAGACTTCCACGGAGTTGCCGGTACCGTTCTGCTGGATGCCGATGGTGCCGCCCACCCCATCACGCTGGTCACCATAGGCCCAGTTCGCGGCGCCTTCCTGGAAGATCTCGATCTGCCCGTCCTGATGGGTCAGGTGTTCCGCGGCACTGTAGTTGCCATAGCCGCTCTGGGTGATCTTGCTGCTGTTGTTGGCGCCGCCGAACAACTGTTCGATGTTGGCCTCGTTGCCTTCGCCCGACTGGACCGTGGTGCCCTGGCTGGCGGCCTGCGTGTCCTGCCAGATCAGGGAGTGGTTGCCCATGCCCTGCTGGATCTGCTGCGCCTGGTTACCCGAACCCAGCGACTGGCTGGTGAAGCTGTCGTTCAGGGAGCCGGTCTGCTGCTGGAGGACGGTGCTGCCGTTTTCGTACAGCTGCTCGGCGTAGCCGGCGTTGTACTCGCCATTGGTGTTCTGCTGGATCTGCGACGAACTGCCATCCTGCAAGGCCATGTGGTTATTACCCAGGCCGGTCTGGTTCTGGGTGGCGGAAGACAGCGGCGAGGCCGACTGAAGGACTTCGGCGATGTTTTCATCGCCCATCTGATTCTGGATCGAGACGCTGTCGTCGGCCATGACCTGGCCCGCCATGGCCAGGACAATGGCGGCGCTTAAGGGAGCGTGCTTGAACATGTGGTGCCTCCGGGTTAACGGTATTGAGTGATGTGTATCTGCTGCCCATTGCCGGCTTGGGACACGGCGCTCGACAGCCCCGTGCCCGCCTGCTCGATGCTGGCGCTGTTGTGGTTGCCGATCTGCTCGATGCTGGCGCTGTTGCCGCTCCCGCTCTGGCGGATCGACGCGCTGTTGCCACGCCCCTGTTGGTTGATCCCGGCCTGCAGGTCATTGCCCTCCTGCAGGATGAACGCTTCCTGCGCACCGCCGGACTGGACGATCTTGCCCAGCAGGGCCTGGCCGTTCTGATCGAGCGTGGCGCGGTTGCCCGCGCCCTGCTGCTCGATGACTGCCACCTGGCCGCTGCCGACGGGCAGCAGACGCACGATCACCGGTTCGCCCAGGTCGGACCCGACCGCCAGATCGGCGTTGTCCGCCAGGTCGTCGGCATGGGCCGCCTGGCCGTGCAACGCCAGGCAAAGCAGCGGAGCGAGCACGGCCCTCAAGACCTTTTCCATGACACTCTCCTTCACTTGCCTGGCTGTTCGCGCCTGGCCTTACTGCACGATGACCGGCACGGTACGCACGGTGCCCTGACTGCTACGGATGGTCGCGGTCGGGCTCGCCGTGGGGACGGCGGTGGTGCTGTTGCTCACCGCCAACCGCCAGCGTCCGGTCAAGGGCACCGTGGTACTGCCCAGGGTGACCAGTCCGCTCGCCGTGGTGACCTGTACCGTGATGGTGTTGCCCGTGGTCACCGACGAGGTCCCGCTGATATCCCAGTTGAAGCGGTTGTTGGAACGGGCCGTGACCGTGGCGGCCGTCACCGCGAAGGTCTCCTGCGCCGGACGTGGCGAGACCTGAACGGTGACCGTGGCCGGAGCCGACAAGGCTCCCAACGCGTCTCGCACCACGTAGCTGAAGCTGGTGCTGAACGCCGTGGTGACCGTCGCTGGTGGCGTATAGGTGACCTGCGCGCCATCGGTGCTGACCGTGCCCCGGCCGGCCGGCGGCTGAGTGACACTCGCCACCGACAACGGCAGGTTGCCTTCCTGGTCAGTGTCGTTGGCCAGCACATTGATCACCAACGGCACGCCCAGGGTGGTGACGGTCTCCGCGACAGCGGTCGGCGCCTGGTTCGGCGCGACATTGACGGTGACCGTAGCGGGTGCCGACTTCAGCCCCTTGCTGTCCTGGGCGCGGTAGCTGAAGGTGGCCACCAGCGCCGAGGTGGCGCCAGGCGGCGGGGTGTAGGTCACGGCGGTGCTGCCATTGAGCACCACCGCGCCCAGGCCGGTACCCGGCTGGGTCAGGTCGGCGACGCTCAGCGGGACGTTGCCATCCGGATCGCTGTCATTGGTCAGCAGGTTGAGGGTCAGTGGTACCCCGACGCTGGTGCTGCCCGTGTCGGCCTGGGCCAGCGGCGTCTGGTTTTCGGCTTCTACCGGTGCCGTGCCGACGACCACGACAGGTTCGACATCACTGCCGCCGGCCGCGGACTTGACCGTGACGACCGCCGGCGGCTGGGCGATGTCGCTGACCGTCAGGCTCTGCAGGGTGCCGGACTTGGACAGGCGTCCATAGCCTTGCGCGACTAGGTCGGGAACCCGCACCTCGTCACTGGAGCTGGCTTCGATCACCAGACGCTTGCTCGCCCAGTCATACCTCGCGGTTCGCACCTTGACCACGTCGCTGAGCTTGCTCGACAGCGCGGTGGGCCGGGTACTGCCCGTGCCGCTACTGGCGGTGACCACGACCACCGGCGGCGGTGCCGTGTTGCTCAGCTGCTGGTTGAAGAACAGGCCATTGTTATCGGCCAGCAGACTGAACTGGCAGGGAGAAGGCGGTGTGCCGACCAGCGCCAGACCGTTGCGCAGGCAGAGGCTGGCGCTGTTGGGCGCCTTGGCGAAGACTTCGACACGGGTGCCGCTGGCGTTGCGCTGGTAAGTGGCGCGCTCCAGCTCCACCGGCGTCTGCGCCCGCGCGTCCAGGACCTTGCCCGAGACCGTGAAGGTGTTGGTCTGGATAGTGCCGGCGGGGCCGACGATACGGACGAAGTTGGTGTCGTTGGGACTGCCGGTCACCGCTTCGATGATGTTCGGGTCGCCAATGAAGGTCTCGCTGGCGCCGGTGTCCGGGTTGACTTCGACATAGGGGCCTCCCACCCCGCGCAGGAAGGGACCGAGGTTGCCACGCAGCACGCCGCTGAAATCTCCTGGCGCGCCGATACCGATGTCACGGGTGATGTTGATGGCGCGACGTCCGGGGGCCGTCACGTTGACCGTTTCCACGCCGTACGGGTGGGTGATGGTGTAGGTACCCGCGCGCGGCACGGAAGCGCGGATCCGGATGCGCGCGAAGCTTTGCTGATCGCCATCGACCGGGTTCTCGGCCGCGAAGGCTGCCTCGATGCCTGCCACATAGACTTCCAGCTCGTAGCCACTGTTGCCGACCTGGGGGATCTCTGTCTCGGCCAGGAACCAGAACATCTCCGGTGGCCAGTTGTCCGGGAAGACCAACGGCAAGGCATCATTGTAGATACCGGGCTCCGGCAGCAGGGTACACATGTAGGCGGGCGCAGCGGGCGCGCCCGGAGCTCGCGAGCTGGTAGCCCGCGACTGGCAGAGTTCCAAGGACAGGTCGCCGGCGTCCTTGTACCACATCGGGTAGCGGCCGGTAGCCAGGGTGTAGGGCCCCGGATCGACTTCCGAGAGGGCGGCCCAGGCAGTGCCCGTGAGCGTGAAAGAGAGCCCGGCGGCGCACAGCGCCAGGCGAGGCCAATTGTTCATGATGCCTCCTTGAGGACTGTTCATGGCACCAGCACCACGGGTTCACTGTCGCTGCCGCCATTGGCGCTGGTCACCGTGACCGTGGCCGGCGGGATCGGCGAGAGCCCGGTGCTCAACGTCTTCACCGCGCCATTGCCGCTGAGGCTGCCGATGGTGGCGCCGTTGCCGGTGCGGGCGGTGAGGGCAGGGGGACTGGTTTCGTCGCTGGTGCTGGCGACCAGCGTCAGTTGACCGCTGGCAAGGCTGTATTCGGCGCGGCTGATGACCACGAGATCGGTCAGCGCGAGGTTGACGCTGGTCGGACTGCTGCTGGCGATCGCCAGCGAATTGTCCGCGGTCACCTGCAGGGTCGACGGCAAGGTCGGGTTCAGTGCCGACTGCGCGTACCACGCCCCGGTGCTGTCCGCTTCCGTGAGCGACAGGGGGGGTGTCTGAGTGTTCAGGGTAACGGTCGCGGGAGCCGGCGGTGCCATGACGAATACGTCCTGCTGAGCGCGCAGGTCACCGTCCACGTTATGCCGCGAGTAGGTCCCGCGCTGGGCGATCACCGGCGTCGGGCGCTGCACGTCGGACAGCTTGCCCGATACCGAGAACAGCTCGGTGCGAAGGTCTATGCCGTTGGGCCCTTCGATGCGCACATAGTTGGTGTTGAACGGGCTGCCCGTCACGGGCTCGTCGAGGTTGGGATCGCCGATATAGCGTTCACCGGCGCCGGTGGCCGGATTGGTCTCGGTGTAGGGACCGTTGAGGCTACGCAGGAAGGGCCCCACATCACCCTTGAGGGCGCCTGTGTAGGTGCCGGGCGAGCCGATGCCGATATCGCGGGTCATGTTGATCGCGCGGCGTCCCCCGGCGGGCACGTCGAAGACCTCGACGCCGTAGGGGTGCGTCACCACGTAGGTGCCTGCCACTGGCACATCGACCCGGATCCGGACCCTGGCAAAACTCACCTGGTCGCCGTCGATAGGCTCCTCGACGTTGAAGGCCGCCTCGATGGCCGTGCCGAAGCTCAGGTCGATACCGCGCGCGGCATCGACGATCTGCGCATCGGCGGTGAACCAGAACGCTTCGTCGGGGAAGTTTTCGGGGAAGGCGATCGGCTGGGTGTCATCGAACACTTCAGGGGTCGGCAGCAGGGTACACATGTACGCCGGCGCGCCTGGCGCGCCAGCTGCGCGTGAGCTGACCGCCTTGGACAGGCACAGGTCGAGGACCCTGCCGTGGGTGTCCTGGTACCAGGCGGCGAACTTGCCGTTCTCGGGAAGATAGGGACCGGGATCGACAGCGTAGAGTGCCGCCTGGGCCGGAACCTGAAGGAGACTGGCGATGATCGCGAGCGCCAGTGGATGGGGTGCTGATCGGTGCATGAGCATATCCTCTTGCAAACGAGCCCATGGACTTGGGGGCGTCTACGGAGGGTGCGGCAACAAGCGTACCAATCTGCTACTTCCGGGCTGCAAGCCTTGTGCAGACAGGTGCCGGAGTGATTCGGGAAACCAGACGCCATGAGGGTACTGGGCTGACTTCCCCAGCATTGGGGGGGAATGGGGCGTTGCATCAATGCAAAAATGACAGCGTGCTATCTGCCATCGACTCGAAGGCAAATATCCTGTCGCCGAGATCCTGGTTCGATCAGCTACTTGAGTCGTTGTTGCGTCAACCTGTTGCCCGCTTTGTCGCGGGGTCATGACAAGCCCTATAATAATACCACCCCTTGAAAGGACTTTTAAGGCTCGCAACCATCGCGCCAGACTTTGTAAACAGGAAGAGGACCTTTTTCACCACTGCCAACATTGCATACACAACTCCCGTGACCCACACGACGAACCGAACGGCAACGGCCCATGACGGTCTAGTACCTACCGCTTTGGAACCCATCGGGACGAAGTCTCGATTCCCGAGCTCTATCAGGAATCGATACCCGTTCTTGCCCCTCCGACCGCATGCGCCGGTCTGCATCCGGTCCTGTTCCTGACCCGTTCAATCTGCACAAGGAATCACCCATGGCTGGTAGTAGCCTGTTCGCATTACTGGATGACATCGCCACCTTGCTCGATGACATCTCCCTCATGAGCAAGGTCGCGGCAAAAAAGTCGGCAAGCGTTCTCAGCGACGACCTGGCCGTGAATGCCGAGCAGGTCACCGGCATGAAAGCCGACCGCGAGCTGCCGGTGGTGTGGAAGGTCTTCAAGGGGTCGCTGAGAAACAAGGCCATCCTGGTCCCTTGCGCGTTGATCCTCAACGCCGTGCTCCCGTCAGCGGTCGGGTGGCTGTTGATGGCTGGCGGGGCGTACCTTTGTTATGAAGGCTTCGAGGCGATCAAGGACAAGCTCGGTCGTGAGGAGAGCGCTGGTCAGGATGACGGTAAAGGCAAGCCCGCGAAGACCAAGCCCAAGACGCCCGAGGAGCTCGCGGCCTATGAGAAACGAAAGGTCTCCGGGGCGATTCGCACGGACTTTATCCTGAGTGCGGAGATCATCGTCATCACGTTGCACATCGTGGCCGAAGCGCCTTTGCTCCAGCAGATCGTGACGCTGGTGTTGATTGCGGTGGTGATGACGGTTGGGGTGTACGGGCTGGTGGCGGGTATCGTTCGAATGGACGACGCCGGGTTGGTGCTCACCAAGTCCAGGGCGACCGGGGCATGGGGCACGTTCGTTCGCAAGCTTGGGGGCGGGTTGCTGTCGGCGGCGCCGCTGCTGATGAAGGCCTTGTCCTGGATCGGGACCGTGGCGATGTTCCTGGTGGGCGGGACGTTTGTGGCCGATGGTATTGCGCCGCTCAGAGAGTTTGTTGAGGGTTTGGTTGAAAATGCCGGTGTTTGGGCGACGGTGTCCACGCTCGGGATTCATTGCGTCGTGGGTGCGTTGATCGGGATGGCGGTCGCCGTGGTGGTCAAGGGCGTCATGGCGATCAGTGGCAAGTCGGGCAGTTGAACGGCCAAGCGCTCGTCGATGACGGCCTTCGCGGATGGTCTGGCAATCCGGCGAGGCCCGGTGCCAGTCAGGCGGGGAGCAATTAGGTTCTCAAGGCTAGGATCTGCTGTGTTGCTGATGGCCTATCGCGGGACAAGCCCGCTCGCCACCGTTGTGCGGTGCAGTGAAGACATGTTTCGGTGGTGAGGTGGGATCTGCTGTGTTGCTGATGGCCTATCGCGGGACAAGCCCGCTCGCCACCGTTGTGCGGTGCAGTGAAGACATGTTTCGGTGATGAGCTGGGATCTGCTGTGTTGCTGATGGCCTATCGCGGGACAAGCCCGCTCGCCACCGGTGTGCGGAGCGGCGAGCCCAGTGGCGAGCGGGCTTGTCCCGCGATAGGCCATCAGCAACACAGCAGATCTCGGAGGCCAAATGCTCCGCTATCGGGCAATCAGTAATTTCCTCAACCGACTGGCATCGATCACAAGCCCCGCCCCCACGCGGTTACTTGAGTCAGAACGACGCCTTCACCTGCAACCCGAAGACCAGTGCGTTATCGATGTCCGTACCCGAAAACGCCCCCGGCTCGATGATGTACTGCACATCCGGACGCAGGTTCAACCAGGGCGTGGCCTGATACCCATAGCTCAGTTCGATCAGCTGTTCGGCGCTATCAAGGTTGGGGAACTGCCGATCGTTGGCCAGGGCCGCGGTCTCCAGCACATCACGACTGCGCGGGTTCGGCACCGCGCGGCCATACCCCAGCGACAGGGTATCGCGAGGTCGTCCCGCGAACGGCTTGTACAGCACCACGCCGGTACCGTACCACTTGGTAAAAGGCGACGCCGCGCTGCTGGCCGCGCTGTACTGGCCAAAAGCGTGCAGGCTGCGTCCCGGCGACGCGGGGTCATTCCACACCGCCTGGTCGATCAGCAGGTAGTGCCCGCCACGGCCCGCCACGTCCTTGTCGCTGCCGATACGCTTGACGTTGGAGCTGTCGTAGTAATAGCCCAGCTTGTACTCGCCGGGCAGTTCGCCCAGGTGCTTGTAGATCAGCTCGACCGGTACCACGGTACCAGTGGTGTGCTTGGGTCCCACATGCCAGGCGCGGCTCGGGTTGCCGTTGCTTTCGGGATCGACGTTGAAGACGGCCGCGCGCAGTTGCCAGGCAGGCGAGAAATCGTACTTGGCCCGTATACCCAGGTGGGCGTTGGGGTAGTTGGCCCAGCCACTGCCACCGGACATGTTAAGGGGATGGCCGCAGAACCCGGCGTTCATGAAGTTGCACAGGATGCCGCTGTCCAGGCCGCCCAGGTCGTTGCCCATCGCCATGTAGCCGAGCTTGACGTTGAGGGCAGGGGTGAACAGGGTGCGCTCGTAGCTCAATTCGGTCAGGCGGGTGTACAGGCCGCCGTAGTTTTCCTGGATCGGCAGGCGGTTGCCTACCAGGTCTTCGGAGGCACTGTTGCCGCGGCGATCGTTGATCGTCAGCTGCACCTTGCCGCCGTTGTCCAGGCCGTACAGTTTGCTCAGGTCGAACTGCACGCCCAGCTTGATGTTCTGCGAGTAGCGGGCGGAGCGGTGCAGGCCTCCGTGGGCGTTGTAGGCGGTTTCGCCGCTGTAGTCGCCGGTAATCCGCACGCCATCTTCTTCAAGCTGATGACGCAGGCCGCCCCAGTCGCCCGTGAGCGTGCTGCGCTCGAACAGGTCGGCGTCGGCCAGGGCGGGCAGGACGGTGCCACAGGTCAGGCCCAGGAACAGGCAGGGCGTCAGGCGGTTGGGGGTAAAACGAAAAGCGGATGACATGCGGGACCTTCCTGAAGGAAACGCGGGTTCGATAAAAAGAGATAAAAACACGGCATCCAGAGCGGATGCCGCGTTGCAGGCTGGCCCGCCGCAAGGGGCGGGCGCGGGCCTTATGGCAGGGCGTAGGCCATGACGGAGTCGCCGCGGTCGGTCGACTGGCGGGCGCCACCGGCGGTAATCACCACGTATTGCTTGCCGGTCTTGGGCGAAACGTAGGTCATCGGGCCACCCTGGCTGCCGACGGGCAGGCGGGCTTTCCAGACCTCTTCACCGTTGGCGCTGTTGAAGGCGCGCAGGTAGAAGTCCTGGGTACCGGCGATGAACACCAGGCCGCCCTGAGTGGACAGCGTACCGCCCAGCGTCGGCAGGCCGACCTTGATCGGCAGATGCATGCGGATGCCCAGCGGACCGGTGTCCTCCACGGTACCGACCGGCACTTGCCAGGCGACCTGGCGGGTCTTCATGTCGATGGCCGTCAGGGTGCCGAAGGGCGGGGCCTGGCAGGGAATACCGGCGACCGAGAGGAAGCGGTTCTTGTTCACCGCATACGGCGTGCCCTTGAGCGGAACGGCGCCCATGCCGGTGTTCAGCGCTTCGCCACCGGAAGCCGCCACAGCGTCTTTCTGCGCCGGAATCATCTGCACCCACAGGCCCAGACGCATGTCGTTGACGAAGATGAAGCCGTGCACCGGGTCGGTGGAAATGCTGCCCCAGTTCATGCCGCCCAGGGAGCCCGGGAAGCTCAGCGACAGGTCGGAGCCCGGCGCGGTGTACAGGCCGTCATAGCGCATCTTCTTGAAATCGATGCGGCACAGCAGTTGGTCGTACGGGGTCGCGCCCCACATGTCCGACTCGGTCAGGTGCTGGGCACCGACTTGCGGCATGCCGACCGACTTCGGTTGTGTTGGCGAGTACGGCTCGTTCGGGATGTTGCCCGGCTTGACGGGCACTTCATCGACCTGGGTCAGCGGCTTGCCGGTGGCACGGTCGAGGACATAGATCTGCCCGGCCTTGGTGCCGATCACCACGGCGGGGACGCTCTGGCCATCGTCCTTGGTGAAGTCGATCAGGCTCGGCTGCATCGGCAGGTCGAAGTCCCAGAGGTCGTTGTGCACGGTCTGGTACACCCACTTCTCGTTGCCGGTGCTGGCATCGAGTGCCAGGACCGAAGCGCCGTAGGTGTGGTCCAGCTTGCTACGCTCGACACCGTAGATATCGGTGGACGAGCTGCCCATTGGCAGGAAGAGGGTGTTCATGGCCGGGTCGTAGGACATCGGCGCCCAGCTGTTCGGGGTGCTGCGCACGTAGCTGCCGTCGCCGGTCGGGGCATTGCGATCTTCCGGGTTGCCCGGATCGAAGGCCCAGCGCATCTGCCCGGTGATCACGTCGAAGCCGCGGATCACGCCGCCGGGCATGTCGGTCTGGACGTTGTCGGCGACACGGCCGCCTACCACGACGGTGGTCCCGGCCATCAGTGGCGCGGAGGACAACTGGTAGTAGGAGTCGGGCACGTTGCCCAGGCCGGCCTTGAGGTCGACCTGGCCATTCTCGCCAAAGCCCTGGCAGAACTCGCCGTTGTCGGCGTCGACCGCGATCAGGCGGCCATCGATGGTGTTGGTCAACAGGCGACGCTGGCAGTTGGCGCCGGCCGGCACGCTGCTGGCGATGACCGGGGAGCTGTCGGGCTGGGTCGGCTGGGCGAGAGGCGCGGTGGCGTCGAAGTAGGCCATGCCGCGGCAACGCTGCCAGACCTTGGACTGGGCGTTGATCTCGTTCTTCCACAGCTCCTTGCCGGTGTCGGCGTCGAGCGCGATCAGGTTGTTGTGCGGGGTGCAGATGAACACCTTGTTGCCGATCTGCAGCGGGGTGAGCTGGTCTTCGGCGCCGTTGCCGTCGCTGAGGGCGACATCACCGGTGTGATAGGTCCAGGCCACCTTGAGCTTGTCGACGTTGTCGCGGTTGATCTGGTCGAGCGCCGCGAAGCGGCTGCCGCCTTCGGTATTGCCGTAGTGCGCCCAGTCTTTCTGCGCCTGGGCCGGTTCGACCGGCGTCAGGCCAGGACCCTTGCCATTGGGCGCAACGCTTGGGTGGGCGACGAACATATTGCCCGCGGCGATGATCAGGGCGACGCCCATGACACCGGCAATGGCGTAGGCGCCACGGCCAGTGATGCCACCGTTGGCACGGACCAGCATCGGGTAGACCAGGGCCACCACCATGCCGATCGCGCTGAACATGAACAGGCGCGAGAACAGCGGCCAGAATACCAGGCCGACATCGACCAGGCTCCAGATCGCCGTGGCGGCCAGGAAGGCCGCGAACAGCCAGGCGCCGGTGCGTTTGCGGCAGGCGATGAGCAGTCCGGCGATGGCCATGGCCACGCCGCCGATAAGGAAGTACCAAGAACCACCCAGGTCGACCAGCGTGAAGCCGCCGGCCGCAAGGGCGAAGCCGAGCAGGGCGATGATCACGCCCAGGCCGACCAGGATGAATGTAGAGGCGCCAGAAGTGCGCGTAGGGTGTTTCATGCCAGGGATCTCGAAGGTGGAATGCGTTCAGTTTATACTCTTAGCAAGCTAATTAACAAGTTAGTACATATTTCTCGGGCACTTGTTGTCGCAGCGACAATTAGCCGCTGCATTGGAACGAAGGCCCCGAAAATGCGGCGCGGAAAAGGAGACGCTAGCCCTGGATAGACACTCTAGCAAGGTTCCATCGTTAGACGCATGGCATCCGGGCGATACGCGCGGGCACCGCTCCCGCTCGCATCCGGTTGTCGCTCAGAAGCTGTAGGTCGCCGTGAGAATGGCCGCCCGGCCGTCTCCGTATTCGATGGCCGAAGACCGGGCGCCTGTGCCGTTCTGCTGGCGTACACGCTCGACATACTCCTTGTCGAACAGGTTGTTGATGTTCAGCTGCAAGTCCATCTGCTCGTTGACCCGGTAGGCGAGCATGGCGTTGTGTACCCAGGCGGCATCCAGCTTGGCGCTGGTGCTCGAGGTGACATTGCGCGCGCTGATGTAGCGGGCGCCATGGCCCAGGGTCCAGCCACTCGGCAACTCATAGGTTTGCCACAGGTTGAAGGAGCGCGGCGGAGTGTTGGCGAGGGCCTGGCCCTCCCGCGCGATGCCCGCGGGGGTGTCCGCGGCTTTCAAGGTCTCGCTGTCGAGGAAGGTGTAGGTGGCGAACAGGTTCCAGCGCTCGGTGACATGCCCGGTCAGGCCCAGCTCCACGCCCTGTACGCGCTGTACTCCGGCGAGCTGGGTCGATCCATCGGACATGGGTTCGCGGGCATTGTGCTTCACGACGCGAAACATGGCGGCGTCCAGCTCGAGACGCTGGTCCAGCAGCGCCCACTTGGCGCCCAGCTCCCAGGTGTCGTTTCTTTCCGGAGCAAGGCGTTCGGTAGCCGCGCTCAGGCCACGTCCATTGCCGGCCAGTGCCTCGGCCGAGGGATTGAACGAATTGCCCCAGGCCGCGTAGAAACGTCCGTTGTCGGTAGGCTTGAAGACGATACCCACGCGCCCGCTGAGTTTCTCGTCGGTGGATTCCAGGCTGGAGGTGCGCAGACGGTCGGCCGAATAGACCGCTGCCTCGCCCTTGAAACGGTCATAGCGCAGGCCGAGATTGAGGTCCCATTGGTCGTGCAGTGCCAATGTGTCGAAGACAAACAACGCCTGATTGTCCAGCGCAGTGCTCGTGCTGCCGCTCCTGGATTTGCTAGCAGGCCCCGACCATTGGCCAGGCGGGTTGCTCAGGTCATAGCCCTCGCTCGGGTAGGCGCTGCTGCGCAGGCCATGGCCGTAGGTCGTGAGATCGAGGGTCTCGCGGGAGACTTCGAGACCCGTGACCAGGTCGTGACGCAGGTTCAGCAGATCGAAGCTGGCGGTGACCAGGGTCTGGTTGATCCACAGGTCGGTTCTGGCGTCACGCCCGTAGGCCTGGGGCCCAGCGGGACGGTATCGCCCCGGCGCCAAGCCTTCGGTGCTGACATGGGAGGCCGATACCACGGTATCGCGGTCCAGCCTGCCGTAGCGAGTCATGTTCTGCAGGCGCAGGTTGTCGCTGAAGTCGTGCTCGAACAAGGCCGTCAAAGTGCTTTGTTCGACCTCTTCCTTGTCCAGGTTCCTCCAGCCGAAATAGTCCTTGCGGCCGACCCCCTGGAGCCTCTTGCCGTCCAGCGCCGGGACACCGTAGTCGGGCAGGTTGTCATCGACCTGGTGGAAGGCGCTCAAGGTCAGACGGCTGGACTCGCTCAGCCCCAGGCGCATCACGGGCGCCACGCCCCAACGCTCGCGGTCGATCCGGGCGCGGCCAGCCACGTCGTTCTGGTGCGCCATGAGGTTGAGACGCACGGCGCTGTCGTGGCCCACGCCTTCGAGGGGTTGGTTGCTGTCCAGGGTCAGGCGCCGGTAGCTGTCGCTACCAATGCTGCCACCCAGTCGAGTGAACGCCTGGTACTGCGGCTGCTTGCTGATGATGTTGATGGTGCCACCGGTAGTGCCGGCACCCCCGAACACCGAATTGGGTCCCTTGATGACTTCCACCCTGTCCACGTTGAAGGTGTCGGAGCGAGTGGTCTGGGCGCTGTCGCGCAGCCCGTCGATCTGCATGTTGCCGTTGGCCGAGAAACCGCGGATGTTGATGCTGTCACCCGAGCCGCCACCGCCTTCGCCCGCGTTGAAAGTGATGCCCGAGACGTTGGACAGCACCTGGCGCAAGCTCAGGGCCTGCTGCTCCTGGATGATCTGGGTGGGTACGACGGTGATGGTCTGGGGCGTGTCAAGGAGGGGGGCGGTGTATTTCCTGGAAGCCGAGGTTTCGGCGCGGTAGCCATTGTCGGCTTCGGCATCGATGTGGATCTCGTTCAGGTCCAGAGTGAGCGACCCAGTGTCCTTTGCCAGGGCACAGGGCGATATGGAGGCGACGGCAAGCCCGAGGGCGCCGAACATGTAGGGGCGGGCAGGGCAGGTTGGAGCATTCCTGTTGTTCATTGTGATCTTTATCCAGAAGGCTTTTTGGTATCGAGAATCATTCACCGCTGAATCGCGCGCGGCAGGACGCACAACACGTGTCCGCGCAGTGACAGATGTGGTCAATGGTTCTAGGTGATCCGGGCGCTCGACAGGTTCGGCGTCAAGCCGAAACGACGCCCGGGCGGTTCATCCCGCCGAGACGCTCAAGGTCCGTAGAAGACTGCCAGCCAGACCGTGGGAACAGCCTTGTCCGTCCACTCGACGCGATGCCGACAATGAGGCGGTATGTCGAGGTGATCGCCAGGCGCGAGCACCCGTGTCTGCGCTTCGTGTTCAAGGCGCAGACCGGCGCTGCCGCTGAGCAGCACGACCCACTCGCCTTCTTCCTGGTCATACCAGAAGCCCGGCGGGCTGGCTTGCCCCGTTGAAACGATGCGTTCGATGCGCAGACCGGGACGTGTCAGCAAGGCATCGATCCACTCGGGGCTGGCGGGGTTGGCGTCGGGCAGGACGGAGAACAGGTTGCAAGGCATGGTCGAGAGCTCGCGACAAGATGAACGCGTTCCACTATGAACGAGATTTCCCATCCCCGCGCTTACCGAGGCTCATCGTCGGCTGTAGGAACCTTCCGATATTTTCATGAGGGGTAAGGATTGGACACGCCGGCCAATATCTAAAGCGTGGCTCTGGCCGCCCCGGTCCGCGGGGCAGCCTGTCGCGCACTTGAAGGATGGATCTCTCTTCTCAGGCCAAGAGCCGAACCTGAGCCACCCGCGGGTTCTCGGGAAGCGATACCGCGTCAGGAAAACCCGGTGACCGCGTGGGGCACATACAGCGCCTCGAGACGCGTGTTCTCCTCGGCCGTCAGCGTCAGGTCGAGCGCGGCGATGGCGTCATCCAGTTGCTCGGCCCTGGAGGCCCCGACGATGGGCGTCGACACGCCTGCCTTGCCCAATACCCAGGCCAACGCCACCTGCGCCATCGGCACGCCGCGCTCGGCGGCGATCTGCTCGACTACCCCGATGACACGACCGTCCTCCGCTTCCGTCCCCTTGTAGAACGATTGCCCGGAAATATCGGTCCTGGTCCGTTCCGTCTGTTGGCCATGCGGGCGAGTGAGGCGACCCCGTGCGAGCGGGCTCCAGGGCATCAGGCCGACACCCTGATCGATGCACAGCGGGATCATCTCCCGCTCTTCCTCGCGGTACACCAGGTTGAGGTAGTTCTGCATGGAGACGAAGCGGCTCCATCCATGCGCCGCGGCCACCTGCTGGGCCTTGGCGAACTGCCAGGCATACATCGAGGAAGCGCCGATGTAGCGCGCCTTGCCTGCCTTCACCACATCGTGCATGGCCTCCATGGTCTCTTCGATGGGGGTGCCGTAGTCCCAGCGGTGGATCTGGTACAGGTCGACATAGTCCACGCCCAGTCGGGTCAGGCTCGCATCGATATTGGCCATGATCGCCTTGCGTGACAGCCCTTGCTCGTTCGGTCGCGTGGAGCCTTCCCACATGTTGGCCGGGAAGAAGACCTTGGTGGCGATGACGGTTTCATCCCGACGGGTGAACTCCTTCAACAACTTGCCCAGGATGATCTCCGACGTTCCCGCCGAATAGCTGTTGGCGGTATCGAAGAAGTTGATGCCCTGTTCCACGGCATGCTTGATGATCGGGCGGCTGGCGGCTTCACCAAGTGTCCACGGGTGAGTCCCCGCATCTGGCTCGCCGAATGTCATGCCTCCCAGGCACAACCTGGAAATGTCCAGCCCCGTGCTACCCAACTTGACGTACTTCATGCGCTGACTCCTTCCGCTGATGATCGACCAGTGTCTTGAACGACACCGTTGCAGCAGCCTAACGCAGCGTCGATCGATGCAGAATTCCACAAGCCCGCAGATGGATCATGCAAAAATTCACATGCGGTAGATGGGCGCCACGCGCTGGGTGATGAACTCGGTCACCGCCTTGATGCGAGGCGTGTCCCGTACGTCTTCGTGCACCGTCAGCCAGATGTCGAGGCTCAGGGCCTCGGTATCCATGGCCACGGGCTCGAGTCCATACTCCTCGGCCATGAACGCCGGCAGACAGACGATACCGGCGCCTCCCGCGGCCGCGAGTGCCTGGATCCGCAGGTCGTTACTGTGGAGCACGAAGTCTCGCCCTTGGGCGTGGTTGAGCAACCAGCGCTGCTGGGGCGATCTCGACTGCGTCTTGTCATAGCCGATGAAAACCTGTGCGGCGCCCGAGCGCAGAAAGTCCGGGCTGGCATACAAGGAAAAATCCAGGCGGCCCAGCAGGCTTGTCACCAGGGTCGGCTCGGTGGGCCGAGTCAGGCCGATGGTGATGTCGGCCTCTCGACGGGCCAGCGAGGCGCGCGCCTTGGTGCCCACCAAGGTCAGGCGCAATTGCGGATGGCGTTTGTACAACGCACCGATATGCCGTGCAATCAGGCTGCCGAGAAAAGCGGGAGGGGCCGAGAGCACCACCTCGCCTTCGACCCGCTGCTGGCCCGAGTCGGCATAGCGTTCCAGGGCGAAGGACGATGCGTTCATCTGCTCGGCCATCTCGCCGACACGCAGGCCTTCTTCGGTCAGCACGAAGGCCCGCGGGCGACGGTCGATGAGCTTGAGGTCGAGCGAGGCCTCAAGCGATGAGATCCGCCTGCCGACGGTCGCATGGTCGACACCCAGTGTCCTGGCCGCGGCCGACAGCGAGCCTTCTCGTACGAATGCGCAGAAATGGCGCAGGTCTTCCCAATCGAACATAGGTACCTCTTGCAAAGGGCGGCTATGGTAACCCGGAAGTGGGGCAGGCGAGCCCGTTGCGAATCGAGGCCGGTTGGGTGTGTGTCGATGGCATCCATTGTGGGGAGGCAGTGCCTGTTGTTCGAGGGAAACATGCCAGGTCGGTGCTGGAGCTTATCGTTCGACTTACGGTTTTTCGTATGGCTGCAGGCCCTGTCGCGGGACAAGCCCGCTCGCCACCGGTCCACGGTATGCCACCTGGAATATGTCTTTGCTGCACCGCGGACCGGTGGCGAGCGGGCTTGTCCCGCGACAGGGCCTGCAGCCATACGAAAAACCCAGGCAGCGTGCCCAGGACCAGAGCCCGCTGCCCAACTCAACCGATACTCCCTACCCCCCCAGCCCGTCGCAGATCCCGACGATGCACTTGCCGCCAGTGGACATCCGTCCAAGCGCGTTTATGCTTCAAGAGACCGCGCAGCGATGCGTGGCCGTCAGCCTGCGTTCAAGCGTTACGCAAGTCATTGACTCGATGACATCAGCCCTTGGGCCTGGGTACGTACGGATGCGGTAGTGAGGTGCTCCGGCCTGGAAGAACACGACGGAGACAACCATGGCGGCAATCGACAGCACTTCCACGGGCCCTGTGCCCAACCGCGGAATGACCAAGGAGGAGCGCAAGGTCATCTTCGCCTCGTCCCTGGGCACCGTGTTCGAGTGGTATGACTTCTACCTCTACGGTTCCCTGGCCGCCATCATCGCGAAGCACTTCTTCGCCGGCGTCAACGAAACCACGTCCTTCATCTTCGCCTTGCTGGCGTTCGCCGCCGGTTTCGCGGTCAGGCCGTTCGGCGCGATCGTGTTCGGTCGCCTGGGCGACATGATCGGGCGCAAGCACACTTTCCTTATCACCATCGTGATCATGGGTCTGTCCACCGCCGTGGTCGGCCTGTTGCCCAGTTACGCCAGTATCGGCGTGGCAGCGCCGATCATCCTCATCACTCTGCGCCTGCTCCAAGGCCTGGCGCTGGGCGGCGAGTACGGTGGCGCGGCGACCTATGTGGCCGAGCACGCGCCACCCGGCAAGCGCGGCTTCTTCACCTCGTGGATCCAGACCACCGCCACGCTGGGCCTGTTCCTGTCGTTGCTGGTGATCCTCGCCTGCCGCACCGTGCTCGGCACCGAAGCCTTCGAGGCCTGGGGCTGGCGGATTCCGTTCCTGCTGTCGATCGTGCTGTTGGTGATTTCGGTGTACATCCGCCTGCAGCTCAGCGAGTCGCCGGTATTCCTGAAGATGAAGGCCGAAGGCAAGGCCTCCAAGGCGCCGCTGACCGAATCCTTCGCGCGCTGGGACAACCTGAAGATCGTCATCATGGCGCTGCTCGGCGGCACCGCCGGCCAGGCCGTGGTCTGGTACACCGGGCAGTTCTACGCCCTGTTCTTCCTGCTGCAGACACTCAAGATCGATCCCCAGACCGCCAACCTGCTGATCGCCGGTTCCTTGCTCATCGGCACGCCGTTCTTCGTCCTGTTCGGCAGCCTGTCCGACCGGATCGGGCGCAAGAAGATCATCATGGCGGGCTGCATCATTGCCGCGCTGACCTATTTCCCGATCTTCAAGGCCCTGACCCAGTACGGCAACCCCGACGTTTTCGTCGCCCAGGAGCAGAACCCCGTGGTCGTGGTCGCCGACCCCGAGCAATGCGCGTTCCAGTTCGATCCGGTGGGCAAGGCCAAATTCACCAGTTCGTGCGACATCGCCAAGAGTCTGCTGGCCAAGCGCGCCATTCCCTACCAGAACGAGAAGGCCGAACCCGGTACACTCGCTCAGGTGCGGATCGGCGACAGGGTGGTCCCGAGCTTCGAGGGCACCGGCATGCCGGTCGCCGATTTCAAGGCGCGCAATGACGCATTCGTCGCCACGCTCGGTGGGGCGCTGAAGGAGGCGGGTTACCCCGAGAAGGCCGACCCCGCCAAGACCCACTACCCGATGGTCCTGCTGCTGCTCACGATCCTGGTGATCTACGTAACCATGGTCTACGGCCCCATCGCCGCATGGCTGGTCGAGCTGTTTCCCGCGCGTATCCGCTATACCTCGATGTCGCTGCCTTATCACATCGGCAACGGCTGGTTCGGCGGCTTCCTGCCCACCGTGGCATTCGCCATGGTGGCGGCGACCGGTGATATCTACTATGGGCTGTGGTACCCGATCATCATCGCGGTGATGACGGCGGTGCTCGGGATCTTCTTCCTGCCGGAGACCAAGGACCGCGCGATCCATCACACCTGACCGCGACGGCGTGCCCTGGTCAGGGACGGGCGCGCCTGGCGGCGGCGAGTGTCAGCGTGCAGACAGTAGTGAAGCCATTGCCAGACCGGCGATCAAGACGACGTCAGCGCCATGGTCAAGACGCTGGAAAAGGCCGGAGCCGTGACCGATGCCGCTCCGCGATGGGCGGAACGGGGCAGGGGCGGCGGGTCGCCGATGCGATTTACCTGCGAACAAGGACGCGGTTCTTGCTCGGACCCAGAGGGTGGCAGGGCGGACCTCTTCGCGGGTGAACCCGCTCCCACAGGTATTTGAACTGCGCCCCTGATGGCGGACAGGTGTCCACCATCAGGGGCGCAGTTCAATCGCGGCGGTTCCAAAATCCATGCCTCGAATCTTGATTTTTTCCGAACCAACCCACCCCCGACCGTTGTCCTAGCCGGTGGGCATCCGTATCTTTGGCGAATGCCATACCTGGCTGGAGGGTTTCTCATGATGGACAACGTCGACCTGGATGTCTTGCGCGCCGCGCTGGCCTGGCGCAGGGATGGGCACGGCGTGCGCTTGTACATGGTCATCGAGACCTGGGGCAGCGCGCCGCGCCAGCCAGGCGCGATGCTGGCATTGCGCGACGACGGGACGGTCATCGGTTCGGTGTCGGGGGGCTGTATCGAAGACGATCTCATCGAACGCCAGGCCGCTGGCCGCATCGCGCCCGCGAAGCAGGCAGTCGGTATCGTGACCTATGGCTTCACGGCACAGGAGGCATCGCGTTTCGGGTTGCCTTGCGGGGGAACCTTGCGCCTTACCGAGGAGCGGATCGACGACTACGGTTGGCTGGACGAGCTGGTAAGGCGCTGCGAATCGCACCAGGTGACCGTTCGGGAACTGGACCTGCGCACCGGCAAGGTATTGCTGCATGACGCGAGCCTCGATGATGCGTTTCACCAGGATGCCTCGAAGGTTCGCGCGGTGTACGGCCCGCGTTGGCGGCTGATGATGATCGGCGCGGGCCAGCTCTCCCGCTACGTTGCCGAGATGGCGCTGATGCTGGGCTTCGAAGTCCTGGTCTGCGACCCGCGCAGCCAGTTCGCCGCAGAGTGGCCAGGGATGGACGTGCGCTGGATCGCGGGCATGCCCGACGACGCCGTGCTGTCTATCCATCCCGACGAGCGCACGGCCATCGTGACCCTCACCCACGATCCTCGGCTGGATGACATGGCTCTGCTCACCGCGTTGAAGTCCAACGCCTTCTACGTAGGCGCCATCGGTTCGCGCAAGACCAGCGCGCGCCGACGCGAATACCTGGCCGAGCTGGGCTTGCAAGCTCACGAGATCGCTCGATTGCACGGGCCTATCGGCCTCGATATCGGCAGTTACACGCCGGTGGAGATCGCCCTGTCGTTCATGGCCGAACTGGTGGCGTTGAAGAATGGTGTCGCTGGGCGTAGGAGCACTGACCTGGCAAGCGGTCCCACGGTAGCGATGGCGGTCGCTGCCAGTGCGTGATCCCTGTGGGAGCGGGTTTACCCGCGAAGCAAGCCACGCGGTAGATGACACGGGCTTCGCCCGTGTTAACGGGCAAGCCGCATCGGCGAACCGCCGCTCCCACAGAGCACTGACCCGGCAAGCGGTCCCGCGATAGCGATGGCGGTCGCTGCCAGTGCGTGATCCCTGTGGGAGCGGGTTTACCCGCGAAGCAAGCCACGCGGTAGATGACACAGGCTTCACCCGTGTTCGCGGGCAAGTCGCATCGGCGAACCGCCGCTCCCACAGAGTACTGACCCGGCCAGCGGTCCCGCGATAGCGATGGCGGTCGCTGCCAGTGCGTGCTCCCTGTGGGAGCGGGTTTACCCGCGAAGCAAGCCACGCGGTAGATGACACAGGCTTCGCCCGTGTTAGCGGGCAAGTCGCATCGGCGAACCGCCGCTCCCACAGAGTACTGACCCGGCCAGCGGTCCCGCGATAGCGATGGCGGTCGCTGCCAGTGCGTGATCCCTGTGGGAGCGGGCTTGCCCGCGAACACGGGCGAAGCCCGTGCCATTCACCGCGTGGCTTGCTTCGCGGGTAAACCCGCTCCCACAGGGATTGACTGTCCCCAAGGGATAGATGGGGGGTCCAACTTTTTGAGGACAGTCCAGGGAACGCATGCATTTCGAATTTTGAGCAAGAAAGTTGCTCCACAGGTACGGCGGTGGCTCAAGAAACGTTCTTTGAGCGACAGGGCAGCGCAACGAGCTGGGTGATCTCCTACAAGGTGGTAATCAAAGCGGCGGGCACATCCACGTCTCGCAGTACGCCTGGATCGCTTACTTCGACGCGAATCACCGCGTTCGGATGGGCCTTGACCACGGCTCTGGCGCCTTCATCGCCGGTCAGTCTTCGCAGTTCGGGCCAGAAGCGACGCCCGAAGATGACCGGATGCCCCGGCTGACCCTGGTGAACCGGCACTACGATACGTTCCGCCCCAGCCTCGGCGAACAGCCGGGCCAGGGTTTCGTCAGCGATCCAGGGCATGTCGCCGAGGAAGATGGCCACGGCGTTCGCCTTCGAATGCTGGTCGAGCGCTTCGATGCCGCTGGCCAGGCTGTGGCCCATTCCCAAGGCGGCGGATTCGCCGCGCACCAGGTTCACGCCATCGGCAATGCCCAGGGCGCGGCGGTCATCCTCGGGACGTAGCACCACCCAGACCTCCGGCAAGCGGGCCAGGACCTGCGACAGGCTGGTGGCGAGCAAGGTCTGGCCCCCCGGCAGCGGGGCCTTTCGCTTGTCCGCGCCGAAGCGTCGGGAAAATCCCGCCGCCAGAACCAGTCCGGTAATCGTCTCCATCATTCTTTCCTCTCTTCGAAGCATTGACGCCAGTCTGAAGGGTTCCCGGCGCCAGCGAAACCTTTCGAAAACACCGTCCCTGACACCCCCCAATACAGGGGCACCCCATGGGGGAAGCTCCCCAACTCGTTTCGGTTGTCATCACAACTACTTGATATAAAAGAATTTTATTTATGGCACGGCGCTTGCTCCAGCTGCCTCAGATCCCCTGAGTCCTGGAGGTGCAGCATGATGACCCCATTGAAAGGCTCGGTCCTGACTTCACTCGTGCTGGCCATGTTCG
Organism: Pseudomonas capeferrum; assembly: GCF_013523055.1. Lineage (GTDB taxonomy): Bacteria > Pseudomonadota > Gammaproteobacteria > Pseudomonadales > Pseudomonadaceae > Aquipseudomonas > Aquipseudomonas capeferrum_A. The sequence goes on along the minus strand of NZ_JAAMQM010000013.1, from coordinate 128,340 downwards.
GCTGGCAGGCGACCAGCGAGGCGGCTGTGCAGTGCCAGCGCACCGTGGTAGCCAACGTCGTCGCATTGGACCAACCACTAATGTTCAACCGTCTCGGCGCGCAGAATGCCAATGGCATGATATTCGCCCTCCAGCAGGACGTCGTGGACGAGCACCTGGTGCCGCTGTCCAGAGGCGGCGCCGCGATCCCCGGCAAGGTGACGTTGCGCCCGGACAAGCGTCCCCGCCCCATCGTGCTGCGCGTCGCCGCGGGTGACTGCCTGACAGTCAACCTGACCAACCTGCTGGCCTACCAGGCCAACCCGAACAAGCACGGTCTCGATCATGAAGAAAACGAGGTCGAAGGCGAAGAAGAGGAAGAGGGGCCGGAGATCGAAAACGAGGGCGATGAACACTTCGTCGCCGACGAGCAGGTCACCGACCGTCACGTAGGTTTCCAGGTCAACGGCATGCAGGCGGTCAATAGCATCGCCGACATCGCCGCCAACGCGGGACGCAACGGCAACTTCCTGATCGCCCCCGGCGGTACGCGCGGTTATACCCTTTACGCCGAACGCGAAGGCGCATTCGCCGCCACCAGCCTGGGCGCTACCTTCGGTGGCCAGGGCGGGGCGGGCAACGTCGCCAACGGACTGTTCGGCCAAGTCGTCGTGGTGCCCAAGGGCGGTCGTATCTACCGCAATACCCTCACCGAAGAGGAAATGCGCCTGGCCAGTACCGGTCGCGCGCCAACCGGGCAACCGGTAGTCAACTACGAAGCCCGCTACCCGCAGGTCGAACCCTGGATCAGCGAGGGCCGGGCCGGCCTGCCGATCATCGCCATGCTCGACGGCAACCAGATCGTCAGCAGCGACACCGATGCCATCGTCATGGGCCCTAACGCCGACGGCAGTTTCCCCGCCTCGACCTACCCACTGGAAAAGCTCGGCAAACGCAATCCGGCGCTACCCAACCGCCTCGAGGCCTTCCGCGACTTCGCCTCGCAGTTCGCCGACGAGGTCGCGGCCACCCAGGCCTTCCCCGGCTACTGGGCCGACCCGGTGATGGGCCATGTGCTGGAACCCGCCCGCGACTCGTTCATGATCAACTATGGCTCCGGTGGCATGGGCGCCGAGGTCGTGGCCAACCGCCTCGGCGTCGGGCCCATGCATGACTGCCTGTCGTGCGCCTACGAGGAGTTCTTCCTCAGCGCGCATACCGTCGGCGACGTCGGCATGCTGGTCGACGTGCCCGCCAACGTCGGCCTGGAGAGCATCCGCCCGGGCGAGACGCCGCCCGCCAGCGCGGTGGGCGTCAAGGCCAGCATGGCCCTGTACCCGGCCGAGCCGGCCAACGTGCACCACAGCTATATCGGCGACTTCACCAAGTTCCGCAACACCCACAACGGCCATGAACAGCACATCTTCCACCTGCATGGCCACCAGTGGCTGTTCAACCCGCATGACGACAACTCCGACTACATCGATGCACAAGGCATCGGTCCAGGCACGGGCTACACCTACGAAATCGCCAACGGCGGCTCGGGCAACCGCAACCGCGTGGCGGGCGATGCCATCTACCACTGCCACTTCTACCCGCACTTCGCCCAAGGCATGTGGGCCATGTGGCGGATACATGACGTGTTCGAGGAAGGCACGCGTCTGACCGTCAGTGGCGACAGCGCCAATGGCTACCACAGCACGCCGTTCGCCTTGCGCAACGGCAAGCCGGCCGCGGGCGCCCGCGCCCTGCCGGATGGGGAAATCGTCGCTGGTACGCCGATCCCGGCGATCGTGCCATTGCCCGGCAAGGCCATGGCGCCCATGCCCGGCAAGGTCGCCGTCATACCCAAGCTGGCCGAGCCGATGATCGCCAATCACGACGACGATGAAGAGGAGGGCGAGGACGACGACCATGAGCAGGAATCCGTCGAACCACGGGCCATCGGTTCGCTGGTCCTGGTCGATCGCAGCGAAAGCAACCGCAATGCCGATGGCAGCCTGAAGAACCCTGGCTATCCGTTCTGGATCGGTGGCATGGAAAGCAGCGTCGGCCAACGTCCGCCCACCCCGCCCCTGGACATGCTCGACCCTGAAATGGCTCGCCAGCTCAAGGCCAGCGGCAATGCACTGTGGGCCAACCTGGACCCGAACCAGGTCGAAGGTTGGGACGGAGGCTTGAGCCGCCACGTGCTCGATGGCGTATCGGCCGGCGGCGAGGCCGTCACCACCACCACGGCGCTGGACTTCTCCAAGGTCGTGCACAAGGCCAAGCCCATCTACCTGCCCGAGCAGGGCACCGAGGTCGAGCAGGCGGCGATGCGGTTCCATGCCAAGGCCGAACACGCTAGCTACGCCCTTGTCCCGGGCAGCCAGCCGGTACCGCGCAACTTCCGCACCAACGGTGCGCCACCCGTTGCCGGCGCGCCGTTCTACGAGCCGTGCATGGACGACCGCGGCAAACGCCTGACCCAGTCTTCCGGCGCGGGCGAGTACTTCAGCGGCGAAGGCCAGGGCGCTATCAACTTCCGCGGCGCATCCACCTTCACGGCCGACCGCCCACGCATCTACAAGGGGGCCAACATCCAGTTCGACGCGGTGTACAACAAAGTCGGCTACCACTTCCCGCAAGCGCGCATCATCGCACTCTGGGAAGACGCCTGGCCGGTGATCACCAAACAGCGTCCGCCAGAGCCGCTGGTGATGCGCATGAACACCTTCGACTGCACCCAGTACCAGCACACCAACCTGATCCCTTCGGTCTACGAGATGGACGACTACCAGGTCCGCACCCCGACCGACGTGATCGGCCAGCATATCCACCTGCCCAAGTGGGACCTGACTGCGGCGGACGGCGCGGCCAACGGCTGGAACTACGAGGACGGCATCCTTTCGCCCGGTAGCGTGGTCGAACGCATTCACGCCATCCGCGCGTTCAACGGTTGCACCGAAAGCGATGCTCGCGACGGCAGCGCCGAATGCCCGAAAGCCAAGCAGCATCCTTACTTCGGCCGCTTCGGCAGGGGTGACTGGCTGGGTGCGCGGACGGCCATGCAGCGCTGGTTCGCCGACCCGCTGGTCAACGTCCACAACGTCGACCGTGGCCTGGGGACCATCTTCACCCACGACCACCTCGGCCCATCGACCCATCAGCAACTGGGCCTGTATGCCACGGTGCTGGCCGAACCGGCCAACTCCACCTGGTACCACGCCGAGACCGGCGAGAAACTGTACAACCCGGCAACCCGCCAGGACGGTGGTCCGACCTCGTGGCAAGCGGTGATCCAGACCGGGGACCACGATGGCGACGGCCGCAACGACAGCTATCGCGAGTTCTTCCTGGAATACAGCGACTTCCAGCATGCCTATGAGGCGGGCGTGTATGTCGGCGCCGGCCCGGATGGGGTGCCCAACCCGCAGTCCTACCCGGCCACGCCCGACAGCTTCCGCTACGCCATCAACCCCCCTGTGCGGCAGAAGGCCTCGAACCTGCTGGAGTCGGTGGTCGAATCCCGTGGTGGCCTCAACCCAGGCTGCCCGACCCGGCCATGCCCACAGGCGATCTCGGTGGATGACCCCGGCATGTTCGTCGTCAACTACCGCAACGAACCCTTGGCGCTGCGGGTGTTCGACCCCAACAAGGTCGCTCCGGACGGCAAGCGGGGCATGCAGGCCGATGGCCTGGCCGGAGACCTGGCCTATGCCATGCAGAGCCGTACCGACCGGGCGATTCCGGCGATGAACCTGGCGCCATCGGCGATCACCTCGGCCGTCGGGCCGACCGGGGGCACCACGCTGTTCCCACCGCACATCAACAAAGGCAGCGAACCCGGTGACCCCTTTACGCCGATGCTGCGCACCTATTCGGGCGACAACGTGCGTCTGCGCATGCACGCCGGCGGACACGAGGAGGAACACAACGTCACCCTGCACGGCGTGAAATGGCTGCAGAACGGCTCCGGCTTCGGCAGCAGCTCCAACTCGGGCTGGAAAGCCTCGCAGATGATCGGTATCTCCGAACAGATGGGCTTCATGGCGCCGGTGTCGATGATCTCCAGCTCCGCCGCCATCAATGGTGACTACCTGTACGCCCTCGATGCCTCGCTGGAAGGCTACTGGAACGGCATCTGGGGCGTCATGCGCAACTACACCGCCCAGCGCGGCGACCTGTTCGCGCTGTCCAACAACCCGCAACCGGTGGCCATGCGCAACACGGTCGCCTTCGACGGCATCTGCCCACGCACCACGGCCAATCCCAACGGCATCGGCACGCGTCCCACGGTCAAGCGCAGCTACGAGATCGTCGCCGCCCTGGCCAACGACATTCTGGAGAACCGTCACGGGGTGAGCATCAGCGACCCGGCCGGCATCGGCCAGCATGTCGGCGGACCGCTCAAGGCCAATGGCGGCACCCTGGTGTTCAACAGTCGCAAGACCAGTATCCCGCAAACCACCGTCTTCGACGAAGAGGAGGGCATCAGCTTCACGGTCGGCGGCCACAGTGCTCCGCTGCATGACCCGACCGCCGTGCTCTACGTGCGCAAGGCCGACCTTGACCCGATCACTGGCAAGCTCAAGCCCGGCGTGCCGGTCGAGCCCCTGGTCCTGCGCGCCAACGCAGGGGACTGCATCAGTGTCACCCTGGAAAACCGTCTGCCGCTGGTGATGCCGGACCTGGCCAGCACCGCAGTGATGCAGAACTTGGTCAAGCGCGATCGTAACGGCAGCGAAGGCTCCACGGCGTTCAACAACAACCTGATGCGGCCTTCCAGCCATATCGGCCTGCACGCCCAGCTGCTCAGCTACGACATCACCAAGTCCGACGGCACCAACATCGGTCTCAACCCGTCGCAGACCGTGCCCCCGCGTGCCGGCAGCACCGGAGCCTACCCGAGCAAGGTGTACCAATACTACGCCGGGCACCTGGAGCGTGAAGGCAAGCCGGTGATCCAGCTGGGCCGCACCGTGGACAACATCAACACCACGGCGATCGAGTTCGGCGGGCTCAACCTGACCCCGGCGGATGTCATCAAGCAACCGCAGAAGGGGTTGGTGGGCGCCATGACCATCCTGCCGCAGACGGCTACCTGGACCGAGGATAGCGCCAGTCGCGCTTCGGCCACGGTACAGGTCAGCGGTCAGCCGGCCTACCGCGACTTCGTCACCGTGTGGCAGCGGGCGTTGAACATGCGCTGGGCCGACGGGCGGCCGGTGGAAGGCATCGCGACTGAAGGCAATGGCGTGCCAGGCGACCCGAAAGACAACGGCAACATGGCGCTGAACTACAAGACCGAGCCGCTGTGGCTGCGCTTCGGCCTGGCGCCGGACGCTCCGTTCGGCCACGCCAACGGCAACGGCTTCGCCGATGTACCGAATGCCCACATGGCCTACAGCAACGCCCTGGTCGGCGGCGACCCGCAGACACCGGTGCTCTGGGCCAAGCCTGGTCAGCCGCTGCGCAGCCATGTGCTGATGCCCAGTGGCGGCAGCCGTGGCATCACCTACCAGCTCGATGGGCACCTGTGGCCGCTGCATGCCTACCAGGCCGAGAAGAATGACCTCGATGGCCATCCGCTGGGCCTGCCGGGGATCGGCTCGGTGCGCTTTGGCTACAACCCGATGTCGATCTACATCGGCGCCCAGGAAAGCGTGCTGCCCGCGGCGCACTTCAGCTTCATGTTGCCAAGCGCCGGGGGGATGAACGCGGTGCCGGGCGACTATGTATTCCGCGACTACGCCGCCTACGGCAATGCCTCGGGGTTGTGGGGGCTGCTGCGGGTGACCAACGAAGCACCGCCGACCACGGCCGTGGCGCAGTAGACAAGGGGGAGTACCGGGCATGGACAAGAAGAATCGACCCGCGTACCTGGGGGTGCTGGGCGCGGCGCTGATCGGACTGGGGGTAGCTTGTGCCGTGTTCTGGGGCGATCCACGCGAGCTGCTGCAGCCGCTCGCCGATCCCCAGGGCCTGCACCGGCTGAGCCGTGACGGCGTCACGGTGGAATTCGAGGCACGCCCCCTGGAGGGTGGCGAACTGCGGGCTGGCGCTTTTGCCAACATCCGCTTCAAGGTCAGTGACGAACGCAGCGGTCAGCCGTTGTCGGGCATGGCGCCGGGGGCCTGGTTGGACCCCGCGCAGTCGGCGCCGGCCAGCGCAGATCGTGACAGCAGCTGCAAGGCCAGGGTGGCGCTGTTCCTCAAGAGCAGTATCGGCGCGCGGCCCTTGCTCGACCTCAACAGCTACTTCCTGCTGGTGCTGAACAATGATGCCAGCCTGACGGTGGTCGATCCCACGGTATCGGTCGGGGGCGTGACCAGCACCCTGGCCCGTATCGACCTGCCGGGGCGGCCCATGGACTGGGTCGCCGGCAGCGATGACAAGCAGGTCTTCGTGTCCATGCCCGAGCGCGGCGAGGTGGCGGTGATCGACACCGAGACCTTCCGTCGCGTGGCCACCTTGCCCGCCGGCGAGCAACCGGTGCGGGTCGCCTTGCAGCCGGACCTGCGGCGGTTGTGGGTGGGCAACAACAGCAAGGATCCCGCGCGCGGTGGGGTCACGGTGATCGATGTGCATAGCCGCAGCACCCTGAAATTCTTCGCCACCGGCTCGGGACATCACGAGATCGCCTTCAGCGCCGATTCCCGCTACGCCTTCGTCAGCAATCGCGACAGCGGCACCCTGAGCGTCATCGATGCCGCCCAGATGCGCCTGGTGAAGACCCTGTCGGTTGGGCCGCGTCCCTTGTCGGTCAGCTACTCGGCGCTGTCCCAGGCGGTCTACGTGACCGATGGCGAGGAAGGCACGGTGCGGGTCATCGATGCCCAGAAGCATACGCCGCGGCATACGGTCACCGCCGAACAGGGCCTGGGGCCGATGCGTTTCAGCGGCGACGGACGCTACGGCATCGTCCTCAATACCCTGGAGAACCAGGCGCTGGTGATCGACGCCAGCACCGATCGGCTGATCCATAGTATCCCCGTGGCCGCCGAGCCCTACCAACTGACCTTCACCAAGGGCTACGCCTACGTGCGCGGCCTGGCTTCGCCGAAGGTCAGCATGATCAACCTGGGCAGCCTGGGCGAAGGCCGCGAGCCGATCGTGCAGGGTTTCGAGGCCGGCCCCGCGGCGCCGCGCCAGGCCGGCGACCTGCCGTTGGCCCAGGGCCTGAGCGTGGCCCGTGACGACAACTCGGTGTTCGTGGTCAACCCGGTGGATAACACCACCTACTTCTACGCCGAGGGGATGAATGCCCCGATGTCGGGCTATAACAACCGTGGCAGCCACGCGCGGGCGGCCATCGTCATCGATCGCAGCCTGCGCGAGCTGGCGCCGGGGGTATACGGCTCGACGGTGAAGATGCCGGCCGCCGGCACCTTCGATGTGGCGTTCCTGCTCAACCAGCCACAGATCATCCACTGCTTCAGCACGCAGATCGTCGACGTGCCCGGCGCCAGCAAGCACAAGAGCGCGCGCGTGGAATTCATCGGTGCCGACAAACCGTTACCGCAGAACAGCCTCTTCACGGCCAAGGTGCGCATCCTCGATGACGACGGCAAGCCGCGCCTGGGCTTGCGCGACATCAGCCTGCGCTACTTCCTGGCACCTTCGTCCCTGGCGCGCAGCGTGCCGCTCGACGAAGTCGGCGAGGGGGTCTACCAGGCGTCGCTGCGACTGGCCGAGGCCGGTGCCTGGTACCTGCATGTGCAGGCGCCCTCTCTGGGAGCCAAGTTTGCCGAAAACAACTACACCAGCCTGCGCGTCCTGCCGGTCGCGGTGCCTACCGTTTCCCAAGCGCAACCCAGGAGTATGCGATGAACGCCGTCTCGTCTTGCAGATTGCTTGGTTTGAGCCTGTTGCTGACCAGCCCTCTGGCGCTGGCGCACGGCGGTCATGACCCCGCCGCGCACGCCAACCATGCCGCGCCCGAGGCTCACCAGGAAAAAACCAGCGTGCGCTTTGCCGACGTTTCCCTGCTCGACCAGGCAGGCATGCCGGTGCGCCTGGAAAAGGAGCTGGTAGGCGATCGCCTGGTAGTCATGGGTTTCATCTACACCAGCTGCACCACGGTGTGCCCGGTGGTCTCCTCGATCATGTCCAAGGTCCAGCGGACGCTGGGAGGACGGGTCGGCGAGGAGGTACAGCTGGTGTCGATCAGCGTCGACCCGCAGCGTGACGATCCCAAGCGCCTGGCTGGCTATGCCAAGGCATTCCAGCATGGGCCGGGCTGGAGCTGGTTGACCGGCACGCCCTATGCCATCGCCGAGACCCTGAAGGGCCTCGGCAGCTTCAGCGCCAACCTCGGCCAGCATCCGCCGCTGATCCTGGTGGGGGACGGCCGCACTGGCCACTGGACACGCTACTACGGCTTCACCGACCCGGCGGTATTGATCAGCGAAATCGATCGCCTCAGCGCCAGGCGCGTGCACGCCAGTCACACCGCGATCGCCGGGACGCCGGACCATCAGGAGCCACGACCATGAGTAGCCTGAACGAACACCGCGCCGCGAGGCCTGGCCGCCACATGCGAGGCATCGACTGGCTGGCGTTGGTCGGCTGCCTGTGGATCCTCTCTTGCGTGGCGCTCGCCCATGAGGGCCACGCGCCCCCTGCTGCGACGCCCGAGCCTGTCGCGGGCAGCCCGGGCGGCACCCGCGACGCGCAGACCTGGTTCACCGATACCGTGCTCCAGGACCAGAACGGCCGCGAGCTGCGCTTCTACAGCGATGTGTTGAAGGACAAGGTAGTGATGCTCAATGTCATCTTCACTCACTGCAACGAAGCCTGCCCCCTCATTACCCGCAAATTGCGCGAGGTGCGCGAAGCCATGGGGCCGGAGCTGGCGAGCCAGGTGACGTTCATTTCCATCAGCAGCGACCCGGGGAATGACACCCCGGCGGTGCTCAAGGCCTTCGCCGAGAAACAGGGGGTGGACGGCGCGAACTGGCTGTTCCTCACCGGTGACAAGGCCAGCGTGGACCTGGTGCTGGGTCGCCTGGGGCATTTCCTGCCGAGTCCCGAGCAGCATTCGACGCAGTTGATCGCCGGGGATGTCCCCGGCAAGCGCTGGAGCAAGATTCGCCCGGATGCCCCGGCAGCGGCGATCGCCCAGCGCATGCGGCTGCTGACCCAGCCTCTGGCGGATCGGTGAGCGCCATGCGCCGACTGCTCGCATGCCTGGCGGGAATGGCGCTCTACGGTACCCTGGGGTGCGGCTCCGCCCTGGCCCTCGACCTGAGCGCCGAGGAACAGGCGGGCAAGCGCCTGTTTCGCGAGGGCGTGTCGAGCAGCGATGCCCAAGTGGTCGCACGAGTGGGCGCCAGCGACATGACGGTGCCGGCCAGTGTGCTGCCCTGCGCCAGCTGCCATGGTTTCGATGGGCGCGGACGCGCCGAAGGGGGCGTGCGCCCGCCGACCCTCGATTGGCAGCGCCTTGCCTTGGGGCAGGGCGAGCGCGAGGTCAACGGTCGTCGTTATCCCGCCTACAGCGATGCCAGTGTCGCGCGTGCCATCGGGCAGGGTCTCGACCCGGCCGGCAACCGTCTGGACCCGGCCATGCCACGCTTCGTCCTGAGCATGGCCGATCAGCGCAACCTCACCGCCTATCTGAAACGCCTTGGCGAGGAGCGTGACCCCGGTCTTGAAGAAGCGACCTTGCGCCTGGGGACTCTGCTGCCAAGCCAGGGGCCGCTGGCCGAAGCGGGGCGCGTGGTGCGCGCCGTGCTGGAAGATGGCTTCGAACAGCTCAACCTGCAGGGCGGCATCCACGGTCGGCGCCTGCACCTGGTGACGCTCGACCCAGGCCCGGATCAGGCCAGTGCCGAGCAGGCACTGGCGCGGCTGCTCGATGGCGAAGAAGTGTTTGCCCTCATCGCCCCCTTGGCACCCCTGCTCGATGGCGTGTTGAGCCAGCGGCTGGAAAGCGCTGGCGTTCCGTTGATCGGCAGTACTCCGCGCAGCGGCGGTAGCCCGCAGATCTTCGACCCCTTGCCCGGATTGCGCGAACAATTGCTCAGCCTGGCCGCGCATGGCCGACAGGCGCTCGCCCTGGGCCCGGGGGCGCTCCAGGTGGTGTATGCCGGGGATGACCAGGGCGCATTGGCCGAGTCGTTATGGCAGCGCTTGCGTTTGCTGGGCTGGGCACCGCCGCCGCTGCGTGCCTTCGATGGGCGGGCAGTCGAAGGGCAGGGCATCCTCTATGTCGGTCGTGCCGGGGGCTTCGCCGAGCTGGCCAACGCCTTGCAGGCGGCGGGACGATCGCCCTACCTGTTCGCGGCCTCGAGCCAGGTCGCCGGGGCTCTTCCAGGTCTGCCGGCACACTGGTCGCAGCGACTGTTCCTGGCCTATCCCTTCGTGCCGGGCGACTGGACCGAACAGGGTCGCGCCAGCCTGGCCGACATGCAGCGACGCCAAGGTCTGGATGGGCGCCAGGCTTCCTTGCAGGTGGGCACGCTGTGCGCGCTCAAGCTGCTTACCGAGGCACTGAAACAGATGGGGCGCGATACGAGCCGCGAACACCTTGTACGCGTCCTCGAGGGCCTGCACGACGTACCCACCGGCCTGACCCCGGCGCTGAGCTTCGGTCCGGGCCTGCGCCATGGCCTGGCGGGCGCCCACGTCGTAGCGGTCGACCTGCCGGGACCGCGGTTTCGCGCCGTCGCGCCCTATCGGCCGGCACCGGACATACCTTGAAGGAGCTTCCCATGCCAATCCTGCTGCTTTGCCTGATGTTGGGCCTCGTGCCCCTGGGGTGGGCCGATGACATGCCCGTGGCCCGGGTCAATGGTGTGCAGATCAGCGTGCTACGCCTGGAGCGTTATTTCGCCGAATACCTGCAGGCCCAGGGCAGGGCGGTGGCGAGCATCCGCAGCCCCAGCCTGTACCGACACCTGCGCGAGCAGGCCTTGGACGAACTGATCGACAAAGAGCTGCTCTGGCAAGAGGCCCAGCGGCGCGGCGTGCAGGTCAGTGATGCCACGCTCGACGCGTACCTGACGCAGCTGGAACAGGTGTTCGGCGACCCAGCGGTGTTCGAGCGGCGCCTGGCCGAAGCGGGCTTCGATAGGGCAGCCTTTGCCGACTACACTCGTCACGAAATGGCGGCGCAGCAGGTGTATACCGAGCTTACGGCGATCGAGCCACCGACCGACGCACAGGTCCAGGCCTATTACCAGGCGAACCGCGAAAGACTGGTCGCCAGGACGAACCAAAGTGATAGCGCTTTGGTCGAACAGGAACGCGGCCTGGTCTTGGCTCGGACAGCGCTCGTCAATCGGCTGCGGAGCGAGGCGCGCCAAGCCGTGCGACAGCAACTGCGCGAAACGGCGCAGGTGCAACGGGGTGGTTGAGCCTGATCGGTCCGATGCGACGAAGCGGGCATTGAACCTCACGGCATTGATTCCCCAACAATGGGTCCCGGTGCAGGGGCATTGTGCCATCATTCCCCGTTTCTGGGGGCAGCGCAGTAATGGGACATGGATAGCACGTCCAGCCAAAACAACGACTTACAGTGGTGCTAAATGAGTGATCAAGCCTGGCACGAAGCCTGCTCAAGCCTCTACAAGGCCGCACTTCGCAGACCGGGAAACCGGGCAGTTCTTGGGAGTCGACCTTGGTGAACAGAGTATTGGTAGTCGATGACGAGCGGACCCTTGCACAGAACCTGCAGGCTTACCTGCAGGTACAAGGCCTGGACGTCCATGTTGCCCACGACGGTGCCGCTGGCATCGGCCAGGCCGAAGACCTGGCACCGGACGTGATCGTGCTGGATTATCGTTTGCCCGACATGGAGGGGTTTCAGGTCCTGGAGACCGTACGCCAGAACAGGAACTGTCATTTCGTGCTGATCACCGCCCACCCGACCGTCGAGGTCCGTGAGCGGGCCGCCGAGCTGGGTGTCAGCCATGTCCTGTTCAAGCCGTTCCCGATGGCGGAGCTGGCGCGCGCGGTATTCGACCTGATGGGCATCGAGCGCCAGCACCAGGCAGCGGACAGCAAGGCCGAGGGTTTCGTCGAGCGACGCCAGAGGAACCACGAATCGTTCCCCTTGCAGTTGTACGATGGCAGCTGGGTCCTGGCCGACCGCCGACGCAATGGCGCCAAGCCCCCCGAACCTGACGACGACCGACTGCTCACCGGGGAATAACGGCGCCCGCAGCCACCCCGGCCTTACCGAGCCAGCCTGCGACGCGCCCCCGAACGGAGTCGCAGGCCATGTCCACAGTGTCTGTCCCAGCCACCCAGGCCCTACTGCCGGGGTACCCTCGCGAATTGCTGGCCCAGGCTCGCGGCCAGGCCGGCAGCGAGCGCTTGCTCGCCTGTCTCGAGCGCCTCAGTGGCGATGGCGCCGATATCTTTGCCCAACGCCTGGGCATCACCCTTCATTACCCGGTACTCGACAGCCAGACGCTGTTCGCCAGCCGCCCGTTGTTCGAACGGATCAGCCTCGCTCAGTGCCTGAAACGCGAATTCGTCCTGGTCGAGGATGCCGGGCAGGTCATCGGTGTGTTCGCCGATCCCTTCGACATCACCCGGCTGGCCTGGATCGATGACAGCCTGGGAGACGCGCCGCTGTTCCTCGCGCATCCCGCCGAGCTGGCGGCTTTCCTGGCCCGACATGAAGAAAGCTTTCACGCCGTCGATTCACTGGGCCACGACGCCGAGCCCGGGGCCGAGGCCGACGCCCTGCAGAGCCTGTCGCTGGCGAGCATCAGCGAGGACCAGAGCCGCGTGGTCAAGCTGGTCAACTCGACCCTCTATGACGCCCTGAAGATGCACGCCAGTGATATCCATCTGGGCATGACCGGCGGTGGCCTGGTGATCAAGTACCGCATCGACGGGGTGCTCAATGGCGCCGGCAAAGCCAGTGGCGCCGCGTTCGCCGACCAGGTGATCTCGCGGATCAAGGTCATGGCAGAGCTGGACATCGGCGAAAAGCGCGTGCCCCAGGATGGACGTTTCAAGGTCGCCATCAGCGGTCGGCAGATCGATTTTCGTGTCTCCATCATGCCGAGCATCTTCGGCGAGGATGCGGTGCTGCGGGTGCTCGACAAGCAGGACCTGGCCGATCGAGCCAACGGCGTGCGTCTGCAGGCCCTGGGTTTCGAGGGCCAGACCCTGCGCAACCTGCGCCGGCTGGCGGCCGAGCCCTACGGCATGATCCTGGTCACCGGGCCGACCGGCAGCGGCAAGACCACCACCCTCTACGCCATGATCAGCGAGATCAACCACGGCACCGACAAGATCATCACCATCGAGGACCCGGTCGAATACCAGCTGCCCGGGGTGCTGCAGATTCCGGTCAATGAAAAGAAAGGCCTGACCTTCGCCCGTGGCCTGCGCTCGATCCTGCGGCATGACCCGGACAAGATCCTGGTCGGCGAGATCCGCGATCCGGATACCGCGCAGATCGCCGTGCAATCGGCGCTGACCGGGCACCTGGTGTTCACCACCATCCACGCCAACAACGTCTTCGATGTGATCGGCCGCTTCAGCCAGATGCAGGTCGACCCCTATAGCTTCGTCTCCGCGCTCAACGCAGTGCTGGCCCAGCGCCTGATCCGTCTGGCCTGCGGCCACTGCGTCAGCGACTGCGAGGCGGACGACGAGCTGTTGCAGGCTTCGGGGTTGAACCGCGAGGCCGTGCAGGGCTGGCGTTTCGTGCGGGTCCAAGGCTGTGGCCAATGCCGCGGCAGCGGCTATCGCGGACGTACCGCCATCGCCGAGCTGCTGCACCTGGACGACGACCTGCGGCAGATGATCGTCGAACGCCGTCCTTTGTCGCAGATCAAGGCCGCGGCTTGCCAGCGCGGCCTGCGCCTGCTTCGCAGCAGCGCCCTGGACCTGGTCCGCGAGGGCCGTACCACGCTTGAGGAGATCAACCGTGTCACATTTATCGCCTGATCGTTATTGTGCCGTGCTCGGCGCCGACGGGGTTGGCCTGGGTCGCTGGCATCGCCGCGAACACCAGTGGCTGGGCAGCCGCGCCTTTGCCTGCGATGGGGCGCGACCGGCCTGGGCCGCGGCCTTGGAGACCTTGCGCGTTCTGCTGGATGAGTTCGGCGTACAAAAAGCCCAACTGCGCGTCTTGCTGTCGGCCCGCTACAGCCGCTTTTGCCTGGTGCCCTGGAGCGACGCCATCGGCCATCCCCAGGAGCTGCAGGGGTACGCCCGGGCCTGTTTCGAAAACCTCTATGGCCAGCCCTTGGACGACTGGCGCATCGTGTTGTCGCCAGGGCCGGCCGGTGCCGCGCGCATCGCCACGGCCTTGCCCGAAGCACTGCTGCAAGGGCTGCAGGCGCTGGGCAAGGAAAGCCACCTCAACCTGCGCTCCGTACAGCCTTACCTGATGGCCGCATTCAACCGTTGCTCGACACAACTGGGCAAGGGCGATTTTCTCTTCGTCCTCGCCGAACCTCGGCGCAGCGTCTTGCTGCTGGCCGCCGGTGGCGCCTGGCAGCAGGTTCTGGCCCAAGGCTGCGCCGACAGCGACCAGGCCTTGCAAGCGCTGATCGAGCGGACCTGCGAGTTGTATGGCGAGCATCTGCCACGGGTCTACCTGCATGCCCCCGGCCGCCAGGACCTGCCAAGCCTGCCAGCCGTGCAGTTGTGCCAACAAGCCACTGACGCGGACCCTCTGTGCGCCATGTGGCGAGCGGTGGCCTGAGGTGCGTTGCCTCGACCTGGAGTTCCAGCCGCGGCGCAGCGGCGTGCTGGGGTGGGCTGTGCTCGCCATCGGCTGCGCACTGCTGGTGGCGGTGCTGGCGGCCCTCTACCTGCTGCAAGGGGAACAGGTCGAGCGGGAGGCGTCCTTGCATCGGCTGGAGCAGCAACTGGGACGACGTCCCGCCAGCAATGTGGCGCGCAACAGTGCCGCGAGTCGCGAGCAGGCCGAACACCTGGCGCAGATGCGTCACGTCTCGCAGCAGCTGCAACGGCCATGGGAGCAACTGTTCGCCATGCTGGAAGCGTTGCCCCAAGAGGACGTCGCGCTGCTGACCCTGACCCCGGACGCCCGCAAGGGCCAGGTGCGTATCGCGGCCGAAGCGCGCAGCCTCGAGGCGATGCTGCGCTTCCATCAGCGGCTGGAAAGCAGTGGCGAGCTGCGCGATGTCTCGCTGCTCAACCACGAGATCGTCGCCAAGCAACCCGAACATCCGGTGCAGTTCAATTTGTCCGCGACCTGGGAGACAGGCCATGCGCGTCCCTAGCCTGATTCTCCACGAACACGCTCGGCGCCTGGGGCGCGTCGGCCTGGCCACGGTCTTGCTGCTGCTAGCGACCTTGGTCCTGGGCCTGGCCGTGCTGCTGCCGCAGTGGCTGGTCGTGCGCGAGCTGCGGGCGGCCGAGACGGATGCCAGGGTTCAGGTCGGGCGCCTGGAGCGGGGCGAGCTGAAGGTGTCGATCCAGCCGGAGCAACAAGCCATCGACAGCCTGCGTCGGCAACTGCCCGGGCAGCCCCAGGCCACCGAACTGATCGACCGTCTGTACCGCCTGGCCAGCGCCGAGCGCATCAGCCTGGCCCGTGGCGAGTACGCCCTGGGTGTCGATCCCAAGACCCAACTGGCGCGCTATCAGATCGTCCTGCCGGTACGCGGCAGCTATCCGCAGATCCGCGGTTTTCTGCAATCGCTGCTCGGCCAGTTGCCCACCCTGGTGCTGGAAGACCTGGAACTGCAGCGCAAGCGCATCGGCGACAGCGAGCTGACCGGCCGCCTGCGCATGACCCTTTACCTGTCGAGGTCGTGATGAACAGTCAACGGGCAATGATGTGGATCGGTTTTCTCGGCCTCAGCGCGGCCCTGGCCTGGGCACCCGGCCACTGGGTCGGCCAGCCACCCGCTGACAGCGTGACGACGCAGGGGGTCAAGGTTCCGACCAGGACGGTCGACCAGGCGCGGAGCGTGCCTGCCGTGGCGCCCCGTGCCGCGACGCGCGACCTGTTCCCCAGCCAGCGCTGGAGCGCGGCGCCGACCCTGGCCAAAGTCACCGAGCAGCCAGTGGCGGTCGCCCCGGTCATCGCGGCGCCTGCCGCGCCGGTGCTGCCGTTCCAGTTCGTCGGGCGCCTGGACGATCGCCTGGACCAGCAAGTCTTCCTGCAGGACGGCGAAAAGCTCTATGTCGTGCGCCAGGGCGACGTGATCGAGGATACCTACCGGATCGAGCAGATCTCCGCCACGGAGCTGAGCCTGGTCTACCTGCCTTTGCACCTGTCCCAGACCCTGTCTGTCGGGAGCGCTCCATGAAGCCATCGAAGTTGTGCAAGCCCGCCCCATTCGTACTCCTGGCCTTGTGCGTGGCCCTCGCCGGCTGCGGTTCCAACGCCGCGCGCAAGGACGGCCAGGCGCTGATCGGCGAAGGTCAGTACGAAGCCGGCATTGCCGTACTGGAACAGGCGCTGCGCGATGATCCGCGAAATACCGAGCTCAATATCGCCCTGGCCCACGGTCGCCAGGCCTCGGTCGAGGCACTCCTGGCCCAGGCCGACAGCGACCGTTCACGTCACGATTTTCCAGGCGCCCGGATGGGCTACGGGCGTGTACTGATCCTGGAACCGAACAACCGTCGGGCCCAGGAAGGGGTACGTCAGATCGAGATGATCCGCAACCTCGACGAGCGCGTGGCGATGGGCCAGGCGGCGTTGCGCCAGGGCGACCTGTTCGGCGCCGAGCGCCATGCGCGCGATGTGCTGCGCCTGGACCCGCAGAACCAGGGCGGCCTGGCGCTGCGGCGTGACACCGAGACCGTCCAGGCGCGTACCTCGCAGCCGTACCCGCAATTGCGCAGCAAGCTGGAGCGGCCCGTGACCCTGGAATTCCGCGATGCCAATCTCAAGACCATCTTCGAGGTGCTGTCGCAGGTCGCCGGGCTCAATTTCATCTTCGACAAGGACCTGCGCCCCGACATGAAGGCCACCATCTTCGTGCGCGAGGTGCGCATCGAGCACGCCGTGGCCTTGCTGCTGGAGCAGAACCAGCTGCACCAGAAGATCGTCAACGACAACACCCTGCTGATCTACCCGGATTCGCCGCAGAAGACCAAGGATTACCAGGAACTGGTCATGCGCACCTTCTACCTGACCAGCATCGACGCCAATACCGCGCTGAACATGGTCAAGACCATGCTCAAGACCCGCGACATATTCGTCGACGAGCGGCTCAACACCCTGACCATGCGCGACACTCCGGATGCCGTGCGCATGGCCGAGAAACTGTTGCAATCCCAGGACCAGTCCAACCCGGAAGTGGTGCTGGAGGTGGAGGTGATGGAAGTGGCCCGTTCGCGCATCCTCGAACTCGGATTGCAGTGGCCCAATACCTTCGGCGTGGTCAATGGCGATGGCACCGGCGTGACCCTCCTCGACCAGCTGCGCGGCATCAACTCCGGACGGATCAGCATGTCGCCGTCGCCGCAGGCCAAGATCAATGCCCAGGACAACGACATTAACACCCTGGCCAGCCCGGTGATCAGGGTCAGCAACCGCGAGCAGGCGCGCATCCACATCGGCCAGCGGGTGCCGATCATCAGCGCCACTTCGGTGCCTTCGACCCAGGGGCCGGTGATCACCGAGAGCGTCACCTACCTGGATGTCGGTCTCAAGCTCGAGGTGCAGCCGGTGGTGCACCTGAACAACGAGGTGGCGATCAAGATCGCGCTGGAGGTAAGCAACGCCACGCCGTTGGAACCGACTCGCCAGGGCACCATTCCGGTCCAGGTCGACACGCGCAACGCCCAGACCAGCCTGCGCCTGCACGACGGCGAGACGCAGATACTCGCCGGGCTGGTGCGCAACGACCATGGCGCCAGTGGCAACAAGATCCCTGTACTGGGCGATATACCGGGGCTGGGGCGGCTGTTCGGCAGCAACAAGGACAACATGAGCAATTCCGAGCTGGTCCTCTCGATCACCCCGCGCATCGTGCGCAACCTGCCATACCAGAGCCCGTCGGACATGGAGTTCGAAACCGGTACCGAAACCAGCATGCAGATCCGCCGTCAGGCGCCGATCGAGCTGCCGAGCGAGCCGGTGGCGGTCGCGCCTTCGGGGCGGGGCCTGTAGCCATGAGACGGCGCATGAGTGGCTTCAGCCTGATCGAAGTGGTGCTGACCCTGGCGCTGCTGGGCTTGCTCGCCTCGATGGCCGCGCCGCTCACCGAGACCGTGGTACGCCGTGGCAAGGAGCAGCAGTTGCGCGAAGCCCTGTACCAGATCCGCGATGGCATCGATGCGTACAAGCGCGCGTTCGATGCCGGCTACATCGAGAAGCGCCTCAATGCCAGCGGCTACCCGCCGAGCTTGCAGGTGCTGGTGGAGGGTGTGCGTGACGTGCGCAGCGCCAAGGGCGCCAAGTTCTACTTCCTGCGGCGCATCCCTCACGACCCGCTGCGGGCGGTCGAGGAGGATGACGGAGGCGGCTGGGGCCTGCGCAGCTACGACAGCAGCGCGGACAACCCACGTGACGGTGAAGATGTGTATGACGTGTACTCCCTGGCCCGCGGCAAGGGGCTCAACGGCATTCCCTACGGACAATGGTGACGCTGATGAAAGGCAGTCGTGGTTTCACCCTGATCGAGTTGCTGGTGGTCATGGCGATCATCGCCACCCTCATGACCATCGCCATGCCGCGCTACTTCAACAGCCTGGAGGCGTCCCGCGAGGCGTCGTTGCGCCAGAGCCTGGCGGTGCTGCGCGAAGCGCTCGACCACTATTACGGTGATACCGGCCAGTATCCCGAGTCCCTCGAGCAGTTGGTCGAGCAGCGTTACCTGCGCAATACGCCGGTTGATCCCGTCACCGAGCGCAATGACGCCTGGCAGCTGGTTTCACCCCCCGAGGGCGTGGCCGGTGGCGTGGCCGATATCAAGAGCGGTGCAACCGGGAGGGCGCGCGATGGCAGCCTCTATGCCGAGTGGTAATGCCGCCGAGGCGGGCTTTACCTACCTGGGCGTGCTGTTTCTGATCGCGGTGAGCGGCATGGCACTGGCGGCCTCTGGCACGCTCTGGTCGACCAGCGCGCTGCGCGAGCGTGAACGCCAGTTGCTGTGGGTCGGCGGGCAATACGCCCAGGCCTTGCGCAGCTACTACCGGGCCTCTCCAGGGCTTGCCCAGTACCCGCAGGACCTCGCCGAGCTGCTGGAGGACAACCGTTTTCCGTCGCCGCAGCGACACATTCGTCGGCTCTACCCCGACCCGATCGAGGGCGAGGCGTGGGGCCTGCTGCGCTCCATCGACGGTCGCATCACCGGCATCTACAGTCGCTCCAGTGCCGTACCCCTCAAGCGCAGCGGCTTCGCCGCGCAGTGGTCCGGGTTCGAAGGGCTCGAGCACTACAGCGATTGGCAGTTCGTCGCCGAACAGGCTTTCGCCGAAGCGGCCACCGACGCACGTCGGCACCTCGGCCCGGGAGACGCACCATGAGCCTGCCTCGCGTGATTGCCGTCCTGGCCTTGAGCCTGATGCTGGCCCTGGGGCCGGCGCGAGCCGCTACCGAAGACGAGATGATGGGCTTCATCGTCGACAACACCATTTCGCACATCGGCCACAACTTCTACTACGAGTTCACCGACCGCCTGCGCGCCACCAGCCGCCTGGATTTCAACCTGGTGGTGAACGAGCGACCGGATGCGCGCTGGGGCAGCCTGGTGTCCGTCGAATACGAACGCGAGGTGTTGTACCGCCGCTTCCTGCCGCCCAACACCACGCAACTCAAAGACGAGGCCGTCGCGGCCGCCGACCTGGTCAAGCAACTGATCATCGAGCGCAAGTTGCAACGAATGCTGCAGGACACCACCGATCTGGAGAGGGACGAGCTATGAGCATTGATATTCCCCGCGGTCTCGCCGTCGGCCTGTTGGTCGTCGTCTGCGCGGGTCCGGCCCTGGCCACCGAGCTGGTGTACACCCCGGTCAACCCGGCTTTTGGCGGCAACCCGCTCAACGGCGCCTGGCTGCTGAACAACGCCCAGGCGCAGAACGACTACGACGACCCGGACCTCAAGAGTCGGGCGTCGGCCTTTGCCGGCACTTCGGCTCTGGAACGCTTCACCAACCAGCTGGAATCACGACTGCTGTCGCAGCTTCTGGACACCATCAACAACGGCAACACCGGCAGCTTGGCCACGGATGCCTTCCTGATCGATGTCATCGATGATTCGGGTGCCTTGAGCATTCAGGTCACCGACCGCGCCACCGGCGAAATTTCGATCATCGAGGTCAGCGGCCTGAACCCCTGAGAGGGACGGGTCAATGGGGAGAGACACCATGAAACGCTTGCTGAGCACATTGCTGATCCTCGCCGCCCTGCAAGGCTGCGCCAGTCGAGAACCCATGCCTGCCGAACACGACAGCGAGACGCCGACCCTGACGCCACGCGCCTCGACCTACTACGACCTGCTCAAGATGCCCAGGCCCAAGGGCCGGCTGATGGCCGTGGTGTATGGGTTCCGCGACCAGACCGGGCAGTACAAGCCGAACCCGGCAAGCTCCTTCTCCACCAGCGTTACCCAAGGGGCCGCGAGCATGTTGATGGATGCGCTCAATGCCAGTGGCTGGTTCGTCGTGCTCGAGCGCGAAGGGCTGCAGAATCTGCTGACCGAGCGCAAGATCATTCGTGCTTCGCAGAGAAAGCCCGACACCCCAGCCAACATCCAGGACGAGCTGCCGCCCTTGCAAGCGGCCAACCTCATGCTCGAGGGCGGCATCATTGCCTACGACACCAACGTGCGCAGTGGGGGGGAGGGCGCGCGCTACCTGGGCATCGATATCTCTCGGGAGTACCGGATCGACCAGGTCACGGTCAACCTGCGCGCCGTCGACGTGCGGACCGGGCAGGTGCTGGCCAACGTCATGACCAGCAAGACCATCTATTCGGTGGGTCGTAGCGCGGGGGTATTCAAGTTCATCGAATTCAAGAAGCTGCTGGAAGCCGAGGTCGGGTATACCACCAACGAGCCGGCGCAGTTGTGCGTGCTGTCGGCGATCGAGTCGGCGGTGGGGCACCTGCTGGCGCAGGGGATCGAACGGCGGTTGTGGCAGGCGGCGGGGAATGGAGCGGGGGACAAGGCGATGGTGGACAAGTATCTGGGGCAGTATCAGCAGCCTTGAGGTAGACGTTTTGGGTGGTACTACATCGATGTTTCCACCGCTATCGGGTTGGTTGGGCTGAATTCATTGCCAGGCGACCCCTTCGGGCTCGATCGCAGGACAAGCCAGCTCGCCACCGGCTAGCGGTGCACACAAATTTGCTAGCGAGCCCATGTTTTGCCACATAGGCGTGAGCTGCCGCTAACCGGTGGCGAGCTGGCTTGTCCTGCGATCGAGCCCGAAGGGGTCGCCTGGCAATGCAGATAGTCCAGTTACCAAGCTAGAGGAGGAAACGCGATACCTACTGGTTGCCTCAACCCTCTTGGTCATACCCCCCGCATCACCCCGCCTTGCGCAACGTCAGGTTGATACGCCGCTCCCCCAACCGCGGATGAACGCCAGGCTTTACCGGCAATACCCCATGAAACCGCAACCGATCCTCCCCACCCCAGACCAGAACATCCCCATGACTCAACGGAATGCGCTGCGTGCGTTCGCCACGGCTCGACCCACCGAACAAAAATAGCGCCGGCAATCCAAGGGAGATCGACACGATCGGCTGGCTGAAATCATGTTCGTCACGATCCTGATGCAGGCTCAGGCGATTCCCTGGCAGGTAATGGTTGATCAGGCAGGCATCGGGCTCGAACCGCTCGAACCCGGCAGCCGCCGCCGCACGGCCGGCGATGCCGAACAGCACGGGTGGCAGGCCGGGCCAGGGCTTGCCGGTCATGGGGTCGATCGGATCGTAGCGATAGCCCTTTTCGTCGCTGACCCAGCCCAGCGCGCCGCAATTGCTCAACGCCACCGCCATGCGTAACCCGCCCGGCGTCTGCATGTGGCGAAACGGCGAGGCGCGCAGCACCGGGCGCAAGGCGTCGAGCACGGCCTCCACTTCGCTCAGGACGAAACCAGGCAGCAACACGGTGTGGCTGGCAAGACGCTGCGGTTGGGAGCCGAACAGGTCGAGGTCGGACTGGATCATGATTTGCCGTCCGGCAGGGTGATGGCCATCAATACCGTATGGTACAAGCCAGCGGGACTGTCGGCAAAGAGCGCTGGGCACGGCGTCAGGCATCGATCGATCATGACACGCATGCTTGCCAGGGTATTGCTGTCGTGGACACTCTGTGTCGAAGCCCGCGGGCTCGCAGGGGTCGCATCCAACACCCCCTTGGCAGGCGTCGACCGTTGGAAGCACTGGTTACCCCACACGGCCATGAGGTGCCAGCCGTTCTTGCAGATAATCGAGCAAGGTACTGACTTTCGGTAATGCCTCACGCGCTTTCAACCACACCAGGTTCATCGGCAGACCCTCGGTGGCGAGTTCCGGCAATACCTCGACCAGCCTGCCTTCGTCCAGATGCCGCTGCACGAGCCAGGTCGGCAGTTGGGCAATGCCGTAACCTTCGAGCGTGGCCGACACTTCGCCTTCTCCATCGCCTACCGCGATCCTCGGATGCACCACTCTGCGCTCCTGATCGCCCGGTTGGCGGCCCTTGAAGAACCATGGGCCCACCTGCCCATCCGCTTGGCCATAGGCAATGCAGTGGTGCGTTTCCAGCTCCGCGATGGCGGCAGGGAACCCGTGCTCGGCGAGGTAACGCGGCGCGGCGCAGAAGACCAGGCGCTGGGCGCCGATGTACCGACGTCCCAGTGCCGCGGGCCAGGCGTCGCCCTCGCCGATGCGCACGACGATATCGATACCTTCATGGACAGGATCGACGAAGCGATCGGAAAAGGATCTGGGTCATGGCCGTGGCGCGGTTCATCCCCGCGCTCGGCTTGCCGGTGTTCTGGGGACCGCGAGTGAAACGGCGAGTCAATTGGCCGGTCCGGGCCAGTCCGGCAAGGCCGTATCGCGCGTTTACCTGGGGATTTCTGCGGCCCTGGTGTTCGGCGTTTCGCTGGGCACCGTCGCGGCGGATACCCTGGGCTAGCGCGGCTGCTTCTGGGTCCTGGCGGCCATCTCGCTGGTCATCGCCGGGCTGATGCAATTGTGCATGCCGACGCTGCCCTCGTCGCCGGCCAGGGCCAAAGGTGGGAAACAGAACGATATTCTCAAGCAGCCACGCTTCCTTGCCCATGTGTTGCTGTCGGTCCTGACCTTCACCGCCATGTTCACGGCCTACACCTACCTGGCGGATATCCTCCAGAGTTTGGCAGGCGTCGGGCCCAGCCAGGTCGGCTGGTGGCTCATGGGCTTCGGCGCCGTCGGCATGCTAGGCAACCAGTGGGGCGGCAAGTGGGTGGACCGCAGCCCCTTGGGCGCGATGGTGTTCTTCCTGGTGCTGCTGGGTATCGGCATGACCGCCGCCGTGCCGTTGGCGGGGCAGCACGCTTGGCTCATCGGCGCTCTGGTGCTCTGGGGTGTCGCCTACACGGCACTGTTCCCGGTGTGCCAAGTGCGAGTCATGCAGGCAGGCGCTCAGGCGCAGGCGCTGGCCGCTACCCTGAACATCTCGGCGGCCAATGCTGGTATCGGCCTGGGCGCGATCCTCGGTGGGCTGGGCATCGGCCATCTGGGGCTCGGTGCATTGGGCTGGATTGCCACGGCTATCTGGTAGTAAAAATTCCTCACTCGCCGCTATCGCGCAGAGAGCAAGGCCTGCAAGGGCAGTGCATCTCTTGTGGGAGCGGGTTCACCCGCGAACACCGGCGAAGCCGGTGCCAGATACCGCGGTGCCTGCTTCGCGGGTAAACCCGCTCCCACAATGATCTGCTGAATCAATGAGATAAAGGTTGTTTCATGCGGCGCTGGCCGTCCTCCTGGCGCTGGCGATGATGCGTAGCCACTGATCTCTGTGGTGAGAAGAGGTGCCACTAGGCCGCTCAGTCGGGTGTACACACCGGCAGCCGATGCCCATCGGGGTCCGGCGCCACGAAGGTAAGACGGACGCCGCGTGTGCCGGGCTGGATTCCCACAACCATCTGATAATAAAAATTCTTCCCTCGCCGCTAACGCGCACGGAGCAAGGCCTGCAAGAGCAGTGCATATCTTGTGGGAGCGGGTTCACCCGCGAACACCGGCGAAGCCGGTGCCAGATACCGCGGTGCCTGCTTCGCGGGTAAACCCGCTCCCACAATGATCTGCTGAATCAATGAGATAGCGATTGTTTCATGCGGCGCTGGCCGTCTTCTGGCGCTGGCGATGATGCGTAGCCGCTGATCCCTGTGGTGAGAAGAGGTGCCACTAGGCCGCTCAGTCGGGTGTACACACCGGCAGCCGATGCCCATCGGGATCCAGCGCCACGAAGGTAAGACGGACGCCGCGTGTGCCGGGCTGGATTCCCACAACCATCTGATAATAAAAATTCTTCCCTCGCCGCTAACGCGCAGAGAGCAAGGCCTGCAAGGGCAGTGCATCTCTTGTGGGAGCGGGTTTACCCGCGAACACCGGCGAAGCCGGTGCCAGATACCGCGGTGCCTGCTTCGCGGGTAAACCCGCTCCCACAATGATCTGCTGAATCAATGAGATAAAGTTGTTCATGCGGCGCTGGCCGTCCACCTGGCGCTGGCGATGATGCGTAGTCGCTGACCCTGCGGTGAGAAGCTGTGCCACTAGGCCGCTCAGTCGGGTGTACACACCCGCAGCCGATGCCCATCGGGGTCCAGCGCCACGAAGGTAAGACGGACGCCGCGTGTGTCGGGCTGGATTGCCACGGCCATCTGGTAGTAAAAATTCCTCACTCGCCGCTATCGCGCAGAGAGCAAGGCCTGCAAGGGCAGTGCATCTCTTGTGGGAGCGGGTTCACCCGCGAACACCGGCGAAGCCGGTGCCAGATACCGCGGTGCCTGCTTCGCGGGTAAACCCGCTCCCACAATGATCTGCTGAATCAATGAGATAAGGGCTGTTTCATGCGGCGCTGGCCGTCCTCCTGGCGCTGGCGATGATGCGTAGCCGCTGATCCCTGCGGTGAGAAGATGTGCCACTGGGCCGCTCAGTCGGGTATACACACCCGCAGCCGAGGCCCATCGGGGTCCGACGCCACGAAGGTAAGGCCGAACACCGCGTGTGCGAGCGAGCATCGAGCTGACAGTCGGCTCGAGCTTGCCCCCGAGCAGGTCGGCATTGAGCATGGTTGTTCGATGACCAGGCCCGCCGCGCTCCACTCGTCGTGGAGGTGGCGGACCTGTTCGTCATCTTCCACCAGCAGACCCAGCTCGCCACGGTGGTCTTGTTCTCCCGAGACGAAATCCCTGGCGCTTGCCGACCACAAGCCCAAGCTCAGTCCGTTACCGAGCGATCAGGCGACATAGTCGGAAAGGCTGACGAAGCGCTTCGCTTGAGCAATTGCTCGTAGAAAAGACGGCTGCGCTCTGGGTCTTCGACGTACAGCAGGATGAGGTTAGGCGTGTGCATGGGAAGCAGTGGCGTGGAGCGGGGCGGGATGTGCGATACGCCCAGGTCCGGACTGGCAAAACCCTGGGATCGGGCTGAGCGCTTTACCCAACCTTTACCGATCGTGGACATCCGCTTACGCGAAATCGGTGTTTCATACACCCATGGCGAACCTGAACAGCGCCAGAGGAGACACCATGATTTCGACAATGACCAAGACCCTCATCCTGTCCGCTTGCCTTCTGGTCGCAGGCGTGACATCGGCCAACCCGCGGCCTGTAATGGTGCCCGTCGTGTCCGCGCCAGCCCATGAGCATCGCGCTCACCCTCATGGCCACCCGACACCACCTCGTCACGTGGTGCGCCACCAACCTGTGGCATACGTGGTGGCCAAGCCAAGGCACGAGATTCGCCGGTTCGATCCGCCGTCGCGTGGCCATGTGGAGCGACACCATGGCAAGGCCCATGCACATGGCTTCGATCATCGTCGCGGCGAGAGTCGCAGGTAAGAGAGCAGCAGGAGTCGCAGGCCTGAAGGGTGGCGGCGGTGCTTACACGGAAGTGGGAGCCAGGGGTGAAAAGTCGCTCCTGGCGTCCAATGTCATCTGGCCGACTTTCTTTGACGCCGATGGCCCTGTCGCGGGACAAGCCCGCTCGCCACTGATGCTCGGCGCGCTCCGGTGGCGAGCGGGCTTGTCCCGCGACAGGGCCATCGGCTTCCCAGGAGATCTGAAAGCGTAAGACCAAGCCCCAGCCACTAAAAGTCGATGACTATCCCTAACTCGCTGGCATTACCCTTTATGCCTCTTCAATGCCGATCCATCCTCCAATCGAGGACGATGCGTACCGCCTCATGTCTTCTGCCATGAGCTCATGCTCAACCGCTATTTGACCTGTCGGTCAACATTGTCTAGGGTGGCGGGCTTGATTCCTGCTCGAGATATCCATGACGAACCGCTCTAAACTGCCCTCCACGGTCTATCTGCTGGGCCTGACGATCTTCTCGCTGGTCACCGCCGAATTCATGATCGCGGGCATGATGCCGGCCCTGGCCGATGCCTTTTCGGTAAGCCTGGCCCAGGTCGGTAACCTCATCGCCTTCTATGCCTTGGGCATGGCCCTCGGCGGCCCACCCGTCACGGTCCTGCTATTGGCGCGCGGCATCGGCAGCAAACAGGCGCTGGTGGGACTTCTTTTTGTCTATGTGGCAGCCGGGGCACTGGCAGCCGCGGCGCCAAGCTACGCCGTGCTGGTCCTGGCGCGCATCCTGATGGGCGTGGCCAGCGCCGCCTGCATCGGCCTGTGCATGACCCTCTGCGCCGGCCTGGTCGTTCTCCAGTCACGGGGCAGGGCGATGTCGGTGGTACTGGCCGGGCTGATGCTCTCACCTGTCGCCGGGGTGCCCATGACCGCCTGGGTCGAACAGCATTTCGGCTGGCGCGCCAGCTCCTGGCTGGTGGTAGGGCTGGCCCTGATCTGTACCGCACTGACGGCCTTGCGCTTGCCCAAGGACGAAGCGACGAGCGCGCCCGCGCTGGCTCGGCAATGGGCGACCTTGCACAATCGCAGCCTCTGGGGCGCCTACCTCACCAGCGGCCTGATCATCGGCGCTACCTTCGCCGCCTTCAGCTACTGCACGCCAATCCTGATCCAGGAAGTAGGCGTGGCTCCGGGTCAGGTCGCGCCTTTGCTGGCGCTGTATGGCGTGGCGAACCTGCTGGGCAACATGCTGGTGGGACGCATCGCCGATCGGCATACCATCCCCGCGCTGGGCTGGGGTCTGGCCTTGATGGTCCTGGCGCTGGGCGGCTTTGCCCTGGCCGGCGATGCGCGCTGGTTGAACCTCACCTGCTTCATCGCCCTCGGGCTGACCGGTGTAGCCTTGAATCCAGCGATGGTCGCGCGCGTAATGAAAGCCGCCGAGCCGGGGGCGCTGGTCAATACGCTGCACACTTCAGTGATTACCGCGGGGTTGGCCCTAGGCAGTTGGGCGGGAGGGACGGTGATCGATGCTGGTCTTGGCTTGCGTGCGCCGTTGTGGGTGGGGGCGGGGATGGCCTTGTTGGGGCTGCTTAGCCTGGCTCGGCCCCTGGTTGCGCGGCGTGTGGTAGGGAAGTGTGCTTGAGTGGCGTGATGGCTGTCATGCGCATGCCATTGGATTTTCGGCGCTCTTGAGATCGAGCGCCGCCCGCGCGGCGCTTCGCCCGGTATCTGTCATGGTATTTTCAGCGCCCTCGGGATCGAGCACCGCCCGCGCGGCGCTTCGCGGGTAAATCGCATCGGCGAACCGCCGCTCCCACATTTGTTGCACCGTGCCATGGCCTGTGAGATTGGAGTTGTCAGCCTTGGTGTATGGCTAAAGACTGCATCAAGGCTGTTGTTGGCACCTCATTATCCTTGCCATACAAACAAAGGCTAAGACCTCGGTCTATCAGGCCATGGCACGGTGCAACAAATGTGGGAGCGGCGGTTCGCCGATGCGATTTACCCGCGAAGCGCCGCGCGGGCGGCGCTCGATCCCGAGGGCGCTGAAAATACCATGACAGGCACCGCGCGAAGCGCCGCGCGGGCAGCGCTCGATCTCAAGAGCGCTGAAGATCTACCGACATGCACCGCGCGAAGCGCCGCGCGGGCGGCGCTCGAGCTCAAAAGCGCTGAAAATCCACCGACATGCCCTAAAAACTGCATCTGGCCGGTTCATGTACTGGAGATCGAAGGCCAGATCGCAGGTTCTGCCGAAGCCTATCCGGAGAGCTTTTGCCGTCCCGGAGATAGCGACACGTCGGTATCTCGGCATGCAGGTCACGCGGGATTTTCGCCGCCGCGGCTATGGCGCCGCACTGCTTGGCGCCGTTGTCGATCATTGCAGGGAGGCGGGATTCGCTTGCATCCAACTCACCGTATTGAAATCGAACAGCGCCGCGCGATCGCTGTACGACAAGGTCGGCTTCGTCTGGCTTGAGGATCTGCCGCCTTGCACCTTGGCGTCCAGGGTGGCGGACCAACCTGAAAGAATGCGACTGCCGCTGGACTCGACCAAGAATAATGGCGTAATCGAGTGAACGCGAACGATCAGGCGATTTGAAACGGATGCTATTGGATAGCCACAACCATCGTGTCAGTTGACCATGCTGCATTCTCAGACGGGTACAAGGGACTCTCCCGAGAATGCAGAAGATCACCGACGCGATAGCGGTTGAAACCCTGCTATGAGCAGTTCCGAGGTAATCCGCCCCGCGATTGAGGCTTAACCGCCTCCTGCCCCTCCATTGACATCGCCAGGGCTATTGCCACCTGTCTCACCGGAACCGTTCGTTCCCACCCCGGGCGCGCTCTTGCCGCGATCCGTCGCATCACCGCCGGTAGCGGAGGTGTCGTTACCGCCCTTGCCGCCAGTGCTCTCCCGGCTTTGGCCGTGGCTGGGCGCGGTGTCCTTGCCGCTACCGTCGCCGGTGTCGGCTCCTTCCTCGGGGCCATTGGCATTGCCGGGAACCTGGCTGGTTTCCGGGGAATTGCTGTGACCGGTACCGTCCATATCGGTATCGGCGAAGCTCATGGGTGCCACAACGCCGAGGCACAAGGCCAGGGCCAGATGAAATGGACGAATACCGTACATGGCGCATCTCCTGCGTAGGTTGTCGTTATACGTTGGGTCTCGAAAATGGATGATCGTGCGCTCGACGCGACAAGCGGAGCCAGCTGGGTGGCGGACCTCTGCTTCCCAAGAGTCGCGTCCGATCAATACGGGGTCATAACGCCGTTTACTTGCCAGGGCGCGATGCCGTCATGCTTCGCGATACCTATCCAGGGAAGAGACGCATGCAAATGAAATCCGCGTCGCCACTGTGCAGGACATAGAACAACTGTTTGATATCCGTACCAGCGTCACCCAGAACGCTCTGACCCGGGACGAGATGACGAAAATGGGCATAACCACCGAGACGCTGACCGAAGCCATCGCGCAGGGCCTTGTGCGTGGATGGCGCAGTGAATGATGTTGCCGTGGGCTTCGCCATGATCGATGCGGCACGGGCAGAGGTGTTCGCCGTGTTCGTACGGCCCGCTTTCGAAGGGGCTGGGCATTGGTCGACAGTTATTGAAGAGGGCGGAACAGGCACTCTTCATCCAGCGTGACCGTATCAGTCCGGTGACCGACGGCAGCGAGGAAATCAGGGCGAACGGCTTCTATCGTCGGCTAGGGTGGGAGCGTGTCGGAAGAGTGGACGAAAGGGACGTGAAGTATGAAAAGCAGCGTCCACGCAGTGTCGGTCCAGCCCAGCTCTGATCCCTGTAGGGATCACAATCGCAGCCGCGGTCGGCGCGTAGTTGAAACCGAGAAAAAAGGATGCCCTGTGATTCTCATACGTCCCATTGAGGCGAGTGAATGGCGTATTTACCGTGACTTACGGCTACGGGCCTTTCTTCGTCGTTGAGCCGGCCACGCGCATCACCGCAAGTGATCTTGCCGATATCTTTCATCTGCTCGGGGTGCAGCTTGCCTTCGACGATCATGTCCATGAAGCGCACGCCGATGACGGGCACGTGATGGTGCGCGGGCTTGGGTAACTCCTCGTATCACGCTTGATACAGCTCGCGTTGTCCACGACCTTGCGAATATCCGCCTGCCCCATCGCTTCATCGATGTTGCACGGTGCGGGCATCGCCAGGAAGGCGCCTGGCTTGACCCACTCGCGGCGCACGATCGGGTAGGTTTCCGGGTTGCCCACTTCGCCGGAGCTGCAGTAGGTCACCAGGTCGGAATCGCGAATCACTTGCTCGAGGGTGTCGACGATCTGGATGTGGACGATCTGCGGATAAGGTGTCTTCACCCATTCGATGAACGCGTCGAGACTCTTCTGTCCGCGTCCCTTGATCTTGATCGTGTCGATCAACGGGCAGACGGCCATGAAGGCAGCGACGGTGGTCTTGCCCATCACGCCAGGGCCGAGCAGGCCGATGACCTTGGAATCCTTGCGCGCCAGATGCCGCGCGCCGACGCCTGGAATGGCGCCGGTACGGTAGGCCGACAGCAGGTTCGCCGACAGGTGCGCCAACGGAGCACCGGTGTCTGCGTCGTTCAAGGTGAACATGAGAATCGAACGTGGCAGGCCCTTTTCCCGGTTGGCGATGTTCGAGCCGTACCATTTGGCACCCGCGGTACCGAAGCTGCCGCCCAGGTAGGCCGGCATCGCCATCATGCGATGGTCGGTGGTGGGCTTGGGCATTTCAAGGTGTCACTCCAGGGTTGCGCCGGAACCGGCGCCGAATTCAAGCCGGGGGTTGTCGTGGTCACCGCGGCCAGGGTCAATTCCTTGCCGAGATGCCAAGGCAAGTACCATGGATTGTTCCTGCCATGGCCTTGAGGGGCCGAGCTGTCTGGCAAAGGAGTGCGAGTCGGCTCGGTCATCGCCCCACTGCCAACTCGAGTGCCTCGGCAAGCAGCCGGTAGCTCCTGACCCTGTGCTCGAAGGCATGGGTGACAGTGACAATTCCAATCTCCTCGCACTCGAACATGTGGGCCAGTTCCATCAGTTGCTGCCTGCAGGTCTGCGGGGATCCGACGATCATGTCCGCCAGGGTTTCATCGAATTCGCGGCGCAGCTGCGAGTTCATGCGCGCATAGTGGGCGCGTACATCCGCCGGGCTCGCCAACGCTTCCCGAGGCTGCTTGCCCGCCATCATTTTCCGGTAGACCGCTGTGCCGGCAATGAACTGTGCCTGCTCGTCGGTCTCGGCGCAGATCACGGCGACGGCCAGAAGGCGCGGCGGCGCGGCCTTGCAGCCCGCACGCGCCCAAGCCTGGGCATGATGCTCGAAGATGGCCGGTGAGCAACTGCGTGGGGCGATGAACCTGGCCAAGGCCAGGCCCATGCCCAGTTGCCCCGCAAGGCCTGAACTGCCGCCACCGGAGCCAAGCATCCACAGGGACGGTCGCGTGTCGTCGTCGACCGGGCAGGCGAGCGCGGCATACGGGTGGCTAGGCGGGAAATCGCCGCGCAGGAAGGCGCACAGTTCCGCCGCCTGTTGTGGGAAATGGTCGTGGCTGGCGGGAGCCGTCGGTGCTGCGAGCGCGACCGAGCTCAGGTGGCTGCCGCCGGGCGCGCGTCCGATGCCCAGATCTATGCGTCCAGGGAACAACGCGCCCAGCAGGGCGAACGTCTCCGCGACCTTGTAAGGGCTGTAGTGGGTGAGCATCACGCCGCCGCTGCCGATTCGCATGTGTCGGGTAGCCCCCGCGATGGCCGTGAGCAGGATCTCGGGTGCGGCACCGGCAAACTGGATGCTGTCATGGTGCTCGGCGAGCCAGTAGCGGTGGTAACCCAAGGCGTCGCAGTGCACCGCCAGTTCCAGGGAGGCGGCCGGAGCGGCCAGTGCGGCACGGTCCGCGTGTATAGGGGTCTGGTCTATGACAGCCAGTCGCAAGGTCATTGAAGGCTTCCGTTTCGCAATGGGGGGGCAGGGCACATCTAATTAGTGTCGATGTTAACGTTTTGTTGGCACGATTGCCTGGTTCGGAGCGATCAACACATCCGTCAGCGCGTCACCACTGCAGAAGCGCTTGGAGGTCGAGCCTATGAAAAGTGCAATTTTCCATCCGTAACGTGCATTTCACCGCTATCTGGCACGTCACATACTGAGCCGGTCTTCACGAGATTCTGGCTGTCTTGCGTCACGATGCCTGCTTGGCAACGGAACCTGTAGCGCCAGGACTGGTTACCAATAATAAAGAGACTGCCCATGAAAAAGCCAAACCCGCTGCTGGAAGATCTGAAGTCCATCCTGCCGGCCATCGCAGCCAATGCATTCGAAGCGGAGAAGGAGCGCAGCGTCCCCGCCTCCAATATTGCCTTGTTGAAAGGTATCGGCATGCACCGTGCCTTCCTCCCCAAGAAATTCGGCGGCATGGAGATCTCCCTCCCTGAGTTTGCCGATTGCATTGCCCTGCTGGCCGGGTCCTGTGCCAGTACTGCCTGGGCCATGAGCCTGCTGTGTACCCACAGCCACCAGTTGGCGATGTTCTCGCCCAAGCTGCAGGACGAAGTGTGGGGCACGGACCCGGACGCGACCGCCAGCAGCAGCATTGCGCCCTTCGGTCGTACCGAGGAAGTGCAGGGCGGCGTGACCTTCAGCGGAGAAATGGGCTGGAGCTCGGGCTGCGACCACGCGGAGTGGGCCATCATGGGCTTTCGTCGCAAGAATGCCGAAGGCACTCAGGACTACTGCTTTGCGGTTCTTCCCCGTAGCGACTACGAAATCCGCGACGATTGGTACGCCGTCGGGATGCGGGGCAGCGGCAGCAAGACGCTGATCGTCGAGAATGCCTTCGTGCCCGAGCACCGCATCCAGAAAGCCAGGGACATGATGGAAGGCAAGTCCGCAGGTTTCGGCTTGTATCCGGACAGCAAGATTTTCTACTCTCCTTATCGTCCCTATTTCGCCAGCGGCTTTTCCACCGTCGGCCTGGGTATCGCCGAGCGTATGCTCGAAGTGTTCCGCGAGAAGACCAAGAATCGCGTGCGTGCCTACACTGGCGCAGCGGTAGGCGCAGCCACCCCGGCCCTGATGCGCCTGGCGGAGTCCACGCACCAGGTGGCGGCCGCGCGTGCCTTGCTCGAGCACAGCTGGAACGAGATCGCCGAGCACAGCGAACGTCACCAGTATCCCTCCCGTACCACACTGGCTTTCTGGCGTACCAATCAGGGTTATGCGACCAAGATGTGCATTCAGGCCGTCGATCGCCTGATGGAGGCCTCGGGCGGTGGTGCCTGGTTCGAGACCAACGAGATGCAGCGACTGTTCCGTGACGCGCACCTGACCGGCGCCCACGCCTATACCGACTACGACGTCTGCGCGCAGATTCTCGGTCGCGAACTGATGGGCCTGGAGCCGGACCCGTCGATGGTCTGAGGTCCCATACCGACCATTCGCACACACAAAAACAATGAGAGCAGGTCGCCGGCCTGCTCGGGAGTTCTGCATGCCTGTTGAAACCGCCGTTGAAACCGCCACTGTCCCTGTCTTCGATACTCGCGCATTCCGTCGTGCCTTGGGCAACTTTGCCACGGGCGTCACCGTTATCACCGCAGCTGGGCCGGATGGTCGTCAAGTGGGTGTGACCGCCAACAGCTTCAACTCGGTGTCCCTGGATCCGCCGCTGATCCTGTGGAGCATCGACAAGCGCTCCACCAGTCATGCGGTGTTCGATGAAGCGTCCCATTTTGCCGTGAACATCCTGGCGGCCGACCAGATCGACCTGTCGAACAATTTCGCCCGGCCCAAGGATGATCGCTTCGCCGCGATCCACTACGAAGCCGGTGAGGGTAATGCGCCCCTGCTCAGCGACTGTTCCGCCCGCTTCCAGTGCGAAAAGTTCCAGCAGCTCGATGGTGGCGATCACTGGATCCTGGTGGGCAAGGTCATGGCGTTCGATGACTTCGGCCGATCGCCGTTGCTGTATCACCAGGGTGCCTACTCCATGGTGCTGCCGCACACCCGCCTGACCAAGCGCGAAGAAGGCCAGCCGCCGAGCAGCAATTTCCAGGGACGTCTGAGTCACAACCTCTACTACTTGATGACCCAGGCCGTGCGTGCCTATCAGGCCAGCTATCAACCTCGCCAGCTTTGCACCGGGCTGCGTACCAGTGAAGCACGCATGCTGATGGTGCTGGAGAGCGACGCCGGCCTGGCTTTGGCCGACCTGCAGCGCGAAGTCGCCATGCCTGCGCGCGAGATCGAGGAGGCGGTGGCCAACCTCAAGCGCAAGGGGCTGGTGAGCGATGAGGGTGATCGTGTTCGCCTTACCGTCAAGGGTGTGGATGAAACCGAGGCGTTGTGGACGATCGCTCATGAGCAGCAGGAAAAGGTGTTTGGTCAGTTCAGCGATGAGCAGGTGGAGACCTTCAAGACGGTACTGAAGGCGGTCATTCAGAGCTGAACGAGTGAGCGGCACCGTCCTTGATTCGCAGAGCAAGGTCTCCAGTCAATTCAGCGAGGGCCTGTAAGAGCTTCGGGGCTGTGTTGAAAGCAGCCATCCAGAGCTCGATCAATACCTGGCAAGAACAGCGGCGCCTCTCGTGGCGCCGTCTATCGTCCTGAAGCATGCTATCTTGTTAATCTGTTAACTAATTAATGGCTCGGTTCCATGCCCACGCATCGGCGGTCGCTGACACTCGATTTGCTCCAGGCGCGCGAAGCAGCGATGAAGTTCTTCCGTCCTTCCCTCAACGAACACGGCCTGACCGAGCAGCAGTGGCGGATCATCCGTATCCTGCACCAGCAAGGCGAGCTGGAGATGAATAGGCTGGCCGATCTTGCGTGCATCCTCAAGCCAAGCATGACCGGCGTACTCTCGCGCATGGAGACGCAGGGCTTCGTCGGCCGACGCAAGGTGGCGCACGATCAGCGTCTGGTGCTGGTGTTCCTGACGGATCAGGGGCTGGCGTGCTTCGAGGCCATGAGCGGTTGCATGGAGCAGAATTACCAGCAGCTGCAGGCACGGTTTGGTGAGATGAAGCTGCAGCAATTGCTGGGGTTGCTGGGAGAATTGCGGGGGTTGAAGCGTTGAGGGAAGTGGCGTCCGAGTAGGAGATTCTATGTGCATGGAATCAGTGGGGGGCTTCCCATGCACCATAGAGTCTCTTGAACGGCTGCGTCGTGTTTGCGGCCGTTCGCCGTTCTGTCAGAGCACCTTCCGTTAATACACGCCGCCGCTCGGGATTTCGGCAGGGGGCGTGTCCTTGAACTTGCTCGCCAGCGCCTGCAGGCCGCGCATGAGCACGGTCGTATCGACCCCAACCGCAACGAATGCAGCGCCCAGCTCGATGTAGCGCCGCGCCAGCCTCTCGTCGGCGCTGAGGATGCCAGCGGCCTTGCCAGCCTTCTGGATCTGCACGATGGCCTGTTCGATGGCGGCCTGCACCTCCGGATGCCCGGGGTTGCCACGGTGACCCATGGCGGCGCTGAGGTCCGCGGGACCTATGAATACGCCATCCACGCCCTCGACTGCGGCGATGGCGTCCAGATTGGCCAAGCCTTCACGGTTTTCGATCTGTACCAGCAGGCACACCTGCTCGTCCGCCTTGTCCAGATAGCCAGGGATGCTGTTCCAGCGTGAGGCGCGAGCCAGCGCACTGCCCACCCCGCGAACGCCCTTGGGCGGGTAATGGACGGCCTTGACCAACTGGCGAGCCTGTTCGGCACTTTCGACCATTGGCACCAGCAAGGTCTGCGCACCGATATCCAGGACCTGCTTGATCAAGGCGGTATCCCCGATCACAGGGCGAATCACCGGATGGCCAGGGTAGGGCGCGACGGCCTGGAGCTGCGAGAGCATCCCACGCAGGTCGTTGGGTGCGTGTTCGCCGTCGATGAGCAGCCAGTCGAAACCGGCATTGGCGGCCAGTTCGGCGCAGTAGGCGTCCGCCAGGCCGAGCCACAGGCCAATCTGCGCCTCACCGCTGCGCAAGCGTTGCTTGAAATGATTGACAGGCATGTCCATGGCTAATCCTCAGACGAATCGGCAGGCGATGGAACCGAGCATGTCGTAGTCGACATGGAAGGTATCGCCCGGGTTGGCAGCCACGGGCCGGGTGAACGAGCCACCCAGGATTACCTGGCCGGCTTGAAGGGTCACGTCATACGGGGCCAGCTTGTTGGCCAGCCACGCCACGCCCTTGGCGGGGTGATTGAGTACGGCGGCGCTCACGCCGGATTCTTCGATGACGCCATTGCGATAGAGCACGGCAGGTACCTTGCGCAGGTCGATCTCGGTCGGCCGTACGGCGCGCCCACCCATGACCACGCCCGCGTTGGCGGCGTTGTCGGAAATGGTGTCGAAGACCTTGCGCGTCGCCTTGGTCTGCGGATCCACCTGCTGGATGCGCGCATCGATGATTTCCAGTGCCGGAATCACCCATTCGGTAGCGTCCAGTACGTCGAACACCGTCACGTTCGGACCCTTGAGCGGTTTGCCGAGAATGAAGGCCAGTTCCACTTCCACGCGCGGGACGATGAAGCGGTCGAAGGGAATGTCGGTACCTTCATCGAAGAACATGTCATCGAGCAGCGCGCCGTAGTCTGGCTCGGTGATGTTCGACGAGACCTGCATGGCACGCGAAGTCAGGCCGATCTTGTGACCGACCAGCTTGCGCCCCGAGGCGATCTTCCTGGCGACCCAGGCGCGCTGGATGGCGTAGGCGTCTTCGATGGTGATCTGGGGATAGTCGAGGGAAAACTGGCGAACCTGCTCACGGGAGCGCTCGGCTTGATCGAGGCGTTCTGCGGCCTGCTGGAGGAATGCGTTGTCGAGCATGGAGGGATCTCGTAGGTCAAGGGTTGACGATGGCGGCTCGGGTGCGCAGCACCAGCAGGCCACCGAGGGCGATGAAGAAGGCCAGCAGGTACAGCGCCAGGCTGGCGCTGTGGGTCGTGTCTCGCACCCAGCCGATGAGGTAGGGCGCCAGGAAGGAGGCAATACTGCCCAGGGAGCTGATCAGGGCGATGCCGGCTGCCTGGGTGCGATCGTTCAGGAAGGCCGGTGGCAGTTGCCAGAACATCGGTAGCGCGGCGCTTGCGCCCATGCCTGCGATGATCAGGCCTGCCATGACCGGCAGCGGCTGTCCAGGCGCCAGGCCCGCGATCGCGATGCCTGATGCGGCCATCAGCAGCGGGACGCACAAGTGCCAGCGACGCTCGCGATGACGGTCCGAGGAGCGCCCGCAAGCGATCATGAACACACAGCCCGCCACATAGGGCACCGCGCTGAGCATTCCCACGCGCGCGTCGCTGCCGACACCGGCGCTGTGTATGAGGCTGGGCATCCAGAAGGCCAGGGTGTTGACGGCCAACATCACTGCACAGTACACCGCCACGAGTAGCCAGATCGCCGGGCTGGCGAGGATGCCCGAGAAGGATGTCACTGACTTGCGCCGCTCTTCCTGTCCCAGTTCTGCACGGAGCACGGCCTTCTGCTCGTCAGTGAGCCAGCGTACGCGCTCGAAATGTTCTGGCAACGCGGCCAGCACCACGAAGCCAAGCAGGATCACCGGCGCGCCTTCGAGCAGGAACATCCACTGCCAGCCACGCAAACCGGCGGTGTCGTGCATGAACGATAGAATGACTCCGGATAACGGCCCGCCGATCACCCCGGCCAGCGGCACGGCGATGGCGAACAAGGCGGTGATCTGTGCGCGTCGACGCGCTGGATACCACCGGTTGAGGTAAACCAGAATGCCTGGGAAGAAGCCTGCTTCGGCGATGCCCAGGGCAAAGCGCAAGGCATAGAACCCCGTACTGCTTTCGATCAGCATCATGCTGGTCGAAAGGACGCCCCAGACAACCATGAGGGTAGCGATCCAGCGTCTTGGTCCGACCCTGTCGAGCATGAGATTGCTGGGGACGCCGAACAGCGCGTAGGCGATGAAAAACAGCCCGGCGCCCAGGCCGTAGACAGTGTCCGACAGGTGCAGATCGGCACCCATCTGCATCTTGGCAAAGCCGATGTTGATGCGGTCCAGATGAGCGAAGAGGTAGCATACCAGCAGCAGGGGCATCAGCCGCCAGGTGACGGCCTTGTGGGTGGTATCCATGCGCGCCTGGTGATCCTGCGCGGTGAAGGCATGTTCGAGTGTGCTCATGGTCTTGTACTTTTTTATTGGATGAGACGTGCGTGATAGGGTCGTGACCTTCAGACGGCCTTGTTGAACAGCGGATGCAGGGTGCTGTACTTGCCGTCGTACACCTGGCTGCCACTTTCATCTATCTGCAGGGTGATACCGATCGGACGTTGCTGCAGGAGCCTGTCCAGGCGTTCACGTAGCACCTTGAGCAGGCTGTCGCCTACGGTCTGCTGCACGGCCGGGCTTCTTCCCGCGCCCATGCGCAGGTTGGCGTAGAGGAAGCCATAGTCGCCATGGCCGTCGGCCACGGCGGCATGAGCGGCCGGGTAGGCCAGCACGCGCGTACCGCCGATGGGGAACACGGCCTTGCCGTTCTCGTCCTGCTGCTCGAGCATGGTATCGGCCAGGGCACGGCACAGCGCCGGAACGTCGGCTTCGGCTTCCAGGTCCGGGGTGTAGAGCAAAACCAGATGGGGCATGTCGTTCATCCTGTGCAGTGAGCGAGAGGGCCGTTCCCTGCTTGAAAACGGCATGGCTCGCCGGTGGCATCACAAACGGCTGGTGGAAACCACGGCCGAAGGGTTGGCGGCCTGGGCCGGTGGAATGCTGGAGCCATCCTGGGGCGTGACCGGGAAGATGGCATTGATCTGACCCGTACCGGAGGAACCGAAGTAGGGTGTGACGACATCCGCCTTACCGTCGTATTTCGACCAGCCAAGGGCACCCAACAGCATCGCCGTGTCATGCATGAAGCCTTCGCCATGGCCTTTGGAGGCGTACTCGGGGAGCATCCCGCAAAACTCCTCCCACTCGGCGTTTTCCCACATCTTCACCACGCGCTCGTCGAGGGTTTCGAGGAATGGGCTCCAGACCTTGGTGGCGAAGTCCGGCGCCTGGCCGTTCTGCGCGAAGCGGTGAGAGAGCGAGCCGCTGGCCAGGAAGGCCACGGTGCCGTCGTAATGATCTTCGACCGCCTTGCGCATGGCCCAGCCCAGGCGCGCGCTGTCGGCGAGGAAGTGCGAGGTGCACAGGGCCGATACCGATGTCACTTTGAAGTGCTGATCCTGGTTCATGTAGCGCATCGGCACCAGCGTGCCGTACTCGGGCCCCAGGGTCGTGGCATGGTGCGCCATGGTCTCGACGTTGAACTGGTTGCAGGTGTCGGCCAGGATCAGGCCAAGCTCCGTATTGCCCGGGAACTCGTACTCCATGTTGCTGATGAAGTGCGGCAGTTCGTTGCTGGTATAGACCCCTTTGAAGTGCGGGCCGCAGAGGACATGGTAGTTCGCGTTGACCAGCCAGTGGGTATCGAAGACCACGATGGTGTCCACGCCCAGTTCACGGCAGCGACGGCTGATTTCGAGGTGCCCGTCGATGGCGGCCTGGCGAAAGCCCTGGCGCGGTCCAGGCAGCTCGGAGAGGTACATGGAGGGAACATGAGTGATCTTGGCGGCGAGTGCCAGCTTGCCCATGATGAGACTCCTTATTGTTGTAGGTTGCGCCGCACCGGACGGTGTCAGCGGTCGTCGGAACCAATGCGGCCCGATGCGTCGCAAGAACGGTCACACGCCCCAGCGGGGGATATGGTGGCTGCCCATCGAGATGCACACGTTCTTGATCTCGGCGAACACTTCGAGGCTGTATTGTCCGCCTTCGCGGCCGGTGCCGGACCCTTTCACGCCGCCAAACGGCTGGCGCAGGTCACGCACGTTCTGGCTGTTGATGAACACCATGCCCGCCTCGATGCCATACGCCAGGCGGTGTGCCTTGCCGATGTCCTGGGTCCAGATGTAGGACGCCAGGCCGTATTCGGTGGCGTTGGCCAGTCGCAGCGCTTCGGCTTCATCCTTGAAGGGGATCAGGCAGACCACCGGGCCAAAGATCTCTTCCTGGGCGATGCGCATGTCGTTGTTCACGTCGGCGAACACGGTCGGCTGCACGAACTGGCCACGGCTCAGGTGCGCGGGCAGGTTGGCCGGGCGTTCCAGGCCACCGGCGACCAGGGTCGCGCCTTCTTCGATACCGATCTTGATGTAGCCGGTGACTTTGTCATAGTGCGCCTGGGTGATCATCGAGCCGACCTGGGTCTTGGGATCCTGCGGGTCGCCGACGATCAGGCGTTTGGCGCGAGCGGCGAATTCGGCGACGAACTGCGGGTATACGCTTTCCTGGATGAAGATTCGGCTGCCGGCGGTGCAGCGCTCGCCGTTGAGCGAGAAGATGGTGAACAAGGCGGCATCCAGCGCGCGCTCCAGGTCAGCATCCTCGAAGATCAGTACCGGAGACTTGCCGCCCAGCTCCATCGAATACTTCTTCAGGCCGGCGGTCTGCATGATCTTCTTGCCGGTGGCAGTGCCGCCGGTGAAGGAAATGGCGCGCACGTCCGGGTGACGAACCAGGGCATCACCGGCGGTAGCGCCGTAGCCCTGGATGACGTTGAGCACGCCATTGGGAATGCCGGCTTCGACCGCCAGGCGGCCCAGCTCGTTGGCCGTCAGCGGCGACAGCTCGCTCATCTTCAGCACGGCCGTGTTGCCCAGTGCCAGGCACGGCGCGGTCTTCCAAGTGGCGGTCATGAACGGTACGTTCCACGGCGACACCAGGCCACAGACACCCACCGGTTGGTAGAGGGTGTAGTTGAGCATCTGGTCATCGACCGGGTACGTGTGCCCGTCCATGCGTGTGCAGACTTCGGCGAAGTAGTCGAAGTTGTGCGAAGCGCGGGGGATCAGCACGTTCTTGGTCTGATGGATCGGCAGACCAGTATCGAGGGTTTCCAGTTCGGCGAGCTTTGGCACGTTCTGATCGATCAGCTCGCCTAGCTTGCGCATGAGCCTGGCGCGTTCCTTGGCTGGGGTCGCGGCCCACTTGGGGAATGCGTCCTTGGCTGCGGCCACGGCCGCGGCGACTTCTTCGGCACCGCCGCTGGCGACTTCACCGATGGGCTCGCCGGTGGCCGGGTTGTAGTTGACGAAGACGTCTTTGCTTTCGACCTCGCGGCCGTTGATCCAGTGCTTGATCATGCGGGTTAAGCCTCTTGTTCAGCGGTATTCTTGTTCTTGAAGAAGTCAGCTTCGCTGACGATCCGGTTCACCAGGCGCCCGACGCCTTCGACTTCCACCACGACTTCATCGCCAGGTACTACATCGGCCAGACCTTCCGGGGTGCCGGTGGCGATCATGTCGCCCGGCTGCAGGGTCATGAAGCTGGACAGGTATTCGATCAGAAAGGGAATGTCGAAGATCATGTCCTTGGTCGAGCCTTCCTGGCGCAGCTCACCGTTGATCCAGGTGCGCAGGGTCAGGCCACTGGCATCCGGCACGTCGGCCACGTCGACGATCCATGGCCCGACCGGGGTGGTAGCGTCGCGGTTCTTCACGCGCAGGTTAGGGCGGTAGTAGTTTTCCAGGTAGTCACGGATGGCGTAGTCGTTGCACACCGTGTAGCCGGCCACGTAGTCCAGGGCGTCCTCGCGCTTCACGTTGCGCGCCGGCTTGCCGATCACGGCGACCAGTTCGCACTCGTAGTGCATGTAGGCGACGTTGTCCGGACGCCAGGTGGTCTGGTTGTGGCCGGTATAAGTCCCTGGTGACTTGACGAAGGCGAGCGGCTCGGTAGGCGGCGCGAAGGCAAGTTCCTTGGCATGGTCGGCGTAGTTCAAACCCAGGGCGAACATGCTGCCTGTGGCTGGCGGCAGCCACTGGACCTGGTCTTCGCGCAGCAGGCGGCCGTCAGCCAAGCGCACGGCATTGTCGGCCTCGACGGTGACAGCGTGGACGCTGCCTTCAAAACGGATGCGGGCGTGTTTCATGCAGGGCTCCCCGGCTCGCTGACGATAGTGTTGGCCAGTCGGCCCAAGCCTGTGATCTCGACTTCGACAAGGTCTCCGGGGACGACGTCTACGCGGCCTTCCGGTGTGCCGGTAATCAGTACATCGCCGGCATGCAGCGTCATGAATTCGCTCAGTTCGGCGATCAGCTGGGGGATGCCACGGACGAAGTTGGCTGTAGTGTTTTCCTGGACGACCTGGCCGTTGACGTAGACCTTCAAGGTCAGGTCGTGCGGGTTCTCGACCTGCTCGGCCGACACCAGGTTGGGACCGATGGCGCAGAAGCCATCGCGGCACTTGGCCTTGACCGCAGGGCGGTAGTAGCTGTCTTCCGGGAGACTGAATTCATTGATGATGGTGTAGCCCGCCACATGTTCGAGAGCATCGGCGGCGCTGACGCGGCTGGCGTCCTTGCCGATCACCACACCCAGGGCTGGGCCGGGCTGCAGGTGCTCGACACCGTGCGGATAGACGACATCGCCACCATGGCCGTTACGGGTGTTCGGCGTCTTGATGAACAGCACGGGCTTGACCGGTGGCTGTTTGTAAGGGGCTTGCTCGAACTCGGCGAGGCGCTGTTGCAGCAAGCCCTGGTAATTCAGCGCGACGCCGAACAGGGTGCCGGTCGCAACGTCATGCAACGCATGGCTCATGCTTTTCTCCTGGCAGTAGCGGGGCGGTGTGCGCCCAGCTCAGATCGTTAATGTGTTAATGTTATAGTTAAGATGTTAACGAAGGTCAAGGGCTTGTCACGTGGCGCTCGTCGAGCGAAGCGTGCAACATGCAGATAACGGCTAGCCAAAACGACACTATGACTGGGTATGCACCATGGCCGATCGCCATCCGATTCCGAACATCAACATCGGGCAGGTCTACGACCAGCGCTACAGCGATAGCGAGGTCCATTACGACAAGCTCGGCAATCTGGCAGGATTTTTCGGCCGCAACATGCCTGTGCATCGGCATGATCGTTTCTTCCAGGTGCACTATGTGAAAAGCGGTACGGTACGGGTGTACCTGGATGACCAGCAATACATCGAGTCGGGGCCGATGTTCTTCCTGACGCCGCCGACGGTCGCGCATTCGTTCGTCACCGAGCCGGACAGCGACGGGCATGTCCTGACCGTGCGCCAGCAACTGGTCTGGCAACTGATCGAAGCCGATGCCAGCCTGGCCTCGGCAGGCGTTCAGGTCCCGCCTGCGTGTGTCGCCCTCGCCAATCTCACGGCCGAGCACGAAGAGGAGGCCAGGCGTCTGGAGCGTTCGTTTCAGGACCTGAGCCAGGAAGTGGCCGCCCAACGTGCAGGACGCACGGCAGCGTTGGAATGCCTGACTCGACTGATCATGATCAGCCTGCTGCGCCTGTGTACCCACTCGATCCAGGCCACGCCGGCCCGGCATGAGGACCTGAAGATCTTCCATCGCTTCAATGAACTGATCGAAGCGCACTACCAGCAGCACTGGCCGCTGGCCCGTTACGCACAGCACATAGGCGTCACCGAGGCGCGGCTCAACGATGTCTGTCGGCGAATCGCCGATCTGCCGTCCAAGCGCCTGATTCTCGAAAGACTGATGCAGGAAGCCAAGCGCCTGCTGCTGTTCACTGGCAGTTCCGCTAACGAAATCTGTTATCAGTTGGGGTTCAAAGATCCCGCGTACTTCAGCCGGTTCTTCCAGCGCTACGCAAAGCTTACGCCGGGGGAGTTCCGGCATCGGCAGTCGGGACTGAGTTGAGCTGGACACGGCTGTCTGCACTCCGGCCATATGGATCTTGTCGGCCAATGGTGGCAGCAACCCCGGCAGGACTGAATGGGCTTTCCGTGGAAGAGATTGCACTTTCCACAGGCATGTCGATGGCTTCTGGCCATAAGGTGTCCCGATCCGGTGCGGGCCGACCGTGATGGGATTCCAGCTGATGCCTTGCACCTGGCTGTTGCACCTAATAAGCTCCCAGACCCACCGACAAATGGTTCGATCATGGCAAAATTCAGACCTTCGCTGACCCTCACGCTCCTGCAGGCCAGAGAGGCAGCCATGGCATTTTTCAGGCCATCGCTCAACGAGCATGACCTGACGGAACAGCAATGGCGGGTCATCCGTATCCTGCGCCAGCAGGGTGAACTGGAGAGTCATCAACTCGCTCAGCAGGCCTGCATTCTCAAGCCAAGCATGACCGGAGTACTGGCCCGCCTAGAGCGAGACGGGCTGGTTCGTCGGCAGAAATCCCCTCAGGATCAACGCCGTGTCTTCGTCAACCTGACCGAGGAGGGTGAGCGCTGCTTCGTCTCGATGAGCGAGGACATGGAGAACAACTACCGCAAGATCCAGGATCAATTCGGCGAAGAGAAGATGCAGCAATTGTTGGGTTTGCTCAACGAGCTCAAGCGTATCAAGCCCTGAGACGCAATGTCGGGGATGGGCAGGTATAATCGATAACATTAACATGTTATCGTTTTATGCCCTTGATCGAGAGTCGGTGTACCGATGCGTCCACTTCATCCCCAGCGCATGATCCTTTTGCTGGCAGCCCTGGTGGCCTTTGCCCCGCTGTCGATCGACACCTACCTGCCGACCCTT
This sequence comes from Pseudomonas capeferrum, assembly GCF_013523055.1. Lineage (GTDB taxonomy): Bacteria > Pseudomonadota > Gammaproteobacteria > Pseudomonadales > Pseudomonadaceae > Aquipseudomonas > Aquipseudomonas capeferrum_A. The sequence goes on along the minus strand of NZ_JAAMQM010000013.1, from coordinate 83,919 downwards.
CCATCCATCGCTCGCGATCTGCACGCAAGCGCTGCCAGCGTACAGATGACCATTGGCGTGTTTCTGGCCGGCCTGTGCATCGGGATGCTGTTCTATGGTCCTTTGTCCGACCGCTTCGGCCGCAAGCGGCTGCTGACCGGCGGGATGCTGATGTACCTGGTCGCCACGGTCGGCTGCATGCTGGCCTCGGACATCGACCAACTGATCGCCTGGCGCTTTCTCCAAGCGGTGGGCGGGGCTGCAGCGTCGGTGCTGGCAAGGACCATCGTGCGGGATATCTTCGCGGTGGACGAGGCGGCGCGGACCTTGTCGCTCATGCATCTGGTAACCATGATCGCAACGCTCGTCGCCCCGACGGCGGGCAGCCTTCTGATGCTCATCGACGGCTGGAGAAGCATCTTCGCCGGGCTGTTCCTGTTTGCCGGGCTGTGCCTCATCGCTTGCACCTGGCGACTCCCCGAGACCCATCCGCCACTGCGCAGAAGTGGCTCACTCCTCGCGGCGGCAGGTGGGTACTGGCGCATCGCGCGTGATCCGGTGGCGGTTGCCTATATCCTCTGCATGGGCCTCTCGTTCGGCGGCATGTTCGCCTTCATCACGGCTTCGCCGTTCGTCTATACCGAGTATTTCGGGGTCTCGACACTGGCTTATGGCTGGCTGTTTGCTCTGAACATCACAGGTGTCATCCTCATGACGCTCATCAATGCCCGGTTCGTCAGGCGGGTAGGGCCGATGCGCATGCTGGGCGTGGGGGCAACGATGGCAGGGCTGTCGGCCATCGGTCTGGCACTTGTGGCGATCACTGGAGGTGGAGGGCTGTATGGGATCGTGGCGCTGATCGTTCTGTACGTGAGTGTCACCGGGTTGCTCGGTGCCAATTGTGTCGCCAGCCTACTCCAGCGACACCCGCACAACGCCGGTGCTGCTGCCGGGCTGGCGGTGTCGATGCAATTCGCGATGGGCTCGGGGTTCAGCGCGCTAGTGGGAAGGCTGGCCGACGGATCACCAGGCCCCATGTGCGCGGTGATCGCGGGTGCCGGCCTGGGAGCGGCCGGTTGCTATGCCTGGTTGTCTGTGCGGCTTCAGACGAGCGAGATGACAGGGCCAAGCGCTATTTGCGGAGCTGATGATGAAGGTCTGAGCCCCTAGCTCATCACACCGACTCCCAGCATGACGGCCGCGCACAACCCGACAATCGCGAATGCCTGCTGCAAGCGAGGGCCGGCAAGCTTGTGAGCGATCCGCCTCGCCAGGATCAGTCCCACGACCGCTCCAGCGGCGAAGGGCAACGCGACCTCCCAGTACATGACACCGGCCAGGACGGCGCTGCCCACCCCCCCGGTCGACACCAGGGCGATCACCGCAAGCGAGGTCGCCAAGATGCTTTTGGCTTCCAGGTCGGTATAGCGTGTCAAGGCTGGGATGAGCACGAACCCACCGCCGACGCCGAGCAGCCCCGAGAGCATTCCGGACGCGGCACCCGTGAAGGCCAATGCCCGGGCGCAGGGCAACGACCAGCGCAGCCGTCCTTTGGCCGGGTTGAGTACGCAAGGCGATGCTTGAGGACGCGGCGGCTGTGCACCGCTGCGCAATGCCCGATGGCTGTTGCGCAGGATGCGGATGCAGGCATGGATCAGCACCAACGAGAACGCCAATGCCAAGGGCGCATTGGGGATACGCTGGGCGAGTTGCAGTCCCAATGGCGCAACGAGGATGCCGATCCCCGCGACGAAGCCCGCGGCCCGATAGCGTACCGTACCCTGCTTCAATCCGAGGACGGCGCCCACACTGGCAGCCAACCCTACGGCCAGCAGACCTACCGGTGCCGCCTGTACCATGCTCAGCCCCAGGCCGAACACCAACAAGGGGACGGCGAGAATCCCGCCCCCCGCCCCGGTCAGGGCCAGCACGGCACCGATGATCGCACCCAGCAAGGCGGCCAGCATGTCGTGATGCTCGATCAACGCCGGGCATCCTTGTCGAGCCTGGAGCTGGCTGCGAGCCACTCCCGTCCTTTCAGCATGCAATGCCAGTAGAACGGTGCAAGAACGCGTGCCTTGAGCAGCCATGCCAAACGCGAGGGCTTGCGTCCCTCCAGAATCCAGCGGGGAAAGCTTGGCGCAAGCTTGCCGCCATAAAGGAACTCGGCAAGCACTACCTGGCCGCGCGCCACGGTGAGGGGGCAGGAGCCATAACCGTCATAAGCAGCGCGTTCAGTCAGCAAGCCCAGGCTCACCAACACATTGATGGCCACCACAGGTGCCTGTTTGCGGGCTGCCGCCATGGTTTTCGCGTTCGTGGTATTGATCACATCACCCAACGCATGAATGTTCGCAAAGGTCCGATGCCTCAAGGTCGTCGGGTCGACATCGACCCAGCCTGCCGCATCCACCAAGGCACTGGTACGGATGAATTCAGGTGCTACCTGCGGCGGTACCACATGGAGCATGTCGAAGGTTTCGACCACGGTCTCGGTGGTGCCGTCCTTGTGGGTGCGCAAGAAGGTTGCCCGCTGGTTGGGGCCATCGACGGCGACCAGGGTGTGGCTGAACATCAGGCCGACCGCGTATTTCTTCATGTAGGACATGAGTGCCGGCACATAGTCGGCCACGCCGAACAGCACGGAGCCAGGGTTGTAGAATCTGGTCTCGATGCTTCCCTGGCGGCCCTGCTTCAGCCAATGATCGCACGACAGGTACAAGGCTTTCTGCGGTGCCCCTGCGCACTTGATCGGCATCGGCGGTTGGGTGAACAGCGCCTTGCCTGTTTCCAGTCGCTGGACCAGCCGCCAGGTATAAGGCGCCAGGTCGTAACGGTAATTGGAAGTGACCCCATTGGCGCCCAAGGTTTCGTTCAGGCCCTCGATCGCCGACCAGTCCAGGCTCAAGCCAGGGCAGACGACAAGCTGGTCGTAACCGACCACTCGGCCATTCTCGAGGATCACGGCATTGGCCTCTGGGTCGAAAGCAGTCACGCGAGACTTGATCCATTGCACGCCGCCGGGGATGACCGACGCCATGGCGCGCACTGTGGATCTGGCGTCGAAGACTCCGCCCCCGACCATGGTCCAGCCGGGCTGGTAGTAGTGCGCATCCGCAGGGTCGATCAAGGCGATGTCCAGATCGGCTCGGCGCTTCTTCAGGCTCGACGCCGTGGCAATGCCTGCCGACCCCGCGCCTACGATGACAATCCGGTGGCGTGTCCCGGCAGGTCGTGACGACTTGCCCGGAGTCAGATCATGAGCGTGCATCGATTGGTTTCCCTTGTTCATTGGTGGCGGCATTCAGAAGGCATTCAGCGGTATCTTCAGATACCGAATGCCGTTGGTCTCCGGCTCCGGCAAGTGCCCACCGTGCATGTTGATCTGGACGGAGGGCAGCATTAACGCCGGCATGTCGAGCGTCGCGTCGCGCGCCTCCCTCATCTTCACGAACTCGTCTTCACCGATGCCTTCACGCACATGGATGTTCTGGGCATTCTGCGCCTGCACGCTGGTCTGGAATGCCAATGGGCGGCCATCGGGACGGTAGTCGTGGCAGAGGAAGATCTGCGTGCCGGGCGGTAGCGCCAGGATCTTCCTGATGGAGCGGTACAGTGTCCTGGCATCACCACCTGGAAAATCGCAGCGTGCCGTGCCGTAGTCGGGCATGAAGAGCGTGTCGCCGACGAATGCCAGGGTGTGTTCATGATCAGTGATGAGGTAGGTCATGCAGGCCGGCGTATGGCCGGGGGTGTGCATGGCCACGGCAGACAGGTTGCCGATGGAGAATGCTTGGCCGTCGTCCAGCAGCGCATCGAACTGGCTGCCATCGCGCTTGAACTCGAGGCCACGGTTGAACGCCTTGCCGAACACTTCCTGGACTTCGCGAATGTGACTGCCAATGGCGATCCTGCCGCCCAGCCGCGCTTGCAGATAGGGCGCCGCGGTCATGTGGTCGGCGTGTACGTGGGTCTCCAGAATCCACTCGACGGTTGCGCCCAGTTCGCGTACGCGGTTGATGATACGGTCGGCGGATCGTGTACTGGTACGGCCGGATTTGAAGTCGTAGTCGAGCACGCTGTCTATCACGGCGCACCGATGGGTCGAGCGATCGAGCAACAGATAGCTGAAGGTCGAGGTCGACTCGTCGAAGAAAACGTCGAGGCCTGTATTGGTTCCGATATTCATGCTCTTGCTCCTTCGGATGTGCAGGGCAATGACTCAAGATCCATGCCACCTGCGAGACTGCACTGCGCCACCGGTTTTCTGGGGTATCGCTGGGGTCGGCGCTACGGAAAGCGTTCGCGGCACGACAAAATGGCAGTTGTTTGGCAGTAATCTGGCAGTTTGTGACAGTATCTGCCGGATCCCGTTACCAAGTGATACCGAAGACCATGAATAGCCTCCCGGCCGGCACGGACCAGCCTGACGTCCAGGCATTGAAGTCGTATCTGGAGCACGATGAGTGCCCGACCATCATTCTGGACACCGACTACAACATCATTGCCGCCAACAGCGCCTACCAGCGCCACTTCGGTGTCGAGGGCAGGCAGCACGTCGGTTCGAAATGCTTCAGGGTTTCCCATGCCTACGCCGTTCCCTGTGACCAGGCGGGCGAGCATTGCCCCATGCGCAAGGCATTCGACAGCCAAGGCGCGGAGCGAGTGCTGCATATCCATCACACCCCGCGCGGGCCGGAGCATGTCGATGTTGAACTGCGTCCGATCCTCGATCGGGTGGGGCAGGTCGTCGCCTATGTCGAGCGATTGAGTACCGTGGAGCTCGCGGCTGCGCAACCGCAGCGGCAAGGGCTCGTGGGTGCCTCGCCAGCGTTCAAGGAGGCGCTGAGCAGCTTGCAGCGAGCGGCGCCTGCCAGTATCCCCGTCTTGCTGCAGGGCGAGTCAGGCACTGGCAAGGAGCTGTTTGCCAGGGCGCTTCACAAGGGTAGCCCCCGCGCCAACGGGCCTCTGGTCGTGGTGGATTGCACCGGACTCACCGAGTCGCTTTTCGAGAGCGAGCTGTTCGGGCATGAAAAGGGTTCGTTCACGGGAGCGCTCTACAAGAAGATCGGGTTGGCGGAAGCGGCCCACGGGGGCACGCTGTTTCTCGATGAAATCGGAGATGTACCCCTGTCCATGCAGGTCAAGCTGTTGCGCCTGATCGAATCGGGCACCCTGAGGCCCGTCGGCAGCGTGCGCACCATCCACTCGGATTTCCGCCTGGTGGTGGCCACGCACAAACCACTGAAGCGCATGGTAGAGCAGGGGACCTTCCGGCAGGACCTGTATTACCGGATCAGCGCGTTCCCCATTACCCTCCCGCCACTCAGGGAACGCGGGGAGGATTTGCCGCTGCTGGTGGAAAGCCATCTGCAACGCATCGTCCCCGGGGGCAGGGCCGTGGTCGAGCCGTCGGCCATGAAGCATCTGCAACACTACGCATTCCCTGGAAATATCCGGGAACTCAAGAACATCATCGAGCGGGCACTGCTGTTCAGTGACGACGGCGTCATCCGTGACAAGGACCTGCCTGGCGATCTGCTCGGGCAAGGCACTCTCGGCACCTCGGCGCGCAAGGTAGACAAGACGCTTGCCCACATCGCGCATCAGCTCGCTGTATTCGAAGGATCCAGGACCGAACTTGCCGAGGCGCTGGGAATCAGTGAAAGAACCCTTTACCGCAAGCTTCGCGAACTGGGGCACTGAGATCGATCATCGAACGAGGCCTCGAGTGATGGCATGCCGCATGGATTGCACCCTGAAGGCTGTCCAAGTGAACACTTGTTGCATCTCGACCGAGCAAGTCGCATCAGGCTGTGAGAGGATGGCCGACAACCCGTGCGACCCGTATTAGCGAAAATAGGACCCAGAACCAGATACCGATGAAGACTCCAAAACGGATTGAACCGCTGATTGAAGACGGGCTGGTCGATGAAGTGTTGCGACCCTTGATGAGTGGCAAGGAGGCGGCGGTCTACGTCGTACGCTGCGGTACCGAGCTGCGTTGCGCCAAGGTCTACAAGGAAGCCAACAAACGCAGTTTCCGTCAGGCTGCCGAATACCAGGAAGGGCGCAAGGTGCGCAACAGCCGCCAGGCCCGGGCCATGGCGAAGGGTTCCAAGTACGGACGCAAGGAGGCCGAGGATGCCTGGCAGAACGCCGAAGTCGCGGCGCTGTTCCGGCTGGCCAGCGCGGGCGTGCGCGTACCCAAGCCCTACGATTTCCTCGATGGCGTGCTGTTGATGGAACTGGTGACGGACGCCCATGGCGACGCCGCCCCTCGACTGAACGACGTTTACCTGGAGCCTGATCAGGCCCTCGAATACCATGCCTTCGTCATTCGCCAGATCGTGCTGATGCTGTGTGCCGGGCTGGTGCATGGCGACCTGTCCGAGTTCAACGTCCTGCTTGGGCCGGACGGCCCCGTGATCATCGACTTGCCGCAAGCGGTGGACGCGGCGGGCAACAACCATGCCTTCAGCATGCTCGAGCGCGATGTGGGGAACATGAGGGCCTATTTCGGCCGCTTTGCCCCCGAGCTCCAGGACACCCGCTACGCAAGGGAGATGTGGTCGCTCTACCAGGCGGGCGAGCTGTTGCCCGAGACCTCGTTGACCGGTCAATTCAAGGACGATGACCATGAAGCCGATGTGGGCGGGGTATTGCGCGAGATCGATGCCGCCAGGCTCGATGACGAGCGCCGGCGCGCGGCGCGTGCCGATGCCGAGCGTGGCTCGGTGAAAGGCGAAGAGCCGCCTCCGCCGTGGATGCAGTGAGGGAGGAGTTGAGCGGATGAGGGAGTCGGGGCGTTGACAGGAATCGATTATCCAAACGCCCGTCCATCATGTGCGGCGTAGCAAAACCGTGGAGGAGATTCCATGGTATACGGGAAGCCCTCTCCAGACTCGAAAACCAGGCACAACACCAATTCTTTTAGCTTGCACAGCTCCCACCTGGAGCTGTGCAAGCTAGGAGAGTCGGTTTACCCAGTTCTTAAGGTATGCATGGACTCTGGAGAGGACTTTCCATGCACCATGGAATTTCCTCCACGGTCTGTGCTGCGCGATACCCGCGATAGCCCTGTCGGCTCCTGGAAGATTTTTCGCCCAAGGAGGCTTCCGTGTTCGGCAGCGAATAGGTAGCATCGGCGTTGGCCAATGCTGCCCGCCGCTCGCTCCGACACGGAAAGGTAAAAGCATTTCTCTTCCAGACTCCACGCATCTCTCTTGATAGTCGAGGTTTGGCAACGCGAGCACCAGAATGCTTCGACTCAAGGAGAAGTGATGTCGTCAATCGAGAAAGCCAAGCAGATGGCCAAGAGCCTGCGCGCCTCGTTGGAAGCGCGTAATCATGAAGTCTCGCACTCCACCGCACTTGAGCTGGTCGCGCGGCAGCTGGGTTACAAGGACTGGAATACCGCTGCCGCGCTGCTGCCCCCTGACAACGCTCCGACCGCTATCACCTTCGACAGGCCTGTTCCGATATTGCGGATGTTCGATGAAACCAAGGCACGAGAGTTCTATCTTGGCTTTCTCGGCTTCGGCGTCGAGTTCGAGCATCGATTCGAAGCGGACTTGCCTCTGTACCTGGGTATAAGCCGAAACGGCCTCCATCTGCATCTTTCCGAGCATCACGGCGATGCAAGTCCAGGATCGACGGTCTTTGTGCCCATGCGGAACATAGAGTTGCTAAGGGATGAGCTGCTGGGCAAGCGCTACGGATACGGTCGCCCGGATATCGTTCGACAAGGATGGGGGCTGGTCCTGGAAGTCCATGATCCTTTCGGAAATCGGATTCGGTTCTGTCAAAGCTGATCTCGCGCGCAGAGTGGATCGACCCGATCCACCTTTCCCTCAGGGTGAGGTCACTTGAACTTCGGCCCGGAGCGCGTGTTGTTTCCCTTAGCCATTCGGTCATACAGCACCACGTTCACCGTCGCCGCCAGGTTCATGCAGCCCTGTGTCGGAATGTAGATGGTGTCCTCGCACCATGCCCTGACGCTATCGTCCAGGGTGCCGTCCTCGGGACCGAAGATGTAGATGGCGCGATCCGGATGAGTGTATTCGGGCAACGAGCGGGCACCTTCGACCAGTTCCACGGCAACGGGCGTGCATCCCAGCGGGATGATCATTTTCAGGTCATCCACGCCAATCAGGGGAATGTCGTAATGCACGCGCTTGGTATCGGTCACGAAATCGCGCGAGCGTTCGTAGCGTTTGCCGGTGTAGAACACCGTGCTCGCGCCATAGCAGCCGGCTGCGCGCATGACCGAGCCTACGTTCTCCGGAGATTTGGGGTTGAAAAGCCCGATGCAGCTGTATCGCTTGTTGGCCACGGCCTTGGTTTCTCGCAAAAGCGGGCATTATATCCGCCGTTGGGCTTTCCAAGCTGAAAATCGGTTTTCCGGGACTGCGCCGGTGCCTTTCACCACGCTCTCGCCCGGTATTTCGCCGCGGGAAAGGTCCAGCTACGAGCGGACGACGATATTGTTTGAGAGGGTGCTCAGCTTTTTCCACGAAATGCCGATAACGCTTAGGATGAGCATTGATAGTTTGCAGGGAGCGACCAGGCCGTTTCGGCGCCAGTGCTTGATCCACAACGCAGTATCAACGTCGATATCAGGCCATTCGGAGGTAGCATGAACCAGGCCATTTTCCCAGAGCCGTTCGAGCCGGTGGGCTGTTCGCAGTGCCGCAATCGCGAGGCGCTCGGGTTTGAAATCACCATGGCCTTCCAGCCTATCCTGCACGTGCCGACCGGCAAGCCATTCGCCTATGAGGCACTGGTACGCGGGCCTGCCGGGGAGGGCGCGGCCAACGTACTGGCAAAAGTGAATGCGCAAAACCTGTATCGCTTCGATCAGGTGTGCCGGGTAAAGGCCATCGAGCTGGCCGCGGGTCTACAGTTGCACAAGCTCGATGATTGCAAGTTGAGCATCAATTTCCTGCCCAATGCCGTCTATCGTGCCGCGACCTGCATCCGCGCCACGCTTGAGGCCACCCAGGCATTCGACTTTCCCACCAACCGGTTGATGTTCGAAGTCACCGAAGGCGAAAAGGTCCAGGAGCCCGATCACCTCAAGTCGATCTTCCAGGAATACGAGCGCCAGGGTTTCACCACCGCCATCGACGACTTCGGATCCGGGTATTCGGGGTTGAACCTGCTGGCCGAGTTCCAGCCACATGTGCTCAAGCTGGACATGGCGTTGACCCGCAACATGGGCGCGGACCCGGTGCGTGAAGCGATCGTGGCGGGAATCGTGCTGGTGGCTCAGCGGCTGGGTATCACGCTGATCGCCGAAGGGGTGGAGACCGAACAGGAACGCGATGCATTGCTGGCCCAGGGCATCGAACTGATGCAAGGATATCTGTTCGCCCGTCCTGAAATAGCCCGCTTGCCATTGGCATGACGCTGGAGGCCCCCGGGCCTGGCCCCTCGAAGGCGTGATGAGATGAGCAAGATCGGCCCCGCGGTGGTCGAAGCTCAATCGCAAGGCTTTTCCTGGCAGCCTGGCGCCTCGCACGACAAGTCGGACGGTCCAGGCCATGCCTGTTGCAATGCCAGCCCAGTGGCGCCGGGCGAAGCAAGGATGATCGTTGATGCTGGTCGTCGAACAGTTATGCAAGTCCTTCAATACTGCCCAAGGCACGCTCCCGGTCTTGCAGGGCGTCGACCTGACCCTGGCGCGAGGCAGCAGCCTGGCGCTGATGGGCGAATCGGGCAGTGGCAAAAGCACGCTGCTGCACCTGGTGGCCGGCCTCGACCGTGCCGACAGTGGGCGCATCCTGATCGACGACGAACCGCTCGATGGACGCTCGGAGGCGGCCCTGGCGCGCTGGCGCCGGGAGGGGATCGGGCTGGTGTTTCAGCAGTACAACCTGATCAGCAGCTTGAACGTGGCGTCCAACCTGGCGTTTCAGGCTCGCCTGGCCGGGCGGCACACCCCGCGATGGGTGGATTACCTGGCAGAGCGCCTCGGGTTGGCAGCGCTGCTACAACGCTATCCCGAACAGCTGTCCGGCGGGCAGCAACAACGGGTCGCTATCGGGCGGGCGCTGGCCGCGAGGCCTGCGCTGGTGCTGGCGGACGAGCCCACGGGCAGCCTCGATGAGGCCAGCAGCGACGAAGTGCTGGCCCTCTTGCTGGAGTTGGTTGGCGAGGCGGGCAGCAGTGTCCTGATGGTGACCCACAGCCCGCGCCTGGCGGCACGCTTGGCACGACGCTGCTTCCTGCATGCAGGTCGCGTGCAGACCGAGGGCGTGTGATGAGCCCTTTGACGATCACCTTGCAGGCGCTGCTGAGCCATTGGTGGCGACATCGCCTGCAATTCTTCAGCATCCTTGTCGGCTTGTGGCTGGCTACGGCGCTGTGGACCGGTGTCCAGGCGCTCAACGACCAGGCCCGGACCGACTACGCCCGTGCCAGCGCGGTGCTGGCCGGGCCTACCCAGGCGCAGTTGGTGCCGCAGGGAACCGATCGGTTCGAACAGGCGCTCTATGTGAAGTTGCGCCAGCTGGGCTGGCCGGTATCACCCCTCCTGGAGGGCCGGTTACGGCTTGCCGGGGAGCATGCGCTGAACATCCGGCTGATCGGCATCGAGCCGCTGAGCGTACCGCCCGCGACGGCCATCGCCGGGACTCCGGCTCAGGGCTTTGATCTGGACGCCTTCATCGGCAGTCCGGGGCAGGCCTGGGTCAGCCCTGACACTTTGCAGCAACTGGGCTTGAAGGGGACGGATCGGGTCACGACAGAGGATGGCCAGGCGTTGCCGCCTTTCGTCCTCAAGCCTGAGTTGGCGCCGGGCGTCATCGTGGTCGATATCGGTCATGCGCAGGCGCTGCTACAGGCGCCAGGACAACTGACGCGACTGATGCTGATGGGCGATGCGGCGACCTTGCCTGCCGACATCGCCGACCGCCTGAGACTGCAGTCTCCGAGCGATGACGGCGATCTGCAGCGGCTGACCGACAGCTTCCACCTCAACCTTACCGCGCTCGGCCTGCTGGCTTTCGTCGTCGGCCTGTTCATAGCCCATGCCGCCATCGGCTTGGCGCTCGAACAACGGAGGGGACTGATCCGCACCCTGCGTGCCTGCGGGATCAGTGTAAGGACCCTGGTGCTCGGTCTGGCCCTGGAGCTAGGCGTGTTCGCAGTGCTGGGCGGGTTGGCCGGGGTGGTCAGTGGCTATCTCCTGGCTGGCCTGATGCTCCCGAATTTCGCCGCCAGCCTGCGCGGCTTGTACGGCGCACAAGTCGCCGGTCACTTGAGCCTGCCGCTCGAGTGGTGGTTGGCGGGGGTAGGCGTCAGTGTGTTCGGTGCCCTGGCCGCAGGCACGAGCAGCGTTCTGCGTGCCGCCCGACTACCGTTGCTTGCCTTGGCGCAGCCCCAGGCCTGGCTGCTTGCCCAAGGCCCATGGGTGAGGCGCCAGGCGGGCGCCGCGGTGGTGCTGATGCTGGTGGCATTCGTCTGCTGGCGTTTCGGTAACAGCCTGACCAGCGCCTTCATCCTGCTCGCCGCCTTGCTACTGGCGGCTGCGCTGCTGCTGCCCGCATTGCTCGATGCCGCCCTGGGCGGATTGGAGCGCATCTGCCGACGACCCTTGGCGCAGTGGTTCATCGCCGACAGCCGCCAGCAACTGCCAGCGTTGAGTCTGGCACTGATGGCCTTGCTCCTGGCACTGGCGGCCAGTGTCGGCGTGGGGAGCATGACCGAAGGGTTCCGCAAGACCTTCAACGGCTGGCTTGACCAGCGTCTGTCCGCCTCGTTGTACGTGACGCCCCAGGACACCGAGCAGGCGTTGCAGATAAGCGACTGGCTCCGACAACAGCCGAGCGTGACCGCCGTGTTGCCGAGCTGGCGACTTGAAGTGCGGCTTCAGGCATGGCCGGTGCAGGTCCAAGGCATCATCGACCATCAGGACTACCGCGAGCACTGGCCTCTGCTGGAACAGAGCGCCAAGGCATGGGAGCGACTGGCCTCCGGCGATGCGTTGATGCTCAGCGAACAGTTGGCCCGACGCCTTGAGCTGGGCTTGGGTGACAGACTCGAGTTCCCTGCCAATCCCGTACAGCCCATGACCGTGGTGGGCATCTACGCCGACTATGGCAACCCCAAGGGGCATTTGCTGGTCAATGCCGATTGGCTGCGCGGGAACCTGCCAGAGGCAAGCCTGACCAACCTCAGCCTGAGCCTGCCACCCGACCGGGTCGCGCCGCTCAAGACGCAGTTGCAGCAACGCTTCGCGCTGGACGACAGCCGTGTCATCGAGCAAGCCAACTTGAAAGCCTGGTCCACGGAAGTGTTCAGCCGTACCTTCGCCGCCACCGCGGCGCTCAACAGCCTGACGCTCGGGATCGCTGGCGTGGCGTTGTTCATCAGTCTGCTGACCTTGAGTCAGAGCCGCCTGGGCCAGTTGGCACCGCTCTGGGCGCTTGGCGTGCGGCGTTCACGCCTGGTCTGGCTGTCGCTCGGGCAGACCCTGATGCTGAGCAGTCTCACCGTGCTATTGGCCATACCCCTCGGCCTGTTGCTGGCCTGGAGCCTGGTGGCCGTGGTGAACGTGCAGGCATTCGGCTGGCGCCTTCCCCTGTACATGTTCCCCGGACAACTGCTGCAACTGGCCGTGCTCGGATTGCTGACCAGCCTTCTGGCCAGTGTCTGGCCGTTGTGGCAGCTAGCGCGGCGCCAACCCGCCGAGCTGTTGAGGCAATTCGCCAATGAAGCCTGAAACCTGTGTCGTGATGCTGGTCCTGCTCCTGGGCGGGTGCGATCGACCCGCGCCAGCGCCCAAGAGCTTTGCCGGGCTGGGCCAGGATGCCGCCGCCTACCGACAGGTGCTGCCCGAGCACCCACTGATCTTTCCTCTCGACCACGGTGCCCATGATGGTTTCCGGATCGAGTGGTGGTACGTCACCGCCAACCTCACCGATACCCAGGGCCGTGACTGGGGCGTGCAATGGACCTTGTTCCGTTCGGCGTTGCGCCCGGGCCAGGAAATGAAGGGCTGGAGCAGTCCGAACCTGTGGATGGGCCATGCGGCCTTGACGGGGCCGGGTGGCCATCAGTCCAGCGAAACCCTGGCTCGGGGCGGGCTCGGGCAGGCCGGTGTCGAGGCGCAGCCGTTTCGCGCCTGGATCAATGATTGGTCGCTGCGGGGCACCGACGGCATTGGCCGCCTGCGCATGACCGCGGGAGGCGAAGGCTTCCGTTATGACCTGAAGCTGCACAGCGAACGTGCGCTGGTACTTCATGGGGCCCAGGGCTACAGCGAAAAGTCCGGGAAGGGGCAAGCTTCCTACTACTACAGCCAGCCTTTCTATCAGGTCAGTGGCGAAGTCGAACGCGGCGGCGAGCGCATCCCGGTCACGGGCCGCGCGTGGCTCGACCGTGAGTGGAGCAGCCAGCCCCTGGCCGCCGGGCAGTCGGGATGGGACTGGTTTTCCCTGCATCTGGACGGTGGCGCCAAGCTCATGCTCTTCCGAGTTCGGGAAGACCAGGGCATGCCGTACCGCGCAGGCACCTGGATCAGCGCGCAAGGTGAGACGCGGGCACTGCAAGGCGATCAGATCCAGTTCAAGGAACTGGCCTGGACCACGCAGGACAACGGCCATCGGGTGCCGACCCGCTGGCAGGTCAAGGTGCCAGCGCACGGCGTGGATGTACAAGTGGATGCCTTGGAGCCCAAGGCGTGGATGGAGACCAGCTATCCATACTGGGAGGGGCCGGTGCGCCTGAGCGGGAGCGAGACGGGCAGGGGTTATCTTGAGATGACGGGATATTGAGCAGGCAAGGCCGCGCCGCAAGCGTTCACCCAGAATCCAGTGCTTTCCTTCGTTCATGAAATAGGGCGCCCCTAAGCGTCAATAAGGGGCGCTGTCCCGCCAGGGAGGTCGATGCCGCCGACCCCCGAAAACCGCGGCATCAACCGCCTCCAACCACCATCGAAGTGAACGGCGGCACATACGCCTGCAAGGTCACCAGGCACCCCACCAGGATCGCCAGGATCACCGAGTGGAAGAACACATACCGCAGAATTTCCCCTTCATGCCCATACCAGCGGGTTGCGGTCGAGGCCACCACGATCGACTGCGCGTCGACCATCTTGCCCATCACCCCCCCAGAGCTGTTGGCCGCCGCCATCAATACGGGGCTCAAGCCCAGCTGCTCCGCCGTCACCCGCTGCAAGCCGCCGAACAGCACGTTGGAAGCCGTGTCCGAACCGGTCAGGGCCACGCCAAGCCAGCCCAGCAAGGTACCGAACATGGGGTAGAAGATCCCCGTGGCGGCGAAGGCCAGCCCCATGGTCGCGTCCAGCCCTGAGTAGCGCGTGAGGAAGCCCAGCGACAGCATCGCCACGATGGTGATGAGCGAATAGCGCACCACCCAGATCGTGCGCAGGTAGTGCCTGGCCAGGTCGGCCACCGAGTAGCCCATCAGCAGTCCGCCCAGGATGGCCGCCAGGAATATCCCGCTGCCGGTCGCGGTGAACCAGGTGAACTTGTACACCGCGTCCTCTTTCTTGGGCGCCGGAACCACGGGCGGGACTTTTTCGATCTGCTGGTGAATGGCGCCGAAGGTCACCGAGGGGGAGAAGATCGGATTGGCTTCGCGCAGCGGTTTGCCCTGGGGGTCCAGCAAAGCTGCGCCGCTGACGCTATCGCTGGCCAGGCGAGTATCGAACAGGTTCTTGAAGCTTGCCGTGCCCCAGGCGAAGACGAACACCGTGAGGATGATCCACGGCATCCAGGCCCTCAGGACGCTGCGTCGGTCGCTTTGCGAGAACGCCAGAGTCGCGCCTGGGCGCTCATCGGGATCGGCATCGACCTTGGAATCGTCGACTCGGCCGGTAAGGGCGGCGGAGGTGTGCACCGTGGCAGGTTTCCAGACACGCAGAAAGCCGGTCAGGCAGGCCATCGAGATCAGCGCGGCGATCACATCCACCAGCATCGGTCCGTGGAAGTTGGACACCAGGAACTGCGGTACCGCGAACGTGACCCCCGCGACCAGGATGGCGGGCCACACCTCCAGCATCTTGCGCCAGCCGGCAAAGGCCCAGATCAGCCAGAACGGCACGATGACCGAAAAGAACGGCAATTGCCGACCGACCATGGCCGACAGCTCCATCTCATCCAGACCGGTGACCTTGGCCAGGGTGATGATCGGCGTGCCCAACGCCCCGAACGCCACCGGGGCGGTGTTGGCGATCAGCGCCAGTCCCGACGCCGCCAGCGGCGTGAAGCCCAGGCCGATGAGAATGGCCCCGGTGACCGCGACCGGTGTGCCGAAACCGGCCGCGCCCTCGAAGAAGGCCCCGAAGCAGAAGGCGATCAGCAACAGCTGCAAGCGGCGATCGTCGGTAATGCGTGCCAGTGAGTCCTGCAGCACCTTGAACGAGCCGTTTTCGGTGGTCAGCCGGTGCAGGAAGATGATGTTGAGCACGATCCAGCCGATGGGCAGTAGCCCGTTGGCCGCGCCGTACAGCGCCGCCGACCCTGCCATGTTGGCCGGCATGCCGAAGACGAAGATGGAGATCAACAAGGCCGAGCCCAGGGCGAGCAGGGCGGCGATATGGGCTTTTATGTGGAAGAAGGCCAGCGCCGCGAGCATTACCACGACGGGGACAGCAGCCATGAGGGTAGAGAGCCAGGGGCTCCCGAACGGATCGTAGAGTTGCTGCCAAACCATGTGCCACCTCGCATTTATTATTAGAGGTTTTGCTTGTGAAGAGCAGTCAGCACAGCATTGACGCCAGATGCAGTATAGGAAGGAATGCGCAACTGTCTGGGTAGCCGATGAGTGACTGTTCGATGGGCATGGCGCGCAGGCGGACACTGCCTCTCGACTGGCCGGGGCTGGCGTTTGACCCCCGGCGCCAGTGACCCCATGAGCGTGCCCACCAGGCCGTGGTCCGCTCAGCGTCCTATCTGGCACCCTCACCAATACACCTGGCAGCGAGCATAAGAACGCAGGCCTTCTGCGTGCCTAGACTCCTGTATCCATACACCCGCTCTCAAGGAGCCTTTATGACTGTCGGTACCGTAGCGACGCTTGCCTCCGTCAACAGCTTTCTCAGCAGGCGGCACGGCCTGTACATCGACGGCGGCTGGAAGCCTTCGACCTCCAGCAGCACCCTGACGGTGTTCAATCCGGCCACCGGCCAAGCCATCGCTGTCACACCAGACGCCAGCCTGGAAGACGTCGACCTTGCCGTGACCTCGGCGCACAGAGCCTTCACCTCCGGGAGTTGGTCGCGCCGCAGCCCCGCCGAGCGCGAACGCATCCTGCTGCGCTACGCCGATCTGCTCGAACAGAACGCCGAAGAGCTGGCCCAGCTGGAAACCCTGGAGCAGGGCAAGTCGATCAATATCGCCCGCGCCTTGGAAGTCGGCAGCACGCTGAACTGGATGCGCTACACAGCAGGACTGGCCACCAAGATCACCGGACGCACCCTCGACGTGTCGATCCCTATCCCGGAAGGGGCGCGATACAGCGCGTTCACCCGTAAGGAGCCGATCGGTGTGGTCGCCGGTATCGTGCCGTGGAACTTCCCGCTGATGATCGGTATGTGGAAAGTCATGCCGGCCCTGGCCGCGGGCTGCTCGATCGTGATCAAGCCTTCGGAAATCACACCGCTGACCCTGATGCGCATGGCCGAACTGGCCACCGAAGCCGGTGTACCCGACGGTGTGTTCAACCTGGTGACTGGCAGCGGCGCCCTCTGCGGTGCAGCGCTGACCAGCCATCCGCAAGTGGCCAAGATCAGCTTCACCGGCTCCACCGCCACCGGCAAGCATATCGCCCGTTCAGCGGTCGACCGGCTGACCCGACTGTCGCTGGAACTGGGCGGCAAGAACCCGGCCATCGTACTTGCTGACGCCGATCCACAGCAGGTAGTCGAAGGCCTGATGATGGGCAGCTTCCTCAACCAGGGCCAGGTGTGCGCGGCCAGCTCGCGGATCTATGTCGAGGCGCCGCTGTTTGACCGTCTGGCGGTTGATTTCGAGCAGGCCATCAAAGGCCTCAGTATCGGACCCGGCATGGACCCAAGTGCGCAGATCAATGCCGTGGCGTCTGAGGCACACCAGCAGACTGTGCAAGGCTATCTGGATGAGGCCCGCGAACAGCGCGCCGAGATTGTCAGCGGCACCGCCGTGCCCGACACCGACGGCTATTACATCAGCCCGTCGCTGATCATCAACCCCGACGACAAACTGCGCCTGACCCGCAGTGAAGTATTCGGCCCGGTGCTGACCTTGACGCGTGTCGCCAATGTCGAAGAGGCGCTGGCTCGGGCCAACGACACCGATTATGGCCTCGCCGCCAGCCTGTGGACCACTAGCCTGAAGTCGGCAATGGACCTCACGCCTTGTATCGAAGCCGGTACGGTCTGGGTCAACAGCCATACCCTGATCGATGCCAACATGCCGTTTGGCGGTTTCAAGCAATCGGGTACCGGTCGTGACTTCGGGGTCGACTGGCTGGATGCGTTTACCGAAACCAAGTCGGTGTGCATCCGGCATTGACGAGCGGGCAGCGGTGCTCGTACCGCAAAAGGGTACCGGCTCGGGGGCGGTTCTGGCATGTCCCCGACGTCCCAAGCCGCACGCACCCTCTCAGGCGTAACGCTTGCGATACTCCCCAGGCGACAGACCAAAGCGCTGCTTGAACGCCGTGGTGAAGTAGCTGCTGTTGGAAAAGCCCCAGGCAAAACCCAGCGCGGAAAGTTTGAGGTTCGATTGCGGGCTACGCAGGACTTCGGCGCAGATGTCCAGGCGACGATTCTTGATGTATTGGGCCACAACCAGGCCATTCTTGGCAAAAACCCGGTATAGCCCGCGCATGGACACGCCGATGTCACGTGCGATCATCTCGGGGCAGAGGTTCTCATCGGCAATGTTCGTTTCGATCAGTTGCAGTGCCTTGCGCAGAATCCGCTCGTGCGGGTCGGGGTTGTTGTCGCTGCCCGACAGCGCCGGGCGCATCAGGCTGACCAGCGCATCGATCACCGCTTCGCTTTCGGCCAGGCTTACCGATTCAAGCTGCGTCGACGACAGCAGCATCTGCTGGGCAAGCCGGGCGACCGGGGACTGCGCGGGGATCTTGCGACAGATGTCGAGTGGGGCGAACCTCATCAGCTGATGGACCCGGTCATGCGGCAGGATCAGCGACACCTGGCGCGAACCGTGACCGAACTCGAACTGGCTGGGGCGAGCGCTGTCGATCAGAATCACATCGCCCGGCTCGATCACTTCACGCAACGACTCTTGCGCCATCCTCGCCGTGCCCTCGACCTGGAACACGGCAAAATACTTGTGTACCTCGCTGCGCTTGACTTCCCTGGGGGTGCGGACCAGTCGCGCACACCTGCTGTCGACCTGGCTGAAGCGCAGCGCGCCGTATTGGTGACCGCTGATGGTGCCGGCGAAGTCGCTGCCAAGTGCCTCGCCTTCGAATTCGCCGCACAGCAGGTTGATATCCGCCAGCCATTGCTGGAAGTTTTCGTGGGGGCTTGCCGTCGCAGCTTTCATGTCCACACCTCACACCTGACGTCGTTGTTATTGTCGTTGTCGTTGTGCTTTCACCTGTCCGGATGATCGATCAGCGCAGGCCGCCAAACCGCCGGTAGAAATTCTCCGCGGCGTCCGGTAGGGGGCCGTCGGCGGTCTCCATCACGTTGCATAGCCATTGTTCGGCGCTGGCGCAGGTCAAACGGTAGATATTGCGACACAGCTGGCGGGCGGCGCGGCCTTCCCAATCGCCTGGGAGCAGTTCGTCAGGCAGGTGCGGATCGCGCAGCAGCAGCTTGCGGTATTCGTGGATCAGCAGTAGGCGAACCATAAAGCAATCCCCCGGCTGCAGCGTCTCCTGTTCGCGCAGTACCTGCCAGACCGGGCGGAACAACTGGATGAATTCGCTGTACTGTGCGCCTAGCTCGTCGATCCGCCAACTTTCCCGAGCCTGAGCGCGCAAGGCACGGGAGGCCATGACGTCCTGGCCGGTGGTCTCAAAGACCAGCGTGTCCTCCAGGGCCTCGAGATCGAGCAAGGTTGCATTTATGTCGGTGCGATCTCCTCGCGGACTGGCCAGCACCGTTGGCGTGATCGCGCCGAAACCTTGCCACTCGAGTTCCTCGCGTACCTGTTTGCGTTTGTCTGCCGCCAATTGCGTGAGCATGATCAGATGCCAGGAGCCATCCCACTCCGGCACTACCGAGCTGTAAACCCGCTTGAAGGCCTTGTCGAAGCGGCGACGACCGGTGCCGGTCAGGCTGTAGTAACTGCGCCGGCCGACCTTCTCGGCGCTCAGCCAGCCTTCCTTGGTCAGGCGGAAGATCGAGGTGCGGATCAGCCGCTCGTTAATGCCGAAGGGCTCCAGCAGCTGGATCAGGCTGCCTAGCCAGACAGTGCCTCCATGGGGCTCGATGGCATCGCCGTAAAGGGTAACGATAAGCGAGCTGGCACGGATCGGGATCTGTTCCTGGAAACGCGTGACGAGCAGATTGAGTGGCGCGATGGACGACATGACGGATCCGCTGGGCGAAACCCCGGAATATAACTGTCGTGTGTCCTTGATTACCAGCGCGCCGTGAGCCGCGCTGGCATCCACGGCGCGCGCTCTACGCTTTGGGGCGGAACGTACTGTCGCTGACACGCTTGCGATCCTGTTCAGGTTGGTTCAAAGGGTGACATTCGATCATTTCTTCCAGGCAGCGGCGGGTGAGGGCTTGGTACTCGCGGGTGCCGGCCTGTTTCCAGCGGACCTCCTCATCGCTCAACTCGCGCTTGACTGCGGCCGGGGAGCCCACCACCAGAGAGCGCTCGGGGCATTCGAAACGGGCCTTGACGAAGGCTGCAGCCGAAACGATGGAGCGTGGACCGATCACCGCGCCATCCATGACCACGGCGTTCATGCCGATCAGCGCGTCGGCGCCGATCCGGCAACCATGCAGTACGGCGCCGTGGCCGACATGACCGTTGCGTTCGATCACCGTATCGCTGTCCGGGAAGCCATGCATCACACAGGTGTCCTGAAGGTTGGCGCCCTGTTCGAGAACGATCCTGCCGAAGTCGCCGCGCAGGCTGGCCAATGGGCCGACGTAGCAGTCGGGGCCCACGATCACGTCGCCGATCAGGATGGCTGAGGGGTGGACATAGGCACTGGGGTCGATGACCGGGGTGATCCCGCCGAGGCTGTAACAGGTCATGGTGAGCTCCTGGGGCTTGGGGTGCCGTCAATGTCGTCAGCACAGGTCATGTAACGCAAATATAATGAAATGTGATTAAAAAGCAATCGATTGATGTATCGCTTTATAGGGTTGTTGCTGGTGTTGTGCACAAAGCCACTTAGCCTCGGTTTCTGCGCTATGCCATACCGTACGTGTCGGACTGCTCTTCTGCTTCATGGCAGCCCATGGCACACTCAGAGAACGAATTGACACAGGTTTAATTGTTTTTGGTTGATCTTATGTATCGTATTGGGCCTATACTCACCTGCAATCCGCCTTGAGCTAACAACAACAGCCAGCTTCGACTGGCAAGCACGGTGACTGTCATGCCTGACCTCCTGCTGCTGGACTCCCGTGATTCGGGTGTCTGTCTGATTACCCTGAACCGGCCAGAGGTGCTCAATTCCCTCAATACCTGTCTGCTCGGCGACTTGGCCGAGGTGCTTGATCGTCTGGAGCAGGATGATGCCTGCCGTGCGGTGGTGATCACTGGCAACCGCAAGGCCTTCGCCGCCGGCGCCGACATCACGGAAATGGCCGAGCGCGATGCGATCGGCATCCTCAATGACCCCCGGACCCGGCACTGGCAGCGCATCAGCCGCTTCGCCAAGCCGATGATCGCGGCGGTCAATGGCTTCGCCCTGGGCGGCGGCTGCGAGCTGGCAATGCACGCCGACATCATCGTCGCGGGCGCGGATGCTCGCTTCGGTCAACCGGAGATCAAGCTCGGCATCATGCCCGGCGCTGGCGGTACCCAACGACTCTGCGCGCGGTCGGCAAGTCGATGGCCATGCAGATGGTCCTGACCGGCGAAGCCATCGATGCGCGGACCGCGCAGCGCGCCGGTCTGGTCAGCGAAATTACCCAACCCGAATTCACCGTCGATCGTGCCCTGAGCCTGGCCCAGAGCATTGCCAGTAAGGCGCCGCTCGCCGTGCGTCTGGCCAAGGAAGCTTTGCTCAAGGCGATGGATACCGACCTGGCCACGGGCCTGCGTTTCGAGCGGAATGCGTTCACGGTGCTGGCTGCCAGCGCGGACCGCAATGAAGGCATTCGTGCCTTCCAGGAAAAGCGAGCGCCAGTGTTCACCGGGCGCTGACAGCGCGCCGACCTGTTTTCATCCATTCTTGCGAGCATTAACGGTCATGACTTTCGAGCACATTCTTTTCGACATCGAGGACGGCGTAGCCTTCCTCCGGCTGAACCGCCCCGAGCAATTGAACAGCTTCAATCCGCAAATGCATGCCGAGTTCAAGGAGGCCCTCAAGCAGGTGCGTGGCAACCCCCAGGTGCGTGTGCTGTTGTTGAGCGGCGAGGGTCGCGGTTTCTGCGCCGGGCAGGACCTGGGCGATCGCAATGTGGCCCCGGGCGCGGCGGCGCCGGATCTGGGCGAATCGATCGAAAAATTCTACAACCCGATGATCCGCGCCCTGCGTGATCTGCCGCTGCCGGTGATCTGTGCGGTGAACGGTGTCGCTGCCGGTGCCGGCGCGAACATCCCGTTAGCCTGCGACCTGGTGCTGGCGGCGCGTTCGGCGAGCTTCATCCAGGCGTTCTGCAAACTCGGGCTGGTGCCGGATTCCGGAGGCACCTGGTTCCTGCCGCGGCTGGTCGGCGTGGCACGGGCCAAGGCCTTGGCGCTGCTGGGCAATCGCCTGACGGCCGAGCAGGCCGAGCAGTGGGGTCTGATCTATCGGGTGGTCGACGATGAAGCCTTGCGTGACGAGGCGCTGGAGCTCGCACGGCATCTGGCGAAGCAGCCGACGTCAGGGTTGGCCCTGATCAAGCGCGCGTTCAACGCCAGCCTGGACAACAGCCTGGACGAACAACTGCAACTTGAGCGCGACCTGCAGCGCCTGGCCGGTCGCAGCGAGGACTATCGCGAGGGCGTTGCCGCCTTCATGGAAAAACGCTCGCCTGTGTTCAAGGGGTGCTGATCATGGAGCCACTGAACGGCAATGCATTGGACAGCAGTGCCATCGTCGCGGTCATCGGCGCAGGTGCCATGGGCGCTGGGATCGCCCAGGTCGCGGCGCAGGCGGGGCATTCGGTTCTGCTCTACGACAACCGTCCAGGCGCCGCCATCGAGGCGATCGAAGGGTTGGACCGGCAATTGGGCAAATCGCTGGAGAAGGGGCGTATCACTCAGGCGCAGCGAGAAGAGACCCGCGGGCGCCTGCGCAGCGTCGATGCTTTCGAGGACTTGGCCGATGCGCGGTTGGTGATCGAAGCCATCGTCGAAAACCTGGATGCCAAGCGTGGTCTGTTTGCCCGCCTGGAGGCGGTCTGCTCTCCGGAATGCGTGCTGGCCAGCAATACTTCTTCGCTGTCCATCACAAGCATCGCTGCAGGCCTCCAGCGGCCAGAACGGTTTCTCGGGGTGCACTTTTTCAACCCGGCACCGTTGATGGCGCTGGTAGAGATCGTTTCCGGGCTGGCTACGTCGAAAGCGGTTGCCGCCAGCGTCTATGACACCGTCAAGTGCTGGGGTAAGGCGCCGGTGCACGCGCGTTCCACGCCTGGTTTCATTGTCAATCGGGTGGCACGACCCTTCTATGCCGAGAGTCTGCGCCTGCTGCAGGAAGGCGCTGGCGACTGCGCCACGCTCGATGCGCTGATGCGTGATGCCGGTGGATTTCGCATGGGGGCTTTCGAACTGACGGACCTGATTGGCCACGATGTCAATTATGCGGTCACCTGCTCGGTTTTCGAGGCCTATTACGGGGACATGCGTTTCCAGCCGTCGCTCATCCAGAAGGAGTTGGTCGACGCCGGCCGTCTGGGCCGCAAGAGTGGGCAGGGATTCTATGATCATGGGCCGAATGTGCCGCGTCCGGTGATCCATGAGTTGCGCAGCAGCCAGCGTGTGGAAGGTTGCGTGGTCGAAGGGGACCTGGGAATCGCCGACGGCCTGCTGCCCCGCCTCGAGGCGGCTGGAATCGTTGTCACGCGCACCCATGAAGCGTCCGCCCAGCTGCCATCGACACGCTCTGCGTCAGGCATCATCCGGGTGGGAGATGCCGTGCTCGCATTGAGTGACGGTCGCCTCGCCAGCGAACGTGCCAAGTCCGATGCCCTGAACAACCTGGTGGTGTTCGACCTTGCCCTGGACTACGGCAAAGCGACGCGTATCGCTATCAGTTGTTGCGCCGGCATTACCGACGTCGCTCGCGAGCAAGCCGTGGCCCTGCTGCAAAGCGCAGGGCTGGTGGTGACACCGCTTGCCGACCTTCCAGGCCTGGCTGTACTGCGCACTGTCGCGATGCTTGCCAACGAAGCCGCCGACGCCGTCCTGCAAGGTGTAGCCAGCGCCGCGGATGTCGACCTGGCCATGCGCAAGGGCGTCAACTATCCGGTCGGCCCGCTGGCCTGGGCCGAGCGTATCGGCCTGGCGAACGTGCTCGCCGTACTCGAAAACCTCCAGGCCGCCTACGGTGAGGCGCGCTACCGCCCCTCGCTGCTGTTGCGTCGCCTGGTTGCCGAGGGAGGGCGCCTGCATGCCTGATCTTCAAGCGCACGACCTGGCCGACCAATGCGCCCGCACCCTGCTTTCGCGCGACCGGGCCAGCCTCGCTCTAGGCATGCAACTGCTGGCCGTGGCTCCAGGCAACGCGACCCTGCAGATGGCGGTGGGTGACGACATGGTCCAGGGCCACGGCAGTTGTCACGGTGGTTTCATCTTCACCTTGGCCGACTCGGCCTTCGCCGTCGCCTGCAACACTTATGATCAGGTCACCATAGGCCTGGGCTGCACTATCGATTACCTCGCTCCAGCCTACGCGGGCGACACGTTGGTCGCAGTCTGTGTGGAGCAGACCCGCAAGGGCCGTACCGGCACTTATGACGTGCGCGTGGAAAACCAGAAAGGACAGCTGATCGCGCTGTTCCGTGGTAAATCTTACAAGGTGCAAGGCCGCGTGCTTGCCCAGGAGACCCTAAATGACTGATGCCTTTATCATCGATGCTGTGCGCACGCCGATCGGCCGCTATGGCGGTGCGCTGAGCAGCGTGCGTGCCGACGACCTGGGCGCAGTGCCATTGCGCGCTCTTATCGAACGCAACCCCCAGGTGAACTGGTCGGCCGTGGACGATGTGATCTACGGTTGCGCCAACCAGG
This sequence comes from Pseudomonas capeferrum, assembly GCF_013523055.1. Taxonomy (GTDB): domain Bacteria; phylum Pseudomonadota; class Gammaproteobacteria; order Pseudomonadales; family Pseudomonadaceae; genus Aquipseudomonas; species Aquipseudomonas capeferrum_A. The sequence goes on along the minus strand of NZ_JAAMQM010000013.1, from coordinate 59,599 downwards.
CCGGTGAGGACAATCGCAACGTGGCGCGCATGTCGGCATTGCTGGCCGGCCTGCCGGTCACGGTGCCGGGCACCACGGTCAACCGCCTGTGCGGCTCGGGCATGGACGCCATCGGCCTGGCAGCGCGTTCGATCCGTAGCGGCGACACCGGTCTCATGCTCGCTGGAGGCGTCGAATCCATGACGCGGGCGCCACTGGTCCTGGGCAAGGCCGAGCAGGCATTCGCTCGCGATGCGCGGATCTACGACACCACTATTGGTTGGCGTTTCGTCAACAAGGCCATGGAGAAGGCCTACGGCATCGACTCGATGCCGGAGACCGCGGAGAACGTGGCCCTGCAGTACGGGATTTCCCGTGAAGACCAGGATGCCTTCGCCCTGCGCAGCCAGCAACGAGCTGCCGCCGCGGCCGCCAGTGGGCGCCTGGCCCGGGAGATCGTTGCCGTGACGATCCCCCAGCGCAAGGGCGAGCCGAAGCACGTCGAGCACGATGAACACCCGCGTCCCGATACTACCCTGGACATGCTCCAGCGCCTGCCGACACCGTTCCGTGAGGGGGGGAGCATCACCGCGGGTAACGCCTCCGGAGTCAACGACGGTGCTTGCGCCTTGTTGCTGGCCGGCCGCGAACAGACTCAACGCTATGGCCTCAAGCCCCGCGCCCGGATCGTGGCAATGGCGACGGCGGGTGTGGAGCCGCGGATAATGGGTATCGGCCCGGTGCCTGCGACACGCAAGGTGCTGGAACTGGCCAACCTGCGCCTGGCCGACATGGACGTGATCGAGCTCAACGAAGCCTTCGCCGCCCAAGGGCTGGCGGTATTGCGTGAGCTTGGGCTGTCCGATGACGATGCACGGGTCAATCCCAATGGTGGCGCAATCGCTCTGGGCCATCCGCTGGGCATGAGCGGCGCGAGGCTTGTGACCACGGCACTGGTCGAACTGGAGCATCGGGGTGGCCGCTACGCCCTGTGCACCATGTGCATTGGCGTAGGGCAGGGCATCGCGATGATCATCGAGCGGATCTGAACCGACACCAATCGCTGGGTGGGGTCGTGCGCCCCCTACACTCGAGCCCTTCACGGGCTGAACCATAAAAAGAATCAGAGTGAAATCATGAATATGGCCGCCTTGAACACTGCTGTACTCGATCCGCTGGAGACCGCCAGCCTCGACGAACTGCGCCAGCACCAGCTGGACCGTTTGCGCTGGAGCCTGGGTCATGCCTACCAGAACGTGCCACTGTACCGTCAACGTTTCGATGCGCTGGGTATTCATCCGGACGATGTACGCTGTCTGGAAGACCTTGCGAAGTTCCCCTTCACCACCAAGAACGACCTGCGTGACAACTACCCCTACGGCATGTTCGCCGTGCCGATGCATGACGTGGTCAGGGTGCATGCCTCCAGCGGCACCACCGGCAAGCCGACGGTGGTCGGCTACACCCAGGGCGATATCGATACCTGGGCCAACGTGGTCGCGCGTTCGATACGTGCGGCGGGTGGGCGACGCGGCGACAAGGTGCATGTCTCCTACGGCTACGGCCTTTTCACCGGCGGCCTTGGCGCGCACTACGGTGCCGAACGGCTGGGCTGCACCGTCATTCCCATGTCGGGGGGGCAGACCGAGAAGCAGGTTCAGCTGATCAACGATTTCCAGCCGGACATCATCATGGTCACTCCATCCTACATGCTGAACCTGGCAGACGAGATCGAGCGCCAGGGACTGGATCCGCACAAGCTGGCCTTGCGCCTGGGCATCTTTGGTGCCGAGCCGTGGACCGACGAGCTGCGCCGCTCCATCGAGCAGCGCATGGGCATCAATGCGTTGGACATCTATGGCTTGTCGGAAATCATGGGGCCAGGGGTTGCCATGGAATGCGCCGAAACCAAGGACGGGCCGACCATCTGGGAAGACCACTTCTACCCGGAAATCATCGACCCTGTGACGGGGGCGGCACTGCCTGACGGGCAGATGGGCGAACTGGTCTTCACCTCGCTCAGCAAGGAAGCGCTGCCAATGATCCGTTACCGCACCCGCGACTTGACGCGCCTGCTGCCAGGCACGGCACGACCGATGCGGCGTATCGACAAGATCACTGGGCGCAGTGACGACATGCTCATCATTCGTGGCGTCAACGTATTCCCGACGCAGATCGAGGAGCAGGTTTTGAAAATAAAACAGCTTTCCGAATGCTATGAGATACATTTGTATCGTAATGGGAATATGGACAGCGTGGATGTGCATGTGGAGTTACGGGCCGATTGTCAGCATTACGACGAGGCGCAGCGCAAATTGCTGGTGGCCGAGCTGGCCAAGCAGATCAAGACATATATCGGAATCAGTACGCGGGTGGTCGTGCAGCCATTGGCGACGCTGAAGCGTTCCGAAGGCAAGGCCTGTCATGTGTATGACAGGCGTGTGGCCAGCTGAAAAGACGATATCTCATGGCCCCGACATGGTTCGGGGCTTTTTTTTGGCTCGGATTCGAGCCCTGAGAAATTGCTTGTCTGCCGTAGGATTGGCCACCCCCGTTCCTATCGATCGCGCAAAGCGATACACGAATTTATAAGATACATAAAAATCTTGTTTGATAATGTATTCTGTATCGCTTATAAATACTCCATGCCCAACCAGCCTTGAGGCGGGAGACAGAACATGTACGCACAATTGGTAGAAACCGGCGTCAAGCGCATCAAGTCGCTGGACGAGATGTCCGCCGAAGAGCGCAACTTTCAGGAAAAGATCGACGCAGAGATCAAGATCGAAGCCAAGAACTGGATGCCCGAGGCCTATCGCCAGACCTTGATCCGGCAGATCTCGCAGCACGCGCACTCGGAAATCGTCGGCATGCTTCCCGAAGGCAACTGGGTCACGCGTGCTCCAAGCCTCAAGCGCAAACTGCAACTGATGGCCAAGATCCAGGACGAAGCCGGCCACGGTCTGTACCTGTACAGCGCCATGGAAACCCTGGGCGCCGACCGCGATCAGGAGATCGACAAGCTGCACAGCGGCAAGGCCAAGTACTCGAGCATCTTCAACTACCCGACCCTGAGCTGGGCCGACATGGGGGCCGTCGGCTGGCTGGTCGATGGCGCGGCGATCGTCAACCAGGTGGTCCTGCAGCGCACCTCATACGGACCCTATTCGCGGGCGATGATCCGTATCTGCAAGGAAGAGAGCTTTCATCAGCGCCAGGGCTACGAAATGCTCCTGACGATGATGCGCCACGGTACCCAGGCGCAGAAGGACATGGTCCAGGATTCGATCGATCGCTTGTGGTGGCCGGCGCTGATGATGTTCGGCCCAAGCGACGACAACTCGCCCAATAGCGCCCAGTCCATGGCATGGAAGATCAAGCGCCAGAGCAACGACGAGCTGCGCCAACGATTCGTTGATCAGACTATCCCCCAGCTCGAACTGCTCGGTTGTACGGTGCCCGACCCGGACCTGAAATGGAACGAGTCCCGTGGGCACTACGACTTCGGTGAGATCCGGTGGGACGAATTCTACGAAGTGCTCAAGGGCAACGGGCCGTGCAACCAGGAACGTGTCGCTACCCGGCGCAAAGCCATCGAAGACGGCGCCTGGGTGCGCGAGGCCGCCGTCGCCTACGCACGTAAACAACAGAACAAGAATGCCGCCTGATACGGCCACCGATGCGGAGATAACACGATGTCAGTCTGGACCCTCTACGAAGTATTCGTGCGCAGCAAGCACGGCCTCAACCACAAGCACGTCGGCAGTGTGCATGCCGCCGATTCGGCCATGGCCATCGAGAACGCCCGTGAGCTGTACACCCGCCGTAGCGAAGGCGTAAGCCTGTGGGTGGTACCGTCGGCCTTGATCACCGCCTCGTCGCCAGATGAAAAAGACCCGCTTTTCGCGCCCGCCGATGACAAGGTCTATCGCCACGCCAGCTTCTACGAGCTGCCCGAAGAAGTCGGACACATGTGAGGTTGGCCATGAACACACAAGAAGATCTTATCCAGTATCTGCTGCTCCTCGGCGACACCGCTCTCGTTCAAGGTCAGCGCCTGTGCCAATGGTGTGGTCGTGCGCCGGCCATCGAGGAAGAGCTGGCGCTGATGAACGTTGGCCTGGACCTGGTGGGTCAGGCACGCAACTGGCTGGAGTATGCCGCCGAGCTGCTGAACGACGGTCGTGACGCCGATGACCTGGCATTTCGCCGCGACGAGCGCGAGTACCGCAACTTGTTGCTGGTCGAGCAGCCCAACGGCGATTTTGCCGTGACCATGACCAAGCAGTTTCTCTACGACGCCTGGCATTACCAGGTGCTTGAAGGGCTTTGCACATCCTCGGACACGCGTATCGCCGGCATCGCTGCCAAATCCCTGAAGGAAGTCACCTATCATCTGCGTCGCTCCGGCGAGTGGGTGCAGCGTCTGGGCGACGGCACCGAGGAAAGTCGTCGGCGCATGCTCGAGGCAATCCCGCAGGTGTGGCGTTTCACGGTGGAGATGCTATCGGGTAGCGATGGCGAAACCCGTCTCGCCAGAACGGGTTTCGCGGCTGATCCGGCGCGGGTGGCGGCGGGTTGGAGCCAGCAGGTCGCGACCGTCTTCGCCAGCGTGGAGCTGCCTGTGCCCGCGGCGGCCAACTACTTCTACCTGAGCGGTCGGCGGGGGCTGCACACCGAACACCTGGGCCTGCTGCTGGCCGAGATGCAGTACCTGCCACGAGCGTATCCCGATGCGACCTGGTGAGCTGATCGCCAGCGACAGCGGCGCGCGCCCGGCGCGCGATGGTGATCTCGCACAGGCCTGGGCGGTATTGGAGCAGGTGATGGACCCGGAGGTGCCAGTGGTCAGTGTGGTCGACCTGGGTATCGTCCGCGACCTGGATTGGCAGGCCGGGCATCTGCACCTGGTCGTGACACCGACCTATTCCGGGTGTCCGGCCACCGAGGTGATCGAGGGCGACATCCGCCAGGCCCTGGAACAGGCCGGCTTTGCCGCTCCACGGTTGGAGCGTCGCCTGACTCCGGCGTGGAATACCGACTGGATCAGTCTCCGGGGCCGCGATCGCTTGCGCGCATACGGCATTGCACCCCCGGTGGGTAGCAGCAGCAAACGCAGCCTGCTTGGCGAAAGCCCCACAGTCCTGTGCCCGCAATGCGGCAGTGACCATACCGAGTTGCTCAGCCAGTTCGGCTCGACGGCCTGCAAGGCGCTGTACCGCTGCCGCGAGTGTCTTGAGCCCTTCGATTATTTCAAATGCATCTGAGCGCAGAGCGCCGTACAGCGGGAGAACACCATGAGTCATTTCCATAGCCTCACGATCAAGGATGTGCGCCCTGAAACTCGCGATGCCGTGTCCATCGCCTTCGAGATTCCGCCACAGTTGCAGGACGATTTCCGCTTTGTCCAGGGCCAGTACCTGGTGCTGCGTACCCAGCTGGACAACGAAGAGGTGCGCCGTTCGTACTCGATCTGCAGCGGCATCGAGGATGGCGAACTGCGCGTGGCAATCAAGCGCGTACCGGGCGGGCGTTTCTCGTCTTTCGCCAATGAAGTGCTCAAGCCCGGCCAGCAGCTTGACGTCATGCCGCCTTGCGGCTCGTTCTTCGTGCCACTGGACCCGAGCCGCAAGGGCCGCTACCTCGGCGTAGCGGCGGGCAGTGGCATCACGCCGATCCTGTCGATCATCAAGAGCACCCTGGAACGCGAACCGGGCAGCCACTTCACCTTGCTCTACGGCAACCGCTCCAGCTCCGGTGCATTGTTTCGCGACAGGCTCGAAGACCTGAAGAACCTTTATCTGGATCGGCTCAACCTGATTTTCGTGTTCAGTCGCGAGCAACAGGACATCGACCTGTACAACGGCCGTATCGACGCCGACAAGTGCGGACAGTTGTTTTCCCGCTGGATGGACGTGAGCAGCCTGGACGCAGCGTTCCTCTGCGGCCCGCAAGCGATGACCGCAACCGTGCGCGGCAGCCTCGAGAGCAATGGCATGCCTGCCGAGCGCATTCACTTCGAGCTGTTCGCGGCCGCCGGCAACGAGCATAAGCGTGAAGCGCGCCAGGCAGCTCGACAGTTGGACTCGGCGATCAGCCAGATCACCGTGATCAGCGACGGCCGGGCGCTGGCTTTCGACCTGGCGCGTAATAGCCAGAGCGTGCTGGATGCTGGCAATGCCGTGGGGGCCGAGCTGCCGTACTCGTGCAAGGCCGGCGTGTGCTCGACCTGCAAGTGCAAGGTGATCGAAGGGGAGGTAGAGATGGACAGCAACCATGCCCTGGAAGATTACGAAGTGGCGGCCGGGTACGTGCTGTCGTGCCAGAGCTATCCGATCAGCGACAAGGTGGTCCTGGACTTCGACCAGCTTTAGCAGCGCAGGGACCCCATCGCGGGACCAGCCCGCTCACCATCGGGAACGTGTCTTCGCTGCACCGCGCACCGGTGGTGAGCGGGCTGGTTGCGCGATAGGACCCTTGGCAACACCGCAACACCCGCGTGACCTCAAAACAATGACAACATCAAGAGATCGCCCCAATGACACCCGAGCATATAGAGAGCATCTGCAAGCATCCCGACTTCCAGCAACTGGTACGCCGCAAGCGCCTGCTCAACGGCACCCTGACTCTGGCCATGATGATCATCTACTACGGCTTTGTGCTGTTGGTGGCGTTTTCGCCCAGCACCTTGGGCCGCTCGCTCAGCGGCGGGGTGACCAGCGTCGGCATGCTGGTCGGCGTGGCGATCGTCTTGGTGTCCTTCGCCCTGACTGGCATCTACGTGTATCGCGCGAACAATGTCCTCGATCCGCTGAGTGACCGGGTCAAGCAGGAGTGCATGCAATGAACTGGACCGCCATCGGAATGTTTCTGCTGTTTGTTCTCTTCACCCTCGGCGTCACACGCTGGGCAGCACGGCGTACACGTTCGGCCAGTGACTTCTACACCGCCGGCGGCGGCCTGACCGGTATGCAGAACGGCCTGGCGATTGCCGGCGACATGATCAGCGCGGCGTCCTTCCTGGGCATCTCGGCGATGATGTTCCTCAACGGCTACGATGGGCTGCTGTATGCCTTGGGCGTGCTGGCCGGCTGGCCGATCATTCTGTTCCTGATTGCCGAGCGCCTGCGCAACCTGGGCAAGTATACCTTTGCCGATGTGGTCTCCTATCGGTTGGCCCAGACGCCCGTTCGCCTGACCTCGGCCTTCGGCACCCTGACCGTGGCGCTGATGTACCTGGTGGCGCAAATGGTCGGCGCCGGCAAGCTGATCGAACTGCTGTTCGGCATCAGCTACCTCTACGCCGTAATGCTGGTCGGTGTGCTGATGGTGTTCTATGTCACCTACGGCGGCATGCTGGCCACGACCTGGGTGCAGATCATCAAGGCGGTGATGCTGCTGTTGGGGACCACATTCATGGCCTTCATGGTGCTCAAGCACTTCGGCTTCAGTACCGAAGCGATGTTCGCCAGCGCAACTGCCGTGCATGCCAAGGGCACCGCGATAATGGCCCCAGGTGGGCTACTATCGAACCCGGTGGACGCCATCTCCCTGGGGCTGGGCATGATGTTCGGCACTGCCGGCCTGCCGCATATCCTGATGCGCTTCTTCACCGTCAGCGATGCCAAGGAAGCACGCAAAAGCGTGTTCTACGCCACCGGCTTCATCGGCTACTTCTATCTGCTGCTCATCATCGTCGGTTTCGGAGCCATCGTCATGGTCGGCACCGAGCCTGCCTACCGCGATGCCAGCGGCGCGATCATCGGTGGCGGCAACATGATCGCCGTGCACCTGGCACAGGCGGTGGGTGGCAACCTGTTCCTGGGCTTCATCTCGGCCGTAGCCTTCGCCACCATCCTGGCAGTAGTGGCGGGGTTGGCGCTGTCCGGCGCTTCGGCGGTGTCGCACGACCTGTACGCCTGCGTGATCCGCAAGGGCCAGGCCACCGAACAGGAAGAAATGCGCGTTTCGCGCCTCGCCACCCTGGGGATCGGCGTGCTGGCGATCATCCTCGGCCTGATGTTCGAGTCGCAGAACATTGCCTTCCTGTCGGGGCTGGTTCTGGCCATCGCCGCCTCGGTCAACTTCCCGGTGCTGTTCCTTTCCATGTTCTGGAAAGGCCTGACGACCCGCGGGGCGGTGATGGGCAGCATGAGCGGGCTGGTCTCTGCCATTGTCCTGCTGGTGCTGAGCCCTGCGGTATGGGTCAACGTCATGCACCATGAGCAGGCGCTGTTTCCGTACAGCAATCCGGCACTGTTCTCCATGAGCCTGGCCTTCTTCAGCGCCTGGCTGTTTTCGGTCACTGACGCCACGGAGCGCGCCAAGCAGGAACGCGGCCGCTACCTGGCCCAGTTCATTCGCTCCATGACCGGTATCGGTGCCGCAGGCGCCGCCAAACACTAAACGCAACGAACGATTGTCGGGTATAAAAACAATGAACCACACTCGCCTCAGTACTTCGGCCGCGTTGCTGGCCGGTTTCACCCTGTCCATGCCGACCCTGGCAGCGTTTCTCGATGACAGTCACGCCAGGATCGACCTGCGCAACCATTACATCAACCGCGATTTTCGCCAGGACAACGCGCCACAGGCCAAGGCCGAAGAGTGGGGGCAGGGCTTTACCGCCAGGTTCGAGTCAGGTTTTACCGAAGGTCTGGTCGGGGTTGGGGTGGATGCCATGGGGCAGTTGGGGATCAAGCTTGATTCCGGCCGCGGCCGTCGTGGTACCGGCCTGTTACCCTATGGTCCCCACAATCTCGAACCGGCCGACGACTACAGCGAACTGGGCCTGACCGGCAAGCTGCGGATCTCCAGGAGCGTGCTGCGCCTGGGGACCCTGCAGCCAATCCTGCCCGTCGTCGTCTACAACGACACCCGCCTGCTCTCTTCGACCTTTCAGGGCGGGTGGTTGACCAGCCAGGACATCGACGGTCTGACATTCAATGGCGGGCGCCTGACCAAGGCCAATCTGCGTGACTCCTCGGGCCGTGACGATATTGGCTACGGCGCTGCCAGCAGTGACCACTTCGACTTCGGCGGCGGCACCTACGCGTTCAGTCCCCAGCTGAGCCTGAGCTACTACTACGCCAAGCTCGACCAGATTTACCGCCAGCAATTCGTCGGCCTGGTTCACACCCTGCCGCTGGGGCAGGGCACAAGCCTGCGCAGCGACCTGCGCTATTTCGACAGCCGGGGCGATGGCGCCGAGAAGGCCGGGCGTGTCGACAACCGGAACTTCAACGGCATGTTCACCCTGGCTACCGGGGCGCACAAGTTCAGTGCCACCTTCCAGCAGATGTCCGGTAAAAGTGCCTTCCCGTTCCTTAATGGCGGCGATCCCTACACGGTCAACCTGGTGACCTACAACACCTACACCCGCGCTGGCCTGGATTCCTGGCAGGTGCGCTACGACTACGACTTCGTAGCCCTGGGCGTGCCGGGCCTGAGCTTCATGACCCGTTACACCGATGGCCGGCACGCCAGGGTCGGCGACATCGACAACGGTCGCGAGCGCGAACGTGATACCGACCTCACCTATGTGATCCAGAGCGGCCCGCTGAAGGATGTGAGCCTGCGCTGGCGCAATGTCACCTTCCGTTCAGGCAACGGCCTGACCAATGCCCTGGACGAAAACCGCCTGATTCTCGGCTACACCTTGGCGCTCTGGTAAGCGCACCATCAATGACCCGGAGGACCCCCATGTCTCAAGCTCCTATCCTGCAGAGTTTCATCGCCGGCCGCTGGCTCGGCCAACATGGCGGCCAAGCTCTGCGCAGCGCCCTGGACGGCCATGTTCTGGCCTACAGCCATGAAGAACGACCGGACTTCGCCGAGGCTGTCGACTTCGCGCGGATGCGCGGTCTGGCCGAGCTGATGGCCATGGATTTCCAGCAACGTGCCGCGCGCCTGAAGGCCCTGGCCTTGTACTTGAGCGAACGCAAGGAACAGCTCTACGCATTGTCCCATCACAGCGGTGCGACCCGCGCCGACAGCTGGGTCGACATCGAGGGCGGTAACGCCACGCTGTTCGCCTATTCCGGCATCGGCAGCCGCGAACTGCCATCGAGCAATGTGCTGCATGAAGGCCCGGCGATTGCTCTGGGCAAACAGGGCAAGTTCGTCGGCAGCCATATCCTCGTGCCACGTGGGGGCGTCGCGGTACACATCAACGCGTTCAATTTCCCTATCTGGGGCATGCTCGAGAAATTCGCGCCGACCTTCCTCGCCGGTATGCCATGCATCGTCAAACCCGCGACATCGACCAGCTATCTGACCGAAGCCGTGATGCGGTTGATGGATGAGTCGGGCCTGTTGCCAGCGGGCAGCCTGCAACTGGTGGTCGGCAGCACGGGCGACCTGCTCGACCGGTTGCAAGGCCAGGACGTGGTGACCTTCACGGGGTCCGCCGATACCGCGGCCAAGCTGCGCGTGACCCCTAACCTGATCCGTCACTCGGTACCGTTCACCGCCGAGGCCGACTCGCTGAATTGCGCCATTCTCGGCCCGGACGTGAGCCGGGACGATGAGGAGTTCGACCTCTACATCAAGGAAGTGGTGCGCGAGATGACCACCAAGGCCGGGCAGAAATGCACGGCGATTCGCCGCGCCATCGTCCCGGCGAAACACATCGATGCCGTCGCGACCCGCTTGCGCGAACGCTTGGGCAAAGTGGTGGTGGGCGACCCCTCGATCGAAGGCGTGCGCATGGGCGCGCTGGCTTCTCACGAGCAGCAGCGCGACGTCGGTGAACGGGTGCGCAGCCTGCTACAGAGCTGCGACCAGTTGTTCGGCGCGAGCGATGGTTTCGAGCCGCGCGGCCAGGGGGTCGCCGAAGGGGCTTTCTTCTCGCCAACACTACTGCATGCACGTGATCCGCATGCCGACGGCGGCGCGCACGATATCGAAGCGTTCGGGCCGGTAAGCACCTTGATGGCCTATGACGACCTGGATGAGGCGCTGGCCCTGGCAGCACGCGGCAAGGGCAGTCTCGTGGCGAGCCTGTTCACCCGTGACCCGCAAGTGGCGGCCAAGGCCATTCCGGCCGCTGCGGCATGGCATGGTCGCTTGCTGGTGCTGGACCGCGAGGCAGCGGTGGAGTCGACCGGGCATGGCTCGCCATTGCCACAGCTCAAGCATGGGGGGCCAGGCCGCGCCGGTGGAGGCGAGGAGTTGGGCGGTCTGCGTGCGGTCAAGCACTATCTGCAGCGCGCCGCGGTGCAGGGCTCGCCGAGCATGCTGATGGCCATTACCAACGAGTACGTGCGCGGTGCCAAGGTACTGGAGAGCGAGGTGCACCCCTTCCGTCGCTATTTCGAGGAATTGCGCATCGGCGAGTCGTTGCTGACCCATCGCCGGACGGTGACCGAGGCGGATCTGGTCAACTTCGGTTGCCTGTCGGGTGATCACTTCTACATGCACTTCGATGAAATCGCTGCCAAGCAGTCCCAGTTCGGCAAACGCATCGCCCACGGGTACTTCGTTCTTTCGGCGGCGGCGGGCCTGTTCGTATCGCCGGGGGAAGGGCCGGTCCTGGCCAACTACGGCCTGGATACGCTGCGTTTCATCAGCCCGGTGGGGATCGGCGACACGATCCAGGCGCGGCTGACCTGCAAGCGCAAGATCGATCAGGGCAAGTCCAGCCCGCTCGGACAGCCGCAAGGGGTGGTGGCTTGGGATGTGGAAGTGACCAACCAACTCGGTGAACTCGTGGCCAGTTACGACATCCTGACGCTGGTGCTCAAACGGCAGCTTGCTGGAATAACTGCATAGCAAGGGCGCTTTACCTGGAGCGGCGGTCCGACGTCCCGGCAAGCCCCTCCACCGTGGGTTTGGCGGCTGAAGTTGGGTTGCCTGTACTTCTACGGACGTCATCGCTAGGCAAGCCTGCGCCCACCGGGTGCAGGCAAACGAACTGCAATAGCCTCAATGTGGCGACCGGCCGCACGCTCTGCTCACATGTGGCAGACATTCGAAAATGCCTGGCACACAGGCAAGCGTTTTCTCCTGATTCCTTTGTTTTAATTCCAAGCATGGGGGCATGACGTCACTTGCGTCTGCCATTGGTCCTACCCAGCAATGGATAACAAGAACAATGAACGCCAAGACGCTCATGCCGCTTGCGGTGCTCTGCCTGACTTCACTCGCTCATGGCGCCGCACCAGGTCCGGCCGCCGTCGACGCGCAACGCCTGCTCGGCGCCAACCAGGACGCCGCCAACTGGATGGCCCATGGCCGCACCTATGACGAACAACGCTTCAGTCCGCTGAAGCAGGTCAATGATACTAACGTCAGCCAGCTGGGGCTCGCCTGGACACAAAAGCTCGACATTGATCGCGGTACCGAAGCCACGCCGTTGGTGGTCGACGGGGTGATGTACACCACCGGCGCCTTCAGCATCGTCTACGCCTTCGATGCCGCCACCGGCAAGCCGCTGTGGAAGTACGATCCGAAGATTCCCATGGAGAAGCTCAGCCAGGGCTGCTGCGATGTGGTCAACCGGGGTGTCGCGGTGTGGCAGGGCAAGGTATACGTGGGCAGTTTCGATGGGCGCCTGATCGCGCTCGATGCCGCGACCGGCCAGGAAGTCTGGAGCGTCGATACCGTCATCGATCCGAACAAGAGTTACACCATCACCGGTGCGCCGCGCATCGTCAAGGGCAAGGTGCTGATTGGCAACGGCGGCGCCGAGTTCGGCGTGCGCGGTTACATCACCGCCTACGAAGCCGACACTGGCACGCAAGCCTGGCGCTTTTACACCGTGCCGGGCGACCCGGCGCTGCCGCCGGAGAACGAGGCCATGGCCAAGGCCATGAAGACCTGGAAAGGCAATGGCTGGGTCAAGTGGGGCGGTGGCGGTACAGTGTGGGACTCGATGTCCTACGATCCCGAACTGGACCTGCTCTACGTCGGCACTGGCAACGGATCGCCCTGGAACTACCAGTTTCGTAGCCAGGGCGAAGGCGACAACCTGTACCTGTCGTCCATCGTCGCGTTGCGTCCGGACACCGGCGAATATGTCTGGCACTTCCAGGTCACCCCGGGCGACCGTTGGGACTTCACCGCCACCCAGCAGATTATCCTGGCCGACATCAAGATCGACGGCAAAAGGCGCAAGGTGCTGATGCAGGCGCCCAAGAACGGTTTCTTCTACGTCATCGACCGTACCAACGGCGAGTTCATCTCTGGACGCAACTTCGTCCAGGTGAACTGGGCCAGTGGCCTGGATCCGAAAACCGGGCGGCCGATCCTCACCGAGCAGGCCGATTATGCCAAGGCGCCCAAGGTTATCCAGCCGAGCTTCCTGGGTGGACACAGCTGGCACCCGATGTCCTACAACCCTGTTACCGGGTACGTCTATATCCCGGCCCAGGACACCGTGGCAGAGCTGAAGGCGGCCGAAAAACCCGAGTTTCTGCCGACCAGATCGGTTGTCAACTTCGGCCTCGACGTCCCGGACCTGCCGGAAGACCCGAAGATCCTCGACCAGATCCGCAGTGCGTGGCGCGGCCATCTGATCGCATGGGACCCGGTCAAGCAACAGGCCGCCTGGACTCACGACCATATCGAGTCCGGCAACGGCGGCACCCTGAGCACCGCTGGCAACCTGGTGTTCCAGGGGACCTCCGACGGGCGCGTGATGGCTTTCAGCGCCGACAAAGGCCAGCAACTCTGGGAGCATCGGGCCAACTCCGGCGTGCTTGGCGGGCCGATCACCTACCAGGTCAAGGGTGAACAATACGTGGCGTTCATGGCCGGCTGGGGCGGGATCATGCCGCTCATTGCCGGCCCGCTTACTGACAAGGGCAAGGTGCAGCCCGAATCGCGCGTGCTGGTATTCAAGCTGGGTGCGCAGGGCGAGTTGCCGCCGCCTCGCCAGGCGCCGGTGCTACCGCCACAAGTACCAGCACTGACCGCTTCGGCGGAGCAGATCAAGGAAGGGCGCACCTTGTTCAACGGCATGTGCGGTGCCTGCCACGGGCTGAACGCGGCCAGCGGCGGGGTGATTCCAGACTTGCGCTACCTGACGCCTGAGAAACACCTGGCCTTCGTCGGCATCGTCAGCGGCGCCTTCATGAGCAAGGGCATGCCGAGCTTCGCGGGCGTCCTGGACATGCAGCAGATGGAGTTGATCCATCAATACATCATCCAGCGCAGTGGCGATCTTCGCGCCGCCGCGGCGACAGTCACGGCCCAGTAAGCCAGGAGGTGGCGTTCGGCTTGACGCTCGTCGAACGCAACCCTCCATCCACCACGCCTAACCCGTTCCAATAACAATACTCGGTAGACAGGTGAACCTATGAAAGCGCTTTTCTCGATCAAGAGCGGTGTAGCGCCGTGCTCGTTGTTAATGGCTTTGGTTGCCAATCAGGGGGTTGCCGATGTCCGACCGGACTCCGGCGACTATGCGGCGTTGCCGCCGGGTACGGACCTGGCGATCGTCTACCAGCAGAATCCGCGCATCGACCGATCGTACATGGGGGGCAAGCGCGTAGCCGACAACCTCGATCTGGACCTGACCGTCGAAGTGCTGCGTCTGGTGCACTTTACCGAGTTCTTTGACACGGGGCTGATCTGGGACCCGCAGATCATCATTCCCTATGGCCGCCAGGAGATCGGCGCCACCGGGCAGAACAACGAAGGCATCGGGGACATCACCTTCGGCGGCACCGTCTGGACTTTGGCGGACATGGAACGCAATCGTCATCTTGGCTGGTCGGTGTTCATCACCGCGCCTACCGGTGACGACAAGAACCAGGGTTTTGCCCTCAGTGGCAATCGCTGGGCTGCGGACTTCCAGGTCGGCTACGTACACGGTTTCAACGAGCGATGGACCTGGGACGTGATCGCCGAGACCGAGTTCTATGAAAATCAGCGTGACACGGATGCCCATCGGGAGCCGCTGATCCAGCTGCACAACCACCTGCGCTATAACTTCACGCCGCAGACCTGGGTGGCGCTGTCGTATCGGCACAACTGGGGCTCGCGCGAGACCCTCGACGGGTTGACGCTGGATACCAGCCATGACAACGGCACGGTCGGTGTATCGGCCACGACCATGCTCGGCAAGCAGTGGCAGGTGATGGGGCAGTACTGGCGTGACGTCGAGGTGCGCTCCGGGCCGATGACCGATCATTCGTTGCAATTGCGTCTGGCTTATATCTACTGATCGGGTGTCTGTCGACTGACTGTGCACAGCGTACCTTGCCGGAGCGCCGGACCCGCTGCGAGCGAGGCCGAAGGGTTCGCCTTCGGCCTCGTCCATTACCAGAGCTTGAGGGTATAGGTCAGGAAGATGCGGGTTTCATCGATGTCGCTGGTATAGCTGGTCCGGTACACCGCATTGCGCCATTTCATGCCCACGCCTGCCAACGGTCCGCCCTGGATCACATACGCCAGATCGATGTCGCGCTCCCATTCGCGGCCGTCGCTCAGGCCGGCGCTGCGGCGGATGTCGGTGCCCTTGACATAACGGCTCATGAAGCTCAGCCCCGGTATGCCCAAGGCCGCGAAGTCATAGTCGTAGCGCGCTTGCCAGGACTTCTCCTCGGCGGCGGTGAAGGTACCGACCGTCACCAGGTTGGCGGTATACGGCGGGGTATAACCGTTAAGGGTAGGGAAGGCGTCCTCCCCGCTCATGTGCTGATAGGCCAGACCGAAGCGGTGGCCGCCTGTTTTCAGGGTGCTCATGATATTGAAGTTGCGGTTGTCGACACTGCCGGCCAGGCCTGAGCCCTCGGTCGAGCTGTCGAAGTAACGCGCGTCGGTAATCAGCGAAACGCCTTCGCTCAAGGGCAACTGGTGCAAAAGCCCCACGTAGTGCTGCTGGTAGAAATCCTTCAGCTCACCATAGAAATAGGTAGCGCTCAGGGTCGGCGTGAGCGCGTAGGTCAGACCAGCAAGGTTGAACTCGTCGCTGTCGAAGGCGGCGCTGCGCCCTCCGATATACATGTTGTCACTGCCTGCCGACTCGCGAGTACGCGATTTCCACAGCTGCCCGGCGGTCAGGGTCAGGCCATCGATTTCCTTGGACTCGACCAGTGCACCGTCGAACGTCTGCGGCATGAGCCGCGCATCGTCGCGGAACACCACTGGCAGGGTGGGGGTCAGGATGCCGACACTGAGGAGCGATTTCGAGTAACGGAGCTTGGCGGTCACGCCCAGGTGGCTGTAGTCGTCGACCGGACGCCCGGAGGTGGGGCCATAGGGCAGGGTGCCGTCACCGCTGCGGCCGCGGCCCGAATCCAGCTTGACCCCCAGCAGACCCAGCGCATCCAGGCCCAGGCCCACCGGCCCGTCGGTAAAACCTGACTGAAAGCGGAACATGAATGCTTGTGACCAGCTGCCTGCCTGGGATTGCACCGCGCCCTGCTGGCGGAAGTCACGGTTCATGTAGAAGTTGCGAAGGTCGAGCGTAGCCTGGCTGTCATTGCTGAAGTCGGCTTGCGCGGCAGGACTGACCATCAGGCTCGCCAGCAGTGGGCCGCCCAGGCCGATCAGGAAGTTGCAGGAATGATGCATGGAGTGCTCCCCAGTTTTTATTGTTATCAGCATTGTTGGGTCAGAGGTGCAGCAGCCAGAGCGCAACGCTTGGCACCAGCAGGATCAGAACGATGCGCACCAGGTCCGAGGCAAGAAACGGCAGTACGCCTTTGGCGGTTTCCATATAGGGAACGTCGCGAGCAATCTTGTTGACGATGAACAGGTTCATGCCCAAGGGCGGATGGATCAGGCCGATTTCCACCACCATCAGGGCCAGGATCCCGAACCAGATCGATTTCTCGTCGTGGCTCATGCCGAAGAACTCCAGCCCCATGATCATGGGATAGAAGATCGGAATGGTCAGCAGGATCATCGCCAGTGCATCCATCACGCAGCCAAGCACCAGATAGATCATCAGGATGACCGAGAGCACCAGCAACGGCGCCAGGTTGCTGTCCAAGACCCACATGGCCAGGTCAACCGGCATCTGCGTCAACGCCAGGCCGGAGTTGAGCAGGTCGGCGCCAAGCAGGACCAGGAAGATCATGCCGGTCGATTGCGCGGTGCCCAGCAGACTCTTGCGCAGCCCTTCGATACCGAGATCGCCTTTGAATGCTGCCAGCAGCCCACAGGCGGCGGCACCGATGGAAGCCGCTTCGGTAGGGTTGGCCCAGCCGCCATAGATACCGACGATGACCACGAGGAACGTCATCAGGATCGGTGTGATCTGGGCAAACGACACCAGTCGTTCGTGCCAGCTGGCTTTCTGGGCGGGCTGGCAGGCCTGCTTGTCCAGATTGACGATGACACTGATGATCAGCAGGTAGCCGACTATGGCGATGACACCCGGAATCACCGCAGCGATGAACAACTTGGCGATCGACTCCTGGGTCAGCACCGCATAGATGATCAGCGGTACCGACGGCGGAATCAGAATGCCCAGCGTGCCGCCCGCGGCGACCGCTCCGGTGGCCAGTCGGTCGGAATAGCGATGTCGACGTAGCTCCGGCAAGGCTACCTGGCCCATGGTGGCGGCGGTGGCCAGCGACGATCCGCAGATCGCGCCGAACCCCGCGCACGCGCCGATCGCCGACAATGCCAGGCCCCCGCGCCAATGTCCGATAAAGGCCGACGCGCAGCGGAACAACGCCTTGGACAGGCCACCATGGGTGGAGAACTGACCCATCAGCACGAACAGCGGAATGACCGCCAGATCGTAGTTGGACAGCCGCGCGAAGGTGAGGTTGTTGAGGGTATAGAACAGCGCCTGTACATCTCCCTGGTTCATGATCAGGAAACAGGCGGCACCGGCCAACAACATGGCAATGCCGACGTGTATGCGCAGAACCAGCAATAACAGCAGGCCGCTGAAGATCCATAGGCCGATGGCCAGCGCGCTCATGTCGGCAGCTCCTGGCTGGCGAGGGACGCGTAGCAGCGACAGGCGGTGCACAGGGTCAGCAGTACCAGGCTTGGGACGATCCCCGCTAACGCCATCCACAGCGGTATCGCCAGCAACGCGCTGCTATCCAGGTTCTCGTGGGCCTCGACCACCTGTAATCCGGTGCGCCAGGTCAACAAGGCGGCAACACCGGTGAACAGCCCATACGCTATGGCATCCAGCCAACGCCGTGCCGCAGCACTGGCCCAGTTGGTAAAGGCCTCGACCTTGATGTGGTCCCCGCGAATCGCGCAATACGGCAGGAAAGCGGCAATCGCCACGGCCGCGCCCATTTCCATCAATTCCATATCGCCGTTGACCGGCATCGCCCACAGCTTGCGACCCAGAATGGAAATCAGCGACATGCCCAGCAAAAGCAGGAACAAGATGCCTCCTGCATAGGCGAACAGCCTGGCCAGTCTGTCCAACTGACGGGTTGGCCAAGGCAGACGGTGAAAGTCTGTGACAGGTTTATCCAGCGCAATGCTATGGCTCATGCTGCCCCCTTATTGCCGGCTGGCGGTTGCAGCCGCTGTCGCAGCCGCGGCGATACTGCGCAGCGACTCGACCAGTTGACTGCCGTTGATGTTCTTCTTGTCTTCGGCCCAGGTCCGGATCACGGGATCGCCGCTTTCGCGCATGCGCTGATACTGGGCATCGTCGATCACTCGGATGGCGTCTGCACCGCGCTGGAGCACCATGGCCCTGGCCCGTTCGGCCTCCTTGTCCCAGGTTCGTCCGAACCGGACCGACAGCTCACGGCCGGACTTGCGATCGATCAAGGCGCGCAGATCCGCGGGCAGGGCTTCGTAGCGTTTCTTGTTCATCAGCAGGCTGAGCAGGGAGGTGTAGAAAATCGGTTGATCGGCCTTGGGCTCGGTGTGCACGGGGGCAACTTCATCGATTTTCAGGGCAGGTATCAGCTCCCAGCCCACTAGCGCACCATCGATCACCCCCTTGGACAGAGATTCGGTCAATTGAGACGCCGGCATACTGACCGGGGAAGCACCCATGGCACTGATCAACTTGGCGGCCATGCGTGATGAGGCACGTACTTTCAGGCCTTTGAAGTCTTCCAGAGACAGCACGGGGGCATTGGCCAAGTGCAACTGGGTGCCAGCGTCGCTGTGCATGGCCAGGACCTTGTAGTCCTTGTAGTCGGCCTGCAGGGATTGCTCATAGAAATCCCAGATGATCTGCGAGCCCAGCGCACCATTGGCCGGCAACATGAACGGCAGCTCCACCGCCTCACTGCGCGGGAACCGCCCAGAGGAATAGCCCGGCACCGTCCATACAATGTCGGCGATGCCGTTGCGTACCTGATCGGGCAGCTGCGCGGGAGTGCCGCCCAACTGCATGGAGGGGTAGATCTGGCATTTGAGTCGGTTGTCGGACTCCTTGGCCAGCTCGTCACACCATGGCTGTATAGCGTTTTGCTGAGCGTTGGAGCTGGCGGGCAGGAAGTGCGCCACCTTGAGGATGTAGGTGTCGTCGGCCTGAGCCAGCGAGGCGCTGGTACAGACCATGAGCATGGTCAAGGACTTTGCGATCTTCATGACGTTACCTCTTCTTGTTATTTTCGGTCGGCCAGCGGCCATCCGTATCACGCTGGCTGACGGTTCAGGCTGCGATGGGTATCAGATGCCCAGGGCGTATTTGAAATATTCGGAGTTGTCAGCCACCTCTCCCAACTGCTGGCGAGCACGGCGCCATTCGCGCGAGGTGAGCTCGATGAAAGGGGCTGCGGCTTGGCTGGACTCAGCCATGTGTCGGGCGATACCTACGTCTTTTTCGAGTAACGAAAGCTTGAAACCGGTATTGAATTGCGCCTCCAGGATGTGCGCGGGGAAGATGTGTTCGATGGCAAAATTCTTGCCGGTGGAGGTACTCATGATGTCGAC
Source organism: Pseudomonas capeferrum (assembly GCF_013523055.1). Lineage (GTDB taxonomy): Bacteria > Pseudomonadota > Gammaproteobacteria > Pseudomonadales > Pseudomonadaceae > Aquipseudomonas > Aquipseudomonas capeferrum_A. The sequence continues at coordinate 39,796 of NZ_JAAMQM010000013.1, read as the reverse complement.
CATGGTTTTCGCCTCGAGGCCGAACAGGGCGCCGATCTTGATGGCTTCTGACGCCGCCGACAGACCGATGGCCGCCACATAGTTGTTCAATGCCTTCATGGCGTGGCCGGAGCCGACCGGGCCGGTCTCGACCACCTTGTTGCCCATGGCGCCAAGGACTGCCTTGACCTTGTCCAGCGAATAGGCGGGCGGGGCTCCAAGCATGATGGTCAAGGTGCCAGCCTCGGCACGCGGTACTGCGCCGGAGACTGGAGCATCGAGCAGCACGATCCCGGCTTCGCTCAAGGCTGCTTGTAATTGCCGGCTGTCGCTGGGATCCGAGGAGCTCATATCGATCAGCACCGTGCCGGGCTCGAGATGGTCCAGCAGACGGTCGTCCCCGTTGCCGCTACCCAGGGTCACCTCGCGCACTACCTGCCCATTGGGCAGCATGGTGATCACTATGTCGCTGGCTTCTGCCAAGTGTGCCAAGGTCGTCGCGACATGGCCGCCGACCTGCTGGTTGAAGCGTTGGCTGGTCTCGGGCTGCGAATCATGGACATGGACGTCATGGCCGGCGCGTACCAGATTGCTTGCCATGTGCCAGCCCATATTGCCCAGGCCGATGAACCCGATACGTTCATTGGCCATGATGTTCACCTGCGTTGCGCTCGGCGTGTTGCGCCAGGATAGGCTGGGCGACGATGAAGCAGTCCACCGAAGCGGGGATGCCGCAATACAGCGACACATGCAGGAACAGCTCGCGCAACTCTTCTTCGGTGGCGCCGTTGGCGAGCGCGCCGCGGGTATGGATGCCGATCTCGTGAGACCGGCCCAGTGCCGCCAGCATCGCCAGGGTCAGCAGGCTGCGTTCTTTCTTGCTGAAACCTGGACGCTGCCAGATGTTGCCGAAGCAGTGCTCGGTCACCAGTTCCTGCAGTGGACGGGTAAAGTCGGTCGCGGCCTCGATCTGCATTTCGGCTCCCTGTGGGCCGAACATTTCGCGGCGTAGGGCGATGCCCTTGTCGAATCTTTCCTGGTTCATGTGAAGCCTCTTCGGTTGTTGTTATCGATGGAGTCAAGGCGTGCCGATCGGCAATTCAGAATGTTCTGCAGTCGCTCGACAGTCGGCGCCACCTGCGCTCAGGGCTTGCCGAGCCTGGTGCTCTTGGGTGGCGCGTTTTTTCAGGTAGATCCTGGCGGCCACCGCCGGCGCGTCGCTGGCCACGGAAATTTCGTAATGACCTTCGTCCACGTCGCCCAAGCGTTCTTCCAAGGCCCCCATTCCTTCCACGTCCTCGTTGAACGCGGCAAACAGTTGCTCGTGCATGAAGTCCCCGAGCTTCTCGTCGTCCTGCGCGAAGTCGCGGCCATGGACGATGAAGTAGTGCATGGAGTTCTGGGTTTCCGGCGTGAGAATGTGTGCGGTATGGATGTGGTATTCGCTACGCGACTGCGGGCTCAGTGCCGAGTCGTAGAAGGTCACGCTGACTTGGTGCAGCCCAGGCGAGAGAAATTCGGACGTCACGATCCTGGCCGCTGTGTTGCAGCCGTCAAGGCCGGTGGTCTTGCCCCAGACCGGTGACAGGGTGGTGGGCACCACGTCGCGGATGAGCTTGTAGTGGCCTTCCTTCAGATCAAGCCGGAAGGGCGCGCTGGCGTAGTCCGGAGTGCCGATGGTGGCAGCATGCAGAAACGTCAGGTGGGTCAGGTCGAGAAGATTCTCATGCATGCTCACGTAGTTGCCGGGGTGGTGGAAATAGCCAGATGTGGATTCCCAGTTCGGCGCCTCGATCCACGGCTGACAAGGTAGGCGGGCCTCATCGGCCAGGGCCTGATCGCCCAGCCAGATCCACAGTAGCGGGCCTTTTTCGACCAGGGTGTAACGCCGTACTCCGACGCCGCGCGGGCAGGCTTTTTGCGAAGGCACCTCCACCAGATCACCGGCGCTGTCGTAGCGGAAACCGTGATAGCCGCAGATAATGTCGTCGCCCTCCAGGCGGCTGCGCGAAAGCGCAAAGGAACGGTGCGCACAGCGGTCTTCAAGCGCGATGGCTTCTCCCGCCAGCGTGCGATAGAGAACCACGCGTTTGCCCAGCAGCATGCGAGGCATCAGCTCCCGACCCACTTCATTGCTGAAAGCAGCGACGTACCATTCGTTGAAGATGAAGGGGGTGTCGCGATTGGCCAGGAGGCTGCTCGCTTTGCGAGAACTGGCGATGAGGTGTTCGCTAGGTAAAGTCATGATCGATGTCCTGAAAGGTTTCCCAAGTATTCAGAGGTCGAGTACCAGACTCGGGCTGTGGGCACGCGAGACGCAGATCAAAAGGCAGTCGCCCGCGGCACGCTCCTGATCGCTCAGGATCAGGTCACGATGGTCCGGTTCACCTTCGCAAACCCGTGTCTCGCAGGTGCGGCAGATCCCGGAACGACACGCGTATGGCGGCTCCAGGCCGTTTTCCTCCAAGGCTTCGAGGATGCTTTGCTCGGGGCCGACCCGCAGGTGAAGGCCGCTTTTGCGCAAGTGGATGTCAAAGCCGCCCGGTGCGTCGGCATGAGCCTGGGCGGTGGGCTGGGAAGGCGCGGAAAACCATTCGAAATGCAGCTGCGCGGCCACGGCCTCGCCAACGTCCCGGATAGCTGTCATCAATGGCTCCGGGCCACAGCAATAGAGTTGTTCGTCGGTGTCCAGCGAATCGATCACCCTGGCTGCGTCCAGGTAGCGGCCGTCCTGTTGGTCGGTCACATGCCACTGCACGCGAGCCGGGTCAATCTCGAGGAGTTGTTCGTAGAAGGCGGCACGTTGCAGGCTGCGTACTGAATAGATCAGCCGCCAGGGTCGCTCTTCACGCTGGCACCAGCGGATCATCGCCAGGATGGGAGTGATGCCTATGCCTCCGGCAACGAAGCAGTAACGCTGAGCCTGTGGGTCGAGCATGAAGTTGTTGCGTGGCACGCTGGTCTGCAGGCGATCGTCGTGGCGCAGCGAAGCGTGGATGAACCGCGAGCCGCCTCGACTGTTCGCGCTCAGGCCCACGGCGATCAGGTAACGGTGGCGCTCGATGCAATCATTGAGCAGCGAATAATGGCGGATCAGGCCGTTGCGCAAGAACAGCTCCAGGTGGGCGCCTGGGGTGAAAGCAGGCAAGTCGCGGCCGTCAGGGGCCACCAGCTCAAGAACGGCAACGTCCTTGGCTTCGGCCCACACACGTTTGACTTGCAGTTCCAAGCGATCGAGGGGGAGGCTTGTCATTGTTGTTTTCCCTTTGCTTTGCCTGGCCCGTAGCAGGAGGCCAGCACATCCGATGGGTGCAGACTAACCAGTTACGGCGTTGCCGCTGTCCTCCGAGAAGAGGACAGTATTGCCAAGGGAGGGCTAGATTGATAACTTGTTAACGATGTAGCTGGCAGCAGATGGCCATCTACACTGAGCTGGGCCTGTCCTCTACTAAAACAACAATGGACCTCGCCATGATCGATGTTTGGAATGCCGCCCATAGTGCATGCCATGAACCCGCCAGCTTCGCTGACGTTGTCTGCAACATGGGCCAGGAAGGTTTCGAGCGGTCCTTGTTCGACTGCCTGGGACAATCGCTCGACGCTCGTCACTTCACCCTTATCCGTATGGACAAAGGTCAACCGAGCTTGCTCTTTGCCGGTACCCGGCACGCCGACAGGCAGCTGGTATGGCGCTGCTGGCACGCCTATTCGCACTACCTGCATCGCCACGATCCGCTGTTCAAACGCATGCCTGAGCAACAGCGCGACAATGGCGGCCTGCTGGTGGGGCATCTGTTGGCCGAGGACATCGAGTTCAGCCCTTATCGACAGGACCTTTACCAGAACAATGGCATGAGCGAGCGCTTGTCCAGTTTGCAGTGGGAACACGATGGCGTGCCGGTGCTGTTCAACCTGTACCGGCATCGAGAAGATGGGCATTTCAGCGATCGGGCCATCGCCTCTTTCGAACAGCTGGCACCTGTGCTGCTGCAATTGCTGCGCGGGCATATGGCGATACGACGCAACCAGGCTGCGACTGGGGCCCAGCAGTGGCGCATGGTGTTACAGCGCAAGGCGCCAGGCTTGTCCGAGCGAGAAGAGGAGATCTGCCTGTGGTTGCTGCAAGGCCTGACCTACGCGGGTATCGCCGCCATGCTGGGTATAAAGGAAACTACGGTGAAGACCTACCGCAACCGGGCATTCGAGCGGCTGGATATTCATTTTCGTAATCAGTTGTTTGCGCTGGTGCAGGAGTAGGTCGCATCAGGATCGATCAAAGACTGGCGAAGGTGCGCGCTTGTTAGCGCGGCCTTGGCATCCCAGTATCCGAACCCTGCTATTTTTCGGCGCTCCGTGAACTAGAATCTACCGTTCTGATAATCCTCGATAGCCTGCTGGATCTCTTCGCGCGTATTCATCACGAATGGCCCATAGCTGACAATGGCTTCTTTAAAGGGGGCAGCATGGCCGTAGAGCAGCGTGGTGGCGGTTTCGGCCGTAATTCGTAGCTGATCGCCATCATCGCTCAGTTGCACGAGGTGGTGTTCCAGCAAGGTTGTCCCCGCGGCCTGGGCCTGGCCCTTGACCATGTAGCAGAACACTGTGTGACCCACGGGTGCCGGCAGGTCGATCGTCGCCCCAGAAGCCAGGTCCACGGTCAGCATGCAGACATCGGTCAGCGAACGCAGGGCGCCTTGCACGCTTTCATACATCCCGGACACTACGCCGACGCACACACCCTCGCTTCGCACATGCGCAATGTCTTCGCGTTGCAGCCCTGTGTAGGCTGGCGTGGTCATCTTGAGCCGGGCGGGCAGGTTGATCCATAGCTGCAGGATCTCGAGCCGCCCGCCACTGTTCTTGAACGACTGTGGCGACAATTCCGAGTGCACCAGGCCCGAGCCCGCGGTCATCCACTGCACGCCACCGGCGTGGATGACACTTTCATGATTGCCACTGTCATGGTGCGCAAGCTCGCCGTCCAGGATGAAAGTGACGGTCTCGAACCCCCGATGCGGATGCGGTCCGAAGGGCAGTCCTGCATTGTGGGGCGGATAGAATTGCGGGCCATGGTGGTTCAGGAACAGAAAGGGATCGAGGTGCGGCAGTGTTGGCCCTGGCAAAGGCCGGCGCGTGACGAGGTCACTGATGTCGTCGCGATGGGCGGGATGCTGGTCGATGACTGTTCGGTAGGTCATGGTCTCGTACTCCAAAGGCGAAACATAGGATAACCCGACAGGACGGACGACTGGATGCCGTGTCGGCGGCTCGAGGGGAAACGGGCGACGATGCCGCTTTCGCTGGTAGTGGCTGGGAGCTGCAGGACGGGTGCTCGGCGCGTTAACATGACTCCTTTTGCAGGAGGCAGCCATGCGACGTTTGGTCAAACCCTCGGATTACGTGCCGACCGACATCCTGGGAAGGTCGGCCTACATCATTCCCTGGGAAGAAAGGCTGTGCCCCGGCAATCCCGCGGACGATCCCGAAAGCGGCGCGCGGCAATACAACGAATTCGCCCTGGCTGAAGCCAATGGCCACCGCGAGCGATCACCCGAGGAGCAAGTGACCGATATCATCGAGTGGGCGATCGCGACGCCCGGTGAGGCAGCCCGCAAGCTGGCCGCTGATCTTGCAGCGGCCTACCAGGGCAAGTATCGGTTTCGCCTCGACGATCTGGAGCGTTGGGACGTGGAGACCAAGTCGTATCGTTCGGACCTGGCTTTTCGTAACGATGACCTGCGCAATCTTTCGGCCAGCAAGGTGATGGCGTTGCGGAGCAGGTCGACCTCGACCTGAGGAGAGGGCGGCAAGCCATCGATGGATCAGTCCTGGTCGCCGGGCGCTTGGCTGAAAGCCGTCATGTCCAGCCAAGTATTCAGCGCGGCCCTGAAGGTTCTCGAAGATGGCGCTGGCAAAGTGCTGTTCGAACGGACCGCTCGAGGCCTGCAGCCTACCCAGGCGAGCTGCGAAATGCTTTATCCCGGCGCGCCGCGCCATCTCTTGCTGAAGGTCACTCCAGCTGAGCGATTTACGGGACGTCCGTTTGATGCTGCCCCTGGCCGACACACCGGCGAGGTCGCTGCTCGATGCGCTCCTTCACAGTGTCGGGCTTGCGCCGCCCGAGCCGGTAGTGGAGACGGGCAGCACGGCGATCATTCGCGGCATGCTGATGCGCTCCGACATGCAGGCGTGCAGTTCCCACTGGCTGGAACCCGAGGGTAACGTACTGCTGCCTGGCGTAGCCACGGCTGCTAGGTTGGCGGGGCGATGGCATTGTCAAGCGAGTCCTTCGGACTCGATCGCGGGCGGTCCGGCGTCCCGGCAAGCCCCGCTCGCCACCGGTCCAGTGCAAGTCATAAGAATTTGAAGCGCCTCTAGGGCTCCTGGTCGATGCTGATGTCCTGGCCTAAGCGAGTCTCAGTGGCGAGGTGGGCTTGCCGGGACGCCGGTCCGCCCGCGATCGAGTCCGAAGGACTCGCCTGGCAATAGAGGCTGCGAGGCCAGCGCCCCAGAGGCGGAAACACGGATTAAAAGCAGCGAGCGCTCCTCTGCGTCCGTGTCAAAAGGTCCGGCCATTGATCGGCTCATATCCTCCGACCCACCGCTTACCCGCGTTTCAACGTCGCTCGATTTCCTTCAACTCGAGCCGCCCATCTCGCCCCAGATGGTAACGCTGCAGATCGCTCGCCAGGATCAACCGACCGTTGTACTGCCTGGCTGCCTCTTCGCGGATATCTTCGATGGAAGGGCTGCGTTGCGGGTTGGCCTGGTAACGGGCACTGAAGTGGGCCAGCACCAGGTTCGGCACGCCCGCGGTCTCGGCGAAGCGCGCGATCGCCGAGGCGGAACTGTGTCCATAGCTGGTGCGGTTGCGTTCGATGACCGGTTGGGTGAAGGTCGCCTCATGGACCAGCACATCGGCTCCCGGCGCCACGTCGGCCAACAGCTCCGGGGTGTCGTTGTCGCCGCAGACGATCACCCGCCTTGCCGGCCGCGTCGGATGCAGGTAGTCCCGGGCATACAGCAGGCGTCCGCCATGCTCTATCGAATGCCCTCTGGCAAGCTCGCCCCACAGCGGCCCTCGTGGAATGTCTTCGGCCTGCAGGCGTTGCACATCCAGTCGCGGATTGGGATCGCTTTCGTCGAAGACGTAACCATGGGACGGTACCCGATGGGAGAGCCGGACCGTGTTGACCTCCACATTGCCACTACGCCAGCCAGCAAGGGTTTCGACCGCATGCATGCGCAGCTCGAAGGGCAGGTGCGAGTCGCTTACCTCCAGGCCCAGTCGAACCCACTCCCGCAGGGCTGCCGGTAATATCAGGTCCAGCGGCTGGGTACGTCCGGAGGCGCCGGCGCTGGACAGCAGTCCGGGCAGGCCGAAGCAGTGGTCACCATGGACATGGGTGATGAAGATTCCCCGCAATTCGTGCAATGACAGCGCGGTGCGCAGCACCTGATGCTGGGTGGCCTCGCCGCAGTCGACCAGATACCAGCCGCGGCCCGAGGATTCGATCACGGCGGTGGCGCTGACATTCCGGGCCCGAGTGGGTACGCCGGCCGAGGTACCGAGAAACTGCAACTCCATTACACGCTCCTCACGCTTGATGTCTCGCTGATTGCTGTCAGCCTTGCCGGATTGCAAACCCGGTAATTTCTTCGACACTCCATAGCGACTCTTTTCTGCACTCATCTCATCCAACAGGAGTGAACCCCATGGCGCCAAAGATCCGATCCAGCAGCAAGAACGCGCCCGCCGATCCGTTCCGCTTGAAGGCCGACGCGATCGTACCCGCCGACGAGGACTCGCAGGTCCATCGCTACGGGGCGGGCGAACACATCATCTGCGACACCGAATCGCGCGGCTGTGTCCGCAATATCGCCGAACTGCAACTGGACGCGACCCAGGGCTTCATTCCGCTCTGGGCCGAAGGCGCCATCCTCAGGTGGCGGTTCAAGGAGCAATCGCTCGCCAGGTTCGAGGCGCCCGAGGAAGTGAAGGCAAAGATCGAGGCGTTGCTTTGTCAGGCGCTGCGCGCATGGGGCGACGCCGTGCCGGTCGCGTTCGCCAGGGACGACGATGCCTGGGATTTCCAGATCGTCATCCAGGAGATCGAACGCTGCGACGCGCAGGGTGCCTGTGTGCTGGCCAGTGCCTTCTTCCCCGATCCCGGACGCCACGACCTGGTGATCTACCCGACCTTGTTCAAGCAGGATCTGGCCGAGCAGGTGGAAACCATTGCCCATGAGCTTGGCCATGTATTCGGCTTGCGCCATTGGTTCGCCCCGCAGCACGAAGCGGCGTTTCCCTCGATCCCCTACGGCTCGCGAAAACGCGTCTCGATCATGAACTATGGCCCTGACAGCCAGTTGACGGATGAAGACCGCAACGACCTGATAGCGCTCTATGCCGATGCCCGGAGCGGCAAGCTCACGCATATCAACGGCACCCCGATTCGCTTGGTGGCGCCGTTTCATACATTGCGGGAACGGTCTCCGGTCGTGGCGATGGTTTGAGCGTGCGCGGCAGATGCCGCGCTGGCCAGGGCGCTGGAGCAGGACCTTTTTGTAGGTTCTGTCCCGAATCGTTAGCCCTGCAGCCGCTCGGGGCTGCTGCGGGTGCGATCGACGAGACGGATACTGTCGCGCCCGCCGCGCTTGGATTCATAAAGCGCCGTGTCGCCAAGCTCGATCAGTGCAGCCAGGCTCGCGGGTGGCTGGTCGAACAACGTGGCGCCGATGCTCAGCGTTACCGCTTCCGGGGTGGGGAACGCCTCGGAGGCGGCTTGGTGAAACTGTCCACGCAGTGCGCCGCCCAGCCCATGAATCTGTTCGTTGGAGGTGTCGCTCAGCAGCATCACGAACTCGTCACCGCCCAAGCGGGCCGCCAACGCACGCTCCGGCAGCACCGAACGGATCATCTCGCTGAGCGTGACCAGCAATCGGTCCCCCGCAGCATGCCCGTAAAGGTCGTTGACCAGCTTGAAGTTGTCGATATCGATCAGCAGCAAGGCGCCTTGCCTGGTTTTCGAGACCTCTTCCAGCAGGCGCGGTGCCCGCACCTCGAGGGCCCGGCGATTGTACAGGGCCGTCAGCGGGTCGCGGGCCGCCAGGCGAGCGATGCGCTTTTCCCGGCGATAACGCTCCGTGCCCGTCATCGACAGGGCGATGAGCATGATGGCCATGGCGCCTTCGACCAGCGAGATCTGGATGATTTCACCACGGAAGGCCGCCAGGTTGATGAAGGTACCTGGGAGGGTGGCCAATACCGTCTTGGCGAGATAGAACAGCCCGTGCGCCAGCAGCACGTAACGCAACTGAACCGCGCCGACGCTCAGCGACCTGCCATGAGGCCGCAGCAGGAAGCTTGCCCGCAGGGTCAGCAAGGCGACCAGCAGCGAATTGACCAGCAGCATGATCTTCGACCACGGCTCGGCGCTGGGCAGGAGCAACATTGCGAGCCAGGCGGCGAAGACCAGGTACCAGGCGCGCGACAGGCGTGTTTCGGTAAAGCGTGCGACACCTAGCAGGAACAGCCAGTGCGCGGTGACCAACAGCCCGTTGGCGAACCAGATACCGATCAGCAGGAAACCGCTACCGCGCAGTAGCGCCAGGGTCGAGCCGACGGTGATGGTGGCGAAGCCCGCGCTCCAGAACAGCAGGGAGGGTTCACGCACGCTGCCCCATTCGATCGCCAGGTACAGCGCGGCAGCCGCTGCGAGAGCGATGGTGATTGTCAGCATTGTGGGAGGGTCTAGCGCCATGGCTTGGCTGGCCTTTCTGGGTTGCGATGTAAGGCGCGATTGTAAGCGTTTGCGGCGACCTTTCGCAGGCGTTGCCAGGCCTGCTGTCGGATGGCGAAGGTGCGAATGAGTTGGTCCCGCTGGCTGATGCCGGTCAGTCGAACCAACAAGCTTTCAATTCAGATGCTGAAGCTTAGCGTCAGTTTCTGGAATTCTCTGTGAGGCTGATGGCCTATCGCGGGACAAGACGCATCGGCGAACCGCCGCTCGCCACCTGGAACCTGTGCTTGCCATGCCGTGCACCGGTGATGAGTGGCGGTTCGCCGATGCGTCTTGTCCCGCGATAGCCATCAGCATCAAAAAAGTTAGAGGTCTACCAGGCGGGTATCGGAATCGAAAACCGGATGCTTTCCTTGAGTGGCCAGGGTCGAACTCGTCGCCTGCCTTCAGCGCACCAACGCCTGCATTTCCAAGGCATCACCCACAGCGGCATCCGCGGCCGTATTGTCGAAAATGCACCAGGTCGGTCTACCGGCGCTCGCGCTGGCCATCAGTTCTGGCGCAAGCTTCTGCAGCCAGTCGCTGGGGTAGTCGCTGTAGTACACCTTGGGCGATCCATGCAGGCGCCAGTACACCAGACCAGGCCAGCCGCGAGGCGCGGCGTCGGCACCGTATCGCGACGGATCCGCCGCCACCTGCGCGATTTGCATGTCTATCAGCAAAGGCTCCGCGGCGATCCAGGTGCGATGGCGCGGCTCGATTGCCACATGGCCGGTGAAATGGTTTCGTAGTTGGCCAAGAAATCGCTTCACCAGCTCCGGTTCATAGACGAGCGAGGGCGGCAGTTGAACCAGCAGGCAACCCAGGCGCTCGCCCAGCTCGCCACATTGATCCAGAAAAGTGATCAATGCGGGTTCGCAATCGACCAGACGCTGTTCGTGGGTGATGTGCTTCGGCACCTTGACCGAGAAGCGGAAGGTTTCGGGCACGGACGCTGCCCAGCGCGCGTAAGTGGCCGGTCGGTGAGGACGGTAGAAGGAGCTGTTGATTTCGACGGCATCGAGCGTACTGGCGTAACGCTCCAGATGGCTGCCTTGGGTCGAGAAGTGTTCGGCTTGAGTGCGTGAAAGGCTCCAGCCGGCGCAGCCTAGATGAATCATGATGGCATCCTTGTCCTGCGGGGATGCTTCAGTGGATCGTCTGCTCGGGAGGTGCGTTCATTTTGTCTGGGTGCGGCTGGCGAGGCGTGTCAGTGGGGGAGTGTGGTGTGCTTGCTATTCTCTGGCCGCTTCGGGGCATATCGCAGGGCAAGCCAGCTCTCATAGAACAAACGCTACCTCACTGATTGGCAGGACCCTGTGGGAGCGGCGGTTTGCCGGTGGGATTTACCCGCGAACACCGGCGAAGCCGGTGCCATAGTGGGAGCGGGTTTACCCGCGAATGCGATGTTGGGTTCACCGCCGTATTCGCGGGTAAACCCGCTCCCACCGGAGTTAGGGTGGCCTGGCGAATGCGGTCCATGCCTGTCGCCTGCTCACGAGCAACCCGCTGGCCTGCCTCGGACACATTCGGCGGCTGTTCTCTAATCCAGTGGGAGCGGGTTTACCCGCGAAGACGGCGGTGAACCAACATCGCCTTCGCGGGTAAACCCGCTCCCACTGGAGTCGGGGTAGCCTGGCGATGCAGGTCCATGCCTGTCAGCTGCTCACGAGCAACCCGCTGGTCTGCCTCGGACACATTCGGCGGCTGTTCTCTAACCCTGTGGGAGCGGGTTCACCCGCGAAGACGGCGGTGAACCCCAACATCGCATTCGCGGGTAAACCCGCTCCCACTGGAGTCGGGGTAGCCTGGCGAATGCAGGTCCATGCCTGTCGCCTGCTCACGAGCAACCCGCTGGCCTGCCTCGGACACATTCGGCGGCTGTTCTCTAACCCTGTGGGAGCGGGTTCACCCGCGAAGACGGCGGTGAACCCAACATCGCATTCGCGGGTAAACCCGCTCCCACTGGAGTCGGGGTGGCCTGGCGAATGCAGGTCCATGCCTGTCGCCTGCTCACGAGCAACCCGCTGGCCTGCCTCGGACACATTCGGCGGCTGTTCTCCTAACCCTGTGGGAGCGGGTTTACCCGCGAATACGGCGGTGAACCCCGACATCGCCTTCGCGGGTAAACCCGTTCCCACTATGGCACCGGCTTCTCCGGTGTTCGCGGGTAAATCCCATCGGTGAACCGCCGCTCACCACCCGTATGCGGTATGGCGAAGACCACGCACCCGGTGGCGAGCGGGCTTGACCCGCGATAGGGCAGCAGCCTCACAGAAGGTTCGTCGCGGGACAAGTCGCATCGGCGAACCTCACGAAAGGTTCGAAAGCTGCAAGACAAGTTTCAGCATATGAAACGAATGCTTTTCCTTGACTGACTGGCATCAGGCACGTGCCAGCATGTTCTCGATCCACTAACGTCGGCCGTAACCCGAACACGCGGTATGCGTGTTCGGCCACATACACGTGTAGCGAAACTTTCGAGGGCCGATGCGCGCCGATCAATGACCCGAAGTCGCCGCTACATATCCCTTGATCGCTTCCGGTCGCGGAGCAGGCGCCGACTTGCGAGCCAGCGGATATTGATAGCGGCGCCATTCCTTGTCGATTTCATTGAACGACATGAACACGCTGACGCGTTCGCTGCCTGCCAGGTCGGGCCGGTTGAGGGCGTTGATTTCGCTCTTCGAGATATAGGCAATGTTGATTCCGACGACCTTGCCGTCGTCGGCAAAGACCGGGCCACCCGAAATGCCCTTGACTATCGGACCGTCATGAACCGAGTAGAAGACGCTTCCGGGCGTATCCTTCAGTCGGACCAGGGAAGCTGGGGTGCGCCCCGTACCTTTCACCGGCATCATCATGCTGTTGAACCCCACCGCGGTGACCGTCTCGCCTGGGACGTACTGGCGCCATAGAGGAGCTTGCATCGCCTTGTGCCTGATGAAGACCACGTCACCCAACCCTTCATGCGCAACACCCTTCAAGAATGGGGTGTGGCTTGGCGGTGACGGCGTAATCCTCGTTCCACAGGATCGCCGACGCCATCAGCATCATGGGCAGGGGGCCCCGGAGGTAACCACGAAGGCCTGGCTGTAGACGGGATCGGAAACGAAGGAGTTGGGCATTCCATTGCATCCACTAAGCAGCGTCAGTACTGGATCCAAGTTTGACAATCCGAACAAGTACACCTGTTGGTCTAGCGCTAAAGAGAACTGCAACTAAAATCATTAATTCGCCCCGGCAGGTCGTAGCCGAAAGCTCAGCTGCGTACCCGTCCAGGCCAAGCGTTCTTGCCTCAAGCGCCCGAAAAGAGGTCGCGCCAGGCGCCCCTGAACCGGCCAGCCAATGAGGATGCAACAGTGACCGATCCGACAGACAAGCACACGGGCGACCCTGATCGCTCCGATCAGATGTTCCAGGAGCTGATGGCGCCTTCAAGGCGAAACTTCCTGCGTACCATCGGGATTTCCGGCGTCGCGGCGGCTACCGCGCCAATGTGGACGCAAGCGGCGCAGCTCGAAAAGCCTATCGATGACACCGAGATCCCATTGGCCAAGGGCGAGCAGCGCATTACCCTCAAGGTCAACGGTCAGCCCCATACGCTCAACGTCCCCGGCAATGCCGTCCTGCTCGATGTACTGCGGGATCGCCTGCACCTGACCGGCACCAAGAAAGGTTGCGACCACGGTCAGTGCGGTGCCTGCACCCTGCACGTCAACGGACAGCCGGTGAATAGCTGTCTTTCCCTTGCCGCCATGCACGAAGGCGACGAGATCACTACCATCGAAGGGTTGGAGCAGAATGGTCAGCTGCACGCGATCCAGGAAGCCTTCTGGGCCCATGACGCGTTTCAGTGCGGCTATTGCACCTCGGGCCAGATGATGACCGCCGCCGCCATCATCAAGGATCCGAACATCGGCGCGGACGATGCCAGTGTGCGCGAGGCCATGAGCGGCAACATCTGCCGCTGCGGCGCTTACAAGAACATCCTCGCCGCGGTGCAGGATGCCCGCGGCAAAGTTGAAGGAGCCCGCTGATGAGAGCCCTGGAATATACCCGTGCCACCAGCCCCGAGCAGGCCGTCGCCACGCACGCCCAGGACAAGGCCAGCGCTTTCCTCGCCGGCGGCACCACCTTGCTGGACCTGGTCAAGCTCGACGTGATGCAGCCCGATCGGGTCGTGGACGTGCATGCCCTGGGCCTTGACCAGATCGAAACCCTGAACGACGGGCGCACGCGCATCGGCGCCATGGTCACCAATACCCAGCTGGCCCATCATCCGCTGATCAAGCGCGATTACCCGGTGCTTTCCCAGGCGTTGTTGTCGGGCGCGACTACTCAGTTGCGCAACAAGGCGACCACGGCCGGCAACCTCATGCAGCGGGTGCGTTGCAATTACTTCCGTGATGGCGTGTCGGCCTGCAACAAGCGTGCGCCAGGGTCGGGGTGCGCGGCCATCGGCGGGCACAACCGCAGCGTGCATGCCGTGCTTGGCACCAGCGATCAATGCATCGCCAGCCACCCTTCGGATATGTGCGTCGCCATGGCGGCGATCGGCGCCACCGTGCAGGTGCAGGGCCCGTCGGGCCGACGCGAGATCGACTTTCAGGACTTCCACCTGCTGCCGGGCACCACGCCCTGGAAGGAACATGCCCTGGAGGCCGGCGAGCTGATCACCCACGTCACGCTGAACGCGCCGCTTCCAGGCAGTACCAGCGCCTATCTGAAGCTGCGCGACCGAGCGTCCTACCAGTTCGCCCTGGCGTCCAGCGCGGTCATCCTGGTTCTGGAGGGCCAGGTCATCCGCGAGGCCCGCATCGCGCTCGGGGGCGTGGCGACCAAGCCGTGGCGCGCGCTCGATGCCGAAGGCGCGCTGCGGGGCGCCACCGCCTCGCCGGAACGCTTCGCCCAGGCGGCGGCGCTGGCCCTGCAAGGAGCGGTGCCTTACTCACATAACGCCTACAAGATCCCGCTCGGCCAGCAGGCGATAGTGCGTACTCTCACTACCCTGACCATGGGAGGTGTGGCATGAGCGATTCAATGATGGGGGCATCCCCGCGGCGTATCGACGGTCGATTGAAGGTCACGGGTGGGGCGCACTATGCCGCCGATCAGCATCCGTCCGGCATGGTCTTCGCTTATGGCGTCTACAGCACGGTGGCCAGCGGCACGATAAGCAAACTGGATATCGACGCCGCGCGCCGTTCGACTGGTGTCATCGACATTCTTCATCACGGTAATTTCCCACAGGCGTTCCATACCTCGCCCGTGCCGTTTTCCCTGGCGGGCGTGCTGACTGGCTCGCGCACGGACGAAAAGCGCCTGCCTTTCGAGGACAACGTGATCCGTTACGCCGGGCAGTTCGTCGCCCTGGTGGTGGCCGACACCTTCGAACACGCCCGCGAGGCGGCCTACAAGGTCAAGGTCGGCTATACCAGCACACCGGCAATCGCCACGCTTCAGCAAGGGCTGAAGCAACGAGCGCCCGGCGATGGAGGTCAGGGCCACAAGCGCGGCGACCCGGAGGCAGGTTTCAAGGGAGGCGCGCAGACCCTGGATGCCACCTACACCACGCCCGTCGAGACGCACAACCCGATGGAAATGCATGCCACCGTGGCGATGTGGGAGGGCGGCAGGCTCGTGGTGTACGAGTCCACCCAGTCGGTGGTCGTGCACCGCAATACCCTGGCCCAGGCCTTCGGCCTGCCCACCGAGCGGGTGGAGGTTCGCGCGCCCTATATCGGCTCGGGCTTCGGTAGCAAGTTGTGGATGTGGCCGCATTCGGTGGCTGCCTGCGCCGCCGCCAAGGTGGTCGGCCGGCCGGTGCAACTGGTGGTGCCGCGAGCGCAGATGTTCACCACCACCGGGCATCGTCCGCAGACGCAACAACGCATGCGCCTGGCGGCCGACGCAGAAGGCAAGCTGGTTTCTCTGCGCCACGAGTCGCTGAACACCACCGGCTTCGGCGACCAGTACGTCGAGAATTGCGGCGGCATGAGCGCCAGCCTGTATTCCTGCGCCAATGTCGAGATCACCCACGGCACCGTGCAGGTCAATCGCGGCGCGCCGACATCGATGCGCGCGCCGGGCGCGGCGCCGGGCCTGTTCGCGCTGGAGTCGGCGATCGACGAACTGGCCGAGAAATGCGGTCTGGACCCGCTCGCCTTCCGCCGGCTCAACTACGCCGAGCAGAACGAGCAGGAGAAGCTGCCCTGGTCCAGCAACCATCTGCGCGAAGCACTGGAGCAGGGTGCCAGGCGATTTGGCTGGGACAAGCGCAGCCCGGGCATCGGCAGCATGCACGAGGGTCACGAGGTGATCGGCTACGGCATGGCGCAGTGCAACTGGGATGCCTTGCGCACACCCGCGCAGGCACGCGTGTCGCTCAAATCCGACGGTCGCGCCGAGGTGTTCTGCGGTGCCCAGGATATCGGCACCGGCACCTACACGGTGATCGGCCAGTGTGTCAGCGAACTCACCGGGCTGCCTCTGGAGAAGATCACGGTGCACCTGGGCAATTCGAGCTTTCCGCCAGCGCCGGTTTCCGGCGGTTCGTGGCTGACCGCGAGCGTCCTGCCGGCCGTGGCCGAGGCGACGCGCATGGCCCTGGAGCAGCTCAAGGGCTTTGCCGCCACCGCGGAGGGTGGCCTCAAAGGTGCCAAGCCGACAGAGATCAAGGTGGTCGACGGCCAACTGGAGCAGGGCGATACCCGCCTGGCCTTCGCCGAGGTGCTGAACCGTCTCAAGGTCGCCAGCGCCGACGGCGAGGCCCGTACGGGCATGGCCGAGGCAGGCAAGCACGCGTTCAGCTCCTTCGGGGCCCACTTCGTGGAGGTACGCTGGGACCCCGGCATTTCAAGACTGCGGGTATCGCGCGTGGTCAGTGCGATCGACGTGGGCAAGATCATCAATGCCAGGACGGCGCGCAACCAGGTCGAAGGGGCCATTGTCATGGCTATCGGCATGGCGTTGTTCGAAAGCACCGACTATGACGAGCGTGACGCCATGCCGGTAAACAACAACTACGCGGAGTATGTAGTCCCCGTGCATGCCGACCAGCCGGACATCGACGTGATCCTGCTCGATTATCCGGACTACAAACTCAACGAATTCGGCGCCCGCGGAATCGGTGAGATCGGCGTGACCGGGCTCGCCGCCGCAGTGGCCAACGCGGTCTATCACGCCACTGGCAAGCGGGTGCGCGATCTACCGATCAGCTTGGAAAAGTTGATGGACGCAGTGCCCCACTTACCTGCTTGAAAACCGCTCCCCTGACGTGGCGATAAGCCACACCAGGGGAGCGTGGATTTTTTGAAATCCGAGGGAAACCGCTGGCAGTAATGGCAAAGTGAAATAAAATCCTGTACAAAATTATCGAGACGTAGAACTTTACAAGGTTCGACCGCTCGAACCGTGCACGGGTTTGCCGTATGGCCGACCGTTACTCCTCAGTTAGGTCAAGCGATGCCAAACAGCGGTAAGCAGAATTTTCGTGTTGATAATGCCTCTTCCGGCGACATCTCCGGCTCTGGCAAGAACATCTTTTTTGCCGCCGTTGAAACGACTCGCATGCCCATGATCGTCACCGATCCCAAGCGCGACGATAACCCCATCATTTTCGCCAACCAGGCGTTCCTCGAGATGACAGGCTATGCCGTCGAGGAAATCCTGGGGCACAATTGCCGCTTCCTGCAAGGCCCCGAAACGGATCAGGCAGTCATTTCACAAGTGCGCGAAGCGATCGCCAGCGAGCAGGAGCTGGCGGTCGAGATCATCAACTATCGCAAGGACGGCTCCACGTTCTGGAATGCGCTGTTCGTCTCTCCGGTCTACAACGATGCCGGAGAGCTGATCTATTTCTTCGCTTCCCAGCTCGATGTCAGCCGCCGCCGCGACGCCGAGGAGGCGCTGCACCAGGCGCAGAAGATGGAAGCCCTGGGTCAGCTGACGGGTGGGATCGCGCATGATTTCAACAATCTGCTCCAGGTCATGATCGGTTACCTGGACGTTCTCGATCGGGCCACTTCCAAGCCAGACTCGGACCCGGAACGTATCCGCCGCAGCGTACGCAATGCCCGTAATGCCGCCGATCGCGCTGCTACGCTCACCCAGCAACTGCTGGCGTTTTCCCGCAAGCAGAAACTCGAAGGCCGTGTCCTCAATCTCAACGGCCTGGTCCGAGCGTTCCAGGAGCTGGGCGAGCGCACCCTGGGACAGACCAGCCTGCAACTGAGGCTCGAGGAGTCACTGTGGAATTGCCGCATCGACCCGACGCAGGCCGAAGTGGCATTCCTCAACATCCTCATCAATGCGCGGGATGCGCTGGAAGGCAGGGCGCATGCCGCCGTGCATATCGATACGCGCAATGTGGTGGTCGAGGACCACGGCCTGTCCTATGACGGCCTGGTCCCTGGCCGCTACGTCAGTATCGCGTTCACCGACAACGGTATCGGCATGCCTGACAGTATCCGCACGCGCGTGATGGACCCGTTCTTCACCACCAAGGACGAAGGGAAAGGCTCCGGGCTCGGTTTGTCCATGGTGTACGGGTTCGTCAAGCAATCCGGCGGCACCGCGCGCATCGCTTCCGAGGAGGGCGTCGGTACGACGCTGCGCCTGTATTTCCCCGCCGACGATAGCCAGATACTCCATCACCCCTCCAAGGAAAGAGCCAGCGAGCGTAGCGGCACCGAGCGCATCCTGGTCGTCGAGGACCGGCTGGATGTAGCGGAACTGGCGAAGCTGGTCCTCGAGGACTACGGCTATGTCGCCGAAATCGCCAGGGATGCGCGTGAAGCCCTGAAGATGCTGGAGTGCAAGGACTACAGCCTGCTGTTCACGGACGTGATCATGCCGGGTGGCATGAATGGTGTGATGCTGGCCCGCGAAGCGCGGCGCCGAAAGCCGGACCTCAAGGTGTTGCTCACTACCGGCTATGCGGAAAGCTCGCTCGAGCGCACCGATGCCGGTGGCAGCGAGTTCGATGTCATCGCCAAGCCTTATGTTCCCAGCGACCTGGTCAGGAAGGTGCGCCAGGTTATCGAAGGGCCGACCGGCGTTGTCTGAACGGGGCTGACAACGCGATCAGCCCTTTCAGGTTTCAGAGTGCCTGGGCGAGGTAACGGGCCGTGCGACTTTCCGTGCTCCTGGCGACAGCGTCGGGCGTCCCGCAGGCGACCACTTTCCCGCCCGCGTTGCCCGCGCCCGGCCCGATATCGATCACCCAGTCGCTTTGTGCCACCACCCGCATGTCGTGTTCGACCACCACCACCGTGTGGCCAGCGTCGACCAGCCGGTTCAGCTGCGCCAACAGCCTGTCGATATCCTGCGGGTGCAGCCCGTTGGTCGGCTCGTCCAGCACGTACAAGGTCGTCCCGCGAGCGATGCGTTGCAGCTCGGTGGCCAGCTTGATGCGTTGCGCTTCGCCACCTGACAGCTCCGTCGCCGGTTGTCCCAGGCGCAGGTAACCCAGACCGATATCCTGCAGCACTTGCAAGGAACGCCTCGGCGCGGGTTGTTCGGCAAACGCCTCGAGCGCCTGTTCGACGGTGAGTTGAAGCACCTGGGCGATGGTCAGCCCTTGCCAGGTCACCGACAAGGTCTGCGGGTTGTAGCGGGCGCCATGGCAGGTGGGGCAGGGCGCGTATACGCTGGGCATGAACAACAGCTCGACGCTCACGAAACCTTCGCCTTCGCAGGTCTCGCAGCGGCCCTTGGCCACGTTGAAGGAAAACCGCCCCGCGTCGAAGCCCAGCGCCCGTGCCTGCTCGGTCGCGGCAAACAGTTTGCGCACGTGATCGAACAGGCCGGTGTAGGTCGCCAGGTTGGACCGCGGCGTGCGGCCGATGGGCTTCTGATCGACTTGCACCAGCCGCTTGATGGCCTCCAGGCCGGCGCTTACATGGCCGCCGCTGGTTTGCGCCGGTTCGTCCTCCAGGCTCTGCTCGTCGGTATCGGCGTCGTTGCCTGGTCGACCCAGGTGGCCGCCCACCAGGTCGAGCAAGGCCTGGCTGACGAGGCTGGACTTGCCCGAGCCGGAGATCCCGGTCACGGCGGTGAAGCAGCCCAAGGGAAATGCCGCGGCGAGGTTGTCCAGGTTGTTGCGCGTGATGCCTTCCAGACGCAGCCAGTCACGGGGTTGCCGTGGGGTTCGCGAGACAGGGGCCTGCTCGGCGAAGAGGTAGGCGCGGGTCTGCGATTCGGTGACCAGTGCAAGGCCCGCCGGCGGACCGCTGTAGAGCACTCGGCCACCGCGCTCGCCGGCCGCCGGGCCGACATCGATCAACCAGTCCGCCCGGCGCATGGTGTCCAGGTCGTGCTCGACCACGAACAGCGAGTTGCCCGCGGCCTTGAGCCGCTGCAGGGCAACGAACAGGGCTTCGCTGTCGGCCGGGTGCAGGCCCGCCGAAGGCTCGTCCAGCACGTAGATCACGCCGAACAGCTGGGAGTTGAGCTGGGTGGCCAGGCGCAGCCGCTGCAGCTCGCCGGAGGACAGGGTCGGGGTGCTGCGCTCCAGGGCAAGGTAGCCAAGGCCAAGGTCGATGAGGGTGATGATGCGTTCCAGCAGTTCATTGCCGATCCGTTGCGCGGCGAGGCGCTTTTCCACGGACAGATTATGCGTGTGACGCGCATCGGGACCGCCGCTATGGGGATTGTCGCCCTTGGCGGCACGTTGCCGGCGAGCTTCCCGGGTTTGCTGGTGGGTCAGTACCTCGCCGGGCTCCTCGGCCTGGTCGAGATAGTCCGCCGCGACGACTCCTTTGAGCACCTCGGCCAGTTCCAGCAGCGGCATGTGCGACAGCTCGGCGATGTCCAGGCCGGCGAAGGTCACCGTCAAGGCTTGGCGCTTGAGGCGCTTGCCCTCGCACAGAGGGCAGGGGCTGGCGCGCATGTACTGCGAGACGCGCTTGCGCATCTGCGCGCTCTGCGACTGCATGAACGTGTGCAACACGTAGCGCCGGGCGCCGCTGAAAGTGCCTTGGTAGCTCGGCTCCAGCTTGCGCTTGAGGGCCGCGCGGGTCTGCTCGGGCGTCAACCCGGCGTAGACCGGCACGGTGGGTGTCTCTTCGGTGAACAGGATCCAGTCGCGCTGTTTCTTCGGAAGGTCGCGCCAGGGGATATCGACGTCGTAGCCCAGGGTCACCAGGATGTCACGCAGGTTCTGCCCCTGCCAGGCCATGGGCCACGCCGCCACCGCGCGTTCGCGTAGGGTCAGGGAAGGATCGGGCACCATGGACGCCTCGGTCACCTCGTACACTCGGCCCAGGCCATGGCATTCGGGGCACGCGCCCTGGGGCGTATTGGGCGAGAAATCTTCGGCGTAGAGCATGGGCTGCTCGGCCGGATAGCTGCCGGCACGCGAGTACAGCATGCGAATCAGGCTCGACAGGGTAGTGACGCTGCCGACCGAGGAGCGCGCGCTGGGGCTGCCGCGCTGCTGCTGCAGGGCCACCGCCGGAGGCAGGCCTTCGATGGCGTCCACGTCCGGCACGCCTACCTGATCGATCAGGCGCCGCGCGTAGGGCGCCACCGACTCGAAATAACGGCGCTGCGCCTCGGCGTACAGGGTCGAGAACGCCAGCGAGGATTTACCGGACCCGGATACGCCGGTGAATACCACCAGGGCATCGCGTGGAATATCGACATCGACGTTCTTGAGGTTGTGTTCGCGAGCGCCACGTACCCTGACGAAGCCGGTGCCCTCCGGCAGTGGAGAGGTAGAGGCGGTTTCGGGCTTTGACGGCATGCTGCTTTCCTTGTCTGCGGCGGCGGGCCCCGTCGGCTTGCATCGGCTACCCGCCAGGGGTTGCGCGGGCCTGTACCCTGATTCATGCACTGCGGACGGGGCTGCGTGGCCGGAAGGCGTGGGTCGGCCTATGGGCGAATGACATCAGCTTAGTCAGGCGCTGCCGCCGTCGAGTTCCTTGGCTGGTGGGAGGACGGTACACAGCGGAGGGTGGCTGATCGGCGTCGAGCCAGCGTGGGCAGCCCCCTTGTAAAGGGACTGTCCGAACCAGCCCTCGCGCGGGGGCTACCCGCTTGTCTCGGGCCAGCGCCGATGCTCGAAGCGGACGCTGACCGGCAATGAATCCACGCGCCACTGCTCGGCCAGCGGCCTGGAAAGGTAGGGTAAAGATCTGCGAAAGCGACAAAAATTCATTGATGTACAATAATTTCATGATCGATCTGCCGTCACCTGCTGGAGGCGTCACCCTCCAGTTGGCTCAAGGTGCGCAATGATGGAGGGCGGCGAGGGGAAAGCCCCTACAGGTCCATGACCATCTCGTGCCAGGCCATCCCGCCGTGATCGGAGTTCGACGGTCGAACGTAGCGATAGCCCATTCGTTCGTAAAGCGGCACATGCCGCTCCTTGCACATCAGGTGGATCGTCTTCTTGTCCATGGCCCTCATGCGTTGGACAAAGGTCTGCATCAATGACTTCGCATGGCCCTTGCCCTGCTCGACGGGGTCGACCACCACCGACATGATCACCACGTTGGGCGCATCGGCCGAATGCCCGATCAGCTCCTTGAAGGCCTCATCCGACATGGCCACTTCATGGGCGCAACCGCTGTTGATGAAGCCGATGATTCCCTCGGCATTTTCCATGACCAGAAAGCCTTGCGGGTACAGGGCGATGCGTGTCGCGATCTCTTCCAGGGTCGCGGCTTCATCGCCATCGTAGGCGGTGGTTTCGATCTGATAGCAGCGCGGGGCGTCTGAGGGGATGGCGTCGCGGAAGATGTTGGTGGACATTTCCAACTCCTGAGGCTGGTTTGAAGGGGAGGCCGGAAGTCAGGATATAGGACACGTGCGCAGACTGCAGGAAACCGTGGGGGCGCGCGCGGCTGGTCCAGCGTTTCCACGGCGATCGTAGGGGGTGAGGGTGCATTGCCAGGCGAGTCCTTCGGCCTCGATTCGCGGGCAAGCCCGCTCCCACAGGGAGAACGTGCTTTTCCAATTCAGCGCCAGTGCGCAGCCCCCTAAGTTTATCGCTCAACTTGTGGGAGCGGGCTTGCCCGCGAATCGAGGCCGAAGGACTCGCCTGACAATGCAATCGATCAGCCAGCCCATTAGCCGTGGTTATACATGCCCTCAACCCAACCTCTGGCCAGCACTCCCTTCAGCCCTTCAACGCTGCCTCGATCGCCGCAATATCGATCTTGCGCATCCGCATCATCGCCTCGAACGCGCGCTCGGCGGCCGCCGCATCGGGATGGGTTATCGCCTCCGTCAATACGCGCGGGGTAATCTGCCACGACAACCCCCATTTGTCCTTGCACCAACCGCAAGCGCTTTCCTCGCCGTCGTTGCCCACTATGGCGTCCCACAGGCGATCGGTCTCGGCCTGGTCGTCGGTGGCTACCTGGAACGAGAAGGCTTCATTGTGGGTAAACATCGGGCCGCCGTTCAGGCCAAGGCAGGGGATACCCATCACCGTAAACTGCACGGTCAGTACATCGCCCCGCTTGCCGGCCGGAAAGTCGCCAGGAGCGTGATGGACCGCATCGACGGTGCTGTCCGGTAAGGTGGCGGCGTAGAAGGTCGCGGCTTCCAGCGCGGTGCCGTCGTACCAGAGACATATCGTGTTCTTGGGCGTCATGTCGGTTCTCCAGGATCAGGCGCGGTGGATGGAGTGTAGCCCCGCGTGTCGGCCTCGGCCGGTAACCGGTCCAGCGCTCGGGCCCGCATTCGGAAGGGAGTGGATCGAAGCCAGGTGTGCCGCGGGGTATACTCGCGGGCCGTCGTGCCCGCAGCGGTGCATTGTCTACTTGTGCAGGATGCCCTATGTCGCTTCAACAACCCTCCGCCATCCCCGATACCACCTTCACGGCCACCCCAGCTTCTCTTGCGCAAGCGCTTGAACATGCGCGACAGGCGCAAGTTCGCCTGCAACAGTCCAAACGGCGGGTTACCCAGCTGTTCATGGCGGTTCAGGCGCTGTTCTGCGGGTACTTGTTGCTCAAATGGATCTGGCAGGGGCATTACATCGGTGGGCCTATCTATGCCGTATTGATCTGGTGCCTTCTGTGGCTGGTCTATCTGCCGGTGTCATTGCTGTGGTATCCCCGCCAGCGAGCGGCGGATCAGGCGCGTCGTCATGTCGATGCCGCACGCATGGAAGCGGGCAAGGCATTCCTGGCCGACCAGGCGCTGGGGCCCTATCGCTGGATCTGTCGCGGCGGTCGCATGCTGGCGGTGTTCTCCGAGAGTCGGATGCTCTATGTGCTGGGCCCCGAAATCGGTGATCGTCATGCCTTGATGGATGCCCAACGGGTAGTCAAACAGGTACGAGTGGACGAGCGGACCATCACCAACTCCACTACGCAAACCACCACCAAGCATGGCCGTCGCAACGTGTACGCGCTGACCGCCAATCTTGGCATGATCGGCAAGGGCAGCTCGCGTTCCACGACCACCACGAGCAGCAGCACGGCGCGCACGTGCAGCTTGCACGTTCAATTGCAGAACGCTGGACAGACCCCTTACTGGGTTCAATTGCCCTTTGCCTCGGACTGGCAGGAAGCGCGAAACTGGCAATTGCTGGTCGAGCAGGCGGCGGGGTTGAAATCCTGATATATCCCATGCAATGAAAACTGGTGCCCCAGTGACTTGCACCGCTTGAATTAGAGCGTTTCGTCGGTCTATCTGATTGCCGTTCGCATTTATCGCCGCCCTGTCACTCGGAGTACAGGCATAGACTTTCCTGTGCCCTTCCACGACATGAGGTGAAAGATCATGAGCGACGACCAACGCAAGACCGGCAAGCAAGGCGGCAATCCGCAGACCAATTCCGGCAATTTCGCCAATGACCGCGAGCGCGCCTCCGAAGCGGGCCGCAAAGGTGGGCAGAATTCGGGTGGCAATTTCGCCAATGACCGTCAGCGCGCATCGGAGGCCGGTCGCGCCGGGGGACAACAAAGTCGAGGCGGTGGGCGCAACAGCGGGGGTAGCAGCAGTCGCTAGCCTACTCATGGGTGCCAGGCGCGCAAGGCCCTGGCACCCGCCCTCGGGCGTTTCTTCTAAGCTTTCCCGGCTCGAATCGCCGATCGAGCGTTCGTCGGCCAGCCCGTGCGAACCGACAGCAGCGCACTAGGCTCAACCCGGCGAAAAGTCTGGCCGCGATGCTCCTGTCGCCGGCCTCGCGCATCATCCAATCGACCACCGCCTGTAGCTTTCGGGCAGAATGTCGCGGTACCGACAGTGGCCTTCTCGCGGGAGGGCACGTCATGGACGAAAGCAGACTTCACGAATTCATGGGCAAGCTGGTGTCCGGCATGGGCGCCGGGGCGACGCTTGCCAGTGACGCCGGGGTGTCGGCGCAGGCGAGCTTCCGGCAGGCCACGGCCAAGGACTATCCCGATGAGTATTTCGACCTGATCCGCTACTTGGACTGCCTGCATGATATGGGCGATCCGGTCGGGGCCGCACGGTATGCCTACTCGACGCTCAAGGCCGATGGCACGGTCCTGAGGGTGGAGCCGTTCGCGCTGGATTCGCTGGACGAGAACATCAATCCCGGCGGGACCCTGTTCTACGCGGCATCGACGTTCATCGGCACACCCAATTCGCTGTCCCAGGAAGTCGGGCTGGGACTGGGGGCACAAGCCGGGGAGGCACGGCTTCGGAAAGTGTTCGAGGAGGTGGGGTTCACGCGGTTCCGGCGCGCGGCGCAGACGCCGTTCAACCTGATTCTGGACGCGCGCAAGTAGTGGTGTGAACAGCGAGGTGCGCGGCCTGGCGCACCTCGTGTCAGGGACGCTTACGCTTGAGCGTCCCAGGGACGGTCGCCGTGCTCGTCCTTGATGCGTGTCGGCAGGCCCATCACGTCCAGCGCCTTGAGGAACGGCTCCGCAGGCAGCTCCTCGACGTTGACCATGCGTTGTACATCCCACTCGCCACGCGCGACCAGCAGCGCCGCGGCTACCGGCGGCACGCCGGCGGTGTAGGAGATACCTTGGCTATCGGTCTCGGCGTAGGCCTCTTCATGGTCGGCCACGTTATAGATGAAGACTTCACGCGGCTGGCCGTCCTTGGTGCCCTTGACCAGGTCACCGATGCAGGTCTTGCCGGTATAGCCGGGGGCCAGGGACGAAGGGTCGGGCAGCACGGCCTTGACCACCTTAAGCGGCACCACTTCCAGGCCTTCGGCGGTCTTGACCGGCTGCTCGGAGAGCAGGCCCAGGTTCTTCAATACGGTGAAGACGTTGATGTAGTGCTCGCCGAAACTCATCCAGAAACGCACGTTCGGCACGTCCAGGTTCTTCGACAGCGAGTGCACTTCATCGTGACCGGTGAGGTACAGGTTCTGCGAGCCCACCACCGGCAGGTCATCGGTACGCTTGACCTCGAACATGGTATTGCTGGTCCACTGGCTTTCCTGCCAGCTCCAGACCTGCCCGGTGAATTCGCGGAAATTGATTTCCGGATCGAAATTGGTGGCGAAATACTTGCCATGGGAGCCCGCATTGACATCGAGGATGTCGATCGAATCAATACGGTCGAAATGCTGCTGTTGCGCCAAGGCCGCATAGGCATTGACCACACCTGGATCGAAGCCCACGCCGAGGATGGCGGTGACATTCTTCTGCTGGCATTCCTCGAGGTGTTTCCACTCGTAGTTGCCGTACCAAGGGGGCGTTTCGCAGATCTTGCCCGGTTCTTCGTGGATGGCGGTGTCCAGATAGGCAGCGCCGGTATCGATGCAGGCACGCAGCACCGACATGTTGAGGAAGGCGGAACCCACGTTGATCACGATCTGCGACTCGGTTTCGCGGATCAGCGTCTTGGTCGCCTCGACATCGAGGGCATTGAGCGCAAAGGCCTGGATGTCGGCGGGCTGCTTGAGGCTGCCCTTGGCCTTGACGCTGTCGATGATGGCCTGGCATTTGGAGATGTTCCGCGACGCAATGGCAATACGACCGAGCTCGTCGTTATGCTGCGCGCACTTGTGGGCCACCACCTTGGCGACACCTCCTGCACCAATGATAAGAACGTTCTTCTTCAATTTCTTACTTTCTCCTTGATTGGCCAGCTCAGGACAGGCTGGACAGGTAGTCTTGGAAACCGAACTCGCGAACCACCTCGACGCTGCCGTCGAGCTGCTTGATCGCGATGGACGGCATCTTCAAGCCGTTGAACCAGTTTTTCTTGACCATGGTGTAGCCCGCGGCGTCGACGAACGAGAGCCGATCGCCGATGGCCAGCGGTTGATCGAATGTGTATTCGCCAAAGATGTCGCCCGCCAGGCACGACTTGCCACAGACCATGTAGGTGTGCGCGCCGTCGTTGGGCGCCATCTTGGCGTCGAGGCGATAGATCAGCAGATCGAGCATATGCGCTTCGATGGAGCTGTCCACCACGGCCAGGTGCTTGCCGTTGAACAGGGTGTCGAGCACGGTGACTTCCAGCGAGGCGCTCTGGGTGATGGCGGCTTCGCCGGGCTCCAGGTAGACCTGCACGCTGTATTTCTCGGAGAAGGCCTTCAGGCGCGCGCAGAATTCGTCCAGCGCGTAGCCTTCGCCGGTGAAGTGGATACCACCGCCCAGGCTGACCCACTCGACCTTGTGCAGCAGGTGGCCGAAGCGTTCCTCGATGTGACCCAGCATCTGATCGAACAGGTTGAAGTCGCCGTTCTCGCAGTTGTTGTGGAACATGAACCCGGAAATCCGGTCGATGACCTGCTCGATCTTTTCCGGATCCCACTCGCCCAGGCGGCTGAACGGGCGCGCGGGATCCGCCAGCAGATAGTCCGAGCTGCTCACCTGAGGATTGACGCGCAGGCCACGGACCTTGCCCGCGGAAGCTTCGGCGAAGCGCTGCAACTGACCGATGGAGTTGAAGATGATCTTGTCGCAGTTGTCGAGCATCTCCTCGACCTCGTCATCGGCCCAGGCGACGCTGTAGGCGTGGGTCTCGCCGGCGAACTTCTGGCGGCCGAGCTTGAGCTCGTAGAGCGACGAAGAGGTGGTGCCATCCATGTATTGCTGCATCAGGTCGAATACCGACCAGGTGGCGAAGCACTTGAGCGCCAGCAGGGCCTTGGCTCCGGACTTTTCGCGCATGTAGGCAATCTTTTCCATGTTGCCCAGCAGCTTTTGCTTGTCGATGAGGTAGCACGGCGTCTTGATCATTCGTAGGCCTCCGGCCCGGCTGGCCAAAAAAAAGACACGCATTGTGCCTTCACTTGCTGCGGGACGAAAGGGCACAGGCGGCATTTCGTCCAAGTCATGATCGGACAGCTTCGCTGAATCGGATCATGGACTCGCGGCACGTGACTGGCCAGGTCGATCGGTTGGAATCTTCGGGCTGTCGCAAGTCTCAGTTGAACAGAGAAATATGACGTTCTCGATCACGGCCCCGCGGGGGCGAGGAGACTGCGATGAGCAACAAGTTCAAGAAGGGCGATCACGTGCGCTGGAACGCCGAAGCCGGGGTGATCCACGGCAAGGTGACCCAGGTTCATACCCAGGATGTCGAGTTCATGGGCCGTCAGCGGCACTGCTCCAAGGAGGAGCCGCAGTACGAGGTCGAGAGCGACAAGACCGGGCATAGGGCGATGCATCGCGAGGAGGCGCTGCACAAGGACTGAACCATCCCGTGACGGGAAAAGTCTTACGTTCTACCTTTACGTCAATAAGGATATCCAGCATGAAAGCAATCACCCGACTGTTCGCCGGTCTCGCCATCGTAGGTGCCATGGGCGCATCCACCGCCTGGGCCGATCAGCCTGGCGCGGATTGGAAGGTTACCAAGGACCAGGCCGAAGCCACGCTCAAGGCAGCCGGTTATACCCAGATCACCAAGATCGAAGCCGACGACGGTCATTGGGAAGGCGAGGGCACGAAGGCCGATGGCATGAAGTACGAGTTCCATGTCGATCCTCTTACCGGCAAGATCACCAAGGACGAGATGGATCACTGATTCGGCTTGTACCATGCCCTGAAAGGCCCGTGCCGCGTGTCGGGCCTTTCATATTGCAAGGATGCATTGAGCATGGGCCGTCAGGTACTTGCATGTAGCCCAAGCCTTCAATGCGAGGCAGTCAAGAAAAGACATCCTGTTTTCTGATGCTCAAGCCTACCGCCGGCTTGGAAATCTTTTGTGAAGTGGCTGGCCTCGTCGCGGGGCAAGCCCGCTCGCCACCGGGTACGCGGTGCATTGGAGGCATATTCGGGTGGTGAGCGGGCTTGTCCCGCGACGAGGCCAGCCGCTTCACAGAAAATCGAAAATTGGCCTGTTGGTTTCAGCATCTGAATCGAATCCTTGACCTTGACTGGCAAGCATCGATCACAGCGCCCGTTTTCACGGCTACCGGTTACTTTCATCGAACTTCCACTAGGACCGCACCCTTAATGAAGGTCGGCGTGATCTCCGATACCCATGGCCTGCTGCGTCCTGAAGCCCTCGCAGCCCTGGAAGGCAGTGAATTGATCATCCATGCGGGTGACATCGGCAAACCCGAGATACTCGAGCAGCTGACGGCACTGGCGCCGGTTCAGGTGGTGCGTGGCAACAATGACCTTGCGGCTTCCTGGGCGCGGGATATCCCTGATTTATCGCGCTTCGAGATGGCCGGCCGGCGAGTCCTGCTGGTTCATGACATCGCCGATGTGCCCGCCGATCTCGACGACATCGCCATCGTGATTACCGGGCACTCCCACAAGCCCCGCATCGACTGGCAAGGCGAGCGGCTGTTTCTCAATCCGGGCAGCGCGGGGCCGCGACGTTTCAAGCTGCCGGTGACCGTGGCGTTGTTGGAGTGCGCGCAGGACGCGCTGATTCCACGTCTGGTGCGGTTGCTGGAGTAAGGCTGCGAGCGTTGTCGTTCAACGCTCGCAGGGCGACAGTCCGTTACTCTGCCGTACGACTGCCTTCAAGTGGTGGCGTGCGCGGAGGGATGGCGCGACGCGGGCCGGTGGACTCGAACGCCGCGGCGAATCGCAGCAGCGCGGAATCGTCATAGGCGCGACCGGCGAAGGTCAGCCCCACCGGCATGCCGATG
The DNA here is from genome assembly GCF_013523055.1 of Pseudomonas capeferrum. GTDB lineage: Bacteria > Pseudomonadota > Gammaproteobacteria > Pseudomonadales > Pseudomonadaceae > Aquipseudomonas > Aquipseudomonas capeferrum_A. Next base: position 10,027 of record NZ_JAAMQM010000013.1, on the reverse strand, counting down.
TCGGCCATGATGCCCATCGGCACGGTGACGGTCGGCACGCCCAGGTGGCGAATGGCAAGGTTGCCGTTGGCTACCCACACGCCATTGCTCCAGGCGATATCTGCGGAGGCAGGGTTGACGTCGGCGTCCGCCGGACCGACATCGGCCACCGTCGGGAAGATCACCGCGTCGAGGCCAAGGCCGTCCATCCAGTCCTCGAGGTCGAGCTTGCGCGTCTTTTCCAGCCCGCGCAGGCCATCGGGCAGGGTCGGGATTTCGCTCCAGGGAGTGATGCCGCGCTCTGCCATGCGTACGTATTCATCCATGCCCGCCGCCAGGTCACCCTCGCGGTTGGGTAGCGTGCCAGGGTCGTGAGGGAAGATTTTCAGCCCTTCGACATCTACCAGACGATTGAGCGCCGGGTCACCGTTGGCCCGCAGGAAATCGTCGAACGCCCAGGCCGAGAGATCCCACAGCTCATGGTGCAGGAATTCCTCGGACACGAGCCCGCGGTTATACACCGTCGGGGCGCCGGGACGGTCGCCCTCGCAATTGGAGACCAGCGGGAAGTCCACCTCGACGACTTCCGCGCCCGCGGCTTCCAGGGCTTGACGGGCTGCCTGCCAGAGGTCGATCACGCTGGCGCGGGTATCGATCCGCTGGCCGGTCGGGCCTCCGATGCCAGGGGCTTCGGCGGTGCCGGCATCGGGATCGGCATTGATGTACATGCGTGGCACGCCGAAACGCCTGCCCGCCAGCGCGTCGGCCCGCGCCGCGAGGTCGAGGTAGGACTCGGGACGGACCGAGGCGACGCTCGGGATAGGTACCCAGGGCTGCAGGCGCCACAGGTCGCCGCGCGTGCTCGAGTCCTCGGCGACCACGACGTCGAGTATCTCGAGCAGGTCCGCCATGGTCCGCGCATAAGGCACCACCACATCCATGGTCGGCGTGAGCGGCCAGTTGCCACGCACGGAGATGACCCCGCGCGAGGGGGTATAGGCGCACAGGCCGTTGTTCGAGGCCGGGCCGCGCCCGCTCGACCAGGTCTCTTCGGCCAGGCCGAAGGCGCAGAAGCTCGCGGCGGTGGCGGTGCCCGCGCCATTGGACGAGCCCGAAGCGAAGGGCGCGGTCAGGTAGCGCGCGTTGTACGGGCTTTCGGCGCGGCCATAGACGCCTCGCTGCATACCGCCGTTGGCCATGGGCGGCATGTTGGTCTTGCCCAGGCAGATGGCCCCGCCCGCGCGCAGCCGCTCGATCGTGAATGCGTCACGCTGGGCCACCAGCTTGGCGAACGCGGGGCTGCCGGATGCCGCGGTCAGGCCCTTGACCAGATAGCTGTCCTTGGCGGTATAGGGGATACCATCCAGCGGACCGAGCAGTTCGCCTCGCGCGCGACGCTCGTCGGCGGCCGCGGCCTCCTTGAGCGCATCGGGGTTGCGTACCACTACCGCATTGAGGGCGGTGGGCGTATCGATCCTGTCATAGGCATCGATCCGTGCCAGATAAGCCTGAACCAGCTCGACCGCTGTGGTGCGGCCGGATTCGAGCGCATCGCGCAGCGATGCGATGGAAACCTCGGTTACTTCGAACATGCGGCCACCATGTGATTGCAAGTGGGTAATGAAAGGCGCGGAGTGTATCAAGAAGCGTGGAAAAACCTGAGGTGGCATGGCTGAACTCGCTGAATGCATGGATGCATGAATGCATAGCGCACCGAGCTCATCGGACAGGGGAACGGCCAACACGCGCGAAGGGGAGGTGAAGTTCACCTCCCACGCCGATCAAGGGTCAGGTGCTCGGGCGTCGAGCACCTCGGCCATCAGGTGTCGAGGTCGGCCGAAGAGTGCCGCTCCGGTACCTGGCTGGCTTCCTCGCCCCAGGTCCGGTTGACGCGGGTCCCACGTTGCACCGCCGGGCGCTCGGCGATCTCGTCGGCCCAGCGCCGAAGGTTCGGATACTCCTCGACAGAGAGAAACTCGGCAGCATCGTACAGGCTGCCGCGGACCAGTTGTCCGTACCAGGGCCACACGGCGATGTCGGCGATACTGTAATGATCGCCGGCCAGATACGGGCTTACGGCAAGACGGCGCTCCAGCACGTCCAGCTGACGCTTGGCTTCCATGGTGAAGCGGTTGATCGGGTACTCGAGCTTTTCCGGCGCGTAGACATAGAAGTGACCGAAGCCGCCGCCCAGGTAGGGGGCCGAGCCCATCTGCCAGAACAGCCAGTTCAGTGTTTCGGTGCGCGACGCACGCTCGGTCGGCAACAATTCGCCGAACTTTTCCGCAAGGTACACCAGGATCGAGCCGGACTCGAAGACCCGGACCGCGGGCTGCTCGCTGCAATCGAGCAGGGCAGGGATCTTCGAGTTCGGATTGACCTCGACGAACCCACTGGAGAACTGGTCGCCTTCACCGATACGGATCTGCCAGGCGTCGTACTCCGCGCCGGCATGCCCTAGCGCGATCAGCTCCTCGAGCATGATGGTGACCTTGACGCCGTTGGGCGTGGCCAGGGAGTAGAGCTGCAAGGGCTGCTCGCCCTGGGGCAGCTTCTTGTCGTGGGTAGGGCCGGCGATCGGACGATTGATGCTCGAGAAATGGCCGCCCGATGGCGCCTCGTTCTGCCAGACCCGGGGGGGCGTGTAAGGTGCGCTGGTCATGAAACAAACCTCCTGAGTGGCGCAGTGCGCCGCGGCGTGGCGCCACGGCATCCGCGCGGATGAACGTTGCCAGGTTCTATGCCACGTTCTACCGTCAGGGATCAAGCATTGTGACCAGGCGCGCAAGACAGGAATGTTGCCCAGGCCAGGCTGCACCCCCCCGTGATCGGGATGTTTTTCAAGATCGGGACCCGGCGACTCAAAACGGGCATACTTCGCTACTTCTCGTGCTCGGGTAGATGGCACAAGGCAATTATCTGCCGCCGGGCGCACAACTATTTCACGCGGCAAATGTCATTCTTTGCGGGTTGGCCATTCTCATGGGGACCGCCCGCATTCTCGATCTAGGAGCGATAGGAACATGGCAGCACTGCAAGACGGCACCTTGGATGCGATCAAGAACCAGCAGTCGAAATTGCTGGGTGACTGGATCGGTGCACTGGAAGCCAATGGCGCTACTCGCAACCTGAAAGAGCAAGATGTGCAGCAGCAGACAGCGGAATTCCTGCGGTTGATTCTCGACGGTATTCGCAACGACAGCGGTAACAACATCGCCGCGCCGGGCTGGGCGGACACCCGCCGGTTCCTCGAAGGCCTGTCCAACAGTCGTGCCCTGCTCGGTTACGATTCGCATCAGACCGCTTATTTCATCTTTGCCCTCAAGGGCCCGCTGTTCACCGTCCTTCAGGACTACTACCGCGATCAACCGGCGAGCCTTGCCGAGCAGTTGCTTAGCGTTTCCGAGCTGCTCGACAGCTTCGCCATGCATACTATCCGTACCTACCAGAAGACCCGCGAAGCGGTGATCAAGCGCCAGCAGGAAGAGCTGCTGGAATTGTCCACCCCGGTGGTCAAGTTGTGGGACGGCGTCCTCGCCTTGCCGATGATCGGCACCCTGGATTCGCAACGCAGCCAGGTGGTCATGGAATCGCTGCTGCAGCGCATCGTCGATACCGGCTCCGAGATCGCCATCATCGACATCACCGGCGTGCCGACCGTCGACACGCTGGTGGCTCAGCACCTGCTCAAGACCGTCACCGCGATCCGCCTGATGGGCGCCGACTGCATCATCAGCGGCGTGCGTCCGCAGATCGCCCAGACCATCGTGCACCTGGGGCTGGATCTGGGTGGCCTGGTCACCAAGGCCAATCTGTCCGATGCCCTCAAGCTGGCATTGACGCGGCTGGGCATCAGCCTGGCCAAGGTGTAACCCTTGGAACGTATCCCCATCTTGAAGATGGGCGACTTCCTGCTGGTGACCATCCAGGTCGACATGTACGACCAACTCGCCCTGACGTTGCAGGACGATCTGACCGAGCGCATCAGCCGGACCTCCGCGCGCGGCGTACTGATCGACATCACCGCGCTGGACATGGTGGACTCGTTCATCGGCCGGATGATCGACACCATCTCCAGCCTGTCGAAGATCATGGACGCCGAGACCGTGCTGGTCGGTATGCAGCCTGCCGTGGCGATCACCCTGGTGGAGCTGGGGTTGTACCTGCCAGGCGTCAGTACCGCACTCGATGTCGAGCGCGGCATGAAGCTGCTCGAACAGCGGGTACGCCTCTGATGAACGTACGCAGCAGCGGCACTCAGCCCATTCGCGTGGAGCAGGATGTGGTCCTGGCGCGCCAGACCGCGCGCAAGCTCGCCACGGAATGTGGCATGCGCCTGGTCGACCTGACCAAGATGGTCACGGCGGTCAGCGAGCTGGCCCGTAACACCGTGGTCTACGGCGGTGGGGGCGACATGGATTGGGAAATCATCGATGACTTTGGCCGGATCGGCCTGCGTCTGGTGTTCCGTGACGAAGGACCGGGCATTCCCGATATCAAGTTGGCGCTGACCGATGGCTGGACCTCGGGCGGCGGCCTGGGCCTGGGCCTGACCGGCGCGCGCCGGCTGGTCGACGAGTTCGAGTTGGATACCGCTCCAGGCGAGGGTACGCGGATCACGGTCACCCGATGGACATGAACTTCGGTGCCCGCCTGAGCCACGTCCTCAGGCTCGATGACTCCAGCCAGGTCGGCCATGCGCGGCGTACGGCGCAGAAGTTGGCCGAGGAGCATGGCTTCGACGAGGGCGATGCCGGCCGAGTGGCGCTGGTCGCCACCGAGCTGGCCAGCAATGTGCTCAAGCATGCCGGACGGGGCGAGTTGCACCTGCGCGTGCTGCCCCGTCCCACAGGCTTCGCTATCGAGTTGCTGGCGGTGGACAGGGCCCAGGGGTTCGACCTGCAGGCCTGTCTGACCGATGGTTATTCATCCCGTGGGACTCAAGGCATCGGCCTGGGCGCCATTGCGCGCCAGGCGCAGGTGTTCGACGTGCATGCCGATGAGAAAGGGGCGGTCGTGCTGGCGCGGTTCCATACGCGCGAAGACAAGGCGCCGGACTTGCGGGTCGGCATCAGCCAGCACTCTTTGCATGACGACCCGGCCTGCGGCGATACCTGGCACTTGGCGATCCGCGATGGCGAGCTCAGCGCGCTGGTGGTCGATGGGCTCGGCCACGGTATCGAGGCAGAACGGGCCGCCAAGGCGGGCGCCGCGGTATTCGCAGCCTCTGCGTTCGACGATCCCGTCAGCCTGCTCGCCGACATGCATCACGCTATGGGCGCCACCCGCGGCGCGGCGGTAGCCATCGCCCAATACGATCGGCGCCAAGACACCCTCGGCTTCGCCGGTGTCGGCAATATCGGCGCCTGCCTGGTCGACCATGAGCGCTCGCGCGGGCTGGCATCGCATCCCGGCATCGTGGGCGGTCAGTACCGGAAGGCACAAGTGTTCGACTATGCTCAGGTGAGTGGCAGTGTGTTGGTCATGTACAGCGACGGTCTGCAATCGCGTTGGAAAATTCAAGATTACCCTGGCCTGGCGTCACGTCATCCAGCCGTGATCGCTACCGTCCTGCACCGGGATTTCTGTCGAGGACGAGATGACGTCACGGTGCTGGTCATCCATCTGGAGCCGTTCCATGACTGAGTCATCCCTCCCGGCCAGCAGCGAGCAGGCAACCTTGATCGAACGGCTGCGTACCGAGAACGGTGCCTTGCGCGAAGAGCTCGAAGAGACCAACCAGGGCGTCCTGGCCCTCTATGCCGAGCTCGACAACCAGGCCGACGAGTTGCGCCAGGCGTCGGACCTCAAGAGTCGTTTTCTTTCCTACATGAGTCATGAATTCCGCACGCCGTTGGGCTCGATACTCAGTATCACCCGGCTGCTGGCCGATGAACTGGATGGCCCGTTGAGCCCGGAGCAACACAAGCAGGTGCAGTTCATCAGCACGGCCACGCGCGAACTGGGCGACATGGTCGATGACCTGCTGGACCTGGCGAAGATCGAGGCGGGGCGGATCACCATCTCGCCGGCCTGGTTCGACATGCTCGACTTGTTCGCAGCCTTGCGCGGCATGTTCAGGCCGATCGTCGACGTCACCGCGGTGGATCTGATCTTCGAAGAACCCGAAGGGCTGCCGCGTCTCTACACCGATGACAAGAAACTCGCGCAGATCCTGCGCAATTTCATTTCCAATGCCCTCAAGTTCACCAGCCGGGGTGAGGTGCGGGTATCGGTGGTGCTGGAAACCCCGGATCGGGTGCGCTTCGCGGTCAGCGATACCGGCATCGGCATCGCGCCGGAGCTGCACGGTGCACTGTTCGAGGACTTCTCCCAGGTCGACTCGCCATTGCAGAAACGCCTGCGCGGCACCGGACTTGGCCTGTCGCTCTGCAAACGCTTTGCCGTACTGCTGGGCGGCGAAGTCGGCTTCCAGAGCGAGCCAGGTGTCGGCTCGACCTTCTATGTGCTCATTCCTCTGGCCATTGCACAGGAACCTGCCGATGAATCGTGAGCTGCGCCTGCTGATCGTCGATGACAACGTCGCTACCCGCTATGCACTGCGTCGGCGCCTCGAGCGGCATGGCTACGATGTGCTGGAAGCCGGGACCGGCGGGGAGGGGCTCGAGCTCATACACGCCGAGACCTTCGATGCATTGATCCTGGACGTCAACCTGCCCGATATGAGCGGGTTCGACATCGTCCGCTCCCTGCGCGCCACGCCTCGCACCGCCTTGCTGCCGGTCATCCATGTATCGGCCGCTTCGATCCAGACCGGCGACATCATCACCGGCCTCAATGCCGGCGCCGATGCCTACCTGGTCCACCCGGTCGATCCGGATGTCTTGCTGGCCACCCTGCGCACCTTGATGCGCGTGCGCGACAGCGAAAACGCCTTGCGCGAAAGCGAGGCGCGTTTTCGTGAAATCTTTACCCATGTCTCGGCCCCGATCGCCGTACTCGATGCCGACCTGCGAGTGCATGAGTGCAATCATGCGTTCTCTCGACTGGTCCAGGGCAATCTGGAAGCGGGGGGCATCCTGCAATGCCTGGCCGATGACCAGGACGAGGTGACCAGCGAACTGCGCCTGCGCCTGGCCGAGGGCGAACGCTGGAAGGCGACCCTGAACCTGCGGGTACAGGGCCAGTTGCGCGAAACCGAGTGGCAGCTGTCCCCGTATCGTACCCCTGGGCTGAGCCTGGTCTTCGTCGAGGACATCACCGAACACCGTCACCGCGAGCGGTCTCATCTGGCCAAGCTCGATAATGCCAATTCGCAGCTGGCCAAGGAGGTCGCGGAAAGAGCGCGTACCGAGGCACAACTGCTGCAGGCGCAGAAGATGGACGCCCTCGGCAGTCTCACCGGCGGGATCGCCCACGATTTCAACAACCTCCTCACCGGGATCATCACTAGCCTCGAACTGATCAAGAAACGCGTCGCCGAGAACCGTACCGAACGCGTCCAGGGCTATGCCGAGGCCGCCTTGAGCTCAGCGATGAGCGCCGCCTCTCTGACCCATCGGTTGCTGGCATTCGCCCGCCAGCAGCCGCTCGACACCCGCCCGGTGGACGTCAACGAGCATGTACGCTCGCTGGAGGAGCTGCTGGCGCGTACCATCGGCGAGCGCATTACTCTGCGCCTGGAGCTCGCCAACCGGCCCGCCATCGCCCTGGTAGACCCGGTCCAGCTCGAAAGCGCGGTGCTGAATCTGGTGATCAACGCTCGCGATGCCTTGCCTCAGGGGGGGCATATCTGGGTTAAGACCTATGCCTCGTGGTCCCATGGCGACCCCAAGCTGGCCGACGGGCCTTATGTCGCGGTTTCGGTGCGTGACGACGGCAGTGGCATCGAACCTTCGCTGATCGACAAGGTGTTCGATCCGTTCTTCACCACCAAGCCCTTGGGCCAGGGCACTGGCCTGGGGCTGTCGACCATCTACGGCTTTACCCGCCAGTCCGGTGGCCACGCCAACATCCGCAGCGTGCCGCGGCAGGGTACGGAAGTCACCTTGATGCTGCCGGCCAGCGATGCCGTGGCCGCGGCCAAGGCTACGCCGTTGCCGCCGGGCCAGCGCGGTGCCGGTGAACATGTACTGATCGTCGAGGACATGGCGTCGGTGAGAACGTCGGTGGTCGAGGTCCTGGTCGACGCCGGCTACCGGTGCAGCCAGGCGGAAACCATCGAGCAGGCGCTGCAGCAGCTCGAGCATGATCCGAGCATCGAATTGCTGCTTACCGATGTCGGTCTGCCCGACATGAACGGCCGTGAGCTCGCCGATCATGCCCGTACCTATCGAGCGAGGCTGCCGGTGTTGTTCATGACCGGTTATGCCGAAACGGCCCTGGACCGGCAGGCCTTCCTTGGTGAGGGCATGGACATGTTGATCAAGCCATTTCAGATCGGCGAACTGCTGGACAAGGTAAGGCGCACGCTGGTCGGCTGCGGTTAGCGAGCGGGGCGGCCAGCCCTGCTTGCACGAGACGGTTCCGCTCTGGCACCGTCGGGGCATGACGGTTCGCCGTCGCTCTGCGTCGGGCACCTGTCATCCAGTGTCCTGGATATTCTGTAAATCGTGCGAAGTATGATAGGTCGGACCTGGGCACAGCCGTAGAATCGCACGAGCAGGCTACCTTCGACTCTTCCGGAGACAGGCGTTCATGCTTCTCGCAGCCCCAAGGCAACCGGTGGCGCCGCCCGAGATCAAGCCCGAGCTGCGAGTCGGTTTCGTCTTGTTGAACCAATTCACGCTGGTGCCCGTGGCGGGGCGGGTGGACTCCCTGCGTTTCGCGGCGGACAAGTCGTTCCGCAGCCATCAGGTGCATTGTCAGTAGGGCTGGATGACCATCGATGACCTGCCGATCACCGCCAGTTGCGGCATGCCGATCTCTCCCACCAAACCTCTCGATTTCTGGGCGCGCTACGATTACATCGTGCTCGCGGGCGGGCTTATGGCAGAGACGCGCAACCCGCCCGGCTGGCTGTTGGAGCGTTGCGGGACGTCCACGCGGCTGGCATCCCGATCATTGCCCTGTGTTCGGGCTCCTTCGTGCTAGGTCGGGCCGGCCTGCTCGATGACGGCGTTGGGCGGTGCATTTTACCCTGCGGGACAAATTTAAGGAGACCTTTCCCAGAGCTGTCGCGGTCATCGACAAGAGCTTTGTCGATGACCGCGGCATCATCACGTGTCCGGGCGGCGCGGCCATCGATCTGGCGGCCAGCCTGATCCGCCGTCATTGTGGGGCCGTGCGGGCGCAGAAGGGATTGGACTATCTGTTGGTGGATGAGCGTCGCGAAGAGCAGGAATGCACCGGGTGCGCAAGACGTCTATGAGAACGATCGTATGCAGCGCGCGATCGCCTTCATGCGTGCCACCTCGATGTCTCCCTGTCACTCAAGGCGGTGGCCGAGGCCGTCGGTACCCATCCCCGGCAATTGCATCGCGAATTCGTCGCCAATACCCAGGAGCCGCCGGCGAACTGCTGGCGCAGACTGCGCCTGGACCATGCGCGTCGATTGCTGGTCAACACCAGTCAGAACATCACTACCATCGCCTTGGCCTGCGGTTTCTCCGATGCCTCGCACTTCATTCTCTGGTTTCGCAAGCAATATGGCGAAACGCCATACAGCTTCCGCAAGCGTCGGCACGAGGTGGAGCGGCTCGACTGGCATGACAAGCGGGGGGGGCTGGATCCGAAGCTGTAGACGGGGGCTTGGGCCGGACAGTTAAGGGAACCATCACATTTCGATGCAGCAGTTGAGTGCGGCTTCCGAATCTTCAGTGACGCTTTTGGCCTCTTCGCGGGACCAGCACCTTAACCCACTGCTTCCTTCAATGACTGACATTAGGACCTTGTGCCGTCTTGTAATCCTATGCAGGCCGATCCGGCATCCCAGGAGACTGGCAGATCTAGACATGGGGCCTGGACTTGCCCCTACCGAACCGGACACCAACTCCCCGTTAAATTGATGCTGCTGCCAAGCGCCTAAACTCTCGCGGCGACCGATATTTCAAGGCGCTATGCGGATGCTGCTCGTTGTAATGCTCGA
>NZ_JAAMQM010000012.1 GCF_013523055.1 Pseudomonas capeferrum | reverse complement strand
GAACTCAGCAGTGAAACGATGCATCGCCGATGGTAGTGTGGAGCTTCTCCATGTGAGAGTAGGTCATCGTCAAGATTCATTTCGCAAAACCCCTATCTGCGCAAGCAGGTAGGGGTTTTGTCTTTTCCGGTATTTGACTTTTCCCTGTTTACGCCCCGTAGTGCTATCAAGATCAAGGCTTTCCTTGTCCGCGGGGTTTTAGCCATCCTGCCGCTTAAGTCCCTTTTCCTATGCAATCGATCGGTGCGTAGCTATCATGCCTGCCTTATTCGGAGTCGAGTCTGGCATGCTGAAGTTGTTGAATCTCCTCAAGGATGGTCGTTTTCATTCCGGCCAAGACCTGGGTGTTGCCCTGGGGGTAAGCCGTAGCGCCATCTGGAAGCAGTTGCAGCACCTTGAGAGTGAATTGGGCCTTGTCGTGCACAAGGTGCGTGGACGCGGCTATCAATTGGCTATGCCCCTGGCGCTCCTCGAACTGGAACGCATCAGCGAGCATTCACATGGGGGCCTGTGGCCGGTTTTTATCCATGAGTCGATTGACTCTACGAATGCCGAGGCACTGCGCTGCATAGCCTCGGGACAAGCTGCGCCTTTTCTGGTGCTCGCGGAGCGCCAAAGTGCAGGTCGCGGCCGTCGTGGCCGGCAGTGGGTCAGCCCCTTTGCTGAAAACCTCTATTACAGCTTGGTTTTAAGAATTGAAGGTGGCATGCGTCAGCTCGAGGGTTTGAGCCTCGTGGTGGGGCTTTCGGTCATGCGTGTTCTGGAGGCGCTCGGTGTAAATGGAGCGGGGCTCAAATGGCCCAATGATGTGCTGGTCGGTAACCAGAAGATCGCCGGTATCCTGCTGGAGTTGGTAGGTGATCCTGCCGACGTCTGTCATGTGGTGCTGGGAATCGGCATTAACGTGAATATGCAGGTCAATGACCAGGTTGATCAACAATGGACTTCGCTGCGACGAGAAACGGGGGCTATCGTGGATCGGAACCGGGTTGTCGCATTGCTTAATCAACAGCTCCAACATGAATTGGCGCGCCATCGTCGCTATGGCTTTGCGGCGATCCAGGAAGAGTGGGAGCGAGCACACCTATGGCAGGGTCGGTCGGTCTCATTGATTGCAGGTAGCACGCAGATCAACGGAGTGGTGCTGGGCGTAGACGGGCAGGGTGGTTTACGGCTTGAAATCGACGGTGTTGAAAAGAGCTTCAGCGGTGGAGAGCTCAGTTTGAGGTTGCGCAATGATTCTTGAGCTCGATTGCGGTAATAGCTTTATCAAGTGGCGAGTCATCCACCTGGCGGATGCCACGATTGTCGACGGTGGTATCGTTGATTCGGACAATGCCCTGGTTACAGCTGTGGGAGTGCTCGCAGGGTCCAAGCTGCGCGCTTGCAGAATGGTCAGCGTACGCAGTGAGGAAGAGACAGCAGCTCTCTGTGCCTTGCTGAGCGAAAATTTTGGCGTGACTACCCAGGTCGCGCTACCTGTTCAGGAAATGGCAGGTGTGCAAAATGGCTACGCCGACTTCCAGCGCCTGGGCATGGACCGTTGGTTGGGCGCGCTAGGCGGGTTTCACCTAGCTAAAGGCGCCTGTCTGGTTCTTGATTTCGGTACGGCAGCCAAGGCAGATTTCGTGGCCGCCAATGGCGAACACCTAGGTGGCTACATATGCCCAGGCATGCCCTTGATGCGCAGTCAGCTACGCACCCATACCAGGCGTATCCGCTACGATGATGCTTCGGCCGAGCGTGCGATGATCAGCCTGGCACCTGGTCGCTCGACGGTAGAAGCCGTCGAGCGCGGTTGCGTTCTCATGTTGCAAGGTTTCGCCAAGGTACAGATCCAGCAGGCAGAGTCCCTGTGGGGTGACCAGTTCACAGTATTTCTTACGGGAGGAGATGCACCGTTGGTCAAGGGCGCAGTGCCGCAGGCTCGTGTCGTGCCTGACCTGGTATTCGTTGGTTTGGCCATGGCGTGCCCATTGAGCTGAGGTATTTATGCGCTGGTTGTTTCTGCTCCTGGTTGTGCTCAACATCGTCTACTACGCATGGCATTTGCAAGAAGCACCCCTGAGAGTGAAGGAAGTCGCTCCTCTCACTCTATATAAAGGGAGTCAGCAGGAAATACGCTTGCTGCGTGAAACGGGAGCCGGAGCACCTCCTCGGCGTCGCGACGAATGCCTGATCGTCGGCGGGCTGTCCGGGCGAGAACAGCTTGAGGCGCTACGCCAGCGCCTGGTTACGCTCGATATCCCGACTACACAGGTGGCCGGACAGGTCCCGGGGGCTAGCGGGTTATGGCTCAAGGTATCCGCAGAAGGCGAGCGTTTGTTGGACGAAACCGTTCTCTCGACTCTTCTCAACGATTTCAAAGACTTAAAACGAAAAATTATTTTATGCGAGGGTATTGCAACTCGCGAATAGCTTGATAGAATGGCGCCCGCTTCACAGGGAACACCACTTAGGTGGCGATACCGGAAGCAGCTGTCAAGGTAGCTAACCTCAAGATTTAAATGAGAAAAAGCTTGACAGTAGGACGGCAAGAGTTGAAAATGCCGCCCACGTTATGGAGGGGTTCCCGAGCGGCCAAAGGGATCAGACTGTAAATCTGACGTCTACGACTTCGAAGGTTCGAATCCTTCTCCCTCCACCAGTTAAGCGAGAGCTGCACGCTCCGCGGGTATAGTTTAGTGGTAGAACCTCAGCCTTCCAAGCTGATGATGCGGGTTCGATTCCCGCTACCCGCTCCAAGTTTGCTGTTTTTGCACAGAGGTTCGCTCTTGTAGCTCAGTTGGTAGAGCACACCCTTGGTAAGGGTGAGGTCAGCGGTTCAAGTCCGCTCAAGAGCTCCATATGACAAGGCAGATATGAAAATATCTGCCTTTGTTTTATCAGCGGTAACGATTGTTTTTCTTCTGCGGAGGATTGTCCTGATGGCTAAGGAAAAGTTCGAACGTAACAAGCCGCACGTCAACGTTGGTACTATCGGTCATGTTGACCATGGTAAGACTACGCTGACTGCAGCTCTGACTCGCGTTTGCGCCGAAGTCTTCGGTTCGGCTCGCGTCGATTTCGACAAGATCGACAGTGCTCCGGAAGAAAAAGCTCGCGGTATCACCATCAACACCGCTCACGTCGAGTACGATTCCAGCGTTCGTCACTACGCTCACGTTGACTGCCCAGGTCACGCTGACTACGTGAAGAACATGATCACCGGTGCTGCCCAGATGGACGGCGCGATCCTGGTTTGCTCGGCCGCCGATGGTCCGATGCCACAAACCCGTGAGCACATCCTGCTGTCCCGTCAGGTTGGCGTTCCGTACATCGTGGTCTTCCTGAACAAGGCTGACCTGGTAGACGACGCCGAGCTGCTGGAACTGGTCGAGATGGAAGTTCGCGACCTGCTGTCCACCTACGACTTCCCAGGCGACGACACTCCGATCATCATCGGTTCGGCTCGTATGGCGCTGGAAGGCAAAGACGACAACGAAATGGGCACCACCGCTGTCAAGAAGCTGGTGGAAACTCTGGACAGCTACATCCCAGAGCCAGAGCGTGCTATCGACAAGCCATTCCTGATGCCAATCGAAGACGTCTTCTCGATCTCGGGCCGTGGTACCGTTGTGACCGGTCGTATCGAGCGTGGTATCGTTCGCGTTCAGGACTCTCTGGAAATCGTTGGTCTGCGTGACACCACCACCACCACCTGCACCGGTGTTGAGATGTTCCGCAAGCTGCTGGACGAAGGTCGTGCTGGCGAGAACTGCGGCGTGCTGCTGCGTGGCACCAAGCGTGACGACGTCGAGCGTGGTCAGGTTCTGGTCAAGCCAGGTTCGGTCAAGCCGCACACCAAGTTCACCGCGGAAGTTTACGTTCTGTCGAAAGAAGAAGGCGGTCGTCACACTCCGTTCTTCAAAGGCTACCGTCCACAGTTCTACTTCCGTACCACTGACGTGACCGGTAACTGCGAACTGCCGGAAGGCGTTGAAATGGTAATGCCAGGCGATAACATTCAGATGACTGTTACCCTGATCAAAACCATCGCAATGGAAGACGGTCTGCGTTTCGCCATCCGTGAAGGCGGTCGTACCGTCGGCGCCGGTGTTGTAGCAAAAGTAATCGAATAAGTAGTTGATTTATCTAGATTGGGTCGGCATAATGGCCGGCCTGATACAGCGTTAAAGGTCAGTAGCTCAATTGGCAGAGCGACGGTCTCCAAAACCGTAGGTTGGGGGTTCGATTCCCTCCTGACCTGCCATTCACCTCGGTGTGATTGGCTTTCTTCTCACAGGATCTTCCCCAATGACTCCCAAGACTGAAGCCCAAGATTCGCGTTTTGATCTGTTTAAGTGGCTGGCTGTGGTTGCCTTGGTCGTCATAGGTGTCGTAGGTAACCAATACTACTCCGCCGCCCCCATCCTGTACCGTGTACTTGCACTGCTCGCCCTGGCTGCGGCTGCAGGCTTCATTGCCTTGCAGACTGTGAAGGGTAAGTCGTTCTTTGTGCTGGCGAAGGAAGCTCGTACCGAGATTCGTAAAGTCGTGTGGCCAACCCGTCAAGAGACCACTCAAACCACGCTTATCGTTGTGGTTGTAGTTTTGGTCATGGCGCTGCTGTTGTGGGGTCTTGATTCCCTGCTCGGCTGGTTGGTTTCCTTGATTGTCGGCTAAGGGTGTCCCGTGGCTAAGCGTTGGTACGTTGTGCATGCTTACTCGGGTTACGAGAAGCATGTAATGCGCTCACTGATCGAGCGCGTAAAGCTGGCTGGCATGGAAGATGGCTTTGGCGAGATTCTGGTTCCGACCGAAGAAGTGGTCGAAATGCGTAATGGCCAGAAGCGCAAAAGCGAGCGTAAGTTCTTCCCAGGTTATGTGCTGGTTCAGATGGAAATGAACGAAGGGACTTGGCACCTTGTCAAGGATACCCCTCGTGTAATGGGTTTCATTGGTGGTACCGCAGACAAGCCTGCGCCGATCACTGATAAAGAGGCTGAGGCAATCCTGCGTCGCGTAGCCGACGGCAGCGACAAGCCCAAGCCGAAGACGCTGTTCGAGCCGGGTGAAGTGGTTCGCGTCATTGACGGACCGTTCGCCGACTTCAATGGCAGCGTCGAAGAGGTTAACTACGAGAAGAGCCGGCTCCAAGTGGCAGTGCTCATTTTCGGTCGCTCTACGCCGGTAGAGCTCGAGTTCAGCCAGGTCGAAAAGGTCTAGCCGAACGAAGCATCCCATACCCCGCAGCCCTGAGCTGCGGGGTTTTGTCGTCACTGGGATAAAACGCAAGTCATCCGGGGAGCCTCATGGCGTTCGTACCCGATTTTGGAGTAGCTCATGGCTAAGAAGATTCAGGCTTACATCAAGCTGCAAGTTAAGGCCGGCCAGGCCAACCCAAGCCCACCCGTTGGTCCAGCACTGGGTCAACACGGTGTGAACATCATGGAATTCTGCAAGGCCTTCAACGCCCGTACTCAGGGCCAAGAAGCAGGTCTGCCGACTCCTGTGATCATCACTGTCTACAGTGACCGCAGCTTCACGTTCGAAACCAAGAGCACCCCTGCTTCGGTTCTGCTGAAGAAAGCAGCTGGCCTGACCAGCGGCTCGGCACGTCCGAACACCGTCAAGGTGGGTACTGTGACCCGTGCTCAGCTGGAAGAGATCGCCAAGACCAAACAGGCTGATCTGACTTCCGCTGACCTGGATGCAGCCGTGCGTACTATCGCCGGTTCTGCTCGCAGCATGGGCCTCAACGTGGAGGGTGTGTAATGGCTAAGCTGACCAAGCGCCAAAAGGCTATTGCTTCGAAAATCGAAGCTGGCAAAGTCTACAACTTCGAAGAAGCCGCTGCGCTGCTGGCTGAACTGTCCGCCGTGAAGTTCACCGAATCCTTCGACGTTGCCGTCAACCTCGGCGTTGACCCGCGTAAATCCGACCAGGTCGTACGTAGCGCAACCGTGCTGCCTCACGGCACTGGCAAGACCGTACGCGTTGCTGTCTTCACCCAGGGTCCAGCTGCCGAGGCCGCTCTGGCTGCCGGCGCTGACCGTGTAGGTATGGACGATCTGGCTGCCGAAATGAAAGCCGGCGACCTGAACTACGACGTCGTTATCGCATCCCCGGATGCCATGCGCGTTGTGGGCCAGTTGGGTCAGGTTCTGGGTCCTCGCGGCCTGATGCCTAACCCTAAGGTCGGTACCGTTAGCCCGGACGTAGCCACCGCGGTCAAGAACGCCAAGGCTGGTCAGGTTCGCTACCGTACCGACAAGAACGGCATCATCCACACTTCCGTGGGTAAAGTCGGCTTCGACGGCATCAAACTGAAAGAAAACGTTGAAGCTCTGATCGCTGATCTGAAGCGTATCAAGCCAGCTTCCTCGAAAGGTATCTACGTCAAGCGCGTTACCCTGAGCACCACCATGGGCCCAGGTCTGGTCATCGACCAGAGCTCGCTGGACGCGTAAGATCTCGCCGGCGCGGCTTGTCCGCGCCTGCTGCAAAAATTGGGGTCCCTGCCTGGCGGGGGCTATCCAAGACCGTAGGCGGCGCAAGCCTTAAACCAACAGCCTACGCAGATGGTGCTCCCGGTTCCTTACCGAATCAGACACCAAAACGACATCCGGCTTCGGCCAGATGAAACGGTAACAAGCAGGAGTTTTCACCCGTGGCAATTAAACTCGAAGACAAGAAGGCCATCGTCGCTGAAGTCAACGAGGCTGCCAAAGTCGCTCTGTCTGCTGTCGTGGCTGATGCCCGTGGCGTGACTGTAAGCGCAATGACCGGACTCCGTAAAGAGGCTCGTGAAGCTGGCGTCTACGTACGTGTCGTACGTAACACCCTGCTCAAGCGCGCTGTTGCCGACACTGAATTCAGTGTCCTCAACGACGCCTTCACTGGCCCTACCCTTATCGCGTTCTCCAACGAACATCCGGGCGCTGCTGCTCGTCTGTTCACCGAGTTCGCCAAGGGTCAGAGCAAGTTCGAGATCAAGGCAGCTGCGTTCGACGGCAAGTTCCTTGCCGCAAACCAGATCGATGTGTTGGCTACCCTGCCAACCCGCGACGAGGCCATTGCGAAGCTGATGAGCGTGATCCAAGGCGCTACCAGCAAGCTGGCTCGTACCCTGGCAGCCGTTCGCGACCAGAAAGAAGCTGCTGCCGCCTAAGGCGCAGAATCTCCTTTCAAAATCATATGTTTAATTCGATGGCTGCGTAGGCTGTCACCCCAATACAGGATTTAAGTCATGTCCCTGACTAACGAGCAAATCATCGAAGCAATCGGCCAGAAAACCGTTCTGGAAGTTGTTGAGCTGATCAAAGCAATGGAAGAAACCTTCGGCGTTACCGCTGCTGTCGCCGCCGCTGGCCCAGCTGCTGCCGCTGCCGTTGTTGAAGAGCAAACCGAGTTCAACGTTGTTCTGCTTGAAGCTGGCGAGAAGAAAGTCAACGTGATCAAGGCCGTTCGTGAACTGACCGGTCTGGGCTTGAAAGAAGCCAAAGAGAAAGTTGACACCGCTCCTCAGGTTGTCGCTGAAGGCGTTTCGAAAGAAGCTGCTGAAGACGCCAAGAAGAAGCTGGAAGAAGCAGGCGCTAAAGTCGAAGTCAAGTAATCTCGACTGTGCGTCTCCAGCCCGAGCGATAAGCGAAAGGCTGATGGCTGGTGGCTTTTGCCACCGGCCTTTTTCCGTTATTGGTTGGCCGATCTGGTCGGCCCCGATAACGTGCTCTACCACCTAGAGGGTGGCGCAAACCATGGGGTTTGCACGATTTTCTGGCTGCTCCCGCCGGGAGAAGCCAAACAAGCAGGTGACCAAGCTGGGGAATGCTGATGGCTTACTCATACACTGAGAAAAAACGTATCCGCAAGGACTTTAGCAAGTTGCCGGACGTCATGGATGTGCCTTACCTCCTGGCCATCCAGCTGGATTCGTATCGCGAATTCCTGCAAGCGGGAGCATCCAAGGATCAGTTCCGCGACGTCGGTCTGCATGCGGCCTTCAAATCGGTATTCCCGATCATCAGCTACTCCGGCAATGCTGCCTTGGAGTACGTTGGCTATCGTCTGGGCGAACCGGCCTTCGATGTGAAGGAATGTGTCCTGCGCGGCGTGACCTTTGCTGTCCCGCTGCGGGTGAAAGTCCGCCTGATCATCTTCGACAAGGAATCGTCGAACAAAGCGATCAAGGACATCAAAGAGCAAGAAGTCTACATGGGTGAAATCCCCCTGATGACTGAAAACGGTACCTTCGTTATCAACGGTACCGAGCGTGTGATCGTTTCTCAGCTGCACCGTTCGCCAGGTGTGTTCTTCGACCACGATCGTGGCAAGACCCACAGCTCCGGCAAGCTGCTGTACTCCGCTCGTATCATCCCGTACCGCGGCTCCTGGCTGGACTTCGAGTTCGATCCGAAGGACTGCGTGTTCGTTCGTATCGACCGTCGCCGCAAGCTGCCGGCCTCCGTGCTGCTGCGCGCGCTCGGCTACACCACCGAAGAAGTGTTGAACGCGTTCTACACCACCAACGTGTTCCACATCTCCGGCGAGCGCCTGAGCCTGGAGCTGGTGCCCCAGCGCCTGCGTGGCGAAGTCGCGGTCATGGACATCCTTGACGAGACCGGCAAGGTCATCGTCGAGCAGGGCCGTCGCATCACCGCGCGCCACATCAATCAGCTCGAGAAGTCCGGCGTCAAGCAACTCGACGTGCCGATGGAATATGTCCTGGGCCGTACTACCGCCAAGGCGATCGTGCACCCCGCAACCGGCGAGATCCTGGCCGAGTGCAATACCGAGCTGACGACCGAGCTGCTGATCAAGATCGCCAAGGCCCAGGTCGTACGCATCGAGACCCTGTACACCAACGATATCGATTGCGGTCCGTTCATCTCCGATACGTTGAAGATCGACACTACCAGCAACCAGTTGGAAGCCCTGGTCGAAATCTATCGCATGATGCGTCCAGGCGAGCCGCCAACCAAGGATGCAGCCGAGACCCTGTTCAACAACCTGTTCTTCAGCGCCGAGCGTTACGATCTGTCCGCCGTTGGCCGCATGAAGTTCAACCGTCGTATCGGTCGTACCGAGATCGAAGGTTCGGGCGTGCTGAGCAAGGAAGACATCGTCGAGGTCTTGAAGACGCTCGTCGATATCCGTAACGGCAAAGGCATCGTCGACGACATCGACCACCTGGGTAACCGTCGTGTTCGTTGCGTCGGTGAAATGGCAGAGAACCAGTTCCGTGTTGGCCTGGTGCGCGTCGAGCGTGCGGTCAAGGAACGTCTCTCCATGGCCGAAAGCGAAGGCCTGATGCCTCAGGACCTCATCAATGCCAAGCCGGTTGCGGCGGCAGTGAAGGAGTTCTTCGGTTCCAGCCAGCTTTCCCAGTTCATGGACCAGAACAACCCGCTTTCCGAGATCACCCACAAGCGTCGTGTCTCCGCACTCGGCCCTGGCGGTCTGACCCGTGAGCGTGCAGGCTTCGAAGTCCGTGACGTACACCCGACCCACTACGGCCGCGTGTGCCCGATCGAGACCCCTGAAGGTCCGAACATCGGTCTGATCAACTCCCTGGCAGCCTATGCCCGCACCAACCAGTACGGCTTTCTGGAAAGCCCGTACCGTGTCGTGCAAGAGGGTGTGGTTACCGACGAGATCGTATTCCTGTCGGCCATCGAAGAAGCGGATCACGTGATCGCTCAGGCTTCGGCCGCGATGAACGACAAGAAGCAGTTGATCGACGAGCTGGTAGCGGTCCGTCACCTGAACGAATTCACCGTCAAGGCGCCGGAAGACGTCACCCTGATGGACGTCTCGCCGAAGCAGGTAGTTTCGGTTGCGGCGTCGCTGATCCCGTTCCTCGAGCACGACGACGCCAACCGTGCGTTGATGGGTTCGAACATGCAGCGTCAGGCTGTACCTACCCTGCGTGCCGACAAGCCGCTGGTCGGTACCGGCATGGAGCGCAACGTTGCTCGCGACTCCGGCGTCTGCGTCGTGGCTCGTCGTGGCGGTGTGATCGATTCCGTCGATGCCAGCCGTATCGTCGTTCGCGTTGCTGACGATGAAGTCGAGACCGGTGAAGCAGGTGTAGATATCTACAACCTGACCAAGTACACCCGCTCCAACCAGAACACCTGCATCAACCAGCGTCCGCTGGTACGTAAAGGTGATGTGGTGCAGCGCAGCGACATCATGGCCGACGGCCCGTCCACCGACATGGGTGAACTGGCACTGGGTCAGAACATGCGCATCGCGTTCATGGCATGGAACGGCTTCAACTTCGAAGACTCCATCTGCCTGTCCGAGCGTGTGGTCCAGGAAGACCGCTTCACCACGATCCACATCCAGGAACTGACCTGCGTGGCGCGTGACACCAAGCTTGGCCCAGAGGAAATCACTGCGGACATCCCGAACGTGGGTGAAGCCGCGCTGAACAAGCTGGACGAAGCCGGTATCGTCTACGTAGGTGCCGAAGTGGGCGCGGGCGACATCCTGGTCGGCAAGGTCACGCCAAAAGGCGAAACCCAGCTGACCCCGGAAGAGAAGCTGCTGCGCGCGATCTTTGGTGAGAAGGCCAGCGACGTCAAGGACACCTCCCTGCGCGTGCCGACCGGCACCAAGGGTACCGTCATCGACGTACAGGTCTTCACCCGTGATGGCGTCGAGCGCGACAGCCGTGCGCTGTCCATCGAGAAGATGCAGCTGGACGAGATCCGCAAGGACCTCAACGAAGAGTTCCGCATCGTCGAAGGCGCGACCTTCGAGCGTCTGCGTTCTGCTCTGAATGGCCAAGTGGTCGACGGTGGCGCGGGCCTGAAGAAAGGCACCGTGATCAGCGACGAAGTGCTGGACGGTCTGGAGCATGGCCAGTGGTTCAAACTGCGCATGGCCGAAGACGCACTCAACGAACAGCTGGAAAAGGCCCAGGCCTACATCGTCGATCGCCGTCGTCTGCTGGACGACAAGTTCGAAGACAAGAAGCGCAAGCTGCAGCAGGGCGACGACCTGGCTCCGGGCGTGTTGAAGATCGTCAAGGTTTACCTGGCAATCCGCCGTCGCATCCAGCCGGGTGACAAGATGGCCGGTCGTCACGGTAACAAAGGTGTGGTCTCCGTGATCATGCCGGTTGAAGATATGCCGCACGATGCCAATGGCACGCCTGTGGACGTTGTCCTCAACCCGCTGGGTGTACCTTCGCGTATGAACGTCGGTCAGATCCTTGAAACCCACCTGGGCCTCGCGGCCAAAGGTCTGGGCGAGAAGATCAACCGTATGCTCGAAGAGCAGCGCAAGGCCGCTGAGCTGCGTACGTTCCTGACCGAGATCTATAACGAGATCGGTGGTCGTCAGGAGAACCTGGACGAGTTCAGCGACGAAGAAGTCATTGCCCTGGCGAACAACCTCAAGGCGGGCGTGCCAATGGCGACCCCGGTCTTCGATGGTGCCAAGGAGCAAGAAATCAAGGCCATGCTGAAACTGGCCGATATGCCTGAGAGCGGCCAGATGGTCCTGTTCGATGGCCGTACCGGCAACAAGTTCGAGCGTCCAGTGACCGTTGGTTACATGTACATGCTCAAGCTGAACCACTTGGTGGACGACAAGATGCACGCGCGTTCCACTGGTTCCTACAGCCTGGTTACCCAGCAGCCGCTGGGTGGTAAGGCGCAGTTCGGTGGTCAGCGTTTCGGGGAGATGGAAGTGTGGGCGCTGGAAGCATACGGCGCGGCATACACCCTGCAAGAAATGCTCACAGTGAAGTCGGACGACGTGAACGGCCGTACCAAGATGTACAAGAACATCGTGGATGGCGATCACCGTATGGAGCCGGGCATGCCCGAGTCCTTCAACGTGTTGATCAAAGAGATCCGTTCGCTCGGTATCGATATCGATCTGGAAACCGAATAACACGTGACGCGAATCGGGAGCGGGGCTGAAATAGCCCGCTCCCTGCTCCGCCAGGAGGAAAGGCCTTGAAAGACCTACTGAATTTGCTGAAAAACCAGGGTCAAGTCGAAGAGTTCGACGCCATCCGTATCGGTCTGGCGTCGCCTGAAATGATCCGTTCGTGGTCGTTCGGTGAAGTTAAGAAGCCGGAAACCATCAACTACCGTACGTTCAAACCAGAGCGTGACGGCCTGTTCTGCGCCAAGATCTTTGGCCCAGTCAAAGACTACGAGTGCCTGTGCGGTAAGTACAAGCGCCTGAAGCACCGCGGTGTGATCTGCGAGAAGTGCGGCGTCGAAGTCGCCCTGGCCAAGGTTCGTCGTGAGCGCATGGCGCACATCGAGCTGGCCTCGCCGGTCGCCCACATCTGGTTCCTGAAATCGCTGCCGTCGCGTATCGGCCTGCTGATGGACATGACCCTGCGTGATATCGAGCGCGTTCTCTACTTCGAGAGCTATGTCGTTATCGATCCGGGCATGACTACCCTCGAGAAGGGTCAGCTGCTGAACGACGAACAGTATTTCGAAGCGCTTGAAGAGTTCGGTGACGACTTCGACGCCCGCATGGGTGCCGAGGCTGTCCGCGAGCTGCTGCATGCTATCGACCTGGAGCACGAGATCGGCCGCCTGCGCGAAGAGATTCCGCAGACCAACTCGGAAACCAAGATCAAGAAGCTGTCCAAGCGTCTGAAACTGATGGAAGCCTTCCAGGGCTCGGGCAACCTGCCTGAGTGGATGGTCCTGACCGTTCTGCCGGTTCTGCCGCCAGACCTGCGCCCACTGGTTCCGCTCGACGGCGGTCGCTTCGCGACGTCCGACCTGAACGACCTGTATCGTCGGGTGATCAACCGTAACAACCGTCTGAAGCGCCTGCTCGACCTGTCCGCGCCGGACATCATCGTGCGCAACGAAAAGCGCATGCTGCAGGAAGCCGTCGACGCCCTGTTGGATAACGGCCGTCGTGGTCGTGCCATCACCGGCTCGAACAAGCGTCCTCTGAAGTCCCTGGCTGACATGATCAAGGGTAAGCAGGGTCGTTTCCGTCAGAACCTGCTCGGCAAGCGCGTTGACTATTCGGGTCGTTCGGTAATTACCGTAGGCCCGACCCTGCGTCTGCATCAGTGCGGTCTGCCAAAGAAAATGGCACTCGAGCTGTTCAAGCCGTTCATCTTCGGCAAGCTGGAAATGCGTGGTCTGGCGACCACCATCAAGGCGGCCAAGAAGATGGTCGAGCGCGAACTGCCAGAGGTATGGGACGTTCTCGCTGAAGTTATCCGCGAACACCCCGTATTGCTCAACCGTGCACCGACCCTGCACCGTCTGGGTATCCAGGCGTTCGAGCCGGTACTGATCGAAGGCAAGGCCATCCAGCTGCACCCGCTGGTCTGTGCCGCGTACAACGCCGACTTCGACGGTGACCAGATGGCCGTTCACGTGCCGCTGACGCTGGAAGCCCAGCTCGAAGCGCGCGCGCTGATGATGTCGACCAACAACATTCTGTCGCCAGCCAACGGTGAGCCAATCATCGTTCCTTCGCAGGACGTTGTACTGGGTCTGTACTACATGACCCGTGAAGCCATCAATGTCAAAGGCGAGGGCCGCGTGTTCGCGGACCTGCAGGAAGTCGACCGCGTATTCCGCGCTGGCGAAGCTGCCCTGCACGCCAAGATCAAGGTTCGTATCAACGAAACCGTGAACGATCGTGATGGCGGCAGCGTCAAGAACACCCGTATCGTCGACACCACCGTCGGCCGTGCGCTGTTGTTCCAGGTTGTTCCACCAGGTCTGTCGTACGACGTGGTCAACCAGCCAATGAAGAAAAAGGCGATCTCCAAGCTGATCAACCAGTGCTATCGCGTGGTCGGTCTGAAAGAGACCGTCATCTTCGCTGACCAGTTGATGTACACCGGTTTCGCCTACTCGACCATCTCCGGCGTTTCCATCGGTGTTAACGACTTCGTTATCCCGGATGAGAAGGCTCGCATCATCGGTACTGCTACCGACGAAGTGAAAGAGATCGAGAGCCAGTACGCCTCCGGCCTGGTAACCCAGGGCGAGAAGTACAACAAGGTCATCGACTTGTGGTCCAAGGCGAACGACGAAGTTTCCAAGGCGATGATGGCCAACCTCTCGAAAGAGAAAGTCATCGACCGCGAAGGTAACGAAGTCGAGCAGGAGTCCTTCAACTCGATGTACATGATGGCTGACTCCGGTGCCCGGGGTTCGGCTGCTCAGATTCGTCAGTTGGCCGGTATGCGTGGCCTGATGGCCAAGCCGGACGGCTCGATCATCGAGACGCCGATCACCGCGAACTTCCGTGAAGGTCTGAGCGTACTGCAGTACTTCATCTCGACTCACGGTGCTCGTAAGGGTCTGGCGGATACTGCCTTGAAGACCGCGAACTCCGGTTACCTGACTCGTCGTCTGGTAGACGTGGCTCAGGACTTGGTGGTTACCGAGATCGATTGCGGTACCGAGCAAGGCCTGCTGATGACACCGCACATTGAAGGCGGTGACGTTGTAGAGCCGTTGGGTGAACGTGTACTGGGTCGTGTCATTGCCCGTGACGTGTTCAAGCCAGGCACCGACGACGTGATCGTCCCTGCCGGCGCCCTGGTCGACGAGAAGTGGGTCGAATTCATCGAGCTGAACAGCATCGACGAAGTGGTCGTGCGCTCGCCGATCAGCTGTGAAACCCGCTATGGCATCTGCGCCAAGTGCTACGGTCGCGACCTGGCTCGCGGTCACCAGGTGAACATCGGTGAAGCAGTCGGCGTTATCGCTGCCCAGTCGATCGGTGAGCCGGGTACCCAGCTGACCATGCGTACGTTCCACATCGGTGGTGCTGCAAGCCGGACCTCGGCTGCTGACAGCGTCCAGGTGAAGAACGGCGGTATGGTGCGTCTGCACAACCTGAAACAGGTAGAGCGTGCCGACGGTAACCTGGTTGCCGTATCGCGTTCCGGCGAACTTGCCATTGCCGATGAATTCGGTCGTGAGCGTGAGCGCTACAAGCTGCCTTACGGTGCGGTGATTTCGGTCAAGGAAGGTGACAAGGTCGACGCTGGCGGCATCGTTGCCAAGTGGGACCCGCACACCCACCCGATCGTTACCGAGATGAAAGGTACCGTGACCTTCGTGGGCATGGAAGAAAACATCACCATCAAGCGTCAGACTGACGAATTGACCGGTTTGACCAACATTGAAGTTCTGGACGTCAAGGATCGTCCGGCTGCAGGCAAGGAAATTCGTCCTGCAATCAAGATGGTCGACGCCAACGGCAAGGATCTGCTGCTGCCAGGTACCGATGTGCCTGCTCAGTACTTCCTGCCGGCGAACGCCCTGGTGGGTGTGGCCGACGGTGCACAGATTGGTGTTGGTGACGTTATCGCGCGTATCCCGCAAGAAACGTCGAAGACCCGCGACATCACCGGTGGTCTGCCGCGGGTTGCCGACTTGTTCGAAGCCCGTCGTCCGAAAGAAGCCTCGATTCTGGCTGAAGTCAGCGGCACCATTGCCTTCGGTAAAGAGACCAAGGGCAAGCGTCGCCTGGTGATCACGCCGAACGACGGTAGCGATCCGTACGAAGAGCTGATTCCGAAGTGGCGTCACCTGAACGTCTTCGAAGGCGAACAGGTCAACCGCGGCGAAGTCATCTCGGACGGCCCGAGCGATCCACACGATATCTTGCGTCTGCTGGGTGTGAGTGCGCTGGCCAAGTACATCGTCAACGAGATTCAGGACGTGTACCGTCTGCAAGGCGTCAAGATCAACGACAAGCACATCGAGACCATCCTGCGTCAGATGCTGCGCAAGGTCGAGATTGCCGAGTCTGGCGACTCCAGCTTCATCAAGGGCGACCAGATGGAACTGACGCACGTGCTGGTCGAGAACGAGCGTCTTGCAGCCGACGACAAGTTCATGTCGAAGTTTACGCGTGTGCTGTTGGGTATCACCAAGGCCTCGTTGTCGACCGAATCGTTCATTTCCGCGGCTTCCTTCCAGGAAACTACCCGCGTACTGACCGAGGCAGCGGTAACCGGCAAGCGCGATTATCTGCGCGGCCTGAAAGAGAACGTGGTTGTAGGTCGTCTGATCCCGGCCGGTACCGGTCTGGCCTACCACAGCGAGCGCAAGCGTCGCCGTGATGCCGACAAGCCGCTGCGTGTGAGCGCCAGTGAGGTGGAAGCTGCACTGACCGAAGCGCTGAACTCCAGCGGTAACTGAGTACAGGGCAGGGCCCCGACGAGAACCGAAAGGTCATTGGCGACATGATTTGTTGCCGATGACCGGGCGGGGAGGGTCGGGGCCTTGTCTTGACTGGGTGCAAGAACATCTTTAGACTTTTGTACCCTTAAATTTGGTGGGACTCTGTCTCGCCATTTTTGGCTTTTCTTGCAAGACAATAGAGTCGCAAGACAATCAGTGGAGCTAGTAGATGGCAACTATCAACCAGCTGGTACGTCAGCCGCGTAAGCGTATCGTCGAGAAATCCGACGTGCCTGCGCTGCAGAACTGCCCGCAACGTCGTGGCGTGTGCACCCGTGTGTACACCACCACGCCGAAAAAACCTAACTCGGCACTGCGTAAGGTTTGCCGTGTGCGTCTGACCAACGGTTTCGAGGTTTCCTCGTACATCGGCGGTGAAGGCCACAACCTGCAAGAGCACAGCGTCGTACTGATCCGTGGCGGTCGTGTAAAAGACTTGCCAGGTGTTCGTTACCACACCGTTCGCGGCTCTCTGGATACCTCCGGCGTCAAAGGTCGTAACCAGGGTCGTTCGAAGTACGGTACCAAGCGTCCGAAGTAATCGGTCGTTTGCAGCGATTTGTAGTCAATTATTTTATTGAGTCGATAAGAGTAAGGTCGGGCGAAGATCGCAAGGTCCAGTCCCGGGCTAACCTGAAGACCGTTTGAGGGCTTATCATGCCAAGACGTCGTGTAGCAGCAAAGCGTGAGATTCTGGACGATCCGAAATACGGAAGCCAGATTCTCGCCAAATTCATGAACCACGTGATGGAAAGCGGCAAGAAGGCAGTAGCCGAGCGTATCGTTTACGGCGCTCTGGAAACCGTCAAGTCGCGCAAGAACAGCGACCCCCTGGAAATCTTCGAGAAAGCTCTCGACGCCATCGCTCCGCTGGTCGAAGTAAAGTCCCGTCGTGTCGGCGGTGCCACTTACCAGGTTCCTGTTGAAGTTCGTCCGTCCCGTCGTAATGCTCTGGCAATGCGCTGGTTGGTAGACTACGCCCGCAAGCGCGGCGAGAAGTCGATGGCTCTGCGCTTGGCCGGCGAGCTGCTGGATGCTGCCGAAGGTAAGGGTGCTGCAGTCAAGAAGCGTGAAGACGTGCACCGTATGGCTGAAGCCAACAAGGCATTCTCGCACTACCGCTTCTAATTCAAGCATCAATCTTTTTGCGAGGGCTTTATGGCTCGTACTACAGCAATCAACCGCTACCGTAACATCGGTATCTGTGCCCACGTTGACGCGGGCAAGACTACCACTACCGAGCGGATCCTGTTCTATACAGGCCTGAGCCACAAGATGGGCGAGGTGCATGACGGCGCCGCGACCACCGACTGGATGGTGCAGGAGCAGGAGCGGGGTATTACCATTACCTCCGCTGCCGTTACCACCTTCTGGAAGGGTTCCAAGGGTCAGTACGACAACTACCGCGTAAACGTCATCGATACCCCCGGCCACGTTGACTTCACCATTGAAGTAGAACGTTCGCTGCGTGTACTCGACGGCGCTGTCGTTGTGTTCTGCGGTACTTCCGGCGTCGAGCCTCAGTCCGAAACCGTATGGCGTCAGGCCAACAAGTACGGCGTTCCACGTGTTGTTTACGTGAACAAGATGGACCGTGCCGGTGCCGACTTCCTGCGCGTGATCGGTCAGATCAAGAACCGTCTGGGTCATACCCCGGTTCCTGTTCAGTTGGCCATCGGTTCGGAAGATAACTTCCAGGGTCAGGTCGACCTGATCAAGATGAAGGCTATCTACTGGAACGACGACGACAAAGGCACCACCTATCGCGAGGAAGAAATTCCTGCCGATATGCTGGAGCTGGCTCAAGAGTGGCGCTCCAACATGGTTGAAGCGGCTGCCGAGTCCAGCGAAGAGCTGATGAACAAGTACCTGGAAGGCGAAGAGCTGACCATCGAAGAAATCAAGGCCGGTCTGCGCGCGCGTACCCTGGCCAGCGAGATCGTTCCGGCGGTCTGCGGTTCGTCGTTCAAGAACAAGGGCGTTCCCCTGGTTCTCGATGCCGTCATCGACTTCCTGCCTGCTCCGACCGAGATTCCTGCGATCAAGGGTATCCACCCTGACCTGATCGAGAAGCCGAAGGAAGAGCTGGTCGAAGCAGACTTCGACGAGCGTCATGCCGACGACAGCGAGCCGTTCTCGGCTCTGGCGTTCAAGATTGCCACCGACCCGTTCGTTGGTACTCTGACCTTCGTCCGCGTCTACTCGGGTATGCTGCAGTCCGGCGACTCGGTGATCAACTCGGTCAAGGGCAAGAAGGAACGCGTTGGTCGTATGGTGCAGATGCACGCCAACCAGCGTGAAGAGATCAAAGAAGTACTGGCAGGCGACATCGCTGCTCTGATCGGCATGAAGGACGTCACCACCGGTGATACCCTGTGCAACGCCGACAAGCCGATCATCCTCGAGCGTATGGACTTCCCTGAGCCGGTGATTTCGGTAGCTGTCGAGCCGAAAACCAAGCAGGACCAGGAGAAGATGGGTATCGCACTGGGCAAGCTTGCTCAGGAAGACCCGTCGTTCCGCGTCAAGACCGATGAAGAAACCGGCCAGACCATCATCTCTGGTATGGGCGAGCTTCACCTGGACATCCTCGTTGACCGCATGAAGCGCGAATTCAACGTCGAGGCCAACATCGGCAAGCCGCAGGTTTCGTACCGCGAGAAGATCACCAAGTCCAACGTCGAGATCGAAGGCAAGTTCGTTCGTCAGTCGGGTGGTCGTGGTCAGTTCGGTCACTGCTGGATCCGTTTCTCGGAGCCGGACGTTGACGATAAGGGCAACATCACCGAAGGCCTGGTCTTCGCGAACGAAGTCGTTGGTGGTGTGATTCCTAAGGAATACATCCCTGCGATCCAGAAGGGTATCGAAGAGCAGATGAAGAATGGCGTCGTTGCCGGCTATCCTCTGATCGGCCTGAAGGCATCGGTATTCGACGGTTCGTACCACGACGTCGACTCCAACGAGATGGCGTTCAAGATCGCTGCCTCCATGGCGACCAAGCAGCTGGCCCAGAGGGGCGGTGGTGTTGTGCTTGAGCCGATCATGAAGGTTGAGGTAGTAACCCCAGAAGACTACATGGGTGACGTGATGGGTGACCTGAACCGTCGTCGTGGTCTGATCCAAGGTATGGAAGACTCGGTCTCCGGCAAGGTAGTCCGTGCTGAAGTGCCGCTGGGTGAAATGTTCGGTTATGCGACCGACGTTCGTTCCATGTCTCAGGGTCGCGCGAGCTACTCCATGGAATTCTCCAAATACTCCGAAGCTCCGTCGAACATCGTCGAAGCTCTCGTTAAAAAACAAGGCTGATTCAGCCCCTTTAGGCTAGGAGTTCACTGTCGTGGCTAAAGAAAAATTTGATCGTTCCCTTCCGCACGTTAACGTTGGCACCATCGGCCACGTTGACCACGGTAAGACCACTCTGACCGCTGCTCTGACTCGCGTCTGCTCCGAAGTTTTCGGTTCGGCCGTCGTTGAATTCGACAAGATCGACAGCGCCCCAGAAGAAAAAGCTCGCGGTATCACCATCAACACCGCTCACGTCGAGTACAACTCGAACATTCGTCACTACGCTCACGTTGACTGCCCAGGTCACGCTGACTACGTGAAGAACATGATCACCGGTGCTGCCCAGATGGACGGCGCGATCCTGGTTTGCTCGGCCGCCGATGGTCCGATGCCACAAACCCGTGAGCACATCCTGCTGTCCCGTCAGGTTGGCGTTCCGTACATCGTGGTCTTCCTGAACAAGGCTGACCTGGTAGACGACGCCGAGCTGCTGGAACTGGTCGAGATGGAAGTTCGCGACCTGCTGTCCACCTACGACTTCCCAGGCGACGACACTCCGATCATCATCGGTTCGGCTCGTATGGCGCTGGAAGGCAAAGACGACAACGAAATGGGCACCACCGCTGTCAAGAAGCTGGTGGAAACTCTGGACAGCTACATCCCAGAGCCAGAGCGTGCTATCGACAAGCCATTCCTGATGCCAATCGAAGACGTCTTCTCGATCTCGGGCCGTGGTACCGTTGTGACCGGTCGTATCGAGCGTGGTATCGTTCGCGTTCAGGACTCTCTGGAAATCGTTGGTCTGCGTGACACCACCACCACCACCTGCACCGGTGTTGAGATGTTCCGCAAGCTGCTGGACGAAGGTCGTGCTGGCGAGAACTGCGGCGTGCTGCTGCGTGGCACCAAGCGTGACGACGTCGAGCGTGGTCAGGTTCTGGTCAAGCCAGGTTCGGTCAAGCCGCACACCAAGTTCACCGCGGAAGTTTACGTTCTGTCGAAAGAAGAAGGCGGTCGTCACACTCCGTTCTTCAAAGGCTACCGTCCACAGTTCTACTTCCGTACCACTGACGTGACCGGTAACTGCGAACTGCCGGAAGGCGTTGAAATGGTAATGCCAGGCGATAACATTCAGATGACTGTTACCCTGATCAAAACCATCGCAATGGAAGACGGTCTGCGTTTCGCCATCCGTGAAGGCGGTCGTACCGTCGGCGCCGGCGTCGTAGCCAAAATCATCGAGTAATTTTCGATTGATTGAAAAAGCCCCCGCTCAGCGGGGGCTTTTTTTATTGGGTTGACACCCAATAGGGGCGTCTATAGAATCACGCCTCCTTTTAACGGGCGTAGTGCGCCCGGTGGGAACAGCCTGGAGTCTGAAATCCAATGCAAAATCAACAAATCCGTATCAGGTTGAAGGCCTTCGACCATCGCCTGATCGACCAATCCACCCAGGAAATCGTGGAAACCGCGAAACGTACTGGGGCACAGGTGCGTGGTCCAATTCCACTGCCGACCCGCAAAGAGCGTTTCACCGTTCTGGTTTCCCCGCACGTCAACAAAGACGCGCGTGACCAGTACGAGATCCGCACTCATAAGCGCGTTCTGGACATCGTCCAGCCAACGGACAAAACCGTTGATGCGCTGATGAAGCTTGATCTTGCGGCAGGTGTGGAAGTGCAGATCAGCCTCGGCTAAGACTTCGGTCTTGTCGTGTAACGCTCTGAAATGGGCGGCCATAGCGGGTGAAAGCCCCGTACACTCATGAGGTTTACAACATGACTATTGGTGTAGTCGGTCGCAAGTGCGGTATGACCCGCATTTTCACCGAAGAAGGTGTCTCCATTCCGGTCACGGTCATTGAGATCGAGCCGAATCGCGTCACCCAGTTCAAAACTGAAGAGACCGATGGCTATCGCGCAGTGCAAGTCACTGTTGGTGAGCGCCGTGCTTCGCGCGTGACTGCCGCTCAGGCAGGTCACTTCGCCAAAGCAAACGTTGCCGCTGGTCGCAGCGTCTGGGAGTTCCGTCTTGAAGAAGGCGATTTCCAGGCTGGCGACTTGATCAAAGCTGAACTCTTCGCTGCAGGCCAGCTGGTTGACGTAACAGGTCAGTCCAAGGGTAAAGGCTTCGCCGGTACCATCAAGCGCTGGAATTTCCGTGGTCAAGATAACACCCACGGTAACTCCGTCTCCCACCGCGTCCCGGGCTCTATCGGCCAGTGCCAGACTCCTGGTCGTGTATTCAAGGGCAAAAAAATGTCCGGTCACATGGGCGCTGAGCGCGTGACTGTACAGTCCCTCGAAGTAGTTCGCGTTGACGCAGAGCGCAACCTGTTGTTGGTCAAGGGTGCCGTTCCTGGCGCAACTGGCGGCGACCTGGTTGTACGTCCGGCTGTCAAGGCTCGCGGTTAAGGGGAAGCTGACATGCAACTTAATGTAAATGATGCTCAGGCGATCGAAGTCTCTGACCAGACCTTCGGTGGCGAATTCAACGAGACGCTGGTTCACCAAGCAGTCGTGGCCTACATGGCCGGCGGCCGTCAAGGCACCAAGCAGCAGAAGACCCGTTCCGACGTGTCTGGTGGCGGTAAGCGCCCATGGCGTCAGAAGGGCACCGGTCGTGCTCGTGCTGGCACCATCCGCAGCCCAATCTGGCGTGGCGGTGGTACCACCTTCGCAGCTCGTCCACAGGATCACTCGCAAAAGCTCAACAAGAAGATGTATCGCGCAGCACTGCGCTCCATCCTCTCCGAGCTGGTTCGTAGCGAGCGCCTGGTCGTTGTCCAGGACTTCGCTGTTGAAGCGCCGAAGACCAAGGACCTGCTGAACAAGCTGAACGGCATGGGTCTGAGCGACGTACTGATCGTTTCCGACTCTGTTGATCAGAATCTGTACCTGGCTGCTCGTAACCTGCCGCACGTCGATGTACGTGACGTTCAAGGTTCCGATCCTGTCAGTCTGATCGCTTACGACAAGGTGTTGATCACCGTGTCGGCCGTGAAGAAATTCGAGGAGCTGCTGGGATGAACCAGGAACGCGTATTTAAAGTCCTCCTTGGCCCGCATGTTTCCGAGAAGGCTACCGTTCTGGCTGAGAAGAAAGGCCAGTTCGTATTCAAGGTTGCTACCGACGCGACCAAGCTGGAAATCAAGAAAGCTGTCGAAGGCCTGTTCGGTGTCAAGGTCGAGAACGTTTCTACTGTAAACGTTCTGGGCAAGACCAAGCGTACTGCACGTGGTCTGGGCAAGCGTAATGACTGGAAGAAGGCGATCGTATCCCTTCAGCCAGGCCAAGATCTCGATTTCAGCAGCAGTGCTGAGTAAGGAAGGGGTGCATCATGGCAATCGTTAAATGCAAACCGACTTCCCCTGGCCGCCGTTTCGTGGTCAAGGTGGTCAACCAGGAGCTGCATAAAGGCGCTCCTCACGCACCGCTGCTCGAGAAGAAATCGAAGTCTGGTGGTCGTAACAACAATGGTCGTATCACTACTCGTCACATTGGTGGCGGCCATAAGCAGCATTATCGTCTGGTCGACTTCCGTCGCAACGACAAAGATGGCATTCCAGCCACTGTCGAGCGTATCGAATACGATCCAAACCGTACTGCTCACATCGCCCTGCTTTGCTATGCAGACGGTGAGCGTCGCTACATCATCGCGCCGAAGGGCGTGAGTGCTGGCGACCAACTGATCGCGGGTGCTCTGGCTCCAATCAAGCCAGGTAACTCCCTGCAACTGCGTAACATTCCAGTTGGTAGCACCATTCACGGCATCGAATTGAAGCCGGGTAAAGGTGCCCAGATCGCACGTTCCGCTGGCGCTTCGGCTCAGCTGATCGCTCGCGAAGGCGTCTACGTGACTCTGCGTCTGCGCTCTGGTGAGATGCGTAAAGTGCTGGCTGAATGCCGCGCGACCCTGGGTGAAGTCTCGAACTCCGAGCACAGCCTGCGTTCGCTGGGTAAAGCCGGTGCCAAACGCTGGCGTGGCGTTCGCCCAACCGTTCGTGGTGTTGCCATGAACCCGGTTGACCACCCGCATGGTGGTGGTGAAGGTCGTACCTCCGGTGGTCGTCATCCGGTATCGCCATGGGGCTTCCCAACCAAGGGTGCGAAGACTCGTGGTAATAAGCGTACCGACAAAATGATCGTCCGTCGTCGCAAGTAAATAGAGGGATACGACAGTGCCACGTTCTCTGAAAAAAGGTCCTTTTATTGATCTTCACCTACTGAAGAAGATCGAAGTGGCGGCGGAGAAGAACGATCGCAAACCAGTTAAGACCTGGTCGCGCCGTTCC
Source organism: Pseudomonas capeferrum (assembly GCF_013523055.1). Taxonomy (GTDB): domain Bacteria; phylum Pseudomonadota; class Gammaproteobacteria; order Pseudomonadales; family Pseudomonadaceae; genus Aquipseudomonas; species Aquipseudomonas capeferrum_A. Next base: position 181,379 of record NZ_JAAMQM010000012.1, on the reverse strand, counting down.
ATGATCCTGCCACAAATGGTCGGTCTGACCATCGCGGTACACAACGGTCGTCAACATGTCCCAGTTCTCGTGAACGAAGACATGGTCGGCCACAAACTGGGCGAGTTCGCCGGTACCCGCACTTACCGCGGGCACGTGGCTGACAAGAAAGCCAAGCGTTAAGGGGTTAGGAAATGGAAGTAGCCGCTAAGTTGTCGGGCGCTCGCATCTCCGCCCAGAAAGCCCGCTTGGTCGCCGACCAGATCCGCGGGAAGAAGGTGGGCGAAGCGCTCAACCTGTTGGCCTTCAGCAGCAAGAAAGCCGCTGAAATCATGAAGAAAGTCCTCGAGTCGGCCGTTGCCAACGCCGAACATAACGAAGGCGCTGACGTTGATGACCTGAAGGTCTCCACCGTCTTCGTCAACGAAGGGCGTTCGCTGAAGCGCATCATGCCGCGTGCCAAAGGCCGCGCTGATCGCATCGTCAAGCGGTCTTGCCATATCACTGTCAAGGTTGCGGACAAGTAACGGAGTCGATCAGATGGGTCAGAAAGTACATCCCACTGGCATACGCCTGGGAATCGTCAAGGAGCACACCTCCGTCTGGTACGCAGACGGTGCTACTTACGCAGATTACCTGTTGAAGGATCTGAAAACACGTGAGTACCTCCAAGACAAACTAAAAAGCGCGTCCGTAAGCCGTATCGATATCCATCGTCCGGCTCAAACTGCACGCATCACCATCCACACCGCTCGTCCAGGTATCGTTATCGGGAAGAAAGGTGAAGATGTTGAGAAGCTGCGTCAGGACCTGACCAAGCAAATGGGTGTGCCTGTGCACATCAACATCGAAGAGATCCGCAAGCCGGAACTCGACGGTATGCTGGTTGCGCAAAGCGTAGCTCAGCAGCTGGAGCGCCGCGTAATGTTCCGTCGCGCCATGAAGCGCGCCGTGCAGAACGCCATGCGTATTGGTGCCAAGGGCATCAAGATCCAGGTGAGCGGTCGTCTCGGCGGTGCCGAGATCGCACGTACTGAATGGTATCGCGAAGGTCGTGTGCCACTGCACACCCTGCGTGCCGACATCGACTATGCCACCTACGAAGCTCACACCACTTACGGTGTGATCGGTGTCAAGGTTTGGATCTTCAAAGGCGAAGTTATTGGTGGTCGCCAAGAAGAGCTGAAGCCTCAAGCACCAGCGCCTCGTAAAAAAGCTGCTAAGTAAGGGGTACGCCAAATGTTGCAACCAAAGCGTACAAAATTCCGCAAGCAGATGACCGGTCACAACCGTGGTCTGGCACTGCGCGGTAGCAAAGTCAGCTTCGGCGAATTCGCCCTGAAGGCTGTTGCTCGTGGTCGTCTCACTGCCCGCCAGATCGAGTCGGCACGTCGTGCTCTGACTCGTCATGTCAAGCGTGGCGGCAAGATCTGGATCCGTGTATTCCCGGACAAGCCGGTTACCAAGAAGCCTCTCGAGGTGCGTATGGGTAAAGGTAAGGGTTCCGTTGAGTACTGGGTAGCCCAGATTCAGCCAGGTAAAGTCCTGTACGAGATCGAAGGTGTTTCTGAAGAGCTGGCGCGCGAAGCTTTCGCCCTGGCTGCTGCAAAGCTGCCTCTCGCCACCTCGTTTGTTAAGCGGACGGTGATGTGATGAAAGCGAATGAACTTCGTGAAAAATCGGCACAGCAGCTGAATGAGCAACTGCTCGGCTTGCTGCGCGACCAGTTCAATCTGCGTATGCAGAAAGCAACTGGCCAGTTGGGGCAGTCGCACCTGCTCTCGCAAGTTAAGCGTGACATCGCTCGCGTGAAAACTGTGCTCAACCAGCAGGCAGGTAAGTGATCATGGCTGAAGCTGAAAAAACCGTCCGTACGCTGACTGGCCGTGTCGTCAGCGACAAAATGGACAAGACCATCACCGTACTGATCGAGCGTCGCGTAAAGCACCCGATCTACGGCAAATACGTTAAGCGTTCGACTAAGCTGCACGCGCATGACGAGACCAACCAGTGCAAGATCGGCGACAAGGTTTCTATTACTGAAACCCGTCCGCTGGCCAAGACCAAGTCCTGGGCCCTGGTTGAAGTCATCGAACGCGCTGTTGAAGTCTAAGGGCGAAGGGTCGGAGAAATTTTATGATTCAGACTCAATCCATGCTCGATGTGGCCGATAACAGCGGCGCTCGTCGCGTCATGTGCATCAAGGTGCTCGGCGGTTCCCACCGCCGTTACGCCGGCATCGGTGACATCATCAAGGTGACCGTGAAGGAAGCGATTCCGCGCGGCAAGGTCAAGAAAGGCCAGGTGATGACTGCTGTCGTTGTCCGCACCAGGCACGGTGTTCGTCGCGCAGACGGCTCCATCATTCGTTTCGACGGCAACGCTGCTGTTCTGCTGAACAACAAGCAAGAGCCGATCGGCACTCGTATCTTCGGGCCAGTGACTCGTGAACTTCGTACTGAGAAGTTCATGAAGATCGTCTCGCTCGCCCCTGAAGTGCTGTAAGGAGATCCGACATGCAAAAGATTCGTCGTGACGACGAGATCATCGTGATCGCCGGCAAAGACAAAGGTAAGCGCGGTAAGGTGCTGAAGGTACTCGCTGACGACCGTCTGGTCATCGGCGGTGTGAACCTGGTGAAGCGTCATACCAAGCCTAACCCGATGTCGGGCGTACAGGGCGGTATCGTCGAGAAAGAAGCGCCTCTGCACGCTTCCAACGTCGCCATTTTCAACGGCGAAACCAACAAGGCTGACCGCGTTGGCTTCAAAGTTGAAGACGGCAAGAAAATTCGTGTCTTCAAGTCGACCCAAAAAGCGGTTGATGCTTGAACACTGCTAGGTAGAAGACCATGGCACGACTGAAAGAGATTTACCGGAACGAAATCGCTCCCAAGCTTAAGGATGAACTTAAGCTCGCGAACGTAATGGAAGTTCCGCGCGTTACCAAAATCACCCTGAACATGGGTCTGGGCGAAGCGGTCGGCGACAAAAAAGTCATCGAGCACGCTGTTGCCGACCTGGAAAAGATCACCGGTCAAAAGCCGGTCGTGACTTTCGCTCGTAAATCCATCGCGGGCTTCAAGGTCCGTGAGGGATGGCCGATCGGTGTCAAGGTGACCCTGCGTCGCGATCGTATGTATGAATTCCTGGACCGCCTGCTGGCGATCTCCCTGCCTCGGGTTCGCGACTTCCGCGGCCTGAATGCCAAGTCCTTCGATGGTCGTGGCAACTACAGCATGGGCGTGAAAGAGCAGATCATCTTCCCGGAAATCGACTACGACAAGATCGATGCTCTCCGCGGTCTGGACATTACCCTGACCACCACTGCTCGTTCGGATGATGAAGGTCGCGCCTTGCTGCGTGCTTTCAAATTCCCGTTCCGCAACTGATTGGAGTAGGAAAATGGCCAAGAAGAGCATGAAAAACCGCGAGCTGAAGCGTCAGCTCACGGTCGCCAAGTACGCCAAAAAGCGTGCCGCGCTGAAAGCGACCATCGTCGACCTGAACGCCTCTCCTGAAGAGCGTTTTGCCGCCGTTGTCGCTCTGCAGAAGCAGCCACGTGACGCAAGCGCCGCGCGCCTGCGTAACCGCTGCCGCCTGACCGGTCGTCCACATGGCGTATACCGCAAGTTCGGCCTCGGCCGTAACATGCTGCGCCAAGCCGCCATGCGCGGTGACGTACCAGGTCTGGTCAAGGCTAGCTGGTAATTCCAGTTGGCGTGACCCCGGCGCAAGGAGGAGCGATCTTCCGACCGCCGGTGGCCTTGCACCGAAACAAGCCCCTATATGGGGCTTGTTTCGTTTCTGCTATGTGTCTAGAATGACCGGCTCACCTGAGCCCGGGTTTTTCGACCTGTCCGTTGAGGTGGTAGTTCTAGCCGCAAGGCTAATATTTCTTGTATCAGGAGCATCTAGCCCATGAGTATGCAGGACCCGTTAGCGGACATGCTAACTCGCATCCGTAATGCCCAGATGGCTGAAAAGTCCGTCGTAAGCATGCCTTCCTCGACTCTGAAGGTAGCGGTAGCAAAAGTTCTCAAAGACGAAGGCTACATCGCAGGCTATCAGGTCAGCAGTGAAGTCAAGCCATCCCTGTCGATCGAACTGAAGTACTTCGAAGGCCGTCCGGTCATCGAGGAACTGAAGCGCACCAGCCGTCCAGGCCTGCGCCAGTACAAGTCCGTCTCCGACCTGCCGAAAGTACGTGGCGGTCTGGGCGTGTCTATTGTCACCACCAGTAAAGGTGTGATGACTGATCGCGCTGCGCGCGCTGCCGGTGTCGGTGGCGAAGTTCTGTGCACAGTGTTCTAAGGGGGGTTAGGCATGTCTCGCGTCGCTAAGAACCCCGTAAAGCTGCCGTCCGGTGTCGAAGTAAAATTCGCCGGCCAACAGCTTTCGGTGAAGGGTGCCAAGGGCACTCTCGAACTGAATGTTCACAATTCTGTTGAAGTTACCGAAGAGTCTGGTGAGCTGCGCTTTGCTGCTCGCAATGGTGACCAGCAAGCTCGTGCCATGGCCGGTACTACCCGTGCACTGGTAAACAACATGGTCCAAGGCGTGAGCCAAGGCTTCGAGCGCAAGCTCCAGCTGGTCGGTGTTGGTTACAAGGCGCAAGCCAAAGGCGCAGTGCTGAATCTGGCGCTCGGCTTCTCGCACCCAGTGGATTACGAATTGCCAGCTGGCATTACCGCTGAGACCCCAAGCCAGACCGATATCCTGATCAGGGGTATCGACAAGCAGCTGGTTGGTCAGGTGGCGGCTGAAATCCGCGGTTTCCGTCCGCCAGAGCCTTACAAGGGCAAGGGTGTACGTTACGCGGACGAAGTAGTCCGTCGTAAAGAAGCCAAGAAGAAGTAGGGCCTAGCAAATGACCGACAAAAAAGTTACTCGCCTGCGTCGCGCTCGCAAAGCACGTCTGAAAATGCACGAACTCGAAGTTGTGCGTCTCTGCGTGTTCCGCTCCTCGCAGCACATCTATGCCCAGGTCATTTCGGCCGACGGCAGCAAGGTTCTGGCAAGCGCCTCGACCTTGGACAAAGAACTGCGTGATGGTGCCACCGGCAACATCGACGCGGCCACTAAGGTTGGCAAGCTGGTAGCCGAGCGCGCGAAAGCCGCTGGCGTTTCTCAAGTTGCTTTCGACCGTTCTGGCTTCAAGTACCACGGCCGCGTCAAGGCGCTGGCTGATGCTGCTCGTGAAGGCGGGCTGGAGTTCTAAGTTATGGCAAATAACGACCAAAAGCGCGACGAAGGCTACATTGAGAAGCTGGTTCAAGTTAACCGCGTTGCAAAGACTGTAAAAGGCGGCCGTATCTTCACCTTCACCGCTCTGACGGTTGTTGGTGATGGCAAGGGGCGCGTAGGCTTCGGCCGTGGCAAATCGCGCGAAGTACCAGCTGCGATCCAGAAAGCCATGGAAGCTGCCCGTCGCAACATGATTCAAGTCGACCTGAAGGGCACCACCCTGCAGTACGCCACCAAGGCTGCCCACGGCGCCTCGAAGGTTTACATGCAGCCTGCCTCGGAAGGTACCGGTATCATCGCCGGCGGCGCGATGCGTGCTGTCCTGGAAGTTGCTGGTGTCCAGAACGTTCTGGCCAAGTGCTACGGCTCGACCAACCCAGTGAACGTGGTTCATGCCACTTTCAAGGGTCTGAAAGCCATGCAATCTCCTGATTCCATTGCAGCCAAGCGCGGCAAGAGTGTTGAGGAGATCATCTGATCATGGCAACCGTAAAAGTAACGCTGATCAAAAGCACCGCCGGCCGCCTGCCGAACCACAAGCTGTGTGTTAAAGGCTTGGGTCTGCGTCGCATCGGTCACACCGTAGAAGTCCAGGATACTCCCGAGAATCGCGGGATGATCAACAAGGCTTACTACCTGCTGCGCGTCGAGGGTTAATCGATGAAACTCAATGATCTGAGTCCAGCGCCGGGTTCCCGTCGCGAAAAGCATCGTCCGGGTCGTGGTATCGGTAGCGGTTTGGGTAAGACTGGTGGCCGCGGCCACAAAGGTCAGACCTCCCGTTCCGGTGGCACCATTGCTCCGGGCTTCGAAGGCGGTCAACAGCCGCTGCACCGTCGCCTGCCGAAATTCGGCTTCGTTTCCCTGAAAGCCATGGACCGCGCAGAAGTGCGTCTGTCCGAACTGGCCAAGGTGGAAGGCGATCTGATCACCGTGCAATCCCTGAAGGATGCCAACGTGATTAACCAGAACGTTCAGCGTGTGAAAATCATGCTGTCGGGCGAAGTTACTCGCGCTGTCACCATCAAGGGTATCGCAGCCACCAAGGGTGCGCGTGCGGCTATCGAAGCAGCTGGCGGCAAATTCGAGGAATAAATGGCTAAGCAAGGTGCTCTCTCTTCGCTCGGTAAGGGCGGGATGTCTGAACTCTGGGCTCGTCTGCGTTTCCTGTTCCTGGCGATCATCGTCTATCGGATAGGCGCACACATCCCGGTTCCAGGCATCAACCCAGACCGGCTAGCGGAACTGTTCCGACAGAATGAGGGGACCATTCTTAGCTTGTTCAACATGTTTTCCGGTGGTGCGCTCGAGCGCATGAGCATTTTTGCATTGGGGATCATGCCGTACATTTCGGCGTCGATCATCATGCAGCTCATGACCACGGTCAGCCCACAGCTGGAACAGTTGAAGAAGGAAGGTGAAGCTGGCCGTCGCAAGATCAGCCAGTACACCCGCTACGGCACCGTTATCCTGGCACTGGTCCAGGCTGTTGGCATGTCCATCGGCCTGGCCAATCAGGGCGTGGCGTTTTCTGCAGACTTCAGCTTCCATTTCGTCGCTGTCTCCACGTTCGTGGCGGGCGCGATGTTCATGATGTGGCTGGGCGAGCAGATCACCGAGCGCGGTGTGGGCAACGGTATCTCGATGTTGATCTTCGCGGGTATCGTTGCCGGTCTTCCGAGAGCAATCGGGCAGTCTTTCGAGTCTGCGCGCACAGGCGATATCAACATCTTCGCCTTGGTCGCTATCGGTTTGCTGGCAGTAGCGATTATCGGTTTCGTGGTCTTCATCGAGCGTGGTCAGCGTCGTATCGCCGTTCACTACGCGAAGCGTCAGCAGGGCCGCAAGGTCTTCGCCGCGCAGACGAGCCACTTGCCGCTTAAAGTGAACATGGCGGGGGTCATCCCGGCCATTTTCGCGAGCAGCATTCTGCTGTTCCCGGCTTCGCTGGGTGCCTGGTTCGGTCAGTCCGAAGGTATGGGCTGGTTGCAGGACATCTCGCAGTCGATCGCTCCTGGTCAGCCGTTGAACATTCTGCTGTTTAGTGCAGGGATCATTTTCTTCTGCTTCTTCTATACGGCGTTGATGTTCAATCCGAAAGACGTAGCGGAAAACCTGAAGAAGTCCGGTGCCTTTATTCCGGGTATCCGTCCTGGTGAGCAGTCTGCGCGCTACATTGATGGCGTTCTGACTCGTCTGACCATGTTCGGTGCTCTTTACATGACGGCCGTCTGTCTCCTCCCCCAGTTCCTGGTGGTAGCGGCAAACGTACCGTTCTACCTTGGCGGGACCTCGTTGCTGATTGTGGTAGTGGTTGTGATGGACTTCATGTCCCAAGTACAATCGCACCTCGTTTCGCACCAGTACGAATCCCTGATGAAGAAAGCCAACCTGAAAGGCTACGGCGGCAGCAGTCTGCTGCGTTGACAGTCCCCTAAGGTTCGAGGAGTTGGTGATGAAAGTTCGTGCATCGGTGAAAAAGCTGTGCCGTAACTGCAAGATTATTCGCCGCGAAGGTGTTGTGCGAGTAATTTGCAGCGCGGAACCGCGTCACAAGCAGCGCCAAGGCTGAGTGTGATTTGCGCTTCAAACCCAGCAGCTAGTGCGCTGCTGGGTTGATTATTTGTTTCTACAGCGATATTATCTCGCGCCCTATTTCTTGGCTTCCGGGGCGTAGGTAGCTGTCAATTGGAGTCCCACTGAATGGCCCGTATTGCAGGCGTAAACATTCCAGATAACAAGCACACTGTTATCTCGCTGACCTACATCTATGGTGTCGGTCGCACAATCGCACAGAAGATCTGTGCGGAGACTGGGGTCAACCCAGCCGTAAAGATCAAGGATCTGAGCGACGAGCAAATTGAACAGCTGCGTGGCGAAGTCGCGAAGTTCACCACTGAAGGTGACCTGCGTCGTGACATCAACATGAAGATCAAACGCTTGATGGACCTGGGCTGCTACCGTGGCCTGCGTCATCGTAAAGGTCTGCCGGTTCGCGGTCAGCGTACCAAGACCAACGCGCGTACCCGTAAGGGCCCGCGTAAGCCGATCCGCAAGTAATCGCGCCAGCGAATCGACAGGAATTTAGACATGGCAAAACCTGCTGCTCGTCCTCGTAAGAAAGTCAAAAAGACAGTGGTTGATGGCATCGCCCACATCCACGCGTCTTTCAACAACACCATCGTGACCATCACCGACCGTCAAGGCAATGCTCTGTCCTGGGCGACCTCCGGTGGTTCGGGTTTCCGTGGTTCGCGCAAATCCACCCCGTTCGCAGCTCAGATCGCTGCCGAGCGTGCTGGTCAAGCTGCGCTGGAATACGGTCTGAAGAACCTCGACGTCAACGTCAAGGGTCCAGGTCCAGGTCGTGAGTCGGCTGTTCGCGCTTTGAACGGCTGTGGCTACAAGATCGCCAGCATCACCGACGTGACGCCAATCCCGCATAACGGGTGCCGTCCGCCGAAGAAGCGCCGCGTGTAATCAGGAGACAGATAAATGGCACGTTACATTGGTCCAAAATGCAAACTGTCTCGTCGTGAAGGCACTGACCTGTTCCTGAAGAGCGGCGTTCGCGCTCTGGAATCGAAGTGCAACATCGAAGCAGCCCCAGGTATCCACGGCCAGCGCCGTGGCCGTCAGTCCGACTACGGTACCCAGCTGCGCGAGAAGCAAAAAGTTCGTCGTATCTACGGTGTTCTGGAGCGTCAATTCAGCGGTTACTACAAGCTGGCAGCCTCGAAAAAGGGTGCTACCGGCGAGAACCTGCTGCAACTGCTCGAGTGCCGTCTGGATAACGTCGTTTATCGCATGGGCTTCGGTTCGACTCGTTCCGAATCCCGTCAGCTGGTTTCGCACAAGGCGATCAGCGTAAACGGCAAGACTGTAAACATTCCATCCTACCAAGTTCGTCCGGGTGACGTGGTCGCAGTTCGCGAGAAATCCGCGAACCAGCTGCGCATTGTTCAAGCCCTTGAACTGTGCTCTCAGCGTGGCCGCGTTGAGTGGGTAGACGTGGATGCAGCCAAGAAGTCGGGCGTTTTCAAGAACGTTCCTGCTCGTGGCGATTTGTCCGCCGACATCAACGAAAACCTGATTGTCGAGCTCTACTCCAAGTAAGGGCTAGAAAATAGGTGCATCCATGCAGATTTCGGTAAATGAGTTCCTGACACCCCGCCATATTGATGTGCAGGTTGTCAGTCCAACCCGCGCCAAGATCACGCTCGAGCCTCTCGAGCGTGGCTTCGGCCATACCCTGGGCAACGCGCTGCGCCGCATCCTGTTGTCCTCTATGCCTGGCTGTGCAGTAGTCGAGGCCGAGATTGACGGTGTACTCCATGAGTACTCCGCGATCGAAGGTGTACAGGAAGATGTCATTGAAATCCTGTTGAACCTTAAAGGCCTGGCTATCAAACTGCACGGTCGTGACGAAGTTACGCTGACCTTGTCGAAAAAGGGTTCGGGGGTGGTTACCGCTGCCGATATTCAGCTGGATCATGATGTCGAGATCGTCAACCCCGATCACGTAATCGCTAACCTGGCGTCGAACGGCGCTCTGAACATGAAGCTCACCGTAGCTCGTGGTCGTGGTTATGAGCCGGCCGATTCGCGTCAGACCGACGAAGACGAAAGCCGTAGCATTGGCCGTCTGCAGTTGGACGCCTCGTTCAGCCCGGTGCGTCGTATCGCCTACGTGGTGGAAAACGCCCGTGTCGAACAGCGTACCAACCTGGACAAGCTGGTTATTGATCTGGAAACCAACGGCACCCTGGATCCTGAAGAGGCTATCCGTCGCGCTGCAACCATCCTGCAACAGCAGTTGGCTGCATTCGTGGACCTCAAAGGTGACAGCGAGCCAGTGGTAGTCGAGCAGGAAGACGAGATCGATCCGATCCTGCTTCGCCCGGTTGACGATCTGGAACTGACCGTACGTTCGGCCAACTGCCTCAAGGCGGAGAACATCTACTACATCGGCGACCTGATTCAGCGTACCGAAGTAGAGCTGTTGAAAACTCCGAACCTTGGCAAGAAGTCCCTGACCGAAATCAAGGACGTTCTGGCTTCCCGTGGTCTGTCCCTCGGCATGCGCCTCGACAACTGGCCGCCTGCAAGTCTTAAGAAAGACGACAAGGCGACTGCCTGATCGTCGTAACCACCGAACGTAGTGTTTGGTAAGGAATGAATCATGCGTCATCGTAAAAGTGGACGTCACCTGAGCCGTACCAGCTCTCACCGCAAGGCCATGTTCCAGAACATGGCGGTGTCGCTGTTCGAGCACGAGCTGATCAAGACTACCCTGCCGAAAGCCAAGGAACTGCGCCGCGTTGCCGAGCCGCTGATCACCCTGGCCAAGGAAGACAGCGTTGCCAATCGTCGTCTGGCCTTCGACCGTACTCGTTCGAAAGCTATCGTTGGCAAGCTGTTCAACGACCTGGGCAAGCGCTACGCCACCCGTCAGGGCGGCTACCTGCGTATCCTGAAGTGCGGTTTCCGCGCTGGCGACAACGCGCCTATGGCGTACGTCGAGCTGATTGACCGTCCAATCGGTGGCGCTGTAGAAGCCGCTGAGTAAGACGTCCAGTCTGCTAAACAAGAAACCGGGCCTTCGAGCCCGGTTTTTTGTGTCCGCTTTAATTGATAGATTCTATCGAAAGAACTCATTCAATGAATTTGTCCTCTTTACTGCCTCTCTTGATAATTGTGTTCAAGCCGATCAATCGGCAGCTTGAGACCAACAGGAGACAGCATGAGCAAAATCCTCACCACTGCCAGCGGTGCCCCCGTCGCCGATAATCAGAACTCACGATCGGCTGGTTCACGCGGACCTCTGTTACTGGACGACTTCCATTTGTTGGAAAAGCTCGCTCACTTCAATCGCGAGAACATTCCTGAGCGCCGTGTTCATGCCAAGGGCTCAGGTGCGTATGGCACCTTCACGGTTACTCGAGACATCACGTCATACACTAGCGCCAGGTTGTTCGAACGAGTAGGCAAGCAGACCGATACTTTCTTGCGGTTCTCGACAGTGGGTGGTGAGCGGGGTTCGGCGGATACCGAGCGTGACCCACGTGGTTTCGCAGTCAAGTTCTACACCGAAGAAGGCAACTGGGATATCGTCGGTAACAACACCCCTGTTTTTTTCATCCGTGATCCACTGAAATTCCCCGATTTTATCCACACTCAGAAACGCCATCCGCAGACCAATCTGAAAAGTGCCCAGATGATGTGGGATTTCTGGTCGCACTCCCCAGAGGCATTACATCAGGTCACCGTCCTGTTCTCGGATCGTGGAATCCCGGACGGCTACCGGCACATGCACGGTTTTGGCAGCCACACCTATAGCCTGATCAACGCCGAGGGCCAGCGCACCTGGGTCAAATGGCATTTCAAGACCCAGCAGGGAATCAAGAACCTGGCGCCTGCCGACGCGGCACGCTTGGCGGGCACCGCTCCCGATTATGCCCAGCGCGATCTGTTCGACGCCATCGAACGTGGCGACTTTCCGAAGTGGACGGTCTGCATCCAGCTCATGAGCGAAGCCGAGGCTGCCTCTCGCAAGGAGAATCCTTTCGACGTTACCAAAACGTGGTCGCAAAAGAACTATCCGCTTATCGAGATTGGTGAGCTTGAGCTGAATCGCAACCCCCGGAATTACTTCGCTGAGGTTGAACAGGCGACTTTCGGGCCGAGTAATATGGTTCCAGGTGTCGGCCTTTCACCTGATCGCATGCTGCAAGGGCGCGTCTTCGCCTACGCTGACGCTCATCGATACAGGGTGGGTACCAATCATCAGCAATTGCCGGTCAATGCGCCCAAAAGCCCGTTCAATACCTATCAGCGCGATGGGGCAATGGCATTCGGCAGCAACGGTGGTGCGGCGCCCAACTACGAGCCCAACAGCTACGGTGACGCGCCCAAGCAATCGCCCCGTCACGCGGAGCCAGCGTTGGCCTTGAATGGCTCCGCTGATCGTCATGATCATCGGGAGGATAATGATTACTACAGTCACGCCGGTGCGTTGTTCCGCCTCATGACCACCGATCAACAGCGTCTGCTGATCAGTAATATTGCCAGCGCCATGTCGGGTGTTACTGAGGATGTTGTACAGCGTCAGTTACAGCATTTCTTCAAGGCAGACCCTGCGTATGCACAAGGTATAGCCGATGCGCTGGGCGTTCCCCTGACCTGAGTCGAAGTGATAAGGAGAACCGCCCGCATCCGGGCGGTTTTCAATGAATATCACTACCGTTTGCAGCGTTTTTTGTCATTTATTGCGCAGTTTGCCGTGACCTCGCGACCATCCTGGTTCACACTATGGCTTTCACCTAGGGAGAAGCAGGGCAATGCAAGGTCACCCGGACGTCATCGACTACCTCAACACGTTGCTCACGGGCGAACTGGCGGCGCGCGACCAGTACTTCATCCATTCGCGTATGTACGAAGACTGGGGCCTGTCCAAACTCTATGAGCGTATCAATCACGAGATGGAAGAGGAGGCGCAACACGCCGATGCCCTGATGCGTCGTATCCTCATGCTCGAAGGCACGCCACGCATGCGTCCCGACGACTTGGACGTGGGTACCACGGTCCCTGAGATGATTGCTTCCGACCTGCGCCTGGAGTACAAGGTGCGCGCGGCGCTGTGCAAGGGAATCGAGTTGTGCGAGCTGCACAAGGATTTCATCAGCCGCGACATCCTGCGTGCACAGTTGGCGGATACCGAGGAAGATCACACCTACTGGCTTGAAAAGCAGCAGGGCCTGATCGACTCGATCGGCTTGGGGAATTACCTGCAATCGCAGATGTAAGGCATCCTGGTCCATGAAAAAGCCCCCGGTCACCAGCGTGACCGGGGGCTTTTCATTACGCTCAGGCTCGGTCTCGTTCCAGCAACGGCTTGAGGTAATAGCCGGTATAGGACTGCTTCATTTTCGCCAGTTGCTCTGGCGTGCCGCAAGCAATGATCTGTCCGCCCTTGGAGCCGCCTTCAGGCCCCAGGTCGACCAGCCAGTCGGCGGTCTTGATCACGTCCAGGTTGTGCTCGATCACCACCACGGTGTTGCCATGGTCGCGTAGGCGGTGCAGTACATCGAGCAGTTGCTGAATGTCGGCGAAGTGAAGCCCTGTAGTGGGCTCATCGAGTATGTAGAGAGTCTTCCCGGTATCGCGCTTGGACAGCTCGCGCGACAACTTGACCCGCTGCGCCTCGCCGCCCGACAGCGTGGTAGCCGACTGCCCGAGCTTGATGTAGGACAGGCCCACATCCATCAGGGTCTGCAGCTTGCGCGCCAAGGCGGGCACCGCGTCGAAGAACCCTCGCGCATCCTCGATGGTCATTTCCAGCACTTCGTGGATGTTCTTGCCCTTGTACTTGATCTCCAGCGTCTCGCGGTTGTAGCGCTTGCTCTTGCAAACGTCGCACGGCACGTAGATATCGGGCAGGAAGTGCATTTCGACCTTGATCAGGCCGTCACCCTGGCAAGCCTCGCAGCGTCCGCCCTTGACGTTGAACGAGAAGCGCCCTGGCCCATAGCCGCGCGAGCGTGATTCCGGTACCCCCGCGAAAAGTTCGCGGATAGGCGTGAAGATCCCCGTATAGGTCGCGGGGTTGGAGCGCGGCGTTCGTCCGATGGGGCTCTGGTCGATATCGACCACCTTGTCCAGGTGCTGCAGGCCATCCATGCTGGCATGCGCGGCTGCCTCCAGGCTGGTGGCGCCATTGAGCGCCGTTGCCGCCAGCGGGTAGAGGGTGTTGTTGATCAGCGTCGACTTGCCCGATCCAGATACGCCGGTCACACAGGTCAGCAGGCCGATCGGAATTTCCAGGTCGACATTCTGCAGATTGTTGCCGCGAGCCCCCTTGAGTTTGAGCGACAGCTTCTTGTCGCGTGGTGTCCGCTCGGCCGGCACGACGATCTTCTTGCGGCCCGACAGGTATTGTCCGGTCAGCGAGTCAGGGTGATCCATGACCTCCTGTGGCGTACCTTCCGCGACGATCTGCCCCCCGTGCACACCGGCACCAGGACCGATATCGACCACGTAGTCCGCCAGGCGGATAGCATCCTCGTCGTGCTCTACCACGATCACCGTATTGCCCAGATCGCGAAGATGATTCAGCGTCCCCAGCAGACGATCGTTATCACGCTGGTGAAGGCCGATGGACGGTTCATCGAGGATGTACATCACCCCCACAAGGCCCGCGCCGATCTGGCTGGCCAAGCGAATGCGCTGGGCTTCCCCGCCGGAGAGCGTTTCAGCGCTGCGGTCGAGGGTCAGGTAGTCGAGGCCGACGTTGACCAGGAACTGCAGGCGCTCGCAGATCTCCTTGAGAATCTTCGCAGCGATTTCGCCACGGCGACCGGTCAGTGTCAGATCGCTGAAGTAGTTGCTGGCATCACCGATCGGCAGGTTGGTAACCGCCGGGAGAGTCTTCTCGCCTACCCATACATGGCGTGCTTCCCGGCGCAGCCGCGTGCCACGGCAATCTGGGCAAGGCTGGGTCCCGAGGAACTTGGCCAATTCTTCGCGCACTGTGGCCGACTCGGTCTCGCGGTAACGCCGCTCAAGGTTGGGAATGATCCCTTCGAAGGGGTGCGAGCGCTTGACGATATCGCCACGGTCGTTGAGGTACTTGAAGTCCACGTTCTGCTTGCCGCTGCCTTGCAGGATCACTTTCTGCTGATCGGCGGGCAATTGCACGAAAGGCTTGTCCAGGTTGAAACCATAGTGGTTCGCCAAGGAGCCAAGCATCTGGAAGTAGTAGACGTTTCGTCGATCCCAGCCGCGGATCGCCCCTTCAGCCAGGGTCAGCTCGGCATTCACCAGACGCTTGGTGTCGAAGTACTGCTTGACGCCAAGGCCATCGCAGGTGGGACAGGCGCCAGCCGGGTTGTTGAAGGAAAACAGCTTCGGTTCGAGCTCGCTGATGGCATGACCGCAGATGGGGCAGGCGAAGCGCGCGGAGAAGATCGTCTCTTCGCCAGGTTCGTCGTCCATTGGGACGACCAGGGCAATACCATCAGCCAGCTTCAAAGCCGTCTCGAAGGACTCGGCCAGACGTTGCTGCAGATCGGCGCGGACCTTGAAACGATCCACCACCACGTCGATGCTGTGCTTCTTCTGCTTGTCGAGCTTGGGCAGCTCGTCCATCTCGTATAACTTGCCGTTGACCCGTGCCCGGACAAAACCTTGAGCGCGCAGTTCATCGAACACCGCCAGATGCTCGCCTTTACGCTCGCGTATCACCGGAGCCAGCAGCATGAGTCGCTTGCCCTCGGGTTGTTCCAGGACCAGGTCGACCATCTGGCTGACGGTCTGTGCCTCCAGAGGAATATCATGGTCCGGGCACCGCGGCGTACCGACGCGGGCGTAAAGCAGACGCAGGTAGTCGTAGATCTCGGTAATCGTGCCGACTGTCGAGCGAGGGTTGTGAGAGGTCGATTTCTGCTCGATGGAAATTGCCGGCGAGAGACCTTCGATGGTATCGACGTCGGGCTTTTCCATCATCGACAGGAACTGTCGAGCGTAGGCCGACAGCGATTCCACATAGCGGCGCTGACCTTCGGCATACAGGGTGTCGAATGCCAGGGAGGACTTGCCGGAGCCGGACAGGCCGGTGATCACGATCAGTTTGTCCCGGGGCAGAGTCAGGTCGATGTTCTTCAGGTTGTGGGTACGTGCCCCACGAATCAGGATCTTGTCCACTGCGGCCTCGCTTGGCGGGCATAAACAACAAAGTATACGGCGCTCTGATATCACGCGGCAAAGCGTCGCGCAGATGCCGTCAAGCTGTCGGACTGATAGAATCCACGCCGGTTCACATGAGGTTAATCCATGCACGACACCCACCATGAGCGCATGAGCGGCAGCGAAACCCGTGCCGCAGGCGGCCTGGCCATGGTCTTTGCCTTTCGCATGCTTGGCATGTTCATGGTCCTGCCGGTGCTCGCCACCTATGGCATGGACCTGGCTGGCGCCACGCCCGCATTGATCGGCCTGGCGATCGGCGCCTATGGCCTGACCCAGGCCGTCCTGCAAATTCCGTTCGGAGTGATCTCCGATCGTATCGGACGTCGGCCGGTGATCTACCTCGGGCTGGTGATCTTTGCGCTCGGCAGTGTACTGGCGTCCCAGGCCGATACGATCTGGGGCGTGATCGCCGGAAGAATCCTGCAGGGCGCGGGCGCTATCTCGGCGGCGGTCATGGCACTGCTCTCGGACCTGACCCGCGAGCAACATCGGACCAAGGCCATGGCCATGATCGGCATGAGCATCGGTCTGTCGTTCGCCGTGGCCATGGTCGTCGGACCATTGCTGACTCGCGCCTTCGGGCTGTCCGGGCTGTTCCTGGCCACTGCCGGCCTGGCGATGGTCGGTATCGCCCTGGTCGCCTTCGTCGTGCCCAGCGGTCACAGTGTCTTGCAGCATCGCGAGTCCGGCGTGGCACGCCAGGCGCTTGGCGCGACCTTGCGTCACCCTGACCTGCTGCGGCTGGATGCCGGGATCTTCATCCTTCATGCCATCCTGATGGCCAGCTTCGTCGCGCTTCCCCTGGCGCTGGTCGAGCGAGGAGGGTTGCCCAAGGAAGAGCACTGGTGGGTCTACCTGACGGCCTTGCTGATCTCATTTTTTGCAATGATCCCGTTCATCATCTATGGCGAAAAAAAGCGCAAGATGAAGCGTGTGTTGTTCGGCGCGGTCGCCGTGCTGGCGCTCACCGAGGTGTACTTCTGGCAATGGGCTGACAACTTGCACGGACTGGTGACCGGCACCGTGATATTCTTTACTGCCTTCAACCTGCTGGAGGCATCCTTGCCTTCGCTGGTCAGCAAGGTGTCGCCCGCCGGCGGCAAGGGGACGGCAATGGGGGTTTATTCCACCAGCCAGTTCCTTGGTGCCGCCCTGGGAGGAATCATCGGTGGCTGGTTGTTCCAGCACGGTGGCCTGAGCATGGTGTTTCTCGGTTGTGCGCTGTTGTGTGCCATCTGGTTGGTCGTTGCGCTGCGTATGAACGAGCCGCCCTACGTGACCAGCCTGCGCATGCCGCTGTCGCCGGAAGCGTCCCGGGAAGCCGGGCTGACCGAACGTCTCATGGCCGTGCCTGGAGTGACCGACGCCGTGGTGGTGGCAGAAGAAGCCGCCATCTATATCAAACTGGATACGAAAATTTTGGACCGTGCGACCCTTGAGCGTCTGGTGAATCCGACCTCATCGGCGTGCGAAGCCTAGGAGAACGTTATGGCCCGTGGGGTTAACAAAGTCATTCTGGTCGGTACCTGCGGTCAGGATCCCGAAGTCCGCTACCTGCCCAACGGTAACGCCGTGACCAACTTGAGCCTGGCCACCAGCGAGCAGTGGACCGACAAGCAGACCGGCCAGAAGGTCGAGCGCACCGAGTGGCACCGTGTCTCGATGTTCGGCAAGGTGGCCGAGATCGCTGGCGAGTACCTGCGCAAGGGTTCGCAGGTCTACATCGAAGGCAAGCTGCAAACGCGCGAGTGGGAAAAGGACGGCATCAAGCGTTATACCACTGAGATCATCGTCGACATGCAGGGCACCATGCAGCTGCTCGGCGGCCGTCCGCAGAACCAGGACGGTGGCAACCAGTACAACCAAGGCGGCAACCAGGGTGGTGGCAACAACTACCAGGGTGGCCAAGCCAACCAGGGCAACCCGGCTCCACGCCAGCAAGCCCCACGGCCACAGCAGGCGCCTCAGCGCCAGGCACCGCAGCAGCAGCCTGCCCAGCAGCAACCGGCGGCTGACTTCGACAGCTTCGATGACGATATTCCGTTCTAAGCGGTAGCTTGAGCTTTAAGTTCAAGTTCGTGCCAGAGCCCCCCGCCCTGCGGGGGTTCTCTTTTTCTGGGTACTGCAGAAATCCGACTGATCGTCTCCCAGAACCAATGGCCGACTGATTTTCAGCTGGCATGGCCCGTCACAAGATGCCTCTATCGCCGCTCGACCGAAGACAACTCGCATGGCTCTCTGCGCGCCGGGAACAACACATCGCGATACCTCCCAGTAACAGCGTCAACACTGCCAACAGCAGGATCACCCCACGCACCCCCAGCGGCGTGGCAAGTAGCGCTACCAGGATGCCCGCCAAGGGTTATGAAAGATTGTTGAGCAGAGTGATCACTCCTACGGCCTTGCCAAAGTCCGCCACTGGGATCACCCGTTGGCGAACACTGCGCATGTACACATTGAACATCTTGTCGAAGCCGACGATGAGCAGGAAACCCGCTACATACACGACAAGATCGGAGCTCCAGGTGCTGAGGAGTGCGCCTGCCGCGATCGTCAGGTAGGCAACGCATCCCATTAGCCAGATCGGCAGAATCACCCTGGCCAGGAAGAACAGGATAGCGATAGTGACCAGGGCGCCCGCCACCTGTAGCGTGGCATAGGCGTCCTTGCCGGCAGCATGTTCACCGATCACCAGCGCGGCGGAGGTCGCAAGGGGGACGCCAATGATCAGGTTCACTCCAACGGCCAAGGTGATGATCTTCTTCAGTTGCGCTTGGGCACGAATATGTCCCAATGCAATACCCACCGATTGCGTCAGCCCAACGTGCTGTCGAACGCTCCCTGTCTTGATCCCGCTCCAGCGCTGCCAGGCGACCATTGCCACATCCGCCAGCAGGAATATGCCCGCGCTGGTCAGTACCATCCACTGCCAGGCCCAGGTTTCCAACAGCAAGGCCGCCAGCACCGGGCCGAGCACCATGCCGGTCTGGTCGGCAATCTGCGAGTAGGAGAGGGTGCGGGTGTAGCTGTACTGGGGGAAGATGGTCGGCATCAGTACTTCCCGGGTCATGATGCCTTGAGTGGTCAACACCCCGCAAAGGCCGAAAGCGCTACCAGCCAGGCAATGCTATCGAACGATAGTTGCAAGCCGACCGCGACAAGGCACGCCAGCGCCCGCCAAGCCTGACTGATGTGCAGCAGGCGCACGGGCGAAACACGGTCGCACAAGGCGCCGCACACGGGGAAGGTGAGGAAGCGCGGAAGTGCTTCGACGAAAAATGCCAATCCCGCCCAAGCCGCGCTGCCTGTGCGCTGGAACACTATCAAGGGGACGATGAACAAGAGGATCTGATCCCCTGGCCGAAAGGAATAGTGAAATGAAGAAGACCAGGTAATCCTTGCGCATGATGGTTTCCGGTTGGGCTTGGTGCCATGGAAGTCGGCCTTGCTAGCCGAGGCCAAACGGATCGTTCAGGCATACCCGCGGAGCGAACACGCCACCTCCCTGGATTGAGTCTCCAGCAAGCGCAACCTCCGTACCGATCCAACGTATCGCCGAACGCCTTCCATCAGCCCACCAGTCCCGCCCCATCCCCGCATTGACCCAAATCAACGCAAATTCCGAAATCCTGACTAGAGTTGTACTTGGTGACCCCGAATCGGTCGCCAACCGTGAGTTCAAGAGACGCCGGCAACGTCCCGAGCGTCCACCACCTGATCAGGAGTGCACGATGGATCTCAACCGTCGGCAGTTCTTCAAGGTTGCCGCAGTCGGCCTTGGAGGTTCGAGCCTGGCGGCGTTGGGGATGGCCCCGACACCTGCCTTTGCCGAACAGGTGCGTCACTTCAAGCTGGCGCACACCAAAGAAACGCGAAATACCTGCCCCTACTGTTCGGTCGGCTGCGGCTTGATCATGTACAGCCAGGGCGACGCGGGCAAGAACGTTTCGCAGAACATCATTCATATCGAGGGCGATGCCGACCACCCTGTCAATCGCGGCACGCTGTGCCCGAAAGGCGCCGGGTTGCTCGACTTTATCCACAGCCCCGACCGCCTGCTTTATCCACAGGTGCGCAAGCCTGGCAGCAGTGAGTGGACGCGTATCGGCTGGGAAGAAGCGCTGGACCGGGTCGCCGAGCTGATGAAAGCGGACCGCGATGCCAACTTCATCGAGAAGAATGCCCAGGGGCAGACAGTCAACCGCTGGCTCACGACCGGTTTTCTCGCCGCATCCGCTGCTTCCAGCGAGGCAGGCTACCTGACCCACAAGGTCATCCGCTCGTTAGGCATGCTGGGGTTCGACAACCAAGCACGTGTCTGACATGGCCCGACGGTGGCAAGTCTTGCCCCGACGTACGGCCGTGGAGCCATGACCAACCACTGGACCGATATCGCTAACGCGAATCTGATCCTGGTGATGGGTGGCAATGCCGCTGAGGCGCATCCGTGCGGCTTCAAGTGGGTGACCGAAGCCAAGGCGCACAACAAGGCGCGGCTGATCGTGGTCGACCCCAGGTTTACCCGTACCGCATCCGTGGCGGATTTCTATGCGCCGATTCGTACTGGTAGCGATATCGCCTTCATGGGCGGGCTGATCAACTACCTGCTGAGCAACGACAAGATTCAGCACGAGTACGTGCGCAACTACACCGACGTGTCGTTCATCGTCAACGCGGACTTTGGCTTCGAGGATGGCCTGTTCAGTGGCTATGACGCGTCCAAGCGTACCTACACCGACAAGTCCGGCTGGGGCTACGAGATCGGCGAAGACGGCTTTGCCAAGGTCGACTCGACCCTGCAGGATCCGCGCTGCGTCTATCAGCTGATGAAACAGCACTACAGCCGCTATACCCCGGAGCTCGCCAGTATGACCTGCGGCATGCCGCAGGACAGCATGCTGAAGATCTGGGAGGAGATCGCCACCTGCTCGCAGCCGGGCAAGACCATGACGATCCTCTATGCGCTGGGCTGGACGCAGCACTCCATCGGCGCCCAGATCATCCGTAGCGCGGCGATGGTGCAGTTGCTCCTGGGTAACGTCGGCATGCCCGGCGGCGGGGTCAATGCGCTGCGCGGCCATTCCAACATCCAGGGCCTGACCGATCTCGGCCTGCTGTCCAACTCGCTGCCCGGCTACCTGACCCTGGCGGGCGATGCCGAACAGGACTACGACGCCTTCATCGCCAAGCGCGCGCCCAAGCCGCTGCGGCCCGGCCAGCTGTCGTACTGGCAGAACTACGGCAAGTTCCATGTCAGCCTGATGAAGTCCTGGTTCGGGGCCAACGCCACGGCGGAAAACCGTTGGGGCTTCGACTG
The DNA here is from genome assembly GCF_013523055.1 of Pseudomonas capeferrum. Classification (GTDB taxonomy): domain Bacteria; phylum Pseudomonadota; class Gammaproteobacteria; order Pseudomonadales; family Pseudomonadaceae; genus Aquipseudomonas; species Aquipseudomonas capeferrum_A. The sequence continues at coordinate 160,091 of NZ_JAAMQM010000012.1, read as the reverse complement.
GCTGCCCAAGCTCGACATTCCTGCCTACGACGTGTTGAAGATGTTCGACATGATGGGCAAGGGCCAGGTCAACGGCTACATGTGCCAAGGGTTCAACCCCATTGCCGCGCTCCCGGACAAGAACCGTGTCAGCGCCGCGTTGGCCAAGCTGAAGTGGCTGGTCATCATGGATCCCCTGGCCACCGAGACCTCCGAGTTCTGGCGCAATGTCGGTCCCTACAACGATGTGAGCAGTGCCGATATCCAGACCGAAGTCATCCGTCTGCCCACGACCTGCTTCGCCGAGGAGGACGGTTCGCTGGTCAACAGCAGCCGATGGCTGCAATGGCACTGGAAAGGTGCCGACGGCCCGGGTGAGACACGCACCGACGCGCGCATCATGAGCGAGCTGTTCCTGCGCCTGCGCGAGCGTTATCGGACCGAAGGTGGCGCCAATCCCGAGCCACTGCTCAATATCAGCTGGCCGTACAAGGTCGCGGGCGAGCCCTCGCCCGAAGAGCTGGCCAAGGAACTCAACGGTATTGCCGTGACTGACCAGACCGATCCAGCGGGCGTCATGCTCAAGGCGGGACAGCAATTGTCCGGGTTCGGGCAGCTCAAGGACGATGGCAGCACTGCCTCCGGTTGCTGGATCTTCGCCGGTAGCTGGACCGAGCAGGGCAACCAGATGGCCCGTCGGGACAACAGCGACCCGTTCGGCATGATGCAGAACGCCAATTGGGCCTGGGCCTGGCCGGCGAACAGACGAATCCTCTACAACCGTGCGTCGTCCGATCCACAGGGCAAGCCGTGGGATCCGAAGAAGCGCCTGGTGTGGTGGAACGGCAAGTCATGGGGCGGTACCGATGTTCCCGATTTCAAGGTCGATGTACCGCCGGAGGCGGGTATGAACCCGTTCATCATGAACCCTGAGGGCGTGGCGCGGCTCTTTGCCATCGACAAGATGGCCGAAGGCCCGTTCCCGGAACACTACGAACCCTTCGAGACGCCGATCGGGATCAACCCACTGCACCCGAACAACAAGAAGGCGATCAGCAATCCGGCCGGGCGCATTTTCGACTCGGTGTGGGAAACCCTCGGCCAGGCCAAGGACTTCCCCTACGCAGCGACCACCTACCGGCTGACCGAGCACTTCCATTTCTGGAGCAAGCATTGCCGCCTGAACGCCATTACCCAGCCCGAGCAGTTCATCGAGATCGGGGAGGTGCTGGCCAAGGAAAAAGGGATTGCCGCCGGAGACCGCGTGCGAGTGTCTTCCAAGCGCGGACACATCGAGGCAGTGGCGGTGGTGACCAAGCGGATTCGGCCGCTGCAGGTCAACAACCAGACCGTGCATCAGGTCGGTATTCCCCTGCACTGGGGCTTCACCGGTCAGACGCGGCATGGCTACCTGACCAACACCTTGGTGCCGTTCCTGGGTGATGGCAATACGCAGACCCCGGAATCCAAGTCGTTCCTGGTCAATGTGGAGAAAGTCTGATGGCCAGCCAAGATATCATCGCCCGTTCGGCCACCACGACCGTGCCGCCTTCGGCGCGTCACCAGCAGGAGGTGGCCAAGCTGATCGATACCACCAAGTGCATTGGCTGCAAGGCCTGCCAGGTGGCGTGCTCGGAATGGAACGAGCTGCGAGACGAAGTCGGTCACAGTCATGGCACCTACGACAATCCCCAGGACCTGACCGCCCAGAGCTGGACCCTGATGCGCTTCACCGAGCACGAACGGGATGACGGCAACCTGGAATGGCTGATTCGCAAGGACGGCTGCATGCACTGCGCCGAGCCAGGTTGCCTGAAGGCCTGCCCGAGCCCGGGTGCCATCATCAAGCTGGCCAACGGCATCGTCGACTTCAACCAGGACCACTGCATCGGTTGCGGCTATTGCATTACCGGCTGCCCGTTCAACATCCCGCGGATTTCGCAGAAGGATCACAAGGCCTACAAATGCAGCCTGTGTTCCGACCGTGTGGCTGTCGGACTGGAGCCGGCTTGCGTAAAGACCTGTCCTACCGGTGCGATCGTCTTCGGCACCAAGGATGATATGAAGGAGCATGCGGCCGAGCGCATCGTCGACCTCAAGTCCCGGGGCTTCGACAATGCCGGTTTGTACGATCCCGATGGGGTCGGCGGAACCCATGTGATGTACGTACTGCACCATGCCGATACACCGCGTATCTACGCGGGCTTGCCGGACCAGCCGGTGATCAGCCCACTGGTCGGCTTGTGGAAGGGCATCACCAAGCCGCTGGCGCTATTTGCCATGGGCGCCGCGGTGGTGGCCGGGTTCTTCCATTATGTTCGGGTCGGCCCCCAGAGGGTCGAAGATGACGAGCACTCCGAACCTGTGGATAACGGCGTGCGGCAGGTAGATCCGGCGGTCCATGTCTACGATCCAGGCAAGCCCGGCGGGCAAGAGGAGCAACGGCCATGAACGATCGTGAACCGATCCTTCGCTACACCGCCAATCAGCGCACCAACCACTGGATCGTGGCGATCCTGTTCGTCACTGCCGGGCTGTCGGGGCTGGCGCTGTTCCATCCGGCGCTGTTCTGGCTCAGCCACCTCTTCGGTGGCGGGCCTTGGACGCGGGTCCTGCACCCGTACCTCGGAGTGGCAATGTTCGTGTTTTTCGTCGGGCTGGTCATACGCTTCTGGCGCGCCAACTTCATCGATGCCAATGACCGGCTCTGGTTACGCCGCATTGATCGGGTAATGCTCAACAAGGAAGAGGGCGTGCCGGCGATCGGCAAATACAACGCGGGTCAGAAGCTGCTGTTCTGGACCTTGCTGGTATGCATGCTGGTACTGCTGGTCAGCGGTATCGTGATATGGCGTGCCTGGTTCAGCGCCTATTTCGGTATCGGTAGCCTTCGTCTGGCCAGCTTGCTGCACGCGTTCGCGGCATTCGTGCTGGTGCTGAGCATCATCGTGCACATCTACGCCGGTATCTGGATCAAGGGATCCATGGGCGCGATGCTGCATGGTTGGGTCAGCCGTGCCTGGGCCCGCAAGCATCATGAGTTATGGTATCGGGAAGTGACCGGTGACAAACCAGCCCGGCGCCCCGGCCAAAAAGAAGGATGACAGCTTGAGCACGATTCTCGAACCTGGGCAGATCGAGGCGGCCGCTACCGCGCCACCCTTTCTGCACCTGCCGTCCGCCAACCTCTTCGAGCATCGCGCCGCGCGTCTCGAACACCTGGCTGAAGGACACGCTTTTGCAGACTACCTGCGACTGATCGCCGACCTCTGTCGTACCCAGCAGCAACTGCTGGAGAATCCACCGACGGACCTGCCCGTGGCAGCCGAACGTCAGCGTCTGTGCCTCAGTCATGGCCTGCCGCCGCTGGCCGCCGACAGCTTGGTGCGTGAAGGTGCATGGCAGCCTTGGCTGCAGGCGTTGCTCGAACACCTGCCACCTTCTGGCAACAGCGCGGTGTCCGAAGCTGTCCGGCAACTGCGTGACAGTAGCGAGCAGCAGCGCACGGTCTGGGCCATCGCCTTGCTGGGCGGTCATTACGACGCCTTGCCGGCCGCATTGGTACCCTTCATTGGCGCGGCATTGCAGGCAGCATGGAGCAGTTGGCTGTTGGCGTTGCCCAATCAGGAGCTGAAGGCGGTCGGCAGCCTTGGCCAATGTCCCTGCTGCGGCTCGCCCGCCATGGCCGGGCTCGTGCGTAACCGTGGTCGTCACAACGGCCTGAGGTATCTTGCCTGCTCGTTGTGCGCCTGCGAGTGGCACGTGGTGCGGGTCAAGTGCGTGTATTGCGAGTCGAGCAAGGACCTGCGCTATACCAGTCTCGCGGATGACCGACACCGCGCAGGCAAGGCTGCGCTGCATGCCGAATGCTGTCCGGGTTGCCAGGTCTACCTCAAGCAATGCTATCTGGAGAATGACGCCGCCGCAGAGCCCTTGGCCGACGACCTGGCCAGCCTGGCGCTTGACCTGCGCCTGGGCGAAGAAGGCTTCCAGCGGCTTGCCCCCAACCTGATGCTGGCGCCGGGCGGCGGCTGAAGGTCTAGACTGGGTTTCGACGCTACCGCCACGCCGCCGCGCCCATCGCAGCGGCGACCTGATGGATTGGTCATGCCACAGCACTTGTCCAGACAATGAATCAGCAAAAGGTCTCAACGCCATATGCCCTCGAGTCTCCCTGACAGGCCCTTGCGCCTGCCCTCGATCGATACCTTGCTGCGCCATCCCACCTGCCAACCGCTGATCACGCGCCACGGCCGCGATGCCACCCTGGCGATCCTGCGCGGCTTGATGGAGGATCTGCGCGAGCCCACCAGGCTTGGAGAACTGAGCGCCCCGGAGCTGACAGCCGACGTCCTGCTGGGACGTGTTGGCGAGCGCCTGGCCAGCCAGCAGCAGAGTCGTATCCGGCGAGTGTTCAACCTCACCGGCACGGTGCTGCATACCAACCTTGGCCGTGCCTTGCTGCCCGAAGAGGCGGTGGAAGCGGTGCAACTGGCTGCCCGCTATCCGCTCAACCTGGAATTCGACCTGGCTACTGGCAAGCGCGGTGATCGCGATGATCTGATCGAAGGCCTCATTCGCGATCTGACAGGCGCCGAAGCCGTCACCGTGGTCAACAACAACGCCGCTGCTGTCCTGCTGGCGCTCAATAGCCTGGGGGCACGCAAGGAAGGGGTCATTTCGCGAGGCGAACTGATCGAGATCGGCGGTGCTTTCCGGATTCCAGACATCATGGCCCGCGCTGGCGTCCGCTTGCACGAGGTGGGCACGACCAATCGCACCCACGCCCGCGATTACGAAGCCGCCATCGGGCCGCGTACCGGTTTGCTGATGCGCGTGCACTGCAGCAACTACAGCATCCAGGGCTTCACTACTCAGGTGCCTACCGCGCAACTGGCGCAGATAGCCCATCAGCACGACCTGCCGCTGCTGGAAGACCTGGGTAGCGGAAGCTTGCTCGACCTCACGCGTTGGGGGCTGCCGGCCGAGCCGACCGTACGTCAGGCGCTGGCCGATGGTGCCGATATCGTCACGTTCAGCGGCGACAAGCTGTTGGGCGGACCTCAGGCCGGGATCATCGTCGGACGCAAGGACCTGATTGCCAGGATCAAGAAGAATCCGCTGAAACGCGCCTTGCGCGTCGACAAGCTCACCCTTGCTGCCCTCGAGGCTGTACTCGCGCTGTATCGCGACCCCGATCGCCTGGCCGAACGCCTGCCCAGCTTGCGTCTGTTGACACGTCCCCAGGCCGAGATCGCCTCCCAGGGTGAACGCCTGGCCGCGTCCTTGGCTTCTGCGTTGGGCGAACAATGGACGGTGAGCGTCGAGCCTGTACTGGGCATGATCGGCAGCGGCAGCCAGCCTGTCGCACGGCTGCCGAGCGCGGCCCTGTGCCTGCGCCCGCAGGTACCCAAGCGCCTGCGTAGCCGCAGCCTGCACGTGCTCGAGCGCGCCTTGCGCGCATTGCCGGTGCCCGTGCTCGGTCGCATAGATGCGGACGCGCTGTGGCTCGACCTGCGTCAGTTGGATGATGAGGCGCAATGGCTCGCGCAACTGCCCGCGCTGCAATTGGGGCCCGTGCAGTGATCGTAGGGACCGCGGGGCATATCGACCATGGCAAGACCGCCTTGCTGCAGGCCCTGACCGGTCAAACGGGCGACCAGCGCCAGGAGGAGCGTGCCCGGGGCATGACCATCGATCTGGGTTATCGCTATGCCGCCTTGGCCGAGGGCGCTCCGCTGACCGGCTTCATCGATGTGCCGGGCCATGAGCGGTTCATCCACAACATGCTGGCAGGCGCCCACGGCATCGATCTGGTGCTGCTGGTGGTAGCGGCCGACGATGGGGTCATGCCGCAGACGCGTGAGCATCTGTCGATCATCGAGCTGCTGGGCATCCCTCAGGCGCTGGTGGTGATCAGCAAATGCGATCGGGTCGGACCGCAACGTGTCGACGAAGTGCATGCACAGGTGATCGAGTTGCTATCGAGCGGCCCCTACGCGCACGCGCCACGATTTGCGTTATCAAGCCAGACTGGAGAGGGCATCGACCCTTTGCGCCGCGCGCTGCTCACGGCCCAGGAAACGGTCCGCCAGCGTAGTGCGGAAGGTGCATTCCGCCTGGCGATAGACCGCGCCTTCGCAGTCTCGGGGGCAGGTATCGTGGTCACCGGCACCGCGCTGGCCGGACGGGTCGGCGCAGGCGATACGCTGGTGCTGGGCAAAGCCGGCAAGCCGGTCCGAGTACGTGGCCTGCATGCGCAAAACGAGCCCGCGCCGATCGCCGAGGCAGGACAGCGCGTGGCGCTGAACATCAGTGCCGAACGTCTGGCGCTCGAGCATATCCACCGGGGCGACTGGCTGGTGACTGAATGGCTCCACGCGACCACGACACGCATCGATATCGAGCTGAGCCTGCTGCCGGGCGAAGCGCGCGCGTTCAAGCACTTCAGCGCTGTCCATGTGCACCTGGGGACGCAGGATGTCACGGCCCGAGTCGCGTTGCTGCAGGGCGAAACTCTGCTTCCGGGTCAGCGAGCCTTCGCCCAGCTTCTGCTCAACTCACCGATGCAGGCGGTGCATGGTGACCGTCTTGTATTGCGAGATCAGCGAGCCCAGCGGACCCTGGGCGGTGGGCGGGTACTGGACCCCTTTGCGCCGAGTCGACAACGCCGCAGCGAAGGGCGGCTGAACCAATTGCAGGTACTGGCCAGTGTCGTGGATCTCGAACAGGCGCTGCCCGGATTGCTGGAAGCGGCGCCTGGCGGCCTTGATCCGCAACGTCTGGCGCGGCAGTTCAACCGTCCGCGCGACAGCTGGGTGTTGCCGGGCGGGCTCGAGCTCGTCGCCACTCGGCAGGGGCACCTGCTGTTTTCCAGCCGGCATTGGCAAGCGGTGAAGCGGCAGGTCTTGGAACAGTTGGCGTCGTTTCACGAGCAGGAGCCCGATCAACTGGGGCCGGATCGGGACCGTTTGCGCCGATTCGCGGCCTTGCCCTTGGAGCGGCCGGCATTCGTCAGTCTGGTCGATGAGCTGCTGGGCAGCGGTGAGATCGCCAGCAGCGGTCCCTGGCTGCACTTGCCGACTCACCAGGCTCGACTGAGCGAGGCCGATACCGCCTTGTGGGCCCATCTTCAGCCCAGGCTGTTGGAAGGCGCTTTCGATCCGCCCTGGGTGAGGACCCTGGCCGTTGCCGAACATCATGAAGAAGGCGAGGTACGTCTGCTGTTGCGCAAGCTGGCTCGGTTGGGCGTGGTTCATCAAGTAGTGCGCGACTTGTTCTACCCCGAGACGACGCTGCAACGCATGGCGGGCATGCTGCTGGAACATGCAGACGGCAATCCGGTGGTGCAGGTTGCGGCATTTCGCGATATGTTGGGCATCGGTCGCAAGCGCAGTGTGCAGATTCTCGAGTATTTCGACCGTATCGGGCTGACCCGCAGGGTCGCCGACCAGCGTTACATCCGTGTCGACAGCGACCTGGCCAGGCAGGTCTGGCGCTGAGTCCAAGGAAGGCAATCGCGCCCGGTGGCGCGGCCGGGCTTCAAACCCGGTTGGGGACGGCATCCGTTCCCGGGCAGGTTCGACTCCCGCTGCCTTCCGCCATCTTTCCTACAGTAGGCCGAAGTCGACTTCTTCGCGGGTAAATCGCATCGGCGGACCGCCGCTCCCCCAGAAGTACGTTGACCCTGAAAGAGCGGCCTTCAGGCCCGCTCCCCACACAGGTCTAGAGCAAACCAGTGCTCCGCCGCCTGCACATCCAGGCCGGCCCCCAGCAGCCCGAACAACTTGCCCAGCGCCGCCTCGCGGGTCATGCCGCCACCGCTGACCAGCCCGGTATCGCGCAAGCGGCTGCCCGCCGCGTAGGTATCGAACACCACTGATCCCACCGGGCACTGGCTGATCGCAACGATTACCACACCGCCCTGGCGGGCATCGTGCAGCGCATCGAGCAGCGCCTGATCATCGGATGGGCCAGTCCCGCTGCCATAGCATTCCAGCACCATGCCATGCACGCCGCTGTCGAGCAGACCGCGCAGGTGTTCGGCCTGCAAGCCGGGGAACACCGGCAACACTGCCAGCTTCACCGGTTGGCGCGGCTGGCGATAGTCCAGCACCGAAGGAATGGCCGCGGCCCGTTCGCCGTCGCGATGACGGGGCAGCGCGGCGAAAGCGTCGAAGGCTTCGCTGCGCAGTTTCGAGGCTCGGCAGCCATGCAGCAGTTGATCGTGGAAGTACAGCTGCACGCCATCTTCCAGACCACTTTCGAACAGGCGCAGGGCACCGAGCAGGTTATCCCAGGCATCGCTGTCCGGCGCCCCCGCCGGCAGCATCGAGCCGGTCAGCAGCACCGGTACTGGCAGGCCGAGCAACAGGAACGACAGCGCCGCGGCGCTATAGGCCAGGGTGTCGGTGCCGTGCAGCACCAGCACACCATCGTGCCCGTCACGTTCCACCGCCTCGACGATAGCGTCGCGCATGGCCAGCCAGTTGGACTGTTGCATGTTGGCGCTGTCGATGAGCGGATTCAGTTCGCGCAAGGACCACTGCAGCGAAGGGGCATTCGGCAACCGCGTCAGGTATTCGCGCATCCGCGCTTCGAAGCCTCCGGCTGGCGCCAGGCCCTCGGGGCTCTGCAGCATGCCAATGGTGCCACCGGTGTAAAGGACGAGGAGATTCTTGACTGCACGCATGGGAGCATTCCGTAGCGATGAGCGGGAAAAGGCAGCCGCCCACTGACGGGGCGGCTGGCAGGGGAGAGTATCAGCCTTGGGTGCGGGCCTGGCCCACAGCCTTGTCGGCAACCGTTTCAACTTGTGGATTGGCTGGCCATGCGGCGCGGTCCAGATCCAGCTCAGGGAACTTGGAAGAGTCGAAGACCGGCTGCTTGATGCCGGCGCGACGCTGGTCATCGTAGTCGCGCATGACCCGCAGACCGACCTTGAACAGCATGGCCAGGGCGATCAGGTTGACGAACGCCAGACAGGTCATGGTGATGTCGGCAAAGGCGAACACGGTCGTCAGGTTCTGTACCGAACCCCAGACGATCAGCGCCAGTACCAGCCCACGGTAGCCCATCAGAACGACGCGATTGCGGGTGAGGAACAGCAGACTGTTTTCGCCCAGGTAGTAGTTGTAGAGAATGCAGGTGAAGACGAACAGCGACAGTGCGACGCTGACGAACAGACGACCCCAGTCACCCACCACGGCTGCCAGGGAGTTCTGGGTCAGGACGATGCCGTCACCTTCGAAACCCGGCGTGTAGAAGCCCGACAGCAGGATCAGCAGCGCGGTGCAGGTGCAGATCACGAAGGTGTCGAGGAAGACGCTGAATGCCTGTACCACGCCTTGCGCGCCGGGATGGCGAACAGCGGCGACGGCGGCGACGTTCGGCGCACTGCCAAGACCCGCTTCGTTGGCGAACACGCCGCGTTTCACGCCCATGACGATGGCGCTGCCCAACAGGCCGCCGAAGGCTGGGTCAAGGCCGAATGCGCTCTTGAAGATGGTTTCCAGCATGGCCGGGACATGTTCGATCTGGCTGCCGATGACGTACAGCGTCACGCCGATGTAGGCCAGGGTCTTGACCGGTACCAGGAGATCGGAAACCGCGGCGATGCGCTTGATGCCACCCAGAAATACGATGGCCAGCAGTACGGCCAGGGTAATGCCGGTGTGCTTGGGATCGAAGCCGAAGGCATTTTGCAGCGAGTGGGTGACGGTGTACGACTGCAGGCCGTTGAAGGCGAAGCCGTAGGTCACCAGCAGCAGCAGGGCAAACACCACCGCCATGGTCTTGAGCTTCAAGCCATGCTGGATGTAGTAGGCAGGGCCGCCACGGTACAGGCCATCACCGTCGGCGCGCTTGTAGACCTGCGCCAGGGTGCACTCGAAGAAGCTGGACGACATGCCCACCAGCGCGGTCACCCACATCCAGAACACGGCACCTGGACCACCCAGGGTCACGGCGATACCGACGCCTGCGATGTTGCCTGCGCCGACGCGGCCGGCCAGGCTCAGCATCAGTGCCTGGAAAGAGCTCAACTGGCCGGCCTGGCCGCGCAAGGATTCCTTGAACACGCCAAACATGTGGCCGAAGTGACGGAATTGGACAAACCGCGAGCGGATGGTGAAGTAACTGCCCAGTCCGACGATCAGGACGATGAGGAGTTTCCCCGAGAGGAAATCATTGAGCACTTCGAGCATTGAAACGACCTCGATTCTTATTTTTTGCATGAAAGACGGTAGGCCGACGTCGCTGCGTCGGTTGCGGGGGCGCATGGTTGGCCATGACAACTATCGTTACAATTTCGCGCCTTAGTCTTAATTGATGCGACTTGATGCTAAACTGGCGCCGATAGCATCACTTGGACGGGATCCATGAGCGATCATTTCGCTACCAACCTTAAACTGGCCTGTAGCCACTACCGCTCTATCTCAGAGGTTTGCCGCCAGCTGACGATCAATCGCGCGCAGTTCAACAAGTACCTGAGCGGGCAGAGCCGTCCGACGGCTTACAACCTCAAGCGCATCGGCGATTTCTTCGGGGTCGAGGACTACGAGCTGAGCCAGCCGCCCGAACAGTTCGCCCGGCTGATCGGCGCGCGCATCGCGTCGGAACAGCCGGGGCAGACCAGCGACCCGATCAGCGAGCTGTTCAAGCCGCTGCACGCGCAGGCTGGCAATCTCTCGCGCTATTGCGGCTACTATTTCGAATACTCCAACTGCATGTCGGTGCCAGGTTCGATCCTGGTTTCGCTTGTGCACCTGCGTGAAGAGCGTGGCAGCTTCCTGTTCGAGCGCCAGGAACGCCAAGAGCGCAGCAGCGCCACCGACCTGCACGCCGAAGTGCGCTGTCGCTATCTGGGGGCGGCGTTCCAGTTGCAGGATCGGGTGTTTCTGATCGACTACGAGTCGCTGACCCTCAACGAGATGAGCCAGACCATTCTCATCCCGAGCTTCAAAAGCCGCATCACCCGCCTCAACGGCCTCAAGACCGGCGTATCCAGCGGCGACCGGCGTACCCCGGCCTGCACCCGGGTGGTCTGGGAGTTTCTGGGCGAAGAGATCAACCGCATCAACGCCTACCGTCAGGTCAGGCTTTATCGCCCGGACGATCCACGCATCGATGACGACGTACGCGAGCGCTTGAGCGTCGGCCCGCTGAGCAATGGTCTGTTCGAGATCGAGTGACTGCGATCAATCGAGGATGAACGCCGCCACCACGTCGGCGACCTGATCAGCCACCTGTGGCGCGTCTCGCAGATGCGCGGCGATGCCATGGTCGCAGTCGGTCAGCAGCAAGCATTGCACGTCTGGGGCAGGCACCGAGCGCAGCAGGGTATGGGTGACTTCTTCGGGGATAGGGCTGTAGCGCTGCACGCCTGCCAACGTTCGGACGCCTGCCGAAGTGCCCGGGCCTTGGCCGAAAACCTGGGAGTTGAGCCCGTCGTATTCACCGATCACCAGCAGCACCTTGCCCTGAAACTGTCGCAGGAACGCGTAGCTATCGCACTCCAGGAAGGCATAGGGTTTTCGGATCGCCGCCGTGAATGCCGGACCGAACGGCGCCTGGTGGGCGGCGTCAGGGTAGACTGCAGGGCAGACCAGCACCAGTTTGCGCACTGCCGGCAACTGCGCCGCCATTTTCAACGCGATGGCCGCGCCAAGGCTGTGGCCGATGAGTGCCTGGCAGCTCGCGGCAATATGTCGATGAAAGCGCAGCGCCTCATGCAGGTTGGTAGCCAGCGAAGGTGCCACGGCACCCGGCTCGCTGGCCAGACTGTGGCCGGACAGATTGCCGGTCAGCGAGCCGATGCCCTGCTGTTGCAAACGATAGAGCAAAGGATTGAGACGGGTGAAGTCCGACCGTGCTCCGCCGACGACGAAGGTCGCGGGGGCGCGTTGGATATCGGGGAGCAGCAGGCGTGCCTGCTGTCGGTAACCGTCGAAAGTCTCGTCGATGAATCGCTCTGCGCCCGGCGCAGGCTCGTCGTAATGCCAGCGTGTACGCTGAGCTACGGTGACCTTGTGGTCCATCCATGTCTCCTAGGTAGCCCAGTGTTGCAGCCATGCGCCGAGAGGACTGTCTGCGCTCAGCAGCAGTTTGATTGCCATCAGACAACAGACGAAGACTAGCAGCGGCTTGATCAATCGCGGGCCAAAACGCACAGCGCATCGAGCGCCCAGCTGCGCGCCGACGATCGCCGCGCCTGCCATCGCCAGGGCCAATGGCCAGACGATAGCACCACTCACTGTGAGCACCGATAGTGCGCCGAGGTTGCAGGCGGCGTTCAGCAGCTTGCTGTTACGGGCCGCGCGCAGCAGTCGTTGGCCAAGGAGAAGCACGCAGGCAAGCATGAAGAAAGAGCCGACCCCCGGACCGAACAGCCCGTCGTAGAACCCGAACAGCGGCGCCAAGGTCATGCAGAACAGACTGGTCGAGATCTTTGCCTTGCGCTCGTGTTCGTCAGGCTTGGGACTGAAGGCGAAATAGCCAGCCACCAGAATCAGTAGCGTGGGTACGCTCGCTTGCAGGAAGGCCGTAGGGATCAGGCTCACGGAAAGAGCCTCATTACGCCGCCGCCGAATGACATGAGCGCCATGGGCGAACCGATTTGCCAATCGATCATGCCCTTGCGAGCAAAGGCGAAGGTGGCCGAAACCGTGACCGATGCCGCCTGGACCTTGTTGGTGGCAATGGTTGCGAGCGGATCGATGCCAGTGCGTGCAGGCTACCCAGCTGTTCGATTAATCCACGCAGTAGGTTTATTTGCGTGGACTCATTGGCCGGGTTCCACCTCGCAGTGAGTATCAGCGCGGAGGGGGCAGGGGGTGTGTTCTGGCTGGCTCTGGCCAGCGCTTGAGCTTGCTCGTGGTCGAAACTCAGATACGCAACTTCTGAATCCTGCATCGGGGAACATTCCTTGCCATTGATGCTGTTCAGGCATTCCCCGTGGCAGGTATTCAGGCGAAGTGCCCGCCTGCCTGAAAAGGAATGAGTCGATTAGTGGGCTCGGCATTCCACAAACCCGATAGTCAGCGCATTCCGGGTGGTCTATAGGGCATTTCCTAATGTGCTTAAGCGGCGGGGGACATACCTTGTATTCAACGCAGAATTTAGGCATGTCCTAGCCGTGTTGGACTTCCCTAGCTGGAAACCGCAAAATGTTCGCTTCCTTCAATCAATCTGTTCGGATCTGCTGACTCTATGCGAATGCGCCTGATGCTGTTGGGTGGTGGAAATGCCCTCGGGCAAGCGCTGATTCGTCTCGGGGCGGAGGAAGGCATCGGTTTCCTGGCGCCGCGTCCGCCGGAAGGTGGCTGGGATGCGGCCAGCCTGACGCAGTTGCTGGATGACAATCGACCGGATGCGCTGGTCAACCTGGCCTATTACTTCGACTGGTTCCAGGCCGAGTCGGTCAGCGAACAGCGCCTGGCCCAGCAAGAGCGCGCGGTCGAGCGGCTGGCGGAATTGTGCCAGCACCACGAGATTACCCTGGTACAACCTTCGAGCTACCGCGTGTTCGACGGCTCGCGAGCCACCGCCTACAGCGAGAAGGACGAGCCGGCTCCGCTCGGGCTGCGCGGCCAGGCCCTCTGGCGAGTCGAGCAGAGCGTGCGTGCGACCTGTCCACAGCACGTAATGCTGCGTTTCGGCTGGGTCCTGGATGAAAGTCTCGACGGCGTGCTCGGGCGTTTCCTGACCCGCGCCGAACAACCCCATGAACTGATGCTGGCGGACGACAGGCGTGGTAATCCTACCCCTGTCGATGACGCCGCGCGGGTCATCCTCTCGGTGCTCAAGCAGCTCGATTGCGCAGCGCCTCTGTGGGGGACCTACCATTACGCCGGCAATGAAGCGACCACGCCACTTGCGCTAGGGCAGGCTATCCTCAGTGAGGCAGCCCAGTGGCGCAAGCTGGTCGTGCAGGCACCTACGCCGCAGGCCCATGCCGCTCGGCCGGATGCCAGCGAGGAGCCGCAGCACGCGGTGCTCGCCTGCAAGAAAATCCTTCACACTTTCGGTATCAAGCCCCGTGCCTGGCGCGCGGGTTTGCCACCCTTACTGGACCGGTTCTATCGACATGGCTGATGCTCCCATCCTGATTACCGGCGGCGCCGGCTTCATCGGCTCGCATTTGTGCGATGCCCTGCTGGAGAAAGGCCACGCCGTACGCATTCTCGACGACCTCTCCACCGGCAAGCGCAGCAACCTGCAATTACACCATCCACGCCTCGAGCTGATCGAGGGGGATGTCGCGGATGCCGCGCTCGTTACGCGCGCCGCCGACGGGTGCGCCGCGGTGGTCCATCTGGCGGCCGTGGCCTCGGTACAGGCTTCGGTCGAAGATCCGGTCAAGACCCACCAAAGCAACTTCATCGGCACCCTCAATATCTGCGAGGCGATGCGCGTGAATGGCATTCGCCGCGTGCTCTTCGCTTCCAGCGCGGCCATCTACGGCAACAATGGCGAAGGCCAGGCGATCAACGAAGACACGCCCAAGTCACCGCTGACGCCTTACGCCGCAGACAAGCTGGCCAGCGAGCACTACCTGGATTTCTACCGTCGTCAGCATGGGCTGGAGCCAGTGGTGTTCCGTTTCTTCAACATCTTCGGGCCGCGCCAGGATCCATCCTCGCCGTATTCAGGTGTGATCAGCATCTTCGCCGAGCGGACGACGCGAGGCGTACCCATCACGGTATTCGGCGATGGCGAGCAGACGCGTGATTTCCTGTACGTCGGCGATCTGGTGCGGGTAATGGTGCAAGCGCTGGCGCTCGAGACGGTGGAAGAAGGGGCCGTGAATATCGGCCTGAACCAGGCGACTTCGCTGAACCAGCTGCTCGAGGCATTGAAGCAGGTGGTCGGCAGCTTGCCGGACATCACCTATGGACCTGCGCGCTCGGGCGACATTCGTCATTCGCGTGCCGACAATGGACGCCTGCTGGCGCGCTTCGACGTATCCGGCTCGACCTCGATGGTCGATGGCCTGGCTAAGCTGCTCGGCAATACCCGCTAGTCTAGGGCGGCGGGCTAGAAGCGATCGAACGACCGGGAGCGGCCCATTGCAGGCCGCTCCCGATCACATCAGAACTTGTAGCCGATACCGACCATATAGACCCACGGGTCCACTTCCACATCGACCTTGGTCTTGCCCACGCCCAATGCCGTCGGTCCATCGATGGTCGCCTTGGTATTGATGTCGACATACCAGACCGCGGCGTTCAACAGCAGATTGTCCGTCAGCATGTAGTCCATACCGAGTTGGCCGGCCAGGCCGACCGAGTCCTGCAGCTTGATATTGCTGAAGCCTTGGTCCTTGCGTGCACTGCTCAGGTCTTCGTCGAAGAACAGCGTGTAGTTGATCCCGATACCGGCATACGGCTGGAAACGCGAAGAGGCTTCCATCGGGTAGTACTGCAGCGACAATGTTGGCGGCAGTTGCTTGATATCGGCCAGCTTGCCATCGAGGCCGGCACCCAGGCCTTTCACGCCTACGGTGTGCTGGAAGGGCGTTGCGGCAAGCAGTTCGAGGCCGACGTGGTCGGTGAGCATGTAGGCGAACGCCAGGCCCAGTTGGGTATCGCTGTCCAGGGTGGCCTTGGTGCCGGAGGCCTTGGCGCCATCGAGCTTGATCTCGCCGCTGTCTTCATTCGGTGCGGTGGTGATGGCACCGGCACGCAGGATGAAGTCGCCGGCCTGGTGGGCTTGAGCAACAGGCGCCGCAAGCGCCAGGGCGACGAGCGAGACGCCGAGCAATGACTTGTTCATGGAAGCTCCCAAAGGACATAAAAAATTGTGGCCCAATGGTACGGAGCTGTGAACGGGCAAAAATTGACTTAGCTCAATGAAAGATACGGCCTAGAGCGGACACAGTTCTCATTGCAGCCCAAAGGCGTAGATTTTCCCGGCTTGCATCTGATAACCGGCGTCGGCCAGTTCGCTGCGGGCGGCCTTGACCTGCATTCGCCCTTCGATCCAATAGGGCTGATAGAGGTCTTCGACACGCACGCCCATTTCGCTGAAGATGTGCACGATCTGGTTGGACGGAGGCGGCGGGACATGGATGCAGGCGCCGTAGTAAGGCACCAGGAGGAACTCCGTGGTGCGCCCCTGCTCATTGACCTCCAAGGGCACGATATAACCGGGCAGCTTGACCTGTTGGCCGTCCAGTGCCTCGACCACCGGCGCATCGGGTGCCGGCTGGACCGCTGCCGGCGCTGACTCGGCGGCCAGTGCGTCGCCCAGTTGCGACAACCGGGACATGTCATGCAGTGGCGTCATCTGCGGCTCGATGATCGGCGCGCCTTCCGGAATCAGTTGTGGCCAATCCAGGGTCCGCGACTCGCCGGCCCACGACGAAGACGCGACGAGCAGCAGAAACAGCAGCAGGAAGCGGGGCATACCGGACTCTCAAAGATGGATGGACAAACCATCGGCCAATGACTGTCGATAGGCACGCCACGCCGGCACACTGCCCATCAGCAACGCAGCGCCGAGGATGATGGTCAGCAAGGTCCACTCGTGCGAGCTGGGCCAGGCGAGGGGCAGGTACAAGCCATAGTTGGCCTGGACGTAGCCTTGAGCTATCGCGATCCCAAGGTAGAGCAGGCCCAGTCCGGCAGCAATCCCCGATAGCGCCAGGGCCAGGGCTTCCAGTACCAGCAGGCCAGCGATGTGCCAGGGGCGGGCCCCGACCGAGCGCAAGATGGCCATCTCCCGGCGACGTTCGTTGAGGCTGGTGAGGATGGCCGTGAGCATGCCGATCAGGCCAGTCAGGACCACGAACAGCGAGACCACGAAGAGCGCCTGTTCGGCAGTGCCCATCAGGCTCCAGAGTTCCTGCAACGCTACGCCAGGCAAAATCGCCAGCAGCGGCTCGTTGCGCAATTCGTTGATCTCCCTCTGCAGGCTGAACGTGGCGATCTTGTTGTTGAGGCCAAGCATGAACGCGGTGATGGCGATTGGTTGCAGGTCCATGGCGCGTGCCTGCTCGGCGCTGATCCGCCCGGCGCCGCGGGCCGGGACACCGTTGTGCCAATCGATGTGGATGGCTTCCAGCCCGCCCAGGCTGATGTGCAGGGTACGGTCCACCGGCGTGCCGGTCCGCGCTAGCACGCCGACGACGGTGAACGGCTTGTCATCGTGCTTGACCAGGCTGATCGCGGCGACGCCATGGGCCAGCACGAGCCTGTCACCGAGCTTGTAGTGCAGGGCATCGGCGACCTCCGCGCCCAGCACCACCTCGAAAGGATTGTCCGCGAAGGCGCGCCCCTGGCTGAGCTGCAGGTGCTGCTTGCGGGCGTATCGATAGTGCGCGAAATAGTCCTCCGTGGTACCCATGACCCGATAACCGCGGTGAGAGTCGCCCAGTGAAATGGGGATGGCCCATTTCACCCTCGGGTCCTGGGCGTAGTGCTGGTAGCTGTCCCAGCGAATGTTGTTGGTGGCATTGCCGATACGGAATACCGAATAGAGCAGCAGGTTCACCGATCCAGAGCGGGCGCCGACGATCAGGTCGGTACCGCTGATGGTACTGGCGAAACTGGCGCGCGCCTCTGTGCGCACACGTTCGACGGCCAGCAGCAGGCACACCGAAAGGGCGATCGCGAACGCCGTGAGGAAAGCGGTAAAGCGGCGGTTGGCCAGGCTGGCCAGGGCAAGGCGAAGCAGGTACATCAGGCCTCCCGGGGCTTGGCCGCGCGATTGAGCTCGGCCAGGGACAGATGACGGTCGAACAGCGGCGCAAGGCTCTGGTCATGGCTGACGAAGAGCAGGCTGGAGCCGGCGCTACGGCACTCGTCGAACAGCAGGCGGATGAAGGCTTCGCGGGTGTCGGCATCGAGTGCCGAGGTCGGTTCGTCGGCGATCACCAGCTCGGGCTGGCCGATCAGGGCACGAGCGGCGGCCACGCGTTGCTGCTGACCGATCGACAAGGTGTCGGCGCGGCGGGCAAGCAGCGTTGGGTCATTCAGGCCGAGATGGGCCAGCAGTTGCGCGGCAGCCTGGTCGACACTGCCATGGCGTTGCACGGCACGCTCGGCCCGGTTACGCGAGAAGCGGCAAGGCAGTTCGACGTTTTCCCGCACGGAGAGAAACGGCAACAGGTTGAACTGCTGGAAGATATAGCCGGTGTGATCGACGCGAAAACGGTCGCGAGCCCCCTGGCTCAAAGCACCCAGATCCTGCCCGAGCAAGCGGATGCTGCCTTGGCCAGGGCGACTCACGCCGCCAAGCAGCCCCAGCAGCGTAGTCTTGCCGCTGCCGCTTGGGCCTTTGAGGAACACTGCCTCGCCGGCCTCCAGGCGGAACTCCGGAATATCCAGCAGCGCGGGTTGCCCAGGCCAGGCGAAGACAACGTCATGCAGATCGATCAGCGGATTCATTTCAGAAGGCGACCGCTGCCTGGGAGGCGTTCGCTTCCATTCCCTTCTGGCCATTGGGGCCGATCAGCTGCACGTTGATCTTATGGGTCGTCGGGAAGGCCTTGAACAAAGGAGCCAGGTCGATCTGGGCAAGCTTTTCAGGCGAGGAGCAAGTCAGTTTGTAGTGAGCGGTGATGTCGCTGTGCTGGTGTTCATGTTCATGGCTGCCATCATGGCCATGGCTCTCGGCCTTGGCCGTTGGAGCCTTGCCGAACAAGGGACTTTTTAGCTCATTGGCACTTTCGCGGCACCCGGCATCCTTGTCCAGGCCGAACAGCGTCAGTGGTTGTTCCAGTTGCTGGCGTACAGACTCGACCTTGGCCTTGTCGGCGTCACTGCTGGCAGCATGTTCAAAACCGACGAGGTTCATTGCCGGGCTGTCCAGTTCCAATTCCAGGGCATTACCCTCGAGGACTGCATTGATACTGGCCACGCCATGTTCGTGAGGGTCAAGGCTTCCATGGGCGTGATCATGTTCGTCATGAGCGTGAGCGGCAACCAGAGGCAGCAGAGCGAAGGGCAGGACGAGCAACAGGCGGCGCATGGATGACCCCGGGCGACAAGAAGATTTCGTAATGTTATAACAAATTTTGCCGTAAGCACCAGCATGTCGCTTGGCGATGCCGCTATCGCATGGGAGCATGGACGCCTTCAATTTGTGCAAGGGCAGTCACATGAGAATTCGCGGACAGATAGGCGATTGGCCTGTAGACCTGACCATCGAGCTCGATGCGCAGGAATGGGCTCGGCTGGGAAGGCAAGCAGAGCCCTGGGGCAGTCAGGCCCCGGCCACGAGCGCGGCTGTCACCCCGTCACGCCAGGACGATGGGCTCTGGCAGACAGCCTGCGATCTGCTACGTCAGGCCGGCCAGATGGATGGCCCACAATTGCTGGACCAACTGTCCGCACTGACCGGAAGTGCCGCGGCCGGCAAGCGGCTGCTGGTCCGCCTGCGGCACAGCGCGGAGGTGAGGGTGGAAAGTCGGGCGGATTCGCCACTGTATCACTGGCTGGGATGACCCCGTGCGCTGGCAAGGCACGGCGTTCATTCCCCGCTCAGTACAGTGCCGCAAACAGCTTGCGCCGGTACACACCCACCAGTGGATGATCGTTGCCCAGTAGCTCGAACACCTGCAGCAATGTCTTGTGCGGCAAACCGTTCTCATAGGTGCGGTTACGCAGGAACAGCTTGAGCAGGCCGTCGAGCGCCGCTTCATATTGCTGGCGTGCCAGTTGCTGAATGCTCAATTGGT
The DNA here is from genome assembly GCF_013523055.1 of Pseudomonas capeferrum. Taxonomy (GTDB): domain Bacteria; phylum Pseudomonadota; class Gammaproteobacteria; order Pseudomonadales; family Pseudomonadaceae; genus Aquipseudomonas; species Aquipseudomonas capeferrum_A. The sequence goes on along the minus strand of NZ_JAAMQM010000012.1, from coordinate 140,431 downwards.
AAGCGGCTTCGTCATCCTGCGGGTTCTGCGCCAGGCGACTCTTGAGCTCGGCGGCTTCCGGCAGGCTGGCTGCCTGGGCAAGGAAGGTCAGCTGCGCCTTGGCGCCGGCCAGCGCGGCCTTGTGCTCGTCGGTCTTGACCGCGTCCAGCACCGCCTGCGCCTCGCTCAGCGCGCCACGCTCGGCCAGGCAGCGGGCGTAGAGGATCAGCGCTTCGGCGTTGCTGTTGTCTTCGCTCAAAAGTGCCTGGAGCAGGGTTTCGGCTTCACTGAAACGGCTCTCGGCGAACAGCGCCTTGGCTTGCTCCAAAGGGGAAGCGGCTGGCGGGGCGGGCATCTGCACGTGAGGTTCGAGCATTGCCCGAATCGCCGATTCAGGCTGTGCGCCAGCGAAACCATCGACGGGTTGACCGTCCTTGAACAGCACCACCGTCGGCAGGCTGCGAATACCGAACTGGGCGACGATCTGCTGCTCGACGTCGCAGTTGACCTTTGCCAGCAGCAACTCGCCCTGGTACTCCTCGGTGATCTTGGCCAGCAGGGGCATCAGCGCCTTGCAGGGCGCGCACCACTCGGCCCAGAAGTCCACCAGGACCGGCTTGTGAAAAGAGTTGTCGATGACCAGTTGCTGGAAGCTGGCATCGCTGGCATCGAAGATGTACGGCAGGGCTGTGTTATTGGAGGCTTGGCTCATCGCGATTCTCGCAAACTCTGGGATGGATACCACTATAAAGGCTGGCGACTGGCGTGGTACAGGCTGACCCGGCGGAATTCGTGCGGTTCGGCCAGGTCCGGCAGCGTCAGCGCCTGCAGTACGCCGAGCGGCCGATAGAGCGGGTGACTGAAGTCGCGAACCCTCGAGTCGGCGACCAGTGCTTGCTGGCCCCGGCTGAGAAACGCGTCGAGCAGCGGCAGGTTGGCGCGGTCATACAGAACGTCCGCGACCAGGATCAGGTCGAAGCGGTCTTCTTCAGCGAAAAAATCCTCGCTGTAGCCCAGCTCCACCTCATTGAGCGCCGCATTGACCCGGCACGCGGCCAGGGCCAATGGATCGAGATCGCAAGCGACTACCTCCAGGGCGCCCGCGCGGGCCGCGGCAATTCCGGCGATACCTGAACCCGCGCCAAAATCCAGCACACGCTTGCCCTGCACCCAGTACGGGTGTTCGGCAAGATAACGCGCCATGGCCAGGCCACTGGCCCAGCAGAAGCTCCAGTAGGGAGGGTCTTCCAGGATGCGCCGGGTTTCGTCCGGATTGAACGCACGGTCCATGTTCTGCGCGTCGATCAGCCACAGCTTCAACGCGCAGTCTGGCAGTTCGCTGACGGTCAGGCGTGCCTCGCCGATCAACTCGCCGAGGGCCTGCTGCAACTGCAACGGCGCCATCTACGGCGCCTTTTCGAAGCGCAGCGTGCCGGTGGCCTGGGTCTGGGCCTGGGTGATGGGCAAGGCCGGCAGGTGAAGGATCAGTTGCCCCGAGCGGCTGGCACGACCGCGCAGTTCGACGCGGGCCCCGGCCGGAAAAGCTTCCGGGTTGAAGCGCAGCTGATAGGGCAAGGGCTGCCCCGTACCCAGCAGGTTGTCACTGGCCAGCAGGCGCTGCGGGCGTCCGCGCTCGTCTATCACTAGCAGTGCCAGTTCCACCTCCGCGCCGGCGGGTACTTCCAGGAGGGTGCCGCTGAGTTCGCGCTGGTAGGCGGGAAGAGGGCCGGGGGGCTGGTGTTGCTTGACGGCCTTTGGCGCCGGCGTCGGTGGGGCTTGTTCGGTCTTCGGTCTGTCGCTGCCGCAGGCTACCAGGAAACTGGCAAGGCAAAGCACGACGAGCGCTCGATGGTGCATGATGAAGTCCTTCAGGGGCAGTTTTCACTCGATGGTAACCCCTTTGACTTGTCTTGCGAGTGGGATGCGCTACCATGGCCCTCCCTTTTTTTGTTGCCTGCCACCATGCACTGTCCCTTTTGCGGTGCCAACGACACCAAGGTCATCGATTCGCGTCTGGTCGCCGAGGGCGAACAGGTGCGCCGTCGGCGTGAATGCGTCGCCTGTGGCGAACGCTTCACCACCTTCGAGACCGCCGAGCTGGTCTTGCCTCGCCTGATCAAGCAGGACGGCACTCGGCAGCCCTTCGATGAAGAGAAGCTGCGTGCCGGCATGCAGCGGGCGCTGGAGAAGCGTCCGGTCAGCGTCGAGCGCCTGGAAGCGGCACTGGCCCACATCAAGCACAAGCTGCGAGCCACCGGCGAACGGGAAGTCAAGTCGCTGGTCGTCGGCGAACTGGTGATGGCCGAGCTGCGCAAGCTCGACGAGGTTGCCTATATCCGCTTTGCCTCTGTCTACCGAAGCTTCCGCGACCTGGAAGAGTTCCGCGAAGAAATCGACCGCTTGGCCCGCGAGCCAGCTAAAGAGTAGAGATGCCCAGCCAGACCGCCATCCTCGATGCCCACTACATGGCGCGGGCGCTGGAGCTGGCCCGCAAGGGCCTGTACAGCACCCATCCCAATCCCCGCGTCGGTTGCGTGATCGTGCGCGATGGCGAGGTCGTGGGCGAAGGCTGGCACGTTCGCGCAGGCGAGCCGCATGCCGAGGTCCATGCCCTGCGCCAGGCCGGGGAGCGCGCCCGGGGCGCCTGTGCCTATGTGACGCTGGAACCCTGCAGTCATCATGGGCGCACGCCCCCCTGCGCCGAAGCGCTGGTCAAGGCTGGCGTGGCTCGCGTGGTCGCAGCCATGCAGGATCCCAATCCGCAGGTAGCCGGGCAAGGCCTCGGGCGCCTGGCCGAAGCCGGTATCGTGGTCGGCAGCGGCCTTCTCGAGGCCGAGGCGCGTGCGCTCAACCCAGGCTTCCTCAAGCGCATGGAGCATGGCCTGCCGTATGTACGGGCGAAACTGGCCATGAGCCTGGACGGCCGTACGGCGATGGCCAGCGGCGAAAGCCAGTGGATCACCGGGCCCGCCGCGCGTTCCGCGGTGCAGCGCCTGCGCGCCCGTTCCAGCGTGGTCCTGACCAGCGCCGAGAGTGTCCTTGCCGACAAGGCGCGCATGACCGTGCGCGCGGCCGAACTCGCCCTGGACGCGGAGACTACGGCCCTGGCGTTGTCACGACCCCCCTTGCGCGTGCTGATCGACGGGCGTCTGCGCCTGCCGCTGGACGCACCCTTCTTCCAGGCAGGCCCTGCTTTGGTAGTCACCGCCGCCGCGCATGAGCCACGTTACGCCGAGGCTGGCCACGAATTGCTGTCGCTGCCTGGCATCAATGGATACGTCGACCTGCAGGCACTCATGCGGGCCCTGGCGGCGCGCGGAGTGAACGAAGTCCTGCTCGAGGCCGGAGCCGGCCTGGTCGGCGCATTTGCTCGTCTAGGACTGATCGACGAATACCAGTTGTTCGTCGCTGGTACCTTCCTGGGATCCGACGCCCGCCCGCTGCTCGATTGGCCTTTGGCGAAGATGAGCGAAGCACCGCGGCTCAAAATCACCGGAATGCGCGCAGTCGGCGATGATTGGCGAATCACGGCCATCCCTTTGCCGGCCTGCGGCGTATAATCGCGGGCTTGAGACGCACAGCCCTGTTCTCGAGGAGGACTCATGTTCACAGGCATCATCGAATCCATCGGCAGCATCCGCAGCATCACGCCCAAGGGCGGTGACGTACGCGTCCATGTCGAAACCGGCAAGCTCGACCTGAGCGACGTCAAGCTCGGTGACAGCATCGCCGTCAACGGTGTCTGCCTGACCGCGGTCGAGCTGCCAGGCAACGGCTTCTGGGCCGACGTCAGCCGCGAAACGCTCGATTGCACTGCCTTCGTCGACCTCAAGAGCGGCAGTCGAGTCAACCTGGAGAAAGCCCTGACGCCTACCACGCGCCTGGGCGGTCACCTGGTCAGCGGCCATGTCGACGGCGTCGGCGAGATCGTCTCGCGCAGCGATAATGCGCGCGCCATCCAATTCCGCGTTCGTGCTCCCAAGGACCTGGCCAAGTATATCGCTCACAAGGGCTCGATCACCGTCGACGGCACCAGCCTGACGGTCAACCTGGTCGATGGCGCCGAGTTCGAGCTCACTATCGTCCCGCACACCCTGTCCGAAACCATCATGGCCGATTACCGCCCGGGTCGTCGGGTGAACCTTGAGGTCGACCTTCTGGCCCGCTACCTGGAGCGCCTGCTGCTGGGTGACAAGGCCGCGGAGCCGAGCAAGGGCAGTGGCATCACCGAAAGTTTCCTGGCCGCCAACGGCTACCTGAAATCCTGATCGAGAAGGGGGTGCCGCGTGGCGCTCAACAGTATTGAAGAATTGGTGGAAGACATCCGCCAAGGCAAGATGGTCATCCTCATGGACGATGAGGATCGCGAGAACGAAGGCGACATCATCATGGCCGCCGAGTGCTGCAAGGCCGAACACATCAACTTCATGGCCAAGCATGCCCGCGGCCTGATCTGCATGCCGATGACCCGTGAGCGTTGCGAGACCCTGAAGCTGCCGCTGATGGCGCCGCGCAACGGCTCGGGTTTCGGCACCAAGTTCACCGTTTCGATCGAGGCCGCCGAAGGGGTGACCACCGGCATCTCCGCGGCCGACCGCGCGCGCACCGTGCAGGCCGCCGCCGCCCGTGATGCCAAGGCCGAAGACATCGTCAGCCCAGGACATATCTTCCCGTTGATGGCCCAGCCAGGCGGTACCCTGGCTCGCGCCGGACACACCGAAGCCGCCTGCGACCTGGCGCGCATGGCCGGTTTCGAGCCGAGCGGGGTGATCTGCGAGGTGATGAACGACGATGGCACCATGTCGCGCCGTCCCGAACTGGAAGCCTTCGCTGCCCAGCACGGCATCAAGATCGGCACCATCGCCGACCTGATCCATTACCGCATGATCCACGAGCGCACTGTGCAACGGGTGTCCGAGCAACCGCTGGACAGCGAGCTGGCGCCGTTCAACCTGGTGACCTACCGCGACTCCGTGGAAGGCGACGTGCACATGGCCCTGACCCTGGGCACGATCTGCGGCGACGAGCCGACCCTGGTCCGGGTGCACAACATGGACCCGCTGCGCGACCTGCTGATGGTCAAGCAGCCTGGTCGCTGGAGCCTGCGCGCGGCCATGACCGCCGTCGCCGAGGCCGGTCGTGGTGTGGTCCTGCTGCTCGGCCATCCACTCGACGGCGATGTCCTGCTGGCGCATATCCGCGAAAGCGCGGGCGATGCCCAGACCAAGGTGCCGACCACCTATAGCACCGTTGGCGCGGGTTCGCAGATCCTGCGTGACCTCGGCGTGCGCAAGATGCGCCTGATGAGCTCGCCAATGAAGTTCAATGCGATATCCGGATTCGATCTGGAAGTTGTAGAATACGTGCCTTCCGAGTGATATGACCGCCCCTGGCGTACTGCCGCTCGTGTCCAAACCCTCCTGCAGGTCGCCCCGGCGCGGCCTCGCTCTTTAAAATGAGAACACCGGAATGACCCTGAAGACCATCGAAGGTACCTTCATCGCCCCCAAAGGTCGCTATGCTTTGGTGGTTGGCCGCTTCAACAGCTTCGTCGTCGAAAGCCTGGTGAGCGGTGCCGTCGATGCCCTGGTTCGCCATGGCGTCAACGAAAGCGAAATCACCATCATCCGTGCGCCTGGCGCCTTCGAGATCCCGCTGGTAGCACAGAAAGTCGCCCAACAAGGCGAGTACGCCGCGATCATCGCCCTGGGCGCCGTGATCCGTGGCGGTACTCCGCACTTCGAATACGTAGCGGGCGAGTGCACCAAGGGCCTGGCCCAGGTGTCCATGGAGTTCGGTGTTCCAGTGGCCTTTGGCGTTCTGACCGTCGACTCCATCGAGCAAGCCATCGAACGTTCCGGCACCAAGGCCGGTAACAAAGGTGCCGAAGCTGCCCTGTCCGCTCTGGAAATGGTCAGTCTGCTGGCGCAGTTGGAGGCCAAGTGATTAGCGACGAAAGCGATCGTTTCAACCCGCGCGATCCCAAACCTGCGGATGCTGGCAAGCCCTCCAAGAGCGTCAAGCGTCGCGAGGCCCGCAAGCTCGCGACCCAGGCTCTCTACCAGTGGCACATGGCCAAGCATTCGCTGAACGAAATCGAAGCGCAGTTCCGGGTCGATAACGATTTTACCGATGTCGACGGTGCCTACTTCCGCGAGATCATTCACGGTGTTCCCACGATCAAGGGCGAAATCGATAGCGCGCTGGCGCCTTGCCTAGACCTGGCGTTGGAAGAGCTCGACCCGGTCGAACTCGCCGTGTTGCGCTTGTCCACCTGGGAGCTCATCAAGCGCGTCGATGTGCCTTATCGCGTCGTGATCAACGAAGGCGTGGAGCTGGCCAAGGTCTTCGGCGCCACCGATGGCCACAAGTTCGTCAACGGTGTGCTCGACAAGCTCGCGCCACGCCTGCGCGAAGCCGAAGTCAAGGCGGGACGGCGCTGATCCGGGCGCCCCTTGACCATGGGTGAGTTCGAGCTGATCAGCCACTACTTCGCTGCCGCGCCCTGTGCGCAGGGGGGCGAAGGCGTGGGCCTGGGCATCGGCGATGACTGCGCCCTGCTGGACCTGCCGGCTGGCGAACAGCTGGCAGTGTCCACCGATACCTTGGTTGCCGGAATACATTTCCCGGCGGACCCCGATCCCCGGCTGCTAGGCCAACGTTCCCTTGCAGTGGCCGCCAGCGACCTGGCAGCGATGGGTGCCATACCCATCGCCTTCACCCTCGCACTTACCCTGCCCGACGTCAGCGCCCATTGGCTGCAAGCCTATGCCGAAGGCTTGAACCAGATGGCCCGCCATTGCGGGTTGAGCCTTGTGGGAGGCGATACCACCCGCGGACCCCTGAGCATCACCATGACCGTGTTCGGCCGGGTTCCGGCTGGTCAGGCCCTGGTGCGCAGTGGCGCGCGAGCCGGTGACCTGCTGTGCGTGGGCGGTGATCTGGGCAACGCAGCCGGGGCCTTGCCCCTGGTGCTGGGTCAACGTCAGGCCGATGCCGAGCTGGCCGAGCCGCTGCTTGCACATTACTGGTCCCCTTCGCCGCAGCTGGCGCTGGGGCAGGCATTGCGCGGCAAGGCCACGGCAGCATTGGACATCTCCGATGGTCTGCTGGCCGACTGTGGCCATATCGCCAAGGCTTCCCGCGTGGCGCTCCAGGTGAACCTCGAACAACTGCCCCTGTCTCTTGCCCTGAAAGGCTTCCTGGGCCTCGATGAGGCTCGGCATGCAGCCTTGAGCGGCGGTGATGATTACGTACTGGCGTTCACCTTGCCGCCCGCATACCTCTCGTCCCTGACGACGGCGGGTTGGCCGATCCACGTCGTCGGACGTGTGCTTGAAGGCGCCGGAGTCAGGCTCTTCGACCAGCAGGGCCAGGACATCACCCCGGACCAGCGGGGCTATCAACATTTTAGGGAGTTACCGTGACCGACCACCCCAACCAGGTGCCTGCGGAGTTCGTTCCTCCGTCGGTCTGGCGCAATCCCTGGCACTTCATTGCCTTCGGCTTCGGCTCTGGCACCCTTCCCAAGGCTCCTGGCACTTGGGGTTCGTTGGTGGCACTGCCGTTTGTCCCGCTCTGGCAGATGCTGCCGGATTGGGGCTATTGGCTGATGCTGGGCCTGACCATGCTGTTCGGCTTCTGGCTGTGCGGCAAGGTCGCTACCGACTTGCGCGTTCATGACCATGAAGGCATCGTCTGGGACGAAATGGTCGGGATGTGGATAACCCTGTGGTTGGTACCGGAAGGTTGGCTCTGGCTGGTCGCCGGCTTCCTGATGTTCCGCTTCTTCGACATTCTCAAGCCCTGGCCAATCCGCTGGATCGATCGCCACGTGCACGGGGGTGTCGGGATCATGCTTGACGATGTCCTGGCCGGGGTGTTTGCCTGGCTGGCCATGCAAGTGCTGGTGTGGATGATTGCCTAACGAGGAGCGGGTGGATGGCCACAAGGAATGTGTTGCTGGCGGTGTTGCTGCTGTTCGCAGGGAGTGTTACAGCTGCCGAAACCACGCCCAGCCAGATCCGCCTGGTCAGTGAGGAATGGATCGACTACACCAACGCTGACGGCACCGGGCTCGCCTGGGACGTACTGCGCAAGGTGTTCGAGCCCGCCGGTGTTGTCATGCGGACCCAGAGCGCGCCTTATATCCGCGCCATCGGCCTGGTCAAGCGTGGGGAAGCGGATGCCTGGGTCGGTTCCTACAAGGAAGAGAACTCCAGCAATCTCTACCCCTGCTGGCATTTCGACATGGACCACATCTACGCACTGGGCCTGGCCGACAAGCCTTTGCCTACTTTCTCCACGGTCGGGCAGTACCGGCTCGCCTGGGTGCGTGGCTATGAGTTCAAGAGCTACCTGCCAAACGTCCAGCATTACCGAGAAATCCAGAGACGCGAAGGTATCCTGTCCATGCTCGAGCATAATCGCGTGGATTTCTATATCGACGCGCAGACAGAAGTCGACTACGTCTTCGAACAGGCGACGGATCCCCAACGTTTTCGCATGACCCACGTTGTCGAGCTGCCGCTGTACCTTGCCTTCGGTCGTGGCACAGGTAGTCAGGCGCTACGTGATCTGTTTGACCAGCGCATGGCGACACTGGTCCGCAGCGGCGAACTCAAGCCGATTTTCGACCGTTGGAAGCAACCCTATCCGTTTAGCGTGACAAGTCAGCCACAATGAAGGGCACCTGCCTGGCTCATCCTGCCGAGGCTGGTAGCAAGTACTTGCGCGCGGCTTCATCCGATTCAGCCTGCTTTGATGCCTGAATATCGAACTTTTCGACATCCGCGCACGACATTCATCCTGCGCACGCTTGTCGACCTGCTGATACAATCGGCCCACGTAAAATTTTAAGTTACCTAGGAGCACAACGTGCCCGTCGTCTTTGTCGCCGCCTCGAAACTGCCTACTCCCTTTGCGACCTTCACCATGCATGGCTTCCTCGACGAAGCCACCGGCCGCGAGCACGTTGTGCTCAGCCTGGGTGATGTCGGCAATGGTGAGCCGGTGCTCGGGCGCCTGCACTCGGAATGCCTGACCGGCGATGCCTTGTTCAGCCAGCGCTGTGACTGCGGCTCTCAGCTTGAAGCCGCCTTGCAGGCCATCGCTCGAGAGGGCCGGGGCGTGCTGCTGTACTTGCGTCAGGAAGGCCGCGGTATCGGCCTGCTGAACAAGATTCGGGCCTACGAGCTGCAAGATGGTGGTGCCGACACCGTCGAGGCCAACGAGCGCCTGGGCTTTGCCGCTGACCAGCGTGAATACGGCATGTGCCAGCCGATGCTCGATCACCTGGGCGTCAAGGCCCTTCGCCTGATGACCAACAACCCGCGCAAGGTCAAGGCGCTGACCGGCATGGGGATCGCAGTGGCCGAGCGCGTGCCGTTGCACACCGGGCATAACCCGCACAATAGCCATTACCTGGCGACCAAGGCCGGCAAGCTTGGCCACATGATGGGCAGCGAGCACCAGGGCGAGGTGCCACAGGCGTGACCCGCGGCGAGGTGAAGCGACGTCTGTCGCTGGCCTGGTGGCAATACCTGGCGGTAGGGCTGGTACCTTTGCCAGTGATGGCTTGGGCATTCGGTGGCCGTCAATCGTTGATCCCCGTGTTGGCCATACCGCTGTTCATCGGCGGGGTATCGACCATGTTTCTCAGCCTGCCGCGTTTTGGCGCTTACAAGCGCGCGTTGATCGCCACTTCCAAGGCAATCGATACGTCGCAAGAGCCTGCGGCCTGGATCGAGCTGGCCCGTGTCCGACGCATGGCCCTGCTGTTCGCGTGTTTTCCCGCCTGGACCGCGGCGCTCGCCGTACTGGTCGGTCTGGAGGCGGTCGCGCAGATCCTGCTCGCCATTTCCACCGTGGTGCTGCTTTACCTCTATCGAATACCCCGCCAGCTAGGCTGATGCGTCCTCTGCTCCTGTTGCTCGCCATGCTCTGCAGCGCCGTCGTCGGCGCCGCGCCACGGGTCATCAGCCTGGCACCGTCGATGACCGAGATCGTGCTGGAGCTGCAGGCAGGCGACTTGCTGGTCGGTGTACTCGATGGTGGCGAGCGGCCGTCGCAGATACGCGCATTACCGTCGGTAGGGCAGCATGGCCAACTGAACATCGAATACCTGCTCAGCCTGCGTCCGGACCTGCTGTTGCTTTGGCCAGGTAGTGTGGCTCCGGCGCAACGAAATCAGCTCAAGCGCCTTGGCATCCCTATCTACAGCGCCGAGCCCCGTGACCTGGACCAGTTGATCGAGCAGATAGCAGCCATAGGTAGACGTCTGGATCGCGAACAGCAGGCGCTCGAGTATGCCCAGGCCTTGCGTGAGCGCTTGAACGAGCTGCGCCACCGTTATCACCGCGAACAGCCATTGCAGGTGTTTTATCAGGTGTGGGACAAGCCTCTGTATACCCTCGGCGGTCGTCAGTTCGTGAGTGATGCCCTACGTGTCTGCGGTGCCAGGAACGTATTCGACGACCTCGAACAGCCAGCACCACAAGTGAGCCTGGAAACGGTGCTGCTACGGAATCCGCAGGTCATTCTGGCCAGCGATCAAGCTCAACTCGAGAGCTGGAAAACATGGCCGCAGCTCGACGCCGTCGCCAACGGACATTTGCTGGTAGTACCTGACAAGGGGCTGGAGCGGCCCAGTGGGCAAATGATCGAAGCGACTGCGCGCTTGTGCGAGCTGCTTGACGCTAGAGTTCCGGCGTCCAGGTAAGCGCGAGCAGCCAGATCCGGCCTTCTTCCTGATAGCGTTGGCTGTCACCTGCGTAACTGTACAAGGCGCGGCTGTAATCCTTGTCCAGCAGGTTATCCAGCTTCAGCTCCAGTCTGAGTTGCGGGGTAGCGGCCCACGCGCCGCGCAGGCCCAGAAGCCCATAGCCGCCAAGGCGGTTGCGATTGGTCTCATCGTCATAGCTGCTACTCACCGCTTGCCAGCTGCCACCTAGGCTGAACTGCTCGAACTGACGGTCCAGATCCATGCTGAACGTGCGTCTGGCGCGCCGAGCAAGGGTGTGGCCGCTGTCTCTGTCACGAGGATCGATCAGCGCAAGTCCCACTTGCCCCTGCCACCCGAACAGTTCCTGATGCAGCGCCAGCTCGAAGCCTTCGATACGCGCCGAGGCCACATTACGAGGGATGGAGCCTTCGCCGAAGATGATCGCGTCTCGCAAATCGGTGCGGTAGACAGAGGCCTCGAGCCGACTGTTCTGCGCCAACTGGCTACGCCACTGCACCTCGTAGCTTTTCGAGCGCTCCGGGTCCAGGTCCGGGTTGCTGAAGAGTGGGTAATACAGGTCATTGAACGTCGGGGCGCGAAAACCTTCGCTGTAGGACAACAGCACGTCGTTATTGGCGTTCACCGGCACGGTCAGGCTGCCGCTCCAGGTAGTCTGGCCACCGAACTGCTGATTCTGATCGCGGCGCACGCCAAGCTCCGTCGAGAAGCGTTCACCGACGAAACGGTGCTGAATGAACGCGGCGCGGTTCCAGCGACTGTCCTCGTCGAAGTCGGTGCTGCCGTGCACGCGGTCCTGGTAAGCGTCCGCGCCGACCAGGAGACTATGGCGCTCGGACAGTGCGAGGTCGTTCTGCCAGGTGAGCTGGTCACGGTAGGTATTGAATACGCTGCCGTCGTCGCTGAGCTTGTCGCGCTTGCGGTCACGATTCTCGCCGTGGCTCAGCTCCAGGCGTGAATGCCATGAATCGCTGAGCTGTGCATCAAGGAAAGTGCCCAGGCTGCTTACGGTGAAATCGGTATAGGGTTCCTGCCCGAAGCTGTCGAAGGTGATCGGGTCGAAACGGCCGAAGGGATTGTCGTATTCACTGCGCCCGCGACTGTCGAGCAGGTTGATGCCCGCTTCGAAGCGATCGAACCGATGACTCACGCTGAGATTGAAGGACTTGTTGCGGTACGCATCGTGATCACCGTCGCTGGCGAAAGATGGCCCGGTCGAGTCGATGCCAGCGGTTTCATCCAGGCTGGCGCCGAGATTGAAGCGTGTCTGGCCATCATCCCCTGACAAACCCAGGCTGCGCTGCCAGGTCTGCTGGCTGCCCATGGCCAGGCGTAGCCGCGGCTGCAGGCCATCGCCCGTGCTGCGGCGAGTGAAAATCTGAATGACCCCGCCGATCGCGTCGCTACCATAGAGCGCGGAGCGCGAGCCGCGCAGCACTTCGACCCGCTCGATCTGGTCGACATTCAGGAATTGCAGACCACTGTCACCGGATGTGGCATTGGCGATGCGCACGCCATCGACCAGGACCAGGCTTTGGGCTGCCTTGGTTCCGCGGATGAAGATACCCGGCAGGCTGATTCGGCCGCCGGTGGGTGCCACTTGTACCCCAGGCACGCGGGTCAGCAGGTCGGTGAGGCTGCTCGGCTGAAGGCGATCGATATCGTCGCGGGTGAAGACGGTATTGGCGGTGCTGGTCGTGCCACGTGATTCGACCTGGCGGCTGGCACTGATCAGTACGTCGGGCAGCTTGAGAGCGTCTTCACGTTCGGCGGGTGCCGCCAGGAGCGTACCGGGCAGGCAGAGCAGGGCAGTGGCGAAAGGCAAGAACTTCATGGGGCGTTTCCGTTGCTTTCAGAGCAAGCCGGGCGTGAGGCAAACGCAATGGGCCGCATAGCGGCCCATCAATTCGACAGCGTATGGATATCAGAGGCCGAGCAATTGCATCCGGGCGCTTACCGCCGCCTCGATTCCCGCGGCATCCAGGCCGCATTCGGCCAGCATTTGGGCAGGCTTGGCGTGCTCGACATAGATATCCGGCAGACCCAGGTGCAGCAGCGGCTTGACCACGGCCTGGCGCGACAGGTATTCGCCCACCGCGGCGCCTGCGCCACCCATGATGGCGTTTTCCTCGATGGTCACCAGCAGCTCGTGGTCGGCCGCCAGTCCCAGCACCAAGGCCTCGTCCAACGGTTTGACGAAACGCATGTCGACCACGGTCGCATCCAGTCGCTCGGCTACCTGCATCGCTTCTGCCAACTGCACGCCGAATACCAGCAGGGCGATCTTGCTGCCCTGGCGGCGTATCACGCCCTTGCCGATCTCCAAGGGCTCGAGATCGGCATCGATCAGAGCGTTCGGACCGTTGCCGCGCGGATAACGGACCGCCGCAGGGCCGTTGTACAGGTGCCCCGTGCTGAGCATCTTGCGCAGCTCGTTCTCGTCGCTCGGCGTCATCACCAGCATGCCGGGGATGCAGCGCAGATACGACAGATCGAAGCTGCCCGCATGGGTCGGTCCGTCCTCGCCGACAAGGCCCGCACGGTCGATGGCGAACAGTACATCGAGATTCTGCACCGCGACGTCATGGATCAACTGATCGTAAGCGCGCTGCAGGAAGGTGGAATAGATCGCGACCACCGGTTTGGCGCCTTCACAGGCCATGCCGGCGGCGAAGGTCACGGCGTGCTGCTCGGCGATGGCGACGTCGAAATAGCGCGCGGGGTAGCGCTCGCTGAACTCGACCAGGTCCGAGCCTTCCTTCATCGCCGGGGTGATGCCCACCAGGCGCTGGTCGGCGGCAGCCATGTCGCAGAGCCATTTACCGAACACGGCGGAATACTTCGGGCCGCTCGCTTGCTTGGGCGCCGCGGGCTTGTCCGCCGGCTCGAGCTTGGTGATGGCGTGATAGCCGATCGGGTCGAGTTCTGCAGGCGCGAAACCCTTGCCCTTCTTGGTCACCACGTGCAGGAACTGCGGCCCCTTGAGGTCACGCATGTTGCGCAGGGTGGCAATCAGTGTCGGCAGGTCATGGCCGTCGATCGGGCCTATGTAGTTCCAGCCCAATTCCTCGAACAGCGTGCCAGGCACGAGCATGCCCTTGGCGTATTCCTCGGTGCGCCGAGCGATTTCCCACGCGCCGGGCAGACGCGACAGCACCTTCTTGCTGCCTTCGCGCATGCTGGCGTAGGTACGGCTGGAGAGGATCTTGGCCAGGTAGTTGGACAGGCCACCGACGTTGCGCGAGATCGACATGTCGTTGTCGTTGAGGATCACCAGCATGTCGGCGTTGACTTCCTGGGCGTGATTCAACGCCTCGAAGGCCATGCCTGCCGTCAGCGCGCCGTCGCCGATGACCGCGATCGACTTGCGCGCGTTGTGCTGCAAGCGGGCGGCAATGGCCATGCCCAGCGCGGCGCTGATCGAAGTGCTGGAGTGACCTACGCCAAAGGTGTCGAATTCGCTTTCGCTACGACGCGGGAAGGCGGCCACGCCGTCCTTTTGCCGCAAGGTGTGCATGCGCTGGCGGCGACCGGTGAGGATCTTGTGCGGATACGCCTGATGGCCGACGTCCCACACCAGGCGGTCATCCGGTGTGTCGAAGACGTAATGCAATGCAATCGTCAGCTCGATGACGCCCAGGCCGGCACCGAAATGCCCGCCACTCTGGCCAACGGTATACAGCAGCTCCTGGCGCAACTCGTCGGCCAGGGTCTCCAGGTCGGCTTCGGCCAACCGGCGCAAGCCGGCGGGCGTATCGGCGCGGTCCAGCAGCGGCGTGACCGGGCGTTCGCGGGGGATCTCTTGAAACGTCGTGGGCATCAGGCGAGTCGTTATAGGTTTAGGGACGCGGCAGTTTACCCCATTGTGTAGGAGACTGCCCATTTGGCCGGTAAGGATTACACGTTGCATCAAGGGTGGCGGTGCGGCTGTTCGGGCCCCTTCATGTCCGGCCGAAACATCGGCCGATCTACGCTAAAACACCCTTGATGACTTCACCCAGAACAGTATCGACCTTCAACAAGCGGGCTTGACGCGAGCGAGCGAAGAGTCGATTACCCGCTCAGTGCCGCCGCTCGACGATGTAGCGTGCCAGTGCCCGCAAGGGCTCGGCATTTTCACCAAAGCCTTCCAGTGCGACCAGCGCCTGGTCGCGCAGTTCCAAGGCATAGGCCTTGGCGGCTTGCAGGCCGAGCAGGGCAGGATAGGTCGGCTTGTCACGGGCGATGTCGGCGCCCTGGCGCTTGCCGAGTGTGGCCGTGTCGCTTTCGATATCGAGAATATCGTCCTGTACCTGGAACGCGAGGCCGATGGCTTGGGCGTAGGTCTGCAGGGCGTCGAGCTTGTTCAGGTCCGCGCGCGCGCTGGCCAGGGCGCCCAGGCGCACGCTGGCTTCGATCAGGGCGCCGGTCTTGTGCCGGTGCATGTATTCCAGCGCCTGCTGGTCAAGCTGCATGCCGACCGAGCCCAGGTCGATGGCCTGGCCACCGACCATCCCCGCCGGGCCCGCCGCTTGTGCCAGGGTCCGTACCATGTCCAGACGGATGGTATCCGCCAAGGGGCTCAAGCCGGGGTCGAGCAGGGCGCTGAAAGCCAGGCTCTGCAAACCGTCGCCGGCCAGGATGGCACTGGCCTCGTCGAATGCCTTGTGCGTGGTCGGCTGGCCACGACGCAGGTCGTCGTCATCCATGGCCGGCAGGTCGTCGTGGACCAGCGAATAGGCATGGATCAGTTCGACCGCGCAGGCCGCGCCGTTCGCTTGTTCTGCAGGCGCGCCCAGAGCTTGGCAGGCGGCATAGGCCAACAGTGGACGAACACGCTTGCCGCCGTTCATCACGCTGTAGCGCATGGCCGCATAGAGGCGTTGCAGTTCCGTGGACGGTGCCACGAACAAGGCTTCGAGCGCCGCATCGACGCGCGCCTGGCAGTCGGCCTGGTAGGTCGCGATCATGCCGCCGGATCCGCGTCGAAGGGCTCGGCGGCCAGCTCGCCATCGCGCTCCAGCAGGATCTGCACTTTCTGCTCGGCCTGGGCCAGCGCGCCCTGGCAGTCACGGGTCAGGCTGATGCCTTGTTCGAAGGCGGCCAGCGAGTCTTCCAGCGACAGCTCGCCGTTCTCCAGGCGCTCGACCAGGACTTGCAGGTCAGCGAGGGATTGCTCGAAATCGATCGACGCTTTTTTACGGGCCATGGCAGCTGTCTCGGTGGCGGTATTAACCGCGCGACACTAGCAGAGCGGGACGGGGGGATCAAATTGCCAGCGGTATTCATTCGTCGCATGGCTTGAAATCCACTCGAATGAATACCGCTGTGAGCCTTTCAAGCGCTCTGCAATCGAGTGACCGCGGGGGTTGACAGCGTCGCACCGATCCCCCGCGTCCATCCTCAGGCCGGCATCGCCCGTTCTTCCAGAACGGCTGTCCGGTAACGGGCCAGCTCATCGATGGTCAGCATCGGCAGATTGTACTCGCGGGCATACACCGCCACCTGCTCGCCGCGGGCCATGCTGCCATCGGGGTTCATCAGCTCGCAGAGCACTGCGGCCGGACGCAAGCCCGCCAGGCGCGCCAGGTCCACCGACCCTTCGGTGTGGCCGCGACGCGTCAGCACGCCACCATCGCGTGCGCGCAATGGGAAGACGTGTCCAGGGCTGACGATATGCCGTTGCTCGGCAGTGGAGCGCAAGGCGGCCTCGATCGTGGTGATGCGGTCCTGCGCCGAGACACCGGTACTGACACCCTCGGCGGCCTCGATCGTGACCGTGAAGCCGGTGCCGTGACGCGCCTGGTTGTCCTTCACCATCGGCGCCAGCTGCAAGGCATCGACCGTGGCTTCGTCCAGGCACAGGCAAACGATGCCGCTGCAGTCGCGGATCATCATGGCCATGGTCTGAAGGGAAAGGTTCTCGGCGGCGGCGATGATATCGGCTTCGTCCTCGCGATCGTCATCGTCGAGCAACAACACCGGCTTGCCGGCCTGGAATGCGGCGATGGCTGCCGCGATACGGGGGAACCGCTGGTAATGCGAAGGGGACATGAAACGCTCCTCGTGAATGATCGATGAACGTCTCGGGGCGAACAAAACGCGCGCGCAGAGGCACCGAATGGCCCCTGCCTGACGCCTTCTTTCATCCGGACTATGACCGTCGGCCCTGGAATCTCACCAGATCTGCTGACCCCCGGCCAAAAGCCAAGGCGCTCGCGGGCTCATCTTTCGATTTACCGCCGGTGGGGACTTTCACCCCGCCCTGAAGACCGGGCAAGCATACCGCACGGCGCCACCCCGATGGCAAGCCGTCCGACCCAGACCTTCGGCGTAGTCCGGCGGAGTATGATGGTCTTCAAGCAAGCAGCGGGGGCACCACCATGAACATTCTCGAAGTCGTCGGCGGCAAGCCGATCAAGGCCTGGACCGACGGCGTACCCGTCGAAGCCGAGGCTCGCCAGCAGTTGATGAACACCGCCAGGATGCCCTTCATCTTCAAGCACCTGGCCGTCATGCCCGACGTGCACTTGGGCAAGGGCTCGACCATCGGCAGCGTGATCCCCACCGTCGGCGCGATCATCCCGGCCGCAGTCGGCGTCGACATCGGTTGCGGCATGATCGCTGCCCGTACCTCACTGCACGCCCGCGACCTGCCCGACAACCTCCATGGCCTGCGCCACGCCATCGAACAGGCCGTGCCCCACGGCAAGACCTTCGGCAAGCGCGACCAAGGCGCCTGGGACCGCGTCCCTGGCCACGCCGACCATGCCTGGCGCGCCCTGTCCAGCCGCTTCAAGGCCATCACCGACAAGTATCCCCGGCTGGAGAAGACCAACAACCGCCACCACCTCGGCACGCTTGGCGGCGGCAACCACTTCATCGAAGTCTGCCTGGACGAAGCCGACCGCGTCTGGTTCATGCTCCACAGCGGCTCGCGCGGCGTGGGCAATGCCATCGGCAACCTGTTCATCGAGCTCGCCCAGGCCGACATGCGCCAGCACCTGGCCAACCTGCCGGACAAGGACCTGGCGTATTTCAAGGAAGGCAGCCGACACTTTGACGACTACGTCGAAGCCGTCGAATGGGCCCAGGATTTCGCCCGGCACAATCGCGAGCTGATGATGCACGCGGTGGTCGCGGCGGCACGTACGGTGCTGGGGACCCGGTTCGAGGCGAGTCTCGAGGCGGTCAACTGTCATCACAACTATGTGCAGCGAGAGCAGCATTTTGGCCGTGAAGTGCTGGTGACCCGCAAAGGGGCGGTGTCGGCGCAGAAGGGGGAGCTGGGCATCATTCCAGGCTCGATGGGGGCCAAGAGCTTTATCGTTCGGGGGTTAGGGAACGAAGAAGCGTTCTGCTCATGCAGTCATGGGGCTGGACGCACCATGAGCCGGACCAAGGCCAAGAGCCGCTTCACGGTGGAAGATCAGCGGCGTGCGACCGCGCATGTGGAATGTCGCAAGGACAAGGATGTGATCGACGAGATTCCCATGGCGTACAAGGACATCGACGCGGTGATGCAGGCGCAGCGGGAGTTGGTGGAGGTGGTGCATACGTTGCGGCAGGTGGTTTGTGTGAAGGGGTGAATAGCAATACGCTTGCCGAAAGCTGTATCTGATTGTTGATCCAGCTTCACCAAGATGGCTGCAAAAGCAGCGAAGACCGCGCCGAAGATGCCACGAGGGAAAAGGTATGAGCGACACCCCTGTCAGCCTGAGCTTGCCATTACAGGGCTATGGTGATTGGCTGGCCGACCTCAAAGGTCGCATCCATGACGCTCAGCAGCGCGCCGCGCTGGCGGTGAATCGTGAGCTAGTGTTGCTCTACTGGCAGATTGGACTGGGCGGCATCGGTATCCATCACCACGATGCATACCGGGTCCTCAAGGTGAGTCAGGTGGTTCAGTAGAGAGCCAGGCATTAAAAAGCCGGCTTGTGGCCGGCTTCTCGTGGACGGTCTTGGTTAATTTTTGGTAAACCGCAACCGCCTGCAATCGTTGATCGGCCAAGGAGGCCAAAGATGGCGTACAGCCCAATCGGCCGTCGCCAGCCCGCTGTAACACGGCTGAGCCGGTAGGGGCGAAATGTGGGCGCCAGGATACAAGGCGATGCTCGTCTTGCCCAGCAAAAATTCCCTGCCAATGGCTCAGTCCGGCCTCGTCGGTCGCAAATGCGACCACCAGAACACCCATCCAATGACATGCAATCGCTCCGCCTTGCAGGCCGCCCGGCTGTAGCTTTCGTCCGGGTGCCCCTGTGCATCGTGGCTATGCAGGCACAGCGTACCGCCAGCGCCGTGGCTGAGGTAATGAATTCGCAAAGCGCCGTTGTGCAGCAGGGCATAGGCCTCGCCTTCGACGACGCGGGTCATGCTGCGGTCGATGGCCAAGGTAGTGCCATAGGGGAGAAGGGGAGCCATGTTGAAGCCGGGCATGCCGACGCACAGGGCATCGTTTGTTGCGACGCCGAGCGCATCCAGGGCACGCTGGGGCAATTGCAGGTATCGGTCGCGTACCGTGCGTAGATGTCCGCCCCTGACTTTGCAAAATGGCAGTCGCGTCATGTCGCCATAATCGGCGGCCAGGTCACTCGGGCCGCTGGTCTCCGGGTTCAGGCGCAATGTGCGTGGAGCATGGCGACGGACCGGAGGATAGTGCTTGGGGCCTTCGCCGCTGCGCAACCAGCGAGGAGGTACGCTCAGAAGACCGGCGATCTCGTCGAGACGGGCCAGCGGTACGCCGCGCCTGAACCAGTTGTTGACGTGCTGAGGAGTGACCTGCTGCTGGGCGGCAAAGTCGGAGGCGGTCAGGTTGCACTCCTGGAGGAGTAGCTTGAGGCGGTCACCAGAGGTTTTCATGAATCCAGTCTAGCGACTCGGAGAAACGCTGAAAATGAACGCGTGGTTTGGCTTTTTGTAGGAATTTATGAGTTATGGCGGAAATTTCCTAGGACGCGATAGGAGAGTTTGGAGGCAGGCTATTTCATCTGCCTTTGCCTCCTAACGATATCGGCGTGCTGCGATGGCTCTAGCGCACAGGCCCCGTCAGCAGGCCGTGCGACAGTCGACCAGCGCCTTGGCCACCCCGCTCAGGTAGTGCGCCCCAGGATGAGCGTTGCGTCATGTTCGATTTCGGCATTCCGGGTTAGCTTGCATACGCACCTCATGAGCATTGCCGCCTGCTCCAATGCGTACGCTGCATCGTGTCCTGGGAGGACTCCGAATAACGGGTCTTCCATGCCTTCGCCGACGCCTTGACCAAAATAGCCGACTCCGCTGGTTTTCAGCTGCTTCATAGGGGTATGGGGAGGTTGGGGAAAGAAGATGTATCTGAAAGGGAAAGAGGTGAATCAGGGACAATTTTCAGCATGATCGAAAGCTCCTGTATCGCTAGAAAGCGCTACCAGCCTCCGCTTGCACACGAAGTGGTGACAGCTGTGCGCAGGTGTGCAAGACCGAGGATACAGGACCCGGCAGACCCGAAGGTCTCCTACGCACAGCCACCCTGAAACGGCTTTCCGATGATAAGCGGGAAGCCAGGGCACTGCGTACTGTATGCAAACGGGCTTGCACGCCCGGTCGTCCAGACAGCAACGGCCCGGCGAGACTAGGTCCGTATCGACAGCACTGCAATGGCTCGAAAGCCGCAAAAGTATGTTTGGGGAATGGACTACAAGGAATAAGGAAAATCTGAAGCTGTGTTCGAGCTTGATCTTCTCTGAGCAGGCTGGTTTAGCAAGGCCATAGCCTGATGCCAGTCAGTGGAGGGAAAGCAGTCGGTTCAAATGCTGTCGCTTAGCCTTCGGCGTCTGGAGTTTCCAGTGACACTGCTGGCCTATCGCGGGACAAGCCCGCTCGCCACCGGTGTGTGGTGTTCCCTGTGGCGAGCGGGCTTGTCCCGCGATAGGCCAGCAGTGTCACCGAAGAGCTCGGAAGTTAAACAGAATGCCAGCCAACGAAATTTGATGACTTTTCCTTGACTGACCAGCATTAGCCCATAGCCCATCGACGGCATTACACCCACAAAAAAGCCCTGCCAAGGCAGGGCTTTTCGCATCAACTCAATCTCAGCCCTTGTAGGCAGCGACCGACTTGGTGATCGCGGCACGGGCGGCGTCTGCGCCTTCCCAGCCTTCGATCTTGACCCACTTGCCTTTCTCGAGGTCCTTGTAGTTCTCGAAGAAGTGCTTGATCTGCTCCAGCAGCAACGGTGGCAGGTCGGTGTATTCCTTGACGTCGACGTACAGCTGGCTCAGCTTGTCGTGCGGCACGGCCAGGATCTTGGCATCGCCGCCGCCATCGTCGGTCATGTTGAGCACGCCGACTGGACGGGCGCGGATGACCGAACCTGGGGCGACCGGATACGGGGTCACGACCAGCACGTCGAGCGGATCACCGTCGTCGGCCAGGGTGTTGGGGATGAAGCCGTAGTTGGCTGGGTAGAACATTGGGGTAGCCATGAAACGGTCAACGAACAGCGTGTCGCTGTCCTTGTCGATTTCGTATTTGATCGGGGCGTGGTTGGCCGGGATCTCGATGGCGACGTAGATGTCGTTCGGCAGGTCTTTGCCAGCCGGAATCTTGCTGTAGCTCATTGGGCATTGCCCCCATGTTTGACCAGAAAAATTGGTCGCGATTATAGGCATATTCCTGCAAGGCTTGCCACGCCTGGGCACAGGCCTGGCCGCGTCATGCCTGGGATTGGCAATAGCCCGGGTGTTCTGCCTGCAAGCGGGTCAGGCGCGCCAGCGGGTCCTGGCGATAGAACAGGCTCAATTGCCGATAGACCGCGGGATAGGCGGCATGCAGCAGGTCCGGCCCGCTGAAGAAATACTCGCTGGTGACGGCGAAGAATTCCGCGGGGTGCTCGGCGGCGTAAGGATCGATGGCGGTATCGGCTTCGACGCCTTGCTCGAGTGCGGCGTCCAGTTGTCGATTGAGGTCGTCGAAGGCCTCTTGCATGGCCGCGGCCCAATCGCCGACGTGCATGTCGTGATGCAAGGGCGGCAGGCCGTTGGCGTCGCCGTTGAGCATGTCGAGCTTGTGCGCCAGTTCATGGATGACCAGGTTGTAGGCTTCCCAGCCTCCGCCGGACTGCACGCCCGGCCAGGCGAGGATGACCGGCCCCTGTAGCCAGGCCTCGCCGCTGTGCTCGCCGTCCCACGTATGTTCGATGCCGCTGCCGTCGCGGTAGCGCTGGGGGCTGACGAAGTCGTCGGGATAAAGGATCAGCTCGTGAAAACCCTGGTACCAGTTGAGGTCGCCCAGGTGCAGCAGCGGCAGTTGCGCCTGGGCAGCGAGGAACAGTCGTTGTTCGTCGTCCAGCTCGACGCCGGGGAGGGTGGTCAGGTGCTTGTCATGCAGGAACAGCACACTGGCCTCGCGCAACCAGCGGTCTTCGTCTTCGTCCAGGCCATCGAGGATCGGCAGGCGTTCACGAACCGCCTGCCATTGCCGTGGATCGATGGTGTACTTCGCCAGCGTGCGCTGGCGCCGCCAGGCGCGCAGGGACCACATGGCGGCGATCAGTGCGCCTTGGCCGGACCGCCCATGCGACCGCGAACCAGGCCGATGATCATCGGCACCAGCGAGATCAGGATGATCGCGACGATCATCAGCGACAGATGCTGCTTGATAAAGGGCACATTGCCGAAGAAGTAGCCCAAGGTGACCAGGCTACCGACCCAGAGCACCGAACCGGCCACGCTGAAACCCAGGAAGCGCGGGTAATGCATGTGCGCGATCCCGGCGACGAAGGGCGCGAAGGTCCGCAGGATCGGCAGGAAACGCGCCAGCGTGACGGTCTTGCCACCATGCTTTTCGTAGAAATCGTGCGTCTGCTTCAAGTAGTCGCGGCGGAATATCTTCGAGTTGGGATTGCTGAACAGGCGCTCTCCCGCGGTCCTGCCGATGACATAGTTGGTGCTGTCGCCAAGGATGGCCGCGGCCATCAGCAAGCCACCGAGCAGTACTGGGTCCATGCCACCCCCGGCTGCCACGGCGCCAGCGATGAACAGCAACGAATCACCCGGCAGGAAGGGCATGACCACAAGGCCGGTCTCACAGAAGATCACGGTAAAGAGAATGGCGTAGATCCAGGGGCCGTAGTTGTTGACCAGCAGGTCGAGGTAGGCATCGAGATGCAGGATGAGATCCAGCGGGTTGAAATCCATGTACAGCACCTGAGTTCTTGTCCCGCAGCAACGGGCACGCGATGACGGACGATGCCAAGGGCGTAGGCATGATTACCGCAGTTGGGTAAAAAATCACACATGGCAGAGGGGCATTATACGGCGAAGACAGGATTGTGCCCGCGGAGATTGTAGCGGCGGATTTCCAAGGGGCAGGGCAAGGCCCTGAACGGGCCAGTCAGGGATGAAGCGGGTGATTCAGAGCGCAGGGAAAGCCCCTCAATGACGGTATTACTTAATCCCCATTGATCGGCAAGATGTAGTTCCTGAATTCGGTATCTTCCTTGAAACCCATGGATTCGTAGGTCTTCATGGCCACCTCGTTGTTGCTGCTGGTGGACACCCGCAAGCGCACGGCATTGGTTTGCTTGGCCATCTTCTTGGCCTGGCGCATCAGGTTGTCGGCCACCAGCATGCGGCGCGAGTCTTCGGCGACGTAGATGTCGTTGAGGATCCAGACCCGCTTGAGTGACAGCGAAGAGAAACTCGGGTAGAGCTGGCAGAAGCCCAGCAACTTGCCGTTGTCATCGTCGGGAAGTGCCAGGTAGATCACCGACTCGTCTCGCTTGAGGCGTTTCTCCAGAAAGCTGCGCGAGGTGTCGGGGTAGGGCAGTTGCCCATAGAATTCGCGGTATTTGACGAACAGCGGGGTCAGCAGGTCGAGGTGTTCCAGGGTTGCCTTGATAATGCGCATGAGCGGCCCTCAGGGTCCATGGGGAAGCAGCGGATCGCCAGCAGCTTCGTCCGAAGGCTGCCGTGCAGGCTGGACAGGCGATCCGCCGATGACTACAGATTTTACCGCTCTCCAAGTAGGAAGTTCCCACCTCTACCGTTCGAATCCTCCTCCTCGAGTGTCTGGATCCCAGCTTCATCCTTCAGCTTGACCCCCGACAGCTGCCGCCGACAGGCCTCGCGCATCAGGTAAAGCAAGCGATGGGCAGCCATGCCGTAGCTCAAGCCTTCCAGGCGCACGTTGGAAATACAGTTGCGATAGGCATCGGTAAGCCCGACTCGAGGCCCATAGGTGAAATAGACCCCCAGGCTGTCGGGTGAGCTCAACCCGGGACGTTCGCCGATCAGCATTACCGTCATGCGTGCGCCGAGCAATTGACCGATCTCGTCGGCCACGGCAACCCGACCCTGCTCCACCAGCGCGACAGGCGCGAAGCGCCAGCCATCGCTGGCCGACTGCTCTTCAAGGCGAGCGAGGAATGGCAGCGCGTGACGATGAACGGCGAGTGCCGATAACCCATCGGCGATGACGATTGCCACGTCCATCCCACCCGGATTGGCTTGGGCGTGGTCACGTAATGCCTGGGCAGACTCTTCGTGCAGCCGCCGGCCTAGGTCGGGGCGTTGCAGGTACTGGTCGCGGTCACTGGCGGCGCTGCGTAACAGCAGGCTGTCACGCTTGCGCTCGGCCAGTTCGCTGCTCAAGGCGGCATGGTCGAAAGGCAGGTGCACGGCATCGCGAGCCTGGGCGTGGGCGAACTGGAAATCCAGTTGCGCGCCGGTCGGCAGGCTGGTGCCGGCCCGCCCCAAGGCGATGCGTGCCGGGGTGAGGGTGCGCAGGGCCAGCCAAGGGCTGTCCGTGCTCGGGGTGCGATTGTCCATGGAATTCTCCTACGCCAGTTGCGCCAAGGCCTGACGAAATGCCGGCGGCAGGTTGTCACCGAAGCGTACGCGACCATCCGCCTGGGTGAAGATCCCGGTGCGCGCCAGCCAGGCCTCGAACTCGGGCCCAGGCTTGAGGCCAAGGGTCTGGCGCGCATACAGCGCATCATGGAACGACGTGGTCTGGTAGTTGAGCATGATGTCGTCCGAGCCGGGGATGCCCATGATGAAGTTGATGCCGGCCACGCCCAGCAGGGTCAACAGAGTGTCCATGTCGTCCTGATCGGCCTCCGCGTGGTTGGTGTAGCAGATATCGCAGCCCATGGGGACACCGAGCAGCTTGCCGCAGAAATGGTCCTCAAGCCCGGCACGGATGATCTGCTTGCCGTTGTAGAGGTATTCGGGGCCGATGAAGCCGACCACGGTGTTGACCAGGAACGGCTTGAAATGGCGGGCCACGGCATAGGCGCGGCTTTCGCAGGTCTGCTGGTCGACGCCGTGGTGGGCATCGGCGGACAGCGCGCTGCCCTGACCGGTCTCGAAATACATCAGATTCTGCCCCAGAGTGCCACGGTTGAGGCTCAGGCCGGCTTCGTAGCCTTCGCGCAGCACCTCGAGGTTGATGCCGAACCCCGCGTTGGCCGCCTCGGTCCCGGCGATCGACTGGAACACCAGGTCCAGCGGCACGCCTCGGTTGATCGCCTCGATGGAGGTGGTGACGTGGGTCAGCACGCAAGCCTGGGTGGGGATCTCGTAGCGCTGGATGATCGCGTCGAGCATCTTCAACAGCTCGCAGATCGACGAGGTGCTGTCGGTGGCCGGGTTGATGCCGATCATGGCATCGCCGTTGCCGAGCAGCAGGCCGTCGAGAATGCTGGCGGCGATCCCCGCGGGCTCGTCGGTGGGATGGTTGGGCTGCAGGCGGGTCGACAGGCGACCGCGCAGGCCCATGGTGCCGCGAAAGCGCGTGATCACGCGGATCTTCTGCGCCACCAGGACCAGGTCCTGGACACGCATGATCTTCGAGACGGCCGCCGCCATCTCCGGTGTGAGCCCCGGTGCCAGGGCGCGCAGGCTGTGTTCGTCGGCTTCGTCGCCCAGAAGCCAGTCGCGCAAGCCGCCGACCGTCAGGTGGCCGACTGGCGCGAAGGCCTGGGCATCATGGCTGTCGATGATCAGCCGAGTCACCTCGTCTTCCTCGTACGGAATCAAGGCTTCACTGAGAAAGTGGCTGAGCGGGATGTCGGCCAGGGCCATCTGCGCGGCGACCCGCTCGCCGTCGCTGCTGGCCGCCACGCCGGCGAGGAAGTCCCCGGAACGCGCCGGGCTGGCCTTGGCCATGACCTCCTTGAGGCTGTCGAAGCGGTAGACCTGATTGCCTACCGTGTGTACGAAACTTGCCATACGGATTCTCCAGAGCGCCGCGGGTGTGATCCGCGGCGCAGGTCAGCGATCAATGCAGCGCTTCTTCGGCCTTCTGGATCGCGGCGAACTCCTCTTCAGGTGTCCCCGCGACCAGATGGTGCCGACTGTAGAACGCAAAGTAGGCAACGAATACCGCATAGATCACGGCCGCACCGATCACCACTCGTGGATCGACCAGGAAGCCTGCGACCACCGCGATGCACGCGAGCACCAAGGCGATGCCGGAGGTGAGGATGCCGCCTGGCGTACGGTAAGGGCGTTCCATCTTCGGACGGCGGATGCGCAGGGTGATGTGCGCGGCCATCATCAGTACATAGGACAGGGTAGCTCCGAATACCGCGACAAGGATCAGCAGGTCGCCCTGGCCGGTCAGCGACAGGACGAAGCCGATCACGCCCGGGATGATCAGGGCCAGCACCGGCGCCTTGCTCTTGTTGGTCTCGGACAGCTTGCGCGGCAGGTAGCCCGCGCGCGACAAGGCGAAGATCTGCCGAGAGTAGGCGTAGATGATCGAGAAGAAGCTGGCGATCAGCCCCGCCAGACCCACCAGGTTGACGAAGCTGCCCATCCAGGTCGAGCCACCGTAGGCCTTGGCCAAGGCCTCGACCAGGGGATTGCCGGACGCCTTGAGGGCTTCGGAGCCCGCGCCGCCCGGGCCGATCACCAGGATCAGCAGGGCGAAGCTGAGCAGCACCAGCATGGCACCGATCAGGCCGCGCGGCAGGTCGCGACGCGGGTTCTTGGTTTCTTCGGCAGCCAGCGGCACACCTTCGACGGCGAGGAAGAACCAGATGGCATAGGGAATCGCCGCCCATACGCCGACATAACCGAACGGCAGGAAACGGCTGGCGCCTGCGGCATCGGTCTGGGCGATGTCGAAGAGGTTGTTAGCATCAAAATGGGGCACCATGGCTACCAGAAACACACCTAGGGCAATGGCCGCCACGGCGGTGATGATGAACATCAGCTTGAGCGCTTCGCCGACGCCGAAGATGTGAATGCCGATGAACACGATGTAGAACGCCAGGTAGATCACCCAACCGCCGATGCCGAACAGCGACTCGCAATAGGCACCGATGAACACGGCGATGGCCGCGGGCGCGATGGCGTACTCGATGAGGATTGCGGTACCGGTGAGGAAACCGCCCCAAGGCCCGAACGCGCTACGGGCAAAGCCATAGCCACCGCCCGCGGTGGGGATCATCGAGGACAGCTCGGCCAGTGAGAAGCACATGCACAGGTACATGGTGGCCATCAGCAGGGTAGCCAGGAACATCCCGCCCCAGCCGCCTTGCGCCAGGCCGAAGTTCCAGCCGGCGTAATCGCCGGAAATCACGTAGGCCACGCCCAGACCGACCAGCAGTACCCACCCTGCTGCGCCTTTTTTCAGTTCGCGTTGTTGGAAGTACTCCGAGCCGACCTTTTCGAAATCTACGGAAGAGCCTGCCGGCGCGTTGCCGGGATGATCGCTTGGCATAGGTTCACCTGTTCTTTTCGTTTTCACCGGCGAGGACACCGGCCTGTGGTGATCGTCTTGCAGAAAGCGAGCCAGAGCGGTTCGTGGGACCGAACCGCTCTGCTCCACGGCTTAGAAGAAGCCCAGCGGGTTGATGTCGTAGCTCACCAGCAGGTTCTTGGTCTGCTGGTAATGGTCAAGCATCATCTTGTGGGTTTCGCGGCCGACGCCGGACTTCTTGTAGCCACCGAACGCGGCGTGGGCCGGATACAGGTGGTAGCAGTTGGTCCAGACACGGCCAGCCTTGATGCCGCGGCCCATGCGGTAAGCGCGGTTGATGTCGCGGGTCCAGACACCGGCGCCGAGGCCGAACTCGGTGTCGTTGGCGATGGCCAGGGCTTCGGCTTCGTCCTTGAACGTGGTGACGCTGACCACCGGGCCGAAGATTTCTTCCTGGAAGACCCGCATCTTGTTGTTGCCCTTGAGCAGGGTCGGCTGGATGTAGTAACCCGTGGCCAGGCTGCCTTCGAGTTTCTGCACCTCGCCGCCGTGCAGTACTTCGGCGCCTTCTTGCTTGGCGATGTCCAGGTAGGAGAGGATCTTGTCGAACTGCTGCTGCGAGGCCTGCGCGCCGACCATGGTGTCGGTGTCCAGCGGGTCGCCGCGCTTGATCTGCTCGACCTTCTTCATCACCGCTTCCATGAATTGCGGGTAGATGGACTCCTGCACCAGCGCCCGCGATGGGCAGGTGCAGACTTCGCCCTGGTTGAAGAACGCCAGCACCAGGCCCTCGGCGGCTTTTTCGATGAAGGTCGGTTCGGCCTGCATGATGTCTTCGAAGTAGATGTTCGGCGACTTGCCGCCCAGTTCGACGGTGGAGGGGATGATGTTCTCGGCGGCGCATTTCATGATGTGCGAGCCGACCGGCGTCGAGCCGGTAAAGGCGATCTTGGCGATGCGCTTGCTGGTGGCCAGCGCCTCGCCGGCCTCGCGGCCGTAGCCTTGCACCACGTTGAGCACGCCAGGCGGCAGCAGGTCGCCGATCAGCTCCATCAGGACGCTGATGCCCAGCGGCGTCTGCTCGGCTGGCTTGAGTACCACGCAGTTGCCCGCCGCCAGTGCCGGAGCCAGTTTCCAGGCGGCCATCAGCAGAGGGAAGTTCCACGGAATGATCTGGCCGACCACGCCCAGCGGCTCGTGGATGTGGTAGGCCACGGTGGTTTCGTTGATCTCGGCGGCGCCGCCTTCCTGGGCGCGGATGCAACCGGCGAAGTAGCGGAAATGATCGACGGCGAGGGGAATGTCGGCGTTGAGGGTCTCGCGAATCGGCTTGCCGTTGTCCCAGGTCTCGGTGATGGCCAGGACTTCGAGATTCTGCTCGATGCGGTCGGCGATTCTCAGCAGAACGTTGGAGCGATCTTGTACCGAGGTACGGCCCCAGGCATCGGCCGCGGCATGGGCGGCGTCGAGGGCCTTGTCGATGTCTTCGGCGGTGGAGCGGGGGAATTCGGCGATGGGTTGGCCATCCACTGGCGAGGTGTTGGTGAAATACTGTTCCTTCACCGGAGGCACGAACTCACCACCGATATAGTTGCCGTAACGGGTCTTGAAGGAAACCTTCGCGCCTTCGGTACCGGGATGTGCGTAACGCATGATGTGTCTCCTGGCTGTTATGTTTATCGGGGAGGATAAAAGCGTAGAGCAATCCTCGGGCCACTGCTTTGGGGTCTAGGCGAATCAATGACTTGCATGGCCTGCGCGGGTACGGCGGCAAGCGCTTGTGACAACCGTGGCACAGCCCCGATGACACTTTGTGCCTTTTCCGACACACAGCTTGGCTTGGACGTTGCGATTCATTGCAAAGCCGCCAAGGGTGGGGGATGCTGGACGTACTCTCGTCTGCGGAGCACAACAAGAAATGCAGAACAATCACCTCCGCCGCCATGCCCGGCAGGTCTTTACCGTTACCCAAGGTCAGGCCGACGGGCCAGGCTGCGACCCGTCCATCGCCCGCTCCTGGTTGCGTTGCCTGGAGGATCATCACCTCGATCCCTTGCATGGCGACGCGCCGGTAGTCCTCGAACACGGGCGCTTGCTGGAAAGCCGTGAGCGGCTGCGGCAGGTCTTGCAGATCGCCGGCCCTGAAATGCACAGCCTGCACCAACAGTTGAGCGGCGCGGGCCATGCGGTATTGCTGACCGATGCCCGCGGGGTGATCCTCGATTGTTTGACGGCACCCACCGAGCGTCGCACCTTCGAGCGCGCCGGCCTGTGGCTGGGAGCGGACTGGAGCGAGGCCCGCGAAGGGACCAATGGCATCGGCACTTGCCTGGTCGAGCGCCAGGCCCTCACGATTCATCAGGATGAGCATTTTCGTGGCCGCCACACCGGCCTGACCTGCTCGGCCAGCCCGGTGTTCGACCCTCAGGGCGAGCTCCTGGCCGTTCTCGACGTGTCATCGGCGCGGGTAGATGTCTCGCGCCAAAGCCAATTCCACACCATGGCGCTGGTCAACCTCTCGGCAAAGATGATCGAGAGCTGTTATTTCCTCCGCCATTTCGAACATCAGTGGTTGCTGCGCTTCCACTTGCAGGCCGAGTCCGTGGGCCTGTTCAGCGAGGGTCTGCTGGCGTTCGATGGCGAAGGTCGGATCAGCGCGGTCAACCAGAGCGCGCTCAACCTGCTGGGGGTTATCCGCGAGGGCTTGCTTGGCAAGCCGATGGACATGTTCTTCAACTGCGGCCATGACGAACTGTTCGGTCGCGCGACGCCTCAAGGTAGCGCGGTCTGGCCGTTGCGTATCCGGGATGGCCGTCAGGTCTTCGCCAGCCTGCGAGGCCAGGCGCGTCAGCGGGTATGGCCAGGACCCGCGACTCTGCGTGACCAGCGGGTGGAGACGACACCCGGCCTGTGCATGCTCGATCCTGCATTACAGGATGACTTCCGTCGCGCCGTGCGGGTCTTCGAGCGCGACGTGCCACTGTTGCTCAGGGGCGAGACCGGTTGTGGCAAGGAGGCATTCGCCCTGGCCGTGCACCAGGCAAGCCTGCGCCGACATAAACCGTTCGTGGCGATCAACTGTGCGTCGATCCCTGAAAGCCTCATCGAAAGCGAACTGTTCGGCTATCGCGGCGGCAGCTTCACGGGCGCCCGCAAGGAAGGCATGCGCGGCAAGCTGCTCCAGGCCGATGGCGGCACCTTGTTGCTCGATGAGATCGGGGACATGCCACTGGTGTTGCAGACTCGGTTGCTACGGGTGCTGGAAGAGCGTCAGGTAGTACCCATCGGAGGCGAACCGCAGAGGGTGGATGTGCGCATCATCAGTGCCACGCACCGCGATCTGCTGGAGCGCGTCGAGCAGGGCAGCTTCCGCGAGGACCTCTATTACCGGCTCAATGGCCTGGAGGTCGCCTTGCCCGCGGTGCGCGAGCGCAGTGACAGGTCGCAACTGCTCGATCACCTGTTGCATGAGGCAGCGCAGGGGCAGGTCGTGAAGATCGAGACCTCGGCGCGCGTCCGACTGCTGGCATTTGCCTGGCCCGGCAACGTGCGCCAGCTGCGCAATGTCCTGCGCACGCTGGTGGCGCTGTGCGACAGCGGTCGTATAGAAATGCGCGATCTGCCAGCGATGATAAGGCGTGAAGGTGGCGCAGAGACCGCATCGCGCGACACCGCTGCAGCGATGAGTACCGCAGCTCCGCCGACGTGGGTGATGCCCTCGGTCCGTTCGCAGCGGCGACCTTTGGACAGCGCCGAACGTAGCGCCTTGCTCGCTGTGCTCGAAGAGAAATGCTGGCACATGACCCACGTCGCCAGCCACTTGGGGATCAGCCGCAATACCTTGTATCGAAAACTGCGCAAGCACGGTATCGGTCGCGCCCGCTGAGCGAAACAGCGGGTGCGATTTCCCTCGCCCTGGGCTACCCTGCCTCGACGTTTTGCGAGGTCGATCATGCACATTCACATTCTCGGTATTTGCGGCACTTTCATGGGTTCGCTGGCGGTACTGGCCAAAGAGCTGGGCCATCGGGTCACCGGTTCCGATGCCAATGTCTACCCGCCGATGAGCACTCAACTCGAGGCTCAGGGCATCGAACTGACCCAGGGCTACGACGCGGCACAACTCGATCCCGCGCCGGATCTGGTGGTGATTGGCAATGCCTTGTCTCGGGGTAATCCGGCCGTCGAGCATGTGCTCAACCAGGGTCTGCCTTATGTCTCCGGTCCTCAGTGGCTGGCCGATCATGTCTTGCAGGGGCGCTGGGTCCTGGCCGTGGCCGGCACGCACGGCAAGACCACCACGAGCAGCATGCTGGCCTGGGTTCTGGAGCAAGCCGGCATGAGTCCGGGCTTCCTGATCGGCGGCGTGCCGCAGAACTTTGCGGTCTCGGCCCGCTTGGGCGGGACGCCGTTCTTCGTGGTCGAGGCCGACGAATACGACAGCGCGTTCTTCGACAAGCGCTCCAAGTTCGTCCACTACCGCCCGCGTACCGCGATCCTCAACAACCTTGAGTTCGACCATGCGGACATCTTCCCTGACCTGGCGGCCATCGAGCGGCAGTTCCATCACTTGGTGCGGACGATTCCCAGCGAAGGCCTGGTGATTCATCCCACCACTGAACAGGCCTTGGAACGGGTGATTGGAATGGGCTGCTGGACTCCAGTGCAGACCACCGGAGAAGGCGGCCAGTGGCAGGTTCGTTTGTTGAGCGCCGACGGCTCGCGTTTCGAAGTCAGCTTCGAGGGTCAGGTACAGGGTAAGGTCGAGTGGGAACTGACCGGCCAGCATAATGTGGCCAATGCCCTGGCGACTCTGGCTGCCGCGCGTCATGTGGGCGTGGTGCCGTCCATGGGCATCGCGGCGCTCAGCGCCTTCAAGAGCGTCAAGCGCAGGATGGAGAAGGTCGCCGAAGTACAGGGCGTGACCATCTACGACGACTTTGCCCACCATCCGACCGCGATCGCCACTACCCTCGACGGCCTGCGCAAGCGAGTGGGCGAGGCACCGGTCATCGCCGTGATCGAGCCACGCTCCAACTCCATGAAGCTGGGCGCTCACCGTGATGGCCTGCCGGAGAGCGTCGGCGCTGCCGACCAGGTGATCTGGTATGCCCCGCCTAACCTGGGTTGGGATCTGGCGGGCACGGCAGCCCAGTGCAAGGTGCCCGCAGTCGTGGCTGACAGCCTCGAAGCCATCATCGAGCGCATCAAGGGCCAGGCTCGGCCCGGTACCCAGGTGGTGATCATGAGCAACGGCGGCTTTGGCGGCCTGCACGGCAAGCTGGCCGAGGCCCTGAAGTGAGCGGGCCCGAGCGTATTACCCTGGCGATGACCGGGGCCTCCGGAGCGCAATATGGGCTGCGACTGCTCGACTGCCTGGTACGGGAAGACCGCGAGGTGCATTTCCTCATCTCCAAGGCCGCGCAGTTGGTGATGTCCACCGAAACCGACGTGATATTGCCGCCCAAGCCCCAGGCGATGCAGGCCTTTCTGACCGAATACACCGGCGCGGCGGCCGGGCAGATCCGGGTATACGGCAAGGAGGACTGGATGTCGCCCGTGGCTTCCGGGTCCGGCGCTCCGGCGGCGATGGTGGTGGTGCCCTGTTCCACGGGCACCTTGTCGGCCATCGCCACGGGCGCCTGCAACAACCTCATCGAGCGTGCCGCCGATGTGACGCTCAAGGAGCGTCGTCAGTTGATCCTGGTGCCGCGCGAGGCGCCCCTGTCGACCATTCACCTGGAGAACATGCTCAAGCTGTCACGGATGGGCGCCGTCATCCTGCCCGCGGCGCCAGGCTTCTATCATCAGCCGCAGACGCTCGATGACCTTATCGATTTCGTCGTGGCGAGGATCCTCAATCTCATGGACATCCCGCAGGACATGTTGCCGCGCTGGGGCGAGCATCATCTTGGGGCGGACGAGTGAAACGCCTGTCGGCGGGGCTGCTGGTGGTGGCCCTGCTGGAGGGATGCGCCACGGTGAGGACGCTGGACGCGGCCAAGCCGGGGGCGCCGATCGTTTACTCCGGGACGCGTCTGGACTGGTATGCCCTTCAGGGCGGGTGTTGCGCCGAGGATCGATTCGGGGCAGCGGCGCCGAGCTATCCGGGGGTCGATCTGGTGGGCAGTGTGTTGCTCGATACCTTGGTGCTGCCGTTGTCGGTGTTGACGGTGCTTGGGGTCGGGTTTCAGGCTAGCGGCGGGTTGTAATCGGTCGGTTGTCGACTTTACGCATCCGCCGCTGGCGTGTTGGTTTAACGAGCTTTATTACCAGGCGAGTCCTGCGGCCTCGATCGCGGGACAAGCCCACTCGCCACCGGGAGCCTGCTTAGGCCAGGCCGTCAGTGTTCCTAGGCCAGGCCTCCAGCGTTGGCCGGGGGCACAAGAGGCGGTTCAAGCTCTAATGAGTGGCACAGGACCAGTGGCGAGCGGGCTTGCCCCGCGATCGAGGCCGAAGGACTCGCCTGCCTGGTAATGCAAATGTTCCAACAAGGCAGTAGCTGTGGGTGCGTAGCGCACCCAGGCTATATCAATTCAGAATTCGCTCCCGTTGCTCTATCTGGTCGACATCACCGCCCCATCACTTCCCCAACTTGCGCAATTCATCCGACTCCACCACCCGTACTCCATCTTCCTCTTCGAGCGCCAGCCGCCACAGCGCGCGGGCCAGTGCACAGGCTTCGATACCGCGATATTTGCCGGGAATCAGTCGCGAAAGAGGCCCCGCCACCTTTTCGCTCCACCGCGGTTCGATCCGCTCGCCCAGCAGCATCGATGGCCGGACGATGGTTAGCTGTGGCCAGTCCTGTGCCTTGAGGGCTTCCTCCATCTCGCCTTTGACCCGGTTGTAGAAAATCGATGACTTGGGATCGGCGCCGATGGCGCTGATCACCAGCAAATGCCTGGCACCCATCTCGCGTGCTCTTCGGCTGAACGCTACCACCATATCCAGGTCGACCGCGCGAAAAGCCGTTTCGGAGCCGGCCTGCTTGATCGTGGTGCCCAGGCAACAAAAGGCGATGTCCACGCGCCCCTCCAACTGGGGCAGGAACATCGCTGGATCGCCCACCGGGTTTTCCAGATGCGGGTGCTTGGCCAGCGGGCGCCGGGTTGGCGCGAGGACGCGACTGATGGTGGGTTCGCTGAGTAGCCGATCAAGCAGATGCTCGCCTGTCAGGCCTGTAGCGCCGGCAATCAAGACATGCTGAGGAGTCAAATACATGATGTCTCTCCTTTTTTACAGTCAGCTTAGTGGCTACCTGGCCATTTTTCCTGAGGCCGCCGGTTGCGGCTTGGCTCCGCTGCGCAGGGCTTCCTGAGCCTGCTGTCGACGCAGCCGCTGCCAATGAGCCAGTACGGTAGGCGGAGCCCATATCTGCGGTTCAGAGGCCTCGAAACCTTCTCGTCGTTCACGTTCGGCAACACTGTCGCGCGCCAGTTCAAACGCCTGTTTGAGGTCGTCGGTCTGGTTCAGCGCCTGAGCGAACAAAGCATCCCCAAAATATGTGAAATCGGCCTCCTCGGAGCAACCGAAGGATACACGGTCAGATCGCGCCGCTGTCATGACCAGGGTCCGGGCATCCTTGAGCGGTGCGATATAGCCGCCCGAATAGCAGGCCGAGACGACCACCACCTTGTCGCGACCCTTCAAAGGCGCCAGCGCGCTGGCCAGTTCGTCGGCGGACAGGTCGGCCAATTGCAGGCGCGGTTGGTCGAGCACCAACTGGTGATCATGACTGCCGTGGCTTGTCAGGTAGATGAACAGCAGATCCTCCGGACCGCTGCGTTCGGCCAACGCACGAGCGGCGCGGGTCAGGTTTTCACGGGTCGCCATGGGACGATCGGCGAGGTGGTCACGATGATTGACCAGGGTCACCTGGCCCACGGCACCGAAACGCACCTTGAGCAGATTGCTGACGTAGTCGGTCTCGCGCAGAAAAACGCTCTGCTGGCCGTCGCCCGCCAACACCAGGCTGTACAACTGGATCGGCGGGCTGGAGTGGGGTAACCGCTCCAGCGTCTGTTCGAGCAAGCGGCCCTGGTTGAGCAAGGCCAGGTCCAGCGGGTCCGGCAGCAGCGTACCTTGTTCATCGCGGACGCGAACGCCCTTGACCCAATAGCCGCCTTCGATACGACCGTTGGCATGGATCAGGCGTCCATGACCCTGATAGGCATCGTTATCGAAGCCGCCAATGTACTGGCTATCGTCGGCCATCTGCAGGTGACCATTGCCGCTGAACCGCCAATCGCGGAATTGCCCCTTGTACCGGCTGCCATCGCTGCCCAGCAGTTCGCCTTCGCCAACGAGCGAGCCATCCTTGAACTCGCCTATCCACACGTCGCCATCGGTGTTCTCGTAGCGTCCCCGGCCTTCCAGGCGGTTGTCCTTGAACTCCCCGATGTACTGTTCGCCTTCGACGCTGTTGTAGGTGCCGCTACCTTGCAAAAGGCCGTCGACGAACTGGCCACTGAACTGGTTGCCGCTGGCATCGCTGCGTACCCCCGCGCCGTTGGGCTTGCCACGGGCGAACAAGCCTTGGTAACGGCTGCCGTCCGCCAGGTCGAGCTGGCCCGCGCCATCGTACTGGTCCTGCTTGAACTGGCCGCGGTATTCCTGATCGTGCTCCTTCAGCGTGCCGTCACCCTCGCGTCGACCATGCTCGAAGGTACCGCTGTAATGGCTGCCTGGCGTGCTCAGGGTACCGAGGCCCTGGAACAGTCCGCCCGCGAACTGTCCTCGATAGACCTCGCCGTTGCTGCCATGCCACTCGCCCTGACCATGCCATTGGCCATCGAGGAAAGTGCCGGCATACCAACTGCCATTGGGGTAATCGATTCGTCCCTCGCCTTGTAACAGGCCGTTTACCACGTCCCCCCGATAGCGGCCGCCATCGGGCAGGCGGGCGTCCGGCGGCGACAGGGACTCACCGTCGCCGCATGCAGCGAGCATCAAAAACAAGGCAAGTGGAAACAGAGGGCGCATGACGGATTCCGGGCGAAAGATGCGCCGAGTATGCCGCACAATGCGCCAGCTGAGACAGTCGCAACTGGCTCGGTATTTTTCGGCAAATAGCGGCTAACAGCCAGCAGGGGCATGCTTATAATGTCCGGCGAACCGAAGGAGGTCCTTATGTTGTTGCGTGGTTTGACCTGGCTGGTGCTGTTTCAACTGCTGGGTACGGCGATCAATCATCTTGCGGTGCCGGTGTTGCCAGGACCGATCATCGGTCTCTTGCTGCTGTTGCTGTTCCTGATGCTGCGCGGCGAAGTCGGCAAGCCGTTGAACGAAGCCTCCGGCAGCCTGTTGCGCTACCTGCCGTTGCTCCTGGTGCCGCCCGCGGTGGGCGTCATGGTCTACGCCCAGGACATCGCCGCCGACTTCTGGGCCATCGTCGGCGCGCTGGTGATTTCCTGCCTGCTTACCTTGGCCTTCGTGGGCGTGTTGATGCAGAAGCTCATCCACCGCCAGGGCAAACGCAAGGAACAGCCATGATCATCGACTGGCATGGCGCGATCGACGCGGTCATCCATCACCCTTTGTTCGGTATCGGGATCACTCTGGGCGCGTACCAGTTGGTGCTGGCCGCGTACGAAAAAACCCGCTGGATCTTCCTGCAGCCCGTGCTGGTCTCGATGCTGGTGGTGATCGGCGTGCTCGTCACCTGCGGTATCGGCTACAGCGAATATCGCAAGAGCACGGAGATTCTCAACATCCTGCTTGGCCCGGCCACGGTAGCCCTGGCAGTGCCGCTCTACCTCAATCTGCGGCGTATCCGCCAGCTGTTCTGGCCGATATTTACTACGCTGGTAATCGGTGGCGTGTTCGCTACTCTGGCATGTGTACTGCTGGGAGATTGGTTCGGGGCCGAACACATGATCCTGATGACGATGGCGCCGAAATCCGTCACTTCGCCGATCGCCATGCTGGTGGCCGAGCAGATCGGTGGCGTGGCCGCGCTGGCCGCCGTGTTCGTATTGATCACCGGGGTGATCGGCGCGATCTTCGGTCCGGCGTTGCTGACCCGTTGCGGGGTGCTGAGCCCCGAGGCGCGCGGCATGTCGCTGGGCATTACCGCTCATGCGGTAGGCACTTCGGTGGCCTTGCAGGAAAGTGATGAATGCGGCGCTTTCGCCGCGTTGGCGATGAGCCTGATGGGCGTGGCAACAGCAGTGTTCCTGCCGTTGGTGGTCAGCCTGGTGGCTTGAGGAATCGTGATGACGTTACCGTTGTTTCCACTCAATACCGTGCTGTTTCCAGGCTGCAAGC
Source organism: Pseudomonas capeferrum (assembly GCF_013523055.1). Lineage (GTDB taxonomy): Bacteria > Pseudomonadota > Gammaproteobacteria > Pseudomonadales > Pseudomonadaceae > Aquipseudomonas > Aquipseudomonas capeferrum_A. The sequence continues at coordinate 102,777 of NZ_JAAMQM010000012.1, read as the reverse complement.
TCGACCTTCAGATCTTCGAGGCACGCTATCTGGACATGATCGGCCGCTGCATGAAACAGGGGGGCGGCTTTGGTGTGGTCTGCATCCTCGAGGGCGAGCAGGTGGGCAAGGCGCCGGTGGGAGTTGCCTCCCTCGGCTGCGAAGCGCTGATTCGCGATTTCCAGCAACAGGACAACGGCTTGCTTGGCATTCGCGTGGAAGGCGTGCGGCGTTTTCGCGTAGAGCAGACCGAGATCGAGAAAGACCAGCTGCTGGTCGGTGAAGTGCAATGGCTGGCCGAAATGGAGGACAGCCCGCTGCTGGAACAGGACGACGACCTGCTTGCCTTGCTCAGGGCATTGGGCGAGCACCCCATGGTCGCAGCGTTGGACATGTCGCTAGCCGTCGAGACCCGGCAATCACTGGCCAACCAGTTGGCCTATCTGTTGCCGTTCATGGAAGAGGACAAGCTCGACCTGCTGGCGATCGATTCGCCCGGGCAGCGCCTGGAGGCTATCCAGTCGCTGCTCGAACGCATCCAGGGCGAACTCTTCGCCTGATCAGTAGTGGTAGCGCTCGATCGCATGGGGCAGGGCGTACAGCGCGAAGAAGGACAGCAAGGCAATACAGGCCGGCAGGATCAGCCACCACACCCGCGGTGCCAGTGCATTGAGCGGTTGCCGGTGCTGCACCAGGGTCAGGCTCAGGGCGCAGAGGCAAGAGGCAAGCAGTGCGCCGGCCAGAACGTCCGTTGGCCAGTGGACACCCAAGTACACCCGCGACAGCGCGATCGCCAGGGCGGGCAGGCAGGCCAGGGTGACCCAGGTCAGGCGCATGCGCGGTGGCTGGCCACGGCCGGCCAGTACGGCAAGGGTCAGGAAGAAGGCGAAAGACGCCGAGCTGTGCCCGCTGGGCATGCTGTAGGTGGTCAACGGGTCGCTCAGGACCTCCGGGCGTGCCCGCGCGAACAGCCACTTCAAGGTGCCGTTGGCCACCGCCGTGCCGAGCAGGGCGCCGCAGGCGAACAGCGCATGGCGCCACTGGCGCGCGACCATCAACAGGATGGTGAGAAGGGCGCCGAGGATCAGTTGGGTCTTGAAGTCGCCCAGCCGGGTGATCACGATCACGCCGCTGTCCAGGGCTTTCTGGCGATGCTCCTGGATCAGCGTCATCACGCCCTGATCGAATTGATGCAGGAACGGCCAGCCGAAAAACACGCCCGCCAGGGCCAGCAAGCTGACCCCCGCGATCAATCGCGTTCCGTGGCGCTGACTGCGCAGGCTGCTGTTGATGCTCAGGCCGACCAGCACGGCCAAGGTGCCCATGATCAGGCCGGCATCCAGCCAGAAGCCTTCGGGCAAGGGCAAGCGCATCGCTGCGCCGGTCGCCCAGCCCGGCAGCAGGTAGGCCACCGACCAGCCGGCTCCTGCCACCATGCTGACACCGATGAAACGCGGCAAGGGCATGTCGAACATGCCGGCGACCATCGGCAGCATCGGGCGCAACGGGCCGATGAAGCGTCCGACCAGCAGGCTGGCGATGCCGTACCGGTGGAAATAAGTTTCAGCGCCGCCGATCCATTCCGGGTGATGGCGCAGCAACGGCAGGCGTCGAATGTTCTGATGAAAGCGCTTGCCCAGCGTATAGGAAAGGGCATCACCCAATAGACCGCCGAGATAGCCCAGCAGCAGCGTTTCGCTCAATGACAGCGCGCCGCTGCCGGCCAGCACGGCCACGGCGAACAGCAGCACGGTGCCTGGTACGATGACGCCGGCGATGGCCAGGCACTCCACGCAGGCCACTACGAAAATCGCAACGCCAAGCCACTGCGGATTGGCGCTAAGCCAGCCGGTTAGACTGTCGAGCCATTGGCCCATGTTTTCAGCTTCCTTGTTCCAGAATGAAAAAGTCCCGCCCTTCGACTTGCCCCCGACGCAGCGGGTTGCGCGTGCAAAAGCGAGCATAGTCGGCATCGACGAAACGGTAGAGCAGATGTTCGTCGCGGCCATGGGGAATCCCAAGCCGCGTGGTCTGAATAATGTGTTTCACAACGCTACCGCAATCTTCGACATACAGCCGATCCGGGTCGAAGCGCTGGGCATCCCACTGCGGCACCTTCAGCCCGAGGGCGCGGCAGAGCAGGGTCTGGCCGGCACAGAGACGTTCGGGCGGGCGCACCTGGCCACTGGCGTCAGGGTTGTTCAGCTGCATCTGCGCCAGGCTGTTGTCATCGGAGAGGGCGTCGACCCAGGGATAGGCCGACTTGATCAGCACTGCATTGCCCGGGTCTTGGGCGCTGAAGTTCAACGAGTCGCCGCCGCGGGCGTAGTACATGTAGATGTGTCCTCCATCGAGAAACAGCGCCTTGCGCTTTTCCGTGAAACCGAGGGACGCGTGGCTGCCCTTGTCGGTCAGGTAGTAGGCCTCGGTCTCGATGATTCGAGCCGCCAGCCACAGATCACCCTGGCGATGACGGATAACCTTGCCGAGCAGCGCCTTGGCAAGCGTCTGGGCATCGCGATCGAAAAAACCGTCGGGCAAGGCGCGAGCCGGGCAGGGTGAGGGAGCGGGCATGTCGCCAGCGTCGGGCGATGGGGGGAAGATCATGGCAAGTTCCATCTCTGACAAAGCTGAACCGCGTATTGCCTCGCGTGTGAGCAGTAGGCCCATGACAGGCCGAGGCAGGCGGCAATGGGAAATTTCGTCACCACAAGATACATCTTTCCTACACGATCAACACATACATACCCTACCATCCGCCACCCACCGCTGGGCGTACACCGATGCGGCAGTTATAATCAGCCGATTTCCCCTTCGGCAAGACACTGAGCCCATGACCGAGTCCGTTCTTGACTACATGACCCGCCTGGGTCGCGCCGCCCGTGAAGCTTCCCGCGTGATCGCGCGAGCCAGCACCGCACAGAAGAACCGTGCCTTGCAGGCCGCTGCCCAGGCGCTGGACGCTGCCCGCGACGAGCTGGCTGCAGCCAACGAACAGGACTTGGCCGCCGGCCGCGCCAATGGCCTCGAAGCCGCATTGCTGGACCGCCTGGCGCTGACGCCGGCGCGCATCGACGGCATGATCCTCGGTTTGCGCCAGGTCGCCAATCTGCCGGACCCCGTCGGCGCCGTGCGAGACATGAGCTACCGACCTTCGGGCATCCAGGTGGGCAAGATGCGCGTGCCGCTGGGTGTCATCGGCATCATCTACGAGTCACGCCCCAATGTGACCATCGACGCGGCCAGCCTGTGCCTGAAGTCCGGTAACGCCACCATCCTGCGAGGCGGCTCCGAAGCCATTCACTCCAACCGCGCCATCGCCGCGTGCATCCAGCGCGGCCTGGCCGAGGCAGGCCTGCCGGCGGCGGTCGTGCAGGTGGTCGAGACCACTGACCGGGAAGCGGTAGGCGCGCTGATCGGCATGCCTGAATACGTCGATGTGATCGTCCCGCGCGGTGGCCGTGGCCTGATCGAGCGCATCAGCCGCGATGCGCGCGTGCCGGTGATCAAGCACCTGGACGGCATCTGCCATGTCTATGTGGCCGAGCACGCCGACCTGGAAAAGGCCTGGGCCATCGCTTTCAATGCCAAGACCTACCGGTACGGCATCTGCGGCGCCATGGAGACCCTGTTGGTCGATCAGCGCGTGGCCGCGGCCTTCCTGCCGGAAATGGCCCGCCGCTTCCAGGAGAAAGGCGTCGAGCTGCGCGGCTGCGCAGGCACCCGTGACCTGATCGAGGCACTGCCTGCCGGCGAAGAGGACTGGCATACCGAGTACCTGGCTGCCATTCTGTCGATCCGCGTGGTCGATGGCCTGGATGCGGCCATCGAACACATCAATCGCTACGGCTCGCACCATACCGATTCGATCGTCACCGAGCACCAGGGCCTGGCCCGTCGCTTCATGGCCGAGGTCGATTCGGCCTCGGTCATGCTCAATACCCCAACCTGCTTTGCCGATGGTTTCGAGTACGGCCTGGGCGCCGAGATCGGCATTTCCACCGACAAGCTGCATGCTCGCGGGCCGGTCGGCCTCGAAGGCCTGACCTGCGAGAAGTACGTGGTCATCGGCGATGGTCAGCTGCGCGGCCAGGAATCCTGCTGAGTTGAGCCAGGGGCCGGTTGTGCGTCGCGTCGGGATTCTCGGCGGCACCTTCGATCCGGTGCATATCGGCCATCTGCGCGGGGCGCTGGAAGTGGCCGAGTTCATGAGCCTGGACGAACTGCGTCTGCTACCCAACGCCCGGCCGCCGCACCGCGATACCCCGCAAGTGACTCCCGAGAATCGCCTGGCGATGGTGACCCGGGCGGTTGAGGGCGTCGATTGGCTGAGCGTGGATGATCGCGAGCTGGCGCGGGACAAGCCGTCGTATACCATCGACACCCTGGAGTCGATCCGCGGCGAGCTGGCGGCGCACGACCAGCTGTTCCTGGTGCTGGGCTGGGACGCATTCTGCGGTCTGCCTGGCTGGCATCGCTGGGAAGAGCTGTTGCAGCATTGCCATATCCTGGTGCTGCAGCGGCCTGATGCCGATGTAGAACCTCCCGACGCGCTGCGCAACCTCCTGGCGGCGCGTTCGCAAAGCGACCCCACGGACCTGGCTGGGCCCGGGGGGCACATATCATTCGTCTGGCAGACCCCGCTCGCGGTGTCGGCCACCCAGATCCGACAGCTGCTGGCCAGTGGCAAGTCGGTGCGGTTTCTGGTGCCGGACGCAGTACTGGCCTATATCGATGCGCACGACCTTTACCGTGCGCCGAACTGAAGGTGCCGCAGGGCGCCTCATTTAATGAGTTGAACGAGTTTTATATGACAAAGCAGAAAATCTATGGCGAAGAACTGGTCCAACTGACCACGGCGGCGCTGGAAGACGTCAAGGCCCAGGATATCCAGGTCATCGACGTGCGCGAGAAGCACAGCCTGACCGACTACATGATCATTGCCACCGGTACCTCCAACCGCCAGATCAACGCGATGCTGGAAAAGGTACGTGAAGCGGTGAAGGCCAAGGGCGTGCAGCCGCTGAGCGAAGAAGGCAAGGGCGACAGCGATTGGGTACTCCTGGACCTGAACGATGTCATCGTGCACATGATGACCGCTGCCGCCCGTCAGTTCTATGACCTGGAGCGTCTGTGGGCAGGCGCCGAGCAGAGTCGTGCCGCCGATGGCAAGCACCACAATCCGGAGAACACCCACAGCTACGCCGAAAACCTCAAGGATCGGGGCTGAGCAAGCGCTGTGCGTCTACGTCTGATTGCGGTGGGCTCGCGCATGCCTCGCTGGGTGGAGGACGGTTGGCATGAATATGCCAAGCGCCTGCCTCCCGAGCTGTCGTTGGAGCTGGTGGAAATCGCGCTCAATACCCGGGGCAAGAATGCCGATGTCGCTCGTCTGATTCGTCAGGAGGGCGAGGCCATGCTGAGCAAGGTCCAGCCCGGTGAACGCATCGTCACTCTCGAGGTCCATGGCAAGCCCTGGAGCACCGAGCAGTTGGCGGTAGAGCTCGATCGCTGGCGGCTGGATTCGCGTACGGTCAATTTCATGGTGGGAGGCCCGGAAGGGCTGGCTCCGGAAGTCTGTGCGCGCAGCGAACAACGCTGGTCGTTGTCGCCGCTGACGTTGCCGCATCCTCTGGTGCGGATACTGATCGGCGAACAGCTGTACCGTGCCTGGACCGTGCTGTCCGGGCATCCCTACCACAAATGAGCCTGTAAGCCTTCCCGATGTCGCAACCGATACGTCTCAAAGACCACGAGAAGGACGCCCGCCTGGTGCGCAATCGTGTCGTGGTCGGCGCGGTAGCGATCATGCTGCTGATCTGCGTGCTCATCGCCCGGCTGTATTTCCTCCAGGTGATCCAGTACGACTATCACTCCACGCTGTCGGAGAACAATCGGGTGCACGTGCAGCCGATTCCGCCCACCCGTGGGCTGATCTTCGACCGCAATGGGGTGATCATCGCGGACAACCGTCCCAGCTTCAGCCTGACCATGACCCGCGAGCGCGCCGGCAAATGGGAGGAAGTACTGGACGCGATCATCGAGGTGTTGGAGCTGACGCCCGATGATCGAGCCTTGTTCGAGAAGCGCATGCGCCAGGGGCGACGGCCGTTCGAGCCGGTGCCGATCCTGTTCGAGCTGAACGAAGAGCAGATCGCGCGCGTGGCCGTGAACCAGTTCCGTCTGCCGGGTGTTGAAGTGGTCGCGCAACTGGTGCGGCATTACCCGCAAGGGGCGCACTTCGCGCATTCGGTGGGCTACGTGGGACGGATCAACGAGAAAGAGCTGAAGACCCTCGACCCGGTCAACTACAGCGGTACTCACCATATCGGCAAGACCGGGATCGAGCGTTTCTACGAGGCTCAGCTGCACGGCCAGGTCGGGTACGAGGAAGTCGAGACCAACGCGCGCGGACGTGTGCTGCGTGTGCTCAAGCGCACTGACCCGATTCCCGGCAAGGATATCGTCCTGAGCCTGGACATCAAGCTGCAGGAGGCCGCTGAAGCGGCGCTGGGTGGGCGTCGTGGCGCCGTCGTGGCGCTCGACCCACGCACCGGCGAAGTGCTGGCGATGGTCAGCCAGCCAAGCTTCGATCCCAACCTGTTCGTCACTGGCATCAGCTTCAAGGCCTATGCCGAGCTGCGCGATTCGATCGACCGACCGCTGTTCAACCGCGTCCTGCGCGGTCTCTATCCTCCAGGGTCGACGATCAAGCCAGCGGTGGCGGTGGCCGGCCTGGACAGTGGCGTGATTACCGCCAGCAGTCGGGTCTTCGACCCGGGTTACTACCAGCTGCCCAACTATGACCACAAGTACCGCAACTGGAACCGCAGCGGGGACGGCTGGGTCGACCTGGACACGGCGATCATGCGGTCCAATGACACCTACTTCTACGACCTCGCGCACAAGATGGGCATTGATCGCCTTTCGACCTACATGAACCGGTTCGGCATCGGGCAGAAAGTGTCCCTGGACATGTTCGAGGAGTCGTCCGGTCTGATGCCGTCGCGCGAATGGAAACGCGCCAACCGCCGCCAGGCCTGGTTCCCCGGAGAAACCCTGATTCTCGGCATCGGCCAGGGCTACATGCAGGCCACGCCGCTGCAGCTGGCCCAGGCCATCGCGTTGATCGCCAACAAGGGCAAGTGGAATCGGCCCCATCTGGCCAAGACCATCGAAGGCCAGCCACCGGTGGACGACAACCCCATGCCCGACATCGTCCTGCGCGACAAGTCCGACTGGGCCAAGGTTACCCACGGCATGGAGCAGGTGATGCACAACGCCCGGGGCACCGCGCGCAAGGCGGCTGCCGGCGCGCAGTACCGCATCGCCGGCAAGAGCGGCACCGCCCAGGTGGTGGCGATCAAGCAAGGCGAGAAGTACGACCGTAACAAACTGCAGGAGCGTCACCGCGACCATGCGCTGTTCGTCGGCTTCGGCCCGGCCGAGGCGCCGAAGATCGTGATTTCGGTCATGGTCGAAAACGGCGAGTCCGGTTCCGGGGTGGCAGCGCCTGTGCTGCGCCAGGTCATGGACGCCTGGCTGCTCGACGAGAACGGTACCCTCAAACAGGAGTTTGCTCCGCCCTCCGTCGCCCAGGAAACGTCACAGTGAAGAGTAATTTCGATCGCATGCTCTCCAGCGAGGACGTGATGCGTCGACGCGCCAGCTTCCTGCAGCGCATCCACATCGACGGGCCCCTGCTGGTCATCCTGCTGACCTTGGCGGCCGGCAGCCTGTTCGTGCTGTATTCGGCAAGCGGCAAGAACTGGGATCTGCTGCTAAAGCAGGCGACCTCGTTCGGCATCGGTCTGGTGTCGATGTTCGTCATCGCTCAGCTCGAACCGCGCTTCATGGCACGCTGGGTACCCCTGGCCTACCTGTGCGGGGTGCTGCTGCTGGTCGTGGTGGACGTCATGGGCCACAACGCCATGGGCGCCACCCGCTGGATCAACATACCCGGGGTCATCCGCTTCCAGCCCTCGGAATTCATGAAGATCATCATGCCGGCGACCATCGCCTGGTACCTGTCCAAGCGCACGCTTCCACCGCACCTCAAGCACGTGATGATCAGCCTGGCGTTGATCGGCGTGCCCTTCATCCTTATCGTCCGCCAGCCGGACCTGGGAACATCGCTGCTGATCCTGGCTTCCGGTGCGTTCGTATTGTTCATGGGCGGGCTGCGCTGGCGGTGGATCATCAGCGTGCTGGCGGCGGCGGTTCCAGTGGCGGTAGCCATGTGGTTCTTCGTCATGCACGATTATCAGAAACAGCGCGTGCTGACCTTCCTCGACCCGGAAAGCGATCCGCTGGGCACTGGCTGGAACATCATCCAGTCCAAGGCCGCGATCGGCTCGGGCGGGGTCTTCGGCAAGGGTTGGCTGCTGGGCACCCAGTCGCACCTGGACTTCCTTCCAGAGAGCCACACAGACTTCATCATCGCGGTGTTGGGCGAGGAGTTCGGCCTGGTCGGCATCTGCGCTTTGTTGCTCATCTACTTGTTACTGATCGGTCGGGGCCTGGTGATCACAGCCCAGGCACAGACCTTGTTTGGCAAGCTGCTCGCGGGCAGTCTGACCATGACCTTCTTTGTATACGTGTTCGTCAATATCGGTATGGTCAGCGGCCTGTTGCCTGTCGTGGGCGTGCCGCTGCCCTTCATCAGCTATGGCGGAACTTCGTTGGTGACGCTGCTGTCAGCGTTTGGCGTTCTGATGTCGATCCATACCCACCGCAAATGGATCGCACAAGTTTGAATAAGGTGAAGAATTTCATGCAAGCAGTGCGTGGCTGGACTGCCCGTTGTGTACCGTGGATCGGTGCGCTGGGTCTGTTCGGCGCTGTCCAACAGGCCAATGCCGGCGACTATGATGGTTCGCCCCAAGTGGCCGAGTTCGTCGGTGAAATGACCCGCGACTACGGATTCGCCGGCGAACAGCTGATGGGTGTCTTCCGCGAGGTGCAGCGCAAGCAGTCGATCCTCGATGCGATTTCGCGTCCGGCCGAGCGGGTCAAGCCGTGGAAGGAATATCGTCCCATGTTCATCACCGACGCGCGCATCGCCCGGGGTGTCGACTTCTGGCGTCAGCACGAGGCGACCCTGGCTCGGGCCGAGCAGGAGTATGGCGTGCCGGCCCAGGTGATCGTGGCGATCATCGGCGTCGAGACCTTCTTCGGACGCAATACGGGCAATTTCCGGGTCATCGATGCGCTTTCCACGTTGGGCTTCGACTACCCACCCCGCGCCGAATTCTTCCGCAAGGAGCTACGCGAGTTCCTCTTGCTGTCGCGCGAGGAGCAGCTCGATCCGCTCACCCTCAAGGGTTCCTACGCCGGAGCGATGGGGCTGCCGCAGTTCATGCCGAGCAGCTTTCGTGCCTATGCCGTGGATTTCGACGGCGATGGCCATATCAATATCTGGACCAACCCGGACGATGCGATCGGCAGCGTGGCCAGCTACTTCAAGCGACATGGCTGGGTCGCCGGCGAGCCGGTGGTCAGTCGCGCCGTGGTCGTCGGAGAACGGGTCGACGAAGGCCTGACGCCGGGTATCGAACCGGCCAGGTCGGTGGCAGAGCTCAGGGCGCTGGGCTGGACCACTCAGGATCCGCTGCCGGATGACCTGATGGTTACCGCTTTCCGGCTGGAAGGTGAGAGCGGTCCAGAGTACTGGCTTGGCCTGAAGAATTTCTACGCGATCACTCGCTATAACCGCAGCGTGATGTACGCGATGGCGGTACATCAGCTCTCGGACCAGTTGCTTCAAGCACGGGGCGTCAAGTAATGCGCGTACTCTTTTCTGCCAATTCGCTCAAGCTCATGGCTTGCGTGGCCGCCGGCCTCGTGCTGGCCAGCTGCTCCTCCAGCCGTCCCGCCAGCACCGCGCAAAGCGGCAATGTAGTGCGGTCTCAGCCTGGCCTGGACATCAACCGCGCCCACAAGGACGGTGCGCCGTGGTGGGATGTCGATATCAACAAGATTCCCGACGCCACCCCGACGCTCCATACCGGCAACTACAAGGCCAACCCTTATACGGTGCTGGGCAAGACCTACTACCCCATCCAGGAATCGCGCAACTATCGCGCCGAAGGCACGGCCTCCTGGTATGGCACCAAGTTCCATGGACAGAACACCGCCAACGGCGAGGTCTATGACCTGTACGGCATGAGCGCGGCGCACAAGACCCTGCCGCTGCCGGCCTACGTGCGAGTGACCAATCTGGACAACCGTCGCAGCGTGGTACTAAGGGTCAATGACCGCGGTCCGTTCTACTCGGACCGTATCATCGACCTGTCCTACGCCGCGGCCAAGAAGCTCGGTTACGCCGAGACCGGTACCGCGCGCGTGCGCGTCGAGGGTATCGACCCGCAGCAGTGGTGGGCGGAGCGCGGTCAGAGCGCGCCCATGGTGCTCAAGCAGCCGCAAGTGGCCCAGGCGCCTTCGCTGCCGGCTTCCACTGGCAAGGTCGAGCAGTGGACACCACCACCTCAGCAGCACGCCGCAGCCGTGGTGCCGGTACAGGTCGCGGGTAACAGCGTGCCCAACGGCAGTGGTGGCATGTACCTGCAGGTCGGCGCGTTCGCCAACCCCGATGCCGCCGAACTGCTGCGCTCCAAGCTCAGCTCCATGGTCAGCGCGCCCGTTTTCATCAGCTCCATCGTGCGTAACCAGCAGACCCTGCACCGGGTTCGCCTGGGGCCGATGAGCAGTCAGGGCGAACTGCAACAGACCCAGAACAGCGTTCGCCTGGCCAATCTGGGCCCGGCCAAGCTGGTCACGGCAGACTGACGGGCATCCTTGTCGGTTTTGTCATGAATCGGGGCGCGCGGCCATGTACAATGGCCGTTTGCCCGCCAGGCCGCCGGCCACTCTACATGTTGCCCTCGGGGCATGAGTCCATTAGCCATTTCGAGAGACGGATGAACATCACCACCTTCGCCAAACGCCTTTGCCTGCCTGTACTGCTGATGATCACCCCCGCGGCCTTCGCGGCGGAGCAGATGATGCCGTCGCCACCGCAACTGGCTGCCAAGTCCTATGTCCTGATGGAAGCGTCCAGCGGCAACGTGCTGGTCGAGAACAATGGTGACGAGCGCCTGCCGCCTGCCAGCCTGACCAAGCTGATGACCGCCTATATCGCGACCCTCGACATCCGTCGCGGGCAGATCGGCGAGAACGATCCTGTCACCGTCAGCGAAAATGCCTGGCGCACCGGTGGTTCGCGGATGTTCATCAAGGTGGGCAGCCAGGTCAGTGTCAGCGACCTGTTGCACGGCATCATCATCCAGTCCGGTAACGACGCCAGCGTCGCTCTTGCCGAGCACATCGCCGGCAGCGAAGACGCCTTTGCCGACATGATGAACAAGACTGCCGCCGACCTGGGCATGTCCAACAGCCACTTCATGAACCCGACCGGCCTGCCACACCCCGAGCACTACTCCTCGGCCCACGACATGGCCGTGCTGGCTCGCGCGATCATCGGTGAAGACCCGGCGCACTATGCGATCTACTCGCAGAAAGAGTTCTACTGGAACAACATCAAGCAGCCCAACCGCAACCTGCTGCTGTGGCGCGACAAGACCGTCGATGGCCTGAAGACCGGCCACACCGAGGAAGCCGGCTATTGCATGGTCTCGTCGGCGGTCCGTGACGGCATGCGCCTGATCGCCGTGGTCTTCGGTACCAATAGCGAGCAGTCCCGTGCTGCCGAGACCCAGAAGCTGCTGACCTACGGCTTCCGCTTCTTCGAGACCCAGACCTTCTACCAGAAGGGCACCGAGCTGACCCAGTCGCCGGTATGGAAAGGTTCGACCAGCCAGGTCAAGGCAGGTCTGGCCGACGACCTGACCATGACCATGCCCAAGGGCCAGTTGAAGCGACTGGTTGCCAGCATGTCCCTGAACCCGCAGCTGACCGCGCCCATCGCCAAAGGTGACGTGATCGGCAAGGTGGAAGTCAAACTGGACGAAAAAGTGGTCCACAGCGCCGACCTCATCGCCCTGGACGCGGTAGAGGAAGGTGGTTTCTTGCGCCGTATGTGGGATAGCATTCGTCTATTCTTCTACGGGTTGTTCAACTGATACGTGACCTGCATGCCTCCGCGACCCGCGGGGGCATCGTTGTTGCCACGGCTTGTGAGGCCGTTTAGCCATGAGCGTACAAGACGTCAAGTCGCCAAAGATCGAATTTCCCTGCTCCGATTATCCGATCAAAGTGATCGGCAACACCGTGGTCAATTTCAAGGATACGGTCATCGAGATCCTCAGCAAGTACGCTGCGGTCGACCTGGCTACCCTGGCCGAGCGCCAGAGCAGCAATGGCAAGTACACCACCGTGCAGTTGCATATCGTCGCCACCAGCGACGATCAACTGCGCGATATCAACAGCGCCTTGCGCGCGACCGGCATCGTGCACATGGTGCTCTGATGCCAGGCAGCCTCGGCTTTCGCGACCTGGGTCTGCAACCCTATGAACCGGTGCTGGCCGCCATGCGGCGTTTCACCGACCAGCGGGATGCGGCGAGTGTCGACGAGGTCTGGCTGGTGGAGCACCCCGCGGTGTTCACCCAGGGTCAGGCCGGCAAGGCCGAGCACCTGCTCGTACCCGGCGACATCCCGGTGGTGCAGAGCGACCGGGGTGGCCAGGTGACCTATCACGGTCCCGGGCAGTTGGTCGCCTACCTGCTGCTCGATGTGCGCCGCCTGGGTTTCGGCGTGCGGGATCTGGTCAGTCGTATCGAGCGCAGTCTTATCGACCTGCTCGCCGATTACGATGTCCAGGCTGCCGCCAAGCCCGATGCGCCTGGCGTCTACGTCGATGGGGCGAAGATCGCCTCTCTCGGCCTGCGGATTCGCAACGGCCGTTCGTTTCATGGCCTTGCCCTGAATGTGGATATGGACCTGGCGCCATTCCGCCGAATCAACCCCTGCGGGTATGCGGGGCTGGCCATGACCCAGCTGCGCGATCAGGCAGGCCCGATCGAACTCACCGAGGTCAGGACAAGGCTGCGCGGACAGCTGGTCAAGCACCTCGACTACGCTGAGCAGACGACCCTTACGGGCGGAATCGACTGAATATGACAACTGTGCAAGAAGCCGTGCCGAACCTGATAGCCACGCAGGATGTGACCCCGCGTCCGGCTCCCCGCCCAAAAGTGGAAGCGGGCGTCAAACTGCGAGGCGCGGAGAAGGTAGCGCGCATTCCGGTGAAGATCATCCCCACCGAAGAACTGCCGAAGAAACCTGACTGGATCCGTGTGAGAATCCCGGTATCGCCGGAAGTCGACCGTATCAAGCAACTGCTGCGCAAGCACAAACTGCACAGCGTGTGCGAGGAAGCCTCCTGCCCGAACCTGGGCGAGTGCTTCTCCGGCGGTACTGCGACCTTCATGATCATGGGTGACATCTGCACCCGTCGCTGCCCGTTCTGCGACGTCGGCCATGGCCGACCGAAGCCGCTCGATGTCGACGAACCGAAGAACCTCGCCGTCGCCATCGCCGACCTGCGCCTGAAGTACGTGGTGATCACCTCGGTGGACCGCGACGACCTGCGCGATGGTGGCGCACAGCATTTCGCCGACTGCCTGCGCGAGATTCGCGCGCTGTCGCCGGGAGTCCAGCTCGAGACGCTGGTGCCTGACTATCGCGGACGCATGGACGTGGCGCTGGCCATCACTGCCCAGGAGCCGCCGGATGTGTTCAACCACAACCTCGAAACCGTTCCGCGCCTGTACAAGGCTGCGCGTCCGGGTTCCGACTATGACTGGTCGTTGGATCTGCTGCAGAAGTTCAAGCAGCTGGTCCCGCATGTCCCGACCAAGTCCGGCCTGATGCTGGGCCTGGGCGAGACCGATGAGGAGGTCATCGAGGTGATGCAGCGCATGCGCGAGCACAACATCGACATGCTTACCCTGGGTCAGTACCTGCAACCCTCGCGCAGCCACCTGCCAGTGCAACGCTTCGTTCATCCGGACACCTTCGCCTGGTTCGCCGAGGAGGGGCACCGCCTGGGCTTCAAGAACGTCGCGTCCGGGCCACTGGTGCGTTCGTCCTACCATGCCGACCAGCAGGCGCACGAGGCCAAGATCAAACTCTGATCGTGGATGCTCGAACATGCCGATGTGCGCCGTCAGGCCGCATCGGCATTTTTGTATCGGCAGGCTGCGCCCGGCAGGTGCCGCTCAGTCTGACCGCAAGGAGATACCTGGATGACCCATGCCCGACCCGACCCCGTCGACTCGCGATTGCCAGCGCCGCTGAAGCCCGGCGCCCGCTTCGCGGTCATCGCCCCGGCCGGGCCGGCCAGGCTGGATGCCGACAAGGCATGCCAGTGGTTCTTCGATCGTGGTTACCAATGCCGTCTGTATCCCGGTGTGAACCAGGCCGAGGGTTATCTGGCCGGGAATGACCAGCGTCGTCTCGAGGATCTGCATGACGCCTTCGCCGACCCGGACATCGATGCGATCCTGTGCATGCGTGGCGGGTATGGCAGCATGCGCCTGCTCGACCAGCTCGATCATCAGTTGATCGGTCGACATCCCAAGCCGCTGGTGGGCTATAGCGATATCACCGCTTTGCACACTGCCATCGACCGATATGCAGGCTTTGTCACTTTTCATGGTGCCATGCTCAATGCCGACCTGCTCGGGGGCAAGCTCGAGCCGACTGTCAGCTCGATGCTCGCGCAATTGAGTGGCTCGTTGCGTGAGGGCGATGAGATCGGCCATCCAGCGGACCATCCCTTGAGCTGCATAATGCCGGGTCAGGCCAGCGGGCGTCTGGTGGGTGGCAATCTCTCCCTGCTTGGCGCAACCCTGGGCACGCCTGCGCAGCTGTGCGGTGACGACAGCATTCTTTTCATCGAAGACGTGAACGAGCCGCTCTACCGCGTGGATCGTTTGCTGACACAGCTGCGTCTCGCCGGGGTGCTGTCTACGGTGCGAGGAGTGCTGGTAGGAGATTTTGCCGGGATTACCGTGGAAGCGATGACGCCATTGCTGCGCGATGTGTTCGAACCCTTGGGGATCCCGGTGCTGGCAGGCTGGCGTAGTGGCCATTGCGACCCCAACATCTGTCTGCCGCTAGGCGCGCGGGTTCGGTTGGACAGTGAAGGGCGCACGCTGATGCTTGAGCAGGATTTGTTCAAATAGTCAGGACTGATGGCAGCGGCTTGGTTACATGAACAAGGGTTCTCGCCGCTTTGATAGCTTCACGGTCTTTGTTGTCAGGCTAGTCCTTTGACTCGCATAAGCTCAGAGGGCTAGTGTTGATGCCAATCGGTGAAGTAGAAAGCATTTGACTTTCAATGCACAAGCTTAGCCTGCGCTCGGTATCTTCTGTAAGGCTGATGGCCCCATCGCGGGGCAAGCCCGCTCGCCACTAAGGTTTGGTTGGCCTTAGACGGTGTAGAACCACCGATTCCTTGGGTGTGGATCCAGCTAATTCAAAGGCCGCACATCCAGCCTTTCTAGCTATTGCGCACCCGGTGGCGAGCGGGCTTGTCCCGCGATGGGGCCGTCAGCCTCATAGAGGATTCCGGAAGCCGAAGGCTAAACTCCTGTATTGAAAATACAATGCCTTCTCCATTGATGGGTACCAGAGGCAGGGTGGCAGTTCCATGCAGCTCTCAATGCTGCCGCAAACTCTCCAGCAACTTCTGGGTAGGGTACCCATCAGCCGGCCACCCCTGCGCCTGCTGGGCATTACGAATAGCCTTGCGAGTGTTGGCGCCGATGATGCCGTCCGCGTTACCAGCCTCATGACCGCTGGCATTGAGCAGGGACTGTAGCTCGATACGCTCGTTGCGGCTCAGTGGCAGATCATCCTTCGGCCACCCCCCCGCGATGTATCCCCAACCCGAGAACCGATCGCCAAGCAGGCTGACTGCCAAGGCATAGGACGAAGAGTTGTTGTACTTGAGGATGGCGCGGAAATTGTCGAATACCAGGAAGGCCGGGCCACGGGCTCCCGCCGGCAGCAGCAGGGCAGCGGACAGCTGGTTGCTGTTCTCTGGAAGGCGAGTTCCGCCAGGCAACTGGACACCTAGTTCCAGCCATTCGGCGACCGACTTGCGCTGGCTGCCATCGGCCAGCCAGAAATCGAAAGTCGACGGCAATCGGACTTCAAAGCCCCAAGGCTGTCCGCGTTTCCAGCCCGAGCTTTGCAAGTAGTGCGCAGTCGAGGCCAGGGCGTCGGCCGAGCTGTTCCAGATATCGCGTCGCCCATCGCCATCGAAATCCACCGCATGGGTGTTGTACGTGGTCGGGATGAACTGGGTCTGGCCCATCGCGCCGGCCCAGGATCCGCGCATGGCATCGACCTGGATGTCACCATTCTGCAGGATCTGCAGGGCGGCCAACAACTGGTCATGGGCGAACTGCGGGCGACGGCCTTCGTAGGCCAGGGTTGCCAGCGAGCGAATGACCGATTTCTTGCCCTGGAACTGGCCAAAATTGCTTTCCATGCCCCATACCGATACCAGGATCTGGCGGTCCACGCCGTAACGCTGCTCCAGTTGGCTCAACAGTTGGGCATGTTGTTCGAGCAATGCCTTGCCCTTGCGCACACGAACCGGAGACAGAGCCCCGTCAAGGTATTCCCAGACCGGGCGGGTGAACTCGGGTTGACTGCGGTCGGCCTTGATCACATCCATGTCCGGGGTGACGTCGAGGAAGGCGCGGTCGAAGGTGCTGGCGCTGATCCCGGCCTGCAGGGCCTGCTCGCGGAAGGCTGCCTGCCATTGCGCGAAGGTCTGTGACGGCTGGATATCATCATTGGCGGGAGTGCTATCGCTTGGCAGAGGCGTGGTTACAGCGGATTGTGCGGGCTGGGCAGGTGCCAGCGGGATAGCGTCGGCCGCGGTTGGCTTTTCCGCGCAGGCGACGAGCAGGACAAGGCTGGTGGCCGTGATCAGCTGGCGGGGTTGCCAGCGCAGGGAAAGACGAGAAGGCATGCACAGATCCAGGGATTACAGGTCAGATTGAGACCATACCATGCCTGTTAAATTCATGCCTTCATGCGGCCAAAAAGCAAGAAGCCTCCCAATCTCTCGATTGGAAGGCTTCGCGGCGGTAGCTGCCCTTGCCTTTGTTCGGTCGCTCCTGGCGCGATCGGAAGAGCGGCTGGGCGACGATGGACTTGGCTTTGTTCGGGCCGGGCTTGTTCGGCTTCTTGCTCATGGCAGATTCCTTCGGGCGGTTTGGATGGCGGAGCGCACTTTAGGGCTTGGTCGAGAGGAGGGCTAATTGATTGTGTGTATCGTTGGGGGGTTGAATGGAGTATGGCTCGAATGGCCATCACGCTCACCTTATTGCGCGGGCAATGCCAACCGCTGCCCCGCCATCAACAGGCAAAGCCGCGCCAGGCTGGTCCAGGGCGAACCCTGTGCCTGGCCCTTGATCTGCGCGTCTATGCGCTGGGCATCCTGCAAGAGTTCGGCCCAGCGCTGCGCGGGAAGACGGTGCAGCGCCTTGCTGACCAGCGGCCGACGCTTGTCCCAGACCGGCGGACGAGCCTGGCTGAAGGCCTTGTCCAACGGTACGCCTTGGCTGAACTGCTGCGCCAGGCCCGCCAGCAGACGCACTTCCCGGGCCAGGGCCCAGAGAATGACCGGCGGTTCGACACCCTCGCCACGCAGGCCCTCGAGCATGCGCAGAGCATGACTGGCTTCGCCGTTGAGAATCGCATCGACCAGACCGAAGACATCGAACCTGGCACTGTCCGCCACTGCCGCCTGAACGGTTTCGACAGTGACCTGGTTGCCGTCGGCCAACAGCTTGAGCTTCTCGATTTCCTGAGCCGCCGCCAGGAGATTGCCCTCGACGCGAGCGGCGATCAGATCGACTGCATCACGCTGAGCCGACAGCCCTGCCTGGGCCAGGCGCTGACTGATCCACTGGGGCAACTGGTGAGCATCCACCGGCCAGATCTGGATGAATTGGCATTGCGTGCCCTCGATCAGCGCCTTGCCCCACTTGGTCTTCTGCGCGCTGGCGTCGAGCCTGGGCAGGCTGATCAGCAGCAGGTTGTCCGCCGCGGGGTTGGCACAGTACTCGATCAAAGCCGCAGCCCCCTTGTCACCCGGCTTGCCGGAAGGGAGCCGCAGTTCGAGCAGCCGACGCTGAGCGAACAATGACAGGCTGGCTCCGGCCAGGAGCAGATTGCCCCAGTCGAAGTTGGCGTCGGCGCTGAATACCTGACGCTCGTCAAAACCCTGCTTGCGGGCGGCGCCACGGATCGCATCCGCTGCTTCCTGGCACAGCAACGGGTCATCGCCGCTGACGATGTACACGGGTGCGAGGCTGCCTTGCAGATGTTTGTTGAGTTGGGCGGGGGAGAGCTTCATGGGGGAAGGCGGGGCACCTAAGTGCCCCGTTCAAGTTAGCGGGCAGGCAACTGCAGCGGCGATTGCTGCGGGGTTTCGTCCTGGGCGCGGCGTGCGGCCTCCAGGGCGTCGGCTTGAGCCTTGGTACGGGCGTCGGCTTCTTGCTGCAGGCCGTCCAGGCGCGTAGGCGTCAGCAACTGCAGGCGTACTACCATGGCCTGGACCAGGTCTGCACGCAGTTCCTTGCGGACCCGCTCCGCTTCCAGATCGGAACCGGTGATGTTGTTGCCGTCATGCACGTAGATCTTGCGCACGGTCAGCTTGTCGCTGAGCAGCTCGGTGTCGTTCTGTCCAAGGATGGAGTAGTTCAACACGGTGGTCAGCTCATACTCGGAGGAACGGCTGCCGCCTGAGTAGGTGGCCGAACGCTGGCTCTCCTGCTCGTTGGTCAGGACCAGTTCGTAAGGCGCGCCAGCGTGAACCTGGACACCGCTGTTTTCCAGTACCCGACGCAGTTGGGTGACAGTCTCGCCATAGGCATTGCGCGCGCTGAGGTCCAGTTCCTTCAAGGCCAGCTCGCTGGTACCGGTACCGCGCAGCTGGAAACCACAGGCGCTGAGCATCACGGCCAGGCCCATTACCAGCAGATTGCGTTTGATCATGTTGTTGCTCCCTTGTAAGCCGATTCCGCCTGCCCGCACTGGCTGCGGGCAGGCGTTGCCATCAATTGGCTACGATGTTGACCAGCTTGCCTGGTACCACGATAACCTTGCGAATGGTCAGGCCGTCGATGAAGCGCAGGACATTCTCGTTGCCGCGCGCGGCAGCTTCGACGTCCTCGCGGCTGGCGGTCGCGGGCATCTCGATCTGGCCGCGCAGCTTGCCGTTGACCTGTACCACCAGGACGATACTGTCCTGGACCAGGGCAGCCTCGTCGACGCTCGGCCAGACGGCGTCGATCACCGACTGCTCGTGGCCCAACGCATTCCACAGTTCATGACTGATGTGCGGAGTGATCGGCGCCAGCAGCAGGGTGACGGCTTCAAGGCCTTCGTGCAGCAGCGCGCGGTCCTGTGCCGTCGCCTGCGGGGCTTTTTCCAGCACGTTCATCAGGGTCATCACCTGCGCGATGGCGGTGTTGAACTTGTGGTACTGACCGACATCGGTGCTCGCGTGCTTGATGGCCGCGTGGATGGCGCGGCGAACGACCTTCTGTGCATCGTCCAGCGCCGCGATGTCGAGCTTGCCCGGCAGGCCCTGGTTGACATGGGCCTGGGCCAGACGCCAGACGCGACGCAGAAAGCGGCTCGCGCCTTCGACACCGGAGTCGGACCATTCCAGGCTCATGTCGGGTGGCGAGGCGAACATCATGAACAGGCGGCAGGTGTCGGCACCGTAGGCATCGATCATGGCCTGCGGGTCGACACCATTGTTCTTCGACTTGGACATCTTCTCGGTGCCGCCGATTTCCACCGGCAGGCCGTCGGTCTTGAGGCGGGCGCCGATGATCTTGGCCTTGGCGTCACGCTCGATCTCGACATCGGCCGGGTTGAACCAGTCCTTGCCGCCGTTGCTGGCGGTGCGATAGTAGGTCTCGGCGACCACCATGCCCTGGGTCAGCAGGTTCTTGAACGGTTCGTTCGAGGTGACCAGGCCTTCGTCGCGCATCAGCTTGTGGAAGAAGCGCGCGTACAACAGGTGCAGGATCGCGTGTTCGATACCACCGATGTACTGATCGACCGGCAACCAGTGGTTGGCGGCCTTCGGATCCACCATCCCACCTTCGTAGTTCGGCGAGGCGTAGCGCGCGAAGTACCAGGACGATTCCACGAAGGTGTCCATGGTGTCGGTTTCGCGCTTGGCCGGCGTGCCGCATTTCGGGCAGGTGCACTCGTAGAACTCGGGCATGCGCGCCAAGGGCGAGCCGGCGCCGTCCGGAACGACGTTTTCCGGCAGGGTGACCGGCAGTTGGTCTTCCGGGACCGGTACGTCACCGCAGGAAGGACAGTGGATGATCGGGATCGGGCAACCCCAGTAGCGCTGGCGGCTGATGCCCCAGTCGCGCAGGCGGAACTGGGTGCGCGACTTGCCAAGGTCCTTGCGGATCAACGCGGCTTCGATGGCATCGAAGGCGCCCTCGAAATCCAGGCCGTCGAATTCGCCGGAATTGATCAGTTGGCCGTGCTCGCCGTAGGCGGCCAGCCATTCATCGCCGACATCGTCGCCGGCGCTGGTGCGTACCACGGCCTTGATAGGCAACTGGTACTTGTGAGCGAACTCGAAGTCGCGTTCGTCGTGGGCCGGAACGGCCATCACGGCGCCGTCGCCATAGTGCATCAGCACATAGTTGGCGACCCACACCGGCAGTTTCTCGCCAGTCAGCGGGTGTTCGACGAACAGGGAAGTCGGCAGGCCCTTCTTCTCCTGGGTGGCCATGTCGGCTTCGGCGACACTGCCGCCCTTGCACTCGTCGATGAAGGCCTGCAGCTGCGGGTTGCCCTCGGCGGCCTGGGCCGCCAGCGGGTGTTCGGCGGCGACGGCGACGTAGGTGGCGCCCATCAGGGTGTCGGGGCGAGTGGTAAAGACTTTCAGCACACCCGTATGACCAATGCTCGCCTGGTCGTAGGGGAACTGCACCTCCATGCCGCGCGACTTGCCGATCCAGTTGCGCTGCATGGTCTTGACCTGCTCGGGCCAGCCCGGCAGGTCGTCGAGGCCCTGCAGCAGCTCTTCGGCGTAATCGGTGATGCGGAAGTAGTACATCGGGATCTCGCGCTTCTCGATCAGCGCGCCCGAACGCCAGCCACGGCCATCGATGACCTGTTCGTTGGCCAGTACGGTCTGATCGGCCGGGTCCCAGTTCACGGTGCCGTTCTTGCGATAGATCACGCCTTTCTCGAACAGGCGGGTGAACAGCCACTGCTCCCAGCGATAGTAATCGGGCTTGCAGGTGGTGACTTCACGCGACCAGTCGATCGCCAGACCCAGGCTCTTGAGCTGGGTCTTCATGTAATCGATGTTCTCGTAGGTCCACTTGGCGGGCGCGACGTTGTTTTTCATCGCGGCGTTTTCCGCCGGCATGCCGAAAGCGTCCCAGCCCATTGGCTGCAGGACGTTCTTGCCGAGCATGCGCTGGTAGCGGGCGATCACGTCGCCGATGGTGTAGTTGCGCACGTGCCCCATGTGTAGCTTGCCGCTCGGGTACGGGAACATGGACAGGCAGTAGAACGTCTCCTTGCCCGACTGTTCGCTGACGGCGAACGACTGTTGCTCGTCCCAGGACTTCTGGGCGGCGGCTTCGATTTCACGGGGCTGATATTGTTCGTGCATGGCTACTTTGCGCTGAGAGATGAAAGACCCTGTCCAGGCAGCGAAACACGCTGCATCCGGCAATCCGGCGTCGATGGAGTGAACGCCGTAGCATACATGAGCGTCGCGCATCGTGGGAAACCCTGATTGAGTCGCGGCCCCTGCTACGGGCCGTTGGTCGCGGCGGGAGGCTGTCGTGACGAGTCGCGCTAAGCTCAGGTGTGGGGAGGTGATGTTATCTTCAATGAGGTGAACGGATGGGAGATTCGCAACTGATCGCAGTAGAACCTGAGCTCTATGAACGCTTGATCGATCGACTGGGGCTGGCGCTGGAAGTGGCCAGGACTTCGGTGCGTTTGCGTGATGAAATGCCTGCCGAACTCGAGCTGCGCGGTCTCAGCCGAGCCGAGTTCGAGGTTATCAAGGCCTACCTGGATACCCACGAGGAAAGCCGTTTCGCGAGCGCGGGTCTTCATCAGCAGCCTGAGCAGGGGTCCGGGGCCAAGGTGATATGGCTCAAGGACAAGAGACGTTCCGCCACCACGGCGAAATCCAGGACACGGCCTTTGCGGTAGTTGTCCAAGATCGCGGCGCGTATTGTCGCGCGGCGGATAGTCAGGTCTTGGAAGGGTCGGCGTCGAGTACCTGCTTGTGACTCGACGCCGATCCTTCTAGGCTGCGCACCTCGCAAGGAGGTGCCTGCATGCCGGTTCGCTACTTCATCAAACAATGGCTCCTGCCCCCGGGCATACTCTTTCTGCTACTGCTGGCGGCCTGGTGGCTGCGCGCGCGCCGACCGCGGTTGGCCGCGCTGTGTTTTGCCCTGGGGCTGGGCGGCTTGTGGCTGATGAGTCTGCCGTTGACGGTCGAACATGCCGCGCGTCAGCTGGAAACCGAGCCGCCCCTGGCCATGGACGAATGGACAGGGCTGTCGGCGCGTGCCGACGCTATCGTGGTTCTCGGTGCTGGTCGCGAGCGCGGTGACCCTGCCTGGGACGGACAGGATCAACCCAGCGGCGTCGCGCTCGAGCGCATGCGCTATGCCGCGCGGTTGGCCAAGGCCTCGGGCCTGCCGGTGCTGACCAGTGGCGGATTGCACTACGGCACGCCACCGAGCGAAGCCCGGCTGATGGGTGAGCGCATGAAAGAGGATTTCGACGTCATCGTACGCTGGGAAGAAGAGAGCAGCCGCACGACTTGGGAAAATGCGCAGATGACTGCGGCGCTGTTGCAGCCCGAGGGCATCCGTCGCGTGGTAGTGGTCACCCAGGCGTGGCACATGCAGCGTGCGCGCTGGAGCTTCGAGCAGAGCGGTTTCGACGTGGTCGCCGCGCCCGTGGGCTTTCTTGGCGGGGATCATGCTCGGCCTTACGCTGGGCTGCTTCCTGAAGGCAAGGCCATCTGGCAGAGCGGCCAGCTGCTAAATGAAGCGGCTGGCCTGCTCGGTTATCGACTGTTCTATCGACCCTAATGGCCTGTGTGGCTGATTCGTGCAAGCCATCAGACTGTCTTGGCGATACGCGCTGCCAACAGAGCCCAGCCCAGTAGCAGGGCGCAGACGATTGCCAGTGGCCAGGAGCGCCACTGCAGATAGGGGGTGAGTTGCCGCATCGGCACCACTTCGCCGTAGAGGATCGCCTGCTCGAACTGCGGGATCTGCGTGGTGATACGACCGAATGGGTCGATCAGCGCCGTGACACCGTTGTTGGTTGCGCGGATCATCCAGCGGCCCGCCTCCAGTGCTCGCATCTGTGCCATCTGCAAGTGCTGCAGCGGGCCGATGGAAGTGCCGAACCAGGTATCGTTGCTGATAGTCAGCAGCAGGTCGCTGCGTTTGGCCAGACCTGCGGCGAACTCGGGATAGACGACCTCGTAGCAGATATAAGGAGCGATCCGGTACCCCTTGGCCTGCAGCAGCGGCTGCTCGGCCGGGCCGCGGGCAAAGTCGGACATCGGCAGGTTGAAGAATTCGATAGCGCCACGCAGCATGTCCTGCAGTGGCACATACTCGCCGAAGGGCACCAGCTTCTGCTTGAAGTAGGTGCCGTCGCCTTCGCCTGCCACGGTGATGCCGTTGTAATAGCGACGCTGTCCATCGACCATCTCGCGCACTGGCACGCCGGTGATCAGCGCCGAGTGTCGCTGCGCGGCGAAACGGCCGACCATGTCGATGTAGCCCTGGGCCTGGTCCTTGAGTATCGGTACGGCGGTTTCCGGCCAGATCAGCAGATCGACCGGCTTGGAGGTGAAGCTCATGTCCCGGTACAGCGCCAGCTGTGCATCGATGTGCGCCGGGTCCCATTTCAGGTCCTGCTCGACATTGCCCTGGATAGCCGCAACGGTCAGCGGCTCGCCGGCCGGACGGGTCCAGGCATGATCCTTCAGGGCCAGGCCGATGACCCAGGGCGCCAGCAACAGGCAGACGCCAGCGGCCAGGAATGACGGTCGAGCGCGCAGGCGGTGCAGGTTGCACAGCAAGGCGGCGCTCAGCGCCAGGGCGAAGGAAACCAGCCATACGCCACCCAACGGAGCCAGGCCCGCCAGCGGGCCGTCCAGCTGGCTGTAGCCGGCGTACAGCCACGGGAATCCGGTGAGGAACCAGCCGCGGAACGATTCCTGGACCAACCACAAGGCCGCGAAGCACAACGCATCGGCAAGGGGCGCTTCATTGCGGCGCAGCCAGCGCGCCCAGAGCCAGGCGGGCAGGGCAAGGAACCAGGCGATGGCGGCGAAGAACGCCAGTAGCAGCAAGGTCGCCAGTAGCGGTGACGCGCCGCCGTAAGTATTGATGCTGACGTAGATCCAGCTGGTCCCCGCGCCATACAGCCCGAAGCCGTAGCACCAGCCGCGGCCCAGCGCCTGGCGCGGGCCGAGCTCGCGCAAACCGAGGTAGAAGAGAGCGATGGCGACGAGCGCCAGCGGCCAGACGTCGAAGGGCGCCAGGGCCAGGGAGGTAACGGCACCGGCCGCCACGGCCAGCAGGTTACCGGGCCAGCCGGGGCGGGTGATCCAGTGCATGATTATCCTTGGCGGTTGATCGGGGTCAGGCGCAGCAAATGGATTCGCCGGCTGTCGGCGTTGAGAATGCGGAACCGGTAGGCACCGATCTCGGTGGTCTCGTTACGCTTGGGCATATAGCCGAAGGCTTTCATGACCAAACCGCCGACGGTATCGAACTCGTCGTCCGAGAACTGCCCATCGAAGAACTCATTGAAGTTCTCGATCGGGGTCAGCGCCTTGATGAGGAAGTCGCCGCTGGGTAGCGGTTTTATGTAGCTGTCTTCCTCGACGTCGTGCTCGTCCTCAATGTCGCCGACGATCTGCTCGAGCACGTCCTCGATGGTCACCAGGCCAGCCACGCCGCCGTACTCGTCGATGACGATGGCCATGTGATTGTGGTTGGCGCGAAACTCGCGCAGCAGCACGTTGAGGCGCTTGGACTCCGGCACGAACGTGGCCGGGCGCAGCAAGTCCTTGATGTTGAAGCTGTCGCCGTTCTCCTTGAGGATCAGCGGCAGCAGGTCCTTGGCCAGCAGGACCCCCAGCACATCGTCATGGCTCTCGCCGATCACCGGGTAGCGCGAATGCGCGGCGTCGATCACCGCCGGCAGGAACTCGCGGGGTGTCTGGCTGGCCTTGATGCTGATCATCTGCGAGCGCGGGACCATGATGTCGCGTACCTGCAGGTCGGCGACCTGGATGGCGCCTTCGACGATGGCCAGCGCTTCGCTGTCGAGCAGCTTGTTCTGATGGGCTTCGCGCAGCAGCTCGAGGAGCTCCTGGCGGTTTTTCGGCTCATGGACAAAAGCCTGGGTCAGTTTACCCAGCCAGGACTTCTGCCCGTTGCTCGATCGATCTTCGCTCATGGCGGTTACTCGTGTTCCTTGCAGATATCAGTGTGTGTTGAATGGCAATCGTCGTCGGCGTAAGGGTCCGGATGGCCCAGTTCGGCCAACAGTGCCCGTTCCAGCGCTTCCATCTCTTCGGCCTCGTCGTCGTCGATATGGTCATAGCCGAGCAGATGTAGACAACCGTGAATGACGAGATGCGCCCAGTGCGCTTCAAGCGATTTGCCTTGTTCGGCGGCTTCGCGTTCGACCACGGGCACGCAGATCACCAGGTCGCCGAGCAGCGGAATGTCGAGCAGGTCGTCAGGCACATCGGCGGGGAAGGACAATACGTTGGTAGCGTAGTCCTTGTGCCGATAGGTGTGGTTGAGCTCGCGGCCTTCGGCCTCGTCGACCAGGCGGATGGTCATCTCCGAGTCGGCCGAGCGCTGGCGCAGGCCCAGTTCGCACCAGCGGCGAAACGCGGCGTCATCGGGGGCGGCGGCATCCGTCGCCCGTTGCAGGTCGAGTTCAAGCATTGCGCGCGGGTGCCTCGGGCTGGGCCGGTCGGGCTTCGAAGCGCTCGTACGCTTCGACGATACGCTGCACCAGCGGATGGCGAACGACGTCCTTGGGCTGGAAATGCGTGAAACTGATACCCGGTACGCCCTTGAGCACTTCGATCACGTGAGCCAGACCGGACTTGGTGCCGCGCGGCAGGTCGACCTGGGTGATGTCGCCGGTGATCACCGCGGTCGAGCCGAAGCCGATACGGGTGAGGAACATCTTCATCTGCTCGACCGTGGTGTTCTGGCTTTCGTCGAGGATGATGAAGCTGTTGTTCAAGGTGCGTCCGCGCATGTAGGCCAGCGGAGCGATCTCGATCACCTGGCGCTCTATCAGCTTGGCCACGTGCTCGAAGCCGAGCATCTCGTACAGGGCATCATAGAGCGGACGCAGGTACGGGTCGATCTTCTGGGCAAGGTCGCCGGGCAGGAAGCCAAGCTTCTCGCCGGCCTCGACGGCCGGGCGGACCAGCAGGATACGACGCACCTGCTCGCGCTCCAGCGCATCGACCGCGCAGGCAACGGCCAGGTAGGTCTTGCCGGTACCGGCCGGACCGATGCCGAAGTTGATGTCGTTGGCCAGGATTTCCTTGACGTAGCGCTGCTGGTTGACGCCGCGCGGGCGAATGTTGCCCTTGCGGGTACGCAACGACACGCTGACTTCGTTGATCGCAGGGTTTTCGAGCGTCTCCACGGCCGACTCCTGGATGAACAGGTGGACCGTTTCCGGCGACAGCTCGATCGCCTTGGTCTCGCGATAGAGACGGCGCAGCAGGCGCTCGGCGGAGGAGGTGGTCTGGGGTTCGCCGATCAGTTCGAACTGATTGCCGCGATTGCGGATCTCGATGGCCAGGCGCTGCTCGATAAGACGCAGGTGCTCATCGAACTGTCCGCACAGGTTGGCGAAACGATGGGCCTCGAAAGGTTCGAGGATGAAACGATGGGGTTCTATGGGCGCGTTCAAGGTCGTTTTTAGCCGCTCGACGGGCAATGGATGTGATCCAAGAATAACCCTTGAATGGCAGTGGCGAAAGCACTGAAACGATCAAGGGACATCCAGTTGTCGCCAGGCCCTGTCATGGGTTTCGCTCGCGGCGGTCCGGGGCGTCCCGGCGCGACGCTCTGACGGTGAATAACCGCCTTGCAACCCGGGGCGGTTTGCTATGATGCCGACCTTGTTCCCTCAGTCTGTTCCCCCTTCGACCATGACCAAACGCGACGCACCCCTCTATAAAGTGATTTTCCTCAACCAGGGACAGGTCTTCGAGATGTACGCGAAGCAGATCTACCAGAGCGACCTCTGGGGTTTTCTGGAGATTGAAGAGTTCGTCTTCGGCGAGCGCACGCAAATGGTGGTCGACCCCAGCGAAGAGAAGCTCAAGGCGCAGTTCGATGGCGTCCTGCGCAGCTTCGTGCCGATGCACTCGATCGTGCGTATCGACGAGGTCGAGCGCGCGGGCGCAGTGAAGATCAGTGAAGCCAAGGGCGGCAGCAATGTCATGCCGTTCCCGATGCCGATGCCGGAGAAGTAAGCGAGTGGCCTGGGCAGCTGATTCCTGCTCGACTTCGCTGTCAAGGCTTGCCGTGCCGCATTGCCAGTGCTCGCCGTGGCTGGGCCATGACCGTGCTCCGCGCCTTGCCTGGCAGGTGAGGGTACTCTAATTCGGGTAGTCGAACTTGACCGTACAGGCCATTAGGGCAGCGGCGCGAATGGAGTACGCCCATCGGCATTCTGCAGTTCCAGCAGGTACTTGCGGAAGATCTGGCCGAGAACCTGGGTGGCGTGCTCCAGTTCTTCGCGGGGCATCTTGGCCGACACCTCATCGGCCAGGTCGAGCGCATCCTCGGCGCCATTGACCGCGGCCATCTTCAGCACGATATAGGCCTGGACGTTGTTGGCCTGCACCCCTTCACCCTGGAAGAACATGCTGCCAAGTCGGTATTGCGCTTCGGCATGGCCCAGCAGCGAGGCCTGCTCGAAGTAGCTCAACGCCTTGCCGAGGTCACGAGGCGCCTGGTCGCCACTGTAGTAGAACTCGCCCAGCTCGTATTGCGCTTGCGCATCCCCTGCTTCTGCCGTCTGCTCGCACGCCTCCAGGGCCTTGGCCAGGTCCTCGGGCTGGACATTGAGAGTGCAGCGGCCCGTCGCCGGAATCAGCAACGAGTTACCACCCTCCGCCAGGGCCAGCAGGGGCTGAAGAAGCAACAGGCAGCCCAGGGTCAGGGCGCGGCCGGTGCGGTTCATGGGGATCGACTTACCTCTGCAAAGCTGCGGCCAATGTCTCTGGTGGCACATTATGGGATAAGCGGCGCCAACCTTACAAAGTTTTACGCGAATTTCTCTGTTGGTGACAGTGGGGTAGGGGCAGAGGGCGTGAGCAGGGGACGTCAGAAGGGCGCGTGGCGGGGAAAAGGGGGCATGCGTAGGTGGGCATGAGTGCAAAATGGATCGAGAGCGGGGCTTTGGAGATGGCAAAGCTCGCCGCGCTGGGCTTTCGCATTACCGCATCTATGGAGTTGGCTGGGCGCTGTGCATTGCCAGGCGAATCCTTCGGCCTCGATCGCGGGACAAGCCCGCTCGCCACTGGCTCTGTGCAACCCATTTGCACCGCCTCTTGTTTCCCAGGCCAACGCTGGAAGCCTGGCCTAGGCAGGCTCCCGGTGGCGAGCGGGCTTGTCCCGCGATCGAGGCCGAAGGACTCGCCTGGCAACAAGGCCTACCAAGCCTGCGCGGTGGTGATGGGTACACCGGTGGAAGAGCCACGATTCATGCCCCACCCACCTACCTGCAGGTAAAGCCAGTGCCCGATCTGACACCCGCTTTACCCCGGCTTCGATCTCGGGACGCCCGCAGAAACTAGACCTTGGCCAGTTCGGCAAACGCCCGCTCGGCTGCATCCAGCGTAATCTTCAATTCCTCATCCCCGTGAGCGATGGAAGTGAAGCCCGCCTCGAAGGCGCTCGGCGCCAGATACACGCCACCCTCAAGCATCAAGTGGAAGAAACGCTTGAACCGCTCCACATCGCTGGCCATCACATCGTCGAAGGTGACGATATCGTCGGCGCCGCTGAAGTACAGGCCAAACATGGCGCCGGCCTGGGTCGTCACGAAGGGTACGCCCGCTGCATCGGCGCGTTGCTGCAGACCGTCGAGCAGACGCGAGGTGAATGCGCTCAATTCGTCGTGGAAGCCAGGACGGCTGATCAATCGCAGCGTAGTCAAGCCGGCCGCCATGGCCAGTGGGTTGCCCGACAGGGTGCCCGCCTGGTAGACCGGGCCCAATGGCGCGATGCGCTCCATGATTTCGCGCTTGCCGCCGAAGCAGCCGACAGGCATGCCGCCGCCGACGATCTTGCCGAATGTCGACAAGTCAGGGGTGATGCCGTAATAGGCCTGAGCACCGCCCAGCGAGACGCGAAAGCCCGTCATCACTTCATCGAAGATCAGCACCACGCCGTGCTTGTCGCACTGCTCGCGCAGGCCCTCGAGGAAGCCTGGCGCAGGCGGTACACAGTTCATGTTGCCGGCCACGGGCTCGACGATGATGCAGGCGACGGTATCGCCGACTTCGGCGAGGGTCTTCTCGACCTCGGCGATGTCGTTGAACGGCAGGGTCAGTGTGTGTTTGGCGAAGTCCGCCGGTACCCCCGCCGAGCTTGGTACGCCTTGGGTCAGCAGACCGGAGCCGGCCTTGACCAGCAGGCTGTCGGAGTGACCGTGGTAGCAGCCTTCGAACTTGATGATGGCATCGCGACCGGTATAGCCACGGGCCAGGCGAATGGCGCTCATGGTCGCTTCGGTGCCCGAGCTGACCATGCGCACCATCTCCATCGAGGGCACCAGGGAGCAGACCAGGTCGGCCATTTCGGTTTCCATGGCGGTAGGGGCGCCGTAGGACAGGCCGTGGTCCAGCTGCTTGCGGACCGAGTCAAGCACCTCGGGATGGCTGTGACCCAAGATCATCGGACCCCAGGAGCCAACATAGTCGACATAGCGCTTGTCGTCCTCGTCGACGACATAAGCCCCTTCGGCATGCTTGAAGAACAGCGGCGTGCCGCCGACGCTACGGAAGGCACGCACGGGCGAGTTCACGCCACCGGGGATGTGTTTCTGGGCCTTGGCGAACAGGGATTCGGAACGGGTCTCGGTACTGGACATGGTGCTATCTCTCAAATCATTAAGCGAACAAGGCGTTGAAGGCGCGCGCGCGGCGGGTGACTTCATGCGTGCTGTCGGCGCCGAACAGGCCATGGATCACGGCCAGCAGGTCGGCGCCATGGGCCACCAGCGGGGCGGCATTGTCGAGGGTGATGCCGCCAATCACCGCAATCGGCAGTTTGATCCGAGCGCGGGCCTCTTTCAGCAGCCCAGGGTCGGCAGCCATTGCGCCTGGTTTGGTGACGGAGTTGAAGAATCGACCAAAAGCGACGTAGCTGGCACCTTCACGCGCGGCCTGCTCCGCCAGTTCGAGCTGGGCATGGCAGGTAGAGCCGATGATGGCCTCGCGGCCCAGCAAGGCACGCGCCGGCGTCAGCGGGCCATCGGTCTGGCCCAGGTGAACGCCCACGCCCAGGCGCGCGGCCAGTTCGGCATCGTCATTGATGATTAGCCGCGTGTCATAGCGCTCGCACAATTTCATCAAGGTCTCGGCCTCGCGCAGACGGCGGGCCTGGTCATCACTCTTGTCCCGGTACTGGAGAAGGCAGACGCCGCCTTCCAGCGCCGCCTCGACATAGGACAGGAAACGGCCGGCGAGCAGTTGGCTGTCGGTAATGGCATACAGGCCGCGTAGCTTCATTTCAAGCCTCGTGTAGGGGAGTCAGGAGCAGAAATCCAAGGGCAGGCGACGTGGGACGAACTGACCCCTGCCCAGTTGTTCGGCGTCGCGCAGCGTTCGCCAGGTATAGTCCAGCGCGCTGCGTACCGCGCTCTGCAGCTGCTCGCCGAGTGCCAGTCGTCCGGCCAGTGCGCTGGCCAGGGTGCAACCCGATCCGTGATAGCTACCCGGCAGGCGTTGGCAGATCCAGGTCTGGCTCTGGCCGTCACGGCTGTACAGGCGATTGTGGATTTCCTCCTCGTCGCCATGGCCGCCGGTGATCAGCAGGTTCCGGCAGAATGGCAGGAGCTGTTCGGCGCACTGGTCCGCGGTACCTTCGGGCAGCCCTGCCAGGATGCGCGCTTCGGGCAGGTTCGGCGTCGCGATGGTCGCCAACGGCAACAGACGCTCACGCAGGGCGTAGCCGACTTCGTCCTTGCCCAGCCGACCGCCGCCACCGGCGCGCAGGACCGGATCGCAGACCACCGGCAGGTGCGGGTACGCGGCCAGCAGCTCGGCGATGGTATCGACCATCTCGATCGAACCCAGCATGCCCAGCTTGACAGCCGCGACGGTGGAGTCGGTGAGGACGGCATTGGCCTGCGCCAGCACCCACTCGCGGTCGAGCACCCGAAAATCGGACACATTGACGGTATCCTGGACGGTCAGGGCAGTCACGGCAGGCGCGGCGTGACAGCCTTGAGCGATCAGGGCTTCTATATCTGCCTGCAGGCCGGCGCCGCCACTGGGGTCGTGGCCGGATAGACAGAGGACAACGGGGCGTGAGCTGTAGGTATTCATGGTGCGCGAGCTTACCATCAAACACTTTTCGCTGGGTTGTCCGACGTGGGGCTTGCGTTGATAGAGAGGCCTGAAGCTGCCTCGAAATGCCGCTGAAAGCCTCGTTCTAGAGCTGTCTAGGCGTAAGCGGGTAGCCATTGCTGGCAGCGCGGGGAAGCTATGCTAGAGTGCTTGGACAATTTCAATGAACGGGTCCTGCCGGATTTCGTTGTCTCAAAGGGAGAGGAGACCAACACGACACGAACGGACAGACCACGCTGGGGCTGTATGCACTATTTGCTGATGATTGTGCTGGGCTGGTTGCCCATGCTCGTCGGGGCTGTCGAGATCGACGATGCCACCCGTAGCCTGCCCTTGGGCAAGGTCATGCAGGTCTACGAAGATCCGGACGGTACCGCAAGTATCAGCCAGGTCAGCGCGCCGAGGTTTGCCAGTCGCTTTCGCCCACACGACCAACCGGTGCTCAACGCTGGTTATTCCACGTCGGTGTTCTGGCTGAAGGTCGATCTTTCCTATAACGCCACCCTTGCCACCCCAACGCGCCAGTGGCTACTGGAGCTGGCTTATCCGCCGCTCGATCACCTCGAACTCTTTCTCCCCGACCAGCAAGGTGGCTACCGCCTGGTACAGCGCACGGGCGATGCCTTGCCCTATGCCTCCCGGCAGATAAGGCAGGACAACTACCTTTTCGAAGTGCCGCTGCGGCCGGGGCAGTCCACCACGGTGTACCTGCGCCTGCACAGTCAAGGATCGATCCAGGCCCCGCTGACCCTGTGGTCGGCCGAGGCCTACCTGGAGCAACAGCCCAC
The DNA here is from genome assembly GCF_013523055.1 of Pseudomonas capeferrum. GTDB lineage: Bacteria > Pseudomonadota > Gammaproteobacteria > Pseudomonadales > Pseudomonadaceae > Aquipseudomonas > Aquipseudomonas capeferrum_A. The sequence goes on along the minus strand of NZ_JAAMQM010000012.1, from coordinate 70,348 downwards.
GCGGCTGTATGTACTGGGGATCATCTATGGGGTGTTGCTGGTGATGCTGGTGTACAACCTGGTCATCTATATCAGCGTGCGTGACATCAGTTACCTCTACTACATCCTCTATATCGCCTCGTTCGGCCTTTATCAGGTATCGGTCAACGGCGCTGGCGTGGCTTACTTCTGGCCGGACAGCCCCTGGTGGGCAAATGCCGCCACGCCGTTGTTCATCGGCGCCGCAGGGTTCTTCGGCTGTCAGTTCGCCCGCCATTTCTTGCAGATGGCCCGCCTCGGTCGAGGCTTCGACTGTCTTCTGCAGGTGCTCATGGCAGGCGGTGTGCTGGTGATGCTGTTGGCCGTGAGCATGCCCTATGGCGTTGCGTTGCGCATGGCCACGGTGTTGGCGCTGTTGTTCACCGTCAGCATCTTCGCCGCCGGACTCTACGCCTGGTCGCGAGGCCTGCGCGTCGCGCGCTATTTCATCGTTGCCTGGACGGCCTTTCTCCTGGGTGGACTGGTCAATACCCTGATGGTGCTGGGTTACCTGCCTAATGTCTTCCTGACCATGTACGCCAGCCAGCTCGGCTCGGCGCTGGAAGTCGCCTTGCTCGCACTGGCATTGGCAGACCGTATCAAGAGCATGCGCGAGGAACAGGCCAGGACCCTGCGTGAAAACGGCCGCACCCTGGAAGTACTCAACCAGCAGTTGGTCAAGAGCAATCGTCTCAAGGATGAATTCCTTGCCACTGTCACCCATGAACTGCGCACGCCGATGAGCGGCGTGCTCGGTTCGCTGGAGCTGATGCAGACCTTGCCAATGGGCGCCGAACTTGGCCAGTACCACCGCACCGCGACCGGTGCGGCACAGGACATGATGGCGATGGTCGATGACATCCTCATTCTTTCCGAGCTGCAGGCGGGCCGCGTGCGTGCCCATCCTGTGCCCTTCAGCCTGCGTCGATTGCTCCAGGAGGTACGCGCGGGTTATGCCGGGCAGGCCCAGGGCAAAGGTCTCTACCTCAGTCTGGACATACCGGCCGAGCTTCCTGACGGCCTGGTCGGCGATGCGCAAAAGCTCGCCCGCTGTCTGGCCTGCCTGGTGGACAATGGCCTGAAGTTCACCCATCAGGGCGGCGTCTTGCTGCAGGTGCGCGGGCGACGCCTCGGGCCTGACAGCATGGTCCTGACCGTCACCGTCAGTGACAGCGGTATCGGTTTCGAAGACCTGGACCAGGCCGTCCTGTATCAGCGTTTCTTCCAGGTCGATGGCTCCATGACCCGTCGCTATGGTGGCCTGGGCATCGGCTTGTCGATCTGCAGGCAGATGGGCGAGCTGATTGGCGCCAAGTTGTCGCATGAGTCGACCTGCGGCCTTGGTAGCCGCTTCGAGCTGCGCCTGACCCTGGCCCTTGCTCAGGCGCATGTCCCGTCCTACCACTGATGGGCGGACCAAAACGCTTCTAGTGGCCACACAGGCCACTTCTTAGGCATTTTTGTCACTTTGAGTCGCAGGGCAGGGATGCTTCACTGGATCTTCAGGCATGGCCGGATCCAGGAGTTCGCCTTCGATGAACCTGCACCAATACGCTGAAACCCACGAGGTCACCAACCAGCCGCCATCGCTGGACGGCGCCAACCTGTACCGCCTCGACCAGCCTCTGCAGGAGTGGTCGCGGCGCTTCGACGCAGGCTGGGCCCAAGCGCGTATCGATGCCTACGGCGCCTTGGCCGGAGGCCCCTTGATGGCCGCCGGTTTCCTCGCCAATCGGCACAAGCCGCAGTTCAGCAGTCATGATCGTTATGGGCATCGGGTCGATCTGGTGGAGTTCCATCCCGCCTACCACGAGCTGATGCGTACGGCGATCGAGCACGGTCTGCCTTCGCTGCCCTGGACCGACCCGCGCCCTGGTGCCCATGTGGCGCGTGCCTCCATGACTTATCTGCACAGTCAGGCCGAGGCAGGCAGTGGCTGCCCCTTGACCATGACCTTCGCGGCGGTGCCGACGCTGCGGTTGCAACCGGAGCTGGCGCGCTACTGGTTGCCCAAGGTGCTCGCATGTGAATACGACCCGCGCAATGTCGGTGACCGGCACAAGGCCGGGGTCACCCTGGGCATGGCAATGACCGAAAAGCAGGGCGGTACCGATGTGCGCGCCAACACCACCCGCGCCTACCCTGTCGGCAGCCCGGGGCCCGGCCAGGCCTACGAGCTGGTCGGTCACAAGTGGTTCTGCTCCGCGCCCATGTGCGATGCCTTCCTGACACTGGCCCAGACCGAACACGGGCTCAGTTGCTTCCTGCTACCCCGGCATCGCCCGGACGACAGCCGCAATCCGTTCTACATCCAACGCCTGAAAGACAAGCTCGGCAATTGCTCCAACGCCTCCAGCGAGGTGGAGTTCCGTGGTGCCTTGGCCTGGATGATCGGCGAGGAGGGCAGGGGCGTGCCGACCATCATCGAAATGGTGGCCATGACCCGCTTCGATTGCATGGTGGGTTCCAGTGCGCTCATGCGCCAGGCGCTGACCCAGGCCGCGCACCATTGTGCTCATCGCAAGGTCGGCGGGCGCGTGCTGGCGGAGCAACCCCTGATGCAGAACGTGCTGGCCGATCTGGCGCTCGAAAGCGAGGCGGCGCTGGCGCTAAGCCTACGCATGGGGCAGGCCCTGGACCAGTTGGCCGATCCCCAGCAAGCGCGGTTCGCGCGGCTGGTGACGGCAGTGGGCAAGTACTGGATCTGCAAGCGTGCTCCGGCCATGATCAACGAGGCCGCCGAGTGCCTGGGCGGTGCGGGGTACGTGGAGGACAGCATCTTGCCGCGCCTGTACCGCGAGGCACCGGTCAATTCGACCTGGGAGGGCTCGGGAAACGTGCAGTGCCTGGACGTGTTGCGAGCGTTGTCCAAGGAGCCCGGCGTGCTTGACGCCTTGTTCAGCGAACTGGGCGATGGCCATGGCGATCCGCGCCTGGCCGCGCATATCGGCCACCTCAAGGATGCCCTCGCCGACACCGCCGACATCCAGTACCGCGCCCGGCAGATTACCGAAGACATCGCCTTGGCGGTGCAAGCCAAGCTGCTGCTCGAAGCGGGCAATAGCGTGGTGAGCGATGCGTTCCTCGCCAGCCGACTGGGCGGCAGCGGTCGCACCTATGGCGCGCTGCCTCGCGGTATCGACGTGCAAGCGCTGATCGCTCGCTCGACGCCGGTCTGGCCGATGTGACAGGGGATGTCTTTACCGACGAATGTAGGCAAGATGGACGCATGCATGTTCAGACAGGAAGTACAGTGTGAGCCAAGCCTTTGTAGTTGTTGATACTCCCGAGCAGGCCGTCGACCGCCTGGCGGCCCTGCATGAACAGGCTACCGGGGCCCTCAGCCAGGCGCTCAAGCGCTACCTCATTGATCGCACCGAGCCGGACGCCGACGAGCGTGCGATGTTCCGCTACCCGGCCCTGCGCCTGACCTACTACTGCCATGGCGAAGCGCCAACCATCACCCGTGCCTATGCCAAGGTCCAGGTGGCGGGTACCTACAGTGTCACCGTGACCCAGCCCGCGGCGTTTCGCAGCTACTTGCTGGACCAGCTGCGCCCGCTGATGGACGACTTCACCGTTACCGTCGAAGTCGGTGTCAGCGACCAGAACATCCCTTACCCCTACGTGGTCGAGCAAGGTGACGAACTGGCGGGCACCGGCATCACCGCCGCCGCGCTGGCGCGCGTGTTCCCCAGCACCGACCTGTCGGCGGCCACCGACGGTATCGCCGATGGCCTGTACGACTGGGGCAACGCCGAAACCTTGCCGCTGGCGCTGTTCGACGCGGCGCGCGTGGATTTCTCCCTGCGCCGGCTGGTGCACTACACCGGCAGCGACTGGCGCCACGTGCAACCGTGGATCCTGCTGACCAACTACCACCGCTATGTCGACCAGTTCATCGCCCATGGTCTGGAACAGCTGCGCCAGGACCCACGGTTCGTGCGCATGATCCTGCCCGGCAACGTGATCATCGAAAACGGCATGGACGATGGGGAAGCCCAGGCCTTGGTCGCCAGCGTGATCTGGCACCGCTACCAGATGCCGGCCTATCACCTGATCGCCGCCGATGGTGACGGAGTCACCCTGGTCAACATCGGCGTCGGGCCGTCCAACGCCAAGAACATCACCGACCACCTTGCCGTGCTGCGTCCGCATTGCTGGCTGATGATCGGCCACTGTGGCGGGCTGCGGCAGTCGCAGACCATCGGTGACTACGTGCTGGCGCATGCCTATATGCGCCGTGACGGTATCCTCGACCGCGTGGTGCCGCCGAACATTCCGATCCCGGCCCTGGCGGAAGTGCAGATGGCCTTGCAGGAGGCGGCGGCCCAGGTTACCGGCGAACGTGGCGACGAGCTCAAGAAGCGTCTGCGCACCGGCACCGTGTTGACCTACGACGATCGTAACTGGGAACTGCGCTGGGCTCAGGAGCGGCCGTTGATCAACCTCTCCCGCGCGGTGGCGGTGGACATGGAAAGCGGCACCATCGCCGCCCAGGGCTATCGTCTGCGAGTGCCCTATGGCACCTTGCTCTGCGTCTCGGACAAGCCACTGCACAGCGAGATCAAGTTGCCCGGCTCGGCCAATGCCTTCTACAACCGCGCCGTCAGCCAGCACCTCAAGATCGGCATCGCCGCGCTCGACCTGCTGCGTACCGAGCTCAATTCGCTGCACTCGCGTAAACTGCGCAGCTTCGATGAGCCGCCGTTCCGCTGAGGTCGCATGCCCTTGCCCCCACGTTCCAAGCCGCGCCGTCCCTCGGTGCGGCCTGCCGGTCCGCGTCGCCCGCCCAAGGCGCCGCCGACCGAGCCCCGTCTGATCCTGTTCAACAAGCCTTTCGATGTCCTGACCCAGTTCAGTGATGGGGAAGGGCGTGCGACCTTGAAGGATTACCTCGATATTCCTGGCATCTACCCGGCCGGACGTCTGGATCGGGACAGCGAAGGGCTGCTCTTGCTCACCAATGACGGGCGCCTGCAGGCGCGCATCGCCGACCCTCGGCACAAGTTGCCCAAGACCTATTGGGTACAGGTCGAAGGCGAGCCCAGCGCTGAACAGCTGCAACGCCTGCGTGACGGCGTCGAGCTCAATGACGGCCCGACGTTACCCGCCGAGGCGCGCCAGCTGGATGAGCCGAGCCTGTGGCCGCGTAACCCCCCGGTGCGGTTTCGCAAGAGCGTACCGACCAGTTGGCTGGAACTGGTGATCCGCGAAGGACGCAACCGTCAGGTCCGGCGCATGACCGCCGCGGTCGGTTTGCCCACCCTGCGCCTGGTGCGGGTGCGCATCGGCGACTGGACGCTGGAGGGGCTGGAGCAAGGTGCCTGGCGCGAGGTGCCGGCACGACTCTAGACGCCTTCGATCATTCCGACGACCACGGTCTTGATGATGAAGGCCAGTACGCCCAGGCCAAGGACGAAGAACAGGATCAGGGTGCCGAAACGGCCTGCCTTGGACTTCTTCGCCAGGTCCCAGACGATGAAACCCATGAATCCGATCAGCACGGTAACCAGGATGATCATCATCCATTCTTCGAATACGGCAGGATCCATCTACATGCTCCAGGCAGGTTCAAGCGCGACAGTATAGATAGGTAGGGCCGGGTGCCGGTTAACGCAGATGCGTCAACGGCATCTCGGTGCTGGCCAGCACCTGGTTGAGCACGAAACTCGAGCGCACGCTGGTGACGCCTTCGATGCGGGTCAGGCTGCCCAGCAGCAATTTCTGGTAGTGGTCCATGTCCGGGACCACCACCTTGAGCTGGTAGTCCGCATCCATTCCCGTCACCAGGCTGCACTCGAGTACCTGCGGCAAGCTGCGGATGGCGGCTTCGAATGTCTCGAAACGTTCCGGGGTATGTCGGTCCATGCCGATCAATACATAGGCCGTGAGACTCAGGCCGAGCTTCTTGCGATCGAGCAGCGCGACCTGGCGGGAAATATAGCCATCGTCTTCCAGTTGCTTGACCCGACGCGAGCACGGCGAAGGCGACAGGCCGATGCGTTCGGCCAATTCCTGGTTGGAAATGCGTGCATCGCGCTGCAATTCGGCAAGGATGCTCAGGTCGTAGCGGTCAAGCTTGCTCATGAAGGAGGCCTTTTCTGTTCGGATTGCGGCGAATTATCGATCTTGAGTTAAAAATTGCGCAAGTACTATTTATCAGAGCAATCTTCGCAATCCCCTGCCGCACGCGATCCTCTATCGTTATCAACAGAATCACTGCCCGGACATCAGTCCACGGCGACCGCCCCATACGGGCCGTCGCGGCCAGCGATCCCACAGGATCCGCAGGCCCCCGGGCTACACACCATCCACGAGATGGCGTGAGGTGAGCCGACATCACAAGTGTCGAGCACGGACAACAAATTCTTGAAGGGAGGCCCTGAGGCCTCCCTTTTTTCATGCCTGGATTTCATCTGTACGGGCAAGGCTCGCGATAGACTGCCAGTCGTATAGAGGCAGTTTTGTCGAGAGGGCACCATGGGTATGCGCGTCTGGCGGTTGGCGGGAATCGGTTTACTGTGCATGGGAATCGGTCTGGCTGCCGCGGCCCAGGGGCCCGGTGACGGCCATGACCGGCATGCCCCACGGGATCCCAACGGCGCAGGTAGCTCGCCGCTGAACTCGCGTGACGAAGTCCGCCAGACCCAGGCACCGCGCCAAGGGCATTACCAGGACATACCGCGGCGCTCCGGTGACAGTCGCCACTGGCAGGCCGGGGGGGCGGGGCAGCGCCCGGGCGGCGATTGGGCCGGGCGTCCCGATGGGCATGGCAGCGGCTGGGGGAGCGGACCGCAGTATCGTCCTGGGCATACCATCGACCGTTTCCCGGATCGCTACTGGAAAGTCCCCTATCGAGGCGAGGAATACTTCTATTCGGACGGTTATTGGTATCGTCCCCACAGTAGCGGCTATGTGGTAATACGCCCACCCTATGGGGTACGCGTCACTTCCCTGCCCAGTTATGCGCAGGAGGTCTGGGTGGGCGGCGCGCTGTTCTTCCTGGCGGCGGACACCTACTACCAATACCTGTCGGATACCGGCGAGTACGTCGTGGTCAATCCCCCGACCCTTGCGCCGGCTCCTGCATCTCAGGCAGCAGGCGGCTACGACCTGATCGCCTATCCCTTGTACGGACAACTCCCGCAGCAGCAGGACGAAGATCGCTACCAGTGCCATCGCTGGGCCGTAGATCAGTCAGGATTCGACCCTGCCGCGGCATCCCACGCGCCACCGCCCAATGTCGCCGACACTTACCGGCGAGCATTGGGCGCGTGCCTGAGCGGGCGAGGCTACAGCGTGAACTGAACCTCGGCGAGCGCAAGCATGCGGTCGAAAGGGTTGCAGCCGTGCGATCTGCAGATCGACATGATCCGCTCAGACCGGATCGGCATGCACTATCACATCCGCCCGCGGATACCGTTGGCGAATGGCGGCGGACGCTTGCACGCACAAGGCGTGGGCATCATGAAGTGGCAGGTCTCCCGGCAGTTCCAGATGCACCTGAACGAACCAATGGCTTCCCGATACGCGGGTACGCAGGTCATGCGCGCCCTTTACCCCGGGGATCGCACAGACGACCTCGAGCATCTGCTGGCCGATATCCACCGGCAGTTCCTGGTCCATCAGGATCGCTGTACTTTCCCGGGCGATCTGCAAGGCGCTCCAGAGGATGTAGAACGCGATGCCCAGGCCAAACAGGGCATCCAGCTGCGGCCAGCCCATGCGTGCCAGTAGCAGAGCGAGCAGAATGCTGCCGTTGAGCAGCAGGTCGGAGCGGTAATGCAGGGAGTCGGCGCGTACCGCCGTGGAGCCGGTTGCGCGGATGACCTTGCGCTGGAAGGCCAGCAAGGCCACGGTCAGCCCCAGCGACAGCAGCATCACCGCAATACCGACGCCCGTGTCGCCCAGTGGTTGCGGCGACTGCAGGCGCCCGAACGCCTGCACACCGATCAATGCCGCGCTGGCCCCGATGAACAGGGCTTGGGCCATTCCCGCCATTGCCTCGGCCTTGCCATGGCCAAACCGGTGATCGTCGTCAGCCGGACGTAGCGCGTAATGTACCGCCAGCAGGTTGAGCAATGACGCGACCGCGTCCAGGGCCGAATCGGTCAGCCCCGCCAGCAGGCTTACCGAACCACTGAGCCACCAGCCGATGGCCTTGCTCACCACCAGAATGCTGGCGACGGCAAGCGAAGCCCGCGTCGCCAGACGCAGGAGCCGTTGGTGCTCGGCTGTCGGGTTCATGCTGCCACTGTCTTCATGGCGATCAGGCCGCTGGCGCCAGACCGTAGGCAGCCAGTTGCTCGACGCTGCCGCGATGCTGGATCAGGCGTGGATCGTTCAACGGCAGGCGTTGGCCCAGCTCGCTTTCCAGAATGGCCTGAAGCTTGGCCTTGTCGACCTGGCCGTCGGCGGTAATGGCTTGCTTGAGCTTTTCCGGCGCGACCTGCGCGGTGGCGCCACCGGGGTAGTAGATCGCGCCAGTGGCGAAGTCTATGCCGAATGCGATCAACCCAGGGATGACATAGAACAGGATGCCGATGGCATCGAGAGCGGCGACCACCGGGTCGATCCGACCTTCGATCTGCCCACGGCGATCGGGGTAGAACAAGGTGCCGCAGGCCGTCAGCTGGGTCAGCAGGGTAGCGACCAGAGCACTACCGATGACACGGGAAGGGATACGCATGTGAATCTCCGGAATGAAAGCGCAACGGTACAGGTCATGAGCCTGCATCCACTACTAGGACCATGGCAAGAGACGCCAGGTTCGCCGTTATACTCGTCGGCCTGCCCGAGGACCACCATGATTTCACTACCGATCGATGCCGTATTGCCTGCCTTGCGCCAGGCCTTGAAAGAACGCCACGAAGCCGTGCTCGAAGCGCCGCCCGGTGCCGGCAAGACCACGCGCGTGCCGTTGGCCCTGCTCGACGAGCCCTGGCTGGCCGGGCAGCGCATCATCATGCTCGAACCCCGCCGCTTGGCCGCGCGCGCGGCAGCGGAACGATTGGCGAGCGAACTGGGCGAAAAGGTAGGCGAGACTGTCGGCTACCGCATTCGCCTGGACAGCAAGATTGGTCCGAATACGCGCATCGAAGTCGTCACCGAAGGCATTCTCACCCGTCGTCTGCAGGCCGACCCGGCGCTGGACGGGGTAGGACTGCTCATTTTCGACGAGTTCCACGAGCGGAGTCTCGATGCTGACCTGGCACTGGCCCTGAGTCTCAACGGCCGTGAACTGTTGCGCGACGATCCGCCGCTGAAGATTCTGCTGATGTCCGCGACCCTGGAAGGCGAGCGGCTGTCGCGTCTGCTCGACGAGGCACCGATAGTCAGCAGCCAAGGGCGCATGCACCCAGTGCAGACACACTGGGGGCGTCCCTTCCAGCCAGGCGAGTTCATCGAGCCGCGTGTAGTGGACACCGTCGTGCAGGCGGTGACCGATGAAGACGGCAGCTTGCTGGTCTTTCTGCCGGGGCAGGCCGAGATCCGCAGGGTGCATCAGTCCTTGCAAGAGGTGCTGGGCGAACGCGGGGACATCCTGCTCTGCCCGCTTCACGGCGAGCTTGACCTGAACGCCCAGCGCGCCGCCATCGAGCCCGCGCCCGTGGGGCAGCGCAAGATCGTGCTGGCCACCAACATCGCCGAAACCAGTCTGACCATCGATGGCGTGCGCGTGGTCATCGACGCGGGGCTGGCGCGGGTGCCGCGGTTCGACCCAGGCAGCGGCATGACCCGCCTGGACACCCAGCGTATCTCCCGAGCCAGCGCCACCCAACGAGCAGGTCGGGCCGGTCGATTGGAGCCGGGCGTGTGCTATCGCCTCTGGTCCGAGGCCCAGCATGAACAACTGGCGGCACACGGCAGCGCCGAGATCCTTCAGGCCGATCTTGCCGGCCTGGCCTTGCAACTGGCACGTTGGGGGGTCGCGCCGGATCAGTTGCGCTGGCTCGACCAGCCACCTGCAGCGGCTTATGCCCAGGCTCAGGACCTGCTTGTCCGGCTGGGCGCCTGCAAGCCAGGCACTCGCGACAGCTTGAACGATCATGGTCAAGCCATGGCGCAATTACCTGCCCACCCACGTATCGCGCACTTGCTGCTACGCGGCCATTCGCTGGGCTTGGCGGAAATGGCCTGCGATGTCGCCGCGCTGCTGGGGGAGCGCGATATTCTCAGGGGGCAGGGCGCCGACCTGCACAGCCGCCTGGCGCTGTTGGGTGGCGAGATCCGGGCGTCGCGTGGCAGTCAGGGCGGGGTTCAGCGAGCGCGGCAACTGGCACGCCAGTACCGCGCCCAACTGCGTGGCAAGGCGGGCTCCCCGGTCGCCGATCCGGATCATCCTCGTTGGCTTGGGGCCTTGCTGGCTCTGGCCTACCCTGATCGTGTCGCCCAGCAACGACGTGAGGGTGGCGCGGAATATCGCCTGGCCAATGGCCGCGCCGCGCTGTTCGGTGTAGCCGATGCCTTGATGAAACACCCTTGGTTGGTGATCGCTGACCTGGGCAGTCGCCATGGGCAGCGCGAGGAACGTATCTACCTCGCGGCCGACTTCGATCCGACCCTGTTCGATGGGGTATTGGCCGAACAGGTCGAGACCTTGGACATTCTTGATTGGGATGACCGCGAACAGGTGCTTCGCGCCGAGCGTCAGCGCAAGGTTGGCGAACTGGTGCTCAGCCGCGAGCCATTGCCCGGCCTTGACGAAGATGCCCGCGCGCGCGCATTGGTGGGCCTGGTGCGGCGCAAGGGACTTGCGCTGCTGCCCTGGACGCCGGAACTGCGCCAATGGCAGGCGCGAGTATCTCTGTTGCGTCAATTGGACCTGGAACGAAACGGTCAAAGCGAATGGCCCGATCTGAGCGACACCGCCTTGCTCGTCTCGCTTGAAAACTGGTTGCAGCCTTACCTGGGCAAGGTTTCGCGCCTGAGTCATTTCGCCCAACTGGATCTCTCATCGCTGCTGCGCAATCTGCTGCCCTGGCCACTTCCCCAACGCCTGGAGGAGCAGGCGCCCGTGCACCTGGGCGTGCCTTCCGGCTCGAACATTCGCCTGGACTACAGCGAAACGCCTCCCATCCTGGCCGTGCGCCTGCAGGAGCTTTTCGGCTTGGCGGATACACCGCGCATCGCCCAGGGCCGGTTGCAGGTCAAATTACACTTGTTGTCACCCGCTCGTCGCCCGGTGCAGGTGACACAGGACCTGGCCAATTTCTGGCGAACGACCTACGCCGAGGTGAAGAAAGATCTCAAGGGACGGTATCCCAAGCACTATTGGCCGGATGACCCGCTGGTGGCGGAAGCCACCGCGCGGGCCAAACCGAGGAAAGGATGAGGCCGGCGTCAGTGAGTCGTCTTTTCAGACCCGCCGTATGACATAGTCATGCACGGCGCCTTCGCCAGTGGTCAGAAAGACGGCATCCCTTACTTTACGATTGTCATGGTCAGGCTCGGCCTTGACCTGATGTCCCAGATGATCTCTCAGCCGGCAGCGGAGCAGGTCTTGCTCCCAATTCAGCGGCTCGAGCTTGAGGTGATCGACGACCTCGGCGACGCGGTAGAGGCCCAGGTAACCATTACGGCTGATACCCAGTTTCTTGCCGCTGTGACTGCCAGTGCCCAGTACATGGACATGAATGCGGTCATCTGTCCTCGAATGGAAAACGAACTTGAAGACTGGGGAGGCTTCCTGGCCTCCGGCTTGCAACCAGTCATGGCTCTCCACGCCGGTCCAGGTGAATCGGTCATCGGCGCGGCTCAGGCGCAGCGGAATGCACTGCTCATCTCGCACCAGGTAGATCTGCCCCAGGAAAGAATCATTGATGTCTCCCCATTGGGCATCATCGGGTTTGTCAGTCATAGGAACTCCATTTCGTCTTAGGGAATGTGTCGACGACACAAGCCACGCACCCTAAGTCTCTGGATACCAGGGTGGGAGAAAGAAGCGTTTCCTTGATGCACGCGTTGCCAAGCAAGCGCAGGAGAGCGGGCTTGCCCATTGAACTTGAGCACTGGTGGACCGCGGGCATCTCCGTTATCACCCCGTGGTCCGTCCATTGCCGTTCAGGCGGCCTTGGCTACCGTGCCGGCAACACCAACCGTGCACTGACCGGCAGATGATCCGAGATCTGCAAGGCATCCTGCTGCAATACCTTCGCGTCCAGGCGCTGCAGCCGTGGGCTGTGCAGCAGGTAGTCCAGGGTGCGATCAGGGGCAGCGATACCGGGATCGTTAGGGAAGTGGGTGAGCCAGGCGCTACGTTCGGCACCGCTGGCCTCGGCGTTATCGGGGATCATCGGGTACTTGTCCCATAGCAGGTGCAGGTCGCTGTCGGCGGAGTAGGCATTGCGCTGCGCGGCAGGCAGGCGGCGATGCTGACCCAGAGGCAGGAGATTGAAGTCGCCGCCGATGATCCACGGCGTGCCTTGGCTCTCCAGGCGATCGAGTACCTTGGCCACATGCTCGACCTGTCGACGCTGCAGATCGCTGCCAGGTCGGTAGGCCGACAATCGAGTATTGAGCACAGCGAGACGCCCGCTATCGCCCATGGGCAGGTAGCTGACCAACAGGGCTGGTTGGCCTTCCAGCAAGCGGGTGAAGGTGTTGTCGGCGGCGTTGGGCAACTGCAGGCGCTCGGCCTTGCCGATGGGATAGCGACTGAGAGTGGCCAGGGTGCGCCCGACACTGCCCAGGATATGCCGATCGGGAACAAAGTCGGCTTTCCAGTCATAAGCCTGCGCGGCGCAGGGATACAGATCGGCCAGACGCTCGCGCAGCAGCGCCAGTTGGTCTTGCTGGTCGGTGGCTTTGGCGCCTTTGTCCACTTCCTGTAGCAGCACGACATCCGGCTGTTCGGCACGAATCACCCGCGTCACTTCGTCGAGGTTGAAGGCCAGGTCTTGCGCGCTGGGACGCGTATCGGCGCCACGAGCCTGGTCGTGCCAGAAGACATAGCGCTTGCCGGCCAGGTACTGGATATTCCAGGTCATCACCTTGAGCGGCTGCCCCGGTACCAGCGCCGCAGCCTGGCTGCGACAACTGGCGGTGACGGGCTCGCGCGGGGCGGGCTGCCAGCCCAGGTACTTGGCGAGCAGCCAGAGCAGGGCGAACAGTAGCAGGAGAAACAGCAGGACGTTGCGCAGTAGTCGGGTCATCGGCTCGGCTTGTCGGTGCGGGTCGGCGCAGCATAACCGAGCCGTCGACCGACAGGCCAGCTCAAGCCCCTGCCTGCGCCTCCAGCAGCGTGAACAGGCGGTAGAGCACGACACTGCTGAACAGCTGCAGGAAACTGCCTAGGCTGTCGAGGGCCAGCTCCAGCGCCGGTTGTGGTTCGGGGAACAGCGACAGGAACAACCCATCGAGCAGCCAGATCGGCGCCAGCACCGCCAGCACGCAAACCAGGATCTGCATGAAGTGGCCGGTGGTCATCCGCGCGCTTTCGCGCATCGACTCCAGCATCGGCAAACCGCGCAGCACCAGCAGGTATTCGGCGAATACCAGGTTGATCATCACCCAGATCCCCGGCAGGACGAACAGCGCCAGGCCAGCCATGATCAGCAAGGAACTCACGAGGATCAGCAGCGCCAAGGCCGGCCATAACTGCACGGCGCGGGCGAACAGGTCACGTTTGGCCGTGAGCTGGCCATTGCTGCGGGTATCGAGGTAAAGAATCAGCGCCGCGCTGTACAGGGGGTAGAACAACAGGCTGACGAGCAGGCCATAGGTCGGCAGTGCCTGCTCGCCCATCTGGCGCAACAGCAACTGCGTGCACAGGGCCTCGAGGACCACCAGGGGCAAGCACAGCTGGGCGATTGCCAGCAGGTGGCGGCGGAAGAAATACAGAGAGTCTCGCAGAACGCTAAACGGATTCATCGGTCGACATCGCATGGAAGAAAAAGCAGGGCGTAACTTTAGCCCACACGCGGGGCATGCTGAAGAAAGTTTCACATGCCCAGTGATTGAATCAGAGCGCTGCGTCCCCATCTTTGAAGCAATCCGATGTACCGCCGCTTGTCGATTCTTGCATGAGGTTAGCCATGAACACTGAAGAACAAACCCTGATCGACGGCCTGTTTGGCAGGATCAAGCAGGCTGAGGATCCGAGCCAGCCGCGTGACGCGCAGGCTCAGTCGCGCATCGAGGAGCATGTCCGGCAGCAGCCCGCGGCACCTTACTACATGGCCCAGGCCATCCTCGTGCAGGAGGCCGCCCTCAAGCGCATGGATGAACAGAACAAGCAGCTTGAGGCCGAACTCAAGCAGGCGCGAGCCCAGGCTCAGGCTGCGTCGTCGGCAACGAATCCGGGCAACGGTGGCGGCTTCCTGTCGAGCCTGTTCGGTGCGGGTAGCCGTCCGCCAGCGCCGCAGCCCGAACGTTCGGTTGCGCCGCCCCCCGCGTCGGGCGGTGGCTGGCGCGAACCGGCCCGTCCTTATGGCCAGCCGCAACGATCGGGCTTCAACGCGGCTCCGGCCGCCGCGCGCGCAGGTGGCGGCGGGTTCATGAGTGGTGCCTTGCAGACGGCGGCCGGCGTTGCCGGGGGCGTGCTGCTGGCGCAAGGTATCAGCAGCATGTTCCATGATCGCCCCGAAGAAGTGGTCGAGGCCATCAAGGAAGAGCCGGCGGCAGCCAGCGACCAGGGTGGCTGGCAGGACGATGGCGCCCAGCACCAGGTCGCCGACAACACCGATCATGGACAGGACCAGGGCGGCTTCGCCGATACCGACTACGACAGCGATGAGGGCGGCTTCTTCTCGGACGACGACACCTTCGTCTGACACGTGCCACCCACCGCCCTGGCTGGCATACTGGTCGCCATCACGGCGTCAGTCTGTCGCCGGGCGGAGTGTCGAGGGCCCGTGTTGAAGAAGATCGCGTTGTTCGCCGATGTGCAGAACCTCTATTACACCGTGCGCCAGGCGCACGGTTGTCATTTCAATTACGCGGCGCTGTGGGCCGATGTCAGTCGCCAGGGGGAAATCGTCGAGGCCGTGGCCTATGCCATCGATCGTGGCGACAGCAAACAGCAGCAGTTCCAGCAAATCCTGCGCAACCTTGGCTTTACCGTACGTCTCAAACCCTTCATCCAGCGTAGCGACGGCTCGGCCAAGGGGGACTGGGACGTAGGCATTACCCTGGATGTCGTCGACGCGGCCTCGCGAGTCGATCAGGTGGTGCTGGCGTCGGGCGACGGCGATTTCGATGTCCTGCTCGAGCGGGTGATCCAGCGCCACGGCGTCGAAGCGGTGGTGTATGGCGTGCCGGGTCTTACGGCGCTTTCGCTGATCCGTGCCGCTAGCCACTACGTACCCATCGAAGGTCAGTTGCTGCTGCGTCACTGAGACGCCCCCTGGCGCTTGATGCATGTGGCTTGCCAAGTGGCGGGCTCAGGCCTTTTTTCCACCATTGTCGAGATGATCCAGGGGCACGCGCCGGTCGATGGCGCTGGAGAGCACGATCGAGGTCTTGCTGAAGCCGAACTGGGCGATCTGGTTGATCAGGTCCTCCAGCTCGTTCATCGAGCCGACGGCGGCCCGCATGATCACGCAAGGATCACCGGTGACCCGGTGGCACTCGGTCAATTGGGGAATACGCGCCAGCGCCTCGTAGGTCTGTGGGTTGCCGTGGCTGCCCAGGCGTAATTCGATCAAGCACTGAATCGGCAGGCCGATCTTGCCCAGGTCGACCTTGGCCTGGTAGCCCGTGATGACACCGCTGGCCTCGAGCTTGGCAACGCGTTCGGCCACGGCCGGGGCGGACAGATTGACCTTGCGCGCCAGTTCCGCATAGCTCGCGCGACCGTTTTCCAACAAGGCGCCAAGCAGCAGGCGATCATATTTATCCATGGTGCTCCGGTGCGTTGCACATTCGATGGTCAAACCCCTGAACTTCCGTTCAATGAAAAGCAAACAGGCGTATCAACGTTGTTTTGCTGCTTATGTTCGGTAGAAGCCTTTCCTAAACTAAGTCACCTGAAAACGGATTTCGAGTACTTTCCCATGCCTGCCTCTTCTCGTTACCCCTGGCTGCTGATCGGCGCCTTCTTTGCCCTGTATTTCGTCTGGGGCTCCACCTATCTGGTGATCCGGATCGGCATTGAGTCGTGGCCACCCATGCTCATGGCGGCCACGCGGTTTCTGGTCGCCGGCGCACTGCTTTACGCCTTCCTGCGCTGGCGCGGAGCTCCGGCGCCCACCTGGCCGCAATGGCGCGCGGCGGGGGCGATCGGTTTTCTGCTGCTCAGCTGTGGCAACGGCGGCGTGACACTGGCCGAGCATGCCGGCATAGCCTCGGGTGTAGCGGCATTGGCTATCGCCACGGTGCCGTTGTTCACCCTGGTCTTCGGCTTGCTGTTCGGGTATCGCAATTCCAGGCTGGAGTGGGCCGGTATCCTGATGGGGCTGCTGGGGATAGGCCTGCTCAACCTGGGTACGAACCTGCAGGCCAGCCCCATGGGCGCGGCACTCATCCTGTTTGCGGCCGCCGCCTGGGCATTCGGTTCGGTGTGGAGCAAGACCCTGCCGCTGCCCCAGGGCGCCATGGCCAGCGCCGCGCAGATGCTGGTGGGCGGCGCTGCGCTGCTGCTGGGCAGCTTCCTCAGTGGCGAGCGCCTGACACAGATGCCCACCGCGGCCGGTTGGGGCGCGTTGGCCTATCTGATCTTCCTGGGCTCGATCCTGGCCTTCAGTGCCTATATGTACCTGCTCAAGCACGTGCGCCCCGCGGCGGCGACCAGCTATGCCTACGTCAACCCGGCGGTGGCAGTGTTGCTGGGCATACTGTTCGCCAACGAGCGCATCGGCGTGGAGGAATGTCTGGCCATGGCGGTGATCATCGGGGCCGTGGTACTGATCGGTCTGCCGCAATGGCGCAAGCCGTCCGCTACCTCCTTGAAGGGCGAAATGTGCAAGTGAAGCAGGGTGTTGCGGTAAACTGCCGCCTTTGCTGAACCCCCTGACGGTACCGCCATGACTTTCGCCAAACTCGGCCTGATCGAACCTTTGCTGCGCGCTCTGCAACACCTGGACTACAACACGCCGACCCCGGTCCAGGCTCAGGCCATCCCTGCCGTGCTCGCCGGACGCGACCTGATGGCCGCCGCCCAGACCGGGACCGGCAAGACCGCGGGGTTCGCCTTGCCGGTCTTGCAGCGCCTGGCGATGGAAGGCGCCAAGGTCGCCAGCAATTCGATCCGCGCGCTGGTACTGGTGCCCACCCGCGAGCTGGCCGAGCAGGTTCATGCCAACATCCGCGAATACGCCGAGCACCTGCCGGTCAGCACCTATGCCGTCTACGGCGGGGTCAGCATCAACCCGCAGATGATGCGCCTGCGTCGGGGCGTCGATCTGCTGGTTGCCACGCCCGGCCGCCTGCTCGACCTGTTCCGCCAGAATGCGCTGAAGTTCAACCAAGTCCAGGTACTGGTGCTCGACGAGGCCGACCGCATGCTCGACCTCGGCTTTGCCGAAGAGCTGCGGGCGGTCTACGCGGCGCTGCCGACCAAGCGCCAGACCCTGCTCTTCTCGGCTACCTTCTCCGACGAGATCCGTATGTTGGCGGGCCTGGCGCTCGACAACCCGGTGAGCATCGAGGTCAGCCCGCGCAATGTCACCGCCAGCACGGTCAAGCAGTGGCTGGTACCGGTGGACAAGAAGCGCAAGGCCGACCTGTTCTGCCATTTGCTGCGCAAACAGCGCTGGAAGCAGGTGCTGGTGTTCGCCAAGACCCGCAACGGAGTCGACCAACTGGTCGAGCGCCTGCGCGAGGAGGGCGTCAATGCCGACGGTATCCACGGCGACAGGCCGCAGGCGACCCGGCAGCGCGCGCTGGACACCTTCAAGGCCCGGGAAGTCCAGGTCCTGGTCGCCACCGACGTGGCCGCCCGCGGGCTCGATATCGACGACCTGCCCCTGGTGGTCAACCTCGACCTGCCGATCGTAGCGGAGGACTACGTGCACCGTATCGGTCGCACGGGCCGGGCGGGAAACAAGGGCGAGGCGATTTCCCTGATCTGCGCCGACGAGGTGCAGCAGCTGTCGGCCATCGAGACCCTGATCCGCCAGACCCTGCCTCGTCACGAAGAGCCGGACTACATCCCGGAGCATCGCGTGCCATTGACCGATGCCAACGGGCAAGTGGTGAAAAAACCGAAGAAGCCCAAGAAACCAAAGGAAAGCGGCGGCAAACGTGGTCTGGGACGTTGGATGGACAGCGCCGAACCGACGCTCTCGGAACCGCAAGTCAAGGCAGTCCGCAAGGTGCCGAGCTTCAATGGGGGGCCGAAGAAGCGAAAGCCGTGACAGGCTTTTATGACAACACCACGTAAAAGCAACGAGGGGAACGTACGCGACGCAGACGCGCTGCAAATGGAGGCGTGGCAATTGAGGGCACGGGCTTGAGGTGATCCTCACGAGCCGAGGGTAACGTGGACGAGAGCTCCCCCCGCAAATAGATGAGAGTGTTGGGAAAGCCTGCTGGTAGGCGCATTGTCTGCCAGTTAAGCAGCATCATTCGATTTCAAGGCTTGAGTTTAGCCTTCGGCTTTCAATCCTCTGTGAAGGTGATGGCCTATCGCGGGGCAAGCCCGCTCACCACCGAAGGGTGTCTGCGCTGCTCCACGCACCGGTGGTGAGCGGGCTTGCCCCGCGATAGGCCATCAGCTTAATAGAGCGTTCAGGAGTGCCTGATGAGCTTCAGCCTCTAAAATCGAATGATTGCCTTAATTGACAGGCATCAGCCGATAGCCGCTTTTCGTTTAGCGCGCCTATCGGCTTGCTGCATAACGCCATTTCACCCCAGCTGTGCCTAAAGTGGGACAGACGACGATTTCTTATCCGTTTCAGAATTCGTCACCCACCGCGCCGCTGCCGTCCCCGCGCGTTTCCCACTGGCAAAGCAGGCGGTGAGCAGATAGCCCCCGGTGGGTGCCTCCCAATCGAGCATTTCCCCGGCACAGAACACGCCAGGCTGGAGCTTGATCATCAAGCCCTGGTCCAAGCCTTCGAACCGCACGCCGCCGGCGCTGCTGATGGCTTCGTCCAAGGGGCGCGGCCGCACCAGGACGATCGGCAGGGCCTTGATCGCCCGTGCCAGCGCTGCCGGATCGGCGAAGGTCGTCTGATCGGTCAGCTCACGAAGCAGTGCCGCTTTCACCCCATCCAATCCCAACTGGCTCTGCAGGTGCTTGGCCAGCGAGCGAGAGCCGCGTGGTTTGGACAGGGCGTGGATGATCTTGTCCACAGGCCGATCAGGGAGCAGGTCGAGAAGCACTGTGGCGCTGCCTTCGCGATTGATGGCTTCACGCACTTGCGCCGACCAGGCATAGACCAAGCTGCCCTCGATACCCTGGGCGGTAAGGACGCATTCGCCCTTGCGCGAGGCGCTGCCGTGCATGGCCAGCGCAATGTTCTTCAGCGGGGCGCCCGCGAACTTTTCCTTGAGCAGGTCGCTCCAACCCGCGACCTCGAAGCCGCAATTGCTGGGCTGCAACGGCGAGATATCCACACCCCGTTCGGCCAGCAGGGGCAGCCATGCGCCATCGGACCCCAGCCGAGCCCAACTGCCACCGCCGAGAGCAAGCACCACGGCATCGGCGGGCACGATCGACTCACCCTGTGGATAAGCGAAGCGCAAGCTGCCATCGCTGTTCCAGCCCAGCCAGCGATGACGGGTGTGGATAACTACGCCGCTGTCGCGCAGACGCTTGAGCCAGGCTCTAAGCAAGGGCGCGGCTTTCATGTCGCGTGGGAACACGCGTCCCGAGGTGCCAACGAAGGTTTCGATCCCCAACCCGTGAATCCACTCCCGCAGCGCATCTGCGTCAAAGTCCCGGAGCAGCGCGTCGATTTCCCCGGAGCGCTCGCCATAACGGGAGACAAAAGCCGGATAGCCTTCGGAATGGGTAATGTTCATCCCACCTACCCCGGCCAGCAGGAACTTGCGCCCCACCGAAGGCATGGCGTCGAATACCTGCACCGCAACGCCTGCCGCTGCCAGGACTTCGGCCGCCATCAGGCCGGCAGGTCCCCCACCGATGATGACTGCGCGAGGAGGAGAGACGGGGCGTTCTTCGGTCATGGCGGCTGCGGGTTGTGGAAAAGAGGCGGCATTCTAGCGCAGCCGGGTGCTTCAAAGCACTGTACAAAAAACGTACAGAAGCCTGGAGGTCAGGCACTTAAAGGGCTTGAGCTTCTTTCGCTCAGGTTATCCACAGGCGGTTCCACAGTCATTGTGAGTAACCCATTACCCGGCTTGCGCTGTGATGAAGGATACCGTGGCGACGCGCAAGCGCATGACGGTCCTTGCTGTAGCCGCCGCCGATCACGCCCATGACAGGGATATCGCGGCCCAGGCAATGACGCAGGACCGCTTCGTCGCGAGCGGCCAGGCCCTGGTCTGTCAGTTGCAGATAGCCCAAGGCATCATCCTTGTGCACATCCACGCCGGCGTCGTACAGCACCAGGTCTGGCTGGTACAACGGCAGCAGGTAGTTGAGCGCGTCGTCCACGACCCTGAGGTAGGCCTCGTCGTTCATACCGCGTGGAAGAGGTATGTCCCAGTCGCTCTGGGCCTTGCGCGCCGGAAAGTTCTGTTCGCAATGCAGCGAGACGGTAATGGCGTCGGGCGTGTCGTGGAGGATGCGTGCCGTGCCATCGCCCTGATGCACGTCGCAATCGAAGATCAGCACCCGATGCACGCTGCCGGCCTCGAGCAGGTAGCGGCTGATGACCGCCAAGTCGTTGAAGATGCAGAAGCCCGCCGGGTGATCATGGTGCGCATGATGAGTGCCTCCGGCCAGGTGGCAGGCAACGCCGTGCCGCAAGGCCTGTTCGGCGGTCAGCAACGATCCGCCCACCGCGCGAACGGTGCGTCGAGCCAATGCTTCGCTCCACGGCAGGCCGAGGCGGCGTTGGTCTTCGCGTGACAGCTCACCGTGCAGGTAACGCTGGATGTAATCGCGATCGTGGGCCAGGGCGAGAATATCGTCGGGGCAGATCGCCGGGCGCAGCAACGCAGCGTCCGTGGTCAGGCCGCTGTCGACCAGGTGATCGCGCAGCAAGCGAAACTTGTCCATGGGGAAGCGATGCTCGGGCGGAAACTCCGGGCTGTAGTCATCGTGGTAGATCAGCGGCAACGGCATGATGATTTCGCAGTCTGGGCCAGTGCCGATCTTGCCAGTAGTAAGGCCATCGACGCTATCCTCCGATGCCGTCCCGGCGATCCGGAGATACACTTGAAGGCAAACAGGAGCCGCGCCATGACCCCGATTCTGCGGATGGAAAGTGCCCGACTGGTACTGCGCCAGTGGCGGGACGACGACCTGGACGAGTTTGCCGCCATGTCTGCCGACCCCCAGGTGATGCGTTATTTTCCGGCGCCACTGACACGGCTGGAAAGCGCCGCCCTGATCGGTCGCATACGCGGTCATTTCAATGAATACGGTTTTGGACTCTGGGCTCTGGAACGCAGTGACAGCGGCGCCTTCATCGGCATGACCGGGCTTCTTCACGTCAGCTTCGATGCCGACTTCGCGCCTGCCGTGGAGATCGGTTGGCGCCTGGCGCGGCGTCACTGGGGCCTGGGATTCGCCAGCGAAGCGGCCTGGACCTGCCTGCGTTGCGCGTTCACGCAATTGCGTCTGGACCAGGTGGTCTCGTTCACCAGCCAAACCAACCTGCCGTCGCAGAAAGTCATGCAGGCCATCGGCATGGTCCAGGACCCGCACGGCGGTTTCGAGCATCCCCGCCTGCCACCGGGGCACCCACTACGGCCACACGTGCTGTACCGGATCGACCGCGCGCACTGGCAGCAAACGCAGCACGGCTGAATGGTGGTACATGCGCGGCAGCCTGGGTAAACCCCTGTATCATCCGCCCACAGAAACTAGCTGAAGCCGTGCCGAAGTGCCGCGAGGAGAGCCTTGAATGAGCCATGTGTTGGATGACCTGGTCGACCTGTTGAGCCTCGAGTCCATCGAGGAAAACCTGTTTCGCGGACGTAGCCAGGACCTGGGCTTCCGCCAGCTCTACGGTGGCCAGGTGCTGGGACAATCGTTGTCGGCGGCCAGCCAGACGGTCGAGCCGGAGCGCCACGTGCATTCCTTGCACGGGTACTTCCTGCGCCCTGGCGATGCCAGCCTGCCGGTGGTGTACTCGGTCGATCGGGTACGCGATGGGGGCAGCTTCAGCACCCGGCGCGTGACGGCCATCCAGAAGGGTCAGCCGATCTTCACCTGCAGTGCGTCGTTCCAGTATGACGAGGAAGGCTTCGACCACCAGGCGCAGATGCCGGATGTGGTCGGGCCGGAAAACCTGCCCACCGAGGTGGAACTGGCTCAGTCCATGGCTGACAGGCTGCCCGAGCGCATACGCGACAAGGTACTCTGTGCCAGGCCTATCGAGGTCCGCCCGATCACCGAACGTGATCCTTTCAATCCCAAGCCGGGTGAGCCGGTCAAGTATGCCTGGTTCCGCGCCGACGGCAATCTTCCGGACACTCCGGCATTGCACAAGTGGCTGCTGGCCTACGCCTCGGACTTCGGCCTGCTGACCACTTCTTTGCTGCCCCAGGGCAAATCGGTCTGGCAGCAGGATATGCAGATCGCCAGTCTCGACCACTCATTGTGGTTCCACCGCGACCTGCGCGCCGACGAATGGCTGCTGTATGCCACCGACAGTCCATGGGCGGGCAATGCGCGTGGCTTCAACCGAGGCAGTATCTACAACCGAGCAGGCCAACTGGTGGCTTCGGCCAGCCAGGAAGGCCTGATCCGTCATCGCAAGGATTGGACATGAGTCTCTCGGGGATCCGCCACTGGGTGTTCGACATGGACGGCACCCTGACCGTGGCAGTGCATGATTTCGTGGCGATTCGCGTTGCCCTCGAAATCCCGCTCGAGGAGGACATCCTCACGCACCTGGCGGCCTTGCCCGTCGATGAGGGCAAGGCCAAGCATGCCTGGTTGCTGGAGCACGAGCGCGAACTGGCGCTGGGTTCCCGACCGGCCACCGGCGCGGTCGAGCTGGTGCGCGACCTGGCCCAGCGTGGGTGTCGTCTCGGCATCCTGACCCGCAATGCGCGTGAATTGGCCCACGTCACCCTGGAGGCCATCGGCCTGGGCGACTGCTTCGCGGTCGAGCACATTCTTGGCCGCGACGAAGCGGCGCCCAAGCCCAGCCCGGATGGGTTGCTGAAGATCGCCAGCGCCTGGGCGGTATCGCCAAGCGAGCTGGTCATGGTCGGTGACTACCGCTTCGACCTCGACTGCGGCAGGGCGGCTGGGGCGCGGACGGTCCTGGTCAACCTGCCGGACAATCCCTGGCCGGAGCTTGCCGACTGGCATGCGTCCGACTGCCGAGCGCTGCGCAAGCTGCTTGACTGACAGGTCCGGACCTGTGACAGCGTCGGCGCGACGCATCCTGATGACCACTCGCTGGAAAACCTGCGGCCCTTCCAAGGAGAATCACCATGAGCAACAAAGCCATTTATCTGCAACCCGGTGGCGGTTACGACAAGGTCGAGGTCGGCACCCACGATGCCGCCGCGCCCCAGCCGGACGAAATCACCGTGCGGCTTCGTGCCAGTTCGCTCAATTACCACGACTACGCAGTGGTCAGCGGCATGTGGGGGCCCAGCGAGCGACGTATCCCCATGGCGGACGGCGCGGGTGAAGTGATCGCGGTCGGTTCCGCCGTCAGTGAGTTCACGGTCGGGGATTCGGTGGTCAGTACCTTCTTCCCGAGCTGGCAGAATGGTCAGGCTCATGTGGAGGGATTTGCCTCGGTCCCAGGCGATGGCGTGGATGGGTACGCCCGTCAGCAGGTGACGGCGCCAGCGACATCGTTCACCCTCGCGCCCAAGGGGTACAGCCACGCCGAAGCCGCGACCCTGACGACTGCCGGCCTCACCGCCTGGCGTGTGCTGATGAGCGACGATCACCTCAAGCCAGGCGATACGGTTCTGGTTCAGGGCACTGGCGGCGTCTCGATCTTCGCCTTGCAGTTCGCCAAGCTGGCGGGCGCCAGGGTCATCGCGACGTCGTCAAGCGATGCCAAGCTGGAACGGCTCGAGTCGCTGGGCGCCGATCACCTGATCAATTATCGCAGCACGCCACGGTGGGGCGAGAAGGTACGCGAGCTGACCGATGATCGCGGCGTCGACCATGTGATCGAAGTGGGCGGGCCGGCGACGCTGGAGCAGTCGATGATCGCCGCGCGCATTGGTGGCCATGTGTCCTTGATCGGGATCCTGACCGGCGTTTCCGGCCAGTTGCCGCTGGTGCAGGCACTGATGCGGCAGATTCGCCTGCAAGGCGTGCTGGTGGGTAGCCGCGCCCAGCAGCAGTCGATGATCCGGGCTATCGAAGCCGGAGGCTTGCGTCCAGTGGTCGACAGGCATTTCGAGCTGGAACAGATCGTCGATGCCTTCCGTTATCAGGAAAGCAACCGGCATTTCGGCAAGATCTGCCTGACGTTCTGAACCCTTCTGTCGCTGCCTCCGTTTGAAGATCGCAAGCGCCTTCGGGCAGGGTCAGCCAGGCGTCCTGTCGACCCATTTGGGTACCACGGGCGCCTGGAACTCGTCCATGGCGGCAAGCAGCTCCGTGGGCTGGTTACCCAGCATGAGCATGGCGCGGTGCTGAGGGCGAACGAAACCTTCATCCACCACATGGTCGAGAAAATCGCCCAGCTTGCTGTAGAAACCATTGACGTCCAGCAGACCCAGCGGCTTGGCGTGGTAGCCAAGCTGGCCCCAAGTCCAGACCTCGAACAGTTCTTCCAGCGTGCCCAAGCCTCCGGGCAGGGCGATGAAGGCGTCGCTCAGCTCGGCCATGCGCGCCTTGCGCGCGTGCATGCCGTCGACCACCTCCAGACGAGACAGGCCCTTGTGGCCGACCTCCGCATCCATGAGGCTTTGCGGAATGATACCGATGACTTCGCCGCCGGCGGCCATGGCGGCATTGGCGACAATGCCCATCAGGCCCACGGCGCCACCACCGTAGACCAAGGTCAGGCCACGCTGGGCAAGCGTCTGGCCCAAGGCGATGGCCGCATCACGATAAGCAGGGTTGGCGCCGGTGCTGGCGCCGCAGAAGACACACACGGAACGTACAGGCATTGCTTCTCTCCGGTAACCGAGGCGCACAGAGTAAAGGCCAAGCCTGTCCTTTCCAAGGCGCGGTCATTCCGGACGGGCGAACTCGCAACTGGCCGCGCCACTGGCACCACAGGCGTAAGCGGCCAGCAGGCTGCGCATGAAGCTACCAAGGGACATTGCGTCTACTCCTAAATGAGTGGTTGTCCCATCGTCCTGGATCAAGGCATGATGTGCTCTTGGATTTCCTGTATACAATCCATAGAACAATTTAACTGGCTGCGCCAGGATGCGACTTGACCCACATCAGCAAGGCGCTCCATGGTTTCAGGCAGACTCGCAACGATAAAAACCCTGCCAAGGAGATTCATGATGTTTGCGAAAGCTGTAGCGGTATCCCTGCTGACCCTCGCCAGCGCTCAAGTCTTCGCCGCCGAATGCTCGGTCACCGTCGATTCGACTGATCAGATGAAGTACACCACCAACGAATTCACCGTCGACAAGAGCTGCAAGGAGTTCACGGTAAAACTTACCCACTCCGGCGCGCTTGCCAAGAATGTCATGGGCCACAACCTGGTCATCAGCAAGACCGCCGACATGCAGGCCATTGCCACCGAAGGCATGAGCCAGGGTCTGGACAAGGACTACATCAAGGCGGACGACGCACGCATCATCGCTCACACCAAGATGATCGGCGCATCGGAAAAGGAAGATTCGGTCACCTTCGACACCTCGAAGCTCGAAGCCGGCGGTGACTACGGTTTCTTCTGCTCCTTCCCTGGCCATATCGCCATGATGAAAGGCAAGGTCATCGTCAAGTGACGTAGCAGAGAGGGCGACCTCAGCGTGTCGAACGCGCCAGCACGGTGATGACTCCGTGCTGGCGCGTTTACGTTTGGAGCCGACGTCCTTGAGTCTCCCCCGCAATCTCGCAACGTGCCTGATGCTCAAGGAGCGAAAGGCAGCTCGCGCTTGTGCTGGGTCTTCCTGTAAGCGCTGACGATGATCTCGGCAGTGCGATCGGCCACCTTTTCCCCATGCAGGAACGCATCGATCTCCTGATAGGTCACGCCATGAGCGGCCTCGTCAGGCTTTCCAGGTACAAGGTCTTCAAGGTCGGCGGTAGGCACTTTCTCCACCAAGGCTTCCGGCGCCCCGAAGCTGCGCGCGATGGCACGTACCTGATGCTTTACCAACCCGCTCAACGGGGCCAGATCGCACGCGCCGTCTCCGAACTTGGTGAAGAAACCCATCACCGCTTCGGCCGCATGATCGGTGCCGATCACCAGCCCCTGACGAGCACCGGCGATCGCGTACTGGGCCACCATGCGCATGCGTGCCTTGATATTGCCGACCACGAAATCGACCGTGGCCTCGGTCTCGCCTTCAAGCACCGTGACATTTTGCTTCAGGCCCTTGACGGCAGGCGCGATGTCGACGGTCTGCACTTCATTGGCCTTGATCACCTCCAGGCAGGCCTGTGCATCGTGCTCATCGTGCTGCACACCGTGTGGCAGGCGCACCGCGATGAAGGCATAGGCCTCGTCGCCGGTCTCGGCACGCAACTCGTTGATGGCACGCTGGGCGAGCAAGGCGGCCGACAGCGAGTCGACGCCACCGCTGATGCCCAGTACCAGAGTTTTGAGGCGGGCGTTTTTCAGGCAATCCTTGATGAACGTCACGCGCCGGGTGATCTCGGCCTCTAGCGCGGCGGCATCGGCTAACGGCGGCTGCACCTTGAGCTGTTGCGCAATCTCTCGCTGGACGGCTTGCATGGGTTACTCCTTGTGGGGGACGTTGAATACATGACGCAGATAAGCGACGAAGTTGGGGTCGCGGCACTGGGTCTTGGCGGCTTCGTCGGAGATCTTGGCGACCGGCGACCCGTTGCAGTCGGTCATTTTAAGCACGATGCTCATG
This sequence comes from Pseudomonas capeferrum, assembly GCF_013523055.1. Lineage (GTDB taxonomy): Bacteria > Pseudomonadota > Gammaproteobacteria > Pseudomonadales > Pseudomonadaceae > Aquipseudomonas > Aquipseudomonas capeferrum_A. Next base: position 43,318 of record NZ_JAAMQM010000012.1, on the reverse strand, counting down.
GGCGCCACACCTGGGATATCACACGTCAGGTTGGTGCCGATGCCGAAGCTCACATTGATGCGACCGTGCAAGGCGCGGAAGATTTCCAGCGATCGGGGCAGGTCGAGACCATCGGAAAACACCAGCGTCTTGGTCATCGGATCGATACCCAGCTTGCGATAATGCGCGATGGCCTTTTCCGCCCATTGCACCGGCTCGCCCGAATCATGGCGCAGGCCGTCGAACAGCTTGGCGAAATACAGATCGAAATCGCCCAGGAAGGCATCCATCGTGATGCAGTCGGTCAGGGCGATACCGAGCAGGCCGCGATACTCGCGCACCCAACAGTCCAATGCGGCGATCTGACTGTCGATCAACCGTGGCCCCAGCTGCTGGTGCGCCATGATCCATTCATGAGCCATTGTGCCCAGAGGCTTCAGATCCAGTTTCCATGCCAGGTTGACGTTGCTGGTACCCACGAAGCGCCCCGGGAAGTCATCGCGCAGTACGCGCACCACTTCTTCCTGGACCTTGCCGGAAAAACGCCGGCGGGTTCCGAAGTCGGCCACCTGCAGATGCGCCAGCTCGTCGTCGCTGGCGTGGGCACGCAGCCAGTCGAACTTACGGTAGAGCTGATCGCGGGCTTGCGCCAGACGAGTGTGCGGATGGAGGTGACGGTTGCGGACTTCGCTGATGATCGCCAGCAAGGGCACTTCGAACAGGATCACATGCAACCAGGGGCCACGTACCCGCAGACTCAGCTGGTCATTTTCGATCCCTAGCTGGAGATAGCGCAGGTTGAAGCGAAACAGGCGGAGAAAGCGCAGGAAATCGGGCTTGAGAAAGCTGATACGTTCGAGGAAGTCTAGTTGCTGGTCGTCCATGCACAGCTCGCAGAGCTGCTCGATCCGGGTGCGTATCTCCGCCAGATAAGGGCGCAGGTCTTCACCATTGCGACAGCGAAACTCCCATTCGACATCGACGTTCGGGTAGTTGTGCAGCACCGCCTGCATCATGGTGAGCTTGTAGAAATCGGTATCGAGCAGATTGTCGACGATGCGCTCGGCGAATGCGCTCTCGCTCATTGAAAGGCTCCAGGTCATCGGCGCTCCGCGAGGCAGCGCAAGCGCGGGGAAGGGTAGCCATTGTGCCAGCCTTTGCCTCCAGCATGACCATTTTCAGTGCTCGGCCCACTATCGCTGCGAAATTTCCTACACAAGCTAGCCTTGCAATGGTGCCAGTTGTAGCAAGTGCGCACCTTCGATGTGCACTTCGGTGACGTCTGTTGTTACAGGGAGGTTGCACATCGATACCGGGCGAGGTTGCAATGATGGCACCGAAGGGTTGCGCTCCTCTCATGGATCGAGTGGCGCCGATCTTGGCTGGCAAGGTTGCACGCTCCGTAACGTAGCGGACTGAGGCCGAATCGTTGCCGCTCGATCAGGTGTTTTCCGTGCAGACAAAACCGATGGCACGGCCCTTGCTCGGAGCAGAGGGCTGAAGTTGTAGTGCCAACCAAAAAAAACTCTAGGAGCACCACCTCATGTCGCAGACGTTTTACAGGAAAGGTTTTCTGGCTCTTGCCGTGGCTTCGGCATTGGGCATTTCTTCGTATGTCCAGGCCGACATCAAGATCGGTGTAGCGGGCCCGATGACCGGTGCCAACGCAGCGTTTGGCGAGCAATACATGAAAGGTGCCCAGGCGGCGGCCGACAAGATCAATGCCGCGGGCGGGGTCAACGGCGAAAAGATCGTCCTGGTCCCTGGCGATGACGCGTGCGAACCGAAGCAGGCGGTAGCCGTGGCCAACCGACTTGTCGATCAGGACAAGGTGGCGGGCGTGGTGGGACACTTCTGCTCTTCCAATACCATTCCCGCTTCCGAGGTCTATGACGAGGCCGGCATCATCGCCATCACGCCAGGTTCGACCAATCCTGCGGTAACCGAGCGAGGCCTCTCGGGGATGTTCCGCATGTGCGGTCGCGATGACCAGCAGGGGATCGTCGCGGGCGACTATATCGTCGATGTACTCAAGGGCAAGAAAGTCGTGGTCCTCCACGACAAGGACACCTATGGCCAAGGCCTGGCGGATGCAACCAAGGCCCAGTTGGAGAAGCGCGGCGTGAAGCCTGTGATGTACGAGGGCCTGACCCGTGGCGAGAAGGACTTCAGCGCCGTGGTCACCAAGATTCGCGGCGCCGGTGCCGACGTCGTCTACTTCGGCGGCCTGCATCCGGAAGCCGGTCCGCTGGTACGTCAGCTGCGCGAGGCAGGCCTGAAGGATGTGAAGTTCATGTCCGATGATGGCATCGTCACCGACGAATTGGTCAGCACCGCCGGCGGTGCCCAGTACACCAATGGCGTGTACATGACCTTCGGCGCCGACCCACGGCTGCTGCCGGACAGCAAGGCCGTGGTCGAGGAGTTCCGCAAGAACGGCACCGAGCCCGAAGGCTACACCCTGTACGCCTATGCGTCGCTCCAGGCCTTGGCCGCCGCGTTCAACGGTGCCAAGTCCAACAAGGGCGAAGAGGCCGCCAAGTGGCTCAAGGCCAACCAGGTCGACACTGTCATGGGCAAGAAGGATTGGGATGACAAGGGCGACCTGACCGTCTCCGACTATGTGGTCTACCAGTGGGATGACAAGGGCAAGTACCACCAGCTGGAAAAACAAAAATAACAACGGCATCCGGCCCGGGCATGCGCCTGGGCCGTTGTTCCTGCGGTACCTGTCTTTACTCGTAGATCTGCATGGTCCCGTACCGCGACGGCCGCTTCATCCCTGGCCTGGCGTGGCCGGTGCCCGTGCAATCTCAATCAGGTGAGATTGCGTTATGGATGGTATTTTCCTGCAGCAACTGATCAATGGCCTGACCCTCGGGTCGGTCTATGGTCTGATCGCCATCGGCTACACAATGGTCTATGGCATCATCGGCATGATCAACTTCGCGCATGGCGAGGTGTATATGATTTCCGCGTACCTCGCGGCAATCAGCCTGGCATTGCTGGCCTACTTTGGCGTCGAATCTTTCCCCCTGCTGATGCTGGGCACCCTGTTGTTCACCATCGTCGTCACCGGCGTCTACGGCTTCACCATCGAACGCATCGCCTACAAACCCTTGCGCAACTCGACACGCCTGGCTCCGTTGATCAGCGCCATCGGCATCTCGCTGATCCTGCAGAACTATGCCCAGATCAGCCAGGGCGCCCGTCAACAAGGCGTACCTACCCTGCTCGAAGGCGCCTGGCGCGTCGAGGTCGGCACCGGGTTCGTACAGCTGACCTACACCAAGATCTTCATCCTGATCGCCGCCTTCGCCGGCATGGCGCTGCTGACCTATGTGATCAAGTACACCAAGCTGGGCCGCATGTGCCGCGCCACCCAGCAGGATCGCAAGATGGCCTCGATCCTCGGGATCAACACCGATCGGGTGATTTCCTACGTGTTCGTCATCGGCGCGGTGATGGCTGCGCTGGCGGGCGTGCTGATCACCATGAACTACGGCACCTTCGATTTCTACGCCGGTTTCATCATCGGTATCAAAGCGTTCACCGCCGCGGTACTGGGAGGCATCGGCTCGCTGCCGGGCGCCATGCTTGGCGGGATCATCCTGGGTATTTCCGAGTCTCTGTTTTCCGGCCTGATCAACTCCGACTACAAGGACGTGTTCAGCTTCTCGCTGCTGGTACTGATCCTCATCTTCCGTCCGCAAGGCCTGCTGGGTCGCCCGCTCGTGGCTAAGGTGTGAACATGTCCGCTGCCAAATCTTCCGGTATCGATATCAAACGCAGTTTGCTGGAGACGCTCGTCGCCGGCTTTCTGGCCCTCATCGTATTTGGTCCCGTCGTCGGCGTGGTACTCGACGGTTACAGCTTCAACGCCGAGCCGAGGCGGGTCGCCTGGCTGGTTGGAGGCGTGATGCTCGGGCGCTTCGTACTCAGCCTGTACCTGCAGAGTGGGGTAGGCCAGCGCATGCTCCAGGGGTTCGACAGCGGTGGCTCGGGAGTTCATGTGCTTGCGCCCGACTACAAGTCGCGCCTGCGCTGGATCATCCCGGCGTTGATCGTCATCGCCATCGTCTTTCCGATATTCGCCAACAAGTACCTGCTGACCGTGGTCATCCTCGGCCTGATCTACGTATTGCTCGGCCTGGGCCTGAACATCGTGGTCGGCCTGGCGGGCCTGCTCGACCTGGGCTATGTGGCGTTCTACGCCATCGGGGCCTATGGCCTGGCGCTGGGCTACCAGTACCTCGGCCTGGGCTTCTGGACGGTGCTGCCACTGGCGGCGATCGCCGCGGCGCTGGCCGGATGCATCCTGGGCTTCCCGGTCTTGCGCATGCACGGTGACTACCTGGCCATCGTCACCCTGGGCTTCGGCGAGATCATTCGCCTGGTGCTCAACAACTGGCTGTCGTTCACCGGTGGGCCTAACGGCATGCCGGCGCCATCGCCGACCCTCTTCGGTCTGGAGTTCGGCCGTCGTGCCAAGGATGGCGGCGTACCCTTCCATGAGTTCTTCGGCATCGACTACAACCCCAACCTGAAATTCCTGTTCATCTACATCGTGCTGTTCCTGGTCGTTCTGGCCGTGCTCTACATCAAGCATCGCCTGACCCGCATGCCGGTCGGGCGAGCCTGGGAAGCGTTGCGCGAGGACGAGATCGCCTGCCGCTCGATGGGCCTGAACCACGTGCTGGTCAAGCTCTCGGCGTTCACCCTCGGTGCCTCCACGGCGGGATTGGCCGGGGTGTTCTTCGCCACCTACCAAGGGTTCGTCAACCCTTCGTCCTTTACCTTCTTCGAGTCGGCACTGATCCTTGCCATCGTGGTGCTGGGCGGCATGGGTTCGACCGTGGGCGTGGTGATCGCGGCCTTCGTGCTGACCGTGGCGCCGGAGCTGCTGCGCAGTTTCTCCGAGTACCGCGTCCTGCTGTTCGGCGTGCTCATGGTATTGATGATGATCTGGCGACCGCGCGGGTTGATCCGCATCAGCCGCAGCGGTGTGGTCCCGCGTAAAGGAGTGGCGCCATGAGCGACGAAATCATTCTCTCGGTCGACAACCTGATGATGCAGTTCGGTGGCATCAAGGCGCTCAGCGATGTCAGCCTGAAGGTCAAGCGCAACGATATCTTCGCCCTGATCGGCCCCAACGGCGCGGGCAAGACCACGGTGTTCAACTGCCTGACCGGTTTCTACAAGGCCACCGGTGGGCGCATCGAGCTGAACGTGCGCGGTGGCCAGACCAACGTCATCCAGCTGTTGGGCGAGCGCTTCCGGGCGGCGGATTTCACCTCGCCTGCGAAGTTCGCCAGCCGTGTGTACTACAAGATGTTCGGAGGCACTCATCTCGTCAATCGCGCGGGGCTGGCGCGGACCTTCCAGAACATTCGCCTGTTCAAGGAAATGTCGGTGGTGGAAAACCTGCTGGTGGCCCAGCACATGTGGGTCAATCGCAACCTCCTGGCCGGCGTGCTCAATACCAAGGCCTATCGCCAGGCCGAGAGCGACGCCCTTGACCACGCCTTCTACTGGCTGGAAGTGGTCGATCTGGTCGACTGCGCCAACCGCCTGGCGGGCGAACTCTCCTACGGCCAGCAACGTCGGCTGGAGATCGCTCGAGCCATGTGCACCCGGCCCAAGATCATCTGCCTGGATGAGCCCGCCGCCGGTCTCAACCCTCAGGAAACCGAGGCGCTGAGCCGAATGATCCGCGTCCTGCGGGACGAGCACGACATCACCGTGGTGCTGATCGAGCACGATATGGGCATGGTCATGAGCATTTCCGACCATATCGTCGTCCTCGACCACGGCAACGTGATTGCCGAGGGCACACCACAGGATATCCGTAACAACCCGATGGTGATCGCCGCTTACCTGGGTGCCGACGAAGAGGAACTGGTATGACTGCACCCATTCTCGAATTGAGGGACCTGGACGTGTTCTACGGCCCGATCCAGGCGCTGAAGAAAGTTTCGATGCACATTGTCGAAGGCGAGACGGTCAGCCTGATCGGCGCCAACGGTGCCGGCAAGTCGACCCTGCTGATGTCGATCTTTGGCCAGCCGCGGGCGGCCAGTGGGCAGATCATCTACCGCGGCACCGATATCACGCGCAAGTCATCGCACTACATCGCGTCCAACGGCATTGCGCAATCGCCGGAAGGGCGGCGGGTATTTCCGGACATGACCGTCGAGGAAAACCTGATGATGGGGACGATCCCGATCGGTGACAAATACGCGGATCAGGACATGCAGCGCATGTACGAGCTGTTCCCGCGGCTCAAGGAACGACGCAACCAGCGGGCGATGACCATGTCGGGCGGCGAGCAGCAGATGCTCGCCATTGCTCGGGCATTGATGAGCCGGCCCAAGCTGTTGCTGCTGGACGAACCCTCGCTTGGGCTGGCCCCGATCGTGGTCAAGCAGATCTTTGCCACCCTGCGTGAACTGGCCCAGACCGGCATGACCATCTTCCTGGTCGAACAGAACGCCAACCATGCGCTGAAGCTTTCCGACCGGGCCTACGTCATGGTCAACGGTCAGATTCGCATGACCGGTACCGGGCAAGAGCTGCTGGTGAACGAAGAGGTCCGCAATGCCTACCTGGGTGGGCATTGACCGGGAACGCTTCCGGGGAGGGCCCAACAGCAGTTGGTTAAGCCTCGCAGTCTGCATTGGGCTGCTTCGCAGCCCTTCGCGGGCAAGCCCGCTCCCACAGAGGTGGACTGTCCCCAAGAAGTTGGACACCAATCCAGCCCTTGGGGACAGTCCAAGGGCATAGTTCCTGGGACCGATGCTCATGTGAAGCAACTGTCTTGCGCAAAATTTGAAATGCATGCGTTCCCCTGTGGGAGCGGGCTCGCCGCAACGCTGTCCCGTTGCCCATGACTGACCGGCCTCAGGACCAAGCCATGTCGCCCTTATCCACATCTTTGAAGTGGTCCACCGTTGATGTGGACAAGTAGCCGCAGCGACTATTGGGGTACCTGCCTATATCCGCTGCAAACCCTTGCTTTCACAGGCCGGTAATTGTCCACGGATAATGTGGAGCTGCCTGTGGAAAACATGGTCGTATAATGCTAGAGGCCTTGAGTTCAAAGGCTTTCATAGATGTGATCATTATTTGATCAACAATCTCTTGCATGTCTGCCGACAGGCATACTTCTGTGTTTCGACACGCTGGAACTAGGGACGCTGGCCTGTGGGTAACTCTGTGGGAAAGCCTTGGATAGACCCCTGGAAAGCTTATGAATCAAGGCGTTGCGCCATTACGATATAGGCCGCCATGGAACATTCGAGCCATATTTAGTTCCCCAGGTCGCCAAAGTTGCCCCCATTCAGTGGGGAAAGCCTTGTGGATAAGATGCGTATAGACCGCCGCAAGGCTTCTGCGACAAGGCTTTGCGAGTTTTGTACATATTTTGATCATATTTGCGAACAGCTTGCTTGACCATGCGAGCGGCGGGCATGCTTTGATGATCTGCACAAGGCATTCATCGCAAAGGAGATCAGCATGACATCTACCGTATTCATCACTGGCGCCACGTCCGGGCTTGGCGAGGCATGCGCCCGACGCTTCGCCGAGGCCGGTTGGTCACTGGTGCTGACCGGCCGCCGCCAGGAACGACTGGACGCTTTGTGCGCCGAGCTATCGGAGCAGACCCAGGTGCATGGCCTGGTACTCGATGTGCGTGATCGCAAGGCTATGGAAACGGCCATTGCCACACTGCCGCCCGCGTTCGAGAAATTGCGTGGCCTGATCAATAACGCCGGCCTGGCCCTAGGCACCGAGCCCGCGCAGGAATGTGACCTCGACGCTTGGGAGACCATGGTCGACACCAATATCAAGGGCCTGATGTTCAGCACTCGTCTGCTGCTGCCCCGCCTGATCGCCCACGGCAAGGGCGCCACTATCCTCAATGTCGGCTCGGTCGCAGGCAAGTATCCCTATCCGGGCAGTAACGTCTATGGCGGCACCAAGGCCTTTGTCGGCCAGTTTTCCCTGAGCCTGCGATGCGACCTGCGCGGCACGGGCGTGCGCGTCAGCAACATCGAGCCAGGCCTGTGCGAAAGCGAGTTCTCCCTGGTGCGCTTCGGTGGCGATCAGGCACGCTACGACGCCACCTACGCCGGAGCTGATCCGATCCAGCCCCAGGACATTGCCGAGACCGTCTTCTGGATTCTCAACCAGCCGGCCCACATCAACATCAACAGCCTCGAGCTGATGCCGGTGAGCCAGGTTTGGGCAGGGTTCTCGATCGATCGGTCGGCGAAGGGTTGATCACTCTGCCGCTGGCAAGCCCTGGAGGCAGGTAGCCAGGTGGTAAGGGGTAGTCGACGGCATGTCATGTCGGCTGACCACGCCATTGGCGTCCAGGCACTCATACCAGCCGGCGGGATGCATGAAGCGCTGCTGCATGGCCTCCAGCTGAAGCGGGAGCAGTTGCCTGGCATGCTTTCGCAGAGCCAGGGCGCGCAGGTATTCGGCCTGGGCCCAGATGCGCTGGGTGGCATCGATGACGTTCCCTTCCACGTCGAGCATGGCCAGCACGGCGCAATCCTTGACGCCGTGTCGCTCGGAGTATTCGAACGCTCGGCTGATCGATGCATGCAGCGGGCTGCCGCGCAACAACGGCGACGTTTCAAGCAGGTAGTACCATTCGAACTGATGACCGGGTTCGAACCAGTTATCCACGGTGCCCCGTGGTTTTTCCAGCATCAGGCCGTGGGTCGGCTCGATGAATTGGGTCTGCAAGGACTCGCAGAGGCGAATCAAGGCTTCTTGCACTTTTGCATCATCCCGCACGGCCAGGGTTGCCAGGTAGGCTTCCGCCAGGTGCATCAGTGGGTTCTGCAGAGGGCCACTGTTCAGATCCGCCCAATCCTCGCCAAGATTCGCTTCGTACAAGCCATCGCCGCGCGCGAAGCGCTCATGGATCACCTCGAGGGCGGCATTCAGCGTCGACTCGACCAGCGGATCGCTTACCTTGCCCCAGTAATGGGCGCAGGCGAAGACGATGAATGCGTGGGTATAGAGATCCTTGCGTCGGTCCAGCGGTTTGCCTTGCGCGTCGATGCTGTAGAACCAGCCGCCATGTTCGGCATCGTGGAAGTGCCGACGCAGCGAGCGGAACAGGGCGGCGGCGCGTTCGGCGGCACCCGGCTCGCCAATGCGGCTGCTGAACAGATACAGCTGACGGGCGCAGGCCATCGCTCGATAGCGTTGCACGGGCAACGGTCGGTGCTGTTCGTCCAGGGCCTCGTAGGGCAACGCCATGTCGGCGTTCCAGCCCGGACCTTGCCACAACGGCACGATGCATTCGGCGAAGTGTTGGCGCAGGCGGGCGAGACGGGTATCGAGGACGGACTCGGCGGGGCTTGGGTCGAACATGAAGAAGCTCGTCGCAATCGGGCAGTGCGTCATGGTAGCAGGATTCAGCTATCGCTTCGCTGGAGCGCGAAAGCGCCAGGTCGACGCAGCGATCAGTCGCGGTTGCCCAGCCCCTGCCAGTGGCGGGCGCCGACGAAGATGAAACGCAGTTGCTGGGTAATCTTTTCCTGTGGTGACAGAGCCCGTCGGTCATCCGGCTCGGTGCGATCGATCAGCTCGGGCAGGGTGGCGAACACGGTCTTGACCACCAGGTCGGCCATTACCGCCAAGGCAGGACTGTCCAGATGGTGCCAGCGGCGCATTCGCGCAAGGTCGGTGGCAAGGTCCGAGCTGATGTCCTCGCGGAGCCTGGCGATGGCCTGTCGCACGGCTTGCGAGCCGCCGTACTGCTCACGGGCCAGGAACAGGAACTGGGCGCGATGGGCCGCGACCACGTCCAGGAAGATCCGTACCGAGGCATCGGTGATGCCGCCCATTTCGAACTCGTTCTGGCGCACCAGGCGAATGGTGTGGCGAAAGGTGGCATCGACTTCATCGACCAGGGCCAGGCCGAGTGCGTCCATGTCCGTGAAGTGGCGATAGAACCCTGTGGGGACGATCCCGGCAGCCCTGGCCACTTCACGCAGGCTGATGCTGCCGAACCCGCGACCGCTTTCCATCAGTTGGCAGGCGGCGCCAAGTAAGGCCTGGCGAGTCTGGAGCTTCTGTTCGGCGCGCGGCGACATGATCGGGTATCGATGACAGTTCGGGTCCGCACTCTAGATAAAAAAACGAAGCCCGGTCAATGGACCGGGCTTGGGAGGGGAGCAGACACGACACTGAGGGTGCTCGGTTTCAGGCATGGTTGTCAGCCCATGCGGCCGGTTTCGATCAGACGATCGGAACCACCTTCGGCTACACGGTCGTTGCGCTCGATCAGGCGGTCGGAGCCACCCTCGGCCAGCGTCTTCAGAGAGGAGACAGCTGTAACCGAGCTGGAGCGCGATTCGCCGCGCAGATGCATTTCATCGGCTTGCAAGGCATGGGCATTGGCAGCGAGGAGGGACAGGGTCAGGGTCAATCGTACGTACGGTTTCATGATGGCGGCGCTCCTTCGAGGGCGGGCAAGTGGGTACGACGCCAATGCTACGCCCGGTGGCCAGAGAGAGAAGTGCATAGGGCTAATGGTAACAATCGATACCATTGATAACGCCTTGGACGTCTCTATCACGGTAGTTTTGGAGGGAGTGATAACGAATGGCCGGGATTGGCGGTCGCGCTTTCAGGTTGCCGAACGCCCAAGATGACAAGGAAGCGCTACTGAAAATCCCAACTATCTTCCTGTTGAGTTAAACCCAGCGGGCTTTCATCAGTCCGACATACAGAATGCCGTCGTCTCACCCCGCTTTTTGCTACGCAGTCATCAGGAGAACCCCGCAATGACGCGCCCCGCCAGAATCATCACCTGGATCCTCGCCAGCCTGCTCGTGCTGCTGGCAATACTGGTGGTGGTGATCGCCACCTTCGACTGGAACCGGGTCAAGCCGACCATCAACGAAAAAGTCTCCGAAGCCTTGCATCGTCCATTTGCCATCAACGGTAACCTGGCCGTGCAGTGGCGGCGCGAGCCCGAGGAGGGTGGTTGGCGGGGTTGGGTGCCATGGCCGCGTTTCATTGCCGAAGACTTGACCCTGGGCAATCCCGACTGGCTCAAGGATCCGCAGATGGTCGGATTGGAGCGAGTCGAATTCCGTCTATCTCCCGTGCCGCTGCTGTTCCACCGAATCGTCATCCCGCGCATCGACCTGACCAAGCCCACGGCCCAGTTGAATCGACTGGCCGATGGTCGGGCGAACTGGAACTTCGAGTTCGAGCCCAAGGACGAAAACGCCGAGCCCTCCAGCTGGGAGCTGGACATCGGCGCGATCGGTTTCGACCAAGGCAACGTCGGCTTCGATGACCAGATGCTCAAGGCCGATGCGAAAGTCCAGATCGACCCGCTGGGCAAGCCTATTCCGTTCAGTGAGATCGTCGGCAAGGCCAGTGCCGACAAGGCCGGCGGCACTCAGGATTACGCATTTGGCCTCAAGGTCCAGGGGCGCTACAAGGGCCAGGCGGTGTCGGGCACCGGAAAGATCGGTGGCCTGCTGGCATTGCAGGATGCCAGCCAACCCTTCCCGTTGCAGGCTGATGTACGAATTGCCGATACCCATGTCGTGCTCGCCGGTACGCTGACCGACCCACGCAACCTCGGCGCGCTGGACCTGCGCCTGCGCCTTTCCGGCAACAGCCTTGGCAATCTCTATCCATTGACCGGAGTGACCCTGCCAGACTCGCCCGCCTACTCCACCGATGGCCATCTGACCGCCAACCTGAAGGCAGCCGAAGGGCCACGTTTTCGCTATGAAGGCTTCAACGGCAAGATCGGTGACAGCGATATCCACGGCGACCTGGCGTTCGTTTCGGGACAGCCACGCCCCAAGTTGAGTGGCAAGCTGGTCTCCAATCAGTTGCTGTTCAAGGACCTTGCGCCACTGATCGGTGCCGACTCCAACGCCGAGCAGAAGGCGCGTGGTGGCGCCAGCAAGCAACCGACCGACAAGGTCCTGCCGGTCGAAGAGTTCCGCACCGAACGCTGGCGTGCCATGGATGCCGATGTCACCTTCAGTGGCAAGAAGATCGTGCACAGTGAGCAACTGCCGTTCAATGACCTGTCCAGTCATGTCCTGCTGGAGGATGGCGTGTTGCGCCTTGATCCTCTGCGCTTCGGCGTGGCTGGCGGTAACCTGAACTCACGGATTCGCCTGGATGGCCGCAGCACGCCCATGCAGGGCAGCGCGCAATTGACTGCGCGAGGCTTCAAGCTCAAGCAACTGTTCCCGACCTTCGCGCCCATGCAGACCAGTTTCGGCGAACTGAACGGCGATGCCAGCCTGACCGGTCGCGGCAACTCCGTGGGCGCGCTGCTCGGCACCTCCAATGGCGATCTGCGCCTGTTGATCAATGACGGGGCGGTCAGCCGCAGCCTGATGGAGATTGCAGGCTTGAACGTCGGCAATTACGTGGTCGACAAGCTGTTCGGTGACCAAGAGGTGAAGATCAACTGCGCGGCGGCCGATGTGGGTATCAAGGATGGCCTGGCGAAAACCCGTCTGTTCGTCTTCGATACCGAGAACGCGATCATCTACATCGATGGCACGGCCAATTTCGCCAGTGAGCAACTGGATCTGGAGATCACCCCCGAATCGAAGGGGCTGCGCCTGTTCTCCCTGCGCTCGCCTCTTTATGTGCGCGGGACCTTCGGCCAGCCACGCGCGGGTGTCAAGGCGGTGCCATTGGCATTGCGTGGCGCGGGAATGGTCGCATTAGGCGCCGCCTTGGGCCCGGCGGCGGGTCTGCTGGCATTGATTGCGCCGGGCGATGATGTGCCGGATCAGTGCGCGCCCTTGCTGCAGCGGATGAAGTCTGGGAAGGCACCTAAAGCTGTCAAGGAATGAGTGGAGAGGGCGAGCGGCCAGAAGCAGGAGGATGGCCGCTGTTCCACGGGTAGGAACCTTGCGCTGGATCGCGGCGTGATGAGCAGGGTCAGGCGGGAGCGTGGATGAATCGAGTGCCAGCCACGCGGCACTCGATCTGAACAACCTCAAAAAGCCAGACCGCATGCGCCTGACAGGCAGACATGCGGTTGCAACCTGACGGCTCCTCTACTTCGCTGAGGAGCCGTCAGGTTGCATTGCTATGTCGAACAACGGCCATCAAAGCCCTTTCAACAGGTCCGCCATGTCATCGGCATGCTCTTCTTCCTGCGCCAGGATATCTTCGAAGATGCGACGGGTAGTCGGATCGGATTCACCGATGTACTGGATGATCTCGCGGTAGCTGTCGATGGCGATACGTTCTGCCACCAGGTCTTCCAGAACCATCTCGCGCAGGGTATTGCCCGCGACATACTGCGCATGCGAGTTGCGGCTCAGGTTGTCAGGGTTGAAGTCAGGTTCGCCGCCAAGCTGGACGATGCGTTCGGCCAGGCGGTCGGCGTGCTCGAGCTCCTGGTTGGCGTGCTCGAGGAATTCGTCGGCTGCCACGCCAGCCTTGATACCGCTGGCCATGAAGTAATGACGCTTGTAGCGCAAGGTGCAAACGAGTTCGGTGGCCAGCGACTCATTGAGCAGGCGCAGGATCTGTTCGCGGTCGGCGGAATAGCCTTCGGTCACGGCGCCCTTTTCGACATGCTGGCGGGCACGCTCGCGAAGGACTTGGATATCGGTCAGTTCAACATTGCTCATCTTTATCTCCGAACAGATCAGGGCGGTAGGTCACGGTAAAGGCGAAAACTCAGGTGCCGGAAACGGCTTCCTTGTCCTCTTGTCTTTGCTTGCAGGTCTTGAAGCCCTTGGCATCCACATGGCCGGTGGCGTCGAAACGCACGTAATAAGGCTGTTGGCTGCCATCGCGGTTGAGGATGTAGTCGTTGCAGGTTCCGCCATGGGGCAGATCGATGACATTCGACGGGCTGCCGCCGATGGCGATGACTTTCTGCATGGTCATGCCGTTTTCGACCTGCTTCACCAGGGGCTCGTCGCGGTAGGTGACATAGTCCACCGGATTTTCCGGACGGCTGCCGCAGGCGGCCAGGGTCGCACTTGCCAGAAGGATCGCCAGGGTCTGCTTGTACATGGTCCCACTCCTTGGTCAGGGGTCTGTATCAGGTTGGAACCGCAGCGAGCGTCGGGAGTTCGATTGCGGTGGTCGCTCGCGCCGCTGTAGTGTGGGCCGTCCATCCGGGGCAGGAGGAAACAGGGTCATGAACCAGACGATGGCGACGCGATACCCGCTGGTCCTGGTGCCAGGCATGCTCGGCTTCGTGCGATTGCTCGTCTATCCCTACTGGTTCGGCATCGTGCGTGCCTTGCGGCGCGGCGGTGCGCAGGTATACGCCGTGCAGGTCTCGCCGCTGCATTCGAGCGAAGTGCGCGGTGAGCAACTGCTGCTGATCATCGAGGACATCTGCTGTCGCACCGGTGCGACAAGGGTCAATCTCCTGGGGCATAGCCAGGGCGCCCTGAGCGCTCGCTATGCCGCGGCCAAGCGGCCGGAGCGGGTCGCCTCGGTCACCTCCATCGCCGGACCCAACCACGGTTCGGAACTGGCCGATCATCTGGAGCGCAAAGCGTCCGGCGCGTCACCTCAGGGCCGCCTTCTCAGGACGTTGCTGCATGCGCTCGCGGTCCTGATGGGCTGGCTGGAAACCGGATGGCCCCGAGAAAGCCTGCCTATCGACGTGCATGCGTCCCACCACTCGCTGACCAGTGCCGGCGTGACGCTGTTCAACCAGGCTTATCCACAAGGGTTGCCCATGCGCTGGGGAGGCGAGGGCCCGGCCGAGGTGAACGGTGTGCGCTATTACTCCTGGTCCGGCACGCTGCAGCCGGGGGTCACCGACCGCGGTCGCAATCGTTTCGACGGCAGCAATCGCTTCTGCCGATTGTTCGCGCGCAGCTTTGTGAAAGAGAAGGGTCAGTGCGACGGCATGGTCGGCAGGTACAGCTCACACCTGGGACAGGTGATTGGGGACGACTACCCTCTAGACCATCTCGATATCGTCAATCAGTCGTTCGGCGCCGTGGGCAGGGGCGCCGACCCGGTGCGCCTATTCACCGAGCATGCCGCGCGCCTCAAGGCAGCAGGGCTCTGAAACGATTGACTGCTCGCCGATCTGTACCTGCTTTCATCGCGTGTAGTCTGGCACTCCGGCAAAGCCTGGTGTCAGTCAGTCATGGAAATCGCCTGGATTTCTGGTGCCGAGTTCATTTGCGCTCCTGACGGAACGCCACTCCTACCTGTGGGAGCGGGTTTACCCGCGAAGAGGTCCTCTCTACCACCCTCTCTGTATGGCAAGAGCTGCGCTCTTGTTCGCGGGTAAACCCACTCCCACAGGGGGCGGACCCGCAGACATTCCTGGCTACACTCATCCCATGTCGTATACCCGGCACGGTGATCAGGATACACACCATGAAACTGCTGCAGATGGCATTGCTTGCAGTGGGTCTGTCAATGGGCGCACAGGTGATCGCGGCTACTGCGCAGCAGGAGAAAATGAAGTAGTTGCAACGCCCAAGCCTCAGCGAAGCTTCTCAAGGGCGACGAGCGCAAGGCCTGCATGAGCACCTGCCTCAAGGCCAAGCCTGCAACCCAACAGCAGAAGATGACAACCTGCAACACCGACGCGACGGCGGCAGCGCTCAAGGGCGACGAGCGCAAGGCCTGCATGAGCACCTGCCTCAAGGCCAAGCCTGCAACCCAACAGCAGAAGATGACACCTGCAACACCGACGCGACGGCGGCAGCGCTCAAGGGCGACGAGCGCAAGGCCTGCATGAGGACCTGCCTCAAGGCCAAGCCTGCAACCCAACAGCAGAAGATGACAACCTGCAACACCGACGCGACGACGGCAGCGCTCAAGGGCGATGAGCGCAAGGTATTCATGAGTGACTGCCTAAAGAGCAAGTGACCCATCTCGGGGCCAAGCAGGTGGTTGCTACTGGCGCTATGCCTGCTTGGCGAAGGCTGGCAGACTGCGGTTCTTTCTCGCAGTTCGCCATTGAGGCTGTATGACCTTTACCCCCCGCCAGATCACCTTGGCCAGCTGGATCATCGTCTTTTCCGGTCTGTTGCTCGTTCTGCCACTCAAGTTGCTACCCAGCCTGCTGGCGGGCCTGCTGGTATTCGAGCTGGTCAACATGCTCACGCCAAGGCTCGAGCCGGTCATCGCCGGACAGCGAGCGCGTTGGCTGGCGGTGGCGCTGCTCGGGACACTCGTGGTCAGTACCCTGACGCTGCTGTTCGCTGGCGCATTCAGTTTCCTGTTGCACGAAGCCGAGAATCCCGGCGCTTCGCTGGACAAGTTCATGGTGCTGGTGGACCAGGCGCGTGGCCAGTTGCCCCCTTTCATCGATGTCTACCTGCCAGCCAGCGCCGCAGAGTTCAAGGTGGCCATCGGCGACTGGCTCAAGACTCATCTGGGCGAATTGCAGTTGGTGGGCAAGGGCGCGGCGCACATGTTCGTGACCCTGCTGATCGGCATGATCCTCGGTGCCATCGTCGCCTTGCAGCGCATGCCGGATATCTCCCGGCGCAAGCCGCTTGCCGGCGCCCTGTTCGAACGCCTCAGCCTGCTGGTGCAGGCATTTCGCAACATCGTCTTCGCCCAGATCAAGATCTCGCTGCTCAATACCCTTTTCACCGGCATCTTCCTGGCGGTGATCTTCCCGCTGTTCGGCGTGCACCTGCCGCTGACCAAGACCCTGATCGTCCTGACCTTCCTGCTCGGCTTGCTCCCGGTGATCGGCAACCTGATGTCCAACACCCTGATCACCATCGTCGGCCTGTCGCTATCGATCTGGGTGGCAGTGGCAGCCTTGGGCTACCTGATCGTCATCCACAAGGTCGAATACTTCCTCAACGCGCGCATCGTCGGCGGGCAGATCAGTGCCAAATCCTGGGAGCTGCTGTTGGCGATGCTGGTCTTCGAGGCCGCGTTCGGCCTGCCGGGGGTGGTGGCAGGGCCGATCTACTATGCGTACCTGAAAAGCGAGCTCAGGCGCGTCGAGTTGGTCTGAGGCGTCGCCATTGCAGCGACGCCTTGGTGTTCAGCACGTGCCGTAGCGCTTGCGTGCCTCGATCGCCAGGCCACTGCCGATGCTGCCGAAGATGTTGCCTTCCACATGGCGGGCAGTGGGCAACATGGCGGCGACACTGTGGCGCAGGGCAGGGATGCCACTAGAGCCGCCCGTGAAGAAGACCGTGTCGACCTGGCGTTCGTTGACGCCGGCCTTGGCCAGCAGCTCTGTAACGCTACCGCGCACGCGCTCGAGCAGACCTTCGATGGCACCCTCGAACAGGGATCGGGTCAGGTCCACGGTCAGGCCCGGCTCGATGCGAGTCAGGTCGACGGGGCGGCTCTCGCATTCGGTCAGCTCGATCTTGCTGGCTTCGACTTCCATCGCCAGCCAGTGCCCGGCGCGTTGCTCGATCAGCTTGAACAGGCGATCGATGCCCAAGGTGTCTTCGATGTCGTAGCGCATGCTGCCCAGGGCGAGTTGAGACTTCTGCGAGTACAGGGCGTTGATGGTATGCCAGGTGGCCAGGTTGAGGTGGTAGCTGGTCGGCATCAGGGCCCCGCTCTTCATGCGGCTGCCGTAGCCGAACAGCGGCATCACGCCCTGCAGGCTGAGCTGCTTGTCGAAGTCGGTACCACCGATGTGCACACCGCCGGTGGCTAGGATATCGGCGTGGCGGTCGGCCAGCAGGTGGCGCTCGGGCGACAGGCGGATCAGCGAGAAGTCAGAGGTACCACCGCCGATGTCGACGATCAGCACCAACTCCTCGCGGCTTATGCTCGACTCGTAGTCGAACGCAGCGGCAATCGGTTCGTACTGGAAGGACACTTCCTTGAAGCCGATCTTCTTGGCGACCTCGGCGAGCGTGTCCTCGGCTTCTTGGTCGGCGGCCGGGTCTTCGTCCACGAAAAATACCGGGCGACCCAGCACCACTTCATCGAAGCTGCGGCCGGCATCGCTCTCGGCTCGCTTCTTCAGCTCGCCGATGAACATGCCCAGCAGGTCCTTGAAGGGCAATGCACTGCCGAGCACACTGGTGTCGTGCTTGATCAGCTTGGAACCCAGGAGGCTCTTGAGCGAGCGCATCAGGCGCCCTTCGTAGCCTTCCAGGTATTCGTGCAGCGCCAGGCGGCCATAGGCGGGGCGACGCTCTTCGATGTTGAAGAAGACCACGGAGGGCAAGGTGATCTTGCCGTCTTCCAGGGCGATCAGCGATTCGACGCCGGGACGGTGCCAGCCAACAGTGGAGTTGGAAGTGCCAAAATCGATGCCGCAGGCACGGGCCGAGGATACGTCAGACATGAGGAAAAGGCTTCCGGAGGCAAAACGGCCGCGCAGTTTATGCCAGTGGACGGCAGAAGCAAGACCGATTGTCTTCCAGCGACGAAGCCAATCGCACCTTGAAAGGCTATGCTTGGCCCCTATCTTCAGATGCATTGCACAATTTTCGATAGCGAGCCCTTAGATGGACTTCAAAGACTACTACAAGATACTGGGCGTGGAGCCGACGGCGGATGACAAGGCCATCAAGGCCGCCTACCGCAAGCTGGCCCGCAAGTATCACCCCGATGTGAGCAAAGAGCGCGACGCCGAGGAGAAATTCAAGGAGGCCAACGAGGCCTACGAGGCCTTGGGTAATGCCGAAAAACGCGCCGAATACGATGAGCTGCGCAAGTACGGCCAGCATGGCCGCCCGTTCCAGGGACCGCCCGGTTGGGAAAGCCGCGGCGCAGGCGGCGGGTTCGAGAACGGCGATTTTTCCGACTTCTTCAGCTCGATCTTCGGCGCGCGTGGCGGCAGCCCCTTCGGTCGCGGCCAACAACAAAGTGCCAGCAGGCGAGGGCAGGACGTGGAACTTGAACTGGCGGTCTTCCTTGAGGAGACCCTTAACAAGGAATCGAAGCAGATCAGTTTCCAGGTACCTCAGCACAATGCCCATGGCCAGCGAACCGGTTTCAGCACCAAGACCCTGAACGTCAAGATCCCCGCGGGCGTCAGCGACGGCGAGCGCATTCGCCTCAAGGGCCAGGGCGCGCCGGGCGTCGGTGGCGGTCCCAATGGCGACCTGTTCCTGACCATTCGCATGGCGCCGCATCCACTGTTCGATGTCGAAGGACACGACCTGATCATCACCGTGCCTCTGGCCCCTTGGGAAGCAGCCCTGGGGACCAAGGTGGCGGTGCCGACCTTGACCGGCAAGATCAACCTGACCATCCGCCCGGACAGTCAGAGCGGTCAGCGACTGCGGGTCAAGGGCATGGGTCTGGCCAACAAGCAGGGCGAGCGCGGCGATCTTTATGCGCAATTGAAGGTGGTGATGCCCACGAAGTCGGATGACGCCACCCGAGAACTCTGGACCAAGCTTTCCGAGAAGGCTGCGTTCA
The DNA here is from genome assembly GCF_013523055.1 of Pseudomonas capeferrum. Taxonomy (GTDB): domain Bacteria; phylum Pseudomonadota; class Gammaproteobacteria; order Pseudomonadales; family Pseudomonadaceae; genus Aquipseudomonas; species Aquipseudomonas capeferrum_A. The sequence continues at coordinate 23,965 of NZ_JAAMQM010000012.1, read as the reverse complement.
ACCCGAGGACACAATGGAGTAGTTGATCATGAGCAGCACCCTGATCGTTCAACTGGACATGCGAACCCTCTGCCAGGAGGCCGATCTCACGGCCGACTGCGTGATCGAGATCGTCGAGCACGGCATCCTGGAACCATCGGGGCGAACGCCGGAAGACTGGGTCTTCGATGACCGAGCCCCGGTGGTGCTCAAGCGCGCGGCCAAGCTGCACCAGGAGCTGGAGCTGGAGTGGGAAGGCGTGGCGCTGGCCCTGGAGCTGCTGGAGGAAGTACACCAGTTGCGCACCGAGAACAGCATGCTGCGCCAGCGTCTGGGCAGGTTTACCCAGATGTGAAGATGACTGCCGCCGCGGCACAGTCCAATACCAGTCAGCTAAGAGCAAGCATCCAGTGCTCGGGGTCGGGACTTGTTGCGTTGCTGATGGCCTATCGCGGGGCAAGCCCGCTCGCCACCTAAAGCGGTGCACTGCGCACCGGTGGCGAGCGGGCTTGCCCCGCGATAGGCCATCAGCAACGCAACAGATTTCAGAGTCCGAGAGACAAGGTCAGCCTCTAGGAATCGAATGCTTTCCTTGACCGACCGGCATCGAGCCTAGCCGACCAGGTGATTGCTGGAAGTCATTTCCGAGCCTGCGCTCCAGGAGCGAGCATCAACTGCATGAAGGTCAGGTCGAGCCAGCGGCCAAACTTCACTCCCACCTGCGGCATCTGCCCGGTGGTCACGAAGCCTTGGCGCTCGTGCAACCTGATCGAGGCGGCGTTTCCGCTCTCGATGGCGGCGACCATGACATGCTTGCCGCAGGCACGGGCCCGCTCGATCAACGCCGTCATCAAGACGGGTCCCAGGCCCTTGCCGCGCTGATCGCTACGGATGTACACGGAGTGCTCGACGGTAAAGCGAAAACCCTCGAAGGGGCGCCAGTCGCCGAACGAGGCGTATCCCAGCACGCCACTGTCATCCACCGCCACCAGGATCGGATAGCCCTGTGTGGCGCGTGCCTCGAACCAGGCCTGGCGATTGGCCAGGTCGACCGGGTTCTCGTTCCAGATCGCGGTAGTGTTGAGGACGGCGTCGTTGTAGATGTCGAGGACACCCGGCATGTCGTCGGGCAGGGCGTCGCGGATCGAATGGCTCATGACTGCTTCTCGCAAGGGAACTGGGTGCAGGTTAAATGGTTACCAGCCCGCGTACACCCTCGCTCTGCATGTTTTCACCTCGTCCCTTCTGGATGATTTCGCCGCGTGCCATCACCAGGTAATGATCGGCCAGTTCCGCGGCGAAGTCATAGAACTGCTCTACCAGCACGATGGCCATGTCGCCTCGGCTGGCCAGCGTGCGGATCACCATGCCGATCTCCTTGATCACCGACGGCTGGATACCTTCGGTAGGCTCGTCGAGGATCAGCAGGCGAGGTCGGCTGGCCAAGGCACGACCGATGGCCAGCTGTTGCTGCTGGCCGCCGGACAGGTCGCCGCCGCGCCGGTGTTTCATTTGCTCCAGCACCGGAAACAGTTCGTAGATGAACGTTGGTACCTCTCTGGCTTCGCGGGCAGGGAAGCGTGACAGCCCCATCAGCAGGTTTTCCTCGACGGTCAGGCGCGCGAAGATCTCGCGACCCTGTGGCACATAGGCGATCCCGGCGTGTACCCGCTGTTGCGGCTTCAACGAGGTGATGGGCCTGCCTTCCCATTGCACGCTGCCTTCGCGAGCGGGCACCAGGCCCATCAGGCACCGTAGCAGCGTGGTCTTGCCCACCCCGTTGCGCCCGAGCAGGCACGTCACCTCGCCGATCCGGGCCTCCAGGGAGACTCCGCGAAGGATATGACTCCCGCCGTAATACTGGTGCAGTTCACTGACCTGAAGCATGTGCCATTCCTCGTTGCGGCCAGCCGTACCAGGCCTGGCCATTCATTCTGTAGCCCGTTGCGCCTCAGCGCCCCAGATACACCTCGATCACCCGGTAATCCTCCTGCACCTGCGCCAGCGATCCTTGCGCCAGCACGCTGCCTTGATGCAGGACCGTGACATGGTCGGCGATGCTGCCGACGAAGCCCATGTCGTGCTCTACCACCATCAGCGAGTGCTTGCCGGCCAGGCCCTTGAACAGTTCGGCGGTAAACTCGGTCTCGGCGTCGGTCATGCCCGCCACTGGCTCATCCAGCAGCAACAGTCGCGGCTCCTGGACCAGCAACATGCCGATCTCCAGGAACTGCTTCTGCCCATGCGACAGCAGCCCGGCCTGACGGTGGGCCATTGGCAGCAGGCGTAACGTGGCCAGCACTTCGTCGATGCGCTGGCGCTGGCTGTCGTCCAGACGCGCCGCCAGGCTCGCCCAGACCGACTTGTCGGTCTTGAGCGCCAGCTCCAGGTTCTCATGCACGGTCAACGCCTCGAACACCGTGGGCTTCTGGAACTTGCGACCGATTCCGGCCTGGGCGATCTGCACCTCGCTCATGCGCGTGAGGTCGAGGGTATCGCCAAACCAGGCGCTACCGGTCGTGGGCCGGGTCTTGCCGGTGATCACATCCATCAGCGTGGTCTTGCCAGCGCCATTGGGCCCGATGATGCAGCGCAGTTCGCCCAAGGCGATGTAGAGGTCCAAGGCATCGAGGGCCTTGAACCCGTCGAAGCTGACGCTGATATCTTCCAGGCTCAGTACGGTCCCGTGGCGTGCGTCCAGGCCTTTGCCACGGGGGCGGCCCAGGCCGATGGCTTCGCGGCCGGCACCCAGGTCGTCGAGCACCGGTTCGAGCATGAACTCGGGATGGATGACGGGCAGGGGGATGCCTCTCATGACTGGCTCCTTTTTTTCAACAGGCCGACCACGCCCTTGGGCAGGTACAGGGTGACCAGAATGAACAGTGCCCCGAGGAAGAACAGCCAGAACTCGGGGAAGGCTACGGTGAACCAGCTCTTCATGCCGTTGACCAGGCCAGCGCCGAGCAGCGGGCCAATCAGCGTGCCGCGTCCGCCCAACGCGACCCAGACAGCCGCTTCGATGGAGTTGGTGGGTGACATCTCGCTGGGGTTGATGATCCCCACCTGCGGCACGTACAACGCGCCAGCCAGACCGCAGAGCACGGCGCTCAATACCCACACCAGCAGCTTGAAGCCGCGCGGATCGTAGCCACAGAACATCAGGCGGTTCTCGGCATCGCGCACGGCCGTCAGCAGCCTGCCGAACTTGCTGCGGGTCAGGCACCAGCACAGGTAAAGGCTGGCCAGCAGCAAGGTAACGGTCAACAGGAACAGCACCGCTCGCGTCCCTGGCGAGGCCACGTCGAAGCCGAGGATGGTGCGGAAGCTGGTGAAACCGTTGTTACCGCCGAAGCCGGTCTCGTTGCGGAAGAACAACAGCATCCCGGCAAAGGTGAGGGCCTGGGTCATGATCGAGAAATACACGCCCTTGATCCGTGAGCGGAACGCGAACCAGCCGAATACCAGGGCCAGCAAGCCAGGTGCCAGCACCACCAGGCACAGCGCCCAGGCGAAATGCTGGGTGCCGACCCAATACCAGGGCAGCTCGGTCCAGGACAGGAACGTCATGAATGCCGGCAGACCCTCACCGGCGGCCTGGCGCATCAGGTACATGCCCATGGCATACCCGCCGAGGGCGAAGAACAGACCGTGCCCCAGCGACAGCAGCCCGGCATAGCCCCAGACCAGGTCGAGGGCCAGGGCGACGATGGCATAGCAAAGGATCTTGCCCACCAGCGTCAGGGTATAGGCCGAGACCTGCAGGCTGTGCCCGGCAGGCAACAGCGACAGCAGAGGCAAGGCCAGCAGCACCAGGATGACGACGGTGCCGATGGCCAGCGACAGGCGTGGTCCGGCTTTTCGGGTGGCGGTGACAAGCAGAGGCTGGTTCATCAGTCGATTACCCGTCCTTTGAGGGCGAACAGGCCTTGCGGACGCTTCTGGATGAACAGGATGATCAGCGCAAGGATGAGGATCTTGCCGAGTACGGCACCGATCTGCGGTTCCAGCAGTTTGTTGGCGATACCCAGGCCGAAGGCGGCCCAAAGGCTCCCGGCGAGCTGACCCACGCCACCGAGGACGACCACCAGGAAGGAGTCGATGATGTAGCTCTGCCCCAGGTCAGGACCGACATTGCCGACCTGGCTCAGCGCCACGCCGCCAAGCCCTGCGATACCGGAGCCCAGGCCGAAGGCGAGCATGTCCACTCGGCCGGTGCTCACTCCGCAGCATGCCGCCATGTTGCGGTTCTGGGTCACCGCGCGCACGTTCAGGCCCAGCCGCGTGCGGTTGAGCAGCAGCCAGGTGAGCAGCACCACCGCCAGGGCGAAGCCGATGATCACCAGGCGGTTGTAGGGCAGGACCAGGTTGGGCAGCACCTGCAGCCCACCGGACAACCAGCCGGGATTGCTCACCTCGACATTCTGCGCGCCGAACAGCAGGCGGATCGCCTGGATCAGGATCAGGCTGATGCCCCAGGTCGCCAGCAGGGTTTCCAGCGGGCGACCGTAAAGATGGCGGATGACCGTGCGTTCCAGCAGCATGCCGACCCCGCCGCTGGTCGCGAAGGCCACGGGCAGCGCGACCAGCGGATAGAACTCGATAGCCCCGGGCAGGTGGCGTTGCATCAGCACCTGGACCATATAGGTGGCATAGGCGCCGAGCATGAGCATTTCGCCGTGGGCCATGTTGATCACGCCCAGAAGACCGAAGGTGATCGCCAGCCCCAGCGCCGCGAGCAGCAGGATCGAGCCTAGCGACAGCCCGCTGAACGCTTGCCCCAGCAGCTCGCCGATCAGCAGCTTGCGTTCGACCTGGGCGAGGCTGGTCTGGGCCGCCGTGCGCACCGTGGAATCGCTCTCCACGCCGGGTTCGAGCAGCGTTTCGAGGCGGGTGCGGGCCTGTGGGTCGCCGGTCTCGCCCAGCAGGCGCACGGCCGCCAAACGCACCCTGGGCTCGCTGGCGCCCAGTTGCAGGCTGGCCAACGCCAGGGCCAACGCTGCCTTGACGCCCTTGTCGGGTTCGCTCGCCAGGCGCCGGTCGAGGAAGGCGACTTGTGCCGGTTGCGCGCTCTTCTGCAGATATTGCGCGGCAGCCAGGCGCACCGCCACGTCTTCACTGAGCAGTTGGTGACTGGCCAGCGCGTTGTCGATCAGCCCGCGCAAGCGATTGTTCAGGCGGACCTTGCGGCTGTCGTCGGCGCCGATCCGGCCTTGTTTGAGCGCGCTCAGCAGGGCGAGTCGGGCCGGATCGGGTTGCGCCGCCCAGTTCTGGAGCAGGCGAGCCTGGTCGGTGGGCTTGGCTGTGATGAAGAATTCACCTTCGCTGGCCTGCGCTGCCAGGGGCAGGAGCAGGAGTAGCAGGAGGGTGTAGAAGGCCTTGGACATGGGGTATCTCGGCAGAGGTTGGATTGTTGTCGCCTGTGCTGGCCTCTTCGCTGGCAAGCCAGCTCCCACAGGTGGGACTGCCCCAGGAAGTTGGACGCCACTCCAACCCTTTGGGGCTGCCCAGGTACAGCGGTGTTCCTGGACTCGACACCGAACCTGTGGGAGCTGGCTTGCCAGCGAATCGGGGCGCTACAGATGGCCCCGCCTACTCAATTCCCTTTCACCGCATAATCCGGACGCTTGTCATTGCCCTGGATGAACGGGCTCCAAGGCTGCGCGCGAAGCGGTTTCTCTGTTTCCCAGACCACGCTGAACTGGCCGTCGTCCTGGATCTCGCCGATCATCACGGGCTTGTGCAGGTGATGATTGGTCTTGTCCATGGTCAGGGTATAGCCGGAGGGCGCCTTGAAGCTCTGTCCGGCAAGGGCCTCGCGAACCTTGTCGACGTCGGTGGACTGGGCTTTCTCCGCCGCCTGCGCCCACAGGTTGATGCCCACGTAGGTGGCTTCCATCGGATCGTTGGTCACGGCCTTATCGGCGCCCGGCAGGTTCTTCGCCTTGGCGTAGGCCTTCCAGTCGGCGACGAATCGCTGATTGGTCGGGTTATCCACCGACTCGAAGTAGTTCCACGCCGCCAGATGGCCGACCAGGGGCTTGGTGTCGATACCGCGCAATTCCTCTTCCCCCACCGAGAAGGCCACCACCGGTACATCGGTAGCCTTCAGGCCCTGGTTGGCCAGTTCCTTGTAGAACGGCACGTTGGAATCGCCGTTGACGGTTGAGATGACCGCCGTCTTGCCGCCCGCCGAGAATTTCTTGATGTTGGCCACGATGGTCTGGTAATCGCTGTGCCCGAACGGCGTGTAGACCTCTTCGATGTCCTTGTCGGCCACGCCCTTGCTGTGCAGGAAAGCGCGCAGGATCTTGTTGGTGGTGCGCGGATAGACGTAGTCGGTGCCAAGCAGGAAATAACGCTTGGCAGCGCCGCCGTCCTCGCTCATCAGGTATTCCACCGCCGGAATCGCCTGCTGATTCGGCGCCGCGCCGGTGTAGAAGACATTCGGCGACAGCTCTTCGCCTTCGTATTGCACCGGGTAGAACAACAAGCCATTGAGCTCCTCGAACACGGGCAGCACCGACTTGCGTGACACCGACGTCCAGCAACCGAACACCACCGCGACCTTGTCCTGAGTCAGCAACTGCCGGCTCTTCTCGGCGAACAGCGGCCAGTTGGACGCGGGGTCCACGACCACCGGCTCGAGCATCTTGCCGTTGACGCCGCCCTTGGCGTTGATCTGGTCGATGGTCATCAAGGCCATGTCCTTGAGCGATGTCTCGGAAATCGCCATGGTCCCGGAAAGCGAGTGCAGGATACCGACCTTGATGGTCTCGGCGGCTTGCAGGGTCCAGCTCATCCCCATGGCGGCCAGGCCGGCGCTGAGGGTGACGGCCTTGATCAGACTGCGACGCTTCATGTGCTCTCTCCGTTGTTGTTCGAGGGTGTGGCGACTCGGGAGAGGGCTAGTGCAAGTGGTGTGCCGACTTGTGTACAAGTGGGCAAGGCCAATGATGGCGGGGGTTGAAGGGTACTGCAGGGGGGATAGGAAGATCCATGGTGGTGCAGCCAGGGCCGATTGCACAGCATTGGCTCACGCTGATGCTGTGCGCTCGTTTGCCTGTAGTTTGTCTGCTGGAGGGATGGATCCCTCCAGGGATGGGGACCTCAGTTGTTTTGCGTGTCGCGTACGACGCTACGCGCATGACGTTTGCTACGCACGAACTGATAGGTCACGACCAGCAGGACGAACCAGACCGGAGTGACGATCAAGGCCTTGCGCGTGTCGTCTTCCAGGCTCAACAGCACCAGGATGAAGGCGAAGAACGCCAGGCAGACGTAGCACATCACCCGCCCGCCGGGCATCTTGTACTTGGAGGCCTGGTGCAGGGCGGGGCGCTGGGCGCGGTATTTCAGGTACGACAGCAGGATCAGCGTCCATACGAACATGAACAGCAGCGCCGACACCGTGGTAACCAGGGTGAAGGCTTCGACCACGTCCGGAATCAGGTAGATCAGCACTGCCCCCAGCAGCAGGCAGATGCAGGAGAAGTACAAGCCATTGGCCGGTACGCTGCGTTGCGACAGTTTCTCGAACGCCTTGGGTGCATCGCCTTCCTGAGCCAGCCCGAACAGCATGCGGCTGGTGGAGAAGACCCCGCTGTTGGCCGAGGACGCGGCCGAGGTCAGTACCACGAAGTTGATGATGCTGGCCGCGGCCGGCAGGCCGGCCAGGACGAACAGCTCCACGAACGGGCTCTTGCCCGGTACCACGTCGCGCCAGGGCGTCACGGCCATGATGGCGATCAGCGCCAGCACATAGAAGACGATGATTCGCACCGGGATCGAGTTGATTGCCCGCGGCAGGGTACGCTCGGGGTTCTTCGCTTCGGCGGCGGTAGTGCCCACCAGTTCGATACCGACAAAGGCGAACACGGCGATCTGGAAACCGGCGAAGAAGCCCATCACGCCATGAGGGAACATGCCTTCGTCGTTCCACAGGTTGGCCAGGCTGGCGGTGCTGCCGCTTGGCGACTGGAAGCCGGTGAAGACCATGTACAGGCCGGTGGCGACCAGGCCGAGGATCGCGACGATCTTGATCATGGCGAACCAGAACTCGACCTCGCCGAACAGTTTCACGGTGATCAGGTTCAGCGACAGCAGGATACCGACGCAGGTCAGCGCGGGTATCCACTGCGGCAGGTCGGGGAACCAGAACTGCGAGTAGGCGGCGATGGCGATCACATCGGCGATCCCGGTGATCACCCAGCAGAACCAGTAGGTCCAGCCGGTGAAATAGCCGGCCCAGGGACCCAGCAGATCGGCGGAGAAGTCGATGAACGACTTGTAGTTCAGGTTCGACAGCAGCAGTTCGCCCATGGCGCGCATGACGAAGAACAGCATGAAGCCGATGATCATGTAGACGAAGATGATCGACGGTCCCGCCAGGCTGATGGTCTTGCCCGAGCCCATGAACAGGCCGGTGCCGATGGCGCCACCGATGGCGATCAGCTGGATATGGCGGTTGGTCAGGTTGCGTTGCAGGTGTTGCTCATCGGGAGGAGTGGATGAGGTCCGGGTCATTGGCTGCATTCCATTGAGGGTCAGTCTTGTTGTGCGGGAACAGCCGGATAGGCTATCACGTGGGTTTCGGCTGAGGGCATGACACGTCGTCTCAATTGGAAACAAAGTCGTAGGGTTGAACGGGTTTTGGTGTGGGGACGATTTCGTCTGGATTCCTGCGTTCCCGCAAGCAACGGGGTGCAGGCGCGGCTGTATTGCCAGGCGAGGCCTGCGGCCTCGATCGCAGGCAAGCCAGCTCCCACTGGGGCCCGAGGTGCCCAAGGTGCAGCGCTGTGTCAGTGGATGCTGATGCTTGCGTTCGTCGTAGTTTCTGAAGGGCTTGCCTACAGACGCAGGGCCGGCCTATCTGACACGCCGCTGCACTTTGGGCACCTCGGGCCTCAGTGGGAGCTGGCTTGCCTGCGATCGAGGCCGCAGGCCTTGCCTGGCAATGCAATCGACTTTCCAACCAGCTGGTCGTGGAAGCACCGGCATCCAGGCGCTTCCCACTATCGCAGCCCCCGAAACGCCCAGAACAGACCTTTTGAAAGGACTCGGCTCAATCCCCCTCAAACCCGCAGCAACACCCGCTGCCGATGCACCACCAGGCTATCCACCAGCCACATCACCAGCATCGACACCCCCACCAGCGGAAAGCCGATCCCCAGCACCAGCATCACCGCCGTGGCAACCTTCCACCGTGGCAGATCATGACGCAGCAGTGGCACGCCAAGGCCATTGGCTGGCCGGCGTTTCCACCACATCACCAACCCGCTCACAGCACCCAGCAAAATCATCAGACACACCAGCAGAATGATCAGCTGGTTCACCGGCCCGAACATCTTGCCCTCGTGCAGCATCACCCCCATCTCGGTAGCCCGCGCGACAGGACCGTAGTCTTGCCAGCGCACGTCGGCCAGGACCTTGCCGGTGTACTGGTCAACGTGCAGGGTCGCGTCGTTGCGCGGATCGTCGGCGAAGACCGCGATCGTAAAGACGCCCTCGGCGGTAGTGGGCATCGTGATGCTGTAGCCAGGCTCGACCTTGCGCACATTGGCAATGTCCTCGACCTGTTGCAGGCTCATCTGCGGCGCGGCCGGTGCGCTGGACATCATGTGATGGCCGGCATGCTCGGCATGGGCGCCGGACTGCGGCATGGGCGTGTTTTCCATCGCCCAGGGCACGGTCTGGCGGTGTGCCTCGTTCAGCTCGCGTGCCTGCTGGTCGGACTGCGGCACATCGTTCCACATGGCGACCGGGAAGCGATTCCACAAGTCGGCGTACTGCTTGCCCCATAGGCCGGTCCAGGTCATGCCGCTGAGCAGCATCAACAGAAGCAACCCAGCGCCCCAGAATCCGCTCACCGCGTGCAGGTCGCGCCAGAGCAGGCGTCCACGGGCATTGAAGCGTGGCCAGAAGACCCCGCCAGTCTTTCGTCCTCGCGGCCACCAGAGGTAGACGCCCGATACCACGAGCACAATGCCCCAGCCCGCAGCCAGTTCCACCAGTCGATCGCCGACCGTCCCGATCATCAGCTCGCCATGCAGTGCTCGCGCCACGGCCTGAAGGTTGTATTTGGCATCCTGCTCGCCAAGCACCTTGCCGCTGTAGGGGTCGACGAAGACGTTGAGCTCGCGGCCCGCATCATGCACCACGAACTGGGCGCTGCGTTGGGCATTCACTGCGGGCAGGTATTGGCCCACATGGCCCTTGGGATAAGCCTGGTGAACCTGTTGCATCAGGCTGTCGGCGCTCTGTCGGTGATGGCCGGCCTCGACCACCATCAGGTCGCGGTACAGCAATGGATCAAGCTGCGGCTTGAACAGATAGACGATCCCGGTCAGCGCCAGCAGGATCATGAAAGGGGCGACGAACAGCCCGGCGTAGAAATGCCAGCGCCAGGCAAGGTTGTAGAAGGAAATCCGTGGTCCGCTCATGGAGCACTCCCATATCAGCCAAGTGAGGCGCGACCTGCAGGCCGCGCCCGAAGTAGGATCAGAAACTCAGGTCGGCCTTGGTCCACAAGGTCCGTCCCGGCTCGTTGACCGCTTGAGGGTCGGCTGCCGGATAGCCGAACCCGGCATTTCCGGCCAGGTTCAAATGCTCCGCGTAGGCTTTGTCGAACAAGTTGTCGACACCGGCACTGAGCTTGAGGTGCCTGTTGACCTTGTAGGCGCCATTGAGCGAGAACACACCGAAGCCCGCGCTTTTTTCATAGTCCTTGCCCACGACATTGCCCTGGTTCTCGGCAACACGGTTCTGTGCCGCGACCAGCCTCCACAAGGCTCCCATGCTCCAGGCCTCGCGGCTGTAGCTCAGGCCCAGGCGGCTTTCCAGTGGCGGCATTTGTGGCAGCGCATTGCCATCACTGCTGTTCTTGCCCCAAGCGTAGGCCAGGGTCGCATCCGCTTTCCAGTGCTCGCTCAGCTTGTATGCCGCGCCCAGTTCGCCGCCCATGATCCGGGCATCGATGTTCTGCGCCTGCGAAGTCACGCCCATCATGCCGGGCCGGTAGTCGAACAGGATGTAATCGCGAATCTGCCCCACATAGCCGGACGCCCAGGCTTCCAGGCGTTCACCACGGTACTGGATGCCCAGGTCGAGCTGGGTAGTCTTCTCCGGCTTGATGCCGTCGAAGGCATTGGTCGAACCCGCGGGACCCTGGCTGGGCGAGAACAGCTCCCAGTAATCGGGAAAGCGCTGGGCGTGGCCAAGGCCGATGTAGGTAGTGGCAGCCATCGACGGCATGTCGTGCTCGTAGCGCACGAAACCGCTGGGAAGGGTGTCCGCACGCGTATCGCCTTCAGTGGCGATACCTTGTCGGAAGTCGCGGGCAGAGGCGCGGTCGAGGCGCGCACCAGTGATCACCCGGTCCTCGGCGCTGGCGTACCAGGTCAGTTCGCCGAACGCTCCGTAGTTATGGAAGTCGGCGTCCTTGGTCCACGCCTGGCCCTTGTGCGCATCGACGCCCATGCCGCCGCGTTTGCGATGCTCATTGGTCTGCGCATCGATACCGCTGATCAATTGCACGTCGGCCCAGCGCCAGGTGGCCTTGATTCGCGCGCCTAGGGTGCGGCGGTCGACGTTGCTGACCATGGGCATGCCCATCATGCCGCTACCGGAGGGCGTACGCAGGCTGTAGTTGTCCATCACGTGATCGGCGTAGTTGTAGTAGACCTGCGCCTCGACCTTGTCCAGCACCTCGCCCAGGTTCGACTTCTCGAAGCGCAGGCCCAGGCTTTCACGCTTGAACTGCGAGCCATCCATGCCGCGTCCGGCATAGCGGGCCTCGCCATCGCCCTTGCCTGCGGTGAGCTCGAGCAGGGTGTCGGCATCGGGCGTCCAGCCCAGCGTCGCGTCGCCGTTCCACTTGTCCCAGCGCGAGGGCACGTCGTCACCGCGGCCGTCGTCGTAGTCGTCCGAGCGTGACTGATTGCCGACGAAGCGTGCGTAGGCCTGACTGTTGCCGACAGCGGTGTCCAGGACCTTGTCGAAGCGCCCGTTCGAGCCGACCAGCACGCTGGCGTCGAGCCGGCTGCCGAGCTCCCCGAATCGCTCCGGCTCGCGCTCGAAGAGGATGGTCCCGGCCGAGCCACCTGGCCCCCAGATGACGCTTTGCGGGCCTTTGATGACGGTCAGACGGTCATAGGTTTCCGGGGAGATGTAAGAGGTCGGGGCATCCATGCGATTCGGGCAGGCGCCGAGCATGACGCCGCCGTTGGCGAGGATGTTCAAGCGCGAGCCGAACATGCCACGCAGCACCGGATCCCCATTGGTGCCGCCCGAGCGGATGGCCGAAAAGCCAGGGATGGTCTTGAGATAGTCCGCGCCGTCGCTGGCCGGGACCGGTTGGCGTGGATCCTTGGGGTTGGTGACGATGGTCAGGGGCGAGCTTGGAGCGACGGCGGTGATGACGGTCGGGCTCAATTCGGCCAGTTCAGGATCATGGCCTTCGTGACTCGGCTCGGAGGCCAGGGCCAGGGGCGTGAACAACGTTCCGCAAAGGGTAGCGATGGACCCTCGCAGGGAAAGACGAAGCAGGAGCGTGCAGCCGGACATAGTGATTCCAGTCGATCAGTCATGAGTACGCACAAAGGCCTGTGGCCTCTGGCGGGTAAAAGATGCTCAGACGCTGATCGACAGGGGCGGCGCGCGACTGCGGGCGCCAGGGAAGACCGCCTGGCGCGCGTGGCCTGGTAACGGAGAAGGCAGGCTGATGGCAGTTGCAACGACTGCACCGATGGCCAGGGGGCTGAGGGTTTCCGGCAGCGCCGGACAGTTGAACAGCAGGCTGCAATAACCGCACTTTTCCCACAGTACGTGCAGTTGTCCATCGTCGGCAGGCGCAGGAGGGCCACTTTCATCGTGGTGGTGGCCCTCCGCCATCGGCATGTTCATGCCGGCGTGGTGCTCCATCGGCATCGACTGGGAAACCAGTGGTCCGATGAAGATCATCCACATGGCGAACAGGCTCAGCCATCCTCCACCGGCGCGCCTGTGCCGTGGGGGGTGGGTGGAGGCGCTGCGGCCGCGCAAGAGGCTCATGACGAAATTCGCCTACCGATCAATGCGCGTGGTCGTGGCCCTGAGCGGGAGGCGCCTGCTTCTGCACCGCGACGTCCACCGTGATGTCGCCGGCCTTCTCGAAGTGCAGGGTCAGCGGGAAGCGTTTGCCTTCGCGAAGCAGGCTACGGTCCTTGGGCTGCATGAGCATCACATGATAGGCACTGGGCATGAACGTCAGGTCCTGGCCAGCGGCAACCTCGACGCTCGACACCGGCTGCATCTTCATCAGGCCGGAGGTCGTCTTCACATGCTCGTGCAGTTGCGCATCGTCGGTGATCGGACTGTCGACGCCGAGCAGGCGGTCATCCTCGGAGCCATTGTTGTGCACGATGAAATAGGCCGCGACATTGGGCGCGTTCGGTGGCAGTTCCAGGGACCAGGGGTGTGCGATATGCAGATCTCCCTGGGTGTATTCATGGGCATTGGCGAAGGCGCCGGGCAGCAGCAGGACGGCCACGACGAGGGCATGCTTGAGCATGATGGAACTCCGATCTGTTCAGGTTCGTGGGAAGCGGCGCAACGAACTCAGGCGATCGGGGAAGCACGTGGATTGAGCGGTGGCCATTGCTGGCGTGGCGAGGAATCGTGGAATGCCAGGCGGGGCAGGGTGCCGTGCTCGAATGCTGGCGGCCAGCGCAGTTGTGGGGCATGGCCAGGCAACCCAAGCAGCGACGCGGCGCCGGAACAGCACCAGCAATGCTGCGGGCTGGCGTGATCGTCGCCGTGCTGGCCGAGGTCGATCTTGGCCAGCGCCTGGACATCGATCTTGGCCTTGCCCGCGAGGCCGGAACAGAAAGCGCCCCACAGCAGCTGCTCGGCCGGCCCTTTGGAGGCGGCTGAGGACAACGGCATGGCCAGCAGATTGAACAGCACTGCCAGGCAGGCGATCCACGCCAAGGTGGGCCGATGTGGGGACATGGAGAGATCCGGTCAGGAATCAGGGGCTATTGTAGCGCCGAGTATAGGCAAAAATGCCGGGGTGCGGTGAAGTGCCACACACCCGGCGTCGTTGCAGCCTCAAATGGGTTGGCTTTGCCCATCGAGTTAAAGGAAGCGGCATGAATCAGTCCCCCTTTATCGTCAGGGCGATCGCGATGTGGAAGTTAGACTACATGGGGACACCGTATGGCTTACTCAGTGACAAATGGCTGAGCTCTTCGCGACAACATCGGCCTTCACCTGAGGAACATCTACCGTGATGGCGAGAGAGCTGAGGCGGCAACTACCGTGAATTCCTCTGTAGTTCAGCATGAAGGCGGCGCGGGGTATCCGAATGGCAGTGCAACAGGCCGCATGTTTGGATCGGGGTGCATTTCGGTGCAAGCATCAGGCTTTTCTGAAATTGCAACCAAGTCCTTCATGTCTTCGATGCTTGAGAATTATCCTACGCACGTTGCCGCCGGTTCTGTATTGTTATGAAAACACTACCGGGCTAATTTCCCCAAGTCGTTAAATCGACGACCGGCTGTGAGAGCCCGTGTAGATAGCGATGCAGCTAGTTATGGCAGCTGTGCGCGGGCAGGCTTCGGTCTGGCCGGGTTTCCTATATCTACCGGTCTCTCACCCCGCGTATGGCTGCCACCCACTTCTGTGAGAGGGATGTCGGAGGCAGATCCTTAAGAGATATAGGAGCTATGCCATGAAAAAGATCGTCCCTGATCCACCGCACTCCGTTAATCCTCTGAAAATCATCGCCACACCCTACTTCTCCATCCACTCCGAAATGATCCCTCCAGACGCCCTGGCCTATGCCAGCGAGTTGATCAGAGGCCTCGAGGAAACACTCGACGAGTACTGCCGCAGCCATGCCGGTGAATCAGGCAAGTACATGCTGGGCAATGCGATGGACTCGGTCGAAATGGCCCAGGCACTGATCGAGCATTCGCTTTCCAGGCTGTGAGCTCAAGAAGTCGAGGAGTGATGAAATGCTCAACGACCCAGAGACTCTGGTTACCACTGGCGCTGAAACATTTTCCACGAGCCAGGATCCGGCTGAGGAGCTGTTTCGCATTCAGGCCGGTGTGCCCTTTCATCGTGCGCTGGAGCAGCTCCCCATCCTTCTGGGACGCGTTCGCCACCGGGTGCGGGAGGGCGCCATCGAAGGGGACCAGTAAGCACCTGGCGCCGCTCAATATCTGAGAGCATTTGCCAATGCGATCGTCAATGACATGGAGCTCACGATGAACAAGCATCAATAGATAGACTCAGGAGGCCTGGGCTGGCGGCCAACATTCGGCAGTCAGCCTTGGTCCGGCAAAACCCAGTTCTCCAGTCGCAGGCCCGGGACGCGCTCGAACTCGCGCATATTGTGAGTCACAAGCACCAGACCAAGAGCACGGGCATGCCCGGCGATCATCTGGTCATAAGGGCCAATCGGTGTTCCCGCCCTGCCTAATTCTGCCCGGAGCTGCCCACTGTGTACTGCGGCCTGGCTGTCATAGTCGAGGACTTCAAGCCGGACGGCAAAGCCCTCGACTATGGCCAGGTTGCGTTGAGGGGCAGCGGATTTCTCGGCACCGAACATCAGTTCCATCAGGGTAACGCTACTGATTGCCAACTGGCCACAATAGCGATTGAACGCCTCACGCATGATTTGCGGTTTGTTTTTGATGGTGAAAATGCAGATGTTCGTGTCCAGCATGTACCTGAGCATTAGAATCCTTCTCGCTCCTGATCGTCAGGCTGCTCTCGGGCCGCCATGAAATCACAGCTTGCGCTATCGCCGTCAAACCAGCTGTCCCACGCCTCGCCAGCAGGCGAAATGATGCGGGTACGACCGACCGCCACAATATCGACTCGTGTTATGTCATCGGGAAGGGCAACGGATTTTGGCAATCGGATGGCCTGGCTACGGTTGCTTTTGAAGACAGCACCTTGCTCCATGAAATACCTCCTTTGGAAGCGATAATGTATGTCTAGAGTTTAGGTTGAACAATGTATATGACAATGGGATATACGCTGCAAAGCCGTTGGATGCCACTCCTGACTGGCAGGTTCGTCCCATTACACAGCAGCACATCTATCAGCGCTTTGCCTGACCACTCTTTAGATCTCAAGCGCCCCCAACAGCCCTTCTACAGAACCGAACTCTCGATCCACCCGCGGCAGCTCCGGCCGCTTGAGCACCAGCACCGGGACCCCGCGTTCGCGTGCCACGACCAGTTTCGGCTCGGTAGCCGTACTGCCGCTGTTCTTGCTCACCAGCACGTCGAACCGGCCACGCTCGAACAATGCGCGCTCGTCCTCGAGCAGGAATGGACCTCGGGCGCCTATCACTTCACAACGCTCATTGCCCGGACAGGCCTCCAGCGCGCGCAAGGTCCAGAACTGATGCGCCGGGATCTCGTCAAGGTGCTGCAACGGTTCACGACCCAGAGTGAACAGCGGTCGTTGGAAGGGTGCCAAGGCTTGCAACAGCCCGGCCCAATTCTCGATCTCACGCCAGTCGTCGTCTGGCTGCGCCTGCCAGACAGGACGGCGCAGGGTCCAGCAGGGGATACCCACCGCTGCGGCAGCAGAAGCGGCATTGCGGCTTATCTGTGCCGCGTAGGGATGGGTAGCGTCGATCAACAGCCCGATACCCGCCTCACGCAGGTACTCGGCCAAGCCTTCGGCGCCCCCATAACCTCCGACCCTAACCTGGCACGCCAGGTCCCGAGGCACGCGACCGATCCCGGCGAGGCTGTAGACATGCTCCGGGCCCAGACGCCGTGCGATTGCCAACGCCTCGGTGACACCTCCGAGCAACAGGATTCGCCCGTTCATTGCGCGGCTGCCCGACCCACGATGCCACCCTGGCGATCGATGGCGAAGACTTCGACCTGCACCTGCGCCGGGACGATGCTACGGGCGAAAGCCAGCGCATGCGCGCACACGGCATCACCCAAGGCAATACCTTCAACATGCGCCAATGCGAGGGCCTGCTGGCTGGTATTGGCTGCCTTGATCGCATTCTGCAGAACCTGGTCGGCGCCGATATCCGCGGCCCAGCCCGCCAGCTGTGGCAGGTCGATGCTGGAGTGCCGACTGTGCAGGTCCATGTGCCCGGCAGCCAACTTGCTGATCTTGCCAAAGCCGCCACACAGGCTCAGGCGCGGTACGGGCACCTTGCGCAGATGCTTGAGCACGGCGCCGACGAAGTCGCCCATCTCGATCAGGGCGATTTCCGGCAGTCCGTAGACCTGGCGCATGGTGTCTTCGCTGGCATTGCCGGTGCAGGCGGCGATGTGCGTATAGCCGTTGGTATGGGCGACATCGATGCCCTGCTGGATCGAGGCGATATAGGCGGCGCAGGAGAACGGCCTGACGATACCGCTGGTACCCAGGATCGACAGGCCGCCGAGTATGCCCAGACGCGGGTTCATGGTCTTGAGCGCCAGCTGTTCACCGTCGCGCACGTTGACCGTGACTTCGAAGCCACCGTTGTAGGCGCATTCGTCCGCCAAGGCCTGCAAGTGTTCGCCGATCATCCGCCGAGGCACCGGATTGATGGCGGGCTCACCGACGGGCAGTACCAACCCTGGGCGGGTCACCGTACCCACGCCCTGGCCTGCGACAAAACGGACACCGGGCTGTTCGAGCAGGCGTACCTGGCTGTAGAGCAGGGCGCCATGGGTGACATCGGGATCGTCACCGGCATCCTTAAGCGTACCGGCCTCGGCGCGCTCGCCGTCAAGACGACAGAACTCCAGGCGCATCTGCACCTGCTTGCCCTTGGGCAGAATGATCTGCACGGCATCGTCGCATTGGCCAGTGAGCAACAGGCGCGCTGCCGCCAGGCTCGTGGCGGTGGCGCAGCTGCCGGTGGTCAGGCCGCTACGCAGCGGGGCGGCCTGTTCGCGGGTTTCTTCACGCATCGGCGGGCTTGATCACTTCGAGCAGGGTGATGGGCAAGGCCTGGCGCCAGGTATCGAAGGCTCCCAAAGGCTGGGCCTGGGCAACGTGAATCCGGGTCAGCTCGCCGCCATGGCGCTCGCGCCAGTTCATCAGGGCCAGTTCACTTTGCAGGGTCACGGCATTGGCGACCAGCCGCCCACCCGGTAGCAGGTGATCCCAGCACTGTTGCAGCATGCCCTCGCGCGTCACGCCGCCACCGATGAAAATCGCATCGGGTCGCTCCAGCCCCTGCAAGGCTTGCGGGGCCTTGCCACGCACCAGCTGCAGGCCAGGAACACCCAGGTTGTCGCGGTTGTGCTCGATGATCGCCTGGCGGCCCGCGTCGGCTTCGATCGCCAGCGTGCGGCAACTGGGGTGAGCACGCATCCACTCGATCCCGATCGAGCCACAGCCCGCGCCGACGTCCCAGAGCAGCTCGCCCGGTCGTGGCGCCAAGCGCGCGAGGGTGATGGCGCGCACGTCGCGCTTGGTCAGCTGGCCATCGTGACGAAAGGCGCTGTCCGGCAGGCCGACCACAGGGGACAAGCGCTGCGCGGACGCTGAAGCGCGGCATTCGATGGCGACCAGGTTCAGCGCGGCCGCCGGGGAATGCGGCCAGTCGTCGGCGCTACCCGTCAGGCGACGTTCCTGCGCTCCGCCCAGGTGCTCGAACACCTGCATCCGGCTGGGTCCGAAGCCGCGCTCACGCAACAAGGCGGCGATCTGCGCGGGGCTGTCGCCATCGTTGCTCAGCACCAGCAGATGGACGCCGCTGTAGAGGTGAGCATTGAGCGCGGCCGATGGACGCGCCACCAGCGACACCACCTGCACGTCCTGTAGCGGCCAGCCCAGGCGCGCGGCGGCCAGCGAGCAGGAGGACGGCGTGGACAATACCTGCATTTCCTCGGCGGCCACCTGCCGCACCAGGCTGGCGCCGACGCCGTAGAACATCGGGTCGCCGCTGGCCAGCACGCACACCGCTTCACCGCGCAGGGCCAGCACTGGCGCCAGGGAGAACGGGCTGGGCCAGGGCAGGCGCTCGCCTGTGATGCAACGAGGTAACAGTGCCAGCTGGCGCGGGCTACCGACGATCCTTCCAGCGCCCAGCAGCGCGCGCCGGGCAGGTTTGCCCAGGCCGCTGAAACCGTCTTCACCGATACCCACTACTGTCAGCCAGGGCGCCATGCCACTTCCTCATTCACCGCTGTTCGACCGCAGACTTTTCATGCTGTCGGACAAAGCAGGCATAATACCGCGCCTTCTACACTGAAGCGCTCTTTCACGATTGCCGGATACCGTCTTGAAGCAGGCCATCACCCCTGATATTGCTCCTCGCCCCTCCGCTTGTCCGGGGTTGTGGCGCATCGTCGCCGCGCGCGATGGCGGCATCTGCCGGATCAAGCTGCCTGGCGGCGTACTCCTGGCCGACCAGGCCGATGCCGTGGCCGACGCCGCCGAACGCCACGCCTCGGGAACCATCGAGGCGACCAACCGGGGCAACCTGCAGATCCGCGGTATCGGCGCAGACCACCGCGCCCTGGTCGAGCGGTTGCTCGTGGCCGGCCTGGGCCCGCGCGATGCTGCTGGCGATGATGTGCGCAACCTCATGCTCAGCCCGCTTGCCGGCCTTGATCGCGCCATGCGTTTCGATGCCCGGCCATTGGCCAGGGAGATTCTCGAGCTGCTCGAAGGCACGCCGCGCTTTCATCAACTATCGGCCAAGTTCGCCGTTCAACTGGA
Organism: Pseudomonas capeferrum; assembly: GCF_013523055.1. Taxonomy (GTDB): domain Bacteria; phylum Pseudomonadota; class Gammaproteobacteria; order Pseudomonadales; family Pseudomonadaceae; genus Aquipseudomonas; species Aquipseudomonas capeferrum_A. Next base: position 4,303 of record NZ_JAAMQM010000012.1, on the reverse strand, counting down.
TGCCGGCGAAGATCTGGCCATGCTCGAACACCCCCATGACCTGTGGCTGTCCGTGATGCGCCTGGACGGGCAGGATTGGCTGGCGTTCGGCCTGGCGGGCTGCCCGGCGCAGAGCCAGGCCCTTGGCGCGGTGCGCGCCGCCGAGGGCGTGAGCCTCGTACAGGCGGTGCTGGAGCGATTCCTCGACCTGGCCAGCGTGGAGCAATCGCGCATGCGCCAGTTGCTGGCAAGCTGTCCACCAGGACACTTCATCGAGGGCCTTGGCCTGGACGTGCGCCGCGATGCCGCCGTGCTCGCCTATCGTCGTCCCACGGCCACCAGCCCCTGGCTGGGCGTGTTGCCCCAGCTTCAACCCCGGCGTGTCGCGCTCGGCGCCGCTCCACCTCTGGGCCGGCTGACGCCTGCGATGCTCAGGGGGGGCGCGCGCCTGGCCCGCGAATCTGGCGACGGCAGCCTGCGGATCACTCCTTGGCAGAGCCTGATGTTGGTCAATCTCGAGCCCGCATCAGCAATGACGGTGCAGGCACAGATGACTGCGCTGGGCTTGCTCTGCGAGCATGAGCAACCCCTCGCTCGCATGGTCGCCTGTACGGGGTCCAGTGGCTGCGCCAAGGGGCTGGCCGATACCAAGGGCGATGCCCTGATCCTGTCGAGCCTGCTTCAGCCCGGCGCACCCGCCAGCGTCCACCTCAGTGGCTGCCAACGTTCCTGCGCCGTGGCCCATGTCGCCCCGGCGACCTTGCTGGCCCGCGCCCCGGGCCGCTACGACCTGTATCTGCGCGACGCCAGCAAGCCCGGCTTCGGTGCCCTGCGCGCGCGCGACCTTACCTTGAAAGAAGCAGGCGCCATGCTCGACCTGCCGACGGAGCACCTTGATGATTGACTACATCCGCGATGGTCAGGAGATCTATCGCAATTCCTTCCGCATCATTCGCGAGGAGGCCCGGCTCGACCGCATCCCCGCCGATCTGGAAAAACTCGCCGTGCGCGTGATCCACGCCTGCGGCATGGTCGATGCCATCGACGGCCTGCAGTTCTCGCCAGGTGCCGGGACTGCCGGTCGCGAAGCGTTGGCCAAGGGCGCGCCGATCCTGTGTGACGCGCACATGGTGGCCGAAGGGGTCACCCGAGCTCGTCTGCCGGCGAACAATCCGGTCATCTGCACCCTGCGTGATCCAAGCGTGCCGGGCCTGGCCGTCGAGGCGGGCAATACCCGTTCGGCGGTGGCGCTCGAGCTGTGGCGTGCGCACCTGGCAGGCAGCGTCGTGGTGATCGGCAACGCGCCGACGGCCTTGTTCTACCTGCTTGAAATGCTCGACGCCGGTGCGCCCAAGCCGGCCTTGATCCTGGGCTTCCCGGTCGGCTTCGTCGGCGCCGCCGAGTCCAAGGCAATGCTGGCCGCCGACAGCCGAGGTGTTCCTTTCGTGATCATGCAGGGCCGTCTCGGTGGTAGCGCAATGGCGGCTGCCGCGGTGAATGCCCTGGCCACGGAGGTGGAGTGATGCAGCCACGTGGACGTCTGTTCGGTCTGGGCGTGGGTCCCGGCGATCCGGAGCTGATCACGGTCAAGGCCCTGCGCCTGCTGCGCGAGGCACCGGTGGTGGCGTATTTCGTCGCCAAGGGCAAGCGTGGCAACGCCTTTGGCATCATCGAGGCGCACTTGCAGAGCCAGCAGATCCTGCTGCCGCTGGTCTATCCGGTGACGACCGAGGTGCTTCCGGCACCGCTGTCCTATGAGCAGGTGATCAGTGACTTCTACGACGAAGCCAGCCTGAGCGTCGCGGCCCATCTGGACGCTGGCCGCGATGTGGCGGTGATCTGCGAAGGCGACCCGTTCTTCTACGGTTCGTACATGTATCTGCATGATCGCCTGGCCCAGCGCTTCGAGACCGAAGTGATCCCTGGGGTCTGCTCCATGCTCGGTGGCGCGTCCGTCCTCGGCGCGCCGCTGGTCTACCGCAACCAGAGCCTGTCGGTGCTGTCGGGCGTACTGCCCCCGGAAGAACTCAAGCGCCGCCTGGCCGACGCCGATGCGGCGGTGGTCATGAAGCTGGGGCGCAACTTCCCCAAGGTTCGTCAGGCACTGACCGAACTCGGCCTGGACAAGCGTGCGCTCTATGTGGAGCGGGCGACCATGGGCAACCAGAAGATCGTGCCGCTGGACGATGTCGATCCACAGTCTTCTCCGTATTTCTCGCTGATCATCGTACCGGGTGAAAAATGGCAGGGATGAGCATGCGCAAGGCACCCGCCATCGTCGTTCTCGGGCCTGGCAGCCTGGCCACGGCGCGGCGCATCCAGGCGTTGTACCCGCAGGCGTCGATCCATGGCCTGGCAGGACGAACCGAACAGGTCGACCGCCAGTACGAATCCTTTGGCGATACCCTGCGTGCGCTGTATCAGCAGGACACCCCGATCATCGCCCTGTGCGCGGCAGGTATCGTCATCCGCACGCTGGCGCCGCTGCTCACGGAAAAAGGTGTCGAGCCGCCGGTCCTGGCAGTCGCCGAAGACGGTAGCGCGGTCGTGCCGCTGCTCGGTGGCCTGGCCGGGGTGAACCTTATGGCTCGCGAGATGGCTGAGGCGCTGGACGTGGTGCCCGCGATCACTACCAGCGGCGAACTGCGTTTCGGTACCTGCCTGCTCAATCCGCCCCAGGGATATGCCCTGGACGATCTTGAGCAGGGCAAGCGCTTCGTGTCCGACCTGCTGGCCGGAGAGATGGTACGTATCGAAGGCTCGGCGCCTTGGCTGGACGCAGCGCAACTGCCCGCCAGCGACACCGCGCAACGGACCATTCATGTGGGCTGCTCACTACGCCCGTCCAGCCGTGACGAGTTGCGGATCTATCCACGTTCCGTGCTGGTGGCCGTCGATGCGGCAGCCCCGGCCCTTGCCGACCTCGTGCACGAAGCGTTGCATGCCGCCGGCATCGCCCAGCAATCGCTGGCCTGCCTGCTGGCCTGCGAGACGCAGATGGCAGAGCCGAGTTTGCATGAGGCTGCGCGCGAACTGGGCGTAGCGCTGCGCTTCGCCCCAGAAGCAACAAGCCTGGAGCACATGGCTGCCCACATGCTTGGAGGGGCCGAGGTGCGGACCCAATCCGGCCTGGCCATGGCCATCGCCCCTGAACCGATCGTTCCCGCGAGGATCGGCCGGGGTCGGGGTCGCCTGGCGGTCATCGGCCTGGGACCGGGTGCCGCCGAGCTGATGGTGCCTGCGGTCAAGGCTGAACTGGCGCGCGCCGAGGACATACTGGGCTACGAAACGTACGTACGCATGGCCGGGCCATTCCGTGACGATCAGGTACAGCACTGCACTGACAACCGCGAAGAGATGCAACGCGCTCGCCACGCGTTCGAGCTTGCGGCGCGGGGCCGCTCGGTCGTGGTGGTCTCGTCCGGCGATCCAGGCGTGTTCGCCATGGCCGCCGCCGTGCTCGAGGCGCTTCACGAATCTACCGATCCTGCCTGGCATCGAGTCGAGCTCGAGATCCTGCCCGGCGTCTCGGCTTCCCTGGCCACGGCCGCCCAGGCTGGCGCGCCTCTGGGGCACGACTTCTGCGTGATGTCGCTGTCGGACAACCTCAAGCCATGGTCGATCATCGAGAAACGTCTGGACCTGGCCGCCCAGGCCGATCTGGTGCTAGCGTTCTACAACCCCATCTCGCGGTCCCGCCCATGGCAGCTCGGGCAAGCCTTGGATATCGTGCGTCGCCATCGCGAAGCGCATACGCCGGTAGTGCTCGGCCGCGACATCGGCAGGCCGGGGCAGACGTTGAAGGTTGTCACCCTGGGTGAGCTGCAGCCGGACATGGTCGACATGCGCACCATGGTCCTGGTCGGTTCCTCGACTACCTGCACCTTCGGCCGGGCAGGCGGTGGACAGTGGGTCTACACCCCGCGCTGGTACGGCAACAAGCCCTGAGCCGGATGGGACAGCAGCGCATCGGAATTACCCGGTGCCGCTGCGGTACGTCAGGCGGATCTGTTTTGACGCCGGTTATGTGATGAAAAGCGTTCGATCTTCAAGTGATGAGGTTATCTTTCAGCCTTGAATCGTCAGTGATGCTGATGGCCTCGTCGCGGGACAAGCCCGCTCGCCACTGGGATTTAACCGCTGCGCCGCGCATCGGGTGGCGAGCGGGCTTGTCCCGCGATAGGGCCATCAGCATCACAAAAGATTCCAGAAGCCGAAGGCCAAGTTACTAGTATCGAACCCCGAATGCCCGTTCCTTGATCGGCCGGCCCGGCGCTGAGGTTGGCCCTACGAAAGTGGCAGCTGATCCGGCCGGGGCAATCGC
>NZ_JAAMQM010000011.1 GCF_013523055.1 Pseudomonas capeferrum | reverse complement strand
GCGCTTGCGGCTTGTGCGGGATCGCCTAGCCCTTTTTGCTGCGCTGTCACGAAGCGAACAAAGACCGCAAGCGCGACGCGGACCAGGTGGTGAGCGGGCTTGTCCCGCGATGAGGCCGGCAGCTGCACAAGCGATCTCGAGAGCCAAGGACTCAACGCGCTGCGCTGCCGGCCATCATGCGGTTATACCCAAAGGCTGTCCCGCAAAGACACTCCGCCAATGTTCGGGCCGCGATGCCCATGAGCCGCGGCCGTTCCTTCGCCCCGGCCTCGTCTTGTTTCGTGGATCACGCCTCGTGGCAGATATGCCCGTCAACCAGGGTATACCGCACCGCGCCCGGCAGGCAGTGCCCCATGAACGGGCAGTTGTCACCCCGGGAATACCACTGCTCGCCCGCAACGGTCGACGCTTTCGGATCGAACAGCACCAGATCGGCGGCGGCGCCGACCTTGAGCTGGCCTGCCGGCAGAGCCAATGCCGCGGCAGGACCGCTGCTCAGACGTGCCAGCAGCGTCGGCAGGTCGAGCAGGCCATCCGCCACCAAGGTCATGGCCAGCGGTAGCAGCAGCTCGACACTGCTGATCCCAGGCTCGGTAGCACCGAACGGCGCCAGCTTGGCATCTCGCTCGTGAGGCTGGTGATGGCTGGAGATCGCCTGGATCACTCCGGACTTCACGGCTTCGCGCAAGCCATCGCGGTCCGTGGCGGTGCGCAGGGGCGGCTGGACGTGGTACAGGCTGGAAAAGTCGCGCAGCGCCTCGTCGGTCAGGATGAGCTGATACAGCGCCACATCCGCGGTGACCGGCAGGCCGAGCGCCTGGGCCTGGGCAATCAGGCGCGCGCCTCGGGCACTGGTGAGCTGGCTGAAATGGGCGCGCACGCCGCTCTGCTCGACCAACAGCAGGTTGCGGGCCAGGGCCACGGTCTCGGCGCTTTCCGGGATGCCCGGCAAGCCGAGGAAACTGGCCATCGGGCCTTCATGCGCCAGACCGCCCTGAGACAGGTCGCGGTCCTGGGAATGGAAGACGACCGTCAGGTCGAAGGTCGCCGCATATTCCAACGCTCTCGCCAACGTGCGGTTGTTGGAGATTTCGTTGAGACCATTGCCGAACGCCACGCACCCGGCATCGCGCAACGCAACCAGCTCCGCCAGTTGCTCGCCTTCCAGGCCCTTGGTCAGGGCGCCGATCGGATAGACCTTGCTGTGACCCGCGTCACGGGCGCGATCGAGGATCAACTCGGTCACGGCCGAGGTGTCCAGCACCGGACGGGTCAGTGGTGGGCAGCACAGGCTGGTGACGCCGCCGGCCACGGCGGCGCGTGTCTCGCTGGCGATGGTGCCCTTGCGGCTGTAGCCGGGCTCGCGCAGGGCCACGTCCAGGTCGACCAGGCCCGGCGCCGCGATCAGGCCTTGGGCCTCGAGCGTGCGGTTGGCCGTGAAGCCGACCGGCGCGGCGCCGATGGCGACGACCTTGCCGGCTTCCAGGTGCAGGTCGGTCACTTGGTCCAGGCCACTGTTCGGGTCGATGACCCGGGCGCCGAGAATACTGAGGCTCACAGGGCGTTCTCCTGGTCGAATTGACGTTGCGCGTTCTGTCCGCTCATGGCCATGGACAGCACGGCCATGCGGACCGCGATGCCGTAGGTGACCTGGTTGAGGATCACCGAGTGGGCGCCATCGGCCACCGCCGATTCGATTTCCACGCCACGGTTGATCGGCCCGGGATGCATGACGATCGCATCGGGCTTGGCCCCGGCCAGGCGTGCCGTGGTAAGGCCGAATAGGCGATAGAATTCGCCCTCGCTGGGCAGCAGCCCTCCCGCCATGCGCTCACGCTGCAGGCGCAGCATGATCACCACGTCGACGTCCTTGAGACCTTGCGCCAGGTCGGTGTAGACCTTGACCCCATACTGCTCGACACCTATCGGAAGTAAGGTCTTGGGGCCGATGACACGAATATCCGGGCAGCCCAGCGCCTTGAGCGCCAGCATGTTCGAGCGGGCTACACGCGAATGCAGGATATCGCCGACGATGGCGACGGACAGGTTCTCGAAGCCGCCCTTGTGCCGGCGGATGGTCAGCATGTCGAGCATGCCCTGGGTCGGGTGCGCATGGCGACCGTCGCCGCCGTTGATGATGGCAACGTCCGGGCACACATGTTCTGCGATGAAGTGCGCCGCGCCGGAATCGCCGTGGCGCACGACGAACATGTCGGCGGCCATGGCCTCCAGGTTGCGCAAGGTATCGAACAGCGTCTCGCCCTTGCTGGTGGAGGAGGTCGATACGTTCAGGCTGATCACGTCGGCCGACAGGCGTTGGGCGGCCAGCTCGAAAGTGGTGCGGGTGCGAGTCGAGTTCTCGAAGAACACGTTGCACACCGTCTTGCCGCGCAGCAGAGGCACCTTCTTCACGGCGCGGGCACCGACTTCGAGGAAGGAGTCGGCGGTATCGAGGATTTCGGTCAGCAACTCTCGGGGCAGGCCGTCGAGCGAAAGGAAGTGGCGCAACTGGCCCTGATGGTTGAGTTGTAGCGGGCGCTTGGCGTCGATTGGCGTCATCGCGAGGGACTCTTAAAGGGCGGATGCGGTGGCGAGGTCCTGGCGCTCGAGGACGAGCGGGGCGGGGCCGGTCAATTTTACCCGTTCATGGGCGGCCAGTGACAAGGTCGCGCCGAGCACGTTAGGGCGGATCGGCAGTTCCCCGGCGTCCAGGTCGAGCAGGCAGACCAGGGTCACACTGGCCGGGCGGCCATAGTCGAACAGTTCGTTGAGCGCGGCGCGGATGGTGCGGCCACTCATCAGCACGTCATCGACCAGGACCAGGTGCTGGCCTTCGACCTCGAAGGGTAATTCGGACGGGCGCACTTGCGGGTGCAAACCGTTCTGGCTGAAGTCGTCGCGGTAGAAGGACACGTCCAGGGTGCCGAGCGGACTGTCGCTGCCCAGTTCGTCCAGCAGGGCCTGGGCCACCCACACACCACCGGTACGAATACCGATGAAGCGAGGATCGACGATGGTGCGGCGGGCCAGATGGGCGCGAAGATCGACGGCCATCTGCCGGATCAGTTCGGCGGGATCGGGTAGGCTCATGCTTGCTCCTCAAGTCGCCGGGCTGACCCGGCATGAAACCGATGGTCGTGTCATTGCCCGTGATGGGCATCCAGCCAGCCTTGCAGGAGCAGGGCGGCGGCGATGGCATCGACCGGGTTGTCGCGATAGCTGCCGCGCTGGCCACCGCGGGCCAGGCGTTCGCCCTTGGCCTCGAAGGTGGTCAGGCGCTCATCGTGGGTATGCACCGGCAGGTTGAAGCGGCCGTGCAGGCGTCGTGCGAATTTTTCCGCGCGGGCGCTCATCTCGCTGGGCGTGCCGTCCATGTTCAAGGGCAGGCCGACGACAATGGCATCCGGCTTCCACTCCTTGAGCAACCGCTCGACCTGCTCCCAGTCGGGCACGCCGTTCTGGGCTTTCAAGGTGCAGAGTTCGCGGGCCTGGCCGGTGACCATCTGGCCGACGGCGACACCGATCTGTTTGCTGCCATAGTCGAAGCCCAGCAGCAGTCGCAGTTCAGCCATCAGGCGTGACCAGCCTGGCTGGTCAGCAGGGCGAGGTTGATTCCCAGGCTGGCCGCGGCGGCGTCCAGGCGCCGATCGTTGGCCAGGCCGAAGATGATCTCGGGGTCGAACGGGCAGTTGAGCCAGGCATTGTCGGCCAGTTCGGCTTCGAGCTGGCCAGCTTCCCAGCCGGCGTAGCCCAAGGTGATCAGGCTCTGTTTCGGCCCGGCCCCTTCGGCGATGGCGAACAGCACGTCCTGCGAGGTGGACAATGACACCCCTTCGAGTTCTACCGTGGCCTGGTAGCTGCACTCGTTGCTGTGCAGGACGAAGCCACGATCGGTCTGCACCGGGCCGCCGCTGTAGATCGGGATCTGCAGGCAACTGACCGAGGGCTCCTCGTCCGGTCTCAGCTGTTCCAGGATATCGGCCAGGTTGAGTTCCTGGGGACGATTGACCACCAGGCCCATGGCACCGTTGGCATTGTGCTCGACGATGTAGGTCAGGGTCTGGGCAAAGGTCGGGTCCGCCATGTGCGGCATGGCGATCAGGAACTGGTGCTTGAGGTAGCTCGGGGCGAGGGTTTTCATGGGTGATAGTGTGGCGTCCAGTGGCGAGGCTGACAAGATGCCGTGACGCACGTTGGCGTCTGACCGGTCACCCGCCCCATCCTTGACGATGGGCGGGCGCCTTGCCATGCGCCCACCCTGTCAATTGCTCGACAGGCGGTCGCCACGGGCGAAGCGCCAGGTACGGATGATTTCCAGGCGGTCGAACTCCGCAAGGTCACCGGTGAAGGGCGCGAAAGGCGCCGCCAGGCGCACGATGCGCTGGGCCGCCTGATCCAGCACGGGACGACCGGATGATTCGAGGATCAGCACTTCATACAACGAGCCATCGCGGTTGATCGACACCATCATCCGCAGGCTGCCGTAGATCTGCTGGCGGCGCGCCTCGTCGGGATAATTGAGGTTGCCGACCCGCTCGACCTTCTTGCGCCACTCCTCCTTGTACCAGGCGCCCTTGTCGCGCATGGTCGAGGCGGCGTTCAGACGGTGGATGCGCGGACGCTTGGCATAGAGCTGCTGTTCCTGGGACAGCTCGGCCTCCAGGCTGGCGATCTGGCTGGACAGCTGAGAACTGTCGAACTCCGGCACCGCGGCCTTGGGCTTGGGCTGCGGCTTGCTTTCCCGCGGCGTGGTCTCGACCTTGTGCGGCTTGGGCGCCTGGGTGGTCACGGCAGAGCGCTGAGGCTTGGGCGGTGGCCGCACTTCGGGCTTGGCGGCTGGGGGCGGCGTGACCTTGTTGATCTTGCTGTCCTGGAACGGCGCCACCTCGGTGGTCTTGGGCACGGCCTTGCGGTCCAGGGTGCCGCTACCCTGCTGGTTGTCCTGGGCCTGGTAGTCGGCCTTCTCCGGTGCCTTCTCGCTTTTGAAGGTGGCCAGGGTGATCTCCATGGTGCGGCGGATCTCGGTGGGCTTGGCGAAGGAGAAGCCCAGTCCGAGGATCAGCGCCAGGTGCACCAAGGCAGCCAGGAACAAGGTAAGGCCGAGCCGGGCCATCGGGCGTGCGCGGGATGGCAGGAAGTCGGCGGGAATGTCTGCGGGCAACGTCATCGGGTATCCAGCAACCACAGGAGCGGCGTGTGCGGGCACAGCGGGCACAGGTCAGAAAAAACGACCGGCATCATACCCCACTCTGCCCGGTAGCTCCGCGTCGGTTGTCAGCGCGCCTTGAGCTGGCGATCAATGGCATCCATCAATTGGGCGCCGATGTCGGTGCCATAGGCGGCGTCGATCTCGCGGATGCAGGTCGGGCTGGTGACGTTGACTTCGGTGAGGTAGTCGCCGATCACGTCGAGGCCGACAAACAGCAAGCCCTTTTCACGCAGGGTCGGGCCGACCTGGGCGGCGATCCAGCGATCGCGCTCGCTCAGCTCGCGGGCCTCGCCACGACCACCGGCGGCCAGGTTGCCACGGGTTTCGCCACTGGCCGGGATGCGTGCCAGGCAGTACGGGACCGGCTCGCCGTCGATCATCAGGATGCGCTTGTCGCCGTCGCTGATCGCGGGCAGGAAGGCCTGCGCCATGATCTGCTGGGCGCCGTGCTGAGTCAGGGTCTCGAGGATCACCGACAGGTTGGGATCGCCCGGACGATGGCGGAACACCGAGACGCCGCCCATGCCGTCCAGCGGCTTGAGGATCACATCGCCGTGGGTGACGGCGAATTCGCGCAGGATGTCCGCGCGGCGGCTGACCAGGGTCGGCGCCATGCACTGCGCGAAGCGGGTGGCGAAGAGTTTCTCGTTGCAGTCGCGCAGGCTCTGTGGCCGGTTGACCACCAGCACGCCTTCGCTCTCTGCCTGTTCGAGCAGGTAGGTGCTGTAGACGAACTCCATGTCGAACGGTGGGTCCTTGCGCATCAGGATCACCTGCAGGTCGGCGAGGGCGCTGTCCTGCTCGTCGCCCAGTTCGTACCAGCGCGTCGGATCGGCGAACACCTTCAAGGGACGCATGCGCGCCCGCGCCTGGCCGGCGCCCAGGTAAAGGTCTTTCTGTTCCATGTAGAACAGCGTCCAGCCCCGTTCCTGCGCGGCCAGCAGCATGGCCAGCGAGCTGTCCTTCTTGTAGGAGATGCCCGCGATGGGGTCCATGACAATCCCGAGGCGAACGCTCATGGGGTAATTCCTCTTGGCGGCATGTCGCCGCGGTGGCTCGAATGAAAGTGCGTCAGGGTGGCGCTGGCGGCACCGATGGTCAAGGGGGCCGATGGAATGCCTACCCGGAGTGTGCTAAAAAGGCCTGGCATGTGGCCCGCACGGCCCCTGAAGGCGACGCCCTGGCAGCGATGGTAGCGCAACTATGGAACAACCACTGAAGGTGATGGTGATCGACGATTCGCGCACGATCCGCCGCACCGCCCAGCTGCTGCTCACCGAAGCCGGCTGCGAGGTGATCACCGCCAGCGACGGCTTCGACGCCCTGGCCAAGATCATCGACCACAAGCCGCGGATCATCTTTGTCGATGTGCTCATGCCGCGACTCGACGGTTACCAGACCTGTGCCGTGATCAAGCACAACAGCGCATTCAAGGACACCCCGGTCATTCTCCTGTCCTCGCGTGACGGGCTGTTCGACAAGGCGCGCGGGCGGGTGGTCGGGTCCGATCAGTTCCTGACCAAGCCTTTCAACAAGGAAGAGTTGCTCGATGCGATCAGGCAGCATGTGCCCGGTTTCGCCGTGCAAGAACAACACGCACCCTGATGCCGCTCGCCCCTGCGGCGTCTCTTTTCCTCAAAGGAAAAACAGCATGGCCCGAATTCTGATTGTCGACGACTCGCCGACAGAAATGTACAAACTGACCCAGATGCTCGAAAACCATGGCCACCAGGTGCTCAAGGCCGATAACGGCGGTGATGGCGTGGCCCTGGCCCGCCAGGAAAAACCCGATGCGGTACTGATGGATATCGTCATGCCGGGCATGAACGGTTTCCAGGCCACTCGCCAGTTGAGCAAGGATGCCGAGACCAGCGCCATCCCGGTGATCATCGTCACTACCAAGGACCAGGAGACCGACAAGGTCTGGGGCCAGCGCCAGGGCGCCCGCAGCTACCTGACCAAGCCGGTGGACGAGCAGACCCTGATCCGGGTGCTCAACGGCGTGCTGCAGGCTTGACCACTCTGACCGCTTTCGAGTTGCTGCTGGACATCGACCACCGCTGTCGGCTGCTGGCGGCCGACCAGCCTTCGCAGCAGGCTCGTCAACAGCACTGGAGCGGTATCGGCTTTCGCATCGTCGAGCAATGGTTCGTGGCGCCCATGGGCGAGGTCGCCGAAGTGCTGCATGAGCCGCGCAGCAGCCGGGTACCGGGCGTGCAGCCCTGGGTCTGCGGCGTGGCCAACCTGCGCGGCCGCTTGCTGCCGGTGATGGACCTGAGCAGCTTCTTCGGCCTGGGCGCCGCCGCGTCCGGCAAGCATCGGCGAGTGCTGGTGCTGGACCATGAGGCGCTGTTCGCCGGCCTGCTGGTGGACGAAGTGCTGGGTCTGCAGCATTTCAACCTGGACAGCCTCGACCTGGCACCCCCGCAACCGTTGATCCCCGCCGCCGCGCCCTTTGTCCAGGGACACTTCGCACGCGAGCGCAACTGGGCGATCTTCAGCCCGTTCGCCCTGGCCCAGGCGCCGGGCTTTCTCGATGTGGCGTTGTAAAGGACTTCGACCGTGAACCAGCCCGCATCCCCATCCGTCCCCCCACGTTCGCGCAGCAGCGCGCAGATTACCGCGCTGTTCGTCGTCCTGATCCTGTCGATCATCCTGTTGTTCGCCAACTTCGCGTACCTCAGTACCCAGTCCAACTACGACAAGCAGTACATCGGTCATGCGGGTGAGCTGCGCGTGCTGTCCCAGCGAATCGCCAAGAACGCCACCGAGGCAGCGGCCGGCAAGAGCCTGGCATTCCAGCTGCTGAGTGACGCCCGCAACGATTTCGAGCGGCGCTGGGGCTACCTCAAGCAGGGCGATAGGTCCACCGGCCTGCCCGCCGCGCCGAATGCGGTGCGTAATGAAATGGATGCCGTGCAGCGCGATTGGGAAAGCCTGCGCAAGAACACCGATGCCATCCTCGCCAGCGAGCAGACCGTACTGTCCTTGCACCAGGTGGCCGCGACACTGGCCGAGACTGTCCCGCAGCTGCAGGTCGAGTACGAGAAGGTGGTTGAGATCCTCCTGCAGAGCGGCGCTCCGGCCAGCCAGGTGGCCGTGGCCCAGCGCCAGCTGTTGCTGGCCGAACGTATTCTCGGCTCGGTGAACATGGTGCTGGCCGGCGATGAAACCTCGGTACAGGCGGCCGATGCCTTCGGTCGCGATGCCAGCCGCTTTGGCCAGGTGCTCGAGGGCATGCTTGGCGGCAACCCGGCCATCCAGGTGACACGGGTCGAAGATGCCGATGCCCGTGCCCGGCTTGCCGAGATTGCCGAACTGTTCCAGTTCGTGGCCGGCTCGGTGGACGAGATCCTCGAGACCTCGCCCGAGCTGTTCCGCGTACGGGAGGCGGCCGGCAATATCTTCAGTCTGTCGCAAACGCTGCTCGACGAGGCCTCGCACCTGGCCAATGGCTTCGAGAACCTGGCCAGCGGTCGCACCCTGGATACCCTGGGCGGCTACGTGCTCGGCCTGCTGGCGCTGGCCTCGATCATCCTCATCGGCCTGGTCATGGTGCGTACCACCCACCGCCAGTTGCGCGAAACCGCCGAAAAGAACGAACGCAACCAGCAGGCGATCATGCGTCTGCTGGACGAGATCGAAGAGCTGGCCGATGGCGACCTGACCGTCACCGTCTCGGTCACCGAGGATTTCACAGGCGCCATCGCCGACTCTATCAATTATTCGGTCGACCAGTTGCGTGACCTGGTAGCGACCATCAACCACAGTGCCATGCAGGTCGCCAGCGCCGTGCAGGACACCCAGAATACCGCCAGGCAGTTGGCCAAGGCTTCCGAACACCAGGCCGAGCAGATCAGCGAAGCGTCCGTGGCGGTCGGCGACATGGTCGAATCCATCGATCGGGTCTCCGCGCATGCCTACGAGTCGGCCAAGGTCGCAGAACGCTCGGTGGCCATCGCCAACAAGGGTAACGAGGTGGTGCACAACACCATCCATGGCATGGACAACATTCGCGAGCAGATCCAGGACACCGCCAAGCGCATCAAGCGGCTGGGCGAGTCTTCGCAGGAAATCGGCGATATCGTCAGCCTCATCGACGACATTGCCGATCAGACCAACATCCTGGCGCTCAATGCCGCCATCCAGGCGTCCCTCGCCGGGGAGACCGGTCGTGGGTTTGCCGTGGTGGCCGATGAGGTCCAGCGCCTGGCAGAGCGCTCTTCCTCTGCCACGCGGCAGATCGAGGCGTTGGTGCGAGCGATCCAGACCGACACGGTCGAGGCCGTGATCTCCATGGAACAGACTACCGCCGAGGTGGTGCGCGGGGCGCGCCTGGCCCAGGATGCCGGTGTCGCCCTGGCCGAGATCGAAGGTGTCTCGCAGACATTGGCCGACCTGATCCACAGCATTTCCGATGCCGCCCAGCTGCAGACGTCCTCGGCCGGGCAGATCTCCCATACCATGGCGGTGATCCAGCAGATCACCGCGCAGACTTCCGCCGGTTCTGGCGCGACCGCCGACAGCATTCGTCACCTGGCACGCATGGCCAGCGAGATGCGCCGTTCGGTGTCCGGTTTCACCCTGCCGGCTCCGGCCGAACCCCGTTGAGCACACACATGGTCACTGCAACTGTGAGTCCCGAACGCCACGACACGGTCGCTCTGGCCTGGGCCAAGGCGGCCATTCTCGACTGTCTGGGCAACGCCCGTCAGGCCCTGGAGCGGTTCGCCAGCGACCCTGCCGATCCGACGGCGCTAGCGCCTTTCGTCGACGATCTGCATCAGGTCCACGGCTGCCTGCGCATGCTCGAACTACGCGGTGCGACATGCCTGGCCGAAGAGCTGGAGCTGCTCGGGCGGGCCATGGCCGATAGCCAGGTACCGCCACGTGGCGACTGCCTGGGCGCGCTGTTCCGAGGGATCGAGCAGTTGCCCCCTTACCTGGAGCGCCTGCGCGGAGCCCGCCACGACCTGCCCTTGGTGGTACTGCCGCTCTTGAACCAGCTGCGCGGATGCCGCGGCGTCGAGCCTTTGGCGCAAGGCAGCCTGATGGGCAGCCCGGTCCCCGGACAACGAATCGCCGGTGCCGAGGACCTGGCCAATCTCGACCTGTCGTTGGGGAGCTGGCGTGAGCATATGCAGGCCGGTCAAGGCCGCGATGCGTTGCGCTCGGTAGTGGTGGCCCTGTGCGACGACCTCGTGCGCATCAAGGAGCGCCTCGATCAGTTCGTTCGGGGCGATCGCCAGGCGTACGCCCAGCTGGAACCCTTGCTGGCTCCCTTGCGTCAGGTGGCCGATGCCCTGGCAGTGCTCGGATTCCAGCAGCCGCGACGGGTGATCGTCGACCAGGTCGTGGTCCTGCAGGCCCTGGCCCAGGGTACGCGGGCCGCGGACGACGCGCTGTTGATGGACATGGCCGGCGCGCTTTTGTACGTCGAGGCCACCCTGAACGGCATGGTCGGTCCATCGGACGAGAGCGGCCAACTGCCGCAGCCTGGCAACGACCTGGCCGAGGTCCGACAATTGGTGCTCAACGAATCCTTGGGCGTCTTGCAGCAAGCCATGGACCTGATCAGCGACTGTCTGGAGTCCGACTGGTCCCATCAGCGCCTGCAGGCCTTGCCGGCCTTGCTGCAACAGGTGCGCGGCGCCCTGGCCATGCTGATGCTGCCCACGGTGGCAGAGATCTTCGCCGGCTGTGCGAGCTATGTGGAGCGCTGGCTGGTGAACCTCGAACAGGAACCGGCAGCGGCCGACCTGGACGCTATCGCCGATGCGCTCAGCGCGGCGGAGTGCTACCTGCAATGGCGGGTGGCCGACCCGCTGGCCGATGGCCAACCTTTCCTTGACAGGGCACGTACCAGCCTCGTGGCGTTGGGGGTCATGTGCGCCTCGCCGGGCGCTGGAACCGATCCTGGCGCGCCGAATGACGCCGTCGATGACGAGTTACGCGGCATTTTCCTCGAGGAGGCCCATGAGCTGCTGCTGGAAATCGAGCGTCAGTGGTTGCACTGGCGTGCCGACAACGCTGCCCGCGAGGCCTTGATCGAGACCCGAAGGGCCTTGCACACCCTCAAGGGCAGTGGGCGCATGATCCGCGCCCAGGCCGTGGCGGAGCTGGCCTGGGGCGCCGAGCACCTGCTCAACCGCGTGCTGGAAGGTCGAGTCGAACTCCGTGTCCAGGCGCAGATCGCCCTGCAACAGGTCTTCGCCCAGTTGCCCGACCGGCTCGCCGACTTCGCTGTCGGCGAGCCGTCGGGCATGGTCGAGGTCGAAGCACTGGCGCGGCACTTGCACGCCCTGGCGATGAATGACCTTCCCGCGGCCGACGAGAGCGATGGGCTGGACCCGCAGTTGGTGGAAATCTTCCGCAATGAAGCCCTTGGCCATCTGGCGATTCTCGAGGACTTTCTGAAGCAAGCCAGCCCGGACGGGGTCGCGATCAGCGACTCGCTGCAACGCGCCTTGCATACCCTCAAGGGCAGCGCCGCCATGGCCGGGATCCTGCCGGTCGCCGAGCTGGCCACGGCACTGGATCGGCTGTCGCGCGAGTACAAAGGGCACCGCTTGCCGGTGCTGCCCGATGAGCAAGTTCTGCTGGAAACGTCCCATGCGTTGCTCGACCAAGGCCTGGCCCAGTTGTCGAGTACGCCGCTGGCGGCGCTTGCCGGGGCGAGCGAACTGATCGAGCAGCTTGAACGGGTCGTCGATAGGCGCTTGCAGGCCCATCAGGGCAGCCCAGGGCATTCGCGGCCGAGCAAGCACGACCCACAGTTGATCGCCGGTTTCCTGGCCCAAGGCATGGACATCCTTCTGGATGCCGAGTCACTGCTCTCGCGCTGGCAGGAACACCCAGGGGAGCGTCAAGAGCTCGATGCCTTGCTCGATGAGCTGACCACCCTGGGGCAGAGTGCGCACCTGGCGGACCTCTGGCAGGTGGACCAGGTCTGCGAGGCCCTGCTCGACCTGTACGGCGCGGTGGAGGAAGGCAGCCTGGCAGCCACTGGAGGATTCTTCATCGAGGCCCAGCATGCCCATGAAGCCTTGATCGACATGCTTGACGAGATCGCCGCGGGGCAGGAAGTCACTGCGCGGCCCGAGTGCCTGGCTGCCCTGCGGGCACTGCTCGACGAGGCACTGGCACCGGATAGCGCCGGTCTGATCAGTCGCGAGCATGGCGTGATCGATCTGAAGGATGCCTGCGCCGCCGTTCCGGGGGAGATGCCGGGCCCGACGATGATCGGGCTGTTTCTCGAGGAAGCCGAGGACATCCTCGACAGCTCCGCCCAAGTGCTGCTCCGTTGGCAGGCCGAGGCGGACAACACCTCCCTGCTGGCGGAACTGCACCATGACATGCAGACACTCCAGGGAGGCGCGCAAATGGCGTCCCTGGGCGCGGTGGAGATGCTTGCCCAGGAACTGGCCTTGTTCTACGAGGGCCTGCTGAACCGGCAAGCGGACAGCGACCCAGGGTCGATGGACCTGC
Source organism: Pseudomonas capeferrum (assembly GCF_013523055.1). Taxonomy (GTDB): domain Bacteria; phylum Pseudomonadota; class Gammaproteobacteria; order Pseudomonadales; family Pseudomonadaceae; genus Aquipseudomonas; species Aquipseudomonas capeferrum_A. Next base: position 203,855 of record NZ_JAAMQM010000011.1, on the reverse strand, counting down.
TGCAACGTAGCCACGCGGCCCTGGCCAGCATGCTCGACGCCGTGCGCCGGGGGCATGCCGTGGAACATGCGGTCAAGCTGCTCGGCGAGCTGCGCGAGCAACGCGATGTGCCGCCGCCAACGGCCTCTCGGCCCACGGCCGAAGAGCAGGAAACGCCCGCGGATCGGGAGCTGCTGGAGGTCTTCCTCGACGAAAGCTCCGATATCGTGGAAAGCGCCGCCGCGGCACTGGCGCGCTGGCAAGGCGACCCACGCAATACCGTCGAGGTGGAGAACCTCTTGCGTGATCTGCATACCCTCAAGGGTGGCGCGCGCATGGTGCGGATCGCTTCGATCGGCGACCTGGCCCATGAGCTGGAGTTTCTCTACGAACTGCTGGCCGCCGGGCAACTGTCGCCCAGCCTGCCCCTGTTCGGGTTGCTGCAGAGCTGCCATGACCGCCTGGCGCAGATGCTCGATGCGGTTCGGCTTGGCCAGAGCCTGCATGCCGCCACGGCGCTGATCGATCATATCCGCAACTTCAGCAGCGCCGCGCTTACCGACAGCGCGTCCGGCAAGGTCCAGGCCGAAGCGGCGTCCGTCGAAGCGCCGGCGGTGGCGCCGGAGCGTGCCTCCGGCGACATGGTCAAGGTCACGGCGGAGCTGCTCGATGACCTGGGCAACCTGGCCAGCGAGCACTCCATCATTCGCGGGCGCATCGAGCAGCAGGTCAACGATGCCCAGGTCGCCCTGGGAGAGATGGAAACCACGCTGGAGCGTATGCGTGACCAGCTGCTGCGCCTGGATACCGAGACCCAGGCACGAGCGTCCAGCTACCAGCAGGCCGAAGGCGATGCCTACGACGATTTCGATCCGCTGGAAATGGACCGCCATTCTCAGTTACAGCAGCTGTCGCGGGCACTCTTCGAATCGGCTTCGGACCTGCTGGACCTCAAGGAAACCCTGTCCCAGCGCGCTCATGACGCGCACAACCTGCTGCAGCAGCAGGCCAGGCTCAACAGTCAGCTGCAGGAAGGCCTGACCGGTACGCGGATGGTGCCCTTCCAGCGTCTGGTCCCGCGCCTGCAACGGGTAGTCAGGCAAGTCGCGAGCGAACTGGGCAAGCAGGTCGAACTGGTGGTCGGCAATGCCGAGGGCGAGTTGGATCGCAGTGTGCTGGAGCGCATGGTCGCGCCGCTCGAGCACATGTTGCGCAATGCCGTCGACCATGGCCTGGAGAATCGTGACGCGCGCCTGGCGCTGGGCAAGCCGGAACAGGGCACCATCGAGCTGAGCCTGCTTCACGAGGGCACCGATATCGTCATCGAGATGAGTGACGATGGTGCCGGCGTACCGCTCGAAGCCGTTCGCCAGAAAGCGATCAAGCGCGGTCTGCTCGATCCCCAGGCACGCCTGAGCGATCACGAGATTCTCCAGTTCATACTGCGTCCAGGCTTCTCCACGGCGCAGAAGATCACCCAGATTTCCGGGCGCGGCCTGGGCATGGACGTGGTCCATGAAGAGGTCAAGCAGCTGGGTGGGTCGATGAGCATCGAGTCCAGTCCCGGCAAGGGCGCGCGCTTCCAGATCAGGCTGCCGTTCACGGTGTCGATCAACCGGGCACTGATGGTCAACCTGGGCGAGGAACAGTACGCCATCCCTCTCGGCACCATCGAAGGGATCGTGCGTGTTCCGAGCGGCGAGCTGGAGTTGTGCTACCAGCATGAACCGCCGCGCTACCGTTACGCCGGGCATGACTACGACCTGCGTTACCTGGGCGAGCTGCTACAGGGCCCCAGCCAACCACGCCTGCTTGGGCACAGCGTGCCATTGCCGGTCTTGCTGGTGCATTCCCACGAGCAGTCGTTCGCCATTCAGGTGGACAGTCTGGCGCCGAGCCGGGAAATCGTGGTCAAGAGCCTGGGTCCGCAGTTCGCGGCGGTGCCGGGGCTGTCCGGGGCAACCTTGCTAGGCGATGGCCGGGTAGTGTTGATCCTCGACCTGCTGGGACAACTGCGTGGGCAGAAGCGGCGTCTGGCGCGACTGCCGGCAAGCTATGCCAGGCAGCGCCAACCCTTCGCGCCGACTACCAGGCCTTTGCTGGTGATGGTGGTGGACGACTCGGTGACGGTGCGCAAGGTCACCGGGCGCCTGCTCGAGCGCCACGGCATGAACGTGTTGACGGCCAAGGACGGTGTCGATGCCATGGCCCTGCTCGAAGAGCACCGTCCGGACCTGCTGCTGCTCGACATCGAAATGCCACGCATGGATGGCTTCGAAGTAGCGACCCGTGTGCGGCGCGACGAGCGTCTCAAGGGCTTGCCGATCATCATGATCACTTCGCGGACCGGTCAGAAGCACCGCGACCGCGCCATGGCCATCGGTGTCAACGAATACCTGGGCAAGCCGTATCAGGAGTCGGTCCTGCTGCAGAGCATCGCCCATTGGAGCCAACACCATGCTTGAATACAGCGCCGGCCAGCGCAGCAGTCTCACCGGGCTGCTGCTGCCCCTGGGAGATCGCACCTTGGTGCTGCCCAATGTGGCCGTTGCCGAGCTGATCGGCCATCAATCGTTCACCTGCGAAAGCAATCAGCCCGCGTGGCACCTGGGTTGGGTGGACTGGCGCCGGCAGAGCCTGCCCCTGATCGGTTTCGAGTCCGCCTGCGGGGGAAGGACCCCCTGCGGAGAACGCGCGCGCATCGTAATTCTCAATGCCTTGGGAGAGACTGGACTGCGCTATCTCGCCGTGCTGCTGCAAGGTATTCCTCGATCGTGCAGGCTCGACAGCCAGCTCAACTATGTGGACGTGCCCCTCGCCAGTCTGGAGCTGGCGGCGGTACAGGTCGCAGACCTGGTGGCGCGCGTGCCCGACCTCGTCGCGCTGGAGCGTCTGGTGTGCCAGGCGGCACTGGGGAAGCGCGCCGGCTGAGGCCTTTGGGATTGGAACCGCCGTGACCTCGAGAGGTATTTCTAGCATGTACTACGGTGAACGCTTCAATGCTTGGACACACCTGGTCGGTGCGATACTGGCCTGTATCGGCGGCATCTGGCTGATCGTCGCGGCAGGGTTGCAGGGCGACCCCTGGAAGATCGTCAGCTTCTCCGTCTATGGGTTCACCCTGTTGTTGCTCTACGCCACTTCGACCCTTTACCACAGCACGCGCGGGCGAGCGAAGGTGATCATGCGCAAGCTCGATCACCTGTCGATCTATCTGCTCATTGCCGGCAGCTATACGCCGTTCTGCCTGGTCAGTCTGCGCGGGCCCTGGGGCTGGAGCCTGTTCGGAGTCGTCTGGGGGTTGGCGGTGCTGGGCATGCTGCAAGAGATCAAGCCGCGCTCGGAAGCGCGGGTACTGTCGATCATCATCTATGCCGTGATGGGATGGATCGTGCTGGTGGCGGTTGACCCCCTGCTGCACACCCTGGGTACCGCCGGCTTTGCCTGGCTGGCGGCAGGTGGCGTGTGCTACACCGTGGGTATCCTCTTCTTTGCCTTCGATCGCCGATACCGCCACTGGCACGGCATCTGGCACCTGTTCGTGATCGCCGGCAGCCTGATGCACTTCATCGCGGTGTTCGGCTACGTGCGTTAGAAGTCGCCCCAGAGCTGCTGCGCGACCGCCAGGGCAACCACGGGCGCGGTTTCCGTGCGCAACACGCGCGGCCCCAGCCGGGCGGCGTGGAAACCGGCAGTCTTGGCCTGCTCCACCTCCGCATCGCTCAGCCCTCCCTCCGGCCCGATCAGGAACGCCAGGTGCTCTGGCCGGGCATGGCTGACCATAGGTTCGGCCACCGGGTGCAAGACCAGTTTGAGGGTGGCATCGACGACATTCGACCACTCGACCAGCGTCATCGGAGGATGGATCACCGGCACGCTGGAACGCCCGCACTGTTCGCACGCGCTGATCGCGACCTGGCGCCAATGGGCCAGGCGCTTGTCGGCGCGTTCGTCCTTGAGCCTGACCTCGCAGCGCTCGCTGACGATGGGGGTGATCTCGTCGACGCCCAGTTCGGTGGCTTTCTGGATGGCCCAGTCCATCCGTTCGCCTCGGGACAGACCCTGACCCAGATGGATATGCAGGGGGGACTCGGGCTGGCCGGCAAGCGCCTGATCCAGGCTGACGCGGACATTCTTCTTGCCCACTTCCAGCAGTTGACCTCGGAATTCCTGGCCGCTGCCGTCGAACAGTTGCACGGCATCACCAGGCGCCATGCGCAGCACGCGACCGATGTAATGGGCTGAGGCCTCGGGCAGGTCATGCTGGCCAAGGCTCAAGGGGGCGTCGATGAAGAAGCGGGACAGTCTCATGGTTCTGCTCAAAAGCTGAAAAGGGATCATATGACCTGTGGGAGCGGGTTTGCCCGCGAATACGATAGCGGGTTCACCATTGTATTCGCGGGTAAACCCGCTCCCACAGGGTACGAGGCGAAGTCTCGGGCTAGCCCGGATCGCGGAAATCGGGGTGGAAGTTGGTTGGCACCGCCACGCTGACGCTGTCGCGCGTGGCGATATCGATGCCTTCACTGGCCACTTCGGCAAGGAAGTCGATCTGCTCGGGCGTGATGACATAGGGCGGCAGGAAATACACCACGCTGCCCAGTGGGCGCAGCAGGGCTCCGCGGGTCAGGGCGTGCTCGAAGACCTTGAGGCCGCGGCGCTCCTGCCACGGATAGGCTACCTTGCCAGCCTTGTCCCGGACCATTTCGATGGCCACGGCCATGCCGGTCTGGCGGACCTCGGCGACATGCGGATGATCGGCGAGGTGCGCGGTCGCGCTGGCCATGCGCTGGGCGAGAGCCTTGTTGGCTTCGATGACGTTGTCCTGCTCGAAGATATCCAGGGTCGCCAGGGCCGCCGCGCAGGCCAGGGGATTGCCGGTGTAGCTGTGCGAGTGCAGGAAGGCGCGCAGGGTCGAGTAGTCGTCGTAGAAGGCCTGATACACGTCGTCGGTGGTCAGGCAGGCAGCCAGGGGCAGGTAACCGCCGGTCAACGCCTTGGACAGGCACAGGAAGTCCGGGCGGATGCCGGCCTGCTCACAGGCGAACATGGTTCCGGTGCGACCGAAGCCGACGGCGATTTCATCGTGGATCAGATGCACGCCGTACCGGTCGCAAGCCTCGCGCAGCAGCTTGAGGTAGATCGGGTGGTACATGCGCATGCCCCCGGCGCCTTGGATCAGGGGCTCGATGATCACCGCGGCGATGGTGGCGTGATGTTCGGCCAGGGTCTGTTCCATGGCGGCGAACAGGTTGCGCGAGTGTTCTTCCCAGTCCATGCCTTGCGGGCGCAGGTAGCAATCCGGGCTCGGCACCTTGATGGTGTCCAGCAGCAATGCCTTGTAGGTCTCGGTGAACAGCGGCACGTCGCCCACCGACATGGCGGCAATGGTCTCGCCGTGGTAGCTGTTGGTGAGCGTGACGAAGCGCTTCTTGTCCGGCAGACCCTTGTTGAGCCAGTAGTGGAAGCTCATCTTCAGCGCCACCTCGATGCACGACGAGCCATTGTCGGCGTAGAACACTCGATCCAGGCCCGCCGGCGTCATGGCGACCAGGCGCTCCGACAGCTCGATCACCGGCTGGTGGCTGAAGCCTGCCAGGATCACGTGTTCGAGCTGGTCGACCTGGTCCTTGATGCGCTGGTTGATGCGCGGGTTGGCATGGCCGAACACATTGACCCACCAGGAACTCACGGCATCGAGGTAGCGCTTGCCTTCGAAGTCTTCAAGCCACACGCCTTCGCCGCGCCTGATCGGAATCAGCGGAAGTTGCTCGTGGTCTTTCATCTGGGTGCAGGGGTGCCACAGGACCTTGAGATCGCGTTGCATCCACTGTTGATTGAGGCCCATTGTCTCTCTCCTGGCGACGGCGGCTCGGATATGCGTCGCAAGCCTATGCAATGCGCCGCCAGAGAACAACCCGCGCGTGACGCAGCGCCTGCGCCGCGCTGGCGGGCTAGACCCGCCTGGCGTATTCTTCGGCAGTTTTTCTGCGGGGAATTCTCCCCCAGTTTCTGCCTCGATCCGGAGTCTCCCGAAAATGGCTGCTGCTTGGCTGCGCCTTTGTGCGCTGGTAATGATTGGTGTGTTCGGCGGCGCGGCGCAGGCCCAGGACAAGTTACCCACGGCGATCGTCGTGGGCGCAGGGATGGCGGGGCTCACCGCTGCCTATGAGTTGCAGGCCAAGGGTTGGCAGGTCACCATTCTCGAAGCCAAGCCCGGCATGGGAGGGCGTTCCGGGCTGGCCACCAGTGAATGGGTGGGCAACAGCAAGGCCCAGCCGGTGCTGAACCACTATTTCGATCGTTTCAAGCTGCAGACGCTGCCGGCGCCCGAGTTCGTGCGCACTCCGAGCTACCTGATCGACGGCGAGCATTTCAGCGCCGCCGATCTGGCGCTCAAGCAACCGGCCACCGCCGAAGCCCTCAAGCGTTACGAGAGAACGCTCGATGACCTGGCGCGGTCGATCGACGATCCTCTGGTGCCCGCTGCCACCAGTACCTTGTTCGCGCTGGACCAGATCACGGTTTCCAGTTGGCTCGACAAGCTGCAGTTGCCGGCCACGGCGCGTCAGTTGGTCAACCAGCAGATCCGTACCCGTTACGATGAGCCGTCGCGTCTGTCGCTGCTGTATTTCGCCCAGCAGACCCGCGTCTATCGCGATGTCAGCGACCGGGACCTGCGTGCCGCGCGCCTGCCTGGCGGCAGTCCGGTGCTGGCCCAGGCGTTCGTCAAGCAACTGAAGACCATCAAGACCAGCTCGCCGGTGTCCGCGATCGTTCAGGACAAGGACGGTGTGACGGTCAAGGTCGGCAATGTCGGCTACAAGGCCGATTACCTGGTCATGGCCGTGCCGCTGCGTGCCCTGGCCAGGATCCAGATGACACCGGGGCTCGATGGCCAACACCTGGCCGCGCTCAAGGGAACCAACTACGGCTGGCGCGACCAGCTGATGCTCAAGTTCAAGAAGCCGGTATGGGAAAGCCGCGCGCGCATGTCTGGGGAAATCTTCAGCAACACCGGTCTTGGCATGTTGTGGATCGAGCCCGCGCTCAAGGGCGGCGCCAATGTGGTGATCAACCTTTCCGGTGACAACGCCCGACTGCTGCAGGCCTTCGGCGACAAGCAGATGGTCGATCAGGTTCTGATCCGCCTGCATGCGTTCTACCCGCAGGCCCGCGGTGCCTTTACCGGCTATGAAGTCCGTCGCTACAGCGCCGACGTGGGTACTGGCGGTGCCTACATTGCCTATGGCCCGGGGCAGATCAGCAAGTACTGGCGTCTATGGGAGCGCCCGGTGCAGCGCGTCGCCTTCGCTGGCGAACATACCGATGCGCTTTATCCCGGCACCCTCGAGGGCGCCCTGCGCAGCGGCCAGCGGGCTGCCGAGCAGGTCCAGGCGCTGGCGCAGGGCAAGTCGTTCGACCCTGTCAAGGTCGCTCCGGTCGCCGCGGTCGCGGCGGCGGGCGCGGTCGCAGCCAAGGAAAAGGGAAACTTCTTCTCCCGACTGTTCGGCGGTTCGTCCGACAAGCGTGAAGCGGTGCCTGCCAAGGCGGAGCCGGTCAAGACAGCGCCTGCCGAGGGTGAAGTGCAGCAGAAAAAGCCGGGCTTCTTTTCGCGTCTGTTTGGTGGTAGCGCAAGCGAGTCGTCCAAGGCGCAACCCGCAGCCAGGGCAGCCGAGCGGACGCCCGCCGTTGCACCCACGCCGACGCCGACGCCTGTAACGCCAGCAACCACGCCGCCGGCGGTAGAGCCTGCCGCGGCCAAGCCGGCCGCAGTCAAACCTTCGTCCACCAAGCCAGTCACTAACCACAAGGCCGCAGCCAAGCATCCGCAAGCCAAGCATCCGCAAGCCAAGCATCCTGCCGTCAAGGGCAAAACAGCTGAAAAGAAACCAGCGACCCAGTCCAAGGCCAGTTGAGAGCTGTTGATCTCTACCGCCGGGCATCATCCAGGGAAGCTTGCATCGACCCGTTCACGCGTTGGTGCAAGCCTTCCTGCGGCAACCTCTGAAGTTGGTTCAAATGGGTGTGCTGCAGCTTTGACCATTTCTTAGCATTACCATGATCAGGGTTAATGTTTCCTTAATGGCCCAGCGACATACTAATCATCGTTTTTATCGATATTTTAAAGCAGGTTTTTTCGCTTTCTATCGATAGGTTTCGCGGTAGTCTGTGCACAGCTTTCACGGGGACACGCCTACATGGAATTGCTTAATTCATCTTCACGGTATGGTCTGGTCAGCATAATCCTGCACTGGGGCATGGCCCTGGCCGTGTTCGGGCTGTTCGCCCTGGGTCTGTGGATGGTCGGTCTCGACTACTACAGCCCATGGCGCAGGGAGGCGCCCGATCTGCACAAGAGCATCGGGCTGGTTCTGCTGGCGCTCATGCTCGTACGCGTGGCCTGGCGTTTCGTGAGCCCGCCGCCTCCGGCGCCAGCCAGCCACGGAACATTCGTGCGGATAGCCGCCACACTGGGCCATGCCGTGCTTTACTTCGGGCTGTTCGCCGTGATGATCGCCGGGTACCTGATCTCCACCGCCGATGGCGCGGGCATTCCGGTGTTCGGGCTGTTCGAGGTGCCGGCACTGGTCAGCAACCTGCCCGATCAGGCAGACCTGGCTGGCGTGATCCATTTCTATCTGGCCTGGGGGCTGGTGATCCTTGCCGTCTTGCACGGCCTGGCGGCTCTCAAGCACCATTTCGTAGACCGTGACGCGACCCTCATCCGTATGCTGGGCCGCAAAGCTTGATAAACAACCTCAATTGCAAAGGAAGGAACTCAGGATGTTGAAAAAGACTTTTGCCGCTCTGGCGCTCGGTACCGCTCTGCTGTCCGCCGGTCAGGCCATGGCCGCGGACTACAAGATCGACAAGAAAGACCAGCACGCGTTCGTCGACTGGAAGATCAGCCACCTGGGCTACAGCTTCATCCACGGTACCTTCAAGGACTTCGATGGCAGCTTCTCCTGGGATAGCGCCAAGCCCGAGGCCAGCAAGATCAACGTGGATCTGAAGACGGCCAGCCTGTGGTCCAACCACGCCGAGCGTGACAAGCACATCGCCAGCAAGGACTTCCTGGACGTAAGCAAATATCCGGACGCCAAGTTCGTCTCCACCAGCGTCAAGTCCACCGGCGCCAAGACCGCCGACGTGACAGGCGACCTGACCCTGCACGGCGTGACCAAGCCAGTGACGTTCAAGGCCGTGTTCAACGGTGAAGGCAAGGATCCATGGGGCGGCGAGCGTGCAGGCTTCAACGCCACGACCACGCTGAACCTGGCCGACTTCGGCATCAAGGGCCCAGGCCCGGCTTCCCAGACCCTGGACCTGGATATCAGCCTTGAAGGCGTGAAACAGTAACTCCACCGGCAGCAATGAAAGAGGGCTAATGCCAGTTAGTTAAGCCCCACAATCTGCAATTGGGGCTGCTTCGCACCCCTTCGCGGGCAAGCCCGCTCCCACAAGTTGAGCGCTGAATTCAGAAACTGCGCACTTCTTGTGGGAGCGGGCTTGCCCGCGAAGGGGTACGAAGCAGCCCCATTGGCTTTAACTGACAAGCATTAGCCCAAGAGGGCGGCCTTTTCGTTCACGGCCTGCGATCAGCGATTACGCGTCAGCAGGGCCGGGCGCTCACCGCGCGGACGGCTCGGCAGTTCCTCCAGCTGCTCGGGCGTCGGGAAACGATCGAGCTTGGATTCCTTGCGGATGATCTTCGGCTGCGGCTGGCTTTCGCGGGGATTACGCACTGCAGGCTCCTGGCGCGCGGCGTCATCACGCCCGGCAGAGCGATTGCGACCTGGATTACCATCGCGTCGCGCACCGCCATTGGCGCCACCGCTACGAGGGCGCTTGTCGCCACCGTTGTTGCGTGGCTGCCCGCCGGTACGCGGTTGATCAGCACCAGCACCAGCACCGGCACCGGCACCGTTGCTGCGTGGGGCGTTGCCTTGCCCTTGGGCAGCGGTACCACCCGGACGGCGATTGCGACCTTGATTCTTGGCGTTCTGGTAAGGGCTGACGTAATCCGCCCGGTTACCGAAGTTGTCCACTTCGTCATCCAGGAACGTATCCGGGTCACGATTGGTCGGAACGGGTGGTACGCCTTCCTGAGCGGACTGCGCCTGGCGTGGCTTCTTGGGGCGCGGTTTGCGCTCCTGGGGCTTCTCGCCGGACTTCTCCTTCTCGGCGGGTTTTTCTGCCGACTGTCGGGTCTTGCCCTTGTCCTTGCCCTTGTCCTTGCGACCGCCGCTACCGGCGTTGCTGCCTTCGCCGCGAGGCTGGTTGCGACCGCCGCGAGCACCGGGCTGCTGACGCTCACGGGTTTCAGGCTTCTCGGCTTCTACCTTGGTGGCATCGAAGCCCATCAGGTCACCGTCCTGGATCTTCTGCCGCGTCACCCGCTCGATGCTCTTGAGCAGCTTTTCCTCATCCGGCGCGACCAGCGAGATCGCTTCACCGGAACGTCCGGCACGACCGGTACGACCGATGCGGTGAACGTAGTCTTCCTCGACATTGGGCAGCTCGAAGTTGACCACGTGTGGCAACTGGTCGATGTCCAGGCCGCGGGCGGCGATGTCGGTGGCGACCAGGATGCGCACGGTGCCGGCCTTGAAGTCGGCCAGGGCTTTGGTGCGGGCATTCTGGCTCTTGTTGCCGTGGATCGCGGCAGCCGTCAGGCCGTGCTTTTCCAGGTACTCGGCAAGGCGGTTGGCGCCATGCTTGGTACGGGTGAAGACCAGTACCTGTTCCCAGGTACCGAGGGTGATCAAGTGTGCAAGCAGAGCGCGCTTGTGGCTGGCCGCCAGGCGGTAGACACGCTGCTCGATACGCTCGACCGTGGTGTTCGGCGGCGTGACCTCGATACGCTCGGGGTTCTGCAGCAGCTTGTCGGCCAGGTCCGTGATGTCCTTCGAGAAGGTCGCCGAGAACAGCAGGTTCTGACGCTTGGACGGAAGACGAGCCAGGACCTTCTTGACGTCATGGATGAAGCCCATGTCGAGCATGCGATCGGCTTCGTCGAGGACGAGGATTTCGACATGGGACAGGTCGACACTGCCTTGGCCGGCCAGGTCGAGCAGGCGGCCCGGACAGGCCACGAGGACGTCGACGCCCTTGGCCATGGCTTGGACCTGCGGGTTCGTGCCGACACCACCGAAGATGCAGGCGCTGACCAGCTTGAGGTCACGGGCATAGACCTTGAAGCTGTCATGCACCTGGGCCGCCAGTTCACGGGTCGGCGTCAATACCAGCACGCGTGGCTGACGTGGGCCGTGGCGGTGAGACTTGTCGGGATGACCACCCGGGAACAGACGCTCAAGAATCGGCAGCGCGAAACCGCCGGTTTTGCCAGTACCTGTCTGGGCGGCGACCATCAGGTCGCGACCTTGCAACACGGCGGGGATAGCCCGCTGTTGCACCGGAGTGGGCTGGGTATAGCCCGCAGCCTCGATAGCGCGGACTAGAGCCTCGGAGAGACCGAGGGAAGCAAAGGACATGGGCAATCCTGTTCTAGTGGGGGCTGAGCCCTATGGGATGATCTTGCCTGGCGCGATACACATCGGTGGGATGTGACCGCGTCCGGTACTGCTGGGCCTTGACGGCGCATCGACGGGCGGCGGACGGGCGAATGGCGCGCGTCGATGCCGATCATGATGCTTGTTTCGAGGCCGAGCGTCCGGGCGTGAGCCGGGCGGAAAGGCCCGAGTATAACAGAGCAATCACGGCATGCCGCGTCCCTGCTGCTCAACGGTGTGAGGAATGTCGCTGCCTGGCGCCTCATGACGCCTGAGAATGGCCGTGTAAGCGGGCTCCTGCTTGAACAGACGAAGCTCGTCGGCGAACCGCTGCGCCAGCCGCTCTCGCCCTGGTTTGCGGCTCAGGCCCAGGTACTGCGGTGTTCGGCGGATGATGAAGGAGAGCTCTTCGACCTTCTGCTCCAGCCCCAATCGATGACGCAGGTGGCGGCCGACAAGGCGATCGGTGACCAGCAGATCGATGCGTCCAAGTGCCAGCTTGCCGAAGTTCGCCTCTTGAGTAGGCGCATTTTCGCGGCGAAACAGTGGCGACTCATTGAAGGCGGACCCGTAGTCGTAACCCGATGAGACCCCAACGTTCAAACCCGCAAGGTCCTCCAGTCGCCGGACGGTGTGCGGCTTCGCACGCAGCTGGAAGAGGGTGAACTCGACGGTCGACATCGGCTCGTCCGGATAGATGATGTAGGCAGTACGAGCATCGGTCCGGAAAATGTCCATCACACCGTCGACCAGACCGTGCTCGATCATTGCCAGGCAGCGTTTCCAGGGAAGGAATTGCCACTGCACCTCGATACCCAGGCGCGTGAACACCTCGTTGGCGACCTCGTAATGAATGCCTCGGGGTACGCCCTCTTCCTGGAAGATATAGGGCGCCCATTCTTCGGTCACGATGCGCAGCCGCTCGCCATGCGCCATGAAGCTCAGGCTGGAAAGCGCGAGGACGCAGAGTAGGCGGACGAAGTCAGGCATGTCAGCAGATTACGATGGACGCCTTCGGATGGCCAGCAAGCCCGTGTCCGCCGGTCATGTGCCTGATGGGAATTGCCGGCGAACCCCTCTGCCTCGTCAATGAAAAAGGCCTTGGTCGAGCCAAGGCCTTTTCGTATGGCCGCACAAAGGTCTTCGCGTATGGCCTGTCCGTCAGCGTGGCAGCTTCAGGTTGTTCCAGATGGCGAGGCTCGCTTCGGCCTGGTTCAGCGTGTAGAAGTGCAACCCTGGCGCGCCGCCTTGCAACAGCTGTTCGCACATCTGGGTGATCACTTCTTCACCGAATGCCTGGATGCTCTGGGCGTCATCGGCATAGGCTTCCAGCTGCTTGCGAATCCAGCGCGGGATTTCGGCGCCACAGGCGTCCGAAAAGCGCGCAAGCTTGCTGTAGTTGGTGATGGGCATGATGCCCGGCACGATCGGGATCTCCACGCCCAGCTTCCGTGCGCGCTCGACGAAATAGAAATAGCTGTCGGCGTTGAAGAAGTACTGGGTGATGGCGCTGTTGGCGCCGGCCTTGACCTTGTGCACGAAATTCTTCAGGTCGGCCTCGAAGCTGCGCGCCTGGGGATGCATTTCCGGATAGGCGGCCACTTCCAGGTGGAAATGGTCACCGCTCTCCTGGCGGATGAATTCGACCAGGTCGCTGGCGTAACGCAGGTCGCCATAGGTCATGCCCATCCCGGAGGGCAGGTCGCCGCGCAGGGCAACGATCCGTTTGATACCGGCCGCCTTGTATTGGGCGAGCAATTGGCGCAGTTCTTCCTTGCTGTCGCCGACGCAGGAAAGGTGCGGCGCGGCGGGGATCCTTACTTCGCTCTCCAGCTGCAGCACGGTATTGAGCGTGCGGTCGCGTGTCGAGCCACCTGCTCCATAGGTGCAGGAGAAGAAATGAGGGTTGTAGGCCGCCAACTGACGGGCCACGCCCATCAGCTTCTCATGGCCCGCCTCGGTCTTGGTCGGGAAGAACTCGAAACTGAAACTGCGTTCTTTGGACATCTCAGGATCCTTCAGCCGCAGGCATCAAGCTGCAGGCTGCAAATAAAAGCCAGGACGGTGTGGTCATGATGTTTACTAAAGCCTTGAAGTCTTTGTTGCCTGTTCTGGCCTCATCGCGGGGCAAGCCCGCTCCCCACCTGTACTGCGTCGTTCCATAGATCGGTGCAGTACAGGCGGGGAGCGGGCTTGCCCCGCGATGGGCCGGGACAGACGCTGCAAAACTTAGGTGAACACAGTGAGACTCGTGCAAACCGTCCTGTCTTGGGCATCTGGAACGACAGCGCTCCAGACGTCGGCGAGCTGGCTCGCTCAACGTCCGGAACCCATCACGCACCGCTTAGTAGCGGTAGGCGTCCGGCTTGAACGGCCCTTCGACCGTCACGCCGATGTACTCGGCCTGCTGGGTAGTCAACTGAGTGACAACGCCGCCAAAACCGCGAACCATTTCCAGAGCCACTTCCTCGTCAAGCTTCTTCGGCAACACTTCGACGGTCAGTCGCTCGGCCTTGCGAGCGGCCGGCAGGCTGGCGAACTGCTGCTCGAACAGGAAGATCTGAGCCAGGACCTGGTTGGCGAAGGAGCCATCCATGATGCGGCTCGGGTGACCCGTGGCGTTGCCCAGGTTCACCAGACGGCCTTCGGCCAGCAGGATCAGGTAGTCGTCGTTCTGTGGATCGAAGTCGCCGTGGCCGGTACGGTGGATCTTGTGTACCTGCGGCTTGACCTCTTCCCATGCCCAGTTCTTGCGCATGAAGGCCGTGTCGATCTCGTTGTCGAAGTGGCCGATGTTGCAGACCACGGCACGCTTCTTCAACGCCTTGAGCATGTTGGCGTCGCAGACATTGACGTTGCCGGTGGTGGTCACGATCAGGTCGATGCGGCCCAGCAGGTCACGGTTGATACCGTCTTCGGTGCCGGTATTGATACCGTCCTTGAACGGCGAGACGACTTCGTAGCCATCCATGCACGCTTGCATGGCGCAGATCGGGTCGACTTCGGTGACCTTGACGATCATGCCTTCCTGACGCAGCGACTGGGCCGAGCCCTTGCCCACGTCACCATAGCCGATGACCAGGGCCTGCTTGCCCGACAGCAGGTGGTCGGTACCGCGCTTGATGGCGTCGTTCAGACTGTGACGGCAGCCGTACTTGTTGTCGTTCTTGCTCTTGGTGACCGAGTCGTTGACGTTGATCGCCGGGACTTTCAGCTCGCCCTTGGCCAGCATGTCCAGCAGGCGGTGCACGCCGGTGGTGGTCTCTTCGGTCACGCCGTGGATCTTGTCCAGCATGGCCGGGTATTTCTTGTGCAGGATCTCGGTCAGGTCACCACCGTCGTCCAGGACCATGTTGGCTTCCCATGGCTGGCCATCCTTGAGGATGGTCTGCTCGATGCACCACTCGTATTCCTGCTCGGTCTCGCCTTTCCAGGCGAACACGGGGATGCCGGCGGCGGCGATGGCGGCAGCGGCCTGGTCCTGGGTGGAGAAGATGTTGCAGGACGACCAGCGAACTTCGGCACCCAGAGCAACCAGGGTCTCGATCAGCACGGCGGTCTGGATGGTCATGTGGATGCAGCCGAGGATCTTCGCGCCCTTGAGCGGTTGTTCGGTCTGGTACTTGCGGCGCAGGCCCATCAGCGCAGGCATTTCCGATTCGGCGATGATGACTTCGCGGCGACCCCAGGCGGCCAGGGAGATGTCGGCGACCTTGTAATCGGTAAAACCTGCAGGCGTGTTTACAGCGCTCATCGAGAGCCTCCATTCGTAGTGTGCGAATGGGCGCCGTTGTGCGTTTAGTGTTCGCGTGGCGAACAACGCCCCATCCGAGCCTGACAGGACGAGCCTGCTGCAGCGCCCCTCGGACAGGTGGCGGGCATGGCCCCGCGGCGGGTGTCCATGTGAATCGGCGCAGATTATAGCCTCGGCGGGAGTATTCGCCCAAGGTTTTCTGTCGATTAATCGAGACGATAGTCGATGTTCAATGGAGCGCCGGCAACCGCTCTGCCATCATTACTGCACGATAGCCAAGCAGGTCAGGAGTACAGATGAACTTTCACACCCGCAAATGGGTAAAACCCGAAGACCTCAACCCCAACGGCACGTTGTTCGGCGGCAGCCTGCTGCGCTGGATCGACGAAGAGGCGGCGATCTATGCCATCGTCCAGTTGGGCAACCAGCGTGTCGTGACCAAGTACATCTCGGAGATCAACTTCGTCAGTGCCTCGCGTCAGGGCGACATCATCGAGCTTGGCATCACTGCCACCGAATTCGGCCGTACCTCGATCACCCTGCGCTGTGAAGTGCGCAACAAGATCACCCGCAAGAGCATTCTCACGGTAGACCGCATGGTCTTCGTCAACCTTGGTGAAGACGGCCTGCCGGCCGCTCACGGGCGGACCGAGATCAAGTATGTGCAGGATCAGTTTCCGGATACTGCAGTCGAGTAGAGTCCCAGAACTCTACTGTCAGGGCCGGCTTCTTCGCGGGCAAGCCGCCTCGGCGAAGAAGCCGACACGATACTTCAAGGTTGGGCGCTGACCCTGCGCACCACCCGGCCGATGCTCAGCCCCTGTACCAGGATCGACAACAGCACCACGATGTAGGTGATCGACAGTAGCAGGTCACGTTCCTCGCCCAGTGGCAGCGACAGCGCCAGGGCCACGGAAACCCCACCCCGCAGGCCACCCCAGGTCAGTACCCGCACTGTGCCTTTCGGCACGCTGCGCCAGCGACGCAACAGTACGATGGCTGGAGCCACGGTCAGCAGCCGCGACAGCAGTACCGCCACCGCCAGCACGCCACCCGCTGCCAGGTGCAGCCAGTTGAACGGCAACAGCAACAGCTCCAGGCCGATCAGCGCGAACAGCAGGGCATTGAGCATGTCGTCGATCAGCTCCCAGAAGCCGTCCAGGTAGCGTCGGGTCATGTCGTTCATCGCCAGGTTGCGCCCCAGGTTGCCGATGATCAGCCCCGCGACGACCATCGCGATCGGCGCCGAGACGTGCAGTTCATAGCACATGGCCGAACCGCCGATGACCAGTGCCAAGGTCAGCATCACTTCAATCTGGTATTGCTCGATACTTTTGATCATGCGGTAAGTGGCATAACCGATCACGCCACCGAAGACGATGCCGCCGAGGGCTTCGCGCGCGAAGAGGATGGCGGTGTCGGCGACACTCGGGGCTTCGCCGAGTTGGGCGATGCCGAGCAGGACGGTGAACACCACGACCGCCGTGCCGTCATTGAACAGCGATTCGCCGACGATGGTGGTCTTCAGCGGTTTCGAGGCGTTGGCGGTACGCAGGGCGCCCAATACGGCAATCGGATCGGTGGGCGAGATCAGTGCGCCGAACAGCAGGCAATAGAGCATGCTGACGTTCCAGCCGAACAGGCTGAAGATCCAATGCGCCAGGAAACCGATCACCACCGTGGCGATCAGTACGCCCACTGTCGCCAGCAGGCCGATCGGCCAGCGATAGCTGCGCAGATCCGTCAGGTTGACGTGCAGGGCGCCAGCGAACAACAGGAATGCCAGCATCCAGTGCATCAACAGGTCGTTGAAGTCGATCTGGTTCATCAGGCTTTCGACGCGCTCTTCCAGGCCTGGATAGCCAATCAGGCTGAGGCCCTGGAGCATCAACGAGAACAACAGCGCCGTGACCATCACGCCGATGGCGGGTGGCAGGCCGATGAAGCGGTAGTTGACGTAGGTGAGAAGTGTGGTGAGGCAGATAAACGCAGCGACTAGCTCAAGCATCCGGGATCCTGTGAAAATGGCTTGCAATTCTTAACCCGAATCGCTCGGGCAGTTCTTTGATGACCTGGCCAAGGGTTCGGGACACAGTTTTTCGACTGTCAACGTTGACCGCGTTTCAAGGAGAGGGTTTCGCATTGGCCTAATTTGGTGGTCGGGAGTTGGCCGTGCGCGGGCTTGCCCTAATGCCGGTCAGTCGAGCAACAGCCACCCATTTTGCGAATGCCGCGCTTATCGTACAGCTCTTGAACCTTCTGTGACGCTTACGGCCTCTCGCGGGACAAGCCCGCTCACCACCAGGACACCATGCACCGGTGGTGAGCGGGCTTGTCCCGCGAGAGGCCGTAAGCGTCACAGAAGATTTAGAGGCCGAAGAGTAAGCCTCGGCATTCGCAAATGGATGGCTGTTGCTCGACTGACCGGTATTGGGCCAACCTGACGTCGGCAATTGCCAATCAAGCCCACGCGGTAGCCGCCAAAGAACCTTTCAAGGGCGCGATGCTCTTACTTCGACTACCCACAAGGAAAACCAGCCATGACCATTGCCCTTTGGTGTGTGTTGATCGCGATGTTCCTGCCGCCACTCTGTGCCTTGATCGCGAAGGTGGGCAGTGGCCGTTTCGGTATGCGCCACAACCATGACCCGCGTGCCTTCCTCGATAGCCTGGAAGGCCTGCCGCGTCGCGCCCACGCTGCCCAGCAGAACGGTTACGAAGCCTTCCCGGCGTTCGCCGCAGCCGTGGTGATTGCCGATCTGGTCGGCAATGCCGAGCAGGTGACGCTGGATGTGCTGGCCGTGCTCTATATCACCAGTCGCCTGCTCTACATCATCTGCTACCTGGCCGACTGGGCGACATTACGCTCCCTGGTGTGGTTCTCCGGGGTGGCCCTGATCGTGGCGATGTTCGTCGTCTCGGCCTGAATCAAGGGACTTTGGGCACATCCGGCAGAGGCATGCCCTTGGGCCAGAGCAGCCAGATCTGGCCTTGCTGCTTCATGTTGCCTGCCAACTCGCCCGCTTGCGCGCCGGTCCCCCAGAACAGGTCGGCACGCACTTCGCCGGTGATCGCCCCGCCGGTATCCTGCGCCGCCACGGGGCGAACCACCGGGCTGCCGTCCGGTCGGGTGGTCGATAGCCACAGCAGGCTGCCCAGCGGAATCACCTTGCGATCGATCGCCACGCTGTAGCCGGCAGTCAAGGGCACGTTGAGCGAACCACGCGGGCCCTCGTTGCTGTCCGGGCGGGCACTGAAGAACACATAGCTAGGGTTGCTGGCCAGCAGCTCCGGAACCCGGGTCGGATTGGCCTGGGCCCAGGCATGGATGCTGCCCATGGTCACGTCTTCCTTCTTCAACTGCCCCTGATCCACCAGCCAACGGCCTATCGGCCGATAGGGGTGACCATTCTGGTCGGCATAGCCCAGGCGCAATTGACGTCCGTCCTCGAGTTGAATGCGTCCCGACCCCTGGATCTGCAGGAACTGCAGGTCCATCGGGTCGGTCAGCCAGGCCAGCACCGGCGCATCGACGCCATCACGGTTGATGACCTCGGCCGTGTCGTAGGGCTTGAGTACCCGGCCTTCCACGC
Source organism: Pseudomonas capeferrum (assembly GCF_013523055.1). Classification (GTDB taxonomy): domain Bacteria; phylum Pseudomonadota; class Gammaproteobacteria; order Pseudomonadales; family Pseudomonadaceae; genus Aquipseudomonas; species Aquipseudomonas capeferrum_A. The sequence goes on along the minus strand of NZ_JAAMQM010000011.1, from coordinate 185,013 downwards.
GACCTCGCAGGCGCTTGCCCTTGAGTTCGGGATAGACGCCGTCCAGCGCGACCACGACCATGTCTTGCGGTACGCCGTAGACGGGCACATTGGTGACGTCGGTCCGTGCCAGGCTGCCCGGGTACACCGGTTCGTAATAGCCGGTGATCAGGCCATTGACGTCGTTCTGCGCCGAACGCAGGCCATAGACCTGCAGGTTCTGCTGAAGAAAACCACGGATCTGCGTGGCCTCGGCCGGGACCTGGGCAGCGGCCTGGCAGCTCGCGGCCCAGACCGGGTCGCGCTTGAGGCGTTCGCAGGCGCTGCGCCATGCCTGGAAGCCTGCTACCAGATCCGTGTCACTGACGCTCGGCAGGTCTTTCCAGCCGCCACTGACGTACGTGGCGACGGCGTGAGGCTCTGGTTTGGCGGTTTCGCCGCCATTGCACCCTGCGAGAAGCGCCAAGGCCGGAAGCGCCCAGGCAAGGTGGCGCAAAGCTGATTTCATCGAGAATCCTTATGGGGCAGGCTGCCGCTGGCCAACCCTGTATTTGGTGGGGGTATTGGTGTTTACCGAGCATGCGAGGATACTGACGACCTTTTCCTGCTCGCCATGTGAACCTGATGCGCACACGTTTCATAGTGTTACTGGTGGTCGGCCTGTCCCTGGGCGCTTGTGACCGTGACGATCCTAACTCACCACTGGGCCAGCGCAAGGCGATCTTCCGGCAGATGCTCAAGACCAGCGAAGAGATGGGAGGCATGCTGCGCGGTCGTCTGCCGTTCGACGGCGAGAGGTTCGCAGAAGGGGCGGTCAAGCTCGATGAGCTCGCCCATGCGCCATGGCAGCATTTTCCAAAGGCCAGGGATGAAGGCGAGAGCAGTGCCCGGGACGATGTCTGGGCGCGTCAGGCGCGATTCGACGAGCTGGCGCGCCACCTGGAAGAGGTTACGGGCCGATTGGTCGGCGTGACACGCGACGAAGCGCTGGAGAGTGCTCGCCTGAAAGAGCCCATGGACACCGTGGAAGCGGCCTGTACGGCCTGCCACAAGGAATTCCGGACTCATTGAAGGCTGCGGAGCCACAGCCCCGATGTGACCTTGCGCAGCCGCGTGCGGGGTACCGCCGAGGTTACTTGTCCAGTGCGTCCAGGGCTTGCTGGAGCTCGGTATTGGATTCGGCGAGCTTGGTCTTGCGCTTCTCGATCTTTTCGGCGTCGCCTTTCTTCATCGCCTTGTCGAGGTCGCGTTTGCGCTGGGAGACTTCGTGACGGGCGTCGAGAACCTTCTGCTCGCGTTCCTTGCGCAGGGAGCTGTCGGTGCAGTGCTCGGTATTTTCCGTGAGTGCCTTTTCCAGACCGGAGATCTGCCCCTGATTGTCGTGCGCACGCGCTTCCTTGAGCTGGTTTTCGATGGCGCTACGTTTGGCAGCGCAGCCGGTGAGGCCGGCATCAGGTTGTGCTGCTTGCAGCGAGTTGGCGGCCAGGGAAAGGGTGGACAGCAGGATGAGCGACGAAACCAGTTTCATGGGGCCTCCTTTCGGGACGGGCAATAAAGTGGTGGAAATGCTGCCCTGATTTCAAGGATAGATAAACCTTTAATATGAATTTCCGGCGCAAGTTCGGAAAAGCCTTACATTTGAGCCTGTTCGATTGTTGCGCGCTAGAAGCCGGCGATGCCGTGCTCGCGAAGCTGTTCGGCCAGCGCCTGAAGGCGAGGGTCGCGAAAGAAACGTTGCAATTGTTCCGATCGCGCCTGGCCTACTCCCGGCTCCCGACGCCATTGCATCGCCGTTCTGGCAGCCAGTGTAGCCCAGTCGGAATCGAGCTCGAGGTGGCGTGGCACGGGTGCGCCCAGTGCGCGTATCCACTGTGCGAAGGGGCGTGCTCGAGCCTTGTCGAAACTGTCGAGCAGGCGGGCGACCCGTGTCTCCTTGAAATCGGGTAACAGTTGCAATTGCTCGTTGCCCAAGGCGAGCCAGTCCCCTAGCGTGTTTACCTGCCCGGCATCCACCAGGCGTCCCCATACGCCAGGCCCCAGTTGTGGCAAATCCAGCCCATGCTTGCCACTGAGCCAACTGAGCCTGGCAATGAATTGCTCCTTGCAACCTGTACTGGGTTGCCAGCAACTCATCGCATGGAACTGTCCGGCGGGCGGCGGGGCGACGGGAGCGCGCTCGGCGCTACGGTGCACCACTCGATCGACGCGTGGAACGCTGAGACCGGCCAGGCTGATGGCGACCTGGTCCCCTGGGCGAATATCGAGGCTTTTCCACCGTGCCAGGGAGCCCAGGCTGACCTGATTGACGCGACGGTCATCCAGGGTGACCGGAGCCAGGCGCAGCAGCGGAGTGACGCGCCCGGTACGGCCGACACGGAAGCGCACCTCTCGTACTTCGGTCAGGGCCTGGGCAAGCGGGTATTTCCAGGCGGCGATCCAATAGGGAGCACGTGCTTTCCAGCGAGCTGCGGGCGGGCGCTTGTCCTGGCGCAGGATCACGCCGTCGGTGGCAAAAGGCAGGGGAGAGCCGTACCAGTGATCGCGCCAGTGCGCGGCTTCCTCGTAGTGATGGACGCGCTGGCTATAGCGCGCGGTATCGGGCAGCCCCAGCTGCTCCAGGCGTGACTGACGTTCGGCCTGAGACCCGGGGCCGTCTGGCCAATCCCAGACAAACAGGCCGATGCCCTGTGCCTTGTCCGCGGGCAATCGCTTGCGTGCCATGAGGCCCGCTACCGTGCTGCGTGCATTGAGGCTGCCCGCCGTGCTTTGCATGTGCCCGTCGAGTCGCCAGTAGAGTTCGCCTTGAAGAACGAGGTCGAGCGGTTGTAACAATTGCCGAGGCAGGTGGCCCAAGTGTGGCAGGTGGCGACTCCAGTCATGCCCGCGGACGCCATCGCCGCGGCTGAGCAGGCGCACCAGCGTGCCGGCTTCGTACACCAGGGTCACGGCGACGCCATCGACCTTGGGCTGTATCCACAGGTCCTGCTTGTCGCGCATCCACTCACGCACGGCGTGCTCGTCGGGCAGCTTGTCGACGCCCGTGTGCGGCACGGGATGCTGGATCGGTCCTCGGGCCGTGGCGAGCGGATGGCTGGTGTCCGCCTGGCCGAAACAGGCGTGCAAGTGTTCGAGGCGCTGCCTGCTCTGGTCGTAGAGCGTGTCTTCGACCAACGACACGCCCAAGCGGTGATAGTGGTCGTCCCAGTTGGCAAGCGTATGGCGGAGCTGGCGGATTTCTCCATGCGCCCGATCCTCCGGCCAGGCGGGACAAGTCTTGGCGAATGCCGAGGGGAAGTAGAGGCAGCAGCTCAGGGCAATCAACAGCGCGTAGGGCATGGCCAGCATCCTTGCTCGCATTGGGGAATGCACAGCGTAGGCAGCCTTTCGTGTCTGTGATCCGGCGAGTTGTCAGGCGATGTGACAGGCTTGCGGGCAACGTTTCCACTGCCATGAAAAAGCCCCTGCCGATCACTCGACAGGGGCTTTTTCATGGGGGCGCGGGGCTACATCCGCCGCGCTTGTCTCTTACAGACCCGCGGCGCTGCGCAGTGCTTCGGCGCGGTCGGTACGTTCCCAGGTGAAGGTGGTGAAGGTGTCGTCACCCACGGTCTTCTGCTGCGGGGTGCGACCGAAGTGGCCGTACGCTGCCGTCTCCTGGTACATCGGGTGCAGCAAGTCGAGCATCTTGGTGATCGCGTATGGACGCAGGTCGAAGCATTCGCGAACCAATTGCACGATCCGCTCGTCGGCGACCTTGCCGGTACCGAAGGTGTTTATCGAGATGGAGGTGGGCTGCGCCACGCCGATGGCGTAGGACACCTGGATCTCGCAACGCTCGGCCAGGCCGGCGGCAACGATGTTCTTGGCCACGTAGCGACCCGCGTAGGCAGCGGAACGGTCGACCTTGGACGGATCCTTGCCGGAGAAGGCGCCGCCACCGTGGCGAGCCATGCCGCCGTAGGAATCGACGATGATCTTGCGGCCGGTCAGGCCGCAATCGCCCACCGGGCCACCGATGATGAAGTTGCCGGTCGGGTTGATGTGGAACTGGGTGTCCTTGTGCAGCAGCTCGGCCGGCAGGGTGTGCTTGACGATCAGCTCCATGACGGCTTCGCGCAGGTCCTTGTAGGACACTTCAGGATTGTGCTGGGTCGACAGTACGATCGCGTCGATACCCACCACCTTGCCGTTCTCGTAGCGGCAGGTGACCTGGGACTTGGCGTCCGGGCGCAGCCAGGGCAGCAGGCCGGACTTGCGCGCTTCGGCCTGACGCTCCACCAGTCGGTGGGAGAAGCAGATCGGCGCCGGCATCAGCACGTCGGTCTCGTTGCTGGCGTAGCCGAACATTAGGCCCTGGTCGCCGGCGCCCTGGTCTTCAGGCTTGGAACGGTCGACGCCTTGGGCGATGTCTACCGACTGCTTGCCAATGATGTTCATCACGGCGCAGGTGGCGCCGTCGAAGCCGACTTCGGAGCTGTCGTAGCCGATGTCGATGATGACCTTGCGGACCAGCTCTTCGAGGTCGACCCAGGCCGAGGTGGATACTTCACCGGCAATGATGGCGACACCGGTCTTGACCATGGTCTCGCACGCGACGCGCGCGTACTTGTCCTGGGTGATGATGGCATCAAGGACCGCGTCCGAAATCTGGTCGGCGATCTTGTCCGGATGCCCTTCGGACACGGACTCGGAAGTGAAAAGGGAGTATTCGCTCATCTCGAAGGGTTCCTGAGGTTTACCGAGGGTGAATGTCGCCAGCGGGTCGCTGGAAATGTCGGACTTGAATCTGGAAGCCGTTGCGCAAGCCGACGTAGAGACTGTCTTCGGGCGTCAGGCCCGCTGTCCTGGCCCAAGTGGCCAGGTCGTCCTGCTCGAAGCCCAGCCAGAGGTCGCCGCAGGCATCGCGGGCCCAATGCTGGTCATGGCTGCACAGCTCGGTGACGAGCAGGCTGCCGCCGGCCTTGACGTGCCCGGCCAGCAGGCGCAGGGCCAGAGCCGGATCGTCGAAATGGTGCAGCACCATGTTCAGTACCACGCAATCGGCCTGCTCCTGTGTGGCGCTGAGCGCATCGGCCAATTGCAGGGTCACGTTGTCGAGCCCCTTGCGCAGGCACAGCTGGCGGGCCAGTTCGAGCATGGTCGGGCTGTTGTCCAGTGCCGTGACGTGGGCGAAGCGGCGCGCCAGCTCGGGCAGGAATTCGCCATCGCCCGGACCGACCTCCAATGCGCTCGCCTGCTCGTCGAAGCTGAGCTTGTCGAGCAGTGCCAACAGGCTCTCGCGGTACTGGGGCAGGCCTGCGATAAGGTCCTGCTGGGCGCGGAATTTCTCTTCCACACGCAGGAAAAAGTCCTGGCTGGTAGCGGCCCGGCGTTGTTGCACCTGAGCAATGCGCGCTTGGACATCGTCCGGCAGCGAAAGGCTGTCGGCCTCGTCGAGCAACGCAGAGTGCAGACGACCGCCCAGACGCAGCGGGTCGGGCAGGGCGCGGCGGTAGAAGATCGCATTGCCTTCGCGGCGTGTAGCAACCAGCTCGGCCTGTGCCAGCACCTTGAGGTGATGGCTCATGCCGGACTGGCCGGTGGCGAAGATCTGCGCCAGCTCCAGCACGCCATAGGAGTCGTTGGCCAGGGCGCGCAGGACATTCAGGCGCAGCGGATCGCCACCGGCCTTGCACAGGGCTGCCAGTTCGTCGCTTTGCTGATGTTGGGTCGAAGGTGCGCGCAGGTTCATGAGGCCGCAGTCTAGACAGGCGCCGCTATCGTCGCAATAGCAATATCAAAAAGTTTTGATATTGCACGATAGGCGGCCCGTCGATCCTTGGAATCGACCGCTTCAGGGGCGTACTGCCGGCAGAATGAGCCTGAAAACAGGAAATTCGTCCCTGTTCGTCCATCCGTCATTGCCCCCAGGGCAACTGTGGGCGAAAATGACCGCCTTTTGTTACATCACTCATACAAAGCCCAGGAGATTAGCGATGCCCAGCCGTCGTGAGCGTGCGAACGCTATTCGTGCACTCAGCATGGATGCCGTGCAAAAGGCCAACAGCGGCCACCCAGGTGCCCCCATGGGCATGGCGGATATCGCCGAGGTACTGTGGCGTGACTATCTGAAGCACAGCCCGAGCAACCCGAAATTCGCTGACCGCGACCGCTTCGTGCTGTCCAACGGCCACGGTTCGATGCTGATCTATTCGCTGCTGCACCTGACCGGCTACGACCTGTCGATCGATGACCTCAAGGGTTTCCGCCAGTTGCACAGCCGTACGCCAGGCCACCCGGAGCTGGGCTACACCCCTGGCGTGGAGACCACCACCGGACCCCTGGGCCAGGGCCTGGCCAATGCGGTCGGTTTCGCGCTCGCCGAAAAAGTGCTGGCCGACCAGTTCAACCGCGAAGGCCACCAGGTCGTCGATCACCACACCTATGTCTTCATGGGTGACGGCTGCATGATGGAAGGCATCTCCCACGAAGTCGCCTCGCTGGCCGGCACGCTGGGCCTGAACAAGCTGATCGCCTTCTACGATGACAACGGTATCTCCATCGATGGCGAAGTCCATGGCTGGTTCACCGACGACACGCCAAAGCGTTTCGAAGCCTACAACTGGCAGGTGATCCGCAATGTCGACGGTCATGACGCCGACGAGATCAAGACCGCCATCGAAACGGCGCGCAAGAGCGACCGTCCGACCCTGATCTGCTGCAAGACCATCATCGGTTTCGGCTCGCCGAACAAGCAGGGCAAGGAAGATTCCCACGGTGCGCCGCTGGGCAACGATGAAATCGCCCTGGCCCGCAAGCAGTTGAACTGGAACCACGGTCCGTTCGAAGTGCCTGCCGACATCTACGCCGAGTGGGACGCCAAGGACGCCGGTGCCAAGGCCGAGGCCGACTGGAATCAGCGCTTCGACGCCTACGCCAAGGCCTTCCCCGACCTGGCCGCCGAGTTCAAGCGCCGCGTGGCGGGCGAGCTGCCGGCCGACTTCGCCGAGAAGGCCCAGGCCTACATCGCCGAAGTCGCCGCCAAGGGCGAGACCATCGCCAGCCGCAAGGCCAGTCAGAACACCCTGAACGCCTTCGGTCCCCTGCTGCCCGAACTGCTGGGCGGCTCCGCCGACCTCGCCGGTTCCAACCTGACCCTGTGGAAAGGTTGCAAGGGCGTGGCTGCCGACGATGCCAGCGGCAACTACGTGTTCTACGGCGTGCGCGAGTTCGGCATGACCGCGATCATGAACGGCGTCGCCCTGCATGGCGGCCTGGTGCCTTACGGCGCGACCTTCCTGATGTTCATGGAATACGCCCGCAACGCCGTGCGCATGTCCGCCCTGATGAAGCAGCGTGTGGTGCATGTCTACACCCACGACTCCATCGGCCTGGGCGAGGACGGCCCGACCCACCAGCCGGTCGAGCAGTTGACCAGCCTGCGCAGCACACCGAACCTCGACACTTGGCGTCCAGCCGACGCGGTCGAATCGGCCGTGTCCTGGAAGCATGCCCTGGAGCGCAAGGATGGGCCTTCGGCGCTGATCTTCTCGCGTCAGAACCTGCAGCACCAGGAGCGCGATGCCGACCAGATCGCCGCGATCGGCCGCGGTGGCTATGTACTGAAGGACTGCGCGGGCGAGCCCGAGCTGATCCTGATCGCGACCGGCTCCGAAGTTGGCCTGGCCGTTCAGGCGTTCGACAAGCTGACCGCCCAAGGCCGCAAGGTGCGTGTGGTTTCCATGCCATCCACCAGCGTGTTCGATGCCCAGGATGCCGGCTACAAGCAGTCCGTCCTGCCGCTGGAAGTCAGCGCGCGTATCGCCATCGAAGCTGCTCATGCAGACTTCTGGTACAAGTATGTCGGTCTCGAAGGCCGTGTCATCGGCATGACCACCTACGGGGAGTCGGCTCCGGCGCCTGCGCTGTTCGAAGAGTTCGGCTTCACCCTGGACAATATCCTGGCGACCGCCGAAGAACTGCTGGAAGACTGATGTACAGTGGAGGGCATCGATGCCCTCCGATCACCGAGGCCATTGTCGTGGTTCGTCCCGACGTGTGCCTCGGTCGATCAAGCTCGGTTCGACGTTGCATTCAGGCCGTTCTGCACAGGTCACGCCGTACGCCCCCGAGGCGTTGACGCGGTCTGTGCAGAGCGGCCTGAATGCAACGGCAGCGGCCGATTACCAGACGGTCTCGGTAGGTACGGCCATACTACGCACTAGTTCGTGAGCCCCCATGTCCCAAACGCGTCCTTACAAAGTTGCACTCAACGGCTACGGCCGCATCGGTCGTTGCGTACTGCGCGCATTGGTCGAGCGGGGGGCGAAGGCCGGTTTCGAGATCGTTGCACTGAACGACCTGGCCGACCTGGCCAGCGTGGAATACCTGACACGCTTCGACTCTACCCACGGGCGCTTTCCCGGCGAGGTGAAGGTCGAAGGCGACTGTCTGCATATCAACGGCGACTGCGTGAAGGTCTTGCGCAGCGCCACGCCTGAAGGCATCGACTGGGCCGGCCTGGATATCGACCTGGTGCTGGAGTGCTCCGGCGCCTATCACACCCGCGCCGACGGTCAGCGGTTCCTCGATGCCGGTGCACCGCGCGTGCTGTTTTCCCAGCCGATGGCCAGCGAGGCGGACGTCGATGCCACGGTGGTCTACGGCATCAACCAGGACGGCCTGAATGGCCATGAGCGGCTGGTCTCCAACGCTTCCTGCACGACCAACTGCGGCGTGCCGCTGCTGCGCGTGCTGGATCAGGCATTCGGCATCGAATACGTATCGATCACCACCATCCACTCGGCGATGAACGACCAGCCGGTGATCGACGCCTATCACCATGAGGACCTGCGTCGTACACGCTCGGCCTTCCAGTCGGTGATTCCGGTGTCCACGGGACTGGCACGCGGTATCGAGCGTCTGCTTCCGGAACTTGCCGGGCGAATTCAGGCCAAAGCCGTGCGCGTGCCGACGGTTAACGTATCCTGCCTGGACATCACCTTGCAGACTGCCCGTGACACCACCGCGGCCGAAGTCAACCGGGTGCTGCGCGAAGCCGCGAGTACCGGTCCGCTGCAGGGTCTTCTGGCCTACACTGAACTGCCGCACGCCAGCTGTGATTTCAACCATGACCCGCACTCGGCCATCGTCGACGCCAGCCAGACCCTCGTTTCCGGCCCGCGCCTGGTGAACCTGTTGGCCTGGTTCGACAACGAGTGGGGGTTCGCCAACCGCATGCTCGACGTTGCCGACCATTTCCTGCGCGTCGTCCACTCCACTAGCACCACCTGCAAACAGCCCTGAAGGACCGCATTCATGACCGTGTTGAAGATGACCGACCTCGACCTGCAAGGTAAGCGCGTACTGATCCGCGAAGACCTCAACGTCCCCGTGAAGGACGGTGTGGTAAGCAGCGATGCGCGTATCCAGGCTGCGTTGCCGACCATCCGCTTGGCCTTGGAAAAAGGCGCCGCCGTGATGATCTGCTCGCATCTGGGCCGTCCGACCGAAGGCGAGTTTTCGGCCGAGAACAGCCTCAAGCCGGTGGCCGACTACCTGACCAAGGCCCTGGGGCGCGATGTGCCGCTGGTAGCCGACTACCTGGACGGTGTCACTGTCGGTGCGGGTGACCTGGTGTTGTTCGAGAACGTACGCTTCAACAAGGGCGAGAAGAAGAACGCCGACGAGTTGGCGCAGAAGTACGCCGCACTGTGCGACGTGTTCGTCATGGATGCCTTCGGCACCGCTCACCGTGCCGAAGGTTCCACCCACGGTGTCGCCAAATTCGCCAAGGTCGCGGCGGCTGGCCCTCTGCTGGCCGCCGAGCTGGATGCCCTGGGCAAGGCCCTGAAAGCCCCGGCCAAGCCGATGGCGGCCATCGTCGCCGGCTCCAAGGTCTCGACCAAGCTGGACGTGTTGAACAGCCTCAGCCAGGTCTGCGACCTGTTGATCGTCGGTGGCGGCATCGCCAACACCTTCCTGGCCGCGGCCGGTCACAATGTCGGCAAATCGCTGTACGAGCCTGACCTGATCGAGACCGCCAAGGCCATCGCGGCCAAGGTCAACGTGCCATTGCCGGTGGATGTAGTCGTCGCCAAGGAGTTCGCCGAGAGCGCCGAAGCCACCGTCAAGAGCATCGCCGAGGTGGCCGACGACGACATGATCCTGGATATCGGTCCACAGACCGCCGCCAATTTCGCCGAGGCGCTGAAATCCTCCAGGACCATCCTGTGGAACGGTCCGGTCGGTGTCTTCGAATTCGACCAGTTCGGCAATGGCACCAAGGTGCTGGCTCAGGCCATCGCCGACAGCAGCGCCTTCTCCATTGCCGGTGGTGGCGATACCCTGGCGGCCATCGACAAATATGGCGTCGCCGAAAAGATCTCCTACATTTCTACCGGCGGCGGCGCCTTCCTCGAGTTCGTCGAGGGCAAGGTCCTTCCCGCGGTCGAAATCCTGGAACAGCGGGCCAAGGCCTGAAAAGGTCGACGCCTGGCAGAGGAAGCGAGCCGATGCTCAAGCGATTGCCTGTGATGATCCTGGCGGGTCTGCTCGCCGCCTGCTCCAGCGGGCCGGCCCCGGAGGCCAATGGCCCGACCCCTGCCCAGGGTGGCTGCTACCAGTCCCAGTGGCAGGCGGAGACCGTACCGGTGATCAGCAAGCGCCTGGGACCTGTCGGTCTCGAGAAGTACGACGACGAACATCAGCAGCGCGCGCCGGGTTGCCCTTGATGGCGCATGGCAACCTGGGCGCCGTTTCGTGGTCTTTGGAGGATTATCGATGAGAGCGCTCATGGCCGGGTTGGCCTTGGCGGTCCTGGCAGGATGTACCGGCTTGCGATCCACTTCGCCTGCGCCGTCGGCCGACTGGACTCGCTGGGTCTGCGACAGTGGGGCCGAGCTGGCATGGCGTCTTGCGGACGCAAATGGAGATACTGTAGAGGTACGTTTGGGCGCGGGCGATCGAGTCTATCGGCTGGCGTCCGAGCCGGGGGCGTCCGGGAGCCTGTATGGCGATGGCGTCCTGGCGTTCCATGTCCAGGGCGAAGAAGGCCTGGCGTACTGGGTAGCGACCAACGATCTGATAGGGCGGGGCTGCAAGGCACCGTGACTGGCCGGGCCGCCGTGGCGGCCCACACAACATCAACAGCAACCGCCGCTGCGGCAGGCTTGCACGAAAAACGACGCTTGTCGGGAGAGAGATACACAATGGCACTCATTAGCATGCGCCAGATGCTGGACCACGCCGCCGAGTTCGGTTACGGCGTTCCAGCTTTCAACGTCAACAACCTCGAGCAGATGCGCGCCATCATGGAAGCCGCCGACAAGACCGACTCTCCGGTCATCGTCCAGGCTTCGGCCGGTGCTCGCAAGTACGCTGGCGCCCCCTTCCTGCGTCACCTGATCCTGGCGGCCATCGAAGAATTCCCGCACATCCCGGTGTGCATGCACCAGGATCACGGCACCAGCCCTGACGTCTGCCAGCGTTCCATCCAACTGGGCTTCAGCTCCGTCATGATGGACGGCTCGCTCAAGGAAGACGGCAAGACGCCTTCGGACTACGACTACAACGTCCGCGTGACCCAGCAGACCGTGGCCTTCGCTCACGCCTGCGGCGTCTCCGTCGAAGGCGAGCTGGGCTGCCTGGGTAGCCTGGAAACCGGTCAGGCCGGCGAGGAGGACGGTATCGGCGCCGAAGGTACCCTGGACCACAGCCAGATGCTGACCGATCCGGAAGAAGCCGCCGATTTCGTCAAGAAGACCCAGGTCGACGCCCTGGCCATCGCCATCGGTACCAGCCATGGTGCCTACAAGTTCACCAAGCCGCCGACCGGCGACATCCTGGCCATCGACCGTATCAAGGAAATCCACAAGCGCATCCCCAACACCCACCTGGTGATGCACGGTTCTTCCTCGGTCCCGCAAGAGTGGCTGGCGATCATCAACCAGTACGGTGGCGAGATCAAGGAGACCTACGGCGTACCGGTCGAAGAGATCGTCGAGGGCATCAAGTACGGCGTGCGCAAGGTCAATATCGACACCGACCTGCGTCTGGCTTCGACCGGCGCGATTCGTCGTCACATGGCGATGAATCCGAGCGAGTTCGACCCACGCAAATTCTTCGCCGAGACCGTGAAGGCCATGCGTGACGTCTGCATCGCTCGCTATGAAGCCTTCGGCACCGCCGGCAATGCTTCGAAGATCAAGCCGATCTCCCTGGAAGACATGTTCCAGCGCTATGCCAAGGGCGAGTTGGCCGCCAAGGTCAACTGATCCCAGAGTGAAGAAACCCGCAGCGATGCGGGTTTTTTTATGGCTCCCTACTGTCCGCAAGGTACAACCGCCGGTCGAAAGTCACCCGTTTTTTCAGTGATGGCCAACTGATTGTTTTGTGTCTTTGCTGCTCCGAACTAGAGTAGATTATCGGATCCAAACTGGACGTGGTCGTTGGAGCTCTGGAACAGTATGGATTGCGCTTACTCTTCTGCATCCCACGGCAGCTCGGTTCTGCTGGTCGTGGATGACTACCCGGAGAACCTGCTCAGCATGCGAGCCTTGTTGACCCGCCAGGACTGGCAGGTGCTGACGGCCAGCTCAGGCACGGAAGCCTTGAGCGCGCTGCTCGAGCACGAGGTGGACCTGGTTCTGCTCGATGTGCAGATGCCCGAGATGGACGGCTTCGAAGTCGCCCGCCTGATGCGCGGCAGCCAGCGCACGCGCCTGACGCCGATCATCTTCCTGACCGCCAACGAACAGTCCCAGGCCTCCGTGATCAAGGGCTATGCCAGCGGCGCGGTGGATTATCTGTTCAAACCCTTCGACCCCCAGATCCTCAAGCCGAAGGTCCAGGCCCTGCTCGATCAGCAACGCAACCGGCGGATGCTGCAGCGCCTGACCCGTGACCTCGAGGCGGCAAGGGCATTCAATGCTTCGATCCTGGAGAATGCCGCGGAAGGTATTCTCGTCGTGGAGGAAGCCGGCGTGATCAGCTTTGCCAACCCAGAGGCGTCGCGTCTGCTCCAGGCCTCGGTGGAGCAGCTTCGAGGTGCGCATTTTCTGGACCTGATCCAGCTGTCGGGTCCCTGCCTGTGGCGAGAGTCGGCGTTCTACCAGGCCTACCGGGAACGGACGATCCTCCGTGTCCATGATGGCCATCTGCGAACCCCGGCAGGACAACTGGTGCCTGTTGCGCTGTCCTGTGCCCCATTGCCGGTCGAGCAGCGGGCCATGGTGGTGACGGTCCTCGACATGTCGGTGGTACGCAGCCTGCATCAGCAGCTCGAGTATCAAGCCGTGACCGACCCGTTGACCGGGCTGCTCAATCGTCGTGGTTTTCATCAGGCTGTCGAGGGCGCGCTGCTGCGCACCGAACGCTCGGACAAGACCCAGGCCCTGATGTACATGGACCTGGACGGCTTCAAGAGAATCAACGACACCCTGGGGCACGAAGCAGGTGATCAGATCCTGCGCTGGGTCGCGGAGCAGATCAAGGATTGTCTTGGCAGCCAGGCGCTGCTGGCGCGCATGGGCGGTGATGAGTTCACCGCGTTGTTCGACGGCCTGCTCTATCCCGAACAGGCAGGGCGGTATGCCGAAAAACTGCTCGAGCGCATGTCGATGTGCCGTCAAGTGGATGGGCTCGATGTCTGCCTGGGTGTCAGCATCGGCATCGCTACCTATCCCGAGTGTGGGACGAGTGTCGACGCTCTGATTCGCGCGGCAGACGCGGCCATGTATGCGGCCAAGCAGGCAGGGCGTCAGCAGTATCGCTTTTACGATCAGGAGCTCAATGGTCGTGCGCACTCGCGCCTGATGCTCGAAAACAGCGTGCGCGCGGCGATCGAGCAGGAGGATTTCAACCTCGTCTACCAGCCTCAGGTGGCCTTTGCCGACGGTCGTCTGCGCGGCTTCGAAGCCTTGCTGCGCTGGCAGCATCCCAGCGTCGGCGACGTCCCGCCCGGGCTGTTCATTCCTTTGCTCGAAGAAGCGCGGTTGATCAACCGGCTGGCTAGCTGGATCTATGACAAGGGCGCCGCTCAGCGACGGGCTTGGTACCCGTGCTTCGATCACGAGCTGGTGCTGGCGATCAGCCTGAGCCAGGCTCAGTTCACCCTGCCGTCACTGGTCGACGAGCTGCAACGGGTCATTCTGGAGCATGGTCTGCTGCCCTCGCAGCTGGAGGTCGAGGTGGCGGAGACCTCGTTGATGTACAACATCGACGCAGCGGTCAAACAGGTGCATCGACTGCGCGAGCTGGGCGTGCGGGTCGCGCTGGACGATTTCGGCGCCGGTGACTGCTCGCTGCGCATGCTGCGTGACCTGCCCATCGATACCTTGAAGCTGGACCGCCATCTGGTTGCCAGGCTGCCCGACTCCCGCGCGGATGTCGCCTTGGCTCGCAGCGTCATCGAGCTGTGCCTGGACTATGGCATCACGGTGATCGCCGAAGGCGTGGAGACCCAGGCCCAGGCCGATTGGTTGAAGGCCAACGGCTGCGAATATGTGCAGGGCTTCCTGGTTGCCCACCCGATGCCCCCAGAGAAGGCGAGCGATTTCCCGGTGATTTTCCCCTGGCCCGCGTCATGATTGGATAAACTCTGCCCTTCTTCGGCCGACTCCGTCGTCATGACCGCACTACGCTACTTGCAAGCCTACCCACAGCATCTGCAGGATCAGATACGCCAGCTGATCGCCAGCGACCGCCTGGGCGATTACCTGCGCCAGCGCTATGCCGATCGCCATCAGGTGCAGAGCGACAAGGCGCTTTATGCCTATGCCCAGGGCCTTAGGCAGGAGTACCTGCGTAGCGCGCCCAGTCTCGACAAGGTCTTGTTCGACAATCGATTGGACCTGACGCACCGTGCCCTCGGGCTCAACACCGCCGTGTCGCGGGTCCAGGGCGGGAAGCTGAAGGCGAAGAAGGAAATCCGCATAGCCTCGCTGTTCAAGGACGCAGCGCCGCAGTTCCTGCGCATGATCGTCGTGCACGAGCTGGCGCACCTCAAGGAGCGCGATCACAGCAAGGCCTTCTACCAGCTCTGCGAGCACATGGAGCCGGCCTATCACCAATTGGAGTTCGATCTCCGGGTCTACCTGACCTACCGGGAACTGCCCGGCGCCACCTGAACCACAAGGATCGATGCAGATGGACGTAAGCAAGACCAAGAGCAGCTTCTACCGACGGCTCTACGTAGCCTGGCTGATCGATAGCCAGACAGCCTCGAGCGTACCCGCACTGATGGAAGCGACCGGCATGCCCCGCCGGACGGCCCAGGACACCATCACCGCGCTGGCCGACCTGGACATCATCTGCGAATTCGAGCAACAGGACGGCGCCCGCCGCCATGCCGGGCACTACCGTATCCGTGACTGGGGCGCGATCGACAAGCAATGGATCGCCGCTCATCTGGCGCAAGTCCGAGAAGTCCTCGGCTACCCCTGAACAGTGTCCTGCGCCGCAGCGTCGCTCAGTTCGGCGTGCCCTTGACCAGGTGCGCGGCCAGGGTGCGCAGCGGGCCGAGCTGGCGGCAGATCAGCGCCAATTGCGTCTGCACCAGCCGCTGATGCTCATCCAGTTCCTCGGGCATCTGCTCCAGCGCATCGGCCAATGCGTCCTCGGCATCGCTGTGAATGGCGATCGGTAACTTGGCGGAAAGTCCATTGGCGATCTCGTCCAGGCTGTCGGCCAGGCGGGTACCGGCGCCATCGATCAACTGTTCCCGTACCTCGCCAGGCAATACGGTGTCGCGGTGCGCGCCCAGGCCCGAGAGGTAACTCAGCAAGGTGTGCGAGAGCACCAGGAAGCGAAAACCGACGTCGGCCTCCTTACGGAAATGGCCAGGTTCCATGAGCATGTTCGACAGCGTCGTGGACAGCGCGGCATCGGCGTTGTGGGCGTTGCGCCGCGCCAGGCGGTAGGCCAGGTCGTCACGCTTGCCATTGGCGTACTGCTCCATGATCTGGCGCAGGTACTGGCTGGCGCAGGTCAGGGTGTTGGCCAGTACCTTGTTCAACCTGCGGCCCTGCCAGTCAGGAAGGAACAGGAACACCGCCAGGATGGCGATCAGGCTGCCGACCAGCGTATCGAAGAGGCGCGGCAGGAACAGGCCGTAGCCATCACCGGTCTGGTTGAAGCAGAACAGCACCATCAAGGTGATCGCCGCCGTGGCCAAGGTGTAGCGCGTGGTGCGATTGACGAAGAACACCACCCCGGCGGTCACCGCGAACAGCGACTGGACGATCGGGCTGGGGAACAGGTCGAACAGCGCCCAGCCGACCGTGAGGCCGATGGCCGTGCCGATGATCCGCTGCCCCAGCTTGCGACGCGTTGCGCCGTAATTGGGCTGGCAGACGAACAGCGTGGTAAGGATGATCCAGTACCCTTGGGTCGGATGGATCAGGTGCACCATGCCGTAGCCGATGGACAGTGCCAGGGGCAGGCGCAGCGCATGCCGAAAGATCAGCGAAGTGGGCGTGAGCTGGGTGCGCAGGCGAATCCAGACGTCCTTGAAGCTGCGCGGCGAGCGATCCAGCAGGCTGCTGTCGCTGGCATCGGCGAGGCTGTCCGGGCTGCTGGCGGCACCGAGCAGGCGATCCAGGGTCGCCAGGTTGTTGGCCAGGGCGCGCAGCGAGCGCAGCAGGCCGCGCCAGGCCGGGTTGTTCTGGGTGCGCAGGTGCTCGAGGGAAGCGTGCAGGTCTTCGAGCGCCTCGGCGAAGCCGGTGTCGTAGACGAACGGCTGGCGCAGGCGCAGGGAAACCGACAATTGCTGGCAGGCAGTGCCTTGCTGGCGCAGAAGGCGTTGGCAGCGGAACATCACGTCGCTGTGGAAAAACGCCTCGGCCAGCGCGTTGTAGGGATAGTGCGAGGCGCTGACACGCTCGTGGATGTCCTGGGCCAGAAAGTACAGCTTGAGGTAGCGACTGACCTTGGAGTTGGGCTGGCTGTTGCCCACGCGGTGCAGGATGATTTCCTTGGCCGCATTGAGCGCAGCCACCACTTTGCCGTTCTGCTGCGCCAGTTCCAGGCGCCGAGCCTCGACGTCCAGGTTGCGGATCGGCTCGAACAGGCTGGCCTTGAGCTTGAGGTAGCGACCCAGCTCATAGAACAGTCGGGCCAGGCTCTGCTGTACCGGCTGATTGGAGAACAACGCCTGCCACAGCACCGACAGCAGGCCATACCAGGCCGCGCCGGCCACCAGCAGCAGGGGCTCGTGCCAGAAATCGGTGACTTCACCGCCGCGCTGGTCCACACCGATCATGGTGTACACCGACAGGATCAGGGTCGCCGAGGCGATTGCCCCGTAACGCTCGCCCAGCGCGCCCAGCATGGTCAGGCAGAATGCCGCCAGGGCCATGGCGCAGACGAAGAGCAGAGGGTAGGGAAACAGCAATTCCACCGACAGGGCCGCCACGGTGAAGCACACCAGGGTCACGGCCAGGGCATTCAGACGGCCTTGCCAGCTGTCATCGGTTTCAGCCAGGGCGCTGGCGATGATGCCGAGGAACAACGGAATCAGCAGGGCCATTTCGTCCTGGTGCCAGCACAGCGCCATGCTGCCGGTGAGTGCGATCAGCACCCGGATGCTGTAGCTGAATTTGTCGAGAGCCCACAGGCGACGCAAGGAATGGCGGAAGGACGACGAAGACATGATGGCCTGCTGGCAGTGATCGAAGGAAACCGGACAGGACGATCTTCCGTCGTCCCGCGGCACGGACAGCAAGAAGCGTTCCGTGCCGCGGGATTCTACCTTAGACGAACTGCGCCGCGGCGTTGGCCGAAGCCCAGGCCCACTGGAAATTGAAACCGCCCAGGTGACCACTGACGTCCAGCACTTCGCCAATGAAATACAGCCCCGGGCTCTTCAGCGACTCCATGGTCTTGGACGACACCTCGCGGGTATCGACCCCGCCCAGCGTCACTTCGGCCGTGCGATAGCCCTCGGTACCGGCTGGCACGACCTGCCAGGCGGACAGTCTTTCGGCGATCTGCGCGAGCTCCGCGGGCGTGTATTGCTTCATGGGCTTGGAGACGAACCACTGCTCGGCAACCAGGTTGGCCATCTTGCGGGTGAAGACCTCGCCCAGCAGCGTCTTCAGTTCGCTGTTGGGGCGCTCGGCCTGCTGTTGTTGCAGCCAGGCCAGTGCATCGTGATCGGGCATCAGGTTGATCTCGATGCAGTCGCCGGCCTCCCAGAACGAGGAGATCTGCAGGATCACCGGGCCGCTCAGACCGCGATGGGTGAACAGCAGGTTCTCGCGGAAGGTCGTGTCATTGCAGCTCACGGTGCAATCGAGCGATGTGCCCGACAACTCCGTGCACAGTGCCTTCAAATGGGGCTCGGTGATGGTGAAGGGCACCAGCCCGGCGCGGGTGGGCAACAAGGTGTGGCCGAACTGCCGGGCAACCTGGTAGCCGAAGCCGGTCGCGCCCAGGGTCGGGATCGACAGGCCGCCGGTAGCGATCACCAGGGACTGGCAGGCGAACTGGCCGGCGCTGGTTTCCAGCAGGTAGCCGGACTCGGTCTTCTCGATCTGCTCGATGCGCGTGTCCATGCGCAGCGCCGCGCCGGCTCGGTCACACTCGCTCAGCAGCATCTCGAGGATGTCGCTGGACTTGTTGTCGCAGAACAGCTGGCCAAGTTTCTTCTCGTGGTAGGGCACGGCGTGCTTGGCCACCAGTTCGATGAAGTCCCACTGGGTATAGCGAGCCAGGGCCGACTTGCAGAAGTGCGGGTTCTGCGAGAGGAAGTTGGCCGGTTCTGTGTACAGGTTGGTGAAGTTGCAGCGACCGCCACCGGACATGAGAATCTTCTTCCCCGGCTTGTTGGCATGGTCGAGCAGTTGCACCCGACGACCGCGGTAGGCGGCGGTCAGGGCGCACATCAGGCCGGCGGCGCCGGCGCCGATGATGATCACATCGCAGGTGTGCACGGTGGTTCCTCGCAAGACGATCAGACGATCCGCACTTTCAGTGCGCGCCCCTTGATCTTGCCGCTGTTCAGGCGCTGCAGGGCCTGTCGGGCGACGTCGCGCTCCACGGCAACGAAGGCCTGGAAGTCGAAGATGGCGATCTTGCCCACCTGCTTGCCAGGTATCCCGGCTTCGCCGGTAAGCGCGCCAAGGATGTCGCCAGGACGCAGCTTGTCCTTGCGCCCCGCGGCGATGCACAGGGTGGACATGGTCGGCAGCAACGGCTCGCCACCCTTGCTCTTGAAGCTGTCGAGCTGTTCCCAACGCAGCGGATGCTTCTGCAGGTCTTCGATGGCCTGGGCGCGATGGCCCTCGGCGGGTGCCACCAGGCTGATCGCCAGGCCCTTCTCGCCGGCGCGGCCGGTACGCCCGACACGGTGTACGTGGATCTCGGCATCGCGTGCCAGTTCGACGTTGAGGACCATGTCCAGGCCGTCGATGTCCAGGCCGCGGGCGGCGACATCGGTGGCCACCAGTACCGAGGTGCTGCGGTTGGCGAACATCGTCAGAACCTGGTCGCGGTCGCGCTGCTCCAGATCGCCATGCAGCGACTGCGCGGCGATGCCCTTGGCCTTGAGATGCTCGACCACCTCTTCGCACTGCTGCTTGGTGAAGCAGAACGCCACGCACGATTGCGGACGGAAATGGCCCAGGACGCGGGTCACGGCGTCCAGGCGCTGCTGGGCGTCGATCTCGATGAAGCGTTGCTCGATCTGGCTGTCGGCATGCTGGGATTCGACCCTGACCTGCTGCGGCTGGCGCATGAAGGCGGCAGCCAGTTGCTCGATGCCGGACGGGTAGGTGGCCGAGAACAGCAAGGTCTGGCGCCGCGCCGGGGTACGCCCGATGATGCTGGCGATGGCGTCGTAAAAGCCCATGTCGAGCATACGGTCGGCTTCATCCAGGATCAGGCTGTTGAGGCCGTCGAGCACCAGGGTGCCCTTGTCCAGGTGCTGCTGGATCCGGCCCGGCGTGCCGACGATGATGTGCGCGCCGTGCTCCAGCGAGGCGATCTGCGGCCCCAGGGAGACGCCGCCGCACAGGGTCAGGATCTTGATGTTGTCTTCGGCGCGCGCCAGGCGGCGCAGCTCCTTGGACACCTGGTCGGCCAGTTCGCGGGTCGGACAGAGCACCAGCGACTGGCACCCGAAGTAGCGAGGATTGAGCGGGTTGAGCAGGCCGATACCAAAGGCGGCGGTCTTGCCGCTGCCGGTCTTGGCCTGGGCGATCAGGTCCTGGCCCCTGAGAATGACGGGCAGGCTCTGGGCCTGGATCGGCGTCATCTGGGCATAGCCGAGGGCGTCCAGGTTGGCCAGCATGGCGGCGGACAGCGGCAAGGTGGCGAAGGCGGTAGCGGTGGTGGTCACGAGGCGGGCCTGGTAAGCAAAAATGCCGCACAGTCTACCAGCCTCGTGGCCATTCGCCCTAAGCTTCGATCTCCGGTTCCGGACGACGAGCACGCCTTCCGTCCGTCGGTGCCAATTGCAGGAAGATCGCCGCCGCCAGCATGGTCATCACGCCGATGGTCACGAAGGTCAGCTGGAACGCGCCCAGGGTCGTCTCGACGCCGTCGGCGTTGCCCGCGGCGGTGAAACCACCGAGCAGCGCGCCAGCGCACGCCACGCCCAGGCTCAAGGCCAGTTGCGCCACCACCGACAGCAGGCCGTTGCCACTGCTGGCGCTGGCGTCGTCGAGGTCGATCAGCGTCACGGTATTCATTGCGGTGAACTGCATCGAGTTCACCGCGCCGAGTAGCGACAACTGGACCAGCAGCACGGCATAAGGTGTCTGTTCATCGATCAGGCCCAGGCTGGCCAGCAGTATGCCGAGCAGCAGCGTGTTGCCGGTGAGGATGATGCGATACCCCAGGCGCTCGATCAGGAGACGGGCGATCGACTTGGCCACCATCGCCGCCGCCGCCAACGGGATCATGCTCATGCCGGCCTGGGAGGGTGAATACCCCAGCGCCACCTGCAGCAGCAGGGGGACCAGGAAAGGCAGGGCACCGCTGCCGAGGCGGGCGAACAGGTTGCCGAGAATGCCCACCGAAAAGGTCCGCACCCGGAACAGCCGTGGCGAGAACAACGGGTTGTCTATGCGCCCCGCGCGCAGCCAGTAGGCTGCCAGGCAGGCCATGCCGGCGAACAGCAGGAGCATCACCCGCAAGTGAGGAAGGTGCAGTTCGCCCAGCCCTTCCATGGCGATGGTGATGAGCACCATCGCCGCGCCGAAGAGCAGGAAGCCCACGCCGTCGAAGCGCGTCCGCTCCGAGCCTCGCAGGTCGGGGATGAATTTCCATACGGCGTAGCAGCCCAGCGCTCCCACCGGCAGGTTGAGCAGGAAGATCCAGTGCCAGCTGAGGATCTCCACCAGCCAGCCGCCCAGGGTCGGCCCGAGCAGTGGGCCAAGCAGGCCGGGAATGGTGATGAAACTCATGATCCGCATCAGTTCCGAGCGTGGATAGGCGCGCAGTACCACCAGCCGACCCACCGGCAGCATCAGGGCACCGCCCAGGCCCTGGATGATCCGCGCGATGACCAGTTGACTCAGGCTGCCGGCCAGCGCGCACAGCAGCGAGCCGAAACTGAACAGCAGGATGGCGCTGAAGAAGATACGTTTGGTGCCGAAGCGGTCGGCGATCCAGCCCGACGCGGGGATCAGCAGGGCGACGGTCAGCATGTAAGCGATGATGACGCCCTGCATGCGTAGCGGATTCTCCGCCAGCGAAGTCGCCATGGCCGGGAGGGCAGTGTTGAGGATGGTGCCGTCCAGCGACTGCATGAAGAAGGCGATTGCCACCACCCAGGGAATCCAGCGGGCGGTGTCGGGATCCAGCGGTATGCGTTCGGGCATGTGGGCCTCAAGCTTCCTGGCTGAGATTGCCGGGTGAGAAGCGCCTCTTTCGGTGTGTCATTGCAGGTCTCTTCGCGGGCAAGCCCGCTCCCACATGGTTCCTGCGAAGCCCGAATATCGAGCTCTACGCGGATTGTGGATTGCCCTCCAAGAGTTGGTTCGGTGTCCGACTTCCTGGGGGCAGTCCATCGTGTGGGAGCGGGCTTGCCCACGAAGAGGCCCGCAATGGCACCTCGAAATCAGCGGCCCCCCCGAGAATTTATCTTGCTGCTACAGCGTCAGTGTCAGGCCTTTGACCAGCGCGCCAGGCAGATGACTCGATCCGGTTTGCCGTTGCTCGTAGGTGCTGGTCGAGAGGATGAGCTCACGCTCGTGGGTCAGGTCCTCCAGTTGGCTGCCGAGCAGATTGTACAGACTGTCATCGAAACGCATGGTACTGACGGGTGCCTGGATCCGCCCGTCCTCGACCCAGAACGTGGCGAAACGGGTCAGACCGGTCATCCGCGCAGCGGGCAGGTCCGAATAGTTCAGATACCAGAGGTTGCTGATATACAGGCCGGTACCGAGGCGTTCGAGGATCTGCGACGAGGGCAGGTTGCCTGGCGCCAGGCTCAGCGCGCAAGGCGACTCGTGGCTGTCGGCGCCGTTGGCCTGGAGGGCGAACTCGGCGGCGCTGCGGGCACTGACCAGTCGTTCAAGGGCGCGACCCTCGCCGACCAGCCGCACGTCGCGACGGAGCGCGCCTTCGTTGGAAAACATCGGGCTGAGCGAGCCGGTGACCTGCTCGTCGATACTTACCCGTGGGCTCAATTGGGCATCGCCGTTGTACAACCGTTGCAGGGCGCTGTTGCCCGTGGCCAGAGCCTGGGCAGAGAAACCTCCCCAGCCGAGCAGGCCGACGATCTCGTCCATGGCCGCGGGCGCCAGGTAGGCGCGGTAGCTGCCAGGCGTGAGGGTCATACCGGGACGGCCCAGGAGCTCAAGCTGGTTGCGGGCCTGCTGAAGGCGAACGGCCAAGGCCTGGCTGTCCCATGCCTGGCCGGCGTAGTTGGCCTTGACCGCCTGGCCATTGGCGTGGAACAGGCTCCAGTCGAGATTGAAACTGTTCGCCTGGTGCCAGCCGAAAGCCCCGAAGGAGCTGGCGAATCCTCGGCAGATGGACCCGGCGGCATAGATTCCGACCAGGTCGAGCGTGCTCGCGCCTTGTTCGATCTGGGCCAGCACGTCGCTGCACGCGGGCAGCGGTTGCGCCTGCACGTCCCGGCTTTGCCAAGGGCTTTCGTCCAGGCGCAGGTAAGGGTCGGCAGCCAGCAGTGGCAAGGTCCGGCGCAGTTTCTCCAAGGCTTCGCCCAGCCGTTGGCGGTCGAGCTGGCGATCATCGCCTAAGGTGAACTGCACCTCGGCCTGGCGTCGGTCATGCACCAGTCGCAGCAAGGCGCTGGCCTGGCTGACCTCTCCGGCCTGGCGCACTTTGGCATGATTGAAGCGGATGAAGCGTGAGTGCTCGGCGTTGTAGCCCAAGGTGAACTGTTCGTCGGCTCGGCTCGCATCGCGCAGGGCCGCGACCAGGTCTTCGAAGCGCTGCAGTGCTGTACAGGTCATCAGGCGTCCCCTCCGAATACGTCGATCTGGCTGAACACACAGGCCGGCGAAGCGTGGCCCACGCGGACCACCTGGTTGGGTTCGCCCTTGCCGCAGTTGGGCGTACCCAATACCTGCAAGGTGCTGCGATCGCCGACCGCGCTGAGGTTGCGCCAGAATTGCGCGGAAACACCTCGGTAATTGGGGTTCTTGACCACGCCCTTGAGCTCGCCTTGCTCGATAAGCTGGCCCCATTCGCAGCCGAACTGGAACTTGTTGCGCGCGTCGTCGATGGACCAGGAGCGATTGGTGCGCATCAATATCCCATGCTCGATGCCCGCGATCAGTTGCTCCAGCGACCGGTCGCCCGGCTCGATATTGAGGTTGGCCATGCGGTCGATCGGCGCGCGGTTCCAGCTGCACGCCCGGCTGTTGGCCACGCCCTGCAGGCCCGAGCGGTGCTGCGACAAGGCACCGCCGAGCGGGCGCAGCAGCAGTCCGTCGCGGATCAGGAATTGTTTGCTGGCGGACGTGCCGTCATCGTCGTGGCTGTAGCTGGCCAGTTCTTCGTCAATGCTGGGATCGAAGGTTACGTTGAGCTTCGCCGAACCGTACTGCAACCGGCCGAAGTCGCTGGCCTTGACGAAGCTGGTGCCGGCATAGTTGCGTTCGTCGCCCAGGATTCGGTCCATCTCCAGCGGGTGGCCGATGGATTCATGGATCTGCAGCATCATCTGGTCAGGCATCAGTAGCAGGTCGCGCGCGCCGCTCGGTGTATTCGGGGCCAGCAGCAGTTGCAAGGCCTGGTCGGCGACAGAGGCGCTCGCGCCCACCAGCCCACAGCGTTCGATGACTTCCAGGCCGCCTTGCTGGCCAAAGTTTTCCCGACCCAGACTACGGCTCTGGCTGTCATGCCCATCACTGGCGGTCACGCTGACGCCAGGAAACAGGAAGCGCTGGGCATGACGCAGCTCGGCGCCGGCAGAACTCAGGAAAATCTGCTCGACGTGACCGATCCCCAGGCTCGCCTGCCAGTCCACCAAGCGCGGATCCTTGGGCACGCTGGCCGATTCGCGAGCGAGCAGGTCCAGCCATTCGCCGAGGCTGGGCAAGGGGCGATCGAGGTTTGGAGACAAGTGATCGTGACGTCCGCTGGCCACCGGCTGGTCGCCGAGGTCGAGCAGCGCATGCGCGGCAATTTCCCGGGCAAGCCCCTCAGCTTGCTCCAAGGCCCGCTGCAGGCCGGTCTGGGAAAGATCGGCGGTGGCCGCGTAGGCTTCGACACCCTTCACGCGCACCGTCAGCATGGCGCCTTGGTCTTCGCTGAACGAAGGTGGTTCGGCCACGTTGCGGCGCACCGACAGAGACTGGAAGGATTGCCTCACATGGCGCAGGGAAAAGAACTCGGCCTGGCTGCGCAGCGCGGCAAAGCGCTGACGCAGCAGGGCGCTTGAATCGAACATGCAGGAACCTCCGTGTGGGCGGTGGTTCCCTCAGAACCACGCGTCGCGCATGCCTAGGCAGGTGTCGTCACGGGCCGCGAGCAATGCCAGCTCATTATGGCAGCCCGGCACCTCCCAGGTCAGGAAATAGCGCGCGGCCTGCAACTTGCCGAGATAGAAGGATCGATCGGCCTCGTTTCCCAGGACCAGGCCTCGTTCGGCATGGATCGCCTGCTCGAGCCAGCGCCAGCCGACCACGCCATGGCCGAATGCCTTTAGGTACAAGGCAGAGTTGGCCAGCGCGCGGACACTCTTGCCTTCGCGCAGATCGCCAAGCAGGCTCAGGGTGACGTCCTGCAGGTCGGCCAACAGCCGCTGCAGGGGCTGGCGCAGGCCATCGAGCCCTGGATAGCCGCCAGCGCGTTCACAGGTGGTGACCATCAGGCGCATCAGGTGCTTGAGCCCGGCTCCATCGTTCTGGGCCAGCTTGCGGCCGAGCAGGTCGAGGGACTGGATGCCATGGGTGCCCTCGTGGATCGGGTTCAGCCGGTTGTCACGGTAGTACTGCTCGACAGGATGGTCGCGGGTATAGCCATGACCACCGAGGACTTGAATGGCAAGGTCGTTGGCTTTCAGGCAGAACTCGGAGGGCCATGACTTCACCACCGGAGTGAGCAGGTCGAGCAGTTCCTGGGCCTGCTGTCGCTCCATCGGTGTATCGGCGGTCCTGCTGTCATCGAACAACCGCGCGGCATACAGGCCCAGGTCGAATCCGCCTTCCACATAGGCTTTCTGCGCCAGCAGCATGCGCTTGACGTCAGTGTGGGCAATGATCGGCGTGGCGTTGGCGAGCGGATCGCGGTTGTCCGCCAGACGCCCCTGCTGGCGCTGGCGAGCGTAGTCCAGCGAGTGCAGGTAGCCGGCGTAGCCCAGCATTACCGCGCCCATGCCAACGCCGATGCGCGCCTCGTTCATCATCTGGAACATGTAGGCCAGCCCCTGATGCGGTTGTCCCACCAGGTAGCCGATGCACGCGCCGTTGGCACCGAAATCGAGCGCTGTCGAAGTCGTGCCACGCCAGCCCATCTTGTGGAACAGCCCTGCCAATTGCACATCGTTGCGCGGTCCCAGGCTGCCATCGGCATTGATCAGGAACTTGGGCACGATGAACAAGGAGATGCCTTTGACGCCGGGCGGTGCGTCCGGCAGCTTGGCCAGTACCAGATGGACGATATTCTCCGACAGCTCATGGTCGCCCGCGGAAATGAAGATCTTGGCGCCCCGCAGACGATAGTGGCCATCGTCTGCCGGCTGGGCGCGGGTATGGATATCGGCGAGCGACGAGCCTGCGTGAGGCTCGGTCAAGGCCATGGTGCCGAAGCAACGGCCGTCGATCATCGGCTGCAGGAAGAGCCGTTTCTGCTCTTCGCTGCCGAAGGCCTCGATCAGATTGGCGGCCCCCATGGTCAGGAAAGGGTAAGCGGTGGTCGCGGCGTTGGCTGCCTGGAAATGCGCGAAGCAGGCTTGCGACACCAGCGTCGGCAGCTGCATCCCGCCCACCTCGAAGTCGCGGTTGGCATTCAGAAAACCGGCATCGAGAAAAGCCTGTACCGCCGGCCCGACCTCGGCGATCAGCTGCGCGCGCCCCTCGACAAAGCGCGGCTCCTGTTCGTCGGCCTTGCGGTTATGCGGCGCGAAATAACGCTCGGCAATCTCGCGAGCGGTGTCCAGCGCAGCATCGAAGGTTGCCCGGTCATGTTCGGCAAAACGCGCGCGCCGGGTCAGCGCCTCGGCGTCCAGGACTTCATAGAGCTCGAAGGCGAGATTGCGGTTGCAGAGCAGAGACTCGGACATGGCGACATTCCTGGTAGGGATCAGGAGAGTCTATGCAGCAGGTTGGTACGTGGACAGGGCAATCAATGCGAGTGATGGTTATAGATACCACAGGCTTTGCGGATGCTTCGTACAAGCGTGCCGATATTGGATAGGCCCGCTTGGAACAAGTAGTTGGCCGGCGCAGTTCAGGCGAAATAGCGAATGATCAGCATCACGCCCGAGGCGAGCACGACGATATTGATCAGCTTCAGGAACTGTTCCCTGGACATGTTGAGCGTGAGGCGACGGCCTAGCGTG
Source organism: Pseudomonas capeferrum (assembly GCF_013523055.1). Taxonomy (GTDB): domain Bacteria; phylum Pseudomonadota; class Gammaproteobacteria; order Pseudomonadales; family Pseudomonadaceae; genus Aquipseudomonas; species Aquipseudomonas capeferrum_A. Next base: position 158,075 of record NZ_JAAMQM010000011.1, on the reverse strand, counting down.
ATGCCGATCAACATGCCTGGCGCCAGGAACAGGGCGAGCCAGAGCAGGCTAGTGTCCAGGTAGACCCCGGCGATCGCGAACAGCACCACGCGGGTCAAGGTACTCAGGCCGATCAACGTCGTCTGCGTGATCCGCATCGCGTTCTTGTCCTTGAGTCGACCGCTGAGGTAGATGGCATAGATGAAGCCACCGCTGCCGAACAGGGCGCTGAAGACTCCACCGACCGAGCCGAACGGGATTGCCGATGCGGGGGAGAAGGAGCGGTCCGGCTTGAGGCCGCTGAGCGAGTAGATGGAATATCCCACCACGAATAGGCCCAGTGCCAGGAGCAGGATATCGGGCTTGGTCTTGATGAGGATGGCGGCGCCGATCAGGCTGCCGATGACCATGAGCGGAACCAGGCGCCCGAGCTCCGTCCAATCGGCCTTGCGTCCGTCGCGGCTGACATTGACCACCGCTGCGCAGAGATCCATCAGTGCGAGCAGGGGGACTATCTTGGCGATGGGGATATAGAGCGCCAGGATGGGACTGGCGACCAATGCGGTACCGAATCCGGCAATGCCGAAGATCACGTAGGCGCACAACAAGGTTGCGAACATCACGACATAGCCGGGCAGGCCAATAGCGAAGGCATCACTCATTATCGAAGTCCATTTTTGTTATTGTCTGGCGTTCCTGCCAATGTGGGAAAGATTCAAACGATTCGTTATACCGGGCAATACGACCAATTAATTTATTGGCATGCTGCCGCTTCCTCTGTTGCCTCCTTGTCCAACTGCCTCATCTGCGAGAGGCGGCTGCGGGTCCTGACGATGTCGGCGATGTCACAATGGTCGATCGCCTCGATCAGAGGCAGCGCGCTGATCATGAATACCGTGCAGCGTTTGTCGTAAAGCACATCCACCAGGTTGAGAAACCGTTGCTGAGCGGCCGCTGAAGCCTTGGATATACGGGGGACGTCTTCGATGATCCAGCAGGGGTACCGTTTGACCAGCGCCAGGTAGTCCATCGTTGCCGTGGGCGCCTCGCAGATGTCGCTGAAGCTCAGATGCAGGCACGTGTCCGATACCGTGATGGCGTGCAGCGGGCGATGGTTTACCTGCAGTACCGTTCTCTCGGTGCCCGGAGTCGGAAGACCCAGTCGCTCGCGCTGCGACGAGGAGCCGGGAGAGATGAACGCGCCCCGTCCGAAGGTATCGGAGCCTTCATTGGCCAGGCTGCGGTAATCGATATCGCCGGCGATCGATACGATATCCATGTGCGCTTCGATCAGGCGGATCGCAGGCAGGAACCGTTCATGGTAAAGCGGGTTGGGCAACAAGCCTTCGGGGGCATAGTTCGACGTGGTCAACAGCAGGCAGTCGCGAGCGAAGATGGCTTTGAACACTCGGCTGATCAACATGGCATCGCCGATGTCGTGCAAGTGGAACTCGTCGAAACAAAGCAGCTTGCAGTCCTTGAGCATTTCGTCGAGCGCATCGTCCATGCCATGGTCGCTACCGGACAGTTCGAACAGACGTTGATGCAATTCCCGGAAGAACTCGTGGAAGTGAACGCGCTTCTTTTCTTCAAACGGTAACGCGTCGAAGAAAGTGTCCAGCAAGAAGCTCTTGCCTCTACCCACCGGTCCCCAGACATAAAGCCCCCTGGGCTTGCGAAGTCGAATCAGGGGTCTGTGCAGGACATCCTCCGCCAGCTGGCCAAGCCGCAGAACGCAGGCACGCTGGTGTGCGTCCAGGGTATAGCCACGGGATGCCGCAACCGCCTCGATCCGGGAAACAATGTGCTGCATTGGACAGTCCTTGCTGTGATGATTCCCGAGGCCATGTTAGCGAGGTTTCGCTGTTGTCGATAGGCAGGCGCCGGGCACTCGGGCGACCGAGCGCGACAACGCAATGGCCCAGGAGGAGCTACATGTTCGAGGGGAACGGCAGGTCGTAGGGTCAATGGGCCAGGATCGCGAAAAACAGGCGGGAAGTCGCGCCAGGCGCCTTTGCAGCAAGCGTGGCGCAGGACGTATCACGCGAAGATTGACCGGTACCCCCGCGAAGCCGCGTTGCCACAGCGTTCGCAGGGGGCCAGTCACGGCTGTCAGCCGATGGTCATCAAGCTCGCGTTACCACCCGCGGCGGCGGTGTTGACGCTCAATGCGCGCTCGATCACCAGGCGCTCGAGGGCGATCTGGGTATCACCGGATGACAGACCGTGGACACCGACGATGGCACCGGCACGCTTGGCCACCTGCCCGCAGACGTCACGCAGTTGGTCGGAGTCGCCGTGGTGCAGGACGGCTTCGAAGACCACCTCGTCCTTGTGCCAGTCGGCGACCAGCTTGATCCTGGCTTGCAGCTCCTTCGGCAGGCGAGCGCGCAGGGACTTGCCCGGCTCGCCGTCCTGGAATACCGCCGAGCTGCCTACCGCCAGAACCGCGGCCAGTTGGATCAGCAGGTCCGATTCGCTCTCGGCCAGGCACAGCACGTGCTCGCGCGGCAGGATGGTGTAGCTGTTGCGCTCGCCGGTCGGGCCTGGCAGCAGGCGGCTCACGCCGCTCTGGGATTGCCGGGCGTACTGTTCGCACAGCGCCGCCAGCTCGGTCTGCTGGTTGTTGCCTGCCCAGGTCTTGAGGGCCTGGAGTGGCTTGAGCAGCTGATCGCGCAGGGCGGTGTCGACCTTGGTGTCGCCGTCGGTGCGCTGGAAGTGCTGCTCGATGGCATCGGCCGGACGGGTCGACAGCAGGCGATACAGGTACAGCGGGCCGCCAGCCTTGGGGCCGGTACCGGACAGGCCTTCGCCACCGAACGGCTGCACGCCGACCACGGCGCCAACGACGTTGCGGTTGACATAGACGTTGCCTGCATTGACGTTGTCCACGACCTTGGCGATCGTCTCGTCGATACGGGTATGCACGCCCAGGGTCAAGCCGTAGCCGGACGCATTGATCTGTTCGATCAACTGGTCGAGGTTGCGGCGGTTATAGCGCACCACGTGCAGCACCGGGCCGAAGATCTCGCGCTTGAGTTCGTCGAAGCTTTCCAGTTCGATCAGGGTCGGCATGACGAAGGTGCCGCGCTTGCATTCCTCGGCATCGGCGATGGCCACCTGGTACACCGAGCGACCTTTTTCGCGCATGCCCTGGATGTGCTTCTCGATACCGGCCTTGGCCTCGGCGTCGATCACCGGGCCGATGTCCACGGACAGGCGCTCCGGGTTGCCCAGGCGATTCTGCGCCATGGCACCCTTGAGCATCTCGATGACGCGGTCGGCGGAATCCTCCTGCAGGCAGAGCACGCGCAAGGCGGAGCAGCGCTGGCCGGCACTGTCGAAGGCCGAGGACACTACGTCGATCACAACCTGTTCGGTGAGCGCCGAGGAGTCGACGATCATGGCGTTCTGGCCGCCGGTTTCGGCGATCAGCGGGATCGGGCGGCCCTGACTGTCCAGGCGGCCGGCAATGTTGCGTTGCAGGAGGCGCGCCACTTCGGTGGAGCCGGTGAACATCACGCCCTTGACGCGATCGTCACCGACCAGGCGGGCGCCGACAGTTTCGCCACGACCCGGCAGCATCTGCAGGACACCTTCGGGGATGCCTGCCTCGAGCAGCAGGCGCACGGCCTGGGCGGCGATCAGCGGAGTCTGCTCGGCGGGCTTGGCCAGGACCGGGTTGCCGGCGGCCAGCGCGGCAGCAACCTGACCAGTGAAGATCGCCAGTGGGAAGTTCCACGGGCTGATGCACACGACCGGGCCCAGCGGGCGGTGAGTGTCATTGCTGAGGTCGTTGCGCGCCTGCACCGCGTAGTAACGCAGGAAGTCGACGGCCTCGCGGACTTCGGCGATGGCATTGAGATAGGTCTTGCCGGCTTCGCGGACCAGCAGGCCCATGAGCGGTTGGATCTCGGCTTCCATCAGGTCGGCGGTGCGCTCGAGAATCGCGGCGCGTTCGGTTGGCGGCGTGGCCTGCCAGATCGGCGCCGCATTGATGGCGCACTGGATGGCGTTGTCGACATCGCCCACGGTCGCTTCCTGGACCTGGCCGACCTTGTCGCGGTGATCGGACGGGTTGATGACCGCGATCGGTGCTTCTTCGCTGGCGGCGCAACCTAGCAGGGGAGCGGCCTTCCAGTCGGTGTGCGCGCTGGCCAGCAAGGCGCAGGACAGCGACGCCAGGCGGTGTTCGTTGGCCATGTCGATACCGGCCGAGTTGGTCCGCTCGGCGCCGTACAGGTCACGCGGCATCGGGATGCGCGGGTGGGTCAGGCCGGTGCTGCCTTCCTGGGTAGCCATTTGCTCGATGCTGACGACCGGATCGGCGACCAGCTCCTGGATCGGTAGGCTATGGTCGGCGACACGGTTGACGAACGAGGTGTTGGCGCCGTTTTCCAGCAGGCGGCGGACCAGGTAGGCCAGCAGCGTTTCATGGGTGCCGACCGGCGCATAGACGCGGCAAGGACGGTTCAGCTTGCCATCGGCGATCTTGCCGACGACCTGCTCGTACAGCGGCTCGCCCATGCCGTGCAGGCACTGGAACTCGTACTGGCCCGGGTAGTAGTTCTGGCCGGCGATGTGATAGATGGCCGAGAGGGTATGGGCGTTGTGCGTGGCGAACTGCGGATAGATGGCTTCCGGCGCCGCGAGCAGCTTGCGCGCGCAGGCGATGTACGACACGTCGGTGTACACCTTGCGGGTGTAGACCGGATAGCCTTCGAGACCCTCGAGCTGGGCGCGCTTGATCTCGCTATCCCAGTACGCGCCCTTGACCAGGCGGATCATCAGGCGATGACGGCTGCGGCGCGCCAGGTCGATGACGTAGTCGATCACGTACGGGCAGCGCTTCTGGTAGGCCTGGATGACGAAACCGATGCCGTTCCAGCCGGCCAGTTGCGGCTCGAAGCACAGGCGCTCGAGCAGGTCCAGCGACAGCTCCAGGCGGTCGGCCTCCTCGGCGTCGATGTTCAGGCCGATGTCGTACTGCTTGGCCATCAGGGTCAGCGACAGCAGGCGCGGATAGAGCTCTTCCATCACACGCTCGTACTGCGCGCGGCTGTAGCGCGGATGCAGCGCCGACAGCTTGATGGAGATGCCCGGGCCTTCATAGATGCCACGGCCATGGGAGGCTTTGCCGATGGAGTGGATCGCCTGCTCGTAGGACGCCAGGTACTTCTGCGCGTCGTGCTCGGTCAACGCGGCTTCGCCAAGCATGTCGTAGGAGTAGCGGAAGCCCTTGGACTCGAAACGGCTGGCGTTGGCCAGGGCCTCGGCAATGGTCTCGCCGGTGACGAACTGTTCGCCCATCAGGCGCATGGCCATGTCGACGCCCTTGCGGATCATCGGCTCGCCGCTCTTGCCGATGATGCGGCTGAGCGAGGAAGTCAGGCCGGATTCGTTGTGGGTCGAGACCAGCTTGCCGGTCAGCAGCAGGCCCCAGGTCGCGGCGTTGACGAACAGCGACGGGCTGTTGCCCAGGTGCGGGTGCCAGTTGCCGGTGCTGATCTTGTCGCGGATCAGGGCGTCACGGGTGCCTTTGTCGGGAATACGCAACAGGGCTTCGGCCAGGCACATCAGTGCCACGCCTTCCTGCGAGGACAGGGAGAACTCCTGCAGCAGGCCCTGGACGATCCCGGCGCGACCGCTGGCGCTTTTCTGATTGCGCAGCTTGTCGGCGATACGCGCGGCCAGCTTGTTGGTGGCCTCCGCCTGAGGGGCGGGCAGACGCGCTTGCTCCAGCAGCATCGGTACCATCTCGGCTTCCGGGCGGCGGTAGGCGGCGGTGATGGCCGAACGCAGGACGGACTGCGGCAGGATGCTCTCGGCGAACTCGAGGAAGCACTGGTGAGTATGATCAGCGGGTACTTCGCCGATATCTTCCGCCGTCGTGGCGGCCTGACCGTTTATTTCGGTCAGAGTAGCGCCACCCTCGAGCTTCTCCAGGTAATTGAAGATTGCCTGCTTGATCAACCAATGCGGCGTGCGGTCAACGGACTGCGCAGCTACTTTGAGTCGTTCGCGGGTCGGGTCGTCGAGTTTGACCCCAAGGGTGGTAGTCGCCATTTCTTGTCCTCATTATTGCCACGGTGTGGCTTAAGCTGGCGCAAGATTAGCTGCAGGGCAATTCGGGTGCAACCTTGTGCAACCCAAATTTTTACAAGAAATGGTGCAACTCGTCCGATCATGGAAAGACCCTGGGGAAACTGGGCATTCATGGTGCGTTTTGATATGAATAATCCTATCTTTGCTCCAAAAAGGAGCAAAAAAACGCCATTTGTAGGGCAAGCCCTACAAGGTGCAACTTAGTTGGTGAAAATGGTTGCACCTTATAAAGAATGTTGCATAGGATTCGCCCGCTGGGTGCAACTGCGCACAATGTGGTTGCAAGATAAAAACAAACGCCAGGGCACAACAACATGGGTGCAAGTAATCCCCTCACGATTACCTTCGTGATCTACATCGCAATAATGGTCTTGATCGGCTTCATAGCCTATCGCTCCACCAAAAACCTTTCCGACTACATTCTTGGCGGGCGCAGCCTCGGTTCCGTGGTGACCGCGCTCTCGGCCGGTGCTTCGGACATGAGTGGCTGGTTGCTGATGGGCCTGCCGGGCGCCATCTACATGTCCGGTCTTTCCGAAGCCTGGATCGCCATCGGCCTGACCGTCGGCGCCTACCTGAACTGGCTGTTCGTCGCCGGTCGTCTGCGTGTGCAGACCGAGCACAATGGCGATGCCCTCACCCTGCCGGATTATTTCGCCAGTCGCTTCGAGGACAAGAGCGGCATGCTGCGGGTCATTTCCGCCATCGTCATCCTGGTCTTCTTCACCATCTATTGCGCGTCCGGCATCGTCGCGGGGGCTCGCCTGTTCGAAAGCACCTTCGGCATGTCCTATGAAACCGCGCTGTGGGCCGGTGCCGCCGCCACCATCGCCTACACCTTCGTGGGTGGCTTCCTGGCGGTCAGCTGGACCGATACCGTGCAGGCATCGCTGATGATCTTCGCGCTGATCCTCACGCCGATCATCGTGCTGATTTCCACCGGTGGCATCGATACTACCTTCCTGGCGATCGAGGCGCAGAATCCGGCGCACTTCGACATGTTCAAGGGCGCGACCTTCATCGGCATCATCTCGCTGATGGGCTGGGGTCTGGGCTACTTCGGTCAGCCGCACATCCTGGCGCGCTTCATGGCTGCCGATTCGGTCAAGTCGATCGCCAAGGCACGCCGTATCTCCATGACCTGGATGATCCTCTGCCTGGCCGGTACCTGCGCCGTCGGCTTCTTCGGCATCGCCTACTTCTCGGCCAATCCTGACCTCGCCGGTCCGGTCACCGAGAACCCTGAGCGTGTGTTCATCGAGCTGGCGAAGATCCTCTTCAACCCCTGGGTTGCCGGTGTGCTGCTGTCGGCCATCCTGGCGGCGGTCATGAGTACCTTGAGCTGCCAGCTTCTGGTCTGCTCCAGCGCGCTGACCGAGGACTTCTACAAGGCCTTCCTGCGCAAGAATGCGTCGCAGGGTGAGCTGGTATGGGTCGGCCGCATGATGGTCCTGGCCGTTGCGCTGATCGCCATCTTCATCGCTTCGAACCCGGAAAACCGCGTGCTGGGTCTGGTGTCCTATGCCTGGGCCGGCTTCGGTGCCGCCTTCGGTCCGGTGATCCTGATCTCCGTGCTGTGGAAGGGCATGACCCGCAACGGCGCGCTGGCCGGTATCGTGGTCGGCGCCGTGACCGTGGTGGTGTGGAAGCAGGTCGATACCATCGGGCTGTATGAAATCATCCCGGGCTTCCTGTTGGCCAGTATCGTCATCCTGCTGGTCAGCAAGATGGGTCGTCCGACCGCCACCATGCTGTCGCGCTTCGACAGCGCCGAGGCGGACTACCACGCCAACAAGTGATGCAGCGTTGAACGACGCCTGAAGCGGCCCGTGCCTCCCCGGAAGCACGGGCCGCTGTCGTTTCGGCGGGCTTCGCCTGACGGACGTGGCGCGACAAGGTAAACTTCCCCGTCCTGCAGGAGTTGCCATGAACTATCGTCACGCCTTTCACGCCGGCAACCATGCCGACGTCTTCAAACATATCGTGCTGACCCGACTGATCGCGCTGATGTCGCGCAAGGAACAGCCGTTCGCCTATCTCGATACCCATGCCGGGCTCGGCCTGTACGACCTGCAGGGTGACCAGGCGACGCGCACCGGCGAGTACCTCGAAGGCGTGGCCCGCCTATGGGGACGCGATGACCTTCCCGCCGTTACCGCCGACTATCTGCGCATCATCAAGCGTCTCAATCCGGAAGGCGAGTTGCGCTACTACCCTGGCTCGCCCGAGTTGGCGCGACGCCTGATGCGCCAGCAGGATCGCGTGCTGCTCAACGAGAAACACCCCGAAGACGGGCCGTTGCTCAAGGAAAACATGAAGAAGGACCCGCGCGTGACCGTGCACCTTGGCGAGGGCTGGCATGTGCCTCGGGCCCTGCTGCCGGTGCAGGAAAAGCGCGCGGTGATGCTGATCGATCCACCCTTCGAGCAGGCCGACGAGCTCAAGCGCTGCTGCATGGCGATCAAGGAGGCGATCGGCCGCATGCGCCAGACCGTCGCAGCGATCTGGTACCCGATCAAGGATCAACGCCAGTTGACCCGTTTCTATCAGGATCTCACCAGCACCGGCGCGCCCAAGCTGCTGCGGGCCGAGCTCTACGTGCATCCCCAGGACAGCCCGCAAGGGCTCAACGGTTCGGGCCTGGCCATCGCCAACCCGCCGTGGGGGCTGGAGGACGAGCTGCGTGAGCTGCTGCCCTGGCTGGCGAGCGAGCTGGCCCAGAGCGAGGGCAGCTGGCGCATGGACTGGCTGATCGCGGAATAACCCGACAGCCGATTCCGTTTGATTCAGAGGCGGCGCTGTGACGGCTCACGGCGCTGCGCTTTGCGTTATAATCCCGCTCTTTCGCTGCCATCCGCCCCCTTGCGGCCGAGGCGCATTTTTACCGAATGAAGAGGCTAGTCCCTTGGCATTGACGATTCTTGGCCTGTCCGGCGCCCTTAGCCATGACCCTTCCGCGGCCCTGTACATCGACGGCAAGCTGATTGCCGCCGCCGAAGAAGAGCGCTTCGTGCGTGACAAGCATGCAAAGAACCGCATGCCCTACGAGTCGGCGAAGTTCTGTCTTGAACAGGCCGGCATCAAGCCGTCGGACGTCGACGTGGTGGCCATCCCCTTTGCGCCGATCAGCCTGTTCGGCAAGGCTCGCTGGCACTATGCCAAGCGCTACTGGTACGCGCCGGATCGTGCCCTCGACGCCATCCTGATGGGCAACCGTCGCTACAAGCGCTACCGCAAGAAGATCGTCTGGTGCCTGGAGCAGCTGGGCTTCGATCCCAAGAAGATCAAGATCGAGCCGGTCGAGCACCACTTGGCCCATGCCTCCAGTGCCTATCACTGTTCCGGTTTCAAGGAAAAGACCGCGATCCTCGGTATCGACGGCAAGGGCGAATACGCCACGACTTTCTTTGGCTACGGCGAGAATGGCCGCATCCACAAGATCAAGGAGTTCTTCGATCCGGACTCTTTGGGCGGTCTGTACGGCGCGATCACCGAGTTCCTCGGGTTCGAGATGCTCGACGGCGAGTTCAAGGTCATGGGCATGGCGCCCTATGGCGACGCCAGCAAGTACGATTTCTCGCGCCTGGCCAGTTTCGAGAACGGTGAACTGGTGATCAACACCGAGTACGCCAACGTCATCGGCCTGCGTCGGCACAAGGAAAAGGGCAAGGGCTTCTACTTCTCGCCCAAGCTGATCGAGTGGCTGGGTCCCAAGCGCGAAGGCGACATCGCCGACGAGCCGTACATCCACTACGCGGCCAGCATGCAGGCCTTGTTCGAGAAGCTGGCGCTGCAGATGATCGACCATTACCTTGGCGATATCCTCAGGGATACCGGCAAGCTGGCCTTTGCCGGCGGCTGCGCGTTGAACGTCAAGCTGAACCAGAAGATCATCGCGCGTCCCGATCTCAAGGAACTGTTCGTTCAGCCGGCTTCCGGTGACGCCGGGACCGCCGTTGGTGCGGCGGCCTATGTCTCGCACGCTCGCGGCGTTCCGGTCGAGAAGATGGAGCACGTCTATCTCGGCCCAAGCTACTCCAACGAAGACGTGATCGCGGCCTGTGCCCGTCATCCGAGCCAGCCGAAATGGCGCAAGATCGAGGACATGCCGCAGCGTATCGCCAAGATCATGGTCGATGGCAATCCGGTGGCCTGGTTCCAGGGCCGCATGGAGTTCGGACCACGTGCGCTGGGCGGTCGTTCGATCATCGGCTGCCCAAGCGTGCCGGGCGTGGCCAATCGCATCAACGAGCAGATCAAGTTCCGCGAGCGCTGGAGGCCGTTCTGCCCTTCGATGCTCGATACCGTGGGCTCGCAGATGATCAAGGTCGATCATCCGGCGCCTTTCATGACGTTCACCTTCGAGGTGGCCGAGGAGTGGAAGACCCGCGTGCCCGAGGTCGTCCATGAAGATGGCACTTCGCGCGCCCAGGTGCTCAAGCGCGAATACAACCCGCGCTACTACGACATGATGAAGGCACTGGAGGACCTGACCGGCAACGGCGTGTCGTTGAACACCTCGCTCAATCGCCGTGGCGAGCCGATGATCTGCTCGCCGACCGATGCGCTGAACATGTTCTTCGGCTCCGACCTTCAGTACCTGATCATGGAAGACATCCTGGTGGTCAAGGACGGTGCGAACCTGTATGACCAGCCGCTCTGAACCGCGTGTCCTGCAGTTCTGCCATGGCTATGATGGCCCGTTCCTGGACTGTGCCCGGCAATACGCCAGCCTGTTCCAGGGCCGTGGCTACAAGGTCACCACGGTGTTCCTCACCGGCGCCGCCGATCCGCGGGTAGCGGCCGGCTGCGCTTCGGACGAAGTGCTGTTCCTGACATTCAGCTCCAAGGCGGTACGTGGCTTGAAACTCGACGCGATCCGCGCCCTGCGCAAGATCGCCGCCGAGCGTGATTTCAGCTTCTGCATCGCCCACCGCTTCAAGCCCATCTATGTCGCGCTGCTCGCGACCGACCTGCCGGTGATCGGCGTGCATCACGCGTTCGGTGACTACCAGCGAGCCGGTCGACGGCTGTTCGCCAATCTGCATCGCAAGCGCTTGAGCCTGCTGGGCGTGTCGGACGCGGTGCGCGACGACATGCGTCGTTGTCTGCCGCAATGGCCCGGCGAGCGCATTCAGACGCTCTACAACCGTATCGATGTCGCGGCGCTGCAGGCGAACCTGGTCTCTCGCGAGCAGGCACGACAGCACCTTGGCCTGGATTCGCAGGCCTGGATCGTCGGCAACGTCGGTCGCCTGCATCCGGACAAGGATCAGGTCACCTTGCTGCGTGGCTTTGCCAAGGCACTGCCAGGTCTTCCCGCCGGATCCCGGCTGGTGATACTGGGTGAGGGACGCCTCGAACAGGCACTCAGGACCCAGGCTGCCGAACTGGGAATTGCCGCCCAGGTCGACCTTCTCGGCCAGGTCGCCGATGCCCGACGTTATTTCCAGGCCTTCGATGTATTTGCCCTGAGTTCCGATCACGAGCCTTTCGGCATGGTACTGCTGGAAGCCATGGTCGCCGGCGTGCCGGTGCTGGCGACCGCTTGCGGTGGGGCCCGCGAAGTGGTCGAGGGGGTGGGAATGCTGTTCCCGCTGGGTGACGCCGACCAACTCGGCCAAGGCCTTCGGCACATGGCCGCACTGGACGACATCCAGCGACAGGCATGCGCCTCGCACATGCTTGAGCGGCTGGACCAGCGCTTTTCCGACGAAGCCGTGCGTGCAACCTTCTGGCAGTTGCCTCAGGTCCGCGCCCTGGTAGCGGAGGCCTGATGTTCAATCGTATTCAAGCGTTTCGCGAGCGTGGCTGGCAGGCCATCGATGCCGCCACTTACGCCGATGCCTGGCAGCGTTTTGGCGGCAGTGTCGCGACTCATCCTCTGGTCGTCGAGCAACTGGCCGAGCTGGCGCAGATCCCGGTCCGCTACCTGGGTTGGGAGCAGGGCGGCACGCTCCAGGCCGCGATCCCGACTTGGGGGCGTTACCTGGCCTTGTCCAAGGACGTGCTCAAGCGACAGGGCAAGAAAGCGCTGTTCGACCTGGGCAACGCCGAAATCATCCTGCCCGCCGCCGCGCGAGCCGAGGCACCACTGCGTCACGCCGCACGCTATCTGTCCGAGCTCAACCAGGGGCGCTTTCAGGGACTCAGGCCGCAGACCGAGCAGCTCGCCATGGCGCGTGCCCACGAGGACCTGTCGAAGAAATTCCGTTACAACCAGCGCCGTGAGTTGCGTCTGCTGGAGGAGGCGGGCGGGCAGGTGCGCCCGTTGAGCGACTTCAGCGCACAGGAAATCGCATCGATGTACTGCGACCTGTTCCAGCGACGTTGGGGGTTCCCCGCCACGGGCGCGGCACGCATGACCGAGGTGCTGGAGCGACTGCGCGAGCTGCTGATCGGTTCGGTGCTGTTTCTCGAGTCCGCGCCCATCGCCATCCAGCTGGTGTATCGGGTAGAAGCCCCTGAGTGGATCAGCGTCGAATACGTCAACGGCGGCGTCGACCCCGAGACCAAAGCCTTCAGCCCCGGTAGCGTCCTGAGCTTCCTCAATACCCAGGCGGCCTGGGAAGATGCGCGCGAGCGCAACAAGCCGCTGCGGTTCTCCTTCGGTCGTGCCGATCGCGAGTACAAGGATCGTTGGTGCAACCCCGTGCCGGTGTGGCAGGTGTGAGCCGCAAGCAGCAATTGCTCAAGCGCCACCGGCGCAACAAGCGCTTGGGCGTGTTGGCGGGGCTGGCGCTGTCGCTTCTGTCCGGGATCATCCTGGCCTGGTGGCTGCCCCTGTTGCTGCTGCCGCTGCTGTGGATGGCCCACGAAGCCTGGTTCGCCGACCACCTGTTCTATTCCCCCGGCGAGGATTATCGGTTTCGGTTCGCCGAGCAGACCCGTGAACTCGCGGTCGAGCTGCGGGACGGCAGGCTCGTGGCTGATGTCAGCCTCGAGGGCGAGGAAACCCTGCTCCTCGAAGTTCGAATCAGGAGCGGTTGGCTGGGGCGTCTGCTCGACCCGCGGGTGGAGCTGCTGGAAGGTGATGAAATCCATGATCGGCAGACCTTCGAGCGAGGTGTCGACGGGATGCGTTTTCTCAACCTGACAGGCCTGGCGGCGCCATTGCAGGCGGGGCGGCTGCGACTACAAGGTCGGCACTGCCGGTTGGCGGGCCCGATGCGTCTGTGGATGACGCCGGCGAGCGATCTGCGTCGGCGTCGTGTCATGGTCATTGCGCCGCATGCCGATGACGCCGAACTGGCCGCCTACGGCCTGTACAGTCAGTGCGATGAAAGCTGGGTAGTCACCCTGACCGCCGGTGAAATCGAAGCCGAGCACTATCGCCAGATGGGCATGAGCTCTGCCGAGGCCGCGCGGATGAAAGGGCGGCTGCGCGCCTGGGACAGCATCGCCGTGCCACGCTGGGCCGGGGTGCCCGAGTCACGCTGCGTGCAACTGGGCTATTTCTGTCTGCAACTGCCCGCCATGCAGGCGGCTCCCTATCAGCCCCAGGCATCGCGTGAGGCCGATATGGTCGATATCCGTCCATTCCGCTGTTTCAATCCGTTCCCGTTGCCAGGCGACGCCGATGGCGCGCCGACCTGGAACAACCTGCTGGCGGACCTGCGCGCAATGCTCGAAAAGGCACGGCCTCACGTGCTGGTGATGCCGCATCCGACGCTCGACCCGCACCCTGATCATGTCTGTGCCCAGGCCGCGGTGTTCGAGGCGTTGCAGGGTCTCGCCTGGCAGCCGGAAACCCTGCTGTGCTACGCCAACCACCTGCATGACAACGACCGTTGGCCAATGGGCGACAGCGGCGATGGTGTAGCGCTGCCCCCGCAACTCGAGGCCATAGCAGCCTGGACCCCCTACAGCCTGGTGCTGGACGAGGCGACCCAGCGCGACAAGGCCATGGCCCTTGGCATGATGCATGACCTGCAACCGCCAGCGCCTTTCAAGCGCCGCCTGCGTCGCCTGCTGCAACGTTGGCTGGCCGGGCGTCGACCCTCGCCTTATGGCGAGAATGAATTCTTTCGCAAGGCCGTGCGCCGTCATGAACTGTTCTGGCGTCGCGACCTGTGAAGCAGGGTGATCGCCAGGGCGTCGAGCGTCCAAGGAAAGCAATGAAAGTCCTATTTCTGGTCCAGAAAGAACAAAGGGCGATCCTCGATCGCCTGTATGACGGCGTCGCGGCCCACTGCGACTGCGATCTGCGCTGGCTGAGCAGCGAGGAGCAGCGCGATCTGCGTGGGTACTTCACGCGTGAAGTCGACGTCGAGCGTTATGACCGCATCGTCTTCTTCCTGCGTTTCAAGCAGGAGATCCGCCAGGTCGCCTTCATCCGCAGCGTGCCCAATCTGGTCATCCTGGAACACGATGCCTATCAGAACTACATCCCTTGCAAGTACACCGGCAAGTTCAGCGCGCATTACCACAAGCTGCCGTGGGCAAGGATCATCAGTTCAGGCTTCACGGTCAGCGAGCGCCTGCGTCAGGAAGGGTTCGACGCGGTGTTCGTGCCCAAGGGCTATGACGAGCAGTTGCTGACCGACCAGGGGCGTGAGCGCGATATCGACCTGGCGTTCGTCGGCAGCACACGAAGCGTTGCCTACAGCGGGCGCAAGGCACTGCTCGATGAGTTGAGCAAAGTAGAGAATCTGGTGGTCACACGGACCAACTCCGGCGAAGACTACTGCAACACGCTCAACCGTATCCGCTACTTCGTCAGTGCCGACGTGGGCATGGGCGAATACATGATCAAGAATTTCGAGGCGATGGCCTGTGGCTGCGTCCTGCTCGCTTATGACCAGGGTGAGGCCGAAAACCGTGCGTTGGGTCTGCGGGACATGCACAACGTGGTGCTGTACCAGAGCATTGGACAGTTACAGGAAAAATTGAAGCTGCTGCGCGCTGATCCATCATTGTCCGCTCGAATTGCCGCCGAGGGTCGCCAGCTGGCGATCTCCCGTTTCAGTTTTGCCGAGGTGGGTCGTAGCATCGTCGAGCACATGCAGGCACCTCTGCGCACTCATCCTCCCCTTGGCGTCTGGCAGCGCCTGCGTGCGAGGTTGGGTTGGTGAGTGGCGCGATTTCGGCCTGCGGGCCGGCAAATGAACAGTCGACTAGCAAACTTGGGAGAGAGCTCCGTGCGCTTCTGCGATAACAGTGATGTCACCCTGGTGGTGACCAGTTGCGGGCGTTTCGACCTGCTCAAGGATACCCTGGAGAGCTTCGACCGCTTCAATACGGCACCGATCCGCGAGGTCTTCATCACCGAGGACTCGGGCGACGATGCCGTGCATGCCGCGGTGCCGGAGCATTGGAAGCCTCATTGCACGGTCTTCGTCAACTCGCCCAAGCTGGGCCAGTTGGCATCGATCGACCTGTCCTACGGGCACGTCAAGACGCCTTACATCTTCCACTGCGAGGATGATTGGGCGTTCTATCGTCCCCACTTCGTCGAAGACTCCAAGGCCATCCTGGAAGTCAGCCCGCAATTGCTGCAGGTCTGGCTGCGCAGCTATGCGCACGACCTGAAGGTCCATAGCCCCTATATCCATTTGGGCGAACGGCAGGTGATCGCAGGCGTGCCGTGCTATCCCCTGTTGTCCGAGAAGGCCGAGTGGCAAAGCTTTTCCTTGAACCCAGGGCTCAGGCGCCTCAGCGATTATCAACGGTGTGCGCCATTTGCCGCCTATGCTGGGGAGAAGGCGTTGTCCCGACGTTATGCGGAACTTGACCTGACCGCCGTCATCCTGGAAGGCGATGCAGTGCTGCACACGGGCTTCGGCAGCCATGTGAGCCTGCCGCAAGAGCGTCAGCGCAAGGTTCGCAGGCGTCAGCGCGATCGGCTCAAGCTGCTGCTGGTGCTGGTTGCGGGGGTCTTGGTGGGTACGGCTATCGGCTTCCTTGCAAATTGAACAATTCTGCTAATTGGACAACCAGCCTGGGAAAAGGGGAAGCTTCCCCATGAAAATCGTCAACGTGATGTGGGCCGGTGGCTCACCTTATTCGTCTGTCCATAAGGTCCATCAGCAAATTCTTTCACAGGCCGGGAAGAATTCCTCGATTACCAGTTGGCTGCTGCAAGGGCAAGGCCCATGTTGCAGTGTCGGTGCGACGCACGAGTGGCATTTCAATCCTCGCCTGTTGAAGGGGCGCAATCTCTGGCGTTTGTTGCACCCGTGGTTGCGGTCCCGTCTTCGCCGAGCGCTGAAGCGGTCGGATGCAGGTGTCCTGCTTCTCGATGGGCTCGGTGTTGCCCGCCTGGTGCTGCCGGTTCTCAAAGACCTGCCCGGCGTCCATACCACCTTGCTGTTCCACGGTTCCTCGCGCTTGCGCGACCGTGATATCGCCCTGTTGCGCAGTGTGCCTGCAGACAGGCTGAACATCGCTGCGGTGTCCGGCACGCTGGCAAAGTCATTGGAGCGGGTGCTGGACCGCCCTGTCCATGCGCTCCGCGTGGCGCTCGACCCCTATGCCTTTATCGCCAACCTGCGTACCTGTGAGGAATCCAGGCGCATGCTCGGACTGCCGCAAAAGCCCACCCGGGTACTGGGTGCGGTAGGGCGGCTGGTGGACAGCAAGGGTTTCGACTTCCTCATCGAAGCATTCGCCAAGGCCCATGAGCAACAACCGGACCTGCATCTGGCGATCCTCGGCGAAGGCGAGCTGCGACCGCGGCTCGAGGCGCGGATCCAGCTGCTGGGCCTGAGCCACTGCGTCCAGCTGTGCGGGCACAGGCAGGACTTGTCGCAGCTCTACCGGGCGTTCGACTGGCTGTTGGTCCCCTCGCGTTCCGAAGGCCTGGGGCTGGTGGTGCAGGAGGCCGTGATGTCCAGCGTGCCGCTCATCTGCAGCGATCTGCAGGTGTTTCGCGAGCAGCTGAGCGGTAGCGGGCATTACCTGCCGGTGGCTGACCTCGAGGCCTGGAGCGCGGCAATCGAAGCATGCGGCAAAGGTAGCGGTGAGGCGCTGGCGAAGGCCCAGTGGCAGGCGCTCGCGCCAGAACAGGCATGGACGGTGTTCCGCGAACGCTCGTCCAGTCTGCTGCGGCATTGAGGCTCAGCGCCTGAGCAGCGCATCTTCCAGGGCTGCGAGCGGAAACTGCTCGCCGAGATTCTCCCGGCTGATGAAGCGCGCCAGGTGCTGCACATTGCGACGGACCATCCGGGGTGGCAACGGCGCACGCATGAAACGCATGTCGGCCACATCGATCAAACCCAGCTCATGCTCGGGCGTCACGACCACATTGCCCAGGTGCAGGGAGCGGAAATAGATGCCTGAACGGTGCAGGGAGCGAATCAGTTCGACCAGCGGCGGCAGTTGTGCCTCCCAGCTGAAGCCCGGCTCGCGCGATTGCTGCAGCAGGGTCTTGCCTGGCAGTGGCCGGTAGAGCACGGCCGTCTTGCCGGGAATGTCGAGCTTGTGATGGCTGATCACTTCCAGGGTCGGGATACCCAGTTCGGCCAGGCGTGCGGCGTTATCGATGAAGCGTTGCGAATAAGGCCGCAGCAGGGCGGATGAAAGCAGCCGCTTGCGACGAAAGACCTTGAGGATATTACCATCCTGGAGCAGGTAGACTT
Source organism: Pseudomonas capeferrum (assembly GCF_013523055.1). Classification (GTDB taxonomy): domain Bacteria; phylum Pseudomonadota; class Gammaproteobacteria; order Pseudomonadales; family Pseudomonadaceae; genus Aquipseudomonas; species Aquipseudomonas capeferrum_A. The sequence goes on along the minus strand of NZ_JAAMQM010000011.1, from coordinate 140,412 downwards.
TCGCGCCGTAGCTGTCTGCCTCGAGCACCTGGGCGCCGAGTGTCAGTCGGTTGAAGTCGTCCTCGGAGAGCTGGGAGCATTGCATGAGTGGGGCCCTTGTCAGCTGGCAAGCAAAATGACCGGCAATAATGCCGAAAACACGACCGTTACACCATGACGGTGTCACCGGGATCATCGGGAGAGTCGATGTTGTATCAGAAACGTTGGGCACGGGCCTGGCTCGGATTCGGATTCCTGTGGTTCCTGAGCGCCATCGCGCTGGCACCGAGCAACAAGATCTACCAGCAGGGCCTGATCCTGTTCCTGTGGCTACCCACACTGGTCATGGGCTGGTCTTCCCGCCATGTGTTCCTGCAGGCCTGGCGTCGTCAGCCGGCCTTGTGGGCAAGCATTCTTGCGCTGCTGGCCTGGTGTGCCTTGAGCCTGGCCTGGACCACGAGCGAGGACGGCGCACGCGACGGCAAGCGGCTCCTGTATATCCTGCTGTTCCTCATGGCGTTTCCAATGCTGGCTCAACTGGGGCAGGCACAGGTACGCAACCTTCTGCGCGGCGGCGGCCTGTTGCTCGGGGTCGCCGGTCTGGCTTCGATTCTTCATTACTACGTGATCCAGGGGTGGGACATCACCTCGCGACTCGAGGGCATAGGCGAGATTTCCCATCCGATCCTGGGTGCCTACGTGGTGGGCGCGGCCGTGATCTGGATGGCGCATGCCTGGCCGCGCAATCGGCCATTGATGCTCTTCTGGGTACTGGCGCTGGTCTGTCTCGGCGCTTTCGTGATTCTCAGCCAGAGCCGTGGCGCGGCCCTGGCCCTGGTGATCACCATGCTGCTGGCGCCGCTCTGGTACCGCAACCGCTGGAGCAGTCTGCTGGGGCTCAAAGCACTGCTGGCCACGGGCGCGGCCTGGCTATTGATGCACGACCTGATCATGGCCCGGGGAGCATCGTTCAGGCCCGAGATCCTCGAGGCATCCCTGCGCATGATCGCCGAGCACCCCTGGGGCGGGCTGGGCCTGGGGGCCTTCTATCGGGTAGAGGCGGCAGGATACGTCTTCGACCACACCCACAACATGTTCACACACATCGCCATCGAGCAGGGGATACCCGGCCTGCTGCTCTGGGGGCTGGCCTGGTTCTGCGCCCTGCGCGAGATCTGGCGCGCGCGCGCCAGCGAACTGGGCAAGATGCTGCTCGGCCTGTGGATATTCTCCACCCTGGCCATGCAGTTCGATGCCGCCAGCCTCACCGGCACGCCTCGCGCCGAGTGGTTCGTCAGTTGGTTGCCACTGGGGATGGCGCTGATGCTTCCGTGGGCGCATGTCGAAGAGCAAGCCTGTGGTAAAATTTCCGGTTCAAACTGAACAGCGAGCTCGATGATGGCCGAAACACCTCCCGCGGCGGAGCAGAACTCCAGCCTGAAGATCTACTTCCGGCTGCTGGGCTATGTGAAACCCTACCTGGGCATTTTCATGCTGAGTATCGTGGGTTTCGTGATCTTCGCCTCGACCCAGCCAATGCTGGCGGGGATCCTCAAATATTTCGTCGACGGCTTGAGCAATCCGCAGGCCGTGCTGTTCCCGAGCGTGCCCTATCTGCGCGACCTGCAACTGTTGCAGGCGGTGCCGTTGCTGATCATCCTGATCGCGGCCTGGCAGGGGCTGGGTTCGTTCCTGGGTAACTACTTCCTGGCCAAGGTTTCGCTGAGTCTGGTGCACGACCTGCGCGTGGAGCTGTTCAACAAGCTGTTGGTATTGCCCAACCGCTACTTCGACCACCACAACTCCGGTCACCTGATTTCGCGGATCACCTTCAACGTGACCATGGTGACAGGCGCCGCGACCGATGCGATCAAGGTGGTGATCCGCGAGGGCCTCACGGTCGTCTTCCTGTTTGCCTACCTGCTGTGGATGAACTGGAAGCTCACCTTGGTCATGCTTGCGATTCTTCCGGTGATCGCCCTGATGGTGGGCACCGCCAGCAAGAAATTCCGCAAGCAGAGCAAGAAGATCCAGGTGGCCATGGGCGATGTGACCCATGTGGCTTCCGAGACTATCCAGGGTTATCGCGTGGTCCGCAGCTTCGGCGGCGAAAGCTATGAGCAGCGGCGCTTCCTCAAGGCTAGCCAGGGCAATACCGACAAGCAGCTGCGCATGACCAAGACCGGGGCCGTCTACACCCCCCTGCTGCAATTGGTGATCTACAGCGCCATGGCGACCTTGATGTTCCTGGTGCTGTTCCTGCGCGGCGATGCGTCGGCGGGTGACCTGGTGGCCTACATCACGGCCGCCGGCCTGCTGCCCAAGCCGATCCGCCAGCTTTCCGAGGTCAGCTCGACCATCCAGAAGGGTCTGGCAGGCGCGGAAAGCATTTTCGAACAGCTGGATGAACCCCCCGAGCTGGACCGTGGCACAGTCGAAAAAGAGCAGGTTGAGGGTCGACTTGAAGTGCGCAACCTGAGCTTCAGCTACCCCGATACCGATCGTCAGGTCCTCAGCGATATCAGCTTCACCGCGGAACCCGGGCAAATGATCGCCCTGGTTGGCCGCTCCGGCAGCGGCAAGTCGACCCTGGCAGCGCTGATCCCGCGTTTCTATCATCATGATCAGGGGCAGATTCTGCTCGATGGGGTGGAAATCGAGGACTATCGACTGCGCAACCTGCGTCGGCATGTCGCCCAGGTCACTCAGCAGGTCACCTTGTTCAACGATACCGTGGCCAACAACATCGCCTACGGAGACCTTGCCGGTGCCCCCCGCGATGCCATCGAAGCCGCTGCCGCCGATGCCTATGCCAAGGATTTCATCGATCAGTTGCCCAAGGGGCTCGATACCGAGATTGGCGAGAACGGCGTCCTGCTGTCGGGTGGCCAACGCCAGCGCCTTGCGATCGCTCGTGCCTTGCTAAAGAACGCGCCGTTGCTGATTCTCGACGAAGCGACCTCGGCACTCGACACCGAGTCCGAACGGCATATCCAGGCTGCGCTGGACCATGTCATGCAGGGCCGTACCACCCTGGTGATCGCGCATCGTCTGTCGACCATCGAAAAGGCCGATCTCATCCTGGTCATGGACCAGGGGCGTCTGGTGGAGCGTGGCACCCATGCCGAGCTGCTGCAGGCAAACGGACACTACGCCCGCCTGCATGCTTTGGGACTCGACGAGCCGGCCAAGGCCGAAATCACCTGAAACGCTCCCGATCGGGACCTGTCGTTCCCGATCGCTATCCGGCATTACGCAGCCAGCAGGCGGCAATAAAGCCATCGGCTGGCCTGTGCTAATATCCCGGCCCTGTTCATTTTTTCCATATGGGTTGCCCATGAAGTTGTCCATGCCGCGTTTCGATCAAGCCCCGGTACTGGTGGTCGGCGATGTCATGCTCGACCGCTACTGGCATGGCGGTACTTCACGTATCTCGCCTGAGGCGCCGGTGCCGGTGGTCAAGGTCGAGCAGATCGAGGATCGTCCCGGCGGCGCGGCGAACGTCGCCCTCAACATCGCTGCCCTGGGCGCCCCGGCGTCGCTGGTCGGGGTCACCGGCCAGGACGAGGCCGCCGAGAGCCTGGCCAACAGCCTGCATGCCGCGGGTGTGCGCTCTATCTTCCAGCGGATCGCCCATCAGCCGACCATCGTCAAGCTGCGGGTCATGAGCCGCCACCAGCAACTGCTGCGCATCGATTTCGAAGAGCCGTTCGCGACCGACCCCCTCTCGCTTGGCGTGGAGGTCGACAGGTTGCTCGAAGGCGTCAAGGTGCTCGTCCTGTCGGATTACGGCAAGGGTGCCTTGAAGAACCATCAGAGCCTGATCCAGGCGGCACGCGCCCGCAACATTCCGGTGCTGGCCGATCCCAAGGGCAAGGACTTCGCGATCTACCGCGGCGCCAGCCTGATCACCCCGAATCTCAGCGAGTTCGAGACCATCGTCGGACGTTGCGCCGACGAGTCGGATCTCGTCGCCAAGGGCCTGCAACTGATGCAGGACCTGGACCTGGGAGCCTTGCTGGTAACCCGCGGTGAGCACGGCATGACCCTGCTGCGCCCCGATCATCCGGCAATGCATCTGCCAGCGCGCGCGCGCGAAGTGTTCGATGTCACCGGCGCCGGCGACACGGTCATTTCCACCTTGGCAGCGGCCATCGCCGCTGGCGAGGAGCTGCCTCACGCTGTCGCCCTGGCCAACCTGGCGGCGGGTATCGTCGTCGGCAAGCTCGGCACGGCAGCGATCAGCGCGCCTGAATTGCGTCGCGCGATCCAGCGCGAAGAAGGTTCGGAGCGTGGCGTATTGAGCCTCGACCAGTTGCTGCTGGCCATCGACGATGCCCGCGCGCACAACGAGAAGATCGTCTTCACCAATGGCTGTTTCGACATTCTTCACGCAGGCCACGTGACCTACCTGGAACAGGCGCGCGCCCAAGGCGATCGCCTGATCGTCGCCGTCAATGACGATGCCTCGGTCAGCCGCCTGAAGGGCCCGGGACGTCCGATCAACAGCGTCGACCGGCGCATGGCCGTGCTGGCCGGGCTGGGCGCCGTCGACTGGGTCATCAGCTTCGCCGAGGGCACGCCGGAAAACCTGCTGCGCGAAGTCAAGCCGGATGTCCTGGTCAAAGGGGGCGACTATGGTATCGATCAGGTCGTGGGCGCCGACATCGTCAACGCTTATGGCGGTACCGTGAAGGTGCTCGGGCTGGTAGAGAACAGCTCGACCACCGCGATCGTCGAGAAGATCCGCAAGAACTGAGAAGCGCCACGCCGTGGTGTCGAGGTTGCCCAGCCCAAGGGCCCTCGATGCCGTTGCGATTCGACGCCAGAACAGATTCCGTTACAGCGACCCACGCGCTCTGCGCAGCAGCTCCCGGGCCTTGCCGGTCAGGCGCTGCAACCGCGAACCGCGCTTCGGTTCGACCAGCCCCTGCTGCCTCACCCAATCCTTCCAGCGAATCCGTTCTTCGGCCACCAGCCAACCATCCTGCCGGGCAAAGCTCTCTGCCAGGTACAGGCCCCTGGTGGTCGCCGGTATCAGTTCGCCTTTGCGCAGCGTATAGAGCTCGGCCAGTGGCTGGCCGTTTTCAAGAGGCATCAGGTACAGGTCAGGCCGCTTGCGATTGAGGCGCGTCACCAGATGATCGCCCTCGAGACGTTCATCGACATGAAACAGGCTCACGGACTTCGCTTCCCTGGGGACCTGCAAGCGCAGGTCGTAGATGAGCTGTAGCGATGCAGTGGGCAGGTGCACGTAGGCGCGAGGGCGCTCCAGCAGCTTCAGGCTGCCACAATGCACGGGCAGCGCGGCACCGGATTCCGGCGTGAGAATGAAAGGCGGTGATTCACGATAGTGCAACGCGGCTGCATAGGGCGCGGGCAGCCAGGTTTCGTTGAAGCGTCCACCCAACCAGCCTTCCGGCGTTTCGAGCAGGCATTCTTCAGCCACTTCCTGGACGGCGGTGTGCAGCGGCAGGTTCAGTTCATGGGCCGGGACATAACCCGAGATCAACTTCAAGACCACGTCGCCGCGGTCCTGACGCCGCTGGCGCACCAATACCCAGTAATCGCGCTGTTGCCATTGCAGGGTAAGGCGCACCGAGACGCCGAGATTGGCCAGCTCGACCACGAACCTGTGGGCGTCGGGCAACTGGATCGCCTTGCGCCGCTGCAGGGTCTGGGCAAAATTCAGCGGCATGCCGATGCTCTTGTAGGTCAGGCCGTCGGGGGTGGCTTCGACATGCAGCGGCAGGGTCTTGAAGTTGCTCGGGTTCTTTCGGATCAGCGTTCGCGACACTAGGCGCCTCCTTCCATTGGCTGCCGCGAAGGCGGCTCAAGGCTGGCCCAGGATGCGGGCCACGGTAGCCACGTTATGGGCCAGGTGCAACGGATTGATGGTGCCGACAATAGCACTGCTGACACCCGGATGGGCAAACAGCAGCTCGAAGCTCGCCTGTACCGCATCGACCCCCGGTGCCAGGCAGGCATGTCCGCTGGCCAGGGCTTTTTTCACCAGGATCGCCTTGCCATGTTCGGCAGCGTAGTCGAGCACCGGGCGCTCCGCTTGCTCGTTGAGGTTGAAGGTGACCATGGCGCAATCGCCTTGCTCCAGCGCCTTCAAGCCGCCGGCCGCGGTCTTGCCTGAAAATCCGTAGCCGAGGATCTTGCCTTCCTGCTTGAGCGCGGCAAGTGTCTCATAGACCTCCTCTTGCTCGAGGATCGCCAAGTCATTGCCGTCGGAATGCACCAGGACGAGCTCGATACGGTCCGTCCGCAGACGCTTCAGGCTGCGCTCGACCGAAAGGCGGGTATGCGCGGCGCTGAAGTCGAAGCGGGAATGCCCGTCCTCGAACTCTTCCCCGACCTTGCTGACGATCACCCACTGGTCGCGTTGGCCGCTGAGCAGAGGGCCGAGGCGTTCCTCGCTGATACCGTAGGCGGGCGCCGTATCGATCAGGTTGATTCCCAACTGTCGGGCCTGGGCAAGCAGGCGCTTGGCGTCGTCGTCATCGGGAATGGTGAAACCGTTGGGGTATTTGACGTCCTGGTCGCGCCCGAGCTTGACCGTACCAAGCCCCAAGGGCGAAACGCGCAGACCGGTAGCGCCCAGCGGGCGATGGAAATCATGCAGTGTCGGCAGGCTCATGGTAGCAGTTGCTCCCAGGCGGGAATGCCGATCGGCGGACGCGGCAGGTCGGACAGGTCAGGGTGCGCGGTCGGGCGAATGCCATCGCGCTCCAGGCTGGCCAATACCCGGTCGGCGAAGTCCGGCGCCAGGGCAAGCTTGGTCGGCCAGCCAACCAACAGACGCTGCTGGTCGGCAAGGAACGCATTGTCAGGCCGCACCAGGCCGGACTGGGCGGGCTCGGCGCGATCGATGCGCACGGTGGCCCAGCGGATCTGTGCCTGATCGATCCAGGGCAGCAGATTGGCCACCTCCTTGCGCGCGGCGGCGATCTGCTCGACGGGCTCACGGGCTACGCCATCGGCTTCGGCAAGGTCCCCGCCCAGGTACCAGACCCACTGCCCATCTTGCGCGGGATGGGTGGTTACCGTGATGCGCGGTTTCGGTCCGCCGCCCAGGCAATGGGCATACAAGGGTTTCAGGTTCGGACCCTTGGCCATGACCATGTGCAGCGGACGGCGCTGCATGGCCGGCTGGTTCAAGCCGAGCGCCTCGAGCAGGTCGGCGGTGCCGGCACCGGCACTGAGGACGATACGCTGGGCACGGATTTCTCGATCGTCGACGCGCAGGCCGACCAGTTCATCGCCTTCGCGCAACGGCGTGACACGTTCACCGGCCAGCAGGCTGTCGCCGGCCAGCGCTGCCAGGTTACGCAGCAGGCTCGGGACATCCACCACCAGTTCGGCCAGGCGGTAGACCTTGCCTTTGAAGGCACGGTCCTGCAGCGCCGCGGGCAACTGGTCGCCTTTGACCTGATCGACCCGACCGCGCACGGCCTTGCTGGCGAAGAAGCTGGTCAGGTTGCCGGCCAGGGTGCCGGGCGACCACAGGTAATGAGCGTCGGAAAGCAGGCGAACCTGGCGCAGGTCCAACTCGCCGGTGCCGGCCAAGGCTTCGCGCCAGCGGCGCGGCATGTCGGCGATGGCTTCCGAGGCCCCGCTCAACGCACCGTGCAGGGCGTACTTGGCGCCGCCATGGATAATGCCTTGGGACTTGATGGTCTGCTCGCCGCCGAGGCTGGCGCGCTCCACCAGGACCGTCGAATAGCCCAGGGAGCGCAGGCGGGCGTTGAGCCAGAGGCCAGCGACCCCGGCGCCGACGATCAGCACGTCAGTGGAAATGGCGGTTGGCATGCACGGACCTCACAAGCTGGGACAGGCGCCCAGTATACAGACTGCGCCGTCGATCAATGCCCGGTGGTTTTCGAGAACACCTGTATCACCACCACGCCAGCGACGATCAGGGCCATGCCGAGCATGGCCGGAATGTCGAGTTTCTGCCCGTAGATCACCAATGCGGCGATGCTGATCAGCACGATGCCCAGCCCGGACCAGATGGCATAGGCGATTCCGACCGGAATGCTGCGGACCACAAGGGTCAGCATCCAGAACGCGACCGCATAGCCGCAAATCATCAACAGCAAGGGCGCGGGCGTACTCAGGCCCTTCACTGCTTTCATGGAGGCGGTGGCGATGACTTCGGCGAAGATGGCGATGGCCAGGTAGGTGTAGGCGTTCATGGTAGGTCCTTGGTGAGGTAAGCGGTGAGGTTCGGCAGGCCATGACTGGCCGGGTCAGGTGGAGCCAGGGAAGAGTCGATGTCGAGGGGGCTGTCGAGGCGCATGTCATGGCATTTGCAGCGCCTGTGAGATCGAGCGCCGCCCGCGCGGCGCGTCGCGGAGAGCCTGTCATGGCATTTGCAGCGCCCTTGAGATCGAGCGCCGCCCGTGCGGCGCGTCGCGGAGAGCCTGTCATGGCATTTGCAGCGCTCTTGAGATCGAGCGCCGCCCGCGCGGCGCGTCGCGGGACTAGCCCGCTCACCACATTTGTTGCAACGTGCCATGGCCTGTGAGATTGGTGTTGTTCGGTCTTGAAGCATGGCTGAAAATTACATGAAGGCTGTCCCTGACTACTTGGTATCGGTGTCGTACATACAAGGCTAAGCGCTCGGTCTATCAGGCCATGGCACGTTGCAACAAATGTGGTGAGCGGGCTAGTCCCGCGACGCGCCGCGCGGGCGGCGCTCGATCTCAAGGGCGCTGCAAATGCCATGACAGGCTCTCCGCGACGCGCCGCGCGGGCGGCGCTCGATCTCACAGGCGCTGCAAATGCCATGACAGGCACTCCGCGACGCGCCGCGCGGGCGGCGCTCGATCTCACAGGCGCTGCAGATGCCATGTCAAGCATTCCGCCACGCGCCGCGCGGGCGGCGCTCGATCTCAAGGGCGCTGCAAATGCCATGGCAAGCATTTCGCGACGCGCCACGCGGGCGGCGCTCGATCTTGAATTCACCGCAAACCAACGGCTCGCACTTTCACAAACGCCAGACATGGCCGACCTGCACCCCGCAACCCGCATCTCGAGCAACATCCTACCCAATCACCAAGTGCGGTAAAGTCATTACCTATCATGTAAAGAGATAGGTCCATGCACTGGAACCTCGACCAGCTATACCTCTTCACCCGAGTCGCCGACCTGCGCTCCTTCTCTGCCGTCGCACGCGAGCAGCGCAAGGCCCAGTCGGCCATCAGCAACGCCGTCGCCTTGCTCGAGGCCGACCTGGGCGTCGTCCTATTCGAACGCAGCAGTGGGCGCCAGCCTTGTCTGACCGGGCAGGGCGCAGCATTGCTGGAGGATGCCCGCGAGCTGCTGCGTCAGTGCGAACGCCTGGACAGCCGCGCGCTCGCGCTGACGCGGGGGCAGGAAGCGCGGCTGCGTGTGGCTCAGGATGAGGCCATGCCTTACCAGCCGGTAATCGACAGCCTTGACGAACTGGCCAGCCGCTACCCTTTTTTGGAGGTACAACTGGCCAGCGCTGCGCAAGGCGACGTCGCGCGCAAGCTGGTGGAGCGGCGCGCCGACCTGGGGCTGTTCTTCCAACATGAAAGCATGCCGGTCTCGCTGGAGCGACGTGCCCTGGGCAGCGTGGAAATGGTCACGGTGTGCGCTGTCGGCCATCCACTTGCGCGCGAGGGGCGGGTGACGCGCCAGCAACTGGCACGTCATCGCCAGCTGCTCATCACCCCGCAGCAAAGCGGCTACCCCGGTGGTGAGGCAATCAGCCCGCAGGTCTGGCGCGCCGACAGCTTCTACGCCATGGCCGAACTGCTGATGCGCGGCCTCGGCTGGGCCTGGCTACCTCGCCACGTGGTGCAGTACCCGACCTACCAGGCGCAGATGGTCGAGCTGGCCAGCGAATGGCGGCCGCCGGCATTGGTCGTCGAACTGGCCTGGCGCCGTGACGAACCGCTGGGCCCGGCCGCGCAATGGCTGGCTGAGCGCTTTGCAGTACACCTGCGTGCTATCGGGTAAACTTCGCCGCCATGAACAGAACTCTCTATACCTTGCTGTTTCACCTGGGCCTGCCACTGGTTGCGCTGCGCCTGTACCTGCGTGCACGCAAGGCGCCGGCCTACGGCCAGCGCATCGGCGAGCGCTTCGCCCGCAACCTGCCGGCCATGCGCCAGGGCGGCATCTGGGTGCATGCCGTATCGGTCGGTGAAAGCATCGCCGCCGCCCCCATGGTGCGTGCGCTGCTCAAGGCCTACCCGGACCTGCCGATCACGCTGACCTGCATGACCCCGACCGGCTCCGAGCGCATTCGCGCCATGTTCGCCGATGAACCGCGCATTCAGCATTGCTACCTGCCGTACGACCTGCCGTGGGCGGCCGGGCGTTTTCTCGACCATGTGCGCCCGCGCCTGGGCATCATCATGGAAACCGAGCTGTGGCCCAACCACATCCACCAGTGCGCCAAGCGCGGTGTTCCAGTGGCCCTGGCCAACGCCCGCTTGTCCGAGCGTTCCGCCCGTGGTTATGCGCGTTTCGCCAAACTGACCCGGCCCATGCTCGAAGAGATGAACCTGATCGCAGTACAGACCGAAACCGAGGCGCAGCGCTTTCGCGATCTCGGCGCGCGTCCCGAGTGCGTGCAAGTGACCGGCTCGATCAAGTTTGACCTGAAGATCGACGAGCAGCTGCTGCCGCGCGCCAAGGCACTGCGCGAACAGTGGGGCGCAAGCCAGCGCCCAGTGTGGATCGCCGCCAGCACTCATGAAGGTGAAGATGCGCTGATCCTGCAGGCTCACCAGAAGTTGCTGCAGGTTCACGGCGATGCACTGTTGATCCTGGTACCGCGCCACCCCGAGCGGTTCGGCGCGGTGCATGCCCTGTGTGCCGAGCAGTTCACCACAGTGCGCCGCTCTGCTGGCACCCCGGTTGATGTCCAGACCCGCGTGCTGCTCGGCGATACCATGGGCGAGCTGCTGTTCCTCTACGCCCTGGCGGACATCGCTTTCGTCGGCGGCAGCCTGGTACCCACCGGCGGACACAACCCGCTGGAGCCCGCGGCGTTGGCGCTGCCGGTCATCATGGGACCGCACGTGTTCAACTTCCTCGAGATCACCGCGATGTTGCGCGAGGCCGGGGCACTGCAGCAGGTGGACGATGGCGAAGGTCTCGCAGCCGCGGTCCGGCAGCTGATCGAGCTGCCTCGCGATGCCCGACGCATGGGCGAGGCGGGCAGGGCAGTGATGCAGGCGAACCAGGGTGCGTTGCAGCGGTTGCTGGAGGGATTGGGGCGTCTGGTCTGATGGCCTTCCTGTGCCGGGCGCTGTCGTCCTGGCTTCGCATCAGTCTGGAACCGCGCCGCCGCCCGCACGGTTCCAGGCTCACTCGTTCGGTCAGGGTTTGCGTTCGAAATTCTTCGCCGCCGCAGCCGCCAGGTCCGGTGGCAGGAAGTCCTTGTCCGGGTTGTAGTCCGCCTTGAGGAAGCGCCCCAGGTCCTGCAGGTCCTGAGGGCTCAAGGTCCCCGCGGACTGCTTCAGGCGCAGGTTGTCCAGGATGTAGTCGTAGCGGCTGTTGTTGTAGTCGCGCACGGAGCTGTACAGCTGGCGTTGGGCGTCCAGCACATCGACGATGTTGCGCGTGCCGACCTGATAGCCGATCTCGGTCGCTTCCACGGCGCTCTGGTTGGAAATGATCGACTGCTTGCGTGCCTGGACCTGCTCGACGTCGGTGTTCACCGCGCGGTGCAGGTTGCGGGTGTTCTCCACCACCTGGCGGCGCAGGCTTTCGCGTTGCTGCTCGCTCTGGTTCAGGCGTTGATAGGCTTCGCGCACTTGCGAGCTGGTCAGCCCGCCACTGTAGATGGGGATGTTCAATTGCAGGCCGATGCTGGTCTGTTCGACGTCGCCGCCGTAACGGTCCACGCCTAGCGGGTCGGGATTGGCGAAACCGAGGCTATCGTTGTCGCCTTTCTGGTAACGCGCCACGGCGTCCACGGTAGGGGCGTGCCCGGCCTTGCGCTGGCGCAGAGTCTGTTCGGCCGCGTCCACCGCGTGGTTGGTCGCCAGCAGGTTGAGGTTCTGGCGCGCAGCCGTCTCGACCCAGGCCTTGGCATCGTTGGGCGTCGGCACCAGCACAGGCAAGGTATGCACGACGCCCTGGATCGCGGGGTACTCGCGGTTGGTCAGGGTCACCAAGGCTTCGAAGGCATCCTGCACATTGCGCTCGGCGATGATCCGGTTGGCCCGCGCGGTGTCATGGCTGGCCTGGGATTGCAGGACATCGGTCTTGTCCGACAGCCCGACATCGAAGCGCTCGTTGGATTGGTCGAGCTGACGCTTGAAGGCCGCTTCCTCGGCCTTGGTCGACGCCAGGTTGTCCTGGGCGCGCAGCACGGCGAAGTAGCTTTCGGCCGTCTGCATGATCAGGTTCTGTTCGGTAGCCGACAGCTCCAGCGCCGCTTGCTCGTTCACCGCCTCTGCCGCTTGCAGCTGGAACCACCGGTCGGCGCGGAAGATCGGTTGCGACAGGGTCGCGCTCCAGACGTTGCCGCTACGGTTGGCGGTTACCGCCGGCTCGTCGAACCGAGTGCGGGTGTTCATCATCTCGGCGCCGGCCGACAGGTTGGGCAGCAGTCCGGCTCGGGCCTGGGGCACGATCTCGCGGCGCGCGCCGTAGTCGGCACGGGCGGCGGCCAGGTCGGCATTGTTGCTCACTGCCTCCTGATAGACGCTGACCAGATCGGTTCTGACGGTCGTGGGCACGTCTGCCGCCGAGGCCATTCCGTTGGACGCACAGGACACGGCGATGGCCAGTGAGAGTTTGCGCAGCATAGGCAATCCTTGAACGAACGTTAATTTCTGAACTGTTGAGTTTCGCGCGGTGAGCCAGTGTAGTGGCGCGGACATCCAGCAACAATCTGCCATTTGCGCCATTCATCATCCCCGTGCATGCGCGCTTGGCTTTGGACAGCAGTCCAGTCTAGACTGCGCAAGTTCTTGTCGGGGTGCCTCGAAGTAGAGGCTGAGATCGGAGAGTTCCGGATCCCGTTGAACCTGATCAGGTTAGCGCCTGCGTAGGGAACAAGATTTCTCGCTTTCCCGGCGAGTCTCTTGTGTCTGGTCCGGGATTGTCGAGCTCGCACGCTCAAGGCATCCCGCGTATCCGACACTGCACCTGTTCAAGGTGTGCGTCCGTGCTTTTTCAGGTTCTCCCCGACATTCCACCGCTAGGAAGCTGTCTGGAGAGCCTGTGATGACCAAACAAGAAAAAGCGATCAACCTCAGCGAGTCGGCGAAAGTCGACCAGCAGTCCGTGCAACCCTTCACCCGCTCGCGCAAGGTCTATGTCGAAGGCTCGCGCCCCGACATCCGTGTCCCCATGCGTGAAATCAGCCTGGACGATACGCCGACCGACTTCGGTGGCGAAGTCAACGCCCCGGTGGTGGTCTATGACACTTCCGGTCCCTATACCGACCCCGACGTCATCATCGACGTGCGCAAGGGCCTGGGCGATGTGCGCTCGGCCTGGATCGACGATCGCGGCGATACCGAGCGCCTGGACGGCCTGAGCTCGAACTTCGGCCAAGAGCGCCTCAACGATGGCGAGCTCGCCAAGCTGCGTTTCGCCCACGTGCGCAACCCGCGTCGCGCCAAGGCCGGTGCCAATGTCAGCCAGATGCACTATGCCCGTCGGGGCATCATCACCGCCGAGATGGAATACATCGCCATCCGCGAGAACATGAAGCTGCAAGAGGCCCGCGCCGCCGGCCTTCTCGCCGAGCAGCACGCCGGCCACAGCTTCGGCGCCAGCATCCCCAAGGAAATCACCGCCGAGTTCGTGCGTCAGGAAGTCGCTCGCGGTCGAGCGATCATCCCGGCCAACATCAACCACACCGAGCTGGAGCCGATGATCATCGGCCGCAACTTCCTGGTGAAGATCAACGGCAACATCGGCAACAGCGCCCTGGGCTCCTCCATCGAGGAAGAAGTGGCCAAGCTGACCTGGGGCATCCGCTGGGGTTCGGACACGGTGATGGACCTGTCCACCGGCAAGCACATTCACGAGACCCGCGAGTGGATCATCCGCAACTCGCCGGTACCGATCGGCACCGTCCCGATCTACCAGGCGCTGGAGAAGGTCAATGGCGTCGCCGAGGACCTTACCTGGGAGCTGTTCCGCGACACCCTGATCGAACAGGCCGAGCAGGGCGTGGACTACTTCACCATCCACGCCGGGGTGCTGCTGCGCTACGTACCGATGACCGCCAAGCGCGTCACCGGCATCGTCAGCCGTGGCGGTTCGATCATGGCCAAATGGTGCCTGGCGCATCACAAGGAGAACTTCCTCTACACCCATTTCGAGGAAATCTGCGAAATCATGAAGGCCTACGACGTCAGCTTCTCGCTGGGCGACGGCCTGCGTCCGGGCTCGATTGCCGACGCCAACGACGAAGCGCAGTTCGGTGAGCTGGAAACCCTTGGCGAGCTGACCAAGATCGCCTGGAAGCACGACGTGCAGTGCATGATCGAAGGCCCCGGCCACGTGCCGATGCAACTGATCAAGGAGAACATGGACAAGCAGCTGGAGTGCTGCGACGAAGCGCCGTTCTACACCCTCGGCCCGCTGACCACCGACATCGCGCCAGGCTACGACCACATCACCTCGGGCATCGGCGCGGCGATGATCGGCTGGTTCGGCTGCGCCATGCTCTGCTACGTGACGCCCAAGGAGCACCTGGGTCTGCCGAACAAGGACGACGTCAAGACCGGCATCATCACCTACAAGATCGCTGCCCATGCCGCCGACCTGGCCAAGGGGCATCCTGGCGCGCAGATCCGTGACAACGCCCTGTCCAAGGCGCGCTTCGAGTTCCGCTGGGAAGACCAGTTCAATCTTGGCCTGGACCCGGACACCGCTCGCGCCTATCACGACGAGACGTTGCCGAAGGAGTCGGCCAAGGTGGCGCACTTCTGTTCGATGTGCGGGCCCAAGTTCTGTTCGATGAAGATCACCCAGGAAGTCCGTGAGTACGCGGCCAACCAGCGTATCGAAGCGGTCGATGTCTCGGTCGAGGAAGGCATGCGCGAGCAGGCCGAGCGTTTCCGCGAGGCGGGTAGCCAGTTGTACCAGAAGGTCTGATCGAACCTGGCGGCACCCTCGCGGGTGTCCGGCATTCCGGCAAGCCTCTCTCCATGGAACCATTCGACTTCATGGGGGCGGTTTGCCCGATGCCAGTTAGCTCAGGGACAGCATGCGATTTCGAATTCTGGAGCTCATCTTTCAGTTTCCAAATGTTCTGTGAGGCTGCCGGCCTCATCGCGGGACAAGCCCGCTCGCCACTGGGAATGTGCCTAGCTGCACCTTGCACCTTGCACCTTGCACCTTGCACCTTGCACCTTGCACCTTGCACCTTGCACCTTGCACTTTGCACTTTGCACTTTGCACTTTGCACTTTGCACTTTGCACTTTGCACTTTGCAGCTTGCAGCTTGCAGCTTGCAGCTTGCAGCTTGCAGCTTGCAGCTTGCAGCTTGCACTTTGCAGCTTGCAGCTTGCAGCTTGCAGCTTGCACCGGTGGCGAGCGGGCTTGTCCCGCGATGAGGCCAGCAGCTTCACAGAAGATCAGAAGCCAACAGCTAAGCCTCAGCATATGAAATCGAATGTTGTCCCTTGACTGGCTGGCATTGCAGCTTGTCCCGCAGTCGATTCCAATAATGTTTCTCTACCGAGCTCGACAACGTGACCACACCCAGCCACTTTTCCCCCGATCACCCTATTCCCGCCAAGCAGCGCCTGTTC
This sequence comes from Pseudomonas capeferrum, assembly GCF_013523055.1. Lineage (GTDB taxonomy): Bacteria > Pseudomonadota > Gammaproteobacteria > Pseudomonadales > Pseudomonadaceae > Aquipseudomonas > Aquipseudomonas capeferrum_A. Next base: position 124,663 of record NZ_JAAMQM010000011.1, on the reverse strand, counting down.
GGCGCGCGCGACCTGTTCGCTCTCTGGTTCTCGCTCGGCATCGGCCTCATGGTCTTGCAGGTCGGCGCGTTGCTGGCGCCGGGCCTGGGGCTTGCCCAGGGTCTGCTGGCGATCTTCATGGGTACCGCGGTCGGCGTCCTGTTACTGGCGGCGGTCGGGGTGACCGGCAGTGATACCGGTCTGTCGGCCATGGCCACGCTGCGCCTGACCCTGGGCGGACATGGCGCGCGCCTGCCGGCGTTATGCAATCTGCTGCAACTGATCGGCTGGGGTTCGTTCGAGCTCATCGTCATGCGCGATGCCGCCAGCCTGCTCGGGGCGCGCGCGTTTGGCGACGATAGCGTCTGGACCAGCCCGCTGCTCTGGACGCTGTGCTTCGGTGCGCTGGCGACCTTGCTCGCGGTCAGCGGGCCGCTGGCGTTCGTGCGCAAGGTCTTGCGCAAATGGGGTATCTGGCTGCTCCTCGGCGCCTGTCTGTGGCTGACCTGGAACCTGTACGCCAAGGTCGATCTCGCGGCGCTCTGGGCGCGGCCTGGCGACGGTTCGTTGTCACTGGCGCTGGGCTTCGACATCGCGATCGCCATGCCGCTGTCCTGGTTGCCGCTGATCGCCGACTACTCGCGCTTCGGCCAGCGCGCCAGCCGCGTCTTCGGCGGCACCGCGCTGGGGTTCTTCATCGGCAACTGCTGGTTGATGAGCCTGGGCGTCGCCTACACCCTGGCTTTCGCGCCCAGCGGCGAAGTCAACGCCCTGCTGCTTGCCCTGGCGGGCGCGGGCCTCGGTATTCCCTTGCTGTTGATCCTGCTCGACGAGTCGGAGAACGCCTTTGCCGATATCCATTCGGCGGCGGTTTCCACCGGCATGCTGGTGCCAGTGAAGGTCGAGCACCTGGCCTTTGCCATCGGCGCATTGTGCACGCTGATCGCCTGCCTGGCGCCATTGGCGCAGTACCAGAACTTCCTGCTGCTGATCGGCTCGGTCTTCGCGCCCCTGTTCGGTGTGGTGCTGATGGACCACTTCGTCATCCGCCGTCGACAACCGCCGACGGTGGTCAAGGGCGTGCATTGGGGGGCTGTACTGGCATGGGGCGTAGGCGTCGCGGCTTACCATCTGCTGGCCAGCCAGGCGCCGGAGCTGGGGGCGACCCTGCCGGCCTTGCTGCTGGCAGGGGTGGTGCACGGTATCTTGAGCGTCAGCCGCGGCCGGGGAACAGCTCGGGCTTGAGAACGGCATTGAGGCGTGGATAAGGGATCTTCAGCTCGATGTGACCCATCGAGTACGGTGCGATCGCATAGACTTCATACTTGACCACCACGGCGCCGTAGGTGAGAGCGATATGCGGGGTCTGGCGGAATGGCCAGGTCTTGACGAACTCGGGATCCTTGTCCATGCCGGTACTGATCAGCCAGGCACGATGAGCCTGCTCGGCGGTCTGCCAGAACGCCGCTTCCTTTCCGGGCAGCAGCATGTCCTGCAGGGTAAGTACCTTGTCCTGCTTGCGCGAGTAGTTGATGAAACCGCGTCCCGGCATGCCGTGGGCGCCGCCGCTGTCGAGGTAGCTCGACAGCTCGATGATCACCAGGCCGTCATGCTGCTCGCGTACCTTGGCTTGCAGGTAGCTGCTGTTACGCTTCTCGGCGCTGGCCAGGTACTGGTCTTCGTAGGCCTTGAGTGAGATCGGCGCGGTGCCGCGCTGGTTGTCCTCTGTCAGCTGCAGCAGGCGGCTTTCGACGATGCCATCCAGCTTCGGCAGGGTCGGGAAGTGGATGGTGTCGATGTTGACCAGCGGACAGTCGCTCTGGCTGCAACCGGGCTTGACGTGTTCCCAGGCCTCGCGCTTGACCTCGAGCGGCGCGCGGTAGCTGGGCTCGAACAAGCTCTGGCACGCGCCGAGGGCCAATGCCAGCACAGCCACGGAAGTCAGTTTGACAAGTGTCATGATGATCCTTGCAGGACAAAAGTTGATCGGCCTTGGACCGTAGGCGGGGCCTTCGGTTCGCCACTAGTGGCTTGTACGGTGGATTCGGATGCTCAACTTCGAGTCCCAGGCTTCGCCAGGCAAGGCACCATGAGGAGTCGTAGCAGGGCTACGGCGAGGAATGGCAACGCAGCCTGGCGAAGCCTGGGGCCGAAGCTGGGCATGCGAATCCGCCACACAGGCCACTAGGCTAAGTGAATGACGCGGGCCTATCCTGTCAGTCATCGCGTCATCTTGAAAGGGATGAAACGTGACGTGACGCAGAGTAGGATGGCCCGATGCGGTAAACGAGGTAATGAGGATTTCCATGTCAGACACGTTGAACTCAGTTCCCGCGGCGGTAGAAATCGTCGAACGGGCCAACTGCTTCCAAGGCTTTTACAAGCTCGACAAGGTGCGCCTGCGCCATGAGCTGTTCGCGGGTGGGATGAGTCGCGAGATCAGCCGCGAGCTGTTCGTGCGCCATGATGCCGTCTGCGTCCTGCCCTATGATGCCCAGCGGGACGAGGTGGTGCTGATCGAGCAGTTTCGTGTCGGCGCGCTCGGCAAGACCGACAATCCCTGGCTGATCGAACTGGTCGCCGGCCTGTTCGACAAGGACGAGCAGCCCGAGGAAGTCGCCCACCGCGAGGCGCAGGAAGAAGCGGGCCTGACCTTCTCCGCGCTATGGCCGATGACCCGCTACTTCCCTTCGCCGGGTGGCAGTGACGAGTATGTCCACCTTTACCTGGGACGCTGCAGCAGCGACGGCGCCGGCGGCTTGCATGGCCTGGAGGAAGAGGGCGAGGACATCCGCGTTCGCGTGTGGGCGTTCGAGGACGCATTGCAGGCGGTGCGTGACGGTCGTATCGGCAACGCGGCAAGCATCATTGCCTTGCAGTGGCTGGCGCTGAACCGGGCGGAAGTCAGGGGGATGTGGTCGTGAACCTCTTGCGCGACCGCTACCGTGTCGATCTGGCAGGGTTGCAGGCAGCCTGCGAGGCCAATTACGCGCGGTTGATGAGACTGTTGCCGGACATGCGCACGACCCAGAGCTCACGCCGCATCGGCATGACCCAGGGCGACCAGATGCTCGGCGTGCTGGCGCTCGATGTCGTGCTCGCCTGTCCTTACACCACGACGCTGCGGGTGCGCCAGGAGCACAGCCTGCCCTGGCTTCCGGTGCCACAGCTCGAAGTCCAGGTCTATCACGACGCGCGCATGGCCGAAGTGGTGAGCGCCGAACATGCCCGGCGCCTGCGCAGCATCTACCCCTATCCGAATGCGGCCATGCACCAGCCGGACGAGAAAGCCCAGCTCAATCTGTTTCTCGGCGAATGGCTGAGCCATTGCCTCGCCTGTGGTCACGAGCTTGCCGTCGTACGCTGAAGCTGCCGGCTACCTGAAAAGTTTGCGCGAAGGCGGCCAAAGGCCATAATCGTGCTGTAAACGTTCAAGGAGACGGCCGTTGCCGCAACTCAATCGCTCCCCCGACGACACACCCGTCCATGTGGTGCAACTGACCGACAGCCATCTGTTCGCCGACGCGAGCGGTACCTTGCTGGGCATGAATACCCGTGACAGCCTTGAGCAGGTGGTCGAACGTGTTCGTCTCGAACAGCCGCGTATCGACCTGCTGCTGTGCACCGGCGACCTCTCCCAGGACGGCACCGAGGCCTCCTATGAAGCGTTTCGACAACTGACCGCGCCGCTGGTCGCGCCCGCGCGCTGGCTGTCGGGCAACCATGACGAAACACAGGTAATGGCTCGTGTGGCCAAGGGTACCGACCTGGTCCAGACAGTCACCGACATCGGTAACTGGCGAATCGTCATGCTCGACTCATCGGTTTCGGGCGCTACCTACGGCTGGCTGGGCGATGACCAGCTCGAACGGCTCGACGAGGCCCTGGCGGGTGCCGACACGCGTCATTGCCTGGTGTGTTTCCATCATCACCCCGTGGATATCGGCTGCGCCTGGATGGCACCCATCGGCTTGCGCGATGCCGACGGCTTGCTGTCGCGCTTGCAGGCGCATGCGAATCTGCGAGTGCTGCTGTGGGGCCATGTCCATCAGGAGTGGGACCAGGTGCGGGACGGACGGCGTCTTCTGGCCAGCCCTTCCACCTGTATCCAGTTCGCCCCGCGCAGCGAGGACTTCAAGGTCAGCGAAGAAAAACCCGGCTATCGTTGGCTGCGTCTGCATGCCGATGGGCGGGTCGAGACCGGTGTCTCGCGGGTCGAGGATTTCGACGTGCGGCTGGATTTCGACAGCGGTGGCTACTGAACAAATTGTTGCGAAAAACGCGAAGCTGCGCCAATGACCCGCGAACAGGCTACACTGCGCGTCCCTGCGCCCGTACCCAAGGGCGCCGCGCAGCCTATTCGGGGGTAGCATGCCGGGTTCGATCCTCTACATCCACGGTTTCAACAGCTCACCGTTGTCGACGAAAGCACGCCAGCTCGTGGCCGTGATGCAGCAGGCGGGGCTCAGCGACCATCTGCGAGTCCCGTCCCTGCACCATCATCCGCGCCAAGCCATGCGCCAGCTGGAGGCATCCATCGCCGAGCTCGGCGCTCCCCTGCTGGTCGGCAGTTCGCTGGGCGGCTACTATGCCACCCACCTTGCCGAACGCCATGGACTCAAGGCACTGCTGATCAACCCGGCGGTCAGCCCGCATCGGCTGTTCGATGGCCAGCTCGGCACCCAGCGCAACTTCTACAGTGGCGAGACCTGGGAGCTGACCCTGGACCACGTGCAGGCCCTGGCCGAACTGGAAGTACCCGCGCCGCAGGACGCCGCGCGCTATCAGGTCTGGTTGCAGACCGCCGACGAGACCTTGGACTACCGCCAGGCCGAGCGTTATTACCGGGCCTGCGCGTTGCGGATCCAGGCCGGTGGCGACCATGGCTTCCAGGGTTTTGCCGCGCGTCTGCCAGCCTTGCTGAGCTACGCCGGCATCGGCCACGAACACTATGCCGCGATCGATTTTTCCACATTCTGATTTTTTGCATTCACCAGACTGACGACGAGAACCCATGGCCAATCCCAGCGCTAGCGCCTATAACGCAGACGCCATCGAAGTCCTCTCCGGCCTCGACCCGGTCCGCAAGCGGCCCGGCATGTATACCGATACCAGCCGACCGAACCACCTGGCTCAGGAAGTCATCGACAACAGCGTCGATGAAGCCCTGGCCGGCCATGCCCGCTCGGTGCAAGTCATCCTGCACGCCGACCATTCGCTCGAAGTCAGCGACGACGGCCGCGGCATGCCGGTGGACATCCACCCGGAAGAAGGCGTGTCCGGGGTCGAGTTGATCCTTACCAAGCTGCATGCCGGCGGCAAGTTCTCCAACAAGAACTACCAGTTCTCCGGCGGCCTGCATGGCGTGGGTATTTCCGTGGTCAACGCCTTGTCGACCCAGGTGCGCGTGCGCGTCAAGCGCGACGGCAACGAATACCAGATGACCTTCGCCAACGGTTTCAAGGCCACCGAGCTGGAAGTGGTCGGCTCGGTCGGCAAGCGCAACACCGGGACCAGCGTGTACTTCGCGCCGGACCCCAAGTATTTCGATTCGGCGAAGTTTTCCGTCAGTCGTCTCAAGCATGTGCTCAAGGCCAAGGCAGTGCTGTGCCCGGGACTGTTGGTCAGCTTCGAGGACAAGGCCAGCGGCGAGAAGGTCGAGTGGCATTACGAGGATGGCCTGCGCTCTTACCTGGTCGACGCGGTAAGCGAGTTCCAGCGCCTGCCGGACGAGCCGTTCTGCGGCAGCCTGGCCGGTAACAAGGAGGCTGTGGACTGGGCTCTGCTGTGGCTGCCGGAAGGCGGCGACAGCGTGCAGGAAAGCTACGTGAACCTGATCCCCACCGCCCAGGGTGGTACCCACGTCAATGGCCTGCGCCAGGGCCTGCTCGACGCGATGCGCGAGTTCTGCGAGTTCCGCAACCTGTTGCCTCGCGGGGTCAAGCTGGCGCCCGAGGACATCTGGGAGCGCATCACCTTCGTGCTGTCGATGAAGATGCAGGAAGCCCAGTTCTCCGGCCAGACCAAGGAGCGTCTGTCATCGCGTGAAGCGGCCGCATTCGTTTCCGGCGTGGTCAAGGATGCCTTTAGCCTCTGGCTCAATGCGCACCCCGAGCTGGGCATGCAACTGGCCGAGCTGGCCATCAGCAATGCCGGACGGCGTCTGAAGGCGAGCAAGAAGGTCGAGCGCAAGCGCATCACCCAGGGCCCGGCACTGCCTGGCAAGCTGGCCGATTGCGCCGGTCAGGACCCCATGCGTGCCGAGCTCTTCCTGGTCGAAGGCGACTCCGCCGGCGGTTCGGCCAAGCAGGCGCGGGACAAGGAATTCCAGGCGATCCTGCCGTTGCGCGGCAAGATCCTCAATACCTGGGAAGTCGACGGCAGCGAGGTCCTGGCGAGCCAGGAAGTGCACAATATCGCCGTGGCGATCGGTGTCGACCCTGGCGCCAGCGACCTCGGCCAGCTGCGCTACGGCAAGGTCTGCATCCTGGCCGACGCCGACTCGGACGGCCTGCACATCGCGACACTGCTGTGCGCCTTGTTCGTCCAGCATTTCCGTCCGCTGGTCGAGGCAGGCCATGTGTACGTGGCCATGCCGCCGCTGTACCGCATCGACCTGGGCAAGGAGATCTACTACGCCCTGGACGAGGCCGAGCGTGACGGCATCCTCGATCGACTGGTCGCCGAGAAGAAGCGCGGCAAGCCACAGGTCACGCGCTTCAAGGGCCTGGGCGAGATGAACCCGCCCCAGCTGCGCGAGACCACGATGGACCCGAACACGCGGCGTCTGGTCCAACTGACCCTCGACGATCTGCAGGGCACCCGCGAGATCATGGACATGCTGCTGGCCAAGAAACGCGCCGGTGATCGCAAGAGCTGGCTGGAAACCAAGGGCAACCTCGCCGAGGTCCTGGCTTGATTCGTCGGCTTCTGGTCGCTGGCCTGGCACTTTTCGCGCTCTCGAGCCAGGCCGCTGATTGGCCTGAGCTCGAGCTCACGGGGGAATACCCGATCGAAGGCATGCGTGGCGGCAACCTTTCGGGGCTGGCAGTCTGCCAAGGCGCGCTGTGGGGAGTGTCGGACCGGGATGACGACCGGATCTACCGCATGGACCGGCAAGGCCCGGTCTGGCAGGCCCAGGCGCTGACCTTCGCGGCGCCACCCGTGCCGGAAAGCGGGCTGCCCTGGGGTTTGCGTTCGCGCAACTGGGCGGCTTCCTTTCTGCGGGGTGGCGTACTCGACTTCGAAGGCATCACGTGTGACCAGGCCGGCAGCTTCTACCTGGTGAGCGAGACGCATGTCGGCGTGCTGCAAGTGCCGCGAGAAGGGGCACCGACCTGGCTCAGGATCGACCCGCAGATGGTCCGTCAGGCTCGTGCCAGCGGCATGCTCCTGCGCTTCAACGCTTTGTTCGAGGGCCTGACGATCAATCCCGCCGGGGACCGTCTGTGGCTGGCCGGCGAGCGCGAGCGACGCGGGCTGGTAAGCGTGCATCGCCAGCAGTCCGTCTGGACCTGCGGGCGCAGTTGCGTGCTGCTCAGCGAGGCAGGCACCGAAACGCCTCCCGCGCAGACCGGCAGGACCCGACCGGTAGCACGCGACTTTGCCGACCTGACACTGTACGAAGGCAAGCTCTTTACCTTGGAGCGCAATGCGTTTCGCATCTGCCGTCGGCATGCCGACACGGGTGAGGTGGAACATTGCTGGTCGTATGCCGCCGAGGCAATGACCGACGCTCGCCGCTATGACCAGCCGTTCGGCCTTGCCGAGGCGCTGGTAATAGATGCCGAGGGCGCCTGGGTGGGGCTGGACAACAACGGCGCCACCCGTGCCGATGGGGAGTCTCGGCCGCTGGTCTGGAAATTCGCCGCGCCCAAGGGCGGATGGAGCGCCAAGCCGTGAGCCAGCCGGGGAAGGGCGCAGGCAAGGCGCTGATGATCCTCGCCTGGATAGCGGCGATGTTCCTTGCCACGCGTTTTTTCGGCCAGTGGGAAGCCCGTCAGCACAATCCCAACCAGCTGGTGCAATCGGAACACGGTGAGGGCTTCATCGAAGTTCGCCTGCTGGGCAATGGCCAGGGACATTTCGTCGCCGATGGTGCGATCAACGGCCAACAGGTGCGGTTCATGCTCGACACCGGCGCCACGGACGTGGCAATTCCCGAAGGACTGGCCGGCAAACTGGCGCTGCAACGCGGCGCCCCGGTCATGCTCAGTACCGCCAACGGGCGTACACAGGGTTATCGGACCCGTCTTGCCAGCCTGCAGCTGGGCGATATCCAGCTGCGTGACGTGCGCGCCCTGGTGGTGCCTGGCCTGGACGGCGAGCAGGTACTGCTGGGCATGAGCGCCTTGAAACAACTTGAATTTACCCAGCGCGGCGGCACCTTGCTGCTGCGCCAGAACCTGAAATGACGAGGCCCGCATGAGCGACCCACTCGAACTCAGTCTCGACGGCGTCGAACGCCGGTCATTGGCTGACTTCACCGAACAGGCCTACCTCAATTACTCCATGTACGTGATCATGGACCGGGCCTTGCCGCACATCGGCGACGGCCTCAAGCCGGTACAACGACGTATCGTCTACGCCATGAGCGAGTTGGGGCTTGATGCCGACTCCAAGCACAAGAAGTCGGCGCGTACCGTCGGCGATGTGCTCGGCAAGTTCCACCCCCATGGCGATTCGGCCTGCTACGAGGCCATGGTGCTGATGGCCCAGCCGTTCAGCTACCGCTACACGCTGGTCGATGGTCAGGGCAACTGGGGTGCGCCGGACGATCCGAAATCGTTCGCCGCCATGCGTTACACCGAGGCGCGCCTTTCGCGCTACTCCGAAGTGCTGCTCAGCGAGCTGGGTCAGGGCACGGTCGATTGGGTGCCCAACTTCGACGGTACGATGCAGGAGCCGTCCGTGCTGCCCGCGCGCCTGCCGAACATCCTGCTCAACGGGACGACCGGTATCGCCGTCGGCATGGCCACCGATGTTCCGCCGCACAACCTGCGCGAAGTCGCCGCCGCCTGCGTGCGCCTGCTCGATGAGCCCAAGGCCACGGTCGAACAACTCTGCGAGCATATCCAGGGTCCGGACTATCCGACCGAAGCCGAGATCATCACGCCGCGTGCCGAGCTGAACAGGATCTACGAGACCGGCCGAGGCTCGATCCGCATGCGTGCGGTATTCCGGGTCGAGGATGGCGACATCGTGGTCACCGCCTTGCCGCATCAGGTGTCCGGTGCCAAGGTGCTGGAGCAGATCGCCGCGCAGATGCAGGCCAAGAAACTGCCCATGGTCGCCGACCTGCGGGATGAGTCCGACCACGAAAACCCCTGCCGCATCGTCATCATCCCGCGTTCCAATCGTGTCGATGCCGATGAGCTGATGCAGCACCTGTTCGCGACTACCGATCTGGAAAGCACCTACCGGGTCAACGTCAACATCATCGGCCTGGACGGTCGACCGCAGCTGAAGAACCTGCGCACGCTGCTGCAGGAGTGGCTGCAGTACCGCATCGGTACGGTTCGTCGTCGACTTCAGCACCGCCTCGACAAGGTCGAGAGGCGCTTGCACCTGCTCGACGGCTTGCTGGTCGCCTTCCTCAATCTGGACGAGGTGATCCATATCATCCGGACCGAGGAGCATCCCAGGCAGGCCCTGATCGATCGCTTCGCGCTGACCGAGACCCAGGCCGACTACATTCTCGAGACCCGCCTGCGTCAGCTGGCGCGTCTTGAAGAAATGAAGATCCGCGGCGAGCAGGAGGAATTGCTCAAGGAGCAGGCCAAGCTGGCTGCCCTGCTCGGTAGCGATGCCAAGTTGCGCAAGCTCGTACGTACCGAGCTGCTCAAGGATGCACAGACCTACGGCGACGACCGCCGCTCGCCGATCGTCGCGCGTGCCGAGGCCAAGGCCCTGTCGGAAAATGAGTTGATGCCGACCGAGCCGGTGACCGTGGTGCTTTCGGAAAAAGGCTGGATACGTTGTGCCAAGGGACATGATATCGATGCCACCGGGCTTTCCTACAAGGCAGGGGACGTTTTCAAGGCCGCTGCCAATGGACGCTCGAATCAGTTCGCGGTGCTCATCGACTCCACCGGGCGCAGCTATTCGGTTGCGGCGCATACCTTGCCCTCGGCCCGTGGCCAGGGCGAGCCCCTGACCGGGCGCCTGACGCCACCCCCGGGTGCCACTTTCGAATGCCTGTTGTTGCCCGAGGACAACGCGTTGTATGTGGTGGCTTCGGACGCCGGCTACGGATTCGTGGTCAAGGGCGAAGACCTGCAGGCCAAGAACAAGGCCGGCAAGGGGCTGCTCAGCCTGCCGAACGGTTCCAAGGTCATGCCGCCGCAGCCGGTGGCCGATCGGGAGCGAGACTGGCTGGCGGCGGTCAGCAGCGAGGGGCGCCTCCTGGTCTTCAAGATCAGCGACCTGCCGCAACTGGGCAAGGGCAAGGGCAACAAGATCATTGGCATCCCGGGTGATCGGGTGGCCAGTCGTGAGGAGTATGTGACCGACCTTGCCGTGATCCGCGAGGGGTCGACCCTGGTGCTGCAGGCGGGCAAACGCACGCTGTCGCTGAAAGCCGATGACCTCGAGCATTATAAAGGCGAACGGGGACGTCGCGGTAACAAGCTGCCACGCGGCTTTCAGCGGGTCGATGGGTTGAAGGTGGAAGGTTCCGCCTGATTGTATCGGTGCCTGTAACGGCTGTTTCGGCGTCGTTACAGGCATAAATGCTGGAGTCTGGCGGCTATTTCACGGATGATAGTGCCCTTCTGGCGCCAGCGTGGCTGTGTGTCCTGACGAATTAATATCAGTATCACTGCGGTTGCCTGCTGGCGACTGCCTGGATGGGATGAATGAGATTTCTGCGCCTTCCATTTATTTTGCTGGTGACTGGCGTACTAGGGCTCTCTGGTTGCAGCATGCACCAGCCTGTCGCCCTGTATCAGCTTGACAGCGGCGCCCCGGAACAGCCCTCGCAGAGTGCGGGCATGGCTGTCGTGCTCGGCCCGGTATCCGTGGCCGATTACCTGCAACGCGAAACCTTCCTGCAGCGTCAGGCTGATGGCAGCCTGGTGGCGGCGACCGACGGTCGTTGGGCGGGTAGCCTGTCTTCGGATATCGACCAGTTGCTGGTACGTCAACTTGCCTGGCGCCTGGACAGCCAACGCGTGGTCCTGGCACCGGCAAGCACCGGCTTCAGCCCCGATGTGCAAGTTCTGTTGTCGATCACCCGCCTGGATTCGGGCAGCAACCAGCCTGCGATCCTCGATGCCCAATGGCGTGTGCTCGATCGGCGTGGCCATGTGCGCGATAACCGTATCGTGCATCTGCAGCAGGAGCATCAGGGTACCGAGGCTTCTCAGGTACAGGCCCAGGGGCAATTGCTGCAGAAGCTTGCCGAACAGCTGAGCGCTGCCGTCAAACTGCTGGCCAACCAGCCTGCGGTGGTCGAGGAGACCCCGAAGAAGCCCGCGGCGCCGGTGCAGGTGCGCAAGGAGCCCGAGAAGTCGAAGATCCCGATGGCTGCGCCTATTCGGACCGAGATGGAAGTCTATCGGTTCTAGAGCCTTCGGGTTCTGAAGGGGCTGATCGAAAAAAAACCGTTGCCAGAGGCCTGGCAGCGGTTTTTTTATGAGGCTGCTGAGGTAATACCGGTCAGTCAAGGAAAGCATTCAACGCCGAATGTTATGCCTTTGTTTTTCTCTCAAGCCTTCTGTGAAGCTTATGGCCTATCGCGGGACAAGCCCGCTCACCACCCGGACATGTCTTCACTGCACCGTGCACCGGTGGTGAGCGGGCTTGTCCCGCGATAGGCCATAAGCTTCATAGAAGATGTAGAAGCCGAAAGATAAGCTTCAGCATCTGAAACCGAATGCTTTTCCTTAGCTGACGGGCATTAGGCTGATGAGGGTTGCCCCGTACCGCCCGACGGCATGCGTCGGGCAGACTTGGGTCAAGCGTCGCGCTCGTGCATCCGCGCCAGTTGCCGTTCGAGCATCGAAGGATAAGGCTCCATCAATCGCTCGACGCAGCAGGCGCCCTCAGGGCTTGCGATCGGGCGAATGCGCGCGCGTTGGCGGATCAGGGCGTCATCGTTGATCTTGCGTTCCACCAGCAGCAGGTTACGGCTGTGCTGGGACAGGGCCAACGCATCCTGGGCCTTGTCGGTCAGCAGCAGGTCGACCTGACTCAGACCATGGAGGTCGCCGGCCAGGACCAGGCCCAGTTGCAGCTGCAACGTGATGCCACTGTCCGCCACTTCGATCTGCAAGGCATGGCCGAGCGCACGTAGCAACTCGCCACAGCAGATGGCGTTGGTCAGATAATCCTCACCACAGTCGCGGCTGTGGAACACCAACAGATTGCTGCCATCGCTCAAGGTGAAGATCTCACCATCGTAGAGAGAAGCGGCCTGGTCGAGGCAGTCGCGATAGCGTTCCAACAATTCGGTCAGACGGGTGCGCGGCAGGCGACGCAACTGCTCCTGCGAGCCGAGCTGGACCGCTAGAATGGCGCTGCTCTGGGGCTCCGAGGCAGCGTTGGTGGCAGGTTTCGCCTTGCTTTGAGGAGCGTCGATCAGATCGGCAAAGGCCTCATCGTCATTCTCATCCTCGATCGCCTTCACCGTCCTTGGAACGCTTGGCTTGAGCGGGTGCTGGTCCAATGCCTGAGGTTCGTCGAACGTGCTTTCGTCCTCTTCTTCCTCCGGTTCCGGCGGTGGAGGCGGGGCCAGGCGCGCGTGCAACTGGCGGGCAAGATCGCCGATCTCGTCCTGGCGGTCGATTGCCGGGGTATAGGGGTGCGGGGCACGCAGCCAGACACGCAGCTGCAGCAATGGAGTCGACATGTATCGTCCCAGGCGCAGGCTCAAGGCCAGCGCCAGTGCCAGAAGGATCCCGGCGAGAATACCCATGCTCTGCAGACTGATGGTCAGCGGCTGCTGGAACTGGGCCATGTCGAGGCTGATGCGCAGCTGGCCGGCGGTCACGTCCTGGAACGTGATCTTGGTCTGGTAAAGGCCTTGCGCCTCGCCGAGCAGGCTGTTCTTGGGGCGCTGGCCTGCCTCTGCGAGTATGCGATTGTCCACGCTATAGATGGCGGCGTGGGCTACCAGCGGGTTCTTCACCAGATTGCCCAGCAGGACGTTGAGACTGAGGATGTCGTTGGACACCAGCAGCTCCGTCGCCGACGTGGCGGTCTGGATGGTCAGGCTCTGGCCGAGGGCATCTGCCTGATCGTGCATGGCCTGCTTGAATTGCAGGCCCATGACGCAGGCATAGATGACCAGGGCCAAGGCGACCAGGAAGATGTTGTAGCTGGCAATCCGCAGCGCCAGGGGAACTCGGCGTTGGCGCAGGGCGCGAAAGATCATCAGGAAGAAGTTGTCTGGCTTGACGGGCGTGGGCCGGTTCACAGAGCTCGGATCTTTATGGCGGGAAAGTGCTGCGCAGTATAGCGAGCCGAGTTTTGTCGGCAAAGTATCGTTAGCGCCCGATCGGCACCGAAAGTGGGTAGAATGCGCTTTTTTTCATCGAGTCGGAGTCCGTCTTGCGCGAAATCGTCCTGATCAACATCACCGGCGAGGACCGTCCAGGTCTCACTGCTGCCCTTACAGGCGTCCTGGTTCAAGGCGGCATCGGCATCCTCGATATCGGTCTGGCCGTCATGCACGGAACCCTGTCGTTCGGCATCCTGGTCGACATCCCGGACACCGAGGCCGCTTCGCACCTGCTTCAGGGCGTCCAGGCCAAGGCCCACGAGCTGGGCTTGCAGGCTCGTTATACACCTGTCTCCGAAGCCGACTACCAGCATTGGGTCGACGGTCATGGTTCCGCACGCCACATCGTCACCTTGCTCAGCCGCAAGGTCACCCCCGAACAGCTGCAACGTGTCACCTCGGTCATTGCCGACCATGGCCTGACCATCGAACGGATCGAACGGTTGTCCTCGCGCGTAGCGCTGGACACGGCGCCCGCCAAGAGCAAGGCCTGTATCGAGATCTCCGTTCGCGGCGAGCCTAGCGATACGCAAGCGCTGCGCGCCGAGTTCTTTGCGCTGGCGGACACGTTCGGTATCGATATCGCCTTCCAGCTGGATGATCTGTTCCGCCGCAACCGCCGCCTGGCGGTCTTCGACATGGACTCTACCCTGATCGAGGCCGAAGTGATCGACGAGCTGGCCAAGGCGGCCGGTGTAGGAGAGCAGGTGTCGGCGATCACCGAACGGGCCATGCGCGGTGAACTCGATTTTCGCGCGAGCTTCAAGGAGCGCATGGCTTTGCTCAAGGGGCTGGATGTCGGCGTGCTGGACCAGATCGGCGCGTCCCTGCGCCTGACCGAGGGGGCCGAGACGCTGTTCGTCGAGCTCAAGCGCCTGGGTTACAAGACCGCGATCCTGTCGGGTGGCTTCTCCTACTTCGCCAAGCAGGTCCAGGCGCGCCTGGGTATCGACTATGTCTTTGCCAATGAGCTGGAAGTTGTCGATGGCAAGGTGACCGGGGTGGCGGTAGAACCGATCGTCGATGCTCAACGCAAGGCCGACCTGCTTACCGAGCTGGCGCGCAAGGAAGGCCTGCAACTGGAGCAGACCATCGCCGTGGGCGACGGAGCCAATGACCTGCCGATGCTGGCCCTGGCCGGCCTTGGCGTGGCTTTCCGCGCCAAGCCGCTGGTGCGCCAGTCCGCCAAGCAGTCGATCTCGACCCTGGGTCTGGATGGCATTCTTTATTTGCTAGGGATGCGGGACCGCGACGCCCGCGGCTGAAGATTGGCGGGCGTTTGCCATTGAATTCAAGGCGTCCTTGAAACCGAGCGCCGCTTGCGCGGCGTCGCGGGGCAAGCCCGCTCACCACTGGTCCGCGGTGCATTGCAGGGATGAGTCCGCACGACCGGCTCATGGCGCGTCGCGGGACAAGCCTGCTCACCACTGGTCTGCGGTGCATTGCAGGATGAGTCCGCACGACCGGCTCATGGCGCGTCGCGGGACAAGCCCGCTCACCACTGGCCCGCGGTGCATTGCAGAATGAGTCCGCACGACCGGCTCATGGCGCGTTGCGGGATAAGCCTGCTCACCACTGGTCTGCGGTGCATTGCAGGATGAGTCCACACGACCGGCTCATGGCGCGTCGCGGGACAAGCCCGCTCACCACTGGTCCGCGGTGCATTGCAGGATGAGTCCGCACGACCGGCTCATGGCGCGTCGCGGGGCAAGCCTGCTCACCACTGGTCCGCGGTGCATTGCAGGGATGAGTCCGCACGACCGGCTCATGGCGCGTCGCGGGACAAGCCCGCTCACCACTGGTCTGCGGTGCATTGCAGGATGAGTCCGCACGACCGGCTCATGGCGCGTCGCGGGACAAGCCCGCCCACCACTGGTCCGCGGTGCATTGCAGGATGAGTCTGCACGACCGGTCTATGGCGCGTCGCGGGGCGGGTCCGCTCACCACTGGTCCATGGCGCGTCGCGGGATAAGCGCGCTCACCACTGGGGCGCGATGCTAAAAGAATGGGGAGCAACACCAGCATCAGCTGGATCCCTGCCCAGCAGTCGGTGGTTCTCATCTTTTCCGGTCAGGCAAATCTCAGGTGGCGAGCGGGCTTGTCCCGCGATGCGCCGCGCAAGCGGCGCTCGATCTCGAAAGCGCCGAAACCAAACGGCGTGCGCCTAGCTTTCGCAACGAGGTCCAGGGCGCCTACCTCAAATAAAAAGCTATGCAGGCACGACGTTTGCGGGGGCTTTCCTGTCGGTCGAATCAACCCTGGGCGGGAACTGCCAGCAACTCGCCCATGCTCACCGCGGATCCGGCACCCAATGTCTGTGCCCACTTCACCTGCTCCGGCCCGAACAGTACGACAGCAGTGGAACCGAGCTTGAAGCGACCGAGCTCCGCGCCTTTTTCCAGATGGATCGGCTCGCGGCTGCCTTCGTCGTAACGGAACGTCTTCAGTTCACGCTTGGGCGGAGTCACCAGGCCGGCCCAGACCGTCTCGACCGAGGCAACGATCATCGCACCCACCAGTACCACGGCCATCGGACCGCGCTCGGTGTCGAACAGGCAGACGACACGCTCGTTGCGAGCGAACAGCTCAGGAACGTTTTCCGCCGTGGTCTGGTTCACCGAGAACAGCCGGCCAGGCACATAGACCATTTCGCGCAGGGTGCCGGCCAGCGGCATGTGTACGCGGTGGTAATCCTTCGGCGACAGGTAGATGGTGGCGAACTCGCCGCCCATGAAGGGCGCGGCCAGGGCAGGGTCGCCGCCCAGCAGTTCGAGGGCGCTGTAGCTGTGGCCTTTTGCCTGGAAGATACGGCCGTGCTCGATCGGGCCTACCTGGCTCACCGCTCCATCCGCGGGGCAGAGGATGGCGCCCGGTGTCTGGTCCAGCGGGCGAGCGCCCGGCTTGAGGGCGCGGGTGAAGAAGGCGTTGAAATGCTCGTAGGCGGTCAGGTCTTCGACCAGGGCCTGGGACATGTCGACCTGGTAGCGCTTGGCGAACCAGGCGGTGAAGGCATTCTTGAACCAGCGCACGCGGCATTCGGCAACGCAGCCGGCCAGTCGCGACAGCAGATGGTGCGGCAGCAGGTACTGACTGAGGATGAACAAGCGGGATTTCATTGAGTTTCCTTAAACGTATCTACTGGCGTGTCCGGGTGGTTGCCCCATTCGCCCCAGGAGCCGGCATAGGCCTTGACCCGTGGGTAGCCCAGGTGCTTGGCCACCAGGTAGGTGAAGCCGGAGCGGTGATGGGTCTGGCAGTGGGTGATCACTTCCTTGTCTGGAGTGATGCCCAGGCGCTCGAGTATCTCCGGCATGTCCTTGCGGATGCGCAGGTGATCGTTGAGGTCCATGCCGGCAGTCCATTCGAAATTGATCGCGCCGGGGATATGACCGCCCTTGGCGGCCAGGACTTTGTCGCCCCGATATTCACCGAGGCTGCGGGCATCCCAGATCGCCAGGTCATCGGCGCCCAGCCGGCTTTGCAGGTACTCGCGGGTCGCGGTGGGCTCGGGATGCAGGTTCAGGCTGACCGGGGCGCCGGCGCTGGGTGGAATGTCGGTCGAGAGCTTGTCGGCCGGCCACGCCTGGATACCACCGTTGAGGTAGTGATAACGGTCATGACCGATGACATCGAGCAGCCAGATGAAACGCCCGGCCCAGCCACCGCCTTCGTCGTCATAGACCACATAGACGGCATCATGGCGATGTCCCAGTTCGCCGAACAGCTTTTCCAGGTCGGCACGGTTAGGCAGCAGGCCGGGGGCCGGCGGCTGGCCCAGCTGAGTGCGCTTGGGGTCGACAAAGCGGGCGCCGGGGATATGGCCGCTGCCATAGCGATTGACGCTGGTGAGGTCTACCAGGATCAGCTGGGGGGCATGCAGGCGAGGCAGCAGGTCGGCCGCTTCGATTACCAGCGGCAGGCCGGAAAAGTCAGTCATCCGAGTCTCCAGGGTGGAACAGAGGGGCGATTGTAGCGCATGCCTCAAGCGTTGCGGTTGCCAAAGGCAGCCAGGGCCCGCTCGATGCAAGGCGTGGTCTTGCCGAAGGCCTGGACGCTGACGTCGGCCAGCGGTTTGCCTCCTTGGTCGGCAATCGCCAGCATCAATACCTGGCCATTGACTGCCAGGGAACGCAGCAGCAGATGTTCACCATCGAAGCAGGCGCGCAGCGCCGCGGGCATCAATGCGCCGAACTGGGCGTGGTTTTCGGGCGTCAGGCGCAGTTGCGCCGGTTGACTGGTCAGGCGCTGCAGAAGCTTGTTGCCCTCGACGGGCATATGCAGCGCTGCCGCTTCCCTGGGCAGCCCCGCGGTCTGCAGGACGCGCAGGCTGTTGTTGGCCTTGTCGAGCATCAGCAGCATGATTCGCTGCATGCCGCAGGCGAGCAGGGCGTCACGCGCCTGTGTGCTCAGGTGAATGGCATTGGTGAACGGACTTGGCTGCGCCAGCAGCTCGGTGCACAACTTGCGCCAGCGATCGATGTCTTCGCTAGCGGGCGCGGGCGGGGCCAGCATGTCGGGGTGAGGACGACGCTGATCCCAGGGCCACAGCAGTGCCACGGCCGGATGGAACAGCGCGTGACTGGCATGCTGGCGCGCGCTGGCCGCGGCCTGTTGGTGGACCTGCTGCTGCACATCGTCGAGCGAGGTCTGCAGGTAGAGGCTGGTCAGTAACTGCCAACGCAGCAGGTGTGGGTTGTCCCAGCCGACCTGGGCGGCAAGTGCCAGGCCGTTGGCCAGCAAGACGGTGTTGGCCGGCTGGTTGAACCAGCGGCGCAGGCCCGGCTCTTCGTCGAGGCGGTGCTGCTGAACGAGGGGATCCTCCTCGCGGGCGATGCTCAAGGTCTTGGCCAGCTGATCGCGCTCTTCCAGCAGCAACCGATAGCCCTGGGTGACCCATCCCGGGAGACGCCAGTGCTCCGCCACGGCCCGGCACAACTGCATGATCCGCACGCCGAACAGCTCTTGCTCCACGTGCGCGGCGTCCTCTCCCTTATGAATGACCCGCAGCTCCCAGGCGTCGAGCAACCTCGGATGCACCATGGCCAAGGGCCACAGAGGGGCGAGAAACAACAGGCTGCCCCAGTGGATCTCCTGCCACAGGCGCGCCAGGCGGCTGGCGAACAGGCCGCTGGCCTGTTGGCTCGCGTGCTGGCTGATCAGCTGGAATTGGCGCAGCACGGGAGGGATGTCGATGTCCGGCAGAGCGGGCAAGCGCGCCAGCAGCTGCCCGGTACGGGTCAGGCCGAGGCGATTGAGCGCCACTTCCAGGCTTTCCGCCGGCTCGGCCTGGCTGGCATTGGCCGAATGATTGGCCTCGCGTATCACGCTCAGGACCAGCGCGGGGCTGCCTTGCATCAGTTCGGCGATGTCGCGCATCGAACGACGGCTGTCGTTGATGGCAGCCATGACACGATCATGACTGAGCTTGGGCACGGGTAGGCGAATGCTGTCGAGCAGCTTTACCCAGCCCTCCAGTGTAGGCGGAATCTGACTTGGAACCTTGGTTTCAATTGGCATTTTGACATCAGTCCGAACTGACTTTTCGCTTTGACTGGCTATAGTCTGGCGCAGTTCTGCCGATAAGTAGAAGAAGAGTTTTCAAGCTCCCGCTCCTGACCCTGACCAAGACGGCAAGTGCTCTGAACTATGGCTAAAATTATCGGCATCATCGTCGTATTCGCGAGCGTGCTCGGCGGATACGTCCTCTCTCACGGCAAGATCGCAGCATTGATCCAGCCGTTCGAAGTCCTGATCATCGGCGGTGCCGCTTTTGGCGCGTTCCTCCAGTCGAATCCCGGTTACATGACCATGCATGTAATCAAGAAGTCGGTAAAGATGTTCGGCTCGCGTTTTACCCACACCTTCTATCTGGAGGTACTGGGCCTGGTCTACGAGATTCTTAACAAGAGCCGTCGCGAAGGCATGATGGCCATCGAGGCCGATATCGAGGACGCGGCCGCCAGCCCGATCTTCGCCAAATATCCCGCCGTGCTCGCCGACGAGCGCATGACCGCCTACATCTGCGACTACCTGCGCATCATGTCCACCGGCAACATGGCGCCTCACGAGCTCGAGGGCCTGTTCGACATGGAACTGATGAGCCTCAAGGAAGAGCTCGAACATCCGTCCCACGCGGTCACTGGTATTGCCGACGGCATGCCCGGTTTCGGTATCGTCGCGGCGGTACTGGGGATCGTGGTGACCATGGCTTCGCTCGGCGAAGGCGACCAGGCCGCCATCGGCATGCACGTCGGCGCGGCCTTGGTGGGTACTTTCTTCGGTATTCTCGCGGCCTATGGATTCTTCGGTCCGTTGGCCAACTGCCTGGCGCACGACGCCAAGGAAGAGGTCAACCTGTACGAAGCGATCAAGGCCTCGCTGGTCGCTTCGGCATCCGGCATGCCGCCGTCGCTGGCCGTGGAATTCGGGCGCAAGGTGCTGTACCCCAAGCACCGTCCGAGCTTCTCCGAGCTGGAACAAGCCGTTCGTGGTCGCTGAGTCATGGAAAACAATCAGCCGATAATCATCAAGCGCGTCAAGCGCTTCGCCGCGGGCCACCATGGCGGCGCCTGGAAGATCGCCTTCGCCGACTTCGCGACGGCGATGATGGCGTTCTTCCTGGTGCTCTGGCTGATGTCCACGGCCACCCCGGAACAGAAGATCTCCATCGCCGGCTATTTCCAGGACCCGATCGGCTTCATGGAAAGTGGCACGCCCTACGTCATCGACCTGGGCGGCTCGCCCGAGCTCGCGCCGGAAAAGACCATCAACCCCGAGCAGAAGTCCGACCCGACCACCGAGACCAGCATCCCGATCGACCAGAACACGGTCGAGAACATGGCCGAGCAGGTCGAGCGCGAGCGTCTCGAGCTGTTGCTGCAGGAGTTGCAGAACAAGGTCGAGGAGAATCCAGAGCTGCAGAAGTTCAAGGACCAGATACTCTTCGAGATCACCCAGGACGGCTTGCGCATCCAGATCATGGACGCCGAGAACCGGCCCATGTTCGATATCGGCAGCGCGCGCTTGCAGCCCTACTTCGAAGACATCCTGCTGGCCATGGCCGACACCATCAAGGCCGTGCCGAACAAGATCAGCGTCAGTGGTCACACCGATGCCAAGCCGTTCGCGGGCAGTGGCGGGTTCGGCAACTGGGAGCTGTCCTCCAACCGTGCCAACGCGGCGCGGCGCGCGCTGGTCGCGGGCGGTTACCCCGACGAGCAGGTGGCACGGGTAGTCGGCTATGCCTCGTCTTCGCTGTTCGATCGCAAGGACCCTTTCAATCCGGTCAACCGACGGATCGATATCATCGTCCTGACCAAGAAGGCCCAACGCACGATCGAGGGTGAGCAGGGGACACCGCCGCCACCGCAGGCGACTCCGCCAGCCAGTGATGCATCGGGAGCGGCGGCACCGGGAGCGACAGTACCGGCGGACACGGGTGCCCAGGCACCCATGCAGCCCCGCGAGCTGAGGCAGAAACTCAATATCTTCGAGGATGGCACCTTGAAGATGGACGAGCCGCGGGAGTAATCCCTGTAACGCAAAACGCCCGTGCCTACCGATGTAGTCACGGGCGTTTTGCATCATGCTTGTCAGTTAGGAGAGATCAGCAAATTTCATTGGCTGGCTTTCTTGTTTGGTTTCCGGATTTATTCAGTGACGCTACTGGCCTATCGCGGGACTAGCCCGCTCACCACTTGGAACATCACGCCCGGTGGTGAGTGGGCTAGTCCCGCGATAGGCCAGTAGCGTCACCGAAGATTCCCGAAGCCGAGGGCTAAGCACCAGCATTTGAACCGACTGCTTGCCCTTAACTGACTGGCATTAGGCGTTTTGCGTTACAGGGCCGCTCGAACGCGGTCGTCAGCTCAGTACGTTTCTTGCGGCAGGCTGGCGATGATCGAGCGGTAGCTGTTCATCCGCTGCTGCTGGATCCGACCCTCTTCGAGGGCAATGAGCAAGGCGCAGCCCGGCTCACGGTCATGCTTGCAGTCGCGGAATCGACAGGTACCGAGCAGATCGCGGAACTCGATGAAGCCTTCCTCGACATCATCGCGGCTGACATGGCCCAGGCCGAACTCGCGGATACCCGGGGAGTCGATCAGGTCGCCGCCATTGGGGAAATGATAGAGGCGCGCGGTCGTGGTGGTGTGGGTGCCTTGGCCGGACCAGTCCGAAAGGTCGCCCACGCGGGACTGGGCATTGGGTAGCAGGCTGTTGACCAGCGACGACTTGCCGACGCCGGACTGGCCGACGAACACGCTGACATGCCCGGCCAGGTTCTGTTGAAGCGTCTGCATGCCTCCGCCGTGATGCGCGGAAACTTCCAGCAGCGGGTACCCCAGGCTCCGATACACGGCGAGCAGCGCATTGAGCGCCGGCGCGTTCTGCTCGTCGATCAGGTCGGCCTTGTTGAGCAGCAGCAAGGGACGAATACCCGCGTGCTCGGCGGCCACCAGGTAACGGTCGATGAGGTTGGCCTGTGGCTCCGGCGCCGGGGCGAAGACGATGACGATCAGGTCGACGTTGCTCGCGACCGGCTTGAGCTGACCCTGGTTGTTCGGTCGGCACAGTTCGGAGGTGCGCGGCATCTGCGCCACGATCACACCGATGCCCTGGTTGCCGGCACGCCATACGACACGGTCGCCGGTGACCAGCGCGGGCAGATTGGCGCGCAGGTGGCAGCGGAAAATCTGACCGGCGTCGTCGCCATCCTGGGCTTCGACTTCGACCTGTACGCCAAAGTGAGCGATGACCAGGCCCAGCTGCTCGGGACCCAGGTCTCCGCCTTCGAGTTCCTGCAGCGCATGCTGCTCACGTTTGGCGGCGCGAGCGGCGCGCTCACCCTGGATTTTTTCGATACGCCAGTTCTGGCGGCGATTGAGCTGGCGTTTGGCCATGAATATTCCGAGTCGCGGGGCAGAGGAAACGGCTGGCAGTCTAGCATGCTCTGCCGGTATGCATTCTTCCGGCATGCACGCTCGCGCATGCATCGGGGCCGGGCCCTGGGCTACTATGAGGGCTGAACGAGGAGCCTATACATGCAGAATTCACAGAACCTGATCTGGATCGATCTGGAAATGACCGGACTGGACCCGGACAACGACGTCATCATCGAGATGGCGACCATCGTCACCGACAGCGAGCTCAACACCCTGGCGGAAGGCCCGGTGATCGCCATCCACCACAGCGATGAGGTGCTGGCGCGCATGGATGAATGGAACACTCGCACCCATGGGGCTTCCGGTCTGACCCAGCGAGTACGCGACAGCCGCATCAGCATGGCCGAAGCCGAGGCCGAGACGGTGAAGTTCCTGGAACAATGGGTACCCAAGGGCAAATCGCCGATCTGCGGCAACAGCATCTGCCAGGACCGTCGCTTCCTGTACCGGCACATGCGCACGCTCGAAGGTTATTTCCACTATCGCAACCTGGATGTATCGACCCTCAAGGAACTGGCCGCGCGCTGGGCGCCGCAGGTTCGGGACAGCTTCAGCAAGGGCAATACCCACCTTGCGCTCGACGATATTCGCGAGTCGATCGCCGAGCTGCGCCATTACCGCGAGCATTTCATAAAGTTCTGAACCGGGACTGCGCCGCCGAAGGTTGGCGCGCCCTCTTTTGGCGCCTTGAGCAACTGGGTAGACTGCGCGCCTTTCTGCCCGGATCCGCGCCATGTTGCTGATGCTCTACCTCATTGCCATCACCGCCGAAGCCATGACCGGCGCGTTGTCCGCCGGTCGTCGCGGGATGGACTGGTTCGGCGTGGTGCTGATCGCCTGCATCACCGCCCTTGGCGGTGGTTCGGTGCGCGACGTATTGCTCGGGCATTATCCGCTGACCTGGGTCAAGCACCCGGAATACCTGGTACTCACCAGCTTCGCCGCACTCCTGACCATCTTCATGGCCCCGCTGATGCGCCACCTGCGATCGCTGTTCCTGGTGCTTGATGCCTTGGGCCTGGTGGCCTTTACTCTGATCGGCTGCATGACCGCGCTGGAGATGGGCCAGGGCATGCTCGTGGCCTCGATCAGTGGGGTCATCACGGGAGTCTTCGGAGGTATCTTGCGGGATATCTTCTGCAACGATATCCCGCTGGTATTCCGCCGCGAACTGTACGCCAGCGTGTCATTCGCCGCGGCGTGGTTCTATCTGGCGTGCGTGTATTTCAAGGTGCCCGCTGAGCAGGCGATGCTGCTGACCTTGTTCGGCGGTTTCCTGTTGCGCCTGCTGGCCATCCGCTTTCATTGGGAAATGCCCAAGTTCCACTATAACGACCAGCCTTAGCCGCAGGCGCCAATACCAGTCCTTGAGCAAGAGCACTCGATTTTCAAATGCTGGGGTTTAGCTTTGGGCTTTCAAGATCCTCTGTGAAGCTTATGGCCTCGTCGCGGGACAAGCCCGCTCACCACTGGTGTGCGCGTACTCCGGTGATGAGCGGGCTTGTCCCGCGAGGCCATAAGCTTCACAACCGAATCAAGGGCTGCAAGATGAACCTCGGCATTTGAAAATCGAATGCTCTTGCTCAAGTGAGTGGTATTGCGCCATGCCGGGCGAGGGCCCATTCGACATGCTCGCGCACGAGTTCCGAGGGGTGATCCTGGCGCGCGCGCAGGGCCTCGAGGACCGGAATCGTCGACGGTGCGTTGCCGAGCCCGACCGCCAGGTTGCGTAGCCAGCGCTCGTATCCGGCGCGGCGCAGAGGCGAGCCTTCTGTGTTGCTCAGGAACGTCGCTTCATCCCAGAGGAACAGCTCGGCCAGGTCGGCATTGTCGAGGTTGTGCCGGGGCTTGAAGTCGCTTTCGATCGTAGGGCGGGCAAAGCGGTTCCAGGGGCAGACGATCTGGCAATCATCGCAACCGAAGACCCGATTGCCGATCAATGCGCGCAGTTCCACGGGGATGGCGCTCTTCAGCTCGATGGTCAGGTAGGAGATGCAGCGTCGCGCGTCGAGCACGTACGGCCCGACGAAGGCACCCGTCGGGCAGATGTCCAGGCAGGCTTGGCAGCGTCCGCAATGTTCGCTGCCCTGGGCTTCGTCCACCGGCAGCGGCACATCCACGAACAGCTCCGCGAGAAAGAAATAACTGCCGGCCTTGCGGTTGAGCAGCAGGGTGTTCTTGCCGATCCAGCCGAGCCCCGCCTGTTCGGCAATGGCTTTCTCCAGCACTGGGGCGCTGTCGACGAAAGCGCGGAAGCCGAAGGGGCCGATCGTTTCCTGGATACGCTCGGCCAGATGCTGCACACGCTTGCGAATCAGCTTGTGATAGTCGCGACCGAGGGCATAACGCGAGACATAGGCCTTTTCCGGCTGGGCCAGGCGCTTGGCCATTTCGGTATCGCCAGGCAGGTAGTCCATCCGCAGCGAGACCACGCGCAAGGTGCCGGGCACCAGTTCGTCGGGATGCGAGCGCTTGCTGCCGTGGGCAGCCATGTAGTCCATCTCCCCCTGGTAACCCGCTTCCAGCCAGCGCTGCAGGTGATTTTCGTGCTCGCCAAGCGCCACCCCGGCGATGCCGACATGGGCAAAACCGAGTTCGCGGCCCCAGTCCTTGATGGATTGGGCCAATGTGGCTAGGGAAGGAATCGAGGAAGACATGGTCGAACAAGGCAATACGGGCTCAGGTGCGTATAATTCTGCCAGACATCGGAGCTTTTGACCCTATGCCCCAGACCAAACACACTGACAATCTTGTGCAACGACTCAGCAGCGTGAACATCGCCAGTCTGCCGCCCCGTCACCCGGACGCGCACAAGGGCGACTTCGGCCACGTGCTGGTGGTCGGAGGCGACCTGGGTACCGGCGGCGCCGTGCTGCTCAGCGCCGAGGCCGCGTTGCGCTGCGGGGCAGGCCTGGTTTCCCTGGCCACGCGACCCGAACACGTGGGCGCTGCCTTGACGCGCCTTCCCGAAACCATGTGCCTGGGCGTGAGTTCGGCCAATCAGCTGATGGGCGTGCTGGAGCGCGCCTCGGTGCTGGTGGTCGGCCCCGGTCTTGGCCAGGCGGCCTGGGGGCGCAGCCTGCTTTCGGCAGTGGCCAATGCCCATTTGCCGCAGGTCTGGGACGCCGATGCGCTCAATCTGCTGGCGCGAACGCCGCTGGCGCTGCCCAGCGGCAGCATCCTGACTCCGCACCCGGGCGAGGCTGCCCGCCTGCTCGGTGTGTCCACCGAAGCGGTACAGGCCGATCGTCCTGGCGCGGCGCGCAAGCTGGCGCGCAAGTACGCCAGCGTCTGTGTGCTCAAGGGGGCGGGTACGCTGGTTGCCGATCCAGATGGCCAACTGGCACTGTGCAGCCGTGGTCATCCGGCCATGGCTGGGGCGGGGCTGGGGGATGTCCTTACCGGCGTCCTGGCGGCGCTGCTGGCCCAAGGGCTGGAGGCAGGCGCGGCCGCCCGGCTGGGCGTCTGGCTGCATGCCTGCGCGGGCGAACGCCTGGGTCCTCGGGGCCGTGGCCTGGCGGCCAGTGATCTTATCCCGGTTATTCGTGAGTTGTTGGAGGAGCATTCAGCGTGTCTGGCATAACCCTGTTTCTGGCCGACGAGCAGGCCATGATCGATTTTGGCGCGCGTCTGGCACAGGTTACCGCCGGACACGGCGTGATCTTTCTGGAGGGCGACCTGGGGGCGGGCAAGACCACCCTGTCGCGCGGTCTGATCCGTGGCCTTGGGCACACCGGGGCAGTGAAGAGTCCCACCTTCACGGTGGTCGAACCTTATGAGATCGGTGACATCCGCGCCTTCCACTTCGACCTGTATCGCCTGGTCGATCCCGAGGAGCTGGAGTTCATGGGTATTCGCGATTATTTCGAAGGTGACGCCCTGTGCCTGTTCGAATGGCCCCAGAAAGGGGCAGGCGTTTTGCCAAAGCCGGACCTGACCATTACCATAAGCCCCCAGGCGGGCGGTCGCTCGCTGACTCTGTCGCCGCAGGGCTCGCGCGGCGAGGCCTGGTGTGCCGTTCTGGCTGTCGAATTCAATCAATAAGTGGGGAATGGTATGCGCATACGCGCACTGGTCGCTGTCGTTGGACTGCTGCTGACAGCGGTGACCGTTGACGCTCTGGCCGTCACGCAAGTCAAGAGCATGCGCCTGTGGCGCGCTCCGGACAACACACGGCTGGTCTTCGACCTTTCCGGGCCCGTGCAGCACAGCGTGTTCACGTTGAGTGCGCCGGACCGACTGGTGATCGA
Source organism: Pseudomonas capeferrum (assembly GCF_013523055.1). Lineage (GTDB taxonomy): Bacteria > Pseudomonadota > Gammaproteobacteria > Pseudomonadales > Pseudomonadaceae > Aquipseudomonas > Aquipseudomonas capeferrum_A. Next base: position 97,991 of record NZ_JAAMQM010000011.1, on the reverse strand, counting down.
CATCAATGGCGCGACGCTTGGCGCTCCGCTCAACGTATCCACCTCCAATACCCCCATTTCCAGCGTCCGCTCGGCCCAGCGCACCGCGACCGACCTGCGCGTGGTGGTGGACCTGAAGAAAGCGCTCACGCCCAAGAGCTTTACCCTGGCGCCGAATGCCCAGTATGGCAATCGCCTGGTGGTCGACCTGTACGACACCGAGGCCGATGCGGTGGCCGCCAGCGCACCGACGCCGCCGCCCACGCCAGTACCGACACCGGCCACGGCACCCGCGGTGCCCGTGACCCCGGCGCAGCCGGCGATCAAGCTCACGCCCGTGCCCAGCGGCAAGCGCGACATCGTCGTCGCCATCGACGCCGGGCATGGCGGCGAAGACCCGGGTGCCTCTGGCGCGCGGGGTCAGCACGAGAAAGATATCGTGCTGCAGATCGCCAAGGAGCTGCAGCGCCAGATCAATACCGAAAAAGGTTTCCGCGCCGAGCTGACGCGTACGGGCGACTACTTCATTCCGCTGCGCAAGCGCACCGAGATCGCCCGCAAGAAAGGCGCCGACCTGTTCATCTCCATCCATGCCGATGCCGCACCTTCCAAGGCGGCCTTCGGAGCATCGGTGTTCGCCCTATCCGATCGGGGCGCGACATCGGAGACCGCTCGCTGGTTGGCCGACAGTGAAAACCGCTCCGACCTGATCGGCGGCGCCGGCAACGTCAGCCTGGATGACAAGGACCGCATGCTCGCAGGCGTGCTGCTGGACCTGTCGATGACGGCGACACTCAGCTCCAGCCTGAACGTGGGGCAGAAGGTGCTCGGCAACATGGGGCGCATCACGTCGTTGCACAAGCGCCGCGTGGAGCAGGCGGGTTTCATGGTGTTGAAGTCGCCGGACATTCCTTCGATCCTGGTCGAGACCGGCTTCATTTCCAACGCCAACGAGGCCGCCAAGCTGGCGACTCGTAGCCACCAGCAATCGCTGGCGCGCTCGATTCACAGTGGCGTGCTGCAGTTCTTCCAGCAGAACCCACCGCCCGGCACCTATATCGCCTGGATGCGTGACAGCGGCAAGATTGCCCAAGGTCCGCGCGAGCATACGGTACGGCCCGGCGAAACCCTGGCCATGATCGCCGTGCGGTACCAGGTCAGCGTTGCCAGCCTGCGCAGCAGCAACGGTCTGAAAAGCGATGAACTCAAGATTGGCCAGCAGCTGGATATTCCCGGTACGACACTGGCGTCGCAGCCATGAGTGGTGGTTCGCGCATCGAACTGCTCAGCCCGCGACTGGCCAACCAGATCGCCGCGGGCGAGGTGGTCGAACGTCCGGCTTCGGTGATCAAGGAGCTGCTCGAGAACAGCCTGGACTCTGGTGCCCGTCGTATCGACGTGGAAGTGGAGCAGGGTGGTGTGAAGCTGCTGCGTGTGCGAGATGACGGTGGGGGTATTGCCGCCGACGACCTGCCTCTGGCGCTGGCTCGCCATGCCACCAGCAAGATTCGCGAACTCGAGGACCTCGAGGGGGTACTCAGCCTTGGCTTTCGTGGTGAAGCGCTGGCTTCGATCAGCTCGGTGGCGCGCCTGACCCTGACCTCTCGCACGGCATCCGCCAGCGAGGCCTGGCAAGTCGAGACCGAGGGGCGGGACATGATGCCGCGTGTCCAGCCCGCGGCGCACCCGGTCGGCACTTCGGTGGAAGTGCGCGACCTATTCTTCAATACGCCGGCCCGGCGCAAGTTTCTCAAGTCCGAGAAGACCGAGTTCGATCATCTGCAGGAGGTGATCCGCCGTTTGGCCCTGGCGCGTTTCGATGTCGGCTTCCACCTGCGCCATAACGGCAAGAGCGTTCTCAGCCTGCACGAGGCGGTGGATGAGACCACCCGTGCGCGACGAGTCGGCGCGATCTGCGGTCCAGGCTTCCTGGAGCAGGCATTGCCGATCGACGTCGAACGCAACGGCTTGCGTCTGTGGGGCTGGGTCGGGCTGCCGACATTCTCGCGCAGCCAGGCCGATCTGCAGTACTTCTTCGTCAATGGGCGGGCGGTGCGCGACAAGCTGGTCGCCCATGCCGTACGCCAGGCCTACCGTGACGTGTTGTTCAATGGGCGACATCCGACCTTCGTGCTGTTTCTCGAGCTCGATCCGGTGGGTGTCGATGTCAACGTTCACCCGACCAAGCATGAGGTGCGTTTCCGCGAAGGGCGCATGGTGCACGATTTCCTGTATGGGATCCTGCATCGTGCCCTGGCCGATGTGCGTCCGGAAGACCAGCTCGCGGCGCCGGCAGCGACGAGCGAGATCGTCCGACCGTCCGGTCAGCAGGCCGGAGAATTCGGGCCCCAGGGCGAGATGCGCCTGGCGGCTTCGCTGCTGGAGCAGCCGGCGGGCGAGCAGCGTCCCACCTACGGTGCCGCGGGGTCGGGCAATGGCGCAGGCTACCAATATCAATACACCCCCCGACCAGCCCAGGCAGTGCCCGTGGCTGAGGCCAAGGCGGTCTACCGCGAATTCTTCTCGCCTCTGAGCACGGATGGCGCTCCTGCGCTACCGCAGAGCGAGGGCGACATACCGCCGCTGGGCTATGCGCTGGCTCAGCTCAAAGGTATCTACATTCTTTCCGAGAACGCCGTGGGTCTGGTCCTGGTGGACATGCACGCGGCTCACGAGCGAATCATGTACGAACGCCTAAAGGTGGCGATGGCCAGCGAAGGGTTGAGCGGCCAGCCACTGCTGGTGCCAGAGTCCCTGGCGCTCAGCCAGCGCGAGGCCGATTGCGCCGAGGAGCACGCCGATTGGTTCCGGCGGCTTGGTTTCGAGTTGCAGCGGCTGGGACCTGAAAGCCTGGCGATCCGGCAGATCCCGGCCTTGCTCAAGCAGGCCGAAGCCAACCGTCTGGTCCAGGATGTGCTGGCGGACCTGATGGAATACGGCACCAGCGACCGTATCCAGGCCCATCTCAACGAACTGCTCGGTACCATGGCCTGTCATGGCGCCGTGCGCGCGAACCGGCGCCTGGCCATCCCCGAGATGAACGCCCTGTTGCGCGACATGGAAAACACCGAGCGCAGCGGCCAATGCAACCATGGACGTCCGACCTGGACGCAGATGGGGCTGGACGATCTGGACAAACTTTTCCTGCGCGGTCGATGACATGAGCGGTAACCCCCCTGCAATCTTCCTCATGGGTCCGACGGCGGCCGGCAAGACCGACCTGGCCATCGAACTCACCAAGGTCCTGCCCTGCGAGCTGATCAGCGTCGATTCGGCGCTGGTCTACCGCGGCATGGACATCGGCACTGCCAAACCCTCCAAGGAAGTCCTGGCCGCCCACCCGCACCGCCTGATCGACATTCTCGACCCGGCACAGAGTTATTCCGCCGCCGAATTTCGTCGTGACGCCCTGGAGGCGATGGCCGATATCAGCGCCCGCGGCAAGATTCCGCTGCTGGTCGGCGGCACCATGCTCTATTACAAGGCGTTGCTGGATGGATTGGCGGACATGCCGGCGGCCGACGCCGAGGTGCGCGCCGAATTGGAGGCCCAGGCTCAGGCGCTGGGACTCGGCGAGCTGCACCGACAGCTGGCCGAGGTCGATCCGGAATCGGCGGCGCGGATTCACCCCAACGACCCTCAGCGGCTGATCCGGGCACTCGAGGTCTATCGCGTCAGTGGCCAGAGCATGACCGCCCATCGCTTGCGTCAATCCGAGCAAAGTCGCGGTCCAGACGCAGGCGCAGCCAGTCATTTGCCCTATACTGTCGCCAGCCTGGCGATCGCTCCCGCCGAACGTCGTGTATTACACGAGCGAATTGCGTCACGTTTTTCGCAAATGCTGGAACAGGGCTTCGTCGACGAGGTCCGATTGCTGCGAGCCAGAAGTGACTTGCATGCGGGGCTGCCGTCTATACGGTCGGTGGGCTATCGACAGGTCTGGGACCATCTCGATGGCACGCTGACTGCGGAAGAGATGCGTGAACGCGGTATCATTGCCACTCGCCAACTGGCCAAGCGGCAATTCACCTGGTTACGCGGATGGCCCGACGTGCACTGGCTCGATAGCCTGGCCCGCGACAATCTGTCCCGCACCTTGAAATACCTGGGAGCCGTCTCCATATTGAGCTGAGTCCCTGCAATTGCCGTCTACGCTTGCGAAAGGCGGCATGAACCATTGTTTTTTTCCAGTTTTTCTACTATTGATCCTTACAGGAGTGCGGCATATGTCAAAAGGGCATTCGCTACAAGACCCTTACTTGAATACTTTGAGAAAAGAAAAAGTCCCGGTCTCCATCTATCTGGTCAACGGCATCAAGCTGCAGGGCTCGATCGAATCCTTCGACCAGTTCGTGGTTCTGCTGAAGAACACCGTAAGCCAGATGGTCTACAAACATGCCATTTCCACCGTGGTGCCAGCGCGCCCGGTTCGCCTGCCAAGCCCGTCCGATTCCGAACAGGGCGATGCTGAGCCAGGCAACGCCTGATAGGAGTCTGCCTTGTTCTTTGAGCGCCACGGTGGTGGTGAGCGAGCGCTGCTCGTTCACTTGGAAGGTCAGAACCCTGAGGCGCGCGAAGACCCGCAGGAGTTTCAGGAACTGGCACTGTCGGCCGGAGCCGACATTGTCGCGTTCAGCAATGTGACGCGGCATCAACCGACAGCGAAATACCTGATTGGCAGCGGCAAGGTTGAGCAATTGCGCGACCAGGTCAAAGCCGAGCAGGTAGATCTGGTGATTTTCAATCACACCCTCACTCCCAGTCAGGAACGTAACCTCGAGCGCGTCTTCGAATGTCGGGTGCTCGATCGTACCGGCCTGATCCTCGACATCTTCGCCCAACGCGCGCGTACCCATGAAGGCAAGCTGCAGGTCGAACTGGCCCAGCTTGAGCACATGAGCACTCGGCTGGTCCGGGGCTGGACCCATCTCGAGCGGCAGAAGGGTGGTATCGGCCTGCGTGGGCCGGGTGAAACCCAGCTCGAAACCGACCGACGTCTGCTGCGCGTACGCCTGCGACAGATCAAGGCACGCCTGGAAAAGGTCCGCAGCCAGCGCGAGCAGGCTCGTCGAGGGCGCAGACGCGCCGATATCCCTTCGGTCTCGCTGGTGGGGTATACCAACGCCGGCAAATCCACTCTTTTCAACGCCCTGACCTCTTCCGAGGTCTACGCCGCCGACCAGTTGTTCGCCACGCTCGATCCGACCTTGCGCCGGCTCCAGCTGGGCGACATCGGGCCGATCGTGCTGGCCGATACCGTGGGCTTCATCCGCCACCTGCCGCACAAGCTGGTCGAGGCTTTCCGGGCTACGCTTGAAGAGTCCAGCAACTCTGATCTGCTGCTGCATGTGATCGACGCGCACGAGCCCGATCGGATGGAGCAGATCGAGCAAGTGATGGCCGTGCTGGGCGAGATCGGTGCCGAAGGCTTGCCGATCCTCGAGGTCTATAACAAACTCGACCTGCTCGAAGATGTCGAGCCGCAGATCCAGCGGAATGCCGATGGCAAACCGGAGCGGGTCTGGGTATCGGCACGCGATGGTCGTGGTCTGGAACTGGTGGGCCAGGCGATCGCCGAGTTGCTGGGGGATGATCTGTTTGTCGGCACCCTGTGTCTGGAGCAGCGTTTTGCCCGCTTGCGCGCGCAATTCTTTGCCTTCGGCGCAGTGCAGGGCGAAGCACATGATGAAAAAGGCAGCAGCCTGCTGAGCCTGCGTCTGCCTCGGGTCGAACTCAATCGCCTGGTCAGCCGGGAAGGCCTGGAACCACAGGTGTTCATCGAGCAACACACTTTGCAATAAATGCCCGACTATGTCGCCGGGCAGCCGTGACAGGCATTCTGTAGCATTGGACGGCGCGCCGTGGGCGCGTCTTTGCTTTATCAGATGGAGAGCGCTATGGCTTGGAACGAGCCGGGTGGCAACTCGAACAATCAGGATCCCTGGGGCGGTCGCCGTGGCGGCGGCGGTGGAGACAAGAAAGGTCCACCGGATCTCGACGAGGCCTTCCGCAAGCTGCAGGACAGCCTGAACGGCATGTTCGGCGGCAGCAAGAAACGCGGTGGTGGTGACAGGAACGTCGGCAGAGGCGGCGGCTACGGCCTGCTGGGCATCGGTCTGGCGGTGCTTGCCGCCATCTGGTTGTACAGCGCCGTGTACGTGGTCGACGAACAGGAGCAGGCAGTCGTCCTGCGCTTCGGCAAGTACTACGAGACCGTAGGGCCGGGCCTGAACATCTACTTCCCGCCGATCGATCGCAAGTACATGGAGAACGTGACTCGCGAGCGTGCCTACACCAAGCAGGGGCAGATGCTGACCGAAGACGAGAACATCGTCGAGGTGCCGCTGACCGTGCAGTACAAGATCACCAACCTGCAGGACTTCGTGCTCAACGTCGACCAGCCGGAGGTCAGTCTGCAGCATGCGACCGACAGCGCCCTGCGCCACGTGGTGGGCTCCACCTCGATGGACCAGGTGTTGACCGAGGGTCGTGAACAGATGGCCGTGGATATCCGCGAACGCCTGCAGCGCTTCCTCGACACCTATCGCACCGGTATCACCGTGACCCAGGTCAACGTGCAGAGCGCGGCAGCCCCGCGCGAAGTACAGGAAGCCTTCGACGACGTGATCCGTGCGCGTGAAGACGAGCAGCGTGCCCGCAACCAGGCCGAGTCCTATGCCAATGGCGTGGTGCCGGAGGCTCGCGGCCAGGCGCAGCGCATCATCGAGGATGCCAATGGCTACCGCGATGAGGTGATCGCACGCGCCAAGGGTGAGGCCGATCGCTTCGTCAAGCTGCTGACCGAGTATCACAAGGCTCCGGACGTAACGCGTCAGCGTCTCTACCTGGAGACCATGCAAGAGGTCTACAGCAACACCAGCAAGGTGATGGTGGCAACCAAGGATGGGCAGAACAACCTGCTCTACCTGCCGCTGGACAAGATGGTCCAGGGCGGCGGCCGCACCAACGCCCCGGCTGTCACTGCGCCAGCCTCGGCCAACGATGAGGCGGCTCGGGTCGCCTCGGAGCTGCAACAGCAACAACAGTCGCTTCGTACCAGGGAGAGCCGCTGATGAGCAATAAATCGCTGATCGCCCTGATCGCTGCCGTCGTGCTGGCAATCGTGGCCTGGAACAGCTTCTACATCGTGGCCCAGACCGAGCGTGCGGTGTTGCTGCAATTCGGCCGTGTGGTCCAGGCGGATGTTCAGCCAGGCCTGCATGTGAAGATCCCGTACGTCAACCAGGTGCGCAAGTTCGACGCCCGCCTGATGACCCTGGATGCTCCGACCCAGCGCTTCCTGACCCTCGAGAAAAAAGCGGTGATGGTGGACGCCTATGCCAAGTGGCGAGTCAAAGATGCCGAGCGCTTCTACACCGCGACCTCCGGCATGAAGCAGATTGCCGACGAACGCCTCTCGCGGCGTCTGGAAAGCGGCCTGCGTGACCAGTTCGGCAAGCGCACGCTGCACGAGGTGGTTTCCGGGGAGCGTGACGCGCTGATGGCTGACATCACCGCTTCGCTGAACCGCATGGCCAACAAGGAGCTGGGTATCGAGGTCGTCGACGTTCGCGTCAAGGGCATCGACCTGCCGAAGGAAGTCAACCGCAGCGTATTCGATCGCATGAGCACCGAGCGTGAGCGGGAAGCGCGTGAGCACCGTGCCAAGGGTAACGAGCTGGCTGAAGGTATCCGTGCCGATGCCGACCGTCAGCGCCGTGTCCTGTTGGCCGAAGCGTATCGTGAAGCTGAGGAGACCCGCGGTGACGGCGATTCCCAGGCGGCCTCGATCTACGCCAAGGCGTTTACTCAGGATGCGGAGTTCTACGCTTTCTACCGTAGCCTGCAGGCCTATCGCGAAAGCTTCGCCAGCAAGAGCGATGTGCTGGTCCTGGATCCGAAGAACGAGTTCTTCCGCTTCCTGGACAAGAGCAAGCCTTGATGTAAGCCCCCGCCCGGCAGCTAAAACGCCGGGCGGGGTGCATCATGCATGAAAACGGGTGTATGATGCGGCAGCCGGGAAATTCCCGGCTTTTTTGCGTCTGTAAGGTTCATTGGCCATGATTTGGCCGCAACGCAAGGTATTCGAGGGTATTGGCACGGCGGCTGCGCTGGGATCGGTGCTGCCCGCTACTGTCTGCCGATACCTGCTTTACTCAAGGCTCGCCCGCGGGCAGGCCGCCCGGACCAAAGGGGAAATGGCGTCATGGCAACGGTAGACCGCTGGCTCCTGCCAGATGGCATCGAAGAAGTACTGCCACCTGAGGCAGCGCGTATCGAGATCGCGCGTCGCCAGGTGTTGGACCTGTTCCAGAGTTGGGGTTACGAACTGGTCGTCACTCCGCATATCGAGTACCTGGAATCGCTGCTGACCGGTGCCGGCCAGGACCTGGACTTGCGCACTTTCAAGGTCGTCGATCCGCAGTCCGGACGCCTGATGGGTTTCCGTGCCGATTTCACGCCACAGGTAGCCCGCATCGACGCGCATACCCTGCGTCGCGAAGGGCCGAGCCGCCTGTGCTACGCCGGTAGCGTGCTGCATGCGCAGCCACGTGCGCTGTCCACTTCGCGCAGCCCGATCCAGCTCGGCGCTGAACTCTACGGTGACGCCAGCCCGGTCAGCGATGTCGAGGTGATCAGCCTCATGCTCGCGATGTTGCGATTGGCCGATGTGCCGGATGTGCACATGGACCTGGGTCATGTCGGGATCTACCGCGGTCTGGCACGCGCGGCCGGCCTGTCGGGCGCGGTCGAGCAGCAGTTGTTCGATGCCTTGCAGCGCAAGGCGCGCGATGAAGTTCACGCGCTGACCGCCGACCTGCCGAAGGACCTGGGCAACATGCTGCGCGCCCTGCTCGAGCTGTGCGGTGGTCGTGAAGTACTGGCCGAGGCGCGCGTGCGCCTGGGTCGAGCCCCGGCTGGGGTCCTGGCCGCGCTGGATGATCTCCTGGCGATCGCCGATCGCCTGGCCGCGCGCTACCCGGACCTGCCACTGTATTTCGACCTGGGCGAACTGCGCGGCTACAACTACCACACCGGCGTGGTGTTCGCGGTGTTCGTGCCTGGGGTCGGTCAATCGATCGCCCAGGGCGGGCGCTATGACGACATCGGCGCCGACTTTGGCCGGGCCCGCCCGGCCACGGGCTTCTCCACGGATTTGAAGACCCTGGTCACACTGGGGCGAGCGGAGGTCGTGTTGCCTTCTGGCGGGATCTGGATGCCTGACAGCAGCGATACGGCCCTCTGGCAGATGGTCTGCCAGTTGCGCAACGAGGGCCAGCGTGTGGTTCAGGCCTTGCCTGGGCAGCCGTTGAGTGCTGCTCTCGAGGCGGATTGTGATCGGCAATTGATTCAGCAAGACGGGCGCTGGCAGGTTCTGCCGCTGACCCATTGAGTTCCTGCGCCGGCCCCTTGCCGGCAACCAAGTTTGCGAATGAGGACAAGTGTTATGGGTAAGAATGTCGTCGTCCTGGGCACCCAGTGGGGTGATGAGGGCAAAGGCAAGATCGTCGATCTGCTGACCGAACATGCCGCCGCCGTCGTGCGCTACCAGGGCGGCCACAACGCGGGCCACACCTTGGTAATCGACGGTGAGAAGACCGTGTTGCACCTGATCCCCTCGGGCGTGCTGCGCGAAGGCGTGCAGTGCCTGATCGGCAACGGCGTGGTAGTTGCGCCGGATGCCCTGATGCGCGAAATCACCAAGCTCGAGGAAAAAGGCGTTCCGGTGCGCGAGCGTCTGCGCATCAGCCCCTCCTGCCCGCTGATCCTGTCCTACCACGTGGCCCTCGACCAGGCCCGTGAAAAGGCTCGCGGCGAGCTGAAGATCGGCACCACCGGTCGTGGTATCGGCCCGGCTTACGAAGACAAGGTAGCCCGCCGTGGCCTGCGTGTCGGCGATCTGTTCCACCGCGAGCGTTTTGCCGCCAAGCTGGGCGAGTTGCTGGACTACCACAACTTCCAGCTGGTCAATTACTACAAGGAACCGGCCATCGACTTCCAGCAGACGCTGGACGAGTGCATGGCCTATGCCGAGCAGCTGCAACCGATGATGCTCGATGTCACCGCGCAGCTGCATACCCTGCGCCGCGCTGGCAAGGACATCATGTTCGAAGGTGCCCAGGGTTCGCTGCTGGACATTGACCATGGTACCTACCCATACGTCACCAGCTCGAACACCACCGCCGGCGGCATCGCTACCGGTTCCGGCGTCGGCCCGATGTTCATCGACTACATCCTCGGCATCACCAAGGCCTACACCACCCGTGTCGGCTCCGGTCCGTTCCCGACCGAACTGTTCGATGACACTGGCGCCTTCCTGGCCAAGCGTGGCCACGAGTTCGGCTCCACCACCGGTCGTGCCCGTCGTTGTGGCTGGTTCGATGCCGTGATCCTGCGCCGCGCCATCGACGTCAACAGCATCTCCGGCATCTGCCTGACCAAGCTGGACGTGCTGGACGGTCTGGAAACCATCCGTATCTGCGTAGGCTACAAGAACGAGAACGGCGCCGTGATCGACGCGCCGACCGATGCCGACAGCTATATCGGCCTTGAGCCGGTCTACGAGGAGCTGCCAGGCTGGAGCGAGTCGACCCTGGGCGCCAAGACCCTGGAAGCGCTGCCGGAGAACGCTCGCGCCTACATCAATCGCATCGAAGAGCTGGTCGGCGCGCCGATCGACATCATCTCCACCGGTCCGGACCGCAACGAGACTATCGTGCTGCGTCATCCGTTCGGCTGATTCAGACCTTTCGAGGCTGAGCCGACGCCGCGCCCCCGCAAGGAGGCGCGGCGTTTTCGTTCAGGGCGCCAGTGTCCGAAAACCTGCATTTGGCAGGTTTACCTCCTGCCCGGCACAACCCTTGCTGCAAGAATGCTCCGAGGGTGCCATCAAAGTAATGGCGTCAATCGTTTGGGGGGTTCTACGTGTCGGCCATTCTCTCTCTGTTACGAAGCCGCCTGTTGCGGCCCGTGTTTGTTGCCTTGGGTATCGCACTTCTGGTGCAGGTGCTGGTCGCAGTCGCGCTGACCCGGAGCACGGTCACCGCGCTGGAGGCCGACCTGGAGGCGCGTCTGAGCGTCGACAGCCAGAAGCTTGCCGCTGACCTGGAGCAGGCTGGGCGCGAGGTCCGGTCCGGTCTCGACGGGCTCTCGACGAGCACGCGCGAACGTTTGACGACGGGCCTGTCCACGCGCCTGGAGGCCGAGCAGCTACAACTGCGCAAGACCCTCGAGCAGACCCTCAAGGAGTCCGCCAACGACATGGCCGAACTGCTGGCCTCCGTCGCGCCGCGGGCCATGTGGGACAACGATGTACCGGTGCTTTCGGAGTTCGCTCGGCGCGCGCAGCGTAATCCCAGCGTGCTGTTCGTGGTCTATGACGACGCGCAGGGGCAGCACCTGACCCGCTACCTCAATCGACAGAATCCGATCAACCAGGCGCTGATCGAAAAGGGCCAGGGCGAGCGCGCGCTGGACAAGCTGCTGGAGGCCGCGAGACGCGACCCTTCGGTGTACTTCGTCGAGGCCTCGATCAGTCCCAACGGTGTCGAGATCGGCAAGGTGCTGATGGGCGTGTCCACTGCCGGCGTGGACAAGGAACTGGATGCGCTCGACCAGCGTTTCGCTGCCCTGATCGCCAGTGGCGGGCAATTGGTCGGCGAAAGCTTGTTCGGCGCCGCTGCTGACAGTGGCAAGGCCCTGGGCGCCCGGCTGGAGAGCGCGCAGGCCAGCGCTGCCGCCATGCAGGCCGGTACGGCCAGCAGCGTGCGCGAAGCCGCCGGCGAGTTGCGCTGGCGCATTGGCCTTGGTCTGGTGCTGGTCGGTCTGGGTGTGTTGCTGGTAGTGGCTTTGGTCCTGGGTCGGCGCGTGCTCAGCAAGCTGCGGCTGCTGATCGCCGCGCTCGACGATCTGGCAGCCGGGGAGGGTGACCTGACAAAGCGTGTGGCCCTCGACAGCCGGGACGAGATCGGTGACATGGCAACGGCGGTCAACCGCTTCGTCGACAAGCTGCAGCCCATCGTTCGTGAAGCGGGCGAGGTGGCCCAGCGCACGGGGATCGAGATAGGCGATATGGCTCGCCATAACGCCGGCGCGGATGCCGCCGCCGCGCTGCAGCGCGACGAAGTGGCGGCGAGCCTGCGCGACCTTTCGGCCATGGCGGACGAAGCCCAGGCCGAAAGCCATGCCATGCAGGCCGCCCTGCAGCAGGTCGTGGACATTCGTCAGGCCACGGACGAGAACAGCCGGACATCGACGCAACTGTCCGGGCTCATCGAGAGCCTGGCTGGGCAGGTAGATACCGGTTCCCAAGTGATCGAGCGCCTGGCCAGGCAGAGCGAGCAGATCGAAGTGGTCCTGACGGTGATCCATGGTATCGCCGAGCAGACCAACCTGCTGGCGCTCAACGCTGCCATCGAGGCGGCACGCGCCGGTGACACCGGGCGTGGTTTTGCCGTGGTCGCCGATGAAGTCCGGGCCCTGGCCAGCAAGACCCAGCGCTCCACGGGGGATATCCAGGCGCATATCACGGCATTGCAGCAAGGTGCCAAGGAGGCCGTTTCCAGCATCAGCCAGGCCGGGCGCCAGGCCAGCGAAGGCCTCCTGGTACTGCGTGACAATGCGCGGCGGCAGCAATCGGTACAGGCGGCGGTCGAACAGGTACATACCGCCATCGGCCTGGCCACGCGCGCCGCCGAGCAGCAGGCCCTGGGCGCGCAGGCGGTCCGCGGACGGGTCGAGAACATCCATGCCCAGGCAGAGCGCGCCGCGCAGGTGGTCATGCAGACCACGGCCAGCAGCAAGGTCCTCGATGATCTTGCGGCGCAGCTGAAGTCGAGCCTGGGGCAGTTCCGCGCTTGAATGGAGCGCCAAGGGCCGCCCCTCATGAATGGGGCCAGGCAATCACGACTGTGGGCTTGCCATGTGGGCCCTTGATCGCAGCCGGAGCCTGCAATTGGAACGGTCGTTGGGCTGGGGTATAACTCGAGGTATTGGAGCGGTACCGACGGAAGGATACCCATGTCAGCGGCTTTGTCACTTGCACCGAAAGATGTGCGCCTCATCGATGAGCCTGCCCGGCTGGACTTTCTGCATTGCGATGCGGTGCAAGTTCGTGGCCCGATAAGTGTGCTGCAGGCCTATTGCGCCATGACCTCGCAGCTTCCGGCCTGGCTCAGTGGCGCATTCCGGATTCGCGATCTTGTTTCTCGTCGCTTCAAGGTCCTCCCGATTCACGGGTTCTCGCCGCGTACCCCCGACAGGGTGCCTATACCGGGAGAAAGGCTGGATTTTTTCACGGTGGAAGCGATCAGCGCGCAGCGATTGCTGCTGACCTCTCGCGACACGCACCTGGCAGTCATGGTGTGCATGGACCTGGCCTCCGAGCTTGATCCGGCAGCGGCCGGCGCTCTCATGAGCCTGAGCGTGACGACCTCTGTCACCTGTTTCAATACCTTTGGCCGTCTGTACATGTTGCCGGTGGCGCCGACTCATGGAACCATCGTCGCACGCATGCTGCGTAACGTAACGGCGGCCTTTTCCGTGGTTGCGAGCTGAGGTCGACCCAGTCTGCGGCCAGGTCGACCTTGTGCTCCAGGGTGTGGCGAGTGAAGTGAGGGCTGGCGAACCAGGCCTGGTGTCAGGCCTTGTTCAGGTACATCCGTGTGGTCAGCAGGTAGACCGGCAACCCCGAGACCAGGATCAGCAGGGCCGCGTAAGGTGCCGCGGCGGCAAACTCGATGTTGGCGGTGTGCGCCCAGACCTCGGTGGCCAGGGTGGTCATGCCGGTCGGGCTCAGCAACAGGGTTGCGGTCAGCTCTTTCATGGCATCGAGGAACACCAGGGCGAAGGCAGCGGCCAGGGCTGGGAAGATGATCGGCAGGGTCACCCGACAGAACGCGCTGAAACTGCTCGCGCCAAGGGTTCGGGCAGCTTCTTCCAGCGTCGGTGACGCCTTGTTCAATGCCGTGCGTACCGGCGCCTGCGCCAACGGCAGGAACAGCAACGCGTACGCCAGGATCAGCAACCCGGTGGTCTGGTACAGCGCCGGCACGTAGTGCAGGGCAAAGAACACCAATGTCAGCGCGATCACCAGGCCCGGCAGCGCATGCAGCAGGTAGGGCAGGCGCTCGGCCCAGATCGCCAGGCGGCCCTTGTAGCGCACCACCAGGAAGCTCATCGGCAAGGCCAGCAGTACGCTGAACCCCGCGCCGCCCAGCGACATCGACAAGGATGTCAGCAGAGCCTCGCCGATCGCCGCGACCGGGAAGGCTGCCGACGAGCCGACGCTCAACCAGTAGCCGAGCATGGCCAATGGAATACCGCTGCCCAGCACGGCCAGCGCGATGCAGAACACCTGTGCGAGCGGCATCCAGCCACGCAGGGCGATCGGCGCGGCGCGGCGGGCCACGCCTTGGCCGATGCGCACGTGGCGAGCCTTGCCGCGCGCCCGCAGTTCCAGCCAGAGCATCAACAGGCAGAGCGCCAGCAACACCGCCGACAGCATGGCTGCGTTGGCGTTGCTGAACTCCAGCTCGAACTGCTGATAGATGGCTGTGGTGAAGGTTTGCAGTCCGAGGATCGACAGCGCGCCGAACTCCACCAGCATGTGCAGGGCGATCAGCAATGCTCCGCCGAGCAAGGATGGCCAGAGCAGCGGCAGGGTGACCTTAAAGAACACGCCCCAGCGGCTGCACCCCAGCGTGCGTGCCGATTCCTCGAGCGAGGTATCGACGTTGCGCAGGGTTGCCGCTACCGGCAGGAACACTAGCGGATACTTGGAAAGCGCCATGACCAGGATCGCGCCGCCCAGACCTTCGAAACTCGGGCTCAGGGAGACCCAAGTGAAGCTGCTGACGAAGGATGGGACAGCGAACGGCAGACAGAGAATCACGCCCCACACGCGACGCCCGGGGAGGTTGCTGCGCTCCAGCAGCCAGGCCAGGGCCAGCCCGACGACCAGGCAGGCTACGGTCACCCCGACCATCAGCATCAAGGTGTTGCGCAGCAGCCCCCAGACGAAGGGGCGCCAAAGCAGGTGCACGGCTTCCTGCCAGCCGGCCTGCCAGGTTTTCAGCGCCACGTAAAGCAACGGCAGGAGGCTCATGGCAACCAGGAACAGGACTGGCAGCACTACCCAGATAGAGGGGCGCTTGCGGCGCGGCACGAAGCGGATTCGTGCCTGCTCGGGCAGGGCGGCAGTCATCAGAGCAGACCGACCTCGCGTTCAAGCTCCAGGGCTTCCTCGGCGTTGCCCAGGTCGGCCGGGGTGATCTGCGGCGGACGCAGCTCCTCGAACGGTTTCAGACCCTGGTCGGAGACCATGCCCTTGTGCAGCGGATATTCGGCGGTCGTCTGGGTGATGACGCGCTGGCCTTCTTCGCTGGCCATCCAGTTGAGCAGGGCCTGAGCCTCTTTCGGGTGCTTGCTGGCCTTCACCGCGGCGGCACCGGAAATGGTCACCAGGCCGCCGGCATCGCCATCGGCCAGGTAGTACAGCTTGGAGTCGAGCTGGCCGCGTTCACGCTTGAGGGCATACCAGTAGTAGTTGTTCACCAGTACCGCGGCGACTTCGCCATTTTCCACGGCCTTCAGCGCGACCATGTTGTTGGTGTAGGTCTTGCCGAACGCCTTGAGGCCGGTCAGCCATTCTTCGGCGGCATCACGCCCGTGCATCTTCAGGATGGCCACGGCCTGTTCCTGGAAGGCGCCACTGGTCGGTACGAAGCCGACCCGTCCATCCCACTCGGGGTCGGCGAAGTCCATGACCGATTGCGGAAGTTCTTTCTCGTCGATCTTCTTCGGGTTGTACACCACGACCCGGGTACGGGCTGTGACGCCCATCCAGGAACCGTTGGCGGCCACGTACTCCTTGGGCAGCATCTGCAACGTGGCGTCGTCGATCTTGGCCAGCAAGCCCAGCTCGCCCAGGTTGTTCAGCGGCGGCGATTCCTCGGTGTAGATCACATCGGCAGGCGAGCGATCGCCTTCTTCGATGATCTGGCTCGCCAACTGATTGCTGCTGCCCTTGCGAATATTGATATGAATGCCGGTCTTGGCCTCATAGGCCTTGGCGATGGCTTCACCGATTTCCTTGTGCTGGCCGTTGTACAGGGTCAGGGAGACCGGGTCGGCTGCCATGGCGGCCGGCGCGCCAATCACCAGGCCCAGCACAGCGGCGGCCAGGGTGCGCATCAGCGGGTTCGGGCGGATCGTCATGCGGATACTTCCTCGCTTACGGCTACATATTTGGAAACAATGGTAAACGAAATCGGTTCTCAAGTGGCCGCGTGGAGGAAAATTCATGAGCGAACGGTCTTGTACTTGAGCGACCGATACCGAGCTCGGTAGAGAGACAGGCGACGAGCCCGGTGGATGACCGATGGGGATACCGCAGAAGTCGAGGTCTAGAGAGGAGGGCGCTAGGTGCCGTGGAGAAGTGTCAGGCCGGGAGATTAAATCGCAGGCAAGAAAAAACCCGCTAGCAATGCTAGCGGGTTTTTATATGGTGCCCAGGAGAAGACTCGAACTTCCACGATCTTGCGATCACTGATACCTGAAACCAGCGCGTCTACCAATTCCGCCACCTGGGCAAATCTTTACATCTACTGCGTATTGCGATGAATCTGTTGCTGATCGACAGATAAACCTGCTATCTATCAATTCGAAATTGGTGCCCAGGAGAAGACTCGAACTTCCACGATCTTGCGATCACTGATACCTGAAACCAGCGCGTCTACCAATTCCGCCACCTGGGCATTTCGTCAAGGTCCACGTGATGCTTTACATCAGTGTTCATCTCGACTACAACGTCGTCTCCGTCGTCGTGGTGCGCACTATACGGACGCCCCTATGGCCTGTAAAGCCCCTGGCGAAAAAAAATATGCAAATCTTCAACGTCTTGATTCCGCTGTGCTTCTGCGTCCGAACAGACCTTCTGGCGGGGCTGTCCAAGCCTGAGATTTCCGGTTTCAATACGCCTATGCCACACTCTCAATATATAGATACCAAGGTGAACCCCTCCTGATGGCCGATTGGCAATCCCTCGATCCCGAGGCCGCTCGTGAAGCGGAAAAATACGAAAACCCCATCCCCAGCCGCGAGCTGATCCTGCATCACCTCGATGAGCGCGGTGAGCCCGCTGCCCGAGAACAACTGGTGGCGGAGTTCGGCCTCACGACCGAGGACCAGATCGAAGCCTTGCGCCGCCGCCTGCGCGCCATGGAACGTGATGGCCAGCTGATCTATACCCGGCGCGGCACCTATGCCCCGGTGGACAAGCTGGACCTGATCCTCGGCCGCATCTCCGGGCACCGCGACGGCTTCGGCTTTCTCATTCCCGATGATCGCAGCGACGACCTGTTCCTGAGCCCGGCGCAGATGCGCCTGGTGTTCGATGGCGACCGTGCCCTGGCGCGGGTCTCTGGTCTCGACCGCCGCGGCCGTCGCGAAGGCGTGGTGGTAGAGGTGATCTCCCGCGCCCACGAGAGCGTGGTCGGTCGCTACTACGAGGAAGGCGGCATCGGTTTCGTCACGCCGGACAACCCCAAGATCCAGCAGGAAGTGCTGGTCACGGCCGGTCGTAACGGCGGGGCGAAGATCGGTCAGTTCGTCGAGATCAAGATTACCCACTGGCCCACTCCACGCTTCCAGCCGCAAGGCGATGTCGTCGAAGTGATCGGCAACTACATGGCGCCGGGCATGGAGATCGACGTTGCGTTGCGCAGCTATGACATTCCTCACGTCTGGCCCGAGGCGGTGGTCAAGGAAGCGCGCAAGTTCCGCTCCGAAGTAGAAGAGAAGGACAAGGAGAAGCGCGTCGACCTGCGTCATCTGCCGTTCGTCACCATCGACGGTGAAGACGCCCGCGATTTCGACGATGCCGTCTTCTGCGAGCCATTGGGCAAGCTGCGCATGTTCTCCGGCGGCTGGCGCCTGTACGTGGCGATCGCCGACGTCTCGAGCTACGTGCGCCTGGGCTCGGCTCTGGATGTCGAGGCGCAGCAGCGCGGCAACTCGGTGTACTTCCCCGAGCGCGTCGTGCCGATGCTGCCCGAGGAGTTGTCCAACGGCCTGTGCTCGCTGAACCCGCACGTCGATCGTCTGGCGATGGTCTGTGAAATGACCATGAACAAGTCGGGCCAGATGGTCGACTACCAGTTCTATGAAGCGGTGATCCACTCCCACGCGCGCCTGACCTACAACAAGGTCAGCAGCATGCTCGAGCACGCCCGTACCCGCGAAGGCAAGGCGTTGCGTCAGGAATACGCCGATGTCGTGCCGGACCTGAAGAACCTCTACGGCCTGTACAAGGTATTGCTGGCGGCGCGCCACACCCGTGGCGCGATCGACTTCGAGACCCAGGAAACGCGGATCATCTTCGGCTCCGAGCGCAAGATCGCGGAAATCCGCCCGACCGTGCGCAACGATGCCCACAAGCTGATCGAGGAATGCATGCTGGCGGCCAACGTGGCCACCGCCGCGTTCCTTGCCAAGCACGAAGTGCCCGCGCTGTACCGAGTCCACGATGGCCCGCCGCCGGAGCGCCTGGAAAAATTGCGTGCCTTCCTCGGCGAGCTGGGCTTGTCGCTGCACAAGGGCAAGGAGCCGTCGCCCAAGGACTACCAGGCGCTGCTATCGCAGATCGCCGGTCGCCCGGACTTCCACCTGATCCAGACGGTCATGCTGCGCTCGTTGAGCCAGGCGGTCTATTCGGTGGAGAACAATGGGCACTTCGGTCTGAACTATGAGGCTTACACCCACTTCACTTCGCCGATCCGTCGTTACCCGGACCTGCTGGTGCACCGCGCCATCCGCAGCGTGATCCGTTCCCGCCAGGAAACTCCGCACGTCAAGCGTGCTGGTGCGATGAGCATTCCCAAGGCGCGGATCTATCCGTACGACGAGAACACCCTGGAGCAGTTGGGCGAGCAGTGCTCGATGACCGAGCGCCGTGCCGACGAAGCCACGCGCGACGTGGTCAACTGGCTCAAGTGCGAGTACATGAAGGATCGCGTCGGCGAGTCCTTCCCTGGCGTGATCACGGCGGTAACCGGTTTCGGCCTGTTCGTGGAATTGACCGATATCTATGTCGAAGGTCTGGTGCACGTCAGTGCCTTGCCGGGTGATTACTATCACTTCGATCCCGTTCATCATCGCCTGTCCGGCGAGCGAACCGGGCGCAACTTCCGCTTGGGCGACACGGTCGAGGTCAAGGTCATGCGCGTCAATCTCGACGAGCGCAAGATCGACTTCGAAGTGGGTGAAAGCACCCTGTCCGCGCCTATCGGGCGCAAGCGCCGTGGCGCTGCCGATGCACCGACCGGCGAACCCAAGTCCCAGGCCGCGTCGCAGGGCAAGTCCAAATCCGAGCCTCAGGCCCAGCCGCAGGCCAGGACCGAGCCGACTCGCCGCAGCAAGAAGAGCGAAGCCTCCGAAGCCTATTTCCCTTCCCATGCCGTCGAGCGTAACGCCGAGGTGCGCAAGAGCCGGGAGATGAAGAAGGCGCTGATGACGGACGCGCGTACCGGCCAGAGCGGCAGCAAATCGGACAAGTCGTCCTCCGGCAAGCCGACCAAGCATCGCAAGGGGCCTCCCAAGGCGGGCGCTCCACGTAAAGGCAAGAGCAAGCCATGAGTCAGCTGGAAAAGATCTACGGCGTCCACGCCGTGCAAGCGCTGTTGAGTCATCACCCCAAGCGGGTCAAGCAGATCTGGTTGTCCGAGGGGCGAAGCGAGCCGCGTGTCCAGGCCTTGCTGGAGTTGGCGGCGCAGAACCGTATCCCGGTCGGCCAGGCCGAGCGCCGCGAACTGGATGCCTGGGTCGAGGGTGTGCATCAGGGCGTGGTTGCCGAAGTCAGTCCCAGCCAGGTCTGGGGTGAAGCCATGCTTGAGGAGTTGCTCGAGCGTAGCGAGCGGCCACCGTTGATCCTGGTGCTCGACGGCATTACAGACCCGCACAACCTTGGCGCCTGCCTGCGCACCGCCGATGCGGCCGGTGCCACTGCGGTGGTGATTCCCAAGGACAAGTCGGCGACCCTGACCGCTGTCGTGCGCAAGGTTGCCTGTGGCGCCGCCGAGGTGATCCCGCTGGTGGCCGTGACCAACCTGGCACGCACGCTGGAAAAGCTCCAGCAGCGTGGGTTGTGGGTGGTCGGTACCGCTGGCGAGGCGGAGCAGGAAATCTACCAGCAGGACCTGACCGGTCCGATCGTCATGATCATGGGCGCCGAAGGCAAGGGCATGCGTCGCCTCACCCGCGAGCATTGTGATTTCCTGGTCAAGCTGCCAATGGCCGGCAGCGTGAGCAGCCTGAACGTGTCCGTGGCCACCGGCGTGTGCCTGTTCGAGGCCGTGCGCCAGCGTCAGGCCAAGCGCTGAGATCCCGCGGCCGGCTATCAGGCCGGCCGCTTGCTTTCCAGCGTTCACGAGGGTCGCCGTGGCATCGGCCCGACGAAAGGTCCATTGCCGTAGGGCCGTTCTGGCGATTTCTCCCATTGTTCAAATAATCGCCAATCGTCTTGCTTGTCCGTCCCGCCTTCTCTACAATTGCGCCCCTTGCCGTACAGGCAGGCGCGCATGTGCCTCCGGTCCAAGGCGAGACATACAGTGTCATTCACTCCTTGTCTGACCAGTGTTCTGGCAGACTATCAACCCGTAAGGAGCATTCATGCGTCATTACGAAATCATCTTTCTGGTCCACCCTGACCAGAGCGAGCAAGTCGGCGGCATGGTTGAGCGTTACACCAAGCTGATCGAAGAAGATGGCGGCAAGATCCACCGCCTGGAAGACTGGGGCCGTCGTCAACTGGCCTATGCAATCAACAACGTTCACAAGGCTCACTACGTGATGCTGAACGTCGAGTGCACCGGCAAGGCCCTGGCCGAGCTGGAAGACAACTTCCGCTACAACGATGCCGTGATCCGTAACCTGATCATCCGTCGCGACGAAGCCGTTACCGGTCAGTCCGAGATGCTGAAGGCCGAAGAGAACCGCAGCGAGCGCCGTGAGCGTCGTGAACGTCCTGAGCATTCTGACAGCGCCGATGGCGATGACAGCAATGACAGCGACAACAGCGATAACGCTGACGAGTAATCCACGGACCTTTTGAGGAGCCTATTACATGGCACGTTTCTTCCGTCGTCGTAAATTCTGCCGCTTCACTGCTGAAGACGTGAAAGAGATCGACTACAAAGATCTCAACACCCTGAAAGCTTACGTATCCGAAACCGGCAAGATCGTTCCAAGCCGTATCACCGGTACCAAAGCTCGTTATCAGCGTCAGCTGGCTACCGCTATCAAGCGCGCCCGCTTCCTGGCCCTGCTGGCCTACACCGACAGCCACGGCCGCTGAGACCGGGTCGTCGACAAGTAGCAAAGGATAGAGCATGCGAGCGTTAGCGGATTTCATCATGCGCGGTCGTGTGCAGGCCACTGTAGTGGTGGTCGTTAGTGCGGTATTGCCGCTGTTGTTCTGGTTGAGTGCCGCTGCCGGGAGCCTGGTGTTCCTGCGGCGGGGTTTCAAGGATGCGTCCTCGGTCCTGGTGTGGGGTCTGTTACCCGCCTTGGCCCTGTGGATCTTCGGTGAGCCGAGCACCCTGATGGTGTTTGTGGGCACACTGGCGCTGGCCGCTTCGTTGCGAGCCGGGCATTCCTGGAGCCGGGTGCTGCTGTTCAGTATCCCGCTGGGTGTGGTGTATGGCGTTGTCCTGGGTTCGGTGTTGCGTGAACCGCTCGAGATGCTGGCTGGCGCGCTTGAAAAAGCCCTGCCGCAGATCGACGGCAGGCCCATGATCCCCAGCGAGCTGATCACCCCCTTGCTCATCTCTTCCAGCGCAGCGTCGATGCAGCTGATCAGCGTTCTGGCACTCGTGCTGGCCCGCTATTGGCAGGCCGCGTTGTACAACCCGGGTGGTTTCGGTCGCGAGTTCCGCGAGTTGAGGCTGCCGGCGGTGCCAACGCTGGTGCTGGTGTCGATCATGGTGCTGGGGCCGTTCTTCGGTTCGCAGTTCCTGACGTTGGCATTCGCGTCCAGTGTGGTGCTGTTCCTTGCCGGCCTTGCCTTGATTCATGGCTTGGTGGCGCAGGGGCGACTGGCCAATTTCTGGCTGGTGGGGGTGTACGTCACGCTGATTTGGCCTATGCAGCCGACCTATCTGTTGCTCGTGGTATTGGCCATTGTCGATAGCCTGGTTGATTTTCGCGGTCGCCGGTCGCCTGAAAAGGATGACGACAACGGTTCCGCGAACGGTGAAGGTTAAAAGTTAAGAGGTTTATACCAAATGGAACTGATCCTGCTGGAAAAAGTCGCCAACCTGGGCAACCTGGGCGACAAGGTAAATGTTAAGGCCGGTTACGGTCGTAACTTCCTGCTGCCATTCGGCAAGGCTACCGCTGCGACCGCTGCCAACCTGGCTGCGTTCGAAGAGCGTCGTGCCGAGCTGGAAAAACTGGCTGCGGACAAGAAGACTTCGGCTGAAACCCGCGCTGCCCAACTGGCCGAGCTGGAAGTGACCATCACTGCCACCGCTGGCGACGAAGGCAAGCTGTTCGGTTCGATCGGCACCCACGACATCGCTGACGCCCTGACCGCCTCCGGCGTCGAAGTGGCCAAGGCTGAAGTTCGTCTGCCGAACGGCACCATCCGTAACGTTGGCGAATACGACGTTGCCGTGCACCTGCACAGCGACGTTGAAGCCACCGTTCGCGTGGTTGTCGTCGCAGCCTAAGCTGTACCGATCGGCTGGCCCCTTACGGGCCGGCCGGTTAACATTGGGCACGGTCCTGCTTTGCAGGTCGTGCCCTTTGTCTTTTTCATCACCCAAATTTTTCGCGTGGACATGACCGAGATTTCCAGCCCCGAACAGCTAGACCTCCAGACCTCGGCCCTCAAGGTGCCGCCGCATTCCATCGAGGCCGAACAGGCCGTGCTCGGTGGTCTGATGCTGGACAACAACGCCTGGGAGAAGGTGCTGGACCAGGTCTCGGACGGTGATTTCTACCGACATGACCATCGCCTGATCTTCCGCGCGATCCATAAACTGGTCGACCTCAACCAGCCGTTCGACGTGGTGACGCTTCACGAACAGTTGGACAAGGAAGGGGTGTCCTCGCAGGTCGGTGGCCTGGGTTACCTGGGCGAGCTGGCAAAGAACACGCCGTCGGTCGCGAACATCAAGGCCTACGCGCAGATCATTCGCGAGCGAGCGACCCTGCGGCAACTGATCAGCATCAGCAACGATATCGCCGACAATGCGTTCAATCCGCAGGGTCGCAATGCCGAAGAAATTCTCGACGATGCCGAGCGGCAGATCTTCCAGATCGCCGAGGCCCGACCCAAGACCGGCGGCCCTGTAGGTGTCAATGACCTGCTGACCAGGGCCATCGATCGCATCGACACCTTGTTCAACTCCGACAGTGACATCACCGGGATATCCACCGGTTATACCGACCTGGACGAGAAGACCAGCGGCCTGCAGGCGGCCGACCTGATCATCGTTGCCGGTCGTCCGTCGATGGGCAAGACCACTTTCGCCATGAACCTGGTGGAGAACGCCGTGTTGCGCAGCGACAAGGCGGTGCTGGTGTTCTCGCTCGAGATGCCTGGCGAATCCCTCATCATGCGTATGTTGTCGTCCCTGGGGAGGATCGATCAGACCAAGGTGCGTTCCGGTCAGCTCAGCGACGATGACTGGCCGCGCCTGACCTCGGCGGTCAACCTGCTCAACGACCGCAAGTTGTTCATCGACGATACCGCCGGTATCAGCCCTTCGGAAATGCGCGCGCGGACCCGGAGGTTGGCGCGTGAGCATGGCGAGATCGGCATGATCATGGTCGACTACCTGCAGCTGATGCAGATTCCAGGCTCGTCGGGTGACAATCGGACCAACGAGATTTCCGAGATCTCCCGCTCGCTCAAGGCCCTGGCCAAGGAATTCAACTGTCCGGTCATCGCCTTGTCGCAGCTCAACCGTTCCCTGGAGCAACGACCCAACAAGCGCCCGGTGAACTCCGACTTGCGGGAATCCGGAGCGATCGAGCAGGACGCCGACGTGATCATGTTCGTCTACCGTGACGAGGTCTATCACCCCGAGACGGAGCACAAGGGCGTTGCCGAGATCATCATCGGCAAGCAGCGTAACGGGCCTATCGGCTTCGTGCGGTTGGCGTTCATCGGCAAGTACACCCGCTTCGAGAACCTGGCGCCGGGCAGCTACAACTTCGATGATGATGAGTAAGTCGTCCTGGCCGTCTGCAGTCGCTGTCTTTCGGAAACTGAAGCAGCGCCTGGCAATGAAGACGGCAAGCCTCATCCATTAGGCGCTGAGGCATCTGTTCCATTAGGTCCCCGCGCCGCTGGTATTGGTTTGCGCTCCGAATACGTTCTGAGCTGATCGGTACTCCTCCACAACTCGACCCTCCGCTACCCAGATCACTCGATCAAACCGTCTCAGTGCCGCCTGATCATGCGTTACGCATACCAATCCACGCCCGGCAAGCTCCTCAAATAACAGGTCCCAGATTTGATGCGCCAGCGCTGTATCGAGCCCACTGGTCGGCTCATCGAACAGATTGAATTCGCCAGGCCTGTTCAATACCCGCAAAAGCGACAGCCTACGCGCCTCGCCTCCGGAAATGGTGTTCCCGCGCCCATCGAGTTCGCGCTCATACCAGTCGGCGCCCAGGCCCAACCGCTCGAGCCATTGCTTCACCCGTTCCTGGTCATGCGCTTGATCCAACAGCACCGCTCTGGATAGAGGCCCCGGAACAAAGCGTGGTCTCTGTGGCGACAGACGAATATGCGTAAACTGAGTGGCAGCGCCAAGTCGTTCTATCGGCTTGTCGCCCAGTCTAAGATGCATGCGCAGCGGATCCAGCGTGCCAGCCAGTGCATGCAGCAAGGTCGATTTGCCGGAACCGCTCGGGCCTGCCAGCGCCACTCGCTCGCCCGGCTGAATGACCAGAGACTGATCAAGCTGCAGGCGTACATGGCCGTCTTCGGCCAAAGAACAGGAGCCCAGCTGCAGAATGCTTTTTTCTGGCATGTCGCTTGCCGTTTCAGAAGCATCCGGGCCGAAGGGCGGTAATTTCAACCACTGGTCCAGTCGCTGCCGATCAACCTTGAACTGGTCCAGCATGCGCCAGCCTTCTGCAACCTGGGCAACGCTTGCCAGCAAACCGCTGACGAGGGTGAACAGTGCCACTAGTTCCCCGAGCGTAATAGAGGGCTCGGCGCGTGCTTGTTCTACCATCCCCCAGGCGAGTAACCCACTGCTCCCTAGTCCGATAAACACAATTCTTGCCGCCTGAAGCCAGGCCCCGGAGCTCGCTACGCGCACTGCAGCTTTCGCATACCGCCCCAATGTCTGCTCGACCGGCATCATTGCAGCTGACTCGGCACGTTCGAGTTTTACACTGGTGGCCGTGGCGAACGTATCTACCCACAGCTCGGCCAGATCATCCTCCATCGTATTGACTGCTTCGATGTGCGGTCTTCGCCAACGAATCAGTGAGCCATTGGCCCACAGATACACCAGGCTCAGTGGTATCAACCCCAGCAGCACGGAAGCTGCTCCCAAATAGATGAACAATGTCCCGAGAACAAGCGCCTCGGCCAGTACCGGCCATGCCGAGCCTATCAGGAAGTTGAGCCAGCGCTCCTGTGCGGTGATACCCCTGTCCAGTACCTTGACCAGTGCGCCGCCATGCAGCTGTTCATAGGCCTCGAAGCGTTTGTCCAACAGAGCACGACACCATTTCGCAGACATGCTGCGTACTCGTTCCTGGCATAGGCGGGCCAAAGACCATGCCTGGATGGGGGTCGCTAAGGCCTGTAAAACGATGAGTGCGATGAACAAGCCTAAAGGACGCAGAATTGACAAGTCAGAATTAATATTGTCAATGATATCAGCTAGCACTAATGCCGGTAATACGATGGCCGCTTTCAAGATTAATGTGATGCTTAACGCTGCGAAAAAATCCCTAGAGGAAGACATTTCTATCTCTTGTCCCTCTAGAGAGTGCGCTCTGTGGTACCACGGGGCAACCCGAGCGGATTAGGTGAAAACGCTCAAGGCCGGGGATGTAGATTTGCATGGCACATGCCAGGCCGGGCTCGTTGAAAAGTGTTCGATGAAATACCGATCTGTTGTTTTTTCTTAAGCTTATAAGTATGTTCTTAATTTGGGTGTGGACGCTGAGTTTCTCATGCCGTGGATAGATGATTTCCAGTGTCCTGGCCGGATTAAGGTGTAGCAGTTTTTCGAGGCGAGGTACGGAAAGTAAAATTTCGCTAATGGTTTTATCTGTCTCTATATCTTCTGAGTTTTGCAGTTTTGCACATTGGAGTTGTTCCGAGACAGCGCGGTATACGGCTGTAAAGGAGCATGCGGAATAGCCGGATCCAATAACTGAAATTCTATTGGGATTTGTTGTTTTTGGCACTGCGATACAGAAATAAGCGCCATAAAATTCTTGAGTTACGACGAGGTCAAGGGTTTTGCTGTATTGGTGCAGTGCAGGATGTTCGATAAAATTTTCTTCCATAAAGGAAGCAGCTGGCTTGTAGAGCTTGAGGGGGGGCGAAAGTTCGCAGAGGGACAGGTAGTAAATCGACAGTGCGTGTCGTTCTATAGCTTCATTGATTCCGTGCAGGAGGGCCTCGTTTTCGGTGCAGCCAATTGCAGTCCCCGAATTGCTTGAGTACTTGGCCAAGAAAGCGAGCGCAGGATTGGATGTTGCTTCTGCCACTGCCTTTTCAGTAGGTGTCAGCAACACTGCTGGAACGTTGATCTTGGCTTCCTGATCGACCCCCTGTAGCTCATAAGAAGAGAGTGATTTCCCTATAGGAATCGATTTCAGTAGCCAGTCATCCTGGAGGAACTGACATTCTTGGAATGTTGCACTAGCACATTCAGCCGGCTGATACGATTCGTTTGTCTCGGTAAGATAATGTTCTATGCTTTCAGCAAGAGCGCCCAGCTCACAGTAGTCGCCTTTTCCTGCACCGCTGGAAACGGTGACACCTGATTTGTCGTACAATGAGCAGCTGGCTACTAAACCTTCCGCTCCGACTTTTTTTACATGCGCGGCAAGCTCGAGCTTCTCGCATAGCAGATGCAGGCGTAGCTTGGCCTCGCACGGTTTTAATTCGCGTTCCGGTATCATTAAAGTAATCCTGAGTGGGGCGAGAAAGGATGCCCTTTCTCGCCGTTTTACTTAGATGAGGTTGAAGAACTCGATCTCGGAGTCGAGAAGCGAGAATGTCATCATGCTGGGCATGCCAAGGGTGTTGATTTCAGAGCGACGCTTACCCATTTTTGTTACTCCTTTTTTGAGTTTTTTGCGATGTTTTCCGCCCTTCTTTTTTAACAACAATCCCACTTCTTACTCAACCTCGTTGGGGCCAATTAGTGACTAATGCATTGTAAGATTTTTCCTGGGAGCGTGAAGGATATTTATTATCGACTTATATTCCTCAAGATTTTCACTTGCCATATCAAGGGGTTTGCTTATTTGTAGGGGGCACTAGGTGAAAAATCTAGAAACACTTGGAGGTGATTGCAGTAACTAGTGCGCTCCGCAAGGATGCGCATCAGACAAACCGTGGTCGCTTGTCCTAAAATGAGGCCTTGATAATCGAAATATCACTGCTATCTAACCCGACGGACAGGGCGGCTTCAGTCAACCAGCAAGGCCGAGTCGGTCCCGCACAAATCCGACCATTACCGTCGGATGTGATCAAAATTTGTGCTATATTCCGCGCCCGCGATTTCCCTGCACACCAGAACCGGTCACTGACATGCAAGCAGCCAAACCACTCTTCGACTATCCCAAATACTGGGCCGAATGCTTCGGGCCAGCGCCGTTCCTGCCGATGAGCAGGGAGGAGATGGATCAGCTCGGCTGGGATTCCTGCGACATCATCATCGTGACCGGCGACGCCTACGTCGACCATCCGTCGTTCGGCATGGCTATCATCGGCCGACTGCTCGAAGCCCAGGGCTTCCGCGTCGGGATCATCGCGCAGCCGAACTGGCAGTCGAAAGACGATTTCATGAAGCTCGGCGAGCCGAACCTGTTCTTCGGCGTCGCGGCCGGCAACATGGACTCGATGATCAATCGCTACACCGCGGACAAGAAGATCCGCTCCGACGATGCCTATACCCCAGGTGGCTTGGCGGGCAAGCGGCCGGACCGTGCCAGCCTGGTGTACAGCCAGCGCTGCAAGGAAGCCTACAAGCATGTGCCGATCGTGCTCGGCGGCATCGAGGCCTCGCTGCGCCGTATCGCGCACTATGACTACTGGCAGGACAAGGTCCGTCATTCGATCCTGGTCGATGCCTCCGCCGATATCCTGCTCTACGGCAATGCCGAGCGGGCGATCGTCGAAGTGGCACAGCGGCTGTCCTTCGGCGAGTCCATCGAGACCATCACCGACGTCCGCGGCACGGCCTTCATCCGTCGCGATACGCCAAAGGACTGGTACGAGGTCGACTCCACGCGTATCGACCGTCCGGGCAAGGTCGACAAGATCATCAACCCCTACGTCAACACCCAGGACACCCAGGCCTGCGCCATCGAGCAGGCCAAGGGCGAGGGCGAGGACCCGAACGAAGCCAAGGTCGTGCAGATCCTCGAAAGCCCGCGGATGACCCGGGACAAGACAGTGATCCGCCTGCCGTCCTTCGAGAAGGTGCGTAACGACCCGGTGCTCTATGCCCACGCCAACCGCGTGCTGCACCTGGAGACCAACCCCGGCAACGCCCGCGCGCTGGTGCAGAAGCACGGCGAGGTGGATGTCTGGTTCAATGCGCCGCCCATTCCCATGACGACCGAGGAAATGGACTACGTCTTCGGCATGCCCTATGCCCGTATTCCTCACCCGGCCTATGGCAAGGAGAAGATCCCGGCCTACGAAATGATCCGCTTCTCGGTGAACATCATGCGCGGCTGCTTCGGTGGCTGCACCTTCTGTTCGATCACCGAGCATGAAGGTCGGATCATCCAGAACCGTTCCCACGAATCGATCCTGCGCGAGATCGAGGAGATGCGTGACAAGGTGCCGGGCTTTACCGGTGTGGTCTCCGACCTGGGCGGGCCGACCGCCAACATGTACCGCATCGCCTGCAAGAGCGTGGACATCGAGAAGCACTGCCGCAAGCCGTCGTGCGTGTTCCCGGGCATCTGCGAGAACCTCAATACCGACCACAGCTCGCTGATCGAGCTGTACCGCAAGGCGCGGGCGCTGCCTGGCGTGAAGAAGATCCTCATCGCTTCCGGCCTGCGCTACGACCTGGCCGTGGAATCGCCGGAATACGTCAAGGAGCTGGTCACGCACCACGTGGGTGGCTATCTGAAGATCGCTCCGGAGCACACCGAGCGCGGTCCGCTGGACAAGATGATGAAGCCGGGCATCGGGAGCTATGACCGCTTCAAGCGCATGTTCGAGAAATACTCGAAAGAGGCGGGCAAGGAGCAGTACCTGATCCCGTACTTCATCGCGGCGCACCCAGGCACCACCGACGAAGACATGATGAACCTGGCGCTGTGGCTCAAGGGCAACGGTTTCCGGGCCGATCAGGTGCAGGCCTTCTACCCCTCGCCGATGGCCTCGGCGACGGCCATGTACCACTCGGGCAAGAACCCGCTGCGCAAGGTCACCTACAAGAGCGATGGCGTGACCATCGTCAAGAGTGACGAGCAGCGTCGTCTGCACAAGGCCTTCCTGCGCTACCACGATCCGAAGGGCTGGCCGATGCTGCGCGAAGCGCTGCAGCGCATGGGTCGCGCCGACTTGATCGGCCCGGGCAAGCATCAGTTGATCCCGTTGCAGCAGTCCACCGAGGGCGACAGCTACCACAGTGCCCGACGCAAGAACTCGACGCCTGCGGGCAGCCACAAGGTGGGCAAGGAACAGAAGATCCTGACCCAGCACACCGGTTTGCCGCCGCGTGCCAGCGACGGCAGCAACCCGTGGGACAAGCGCGAGCAGGCCAAGGCCGCTGCGTTTGCCCGCAACCAGGAGGCCGCCAAGGCACGCAAGGATGCCGAGAAGGGCGGCGGCAAGGGCAAAGGCAAGAGCAAGCCGCGCCAGCCGGTCATTCCGCGCTGACAGGAGATCGCCCAGCCCATGGGCTGCGCTGTCGCGCAGAGAATAAAGCTCTGAGGGACCGTATGTACCTTGTGGGAGCGGGTTTACCCGCGAAGCAGGCACCGCGATTATGGCACCGGCTTCGTCGGTGTTCGCGGGTAAACCCGCTCCCGCCAGCCTCTATAAATCAATAAGTTAGCGTTTACTCTATGCGAGCCAGCTGGCCCCTGGCGGTGTTCCTGCGCTGTCAACAGTCAGCTCGGCCCTCAGACGGGTCCGGCAGCAAGCGGTCGCGGCTGTTGGAGAGGTGCAGGCAGAGCGCCGCGCGGGCGGCATCCGGATCCTGTCGGCGGATGGCATTGAGGATGGCCTCGTGCTCGAGGTTGGCCAGGTAGGCGTGAGGCGCGAGATTGGCGCCGGCACGCTCGACCTGGCTCATGCGATTGCGCGGGATGAGGGCGCCGCCCAGCTGGGCCATCATCTGCGTGAAGTAAAGATTGCCGGTCGCCTCTGCGATCAGCATGTGAAAACGGCGATCGGGCTCGATGCAGCTGTCGCCGGCCGCGGCCAGATCCTGATAATCATCGAGCGCGTTGCGCATCTGTACCAGTTGCGCCTCGCTGCGGCGCAAGGCCGCCAGGGCCGCCGCCTGACCTTCCAGGCCAATGCGCAATTCCAGCAGGTCGCGCACACTGCCCGCATTCTCTGCCCCCACGTGCAATCCATTCTGGTTCGAGCGCTCGATCACGAAGGTGCCGACGCCATGTCGTGTCTCCACAAGGCCCGATGCCTGGAGTTTTGACAGGGCTTCGCGTACCACTGTCCGACTCACCCCATGATCGCGAACGATGGTGTTCTCCGAGGGCAGCTTGTCGCCCGGCTTGAGCGTGCCCAGCAGGATACGCTGCGTCAGGCTCGACACCAGGTCATGGGCTCGGCTGTGGCCGCGCTTGTGAGGGATTTGCTGGGGCGAAAGCGGGTCAGACATCGCAGCATCCTTGAGCAGATCAGACAAGTAGGGCAGGACAGGAGCGAGCCTAGCACCGTGGCTTGTATGACAAGTAAATTATTTTACTTTTTTCAGTACATGGCGTTGGATAGTTAAGGTGGTCACTTGTTTGAAGATAGCTTCAAATCATGGTTTTTTTGCTCAATTAGGTCGTGGATTAAGCTTGTTTAACGATATGGGCTGCCTTGTCGTACAACTTGTCAAGGCATATGCTTCGTCCACCAACATGTCTGACAACCATGCAGCAGGCATCTAATAAAAACTCAATGCAGGCACCTCTCCATGACCCCGTATCTGTCCACGCTCCGTCCGTTTTTCATGACGTTCAGCCTTCCAGGCAGTGACATCTCCTTGATCAACCGCCTTCCCCAGCGCCGACCTGTCCGGCACGACCTCGCCTTGGTCTTGCCCAAGCGATAGAAGACTATTGGGCGGTCTGCCTCACCGCCTGACGGAAACACCAACAAGACCCGCACAAAAACAATAGTGGGAGATACGCCATGAGCGACACCCAGGGTACTGCTGTGCCTCGCAATCCCGATACGCTCGTCAACGCGGTGGCCAAGGTCAAACGTCATGTCCTGCCGCTGTTCGTCATCATGTTCATCGTCAACTACCTCGATCGCGTCAATATCGGCTTCGTCCGTCCGCATCTGGAGAGCGATCTGGGCATCAGCACCGCAGCCTATGGGCTCGGCGCAGGTCTGTTCTTCATTGGCTACGCGTTGTTCGAAGTCCCCTCCAACATGCTCCTGCAGCGCGTCGGCGCACGGATCTGGCTCACCCGGATCATGTTCACCTGGGGACTGGTCGCGACGGCCATGGCGTTCGTGCAGACCGAGACCCAATTCTATGTCCTGCGCTTTCTGCTCGGCGTCGCCGAAGCAGGCTTCTTCCCGGGCGTCATCTATTACTTCACCCGTTGGCTGCCAGGCGCCGAGCGCGGCAAGGCGATCGCGATCTTCCTCAGCGGCTCGGCCGTGGCGTCGCTGATCTCCGGCCCGCTGGCCGGGGCGTTGATGCAGATCCAGGGGTTGGGCATGCATGGCTGGCAATGGATGCTGTTCATCGAAGGGATGTTCTCGGTGGCGCTGTGCTTCGTCGTCTGGTTCTGGCTCGACTCCAAGCCGCACGATGCCAAGTGGCTGACCCGCGAGGAACAAGATGCACTGGTCGATACCATCGACCGCGAGCAGCGTGAGCGTGAAGCAAAAGGCGTGGTCAAGACCTCGTCCTGGGCCTTGCTCAAGGATCGTCAGATCGTGCTGTTCTGCCTGACCTACTTCTGCATCCAGCTGACCATCTATGCCGCGACCTTCTGGCTGCCGAGCATTATCAAGCGCATGGGCGACCTCAGCGATCTGCAGGTCGGCTTCTTCAACTCCATCCCCTGGCTGATCTCGATCATCGCCATGTACGCCTTCGCCGCAGGCTCTGCCCGCTGGCGTTTTCAGCAAGCCTGGGTGGCGTGTGCGCTGATCGTCGCGGCGACCGGCATGTTCCTCTCGACCACGGGCGGGCCGGTATTCGCCTTCGTTGCCGTGTGCTTTGCGGCCATTGGCTTCAAGTCGGCCTCGTCGCTGTTCTGGCCGATCCCGCAGGGCTACCTCGACGCGCGCGTCGCCGCGGCAGTCATTGCCCTGATCAACTCGGTCGGCAATCTCGGTGGTTTCGTTGCGCCGACCACCTTCGGTCTGCTCGAGCAGCATACCGGCTCGATCCAAGGCGGCCTCTACGGCCTGGCGGTGACGTCGGTGCTGGCAGCGATCGCCGTGTTCTTCGTGCGGACCCGTCCCAAGGACGCCGCTTCCAACGACCTCAAGCCGCAATCGGCCATGAGCCAGACCCACTGACCTTGCAGGAACGACCTCATGAACATGCAGACGATCTCAGCTCCCGCCAGCCTCGGCCCACGTCACGCCGACACGCCGGTAGTCACCGAATTGCGCGTGGTGCCAGTGGCGGGCCATGACAGCATGCTGCTCAATCTCAGCGGCGCTCACGGTCCCTATTTCACCCGCAACGTGGTGATCCTGCGGGACAGTGCCGGCAACACCGGACTGGGTGAAGTGCCAGGCGGCGAAAAGATTCGCCAGACCCTTGAAGATGCGCGCAGCCTGGTAGTCGGCCAACCGATCGGCCATTACCAGCGTGTACTCAACAGCATGCGCCAGACCTTCGCCAGCCGTGACGTGGGTGGCCGCGGCCTGCAGACTTTCGACCTGCGTATCACCGTGCACGCGGTCACGGCGATGGAGGCGGCCCTGCTAGACCTGCTGGGCCAACACCTGGGCGTGCCCATGGCGGCCCTGTTGGGCGAGGGTCAGCAGCGCGACGCCGTGAAGATGCTCGGCTACCTGTTCTACATCGGTGATCGCACCCGCACCGACCTGGCCTATCGCAACGAGGCCGACGCCGATGACGAGTGGTTCCGCGTACGCCACGAGCAAGCGCTGACGCCGGAAGCGGTGGTACGCCTGGCCCAGGCCGCCAAGAACCGCTATGGGTTCAGCGATTTCAAGCTCAAGGGTGGCGTCCTGCGCGGTGAAGAGGAAATCGAGGCGGTCACGGCCTTGGCCGAATACTTCCCCGAGGCGCGTATCACCCTCGATCCCAATGGAGCCTGGTCGTTGAAAGAGGCCATCGCCTTGTGCCGCGACCAGCATGATGTCCTGGCCTACGCCGAAGACCCTTGTGGCGCGGAAGAGGGCTATTCGGGACGCGAAGTGATGGCGGAGTTCCGACGGGCCACGGGCCTGCCGACCGCCACCAACATGATCGCCACCGATTGGCGGCAGATGGGCCACGCGATCCAGTCGCAGGCGGTGGATATCCCGCTCGCCGACCCGCATTTCTGGACCTTGCAGGGGTCGGTGCGGGTGGCGCAGATGTGCCATGACTGGGGTCTGACCTGGGGCTCGCACTCAAACAACCATTTCGACATTTCCCTGGCCATGTTCACCCAGGTCGCCGCCGCCGCGCCGGGCGAGATCACGGCCATCGACACCCACTGGATCTGGCAGGATGGCCAACGCCTGACTCGCGACCCGCTGCGCATCATCGATGGTCACGTCCGCGTGCCGGAGCGCCCGGGGCTGGGCGTCGAGCTCGATGAAGACCAGTTGGCCAAGGCCCATGAGTGCTATCGGAACATGGGCCTGGGTGCGCGGGACGACAGCGTGGCCATGCAGTACCTGATCCCGGGGTGGAGCTTCGACAACAAGCGTCCTTGCCTGGTGCGCTGATCCCGGATCCTGTCCTGGGCCGCGGCAGCCGAGGGTTACCCTCGGCTGGGCATGCTTCATGGAGCGCTGAAGAAACGGCGGGTCATGTCGATGAAGGCGCCGAGTACCGGATTCGGGTTATCGCCACAGAACGCCAGGAAGACCTCCGCCTGCTGGTCGTTCTCCAGCAGCGGACGGTACACCACATGCTCCATGCGCAGCGCTTGGGCGGAAGCCGGAACCACGGCGCATCCAAGACCGACATTGACCAGGCCGATGATCGAGTGGGTCTGGCCCAGTTGATGGACATAGCTGGGCTGCACCTGGTGGCGCGCGAAAAGATTGGCGATGCGGTCGTGGAAGTAACGGCCGTCGCTGTCGGTGTACATCACGAAGGGTTGCTGATGGAAGTCCGTCGGAACCAGATGCGCCTGATCGGCCAAGCGATGATCGGCTGGCAATGCGGCCACGAAGGGCTCGCTGCGAATGGGCAGGTACTCGACCCGGGCGCTGGGCACCACTTGGCGAACGAAGCCGAGGTCGATCAGGCCGGTTTCCAGATCATGCACCTGACGGCTCGACACCTGCTCGCTCAGCACCAGGTCGATGTCCGGCAGCGCTTGCGCAGCGTGGATCAACAGCTGCGGAATCATGTTGTAGGCGCTCACGGCGGTGAAGCCGAGGGTCAATCGGCCCGATTCGCCGTTGGCGATGCGGCGTGCCGACTGCGCGGCCAGCTCGGCTGTCTGCAATACCCGCCGGGCGTCCGTCAGGAAGCTCTGCCCGGCAAGGGTAAGGCGTGCCTGCCGGTTGTTGCGTTCGAGCAACAGAACCCCCAGCCCATGTTCCAGCAACTGGATCTGTCGGCTCAGAGGCGGCTGAGTCATGTGCATGCGTGCAGCGGCTCGACCGAAGTGCAGCTCCTCGGCCACCGCCACGAAGCAGCGAAGTTGATGAAGTTCCATGATTCAATTCCTGAATTATTCGATCCAGTATCTATATTAGACCGGTATCAATTGCTGGCCTAGCATCTGGACTACTTTTCTGAATCGTCGGATACCTGCCATGAACAACGACAATGATAAGGCCATTGATCTGCTACTGACTCAGCCCGTACCAGAGGCTATCGATGCACGTCTGATACAGAGTTACCGGGTCCACCGCCTGTACCAGCAAGATCAACCGCAGCGCTTGCTCGAGGAAGTCGGCGCATCGATTCGTGGCGTGGTTACCGGCGGCGCCAAAGGCCTGTCCAACGCTTTGATGGACCAACTGCCCGCGCTGGAAATCATCGCCATCAGCGGCATCGGTACCGATGCGGTCGACCTGGCGCATGCGGCGGCTCGCAACGTTCATGTCACCACAACTCCCGGCGTGCTCACCGATGACGTGGCGGACATGGCCATGGGCCTGATCATTTCGACCTTGCGCCGCCTGGGCGAAGGCGAACGGCTGGTGCGACATGGCCAGTGGGGCCGGGTCAACCTGCCGCTGGCGCGCAAGGTCAGCGGTATCGAGCTCGGAATCGTCGGCCTGGGCAGGGTAGGGCATGCCATCGCCCGACGCGCCGCGGCCTTCGACATGCGCATCGCCTACACCGATCTGCGCGAGCAGCCGGAGTGCGGCTATCGCTTCGTGGGCGACCTGCAAGCGCTGGCGCGTTCGGTGGATGTGCTGGTGCTCGCGGCTTCGGCGGACGACGGCAAGGCCATCGTCACCGCCGAGGTGCTTGATGCGCTAGGGCCCGACGGATACCTGATCAATGTCGCGCGCGGCAAGTTGGTGGACGAGGAAGCCTTGGTCGAGGCGTTGCGCGAACGACGTATCGCGGGCGCCGGGCTGGATGTGTTCGTCGATGAACCGCATGTCCCCGCTGCGCTGTGCGACCTGGACCAGGTCAGCCTGCAGCCGCACCGCGCCAGCGCCACCCTGCAGACCCGCCTGGAGATGGGCCGGCTGGTCCTGCTCAACCTCGAGGCCTGCTTCCGTGGCGAGTTGCCACCCCATCGGGTAGTGCGCGGCTAGCGGGGCCTTCCGCTGCCATTTCCTCCTGACAAGAACAATCGCTTCCGCCGAGAAGCACGAGGGTCATCATGAATACCAAGTCCGCCGTCGCCACGCCGGTCGAGCGAAGTGCCGTGGGTCGCCACCGCTTTCTCGTCCTTGCGCTGATCTTCATCATCACGGTCATCAACTACGCGGACCGTGCCACCTTGTCCATCACCGGCACCGAGGTGCTCAGCGACCTGGGCCTGGACCCGGTCATGCTTGGCTTGATCTTCTCGGCCTTTGCCTGGGCCTACGCGCTGGGGCAGGTACCGGGCGGCTGGCTGCTGGACCGTTATGGCGCCAGGCGGGTGTACGGCGTCAGCCTGATCCTCTGGTCGCTCTTCACCTTGCTGCAAGGAACGGTCGGGTGGATGGGGCTGGCAGGCGTCTCGGCGGCGGTGGCGCTGTTCTCCATGCGCTTCATGCTGGGCCTGGTCGAATCGCCCGCCTTTCCGGCCAACTCGCGGATCGTCAGTTGCTGGTTCCCTACTCGCGAACGCGGTACGGCCTCGGCACTGTTCAACTCCGCGCAGTACATGGCGGTGGTCGTGTTCGCGCCGTTGATGGCCTGGATGACCCATACCCTGAGCTGGGAGCACGTGTTCATCTGGATGGGGGCGTTGGGCCTGGTGCTGAGCGTGGTCTGGTTCCGCTTGTACCATGAGCCCCACAATGCGCCGGGGCTGTCGCGCGAGGAGTTCGACTACATGAAGGAGGGTGGTGCCCTCGTCGACCTGGAGCACGAGCGCAAGACCGCCAAGAGCAAGCCGACCCGCGCCGATGTGCTGCAGCTGTTCACCAGCCGCAATCTCTGGGCGCTGTACCTGGGCCAGTATTGCATCACGGCGCTGACCTACTTCTTCATCACCTGGTTCCCGATCTACCTGATCAAGGGGCGCGGCATGACGATCATGGAGGCCGGATGGGTCGCCGCATTGCCGGCCATCTGCGGGTTCACCGGCGGTATCCTTGGCGGTTTCCTCTCCGACTGGCTGATCAGCCGTGGCGTGCATCCTTCCAAGGCGCGCAAGACACCGTTCGTCCTGGGCATGGGCCTGTCCACCACGCTGGTGCTGGCCAACTACGTGGATGCCAACTCGGCGGTGATCATGCTGATGGCGCTGGCCTTCTTCGGCAAAGGCTTCGCTGCGGTCGGCTGGGCCGTATTGTCGGATGTCGCACCGAAGAAAATGGTCGGCCTCTGCGGCGGGGTGTTCAACGGCATCGGCAATATCGCCGGGATCATCACACCATTGGTGATCGGCTTCGTCGTCGCCACTACCGGTTCGTTCCACAACGCACTCTGGTTCGTCGCCGCCCATGGCGTGCTGGCGATCTTCGCTTACCTGTTGCTGGCCACGCGCTTCGAGCGCACTGGACAGGCGTAGGCAGACGCCTGAGCAACAGAGCCCCGGTTATCCGGGGCTTTTTTTTGCAAGCGGTAGCGTGCATTCAGCAGATGTGATCAAAGTGAACTACCCCCGACCGTTGAACATCCGGAGGCACAACCCAGGCCAATGGTCTCCACTTCGAATGGTGAACATCCGGAGGCACGACGCAGGCCCTTGTAGGCGCTGGCTTGCCCTGCGAACGGGCCCGAAGGGCTCGCCTGGTAATGAAGATTGCTCACCAAGCACGATAGTCGTGGGTGCACTGAATGCAGGCAATCCGGTTCCCACAACCATCAGGATGAGAGGAGTTTCAGCATTACCAGGCGAGCCCTTCGGGCTCGTTCGCAGGGCAAGCCAGCGCCTGCAAGGGCCTGCGTTGTGCCACAGGATGTCCAACAGTCGCGGCGCAGTCCAAGCGCCTAGGCGGTGACCGTCGCCGCCGCCGAATCCGACATCCCCTCGCGCAACATCGCCAAGGCGACGCGCTCGGTCATCTGGCGGATCAGCACCTTCTACATCCTCTCGATCTTCGTGATCATCTCCGTGGTGCCGTGGAACGACCCGCAGCTTGCGGTCCTGGGCTCCTATCCGCGGGCGCTGGAGCTGATGAACATCCCCTACGCGGCCTTTCTGGTCGAGCTGGTGGTGCTGATCGCCGTGGCCAGTTGCATGAACTCGTCCATCTACATCGCTTCGCGCATGCTCTATTCGCTGGCCAAGCGGGGCCAGGCACCGGCGATGCTGAAGCAGCCATCGTCGGTCGGCGTACCGCGCGCGGCGGTGTTCGGCAGCACCCTGATCGGCGCGGGCATCGCCATTCTCAACTTCTTCGCGCCCGCCGGAGTGTTCGAGTTCCTGCTGGCCAGCTCCGGGGCCATTGCCTTGCTGGTGTACCTGGTGATCGCCATCTCCCAGCTGGGCATGCGCGCTCGGCTGGAGCGCGAGAACGTCGAACTGGGCTTTCGCATGTGGCTGTTCCCCTGGCTGACCTGGGCGGTGATCGTCTTCATCAGCTGCGCCCTGGGGGGTGATGATGTTTATCGAAGCGCACCGCGCGGAAGTCAGCGCGACGCTGGGGCTGGCGATCGTGATTTCGTTTATCGGGATTGTGACTTCGCGTGCGCATGCAAGAGCGGTGACGGTCGGTTCGCCGGGGTTCTGAAGTCTTATAGCGCTCAAGGCATGCCCTCTGTAGGTGCGTGCCTTGCGTCGGGGCTTATGGCCTCATCGCGGGACCAGCCCGCTCGCCACCGGTAGGCGGTGTAGCGAAGACGACGCGCCCGGTGGCGAGCGGGCTAGTCCCGCGATGAGGCCATAAGCAACCCAGCAGATGACATGACCAAACCCGTCACCAGCCGTTGCCTATACGTCGCCTGCACGTCACCACCACAGCCCACCCCTGCAGCCCGGACTCAGGCCTTTTGTTCCTGTTCGAGCCGCTTCAGCAGCGCCTGGGCGACAGCCTTGGAAGAGGCGGGGTTCTGCCCGGTGATCAGGTGCCCATCTTCCACGACATAGCTCGCCCAATCGTCAGCCTTG
This sequence comes from Pseudomonas capeferrum, assembly GCF_013523055.1. Taxonomy (GTDB): domain Bacteria; phylum Pseudomonadota; class Gammaproteobacteria; order Pseudomonadales; family Pseudomonadaceae; genus Aquipseudomonas; species Aquipseudomonas capeferrum_A. The sequence continues at coordinate 58,709 of NZ_JAAMQM010000011.1, read as the reverse complement.
GAATACTCGGCGCCTGCATGCTTGAGCATGTCTTCCACCAGGAATGGCACCACCTGGGCCAGACCCACGGCTTCTTCCTCGGAGTTGCTGAAGCCGGTTACCTTCTTGCCTTTCACCACGGCACCGCCATCCGGAGCCATGACGTGCTTGAGGACGCCAGGCGCGTGACACACGGCCGCCACCGGTTTATTGGACGCGTAGAAGGATTCCAAAAGCGTCTTCGAGTCCACGTCCTCGGCCAGGTCCCACAGTGGGCCATGGCCACCGGGGTAGAACACGGCATCGAAATCATAGGGATCGACTTCGCCTAGCGGGAAGGTGTTGGCCAACGCTGCCTGGGCTTTCGTATCCCCGCGGAAACGTCGAGTGGCTTCGGTCTGAGCGTCGTCTTCGTCACTTTTCGGGTCCAGCGGTGGCTGGCCACCCTTGGGCGAGGCGAGGGTGATCTCGGCCTTGGCATCGACAAAGGCGTAGTAGGGCGCGGCGAATTCCTCCAGCCAGAAACCGGTTTTCTTGCCGGTATCACCCAACTGATCGTGAGACGTAAGAACCATCAGGATTTTCATGTGAGCCTGTCCTCCAGTCGTGACGAGGCAGCGCGGCGCGTTGCCCTTTCTCACTTTATGAGGCTGCGCCTGGGCGGACGTTCAAGAGGATTGCTCGAGAGTGGATGGCTTACCGCCTACTCGTGGAGCCGCTCGCAGCGCTCATACGAACGGTCAGCGGCCGCAACTCACAAATTTTTCACATACCGCTTTTTTGACGTGAAAAATCCTGACAAAATAACTGGTAATAATTCTCATAATCATAAGCGACACCTCTTACAGGAATTGACCATGTCACGCACGACCTCGCTGCAGCATTTCAGCCCGTCACGCAATCTCTTGGCCATGGCCATCTGCATGGCCACCTTGACCCCGGCCTTGGCCGAAGAAAGCAGCGAGGCACAGGACACGTCCAAGCCAACCACATTGGAATTGGGCGCCACGGAAATCATCAATACTCAACTGGGCAGCACCACCGAAGGCTCCAGTTCCTATACCACCGGCGCCATGTCGACCGCGACCAAGCTGCCGCTGACCCTGCGTGAAACACCCCAGGCCGTCACCGTGATAACGCGCCAGCGCATGGACGACCAGGCCATGACCAGCATCAATGACGTGGTCGCCGCCACCCCTGGGTTGTTCCTCAACTTCGCCAACGGCCCTGGCCGACAGGCTTATTCGGCGCGCGGCTTCGACATCGACAACCTCATGTACGACGGCATCCCCAGCGGTTACTCGGGCGTGACGGTCGGCGCCCAACCGAACCTGGCGATGTTCGACCGGGTCGAGGTCGTGCGTGGCGCCACCGGCCTGGTGACCGGCGCAGGCAACCCCTCGGCGGCAATCAACCTGGTCCGCAAGCGGCCATTGGCCGAGCAGAGCGTCACCCTGACCGGCGCCGTCGGCAGCTGGGACGATTACCGCGGCGAGATCGATGCCTCCAGCCCACTCAACGACAGCGGAACCCTGCGCGGCCGGGTAGTGGCTTCCTACCGCGACGCCAACAGCTTCATCGACGACGTGGAGGAAGACCACAACCTGTTCTACGCCGTCACCGAGGCGGACCTGAGCGAAGACACCACCCTGACCCTCGGCTTCTCCCACCAGAAGGACAAGACCAACTACTTCTGGGGCAGTTCGATGATCGGCCTCGACGGCCATCACCTGGACCTGCCGCGTTCGTACAACCCCGGTACCGACTGGGAGAACAAGGACCAGGAGATCAACACCCTCTTCGCCGAAGTGCGTCATCGCCTGGCCAATGACTGGCAGCTCCAGGTCAACGCCAGCTACGCCGAACAGAACGCGCTGTTCTCCGGGTCCTACCAGTCGCGCTGGGTAAACAACACGCTGGCCCGGACCGTCTACCAGTCCGCCCACGATGAAAACCAGGCCGGTGTGGACGCCTTCGTCAGCGGCCCGTTCCAGGCGTTCGGGCGCACGCATGAACTGGTGATGGGTGCCAGCAAGCGCATCTACGACATGACCACCCACAACTACTCCCCGTACGACACGAACTGGCCGATCAATGCCGGCAAGCCTGACTTCGTCCATACCGGCAACGACCGCGCAGTCACCACCCAGGATGGCGTCTACATGACCACCCGTCTGAGTCTGGCCGACCCGCTGAAGCTGATCCTCGGCGGGCGCCTGGACTGGTATGACTACGACAACCGCGATGGCGAGGGCGACTACAAGGTTACCCGCAACGTCACCCGCTATGCCGGCCTGATCTACGACCTGGACGACCATCACTCGGTCTACCTGAGCTACAGCGACATCTTCACCCCGCAGAGCGAAAAAGACACCTCCGGTACCCCGGTCAGACCGATCGTGGGCAAGAACTACGAGATCGGGATCAAGGGTGAATACTTCGACGGTGCGTTGAACGCGAGCCTGGCGTTGTTCCGTGTCGATCAGGAAAACCGCGCCGTGCAGGTGTTCGTGCCGAATTGCCCGCAGGCGAGCTGCTATGAGGCTTCCGGGGAAATACGCAGCCAGGGGATCGATATCGAACTGCAGGGGGCGTTGACCGAGAACTGGCAAGTGGGAGGTGGGTATACCTATGCCCGAACGCATACCACCAAGGATGATGCGAACCCTGAGAATGTGAATCAGCGGTTCGATACGGACATGCCGGAACATCTGTTCAAGCTGACGACCAGCTACCGCTTCCAGGGGGCGCTGGAGAAACTGCGGGTTGGGGGGAATGTTTCGTGGCAGAGCCGGATGTATAACGATGTCGACTTGGCTGACGGCGGCAGCTATCGGTTGGAGCAGGGTGGGTATGCGATTACCGATCTGATGGCGGGTTATCGGGTGAATCAGAATCTGGATCTGCAGCTGAATGCGAATAATGTGTTTGATCGTAAGTATTACTCGGCTATCGCCAATTCGGCGAGCTATGGGGGGGATAGCTATGGGAATCCGCGGAATCTGATGCTGACGGCCAAGTACAGCTTCTGATTTGAGCTGGGGCAAGGATGCATCTTGCAGCCCGCAATCCAAAAGGGGACAGATTTCAGATCTGTCCCCTTTTGGTTATTCTGGAGCCGAATAGACGATGGAGCTGGTATTCAGCCCTCCGATTCCAGGTATCGTTTCATCAGTATCGGCAATGACTGCTCGCTGAGATCGATGCGCGACTGTCGACCGAGCGCCTCGCTGGCTATGCCTGTCAATCCACTGCGCTATCAGGCTTCCGTCGTATTACGCATCGAAAGCCGATATGCGAAGAAGTGGTATCCATGGCCTGTGGCACCGTCTGACGTCGTCGAGGCTGACAGGCTCGCTTGGCGGTGTGAACACCAACGATGCCGGCTGCAGCAAGTGCGGCGAGACACCAGGGTAAGCGCGAGGAGCCAGTGGTCGCTCTGCCTGAGTTACATAGCCTGTCTTGGAAACAAAAGCAGCAAACATAGCGTTAGTAACAGGGCCAATGTGAATGTGGCATCCCGTCACCACTTCCCAGCGCTCCGGAGCCTCTTCAGGATAATGATGCTTCGTCCCCATCAGGCATCTGCCTGAAGGGATTCGAACAAGCCCTGCCTGTCTTCGTCGTTGAACAGTCAGGTTTTCAACGAACTACTCGCGCTGATCGCCCGCCGCCGAATGTCCCGGCGTGGCTCCAGCAGCGCGCCGCAATTGGTCCTAAAAAGTTCTGCACTCCCGGAAGACACTGCGCAGGCAGCCAGATTCGCTCCCCATACCATGAAGGATCGATGAACGACTGCTTCTGTACTGACTTTCAAACCTAAAATAATAACGAAATGGGGTGAGCAGCATGTCCGTACCTCAACAAACCCGATCGGAGAACTCCAACGGCGGCCTGCAATCGGGACTCAAGCAACGTCACATGGCTATGATCGCTCTGGGTGGTGTCATCGGTGCCGGCCTGTTCGTCGGCAGCGGCGTGGTCATCCAGTCTGCAGGGCCCGCTGCCCTGCTTTCCTTTCTGGTCACCGGCGTACTGGTCATACTGATCATGCGCATGCTCGGCGAAATGGCCTGCGCCTTGCCGACCATCGGATCCTTTTACGAATATGCGCGCATGGCCTGGGCCGATCATCCACAGACAAGCCAACTGGCCGGTTTCCTCTCCGGCTGGATGTATTGGTATTTCTGGGTGATCGTCGTCGCAGTGGAGGCCGTGGCTGGCGCCTCGCTCATTCAGTTCTGGTTGCCGGAGGTACCGGCCTGGGCCATCAGCCTGACGCTGATGATCATTCTGACCTTCACTAACTTGTGCTCGGTCGCCTCCTTCGGCGAGTTCGAGTTCTGGTTCTCCTCGATCAAGGTCGCGGCAATCCTGGTTTTTCTGCTTCTGGGCGGGCTGTATCTGTTAGGCATGTGGCCGACCGAAACCCACCATGGGCTGAGTTCGATGCTCAGTCACGGCGGCTTCATGCCCAACGGCATCGGCCCAGTGCTTACCGGCGCGGTGGCCGCGACCGGATTCTACTTCGGCGCGGAGATCGTCACCGTGGCTGCCGCCGAATCTGCCGATCCGGTACGCTCGGTCGCGCGGGCCACCAACTCGGTGATCACCCGCGTTCTGTTCTTCTATGTCGGCTCGATCCTGCTGGTGGTCACCCTGGTTCCCTGGGACTCGCCCGCCATGCTCACGCCCTATTCCAGCGCTCTGGCAGCCATGGGCTTCGACTGGGCCGCGCACGTGATGAACGCCATCGTGCTAACGGCGGTGCTGTCCTGTCTCAATTCAGGCATCTATGCGTCTTCGCGCATGCTGTTCGCACTGACCAAACGCGGCGACGCACCGCGCAGCCTGGCCAAGCTGTCCGCGCGCGGCGTGCCGCGCCGCGCAATCTTTTTCGGCACGCTGTTCGGCTATCTGTCGGTGATCATGTCGTACATATCGCCGGACACCATCTTCGCCTTTCTGGTCAACTCCTATGGCACCGTGGCGATCTTCGTCTATGTACTGATCGCCCTGTCTCAGCTGCGCCTGCGCGCGAAGCTGGAACGCGAGGCGCCGGAGAAACTCAAGGTTCGGATGTGGTGCTATCCCTACCTGACCTACGTCGCCATCTTTGGCATGCTCGGCATAGTCACCGGCATGGCCTTCATACCAGAGCAACGCATGCCGCTGGCATTGGGCGTAGTCAGCCTAGCGATTCTGCTATTGGCGTTCATCAGTCGCAGCATTTGGCGGCGGATCAAGGGCCTGCCGGAGGTCGTACCGGCGAACAGCTAGCCGTTGCGACTCGCTTGAGTGCGTTCGGCCTCTGCGCAGTAATATCGCCCGGCTCGGCCGAGCCCACGAAAGCCGCGGTGACCTGGGTCATGGGGTGACGCGTATGGAGGAGGACAGTGTGAAGTGATTCGCCGTCGTCCTCGCGAAGGCGGGGATCCAATGACGCCTCGCCCCGTACAACGAAGAACGCCGTGCGCTGTCGGACACAACGCAGGATCAGGCTCGCCTAGATGCCTTTCAAACGCGGAACTTGAGGGTAAGCAGGATCAAAACCTCAAGAAAGGTCGTTTCCGCTACCAGCAAGCTCGCCGGGCGCTAGCCAAGCGCGAGCAACGCCTTGATCGAAATCTTCATGCCCGGCGTGGAAATGGCGATAACAGGCGCCAGAGTGATATGTCTAGCGCCAACGTCTGACCTCAGGCAGCAGCCAAGTCGCTGCTGTTGATGCCGACGAACACCACTAAGAACATGGTGAACAAGGCCGATGGCAGAGCCCGCCGCGGGACTTTGCCGGTGTTGCGTCGACGCAGCAGCAACGACTGCGAAACGACGTTGACCTGATGAGCATCCCATTCCAAACGCTTGGCAACGATCAGATAGATGATCATCGCCAGGTTGCTCAACGCGGCGACGCAGATCACGGTGAAGAGGGTGTTGTGCTCAGCGCTCTTGTTCTGCGGCAACACGTCTGAATCGCCAGTTCCGCGTAAGCGCCGAAGATGTCCACACTGCCGCCCTGAGCATGCCGAATCCGAATCCGAAGTCCAGGCCGAGCAGACGCGACAGGAGGTACACCAAAGCTGAGGATTAGCAGGACCGCACCGATCGCCCCCCGCCGGGGAGGCATCATCGGGCTCAGTGGCGGCCGTTGAGCAGACGCAGGATTTCGTCGAATACGGCATTGTCCAAGCTGCGCGACAAATCAAGCTCCAGGCTCCGGCGATAATAGAGGCTCAGGTCCAGGCCGACGCCGAGGGCGTACAACTCGATGCTGCCCTCCTGCTCGATCTGCCGCGTCACGTGCTTGAGGTGCAGGTCGAGGATGTCCTGCTGGTTGGCCTGGTGGGTGGCGCTGTCCATCGGGCAGCCGTCGCAGATGACGATCAGAATGCGCCGTCGTGCGTCGTGCTGCAGCAGCCGCTGACGCGCCCAGAGGAGCGCCTCGCCGTCGATACCCTCGCGAAAAAGGTCGGACTTGAGCAGCGCGGCAATGTTCGGCCGGGCGCGGCGCCAGGACGTTTCGGCATCCTTGTAGACCAGATGGCTAAGCGCGTTGAGTCTTCCCGGATTGGCTGGCTGGCCCATGCCGCGCCAGCGCTTCAAAAGGCTCCCGCCGTTCCATTGGCCGGTCGTGAAGCCAAGGATTTCACTGCGAGCGCCAGCCAGTTCCAGGGCACGACTGAAGGCGTCAGCCAGCAAGGCGACGCTTTCGATGTGGTTGCGCATGGAGCCGGAGTTGTCGATCAGCAGACTGACCAGGCAATCACTGTGCGGGCGCTCATGCTCGTGGCGAAAAATCTCGCGTTGTTCGGGGCTGATGATCAGGCGACTGAGGCGGCCGGCATCGATCTGTCCGTCGGTCTGGGCAAAGGCCCAGCCATCTCGACGAGGCGCTGCCAACAGGGCACCCAGGCGCTTGGCCAGGCGGGGCAGATTGAGGCCCTGGCCGGCCAGGCGACGGTCCAGGCGCTGGCGCAGTTCGCGCAACAATTGGGGCCGTACCAGGCTGGCGGCGTTACGCTCGCAATCGTAGTCGCGGCTGAATACCTGATAAGTAAAGGCGTTGTTGCTGTCTCGCGGATTACCTTGAGCAGCACCGCTGGTGCTGACGTCACCCTCGCCATCCTGATCCACGTCCAGTAACAGGGCGAAGGCCCGATGAGTCTTTTCGGCGACTTTCGAGGCCTTGCGCTCGTCGTTACCGAACAGTTCGGCATCGAGTTGCTCGATCAATTCCTGGGCCTTGGCGGCAATCAACAACGCATGCCCGGCGAACTCCGCTTGGTTATGGCGACAGCGGCGCAACCTACCGAAGGCCGCGCCGAAATGACCGAGCAGGCTCAGGCGTGGCGCTTCAATGAGCATCTCCGTCTGTTCCCCGACGCGGCCGCCACACAGCAGAATCCAGCTCATCTGCGCCAGGGTGAAGAGCAGCAGGCCGACGTGTCCCTCGGCCTGTCCAGCGTCGAGAAACTGCTGGCTCCACTGCTCGAAACGCTGCAACAGATTGCGCCGCACGCCGGGGTGACAGTCGGCCACCTGCGACTCGACGCGAAGTTGCTCGAGCAGTTCGAAGACCAGGCGCGCGATGGGCTGCGTCGGGAGGACTTGGCTGACCAGTGCCTGATCGCTGTGTTTCAAGCGCAACGCCAGGCTGTCAGCCACCCCGCGCCAGGCCAGACTCTGATCGCGCTCGGGGTCCGGGTGCAGATGCGGCGCACGCACCGGGACGTGCCGCTCCTGGACTTCCAGACGGCCGCCGCGGTAGCGCACGTGTCGCTCACCGGACAGCGCCCGCAGTGTCGCTGCGCAGAGTTCCTCGAGTTGTTGCTGGCGTTTTTCGCGCCGTGGCGGCTGGCTCATGGGAGTTTCCTGTGCGAGTTCAGGCCAGTGCCAGCAAAGGAAACGCCGATTCGGTCAGCTCCTGGTCGAAACAGCGTTGGTAGTATTCGGCGACGATTGGCCGCTCTGCTTCATCGCATTTGTTGAGGAACGACAGGCGGAAGGCCAGCGCCGGATCGCTGAAAATCTCCATGTTTTCTGCCCAGGAGATCACGCAGCGAGGCGACATCAGGGTCGACAGGTCACCCGCGGCGAAGCCTTGGCGGGTCAAGTCAGCCACCGCCACCATCTGCGCCAGGAAACCCTCACCGTGGCGGGCGAGCAGGTGCGGCACCCGCGCGGCGACTATCGCGACTTCTTCAGCCTGGGGCAGGTAGTTCAAGGTGGCGACTATATTCCAGCGATCCAGCTGCGCCTGATTGAGCACCTGGGTGCCGTTGTACAGCCCGTTCAGGTTACCCAGGCCAACGGTGTTGGCAGTGGCGAAGAGTCGGAACGAGGGGTGCGGATGGATCAGTTGGTTCTGGTCGAGCAGGTTGAGCTTGCCGTCGCGTTCGAGGATGCGCTGGATGACGAACATGACGTCCGGGCGGCCGGCGTCGTATTCATCGAAGATCAGTGCCATGGGCCGACGCAGTGCCCAGGGCAGGATGCCTTCCTGGAATTCGGTTACCTGCTTACCGTCACGCAGGACAATACCGTCCTTGCCGATCAGGTCCAGGCGGCTGATATGACCGTCAAGGTTGACGCGGGTGCAAGGCCAGTTGAGCCGCGCAGCGACCTGCTCGATATGGGTCGACTTGCCGCTGCCGTGCAGGCCTTGCAGCATCACCCGGCGATTGCGGGTGAAGCCTGCAAGGATCGCCAGCGTTACTTGCGGGTTGAAGCGGTAAGCCGGATCGATTTCCGGCACTTGCTCGTTGGGGGTGAGGAACACGGGGACGCGCAGGCTGGAGTCGATATCGAACAACTCCCGGGCGGGGACAAGACGGCTGGCGGGTTCGATGTTCAGGTCGGTCATGAGTGTCGCCTTTGGGCCGCGAGTAGAAGTCATGATTCTAGAGGCGGGGTCGGAGCCGGAGTGGGACCAGATACCGGCGCCTGATGCGGCCAGTGGTGGCTGGCGCCACTGTCGGGCGAAAACTGGCTCTATGGTTCATGGCGGTGACGGCCAAGGATGGTGCCAGTGAATAACCGAACGGCGGTCGCCGCCGAATGCTCTTGAGAGGCCATCAGATGTCCAACGATACGCTGACGATCAAGCTGGACCCGCAGTTGCTCGCGCTATTTCGCCGCTACGAGGCGCACACTCAGGTCACGCCGCAGTTTTACCTCGACGAACTGCTGGCCAAGACCCGACCGACGTTGCAGGCCATAGTCGAGGCGTTGGACGAAGCTGCGGGCGATCCCGAGGCGCTGGCTCAGCTGTTCGGTCGCAGGATGGCCAGCCTGATGCAGGAGCAGAACGATCGGGCCAGCGCCTGAAGTCGAATCGGTTCAGTTGTTCCATTATCTTGCGGGGCCACCAACCTGGCCTCGACCGGGTGAGCGTGGTTATTCGCCGATACCGGTCAGCTGCTTTAGTTCGGCCAGGGCGCAGCATCGGGCTGCGATCGATCAGTGGTGGCCATGCCTGACTGTGACGGTGCTGTCCCGAAATGGAACTGCGCGGTCGTGCTCGCGACGCAAGCTGAAGCGGGAGATGATTTCGAAGGAGCTGCTGCCCATTTCCCTCAGCGTCTCAAGGTCGGTCATGGCAGTTATCTTGTCTGTCATTAAGTCTGTTGGGGTAGTCGGCTCCTTTGGCGCAGGCGCAACAGGTCGCGGCCGGCTGGCCTGGGACTACTGCGCCTGACTGTCGGCGGGCATTGCAGTCTTCGAACCTTGGGTCACTGGATCTTGATTGCATTCCAGTTGCATCAGTTCGGCGCTCAGCTCGTCAAAGCGCGCGCCCTTGATACCGATGCAAACCAGATAGTTGCCCGCTGCCGCGCGCGTGGCCGGCAGCCAGCGGATGCTGCGCCCGCTTAGCTGCAGAACCTGGGACCCGTTACGATCGAGCCGAGCCAATATGCCTTTGGCGCGCAGGACGACATCGGCATATTCATGCAGCAATCGTTCGAGCCGAGCCGCATCGATAGCGCTTGCGTAGTTCAAACTCACAGAACGCCAGCCAGGTTCGCCCAAGGAAGGAAGGGGCGGCATTGGTTTGAGACGATCAGTCGCGGGCACCGGGTTTACAGGGGTTGGGCCCCAGCTGTCGTTGAGTGCCTGTAGTGCGTGGGGGTTCAACGCTCGAAGAACGTCCAGCGCGTGCGCGTATTCGATGCTGTCGTCCGCCGGCAGGCGATTGATGATCAGTTGGGTGCAGGCGGTAATCTGGGCGCGCCAGACGTCGCCGGTATAACGGTTCCGGGCATGATGGGAAATCTGGCTGGCATCGACCAGGCAGACCACCGACTCAAGCTTCAACTGACGGGAAACCCGCGCAATATCCGCAATGCGCGCGGGCTCGGCGACACCGCTGGCTTCGATATAGAGGGCACCAGGGCGCGGCTTCAAACGCAGCAGTTGGGCCAGTTGTTCCGCCAGTGTTCCTCCTAGGGTGCAGCAGATACAGCCATTGCCCAGCCGTATGATCCGGTCATCGCGGTACTCAATCAGCTCGGCATCGATATTGATATCGCCGAAGTCATTCACCACGATCTGGCTGTCGCGGGGCAGCCCCTGTCGAATCAGCGTATTGAGGTAGGTGGTCTTGCCCGCTCCGAGGAAACCGGTGATGACCGTGAGAGGGACCGGGTCAGGTGTTGGCATGAACCTCACCTCCCAACACAGTCGCCAGAACGCGGATATTGCGCAAGTGGGCCGGGTCGATGGTCAGCGGATCCTGATCGAGCACAGCCATATCCGCGAATTTGCCGATCTCGAGGCTGCCGACCTTGTGGTCCAGGCGCAACGTGTAGGCCGCGCCAAGGGTGATCATTTCCAGTGCTTGGGCAACACTCACTCGCTCTTCTACACCCAGCACTTCGCCGGATGCGCTTTCTCGCATCACCGCGCACCAGGCGGTGAATAGCGGCCCCAGTGGAGTGACCGGAGCATCGCTGTGGATCGCGGTGACTATGCCCAGGCGCCGTGCCGAGGCGAGAGGCTCCAGTCGGCGACTGCGTTCGTAGCCCAAGGTGTGTCGGCGGTGGATATCGCCCCAGTAATACAAGTGGTTGGCAAACATGTTCAGGCACAGGCCGAGTTTCGCAGTGCGCCGTAGTTGCGCATGGTCAATCACCTGGCAATGCTGCAGCGTATGCCGATGATCGGCACGCGGCCACAGATCCAGGGCGCTCTCCACCGCATCCAGCATCAGTTCGACCGCTTCGTCGCCATTGGTATGGATATGCAGCTGCAGCCCGGCCTGGTGGTAGACCTGTACCATCCGTTGCAGGGCTTCGGGAGGCGCATTCCAAATGCCGTTGGCATGCCCGTCGTGGTAGTAAGGCCACTTCATTCGCGCCGTGTAGCCCTGAATGGAACCGTCCGTCATCATTTTCACCAGGCCGAACTGCAGTTTGTCGTTGCCCAACTCAAGGCAGTGCAGCAGTCGCTCGACTCCCTGTTCCGGCGACCAGGCCAAGGCACTCATGGCAGGCACCAGGCGCACTGGAAAGTGCGCTTCGCCCGTCACTTGTCTTAGCGCGGCGATCCCGTCATCGGTCAGGGGGTTGTAGAGATCGGTGATGGTCGTGACCCCGGCATTGCGGGCAACCTGGGCATAACGTCGCAGGGTGCTGGGGGCCGATACCGCCTCAAACAGATTCACCCCCAGGGTCTCGAAGATGGCATGCATCGCCGCCATTTCCTGCAGCTCGCCGTTAGGCTGGCCCTGGGCGTCGAGCATGATTCCTTCAATACCTGGATGCTGGTGAAGGCCAGACTGCTGGAGCATCCGGCTGTTGACCGTCATCACGTGCAGGCTTGCATGCATCACCACGACAGGGCGGTCTTGCACGGCGGCATCCAGCAGGTGTCGATCGAGCCGCGTACCTTCGAAATAGACTGGGTCGAAACCCCAGGCGATCAGCGGCTCACCGGGCGCAAGCGTCTCGGCGCCTTCCCGCAGGCGTTGTTGCATGGTGGTGATGCTGTCGGCGCCAGCCCAGCGCAAGCCTTCAGGATCGATGCGGTGAAAATATCCCAGATAGAGGTAATTCCACATCGCGCCTTCCAGGGCGTGGCTATGTCCTTCGACGAAGCCCGGCATAATGATGTTGTCGGCAAAGCGCTGATCCAGCGTGTAGTCGCCCAGTTCCTGCATCGCCTCCAGCGGGCCGACGCCAAGCACGCGGCCGTCGCGCACCGCGATGTGAGTGGCCTCAGGCTGAGACGGATTCATGGTATGGATGCGCTTGGCGCTGAAGATGGTAATGCTCATCGGCAGGACTCCTTGGCCCCAGTGGCCAGCGTGGTATTGGCACTCGTTCTAAATTTCATCAGCAGTGGAATGCAGGCGAGGAAGAGCAGCGCCGTGCCACCGAACACCATGAGGTAATGCCACCCACCCAGCGAAGGCACTAGCGGAGCGAAGAAGAACAGGATGTGGGCGGTGGTGAAGATGATCGCCAGATTGAAGAAGGCGAGTTCCTTGGGCACTGATGTACTGAAATTGGCATCCATCATGCGTAACAGCAGCAGGCCAGTGCCGGTCGAGCCGCAGCAGCAACCAAAGGCGGTAATGGCCCGCTCCGGTCCGAGGACACCGCTCAGGCGGCCGAGATACAGGCAGCCGATCAGGGTGACCAGAGTGACGGTAGCCGTCACCAGCAGGATTGGCGTCAGCAGTGCATAGAGCACAGCAAACTTGATGCTCATCAGGGTACCGACCACCATGAAATCGACGGATGAACCGGTTATGCGTTTCAGGGTTTCGTCATCGACCCGGTGCGACAGGCCGAAACGGTCGATCCCCAGGCGCAGCAGCACGCAAACAGCCAGGCCGTGAAGGAAAAACAGGTTATAGCTGAACAGGACCGAGAGGTTGATGCCGCCGGCTGAGAAATCCTTGATCTGAACCTGCATGAAGCTCAGCCAGACGTAGGTAATCAGATAGGCAACGCCGAGCAGTCCCAGGTGATAGGCCAGTGAGTCGAGATTGGCCGGGTGCGAGACCATATGGCCGTTGCCCGGTATTTTTGTCCCGCTGTAAAACCCGGATTTGAAGTCCCCATCGATATTCGAGGCGCGGTTGGCATTGAGACCACGACGGATAAAGTTGTTGGCCACCGGTACGCCGACCACAAAGGCCACCAGAAAGCCGAGGGAAGCGTAAATCATGCCGACCTGAGCGGCATTTTCAATCCCGTATTCCTTCTCCCAGATTCCGCCATAGGTCAGCGCCTGGCCCGGGCCTTGAGTAAAGCCGTGAGTGACAATTGCTCCGAGCCACTCGCTGACGCTGGCGCCAGTCAGGGCGTCATAGCCGCTGATGACCAGATAGCCGACCACGCCCTGTAATCCCAGGCTGATCGTCCAGATCAGCGTGAGCCAAAGGCCGCCGCGCACTACGCTGCCTCCTGAAAGTGAGGCGTCTTTGCTTTTTCCGGTAAGGCACAGAGACATGAAACTCAGGGTGAAAAAGTGAAAAGTCAGGCTCTCGAAATCACCCGCTTCAAAGCCGGGTATCAGCTCGAACGATAACAGCGCGAACCCGAGCATGCCGCCGAGGATACTGGCCGGAGCCAGCGAGTTGCGAAACAGGCCAATACGGTTGCGCAGGATGCTGCCCAACAGCAGCATGCTGGCCAGTAGGGCAAAAGCGATTATTCCGTGGAATGTGCTTTCCATCATCAACCCTCTTTTTATATTTATTATGTCTTTTGAATGGTGAGTCGACGTTCGCACGTCCGGCACCACTGCAACTTTCAGCTGGGTTACTTAGCGTGAGGGTAGAGGATTGAATGTGACCTGTATAATATCGGTTCGATAACGAATGATGCCTATTGGGTATTAATGTGCGAATCGATTTGCGTCATCTGCGAGCCTTCGAGGCGGTTGCCGAAGAACTGCACTTTCGCCGGGCGGCTGAGCGCCTGAACCTGGCGCAACCGGCCCTGAGCCGAACTATTCAGCAGCTGGAGGAAGCGGTTGGCGAGGTGCTGTTGTCGCGCAGTAATCGCCGGGTCGAGTTGACCGAAGCAGGTCGGGTTTTCCTCGAGGGAAGCCGAATGGTATTCGAGCGGCTGGACAGCGCCGTGCATCAGGCACGCAAGGCCGGTGCCGGCAAGATTGGCCAACTGTGTATCGGCTATACCGATTTCGCGGTCTCCGGACAGCTGCCGACCATCCTCGACGGCTTTCACCGGTGCTACCCACAGATCAAAGCCGACCTGGTTTATGGTTCGACCCAGCAGCAGCTCGAACTATTGAAGGACGGTGTCATCGAGTTCGCTTTTATTACCGGGCCCTTCCTGGATCCGGATATCGACAGCATCGAAGTGCAGCGTGATCGCTTTGTCGCGGTGTTGCCGCAGAACCACCCGCTCGCTGAACAGACCGAGGTGATGTTGTCGGATCTTGCGCAAGAGCCTTTCGTATTGGGTGTAATGAGCCAATGGTCGCACTATCGTAGACAGCTCGATGCGCTTTGCATCAGTGCCGGGTTTCTGCCTGATGTCGTGCAAGAGGCATACAACAGCGAAGGTGTGTTTGGATTTGTTGCGGCCAATATCGGTGTTACTGTCCACTTGGAAAGTGCGGGTAATTTCAATCGCAAGGGCGTGGTACTAATCCCGCTGAAGGGGGTGGATGCCCGGATCTGCACGTTGGCCACCTGGTTGAAAACGTCGGTGACGCCGGTTCAGCAAAAATTCATCGACTTCCTCAGGCATTGGGCGCCGTCGTGCTGAATGCACCGCGCCTGCCTTGGCCTGGAATCGATACAGACGGTGGACATCACAGGGTTTGCGCACGCAAGGAGGTTGTGCGACAGCTTTGATTGCGGGCACTCAGGGGGAGCTTGCCTGCGCTCGGCTCCCTCTTGGGACAGGGAGCCTGCTGCCTCAGCGTAGACAAGTGGCTCAGCTGCGCATGACCTCATCCAGCGCATGTTCAAGTGTGCTGACCGTGCGCTCGATATTGTGCAGCTTGTCGAGTCCGAACAGGCCGATGCGGAAGGTCTGGAAGTCGGCCGGCTCGTCGCATTGCAGCGGCACTCCAGCAGCGATCTGCAGACCGTGCGAGGCAAATTTCTTTCCGCTCTTGATCTCGGCATCGTCGGTATAGCTGACCACCACGCCAGGGGCCTGGAAGCCAGCTGCGGCCACGCTCTTGATCCCCTTGGCGGTCAACAGCGCGCGTACCCGGTCGCCGAGTTTCTGCTGTTCGCCGCAGACCTTGTCGAAGCCGTAGGCCTGGGTCTCTTTCATCACATCGCGAAAACGCGCCAGGGCATCGCTGGGCATGGTCGCGTGGTAGGCGTGCCCACCCTGTTCGTAGGCCTGCATGATCTGCAGCCATTTCTTCAGGTCACAGGCAAAGCTGCTGCTTTGCGTCTGCTCGATGCGCTCGAGGGCCAAGGGGCTGAACATCACCAAGGCGCAGCAAGGGGACGCGCTCCAGCCTTTTTGCGGCGCACTGATCAGCAGGTCGATGGCGCACGCCTGCATGTCGACCCACAGTGCGCCCGAGGCGATGCAGTCCAGCACGAACAGGCCTCCCACCGCATGCACGGCGTCGCCGACGGTGCGCAGGTAATCATCGGGCAGGATCATTCCCGATGAGGTTTCGACATGGGGGGCGAAGACCACCTGCGGCTTCTGCGCCGCAATGGTTGCCAGCACTTCGTCCAGTGGTGGTGGGGCGAAGGCGCCTTGGCGGCCGTCCTCGATCGGTCGGGCTTTGAGCACCGTGGTGGCCGCCGGGATGTTGCCCATATCGAGGATCTGGCTCCAGCGATAACTGAACCAGCCGTTGCGTATCACCAGACACTGCTGTCCGCTGGCAAACTGTCGAGCCACGGCTTCCATGCCGAAGGTGCCGCTACCAGGAACCACCGCAACCGCGTGGGCGTTATAGACCTGTTTGAGGGTGCTGGAAATATCGTTCATCACCCCTTGGAACGACTGCGACATGTGGTTGAGCGAGCGGTCGGTGTAGACCACCGAATACTCGATCAGCCCCTCGGGATCGATACTGGGATATAGCTTTGACATGTGTGACTCCTGTGGCAGAAATCTCAATGTATCGACCCTGCCCTAAGCCTTGGTAAATGACAAGGTTGCCCGAGGTTGGATTGCAGTACCAGCCAGGCGCACTTATGGGTTTGGGAGTATGGTGCGCGAGTCAACGTTGAATTCTTTCGTCCTCCGAGGGCCTTTGCGCTTGCCGATCCACCAGGCGCAGTAAGCGCTGATGGCGCCTGCGAACAGCACGTAAAGACAGGTAGTCCATGGCTGCCCATTACTGCTTCGCATCAATGCGGTGGCGATCATCGGGGTCAGGCCGCTGGCGAAGATGCCGGAGAATTGATAGACGAAAGAGATGCCGGTGTAGCGCACTTTAGCGTCGAACAGTTCACAGAACATTGCCGCCTCAGGGCCGTAGATCGCAGCGTAAAAAATACCGAAGGGAACCACGATGGCCATCCAGATAATGAACATGTCGCCATTGCTGGTCATCATCAGCCAGAAGGCCGGAAAGGCGCAGAGGGCGGTGATCAGCGAACCCCAGAAGTACACGCGGGTGCGGCCGATACGATCGGACAAGGCCCCGAACATCGGGATGGTAAAGCACATCACCACCGCCGCCACCATCACCCCGATCAATGCTTCGGAACGTGGCAGGTTGAGTGTCTGGGTCAGGTAGCTGAGCGAGAATACGCCGAACACATTGAAGAACACGCCGTCGATGTAGCGCGCGCCCATACCGGCCAGTACGTTCTTGGGGTAACGCTTCATCATGTCAACGAACGGAATGGCAGCTTCGGCGTTGGCCGCTTTGACCTTGGCAAACTCAGGGCTTTCCATCACGTTCAGACGAATCCAGGTACCGACGAACACCAGGCCTGCGCTGAGCAGAAAAGCGATGCGCCAGCCCCACTCGAGAAACTGTGCGTCAGTCAGGACGTAGGACAGAAGTCCCACCACACCAGAGGCCAGGCACAAGCCGATTGCCAGGCCGATCTGCGGCAGGCTGGCGTAGAAACCGCGCTTATGTTTTGGCGCGTACTCGAAAGCCATCAGCACTGCGCCACCCCATTCGCCACCAAGGCCGATGCCCTGGACGATGCGCAGCAGCAGTAGAAGGATCGGTGCCCAGATACCGATGCTGTCGTAACTGGGTACCAGACCAATGAGAAAGGTGGCCACGCCCATGATCATCATGGTCATGATCAACATGCTTTTTCGTCCAATCCTGTCGCCGAAATGACCGAAAATCACACCGCCGATAGGACGGCTGAGAAAACCGACGGCGAATGTGACGTAGGCCAGCATGGTAGAGACCAGAGGGTCATCGCTCGGAAAGTACAGATGATTGAATACAACACCGGCGACGACGCCATAGAGGAAGAAGTCGTACCACTCAATGGTGGCGCCTATAACACTCGCGATAACCACCTTGCGCACGGGGTTGGGCGTGGACATGTGAGTATTCCTATTGTTGTCTTTATATGGAGGGTAAGCGCGTGCGGCACGCTACTTTCAATGTTCCATCAGGAGGCGACCGCGCTCAGTGCTGGCGCCGGTGCCTCCATGGCGTGATGTGTGCTGGCGCTGAGTTGGAGGCAGTCTTCGAGGATCATCGTCGAGGCCTTTTCGGCAATCATGACCACGGGGACGTTGGTGTTGCCCGAGACCAGTGTCGGCATGATCGAGCAGTCGACTACCCGCAATCCCTGCACGCCGTGTACGCGCAGGCGCGAATCCACCACTGCAAGCGGATCATTACCCATCTTGCAGGTGCCGGATGGGTGAAAGATGGTCGCCCCGTACTGACGGCAGAACTCGAGAATCTGTTCGTCGCTCTGGATCTCGTTGCCAGGCCGATACTCGCTGCGAATCAACGGCTTGAACGAACCGGTCGCGGCTAACTTGCGGGTGTAGCGCACCGCTGCAATCACCGTTTTGCGGTCCAGTTCGGTCGACAGGTAATTCGGCTGCATCGACGGCGGTTGCAGGGGGTCGGTCGAGGTGATGCGCACATAGCCGCGGCTTTCGGGGCGCAATTGGCAAACCGACATAGTGAAGCCCGAGAAGGGATGTACGCTGCCGCCGGCAGAGTCGGCGCTGAGCGTACCGAAGTGGTACTGAATGTCGGGTGTGCCGCTTTGTTCCAGCACCCGGGTGAACAGCCCGCCCTGGTTGATACCGATGGCCAGCGGTCCACCGCGGGTCAGCAGCCACTGCAGGCCCATGCGCAATTTACGTAGCGGCGAACGCAGGTCATCGTTGGTGGTGATCGGTTGGGTGCACTCGTAGATCAGGCGAATCTGCAAATGGTCCTGCAGGTTTTCACCCACACCTGGCAGTGCATGTACCGTTGCAATATTGAATTTTTCCAACAACTGCGAAGGGCCGATACCGGACAGTTGCAATAATTGCGGTGATTGCAGCGCACCGGCGCTGAGAATCACTTCGCGCTTAGCCTTTACGGCCAGCGACTGACCGTTCTGGCGGTACTGGACGCCGACGGCACGGGTTCCTTCGAAGAGGACTTTTTCGGCTTGGGCGAGCGCCTCGATGGTCAGGTTCGGACGACGCCTGGCGGGGTGCAGGTAGGCCACCGCGGTGCTGCAGCGCAAACCCTTGCGTGTGGTCAGTTGGTAGTAGCCGACGCCTTCCTGATCACCGGTGTTGAAGTCCTGGATGAGGGGGACGCCAAGTTCTTTGGCCGCCCCGATAAAGCCTTCGGTGAGGGGATGCCGCGCCTTGATGCTGGACGCCGACAACGGCCCGTCGGTGCCGCGAGTGGGGCCGGGACCAAGGTCGTTGCACTCGGCGCGGCGGAAGTAGGGTAATACATCGTCCCAGCCCCAGCCGGAGTTACCAGCGCTGGCCCAGGCATCGTAATCGGCGCTCTGGCCACGAATGAAAATGAGACCGTTGATTGAGCTGCAGCCACCGAACACCTTGCCGCGCGGCCAGTAGATGCGCCGGTCGTTCATGCCGGGATCTGGATCGGTATAGAAGCCCCAGTTGTATACCGGGTGGAACATGGTCTTGGCGTAGCCTATCGGGATATGGATCCACGGATACCGATCCGCAGGCCCCGCCTCGAGTAAGCAAACGCTGTATCGTCCGTTCTCGCTGAGTCTATTGGCCAGCACACAACCGGCTGAACCGGCACCGACAATGACGAAGTCATAGGCACGTGTCATCCGAAAATCCTCTTTTTCTTATAGTCATGAACCCGAGTTGCACGTGCAAAGTAGAACAATCCATTCCATTTATATGGGGCCAGAGTTAGAGTGCCTATAAGTCCACGCTATATTTCGTGCTAAAACGTTGACTAACTCTTTGATAGTTAACGAGTTGGTTGTATATGGCTTTTTATCAGGTTTTTAATAATGGTACGAATCGAACCGAAATACAGGGAGGGCGTAGTGGAGCCGGTTATCGGAGAAAACCCGGATCGCAGCCTGCGCGCCTTGCTGTTATTGGAAGCCGTCGCCAACGCGGATGCCCCGCTGTCTCTCGCACAGTTGTGCGACCGGCTTGAGGCACCCAAGGCCACTCTGCTGCGCATGCTGGTAGCGCTGGAGCGGCTCGGCTATCTGCTGCGCGAAGTGGACGAGAAGACCTACCTGCTCGGTCCCCGCGCCAGTCGCCTGGGTCTGTCGCTACTGCGCAACGAAGTAGTGCTTCAGCGAAGCCGTCTTATTCTGCAGACGCTGGTGCTACAGCTGGGTGAAACCTGCAACCTGACGGCATTGGATGGCGATTCTGTGATCTACATCGACCGCGTGGAAACCCGCGAGCCTTTGCGCCTGCATGTCGAGCCTGGCACCCATGTGCCGTTACATTGCACCGCCAGTGGCAAGTTGTTTCTCGCCGAGATGCCAGCGGAAACACGCAGGGCCATGCTCAAGCACCTTGAACTGACGCCTCAGACCGATCGCAGCATTACCGACGGCGACCTGTTGGAAACCGAGCTGGAGCGTATCCGCGCACGTGGTGTAGGGATTGACAGTGAGGAGTTCGTCAGAGGTATGGTGGCGGTCGCCGTGCCAATCAGAAGTGCCGAGGGTCATTGCCTGGCGGCGCTGGCCTGCCATGCGCCCACGGCACGGAAAAGCCTTAACGACTTGATCGAATACATTCCCCAATTGCAGGCTGCGGCCGCGCAACTGGCGCTTTCCTTGGCGTGGGAATCCTCCCGCGGTTGAGCATTCCAGAGAACGCTGGAAGGTGCCGTTAGCCTCGCCTTGGCGCTGCTGCACATTCGCTCATTTACAGGAACAGGCCGCTCAACGGCGAGGAAGCGTCCCCGCTGAGCCGGCGCGGCATGCGTCCCGCCAGGTAGGCTTCGCGGCCGGCCTCGACCGCCTTGCGCATCGCCGAGGCCATACGGATCGGCTCGCGGGCGCGGGCAATAGCGGTGTTCATCAGCACCCCGTCGCAGCCCAGTTCCATGGCGATGGCGGCATCAGAAGCGGTGCCGACACCGGCATCGACGATCACTGGGACCTTGGCGTTTTCCACGATCAAGCGGATGTTGTAGGGATTACGGATGCCCAGACCGGAGCCGATCGGCGCGCCCAGGGGCATCACCGCCACGCAGCCAAGTTCCTCCAGGCGTCGGGCCACCAGCGGGTCGTCGCTGGTATAGACCATCACCTTGAAGCCCAGGTCGACCAATTGCTGGGCGGCAATCAGGGTTTGGCCGATGTCGGGGTAGAGGGTCTGACTGTCACCAAGCACTTCCAGTTTGACCAGATTGTGGCCGTCCAGCAGTTCGCGTGCCAGTAAGCAGGTGCGCACCGCATCCTTGGCCGTGTAACAGCCCGCGGTATTGGGCAAAAGGGTGTAGCGCTCCGGCGTGATCACCTCAAGCAGGTTGGGCTGATCGGCATCCTGGCCGAGGTTGCTGCGGCGCACCGCAAACGTAACGATCTGCGCCGAGCTGGCCTCGACTGCCGCGCCAGTCTCGGTCAGGTCGGCATAGTGTCCAGTGCCGACCAGCAGGCGTGAGGCGTAGGCCTGGCTGGCAATGATGAGCGGGTCGGGGGTTGTGTTCGCGATGGTCATAGAGGCTCCGGGTGGGGGTTATGACTATGCCGGCGGGCATCAGCCGCCGCCGATGGCGTGCACGATCTCCAGGCGGTCGCCTTGTTGCAGGCGCAGCTCGGCGTACTCGCTGCGCGGTACCACGTCGTGGTTGTACTCAATGGCCAGGCGTCGCTCTTGCAGCTGTAGCTGGATGAGCAGTTGCGCCAGATTGATGCCCGCCGGCAACAACTGGGCCACCCCGTTGATCTCCACTTCAATCATTCAGGTTCTCCTGTCGGTGACGGCTATCGTGCTCGCAGGGTGGGGGGATCGGCGCAGCGCTTGAAGAGCCAATCGCGGCTGCGGCGCTAGTCCAGTGCGGTGATTGACGGCTGGCATCACGCGTGGGCAATAACTGGTTCTAACTGCGCGCGCTGCTTGTTCTTAGTTTCGTCGTCAGGGGTGGATCGGGCAGTGCTGCGTTGCGATGCCGAGTACTGCTCCTTCGTATGTCGGTGCCTGGAGCTTGTCTCCTGCCCGGTGACCAACAATAAAAATGCACCAGTCGAGAGGTAAGCATGAAAACAACAGCCCATGAGTACGATGCAGTCGAGGCGGTGGCCAGTGACCGCGCTCACGTCTGGCATCACCTGTCCCAGCACAAACCGCTGGAGCAGAACGATCCGCTGATGATCGTCGAAGGCAAGGGCATGCGCGTCTGGGACATCAAGGGCAACGAATACCTGGATGCGGTCTCTGGCGGTGTGTGGACCGTCAACGTCGGTTACGGCCGCGAGAGTATTGCTGACGCGGTGCGCGATCAGCTGGTGAAGATGAATTTTTTCGCCAACTCCGCAGGCAACATTCCTGGTGCCTTGTTCGCCAAGAAACTGATCGAGAAGATGCCTGGCCTGAGCCGGGTGTACTACTCCAATTCCGGTTCCGAGGCCAATGAGAAGGCCTACAAGATCGTGCGGCAGATCGCGCACAAAAAATACGGGGGTAAAAAGCACAAGATTCTGTTCCGCGAGCGTGACTACCACGGCACTACCATTACTGCGCTGAGCTCAACCGGCCAGTTCGAGCGCAAGAACCAGTACGGTCCCTTCACCCCGGGTTTCGTCGAGTTTCCCCACTGCTGCGAATACCGCTCGCAGTTTGGAGATGTGGCCGACTATGGCGTGCGCGCCGCCATGGAGATGGAGCGAGTAATCCTCGCGGAAGGGCCGGATACCGTGGGTGCCGTGGTGCTCGAACCGATCACCGCTGGGGGGGGTGTCATCACGCCGCCGGAGGGTTACTGGGAGACCATTCAGGCGATCTGCAAGAAGTACGACATCCTCCTGCACATTGACGAAGTGGTCTGTGGTCTGGGCCGTACCGGTAAGTGGTTTGGCTATCAGCACTACGGCATCAAGCCGGACATCGTCACCATGGCCAAGGGTGTGGCCAGCGGTTACGCGGCGATCTCCTGCACAGTGACCACCGAGGAAGTGTTCGAGGCGTTCAAGGGTGAGGCCGATGACCGGATGGGCTACTTCCGCGACATCAGCACCTTCGGCGGCTGCACCGCAGGCCCGGCGGCGGCGCTGGAGAATATGCGAATTATCGAGGACGAGGGCTTGTTGGAGAACGTCACCCATATGGGCGAGTACTTCATGGGTCGCCTGCGCGAGCTGCAGGACAAGTATCCAATCATTGGTGATGTGCGCGGCAAGGGCCTGTTCTGTGGTCTGGAGCTGGTCAAGGACCGCGAGACGAAGGAGCCGGTGCCGGAGAGCGTGGCGATTGCCATCGTCGCTGACTGCATGCGCCAAGGGGTGATGATCGGGCGTACTAACCGAAGCTTCGAGCAGTTCAACAATACGCTGTGCTTCAGCCCAGCGTTGATCGCTACACAAAAGGAGTTGGATGTGATCATCGCCGCCCTGGACAGCGCCTTTGGCCGCCTTGCAACTCATCCATAAAGCTTGCGGACCCTGAGCAGACCGGCCCCTTAGCTTCGTTGAGGGCCCGGTTTTGGTGTGTCTGCGGCGTTATATGTCGAGCGCTGGATAGTTTTGCCAAGGTGTTGTTGCTAGTCTGCTTGGCAATCGCCGCGCTAGCGCTGTACTGGCAAGGGTATTTGAAGTGATTGGCCAAGTGGTGTGCGGTGCCAGCGCTTGTCGTTCGTTCAGTCGAGGCCGCTATGTTCCAGTTATTCCATTTGTCCGCCGAAAAATCCACCAACCTGCAACAGCAACTGCGCGAGCAGATCGCCCAAGTGATTCTCAACGGCAATATTCCGCTCGACAGCCCGTTACCCTCCAGTCGCAAGCTGGCCAAACAGCTGAACATTGCGCGCAACACGGTGGTTCTGGCCTACGAACACCTGCTTGACGATGGCTACCTGCTGGCCCGTGAGCGCAGCGGTTACTACGTCAATCCGGATATTTTGGCTCGCAAGGTCGAGTCGCCGCGTGCGGACCAGAACGAGACCGCCACCACCAAGCTGGACTGGTCACAACGGCTCATAATGCAACCCTCGCAGCAACGCAACATGAGTAAGCCAAGGGATTGGCAGAATTATAAATACCCGTTTATCTACGGGCAGTTCGACCCGGCCCTGTTTCCGACCGCCAACTGGCGTGAATGCTGCCGCGACGCGGTAAGCATCCCGGCGATCCGTGATTGGGCCTCGGACCGCTTCGATAACGACGATCCCCTGCTGATGGAGCAGATCAGGACACGGCTATTGCCGCGTCGTGGTGTCTGGGCTTCGCCTGAACAGATCCTTGTCACGGTTGGCGCGCAGCACGCTCTGTATATGCTGGCGCGTCTGTTGTTGCGCCCCGACAGTCTGATGGGCATTGAAGAGCCGGGCTACGTGGACATCCGCAATATCGCCATGCTCAATCCCTCGAGAATTCAGCCGCTGGCGGTGGACAACCAGGGCCTGATGCTGAGCGAGGAGCTCAATGGCTGCGATCTTATCTATACCACTCCCAGCCATCAGTGCCCGAGCACCGTGACCATGCCCTTGGAGCGCCGCTACGAATTGTTGCAGCGGGCCAATGAGCACGATTTTCTAATCATTGAGGACGATTACGAAAGCGAAACCAACTTCAAGGGCAGCCCGATCCCGGCGCTCAAGAGTCTGGACAAGAATGATCGGGTGCTTTACGTCGGCAGCCTGTCAAAGACCCTGGCGCCCGGCCTGCGGGTCGGCTATCTGGTGGGCCCCGAAGCCCTGATCCGCGAGGCGCGGGCGTTGCGTCGACTGATGGTGCGTCATCCGGCGGCGAACAATCAGCGCTCGGTGGCGCTGTTCCTCGAGCGCGGTTACCACGATGCCTTGATCATGAGCCTGATGCGGGCTTACGAGGAGCGTCATCAGCAGATGGGAGCTGCCCTGCGTGAGTACCTGCCGGAATCCTCCAAGGAGCCGAGCTTCGGCGGCTCTTGCTACTGGGTCAAGGGACCCGACAGCCTGGATGCGCGACGTCTGCAGAAGGAAGCCACCAACCACGGCATCCTGATCGAGCCCGGCGATATTCATTTCATCGGTGAGCAGCCGCCGCTCAATTACTTCCGTCTGGGGTACTCGTCGATTACAGCTGATCGCATCCGTCCGGGGATCAAACTGCTTGCTGAGCTCATCCAGCAGCTCAGCTAACCGACCATTGAAAGCCACGACCCTCGGCTATGCAGCGTTGAGGGCACTTCGGCGCAGCAGCCAAAGGGCCGCCAAGCCCATGAATTGCCCCTCTGCAACACCTCTTCCGCGCGCTTTTGCCTGACGCTCGCTAGCGGTTTCAACGGTCTGCGAAGACCTCATTGCCGATTTTTAGCCATTGCCTGCGCGCCAATAGCAGCGTGGGTTTGCGGCTTGTACGACGCCTGTCGTGCACCTGTTTGGGCCGTCTGTGCCGGCTGGCGAATCTGGACCCTGCTGGCTTAACAGGTGGTCTTCAACTGGTTCTATCTGCCACTTCCCCCGACTCCTACTCTAGCCCCAAGGCAGCCAGTTCTCGCTTCAAGGCGAACGAGAGACGGCTCGCTCGACCTGCCCCAAAACTCCATCACAACAACAACCGGAGAGATCGGCATGCGTAAAGGAGCTACACAGAGCAAGCCCCACGAGTTCCGCGCCGCCTGTGGTCGCATCGCCGCCCGCGCCGAGATGAACGTCGAGGTCAAGGAATCCAGGCCAACGAACGTCGTCAACTGCGCCGCACCCCGTACCCGGCCATCGGCCTGAGCATTCATGTTGGACAGCGTGCCTGTCCCTGAAGTGTATCCCTATGCACCCATGCCGCTGAAAGGCTGAGCCCCGAGTATTTGGCGGCGCAGCCGCCATACCTTAAGTAACGAGAGGAATATCGATATGCCACGCATGACCCCCAGCGAAGCAATGGTTGAAACACTGGTTGCCAACGGCGTCACCGACGTCTTTGGCATCATGGGTTCGGCCTTTATGGATGCGATGGATATCTTCGCTCCGGCCGGCATCCGTTTTATCCCTGTAGTCCACGAGCAGGGCGCCGGTCACATGGCCGACGGCTTCTCACGGGTCAGTGGTCGTCACGGCGTGTGCATCGCGCAGAACGGCCCCGGCATCACTAACTTCGTCACCGCCATCGCCGCGGCTTACTGGGCGCACAGCCCGGTGGTGGTGATCACTCCCGAAACCGGCTCGATGAGTCAGGGCCTTGGTGGCTTCCAGGAAGCCCAGCAACTGCCGTTCTTCGAAACCATCACCAAGTACCAGGCCCACGTGCCTAATCCTGCGCGAATGGCTGAACTGACCGGACGCTGCTTCGATCGGGCGATGCAAGAAAATGGTCCGACCCAGCTGAACATTCCGCGTGACTTCTTCTATGGCGATATCAACGTCGAGATCCCTACGCCGATCCGTATCGAGCGCAGCGCCGGTGGAGAGCAGAGCCTGGCCGAGGCAGCCCAGATACTTGCGGCGGCGAAATACCCAGTGATTATCTCCGGTGGTGGCGTGGTCATGGGCGACGCAGTCGAAGCCTGTCAGGCGCTCGCCGAATACCTCGGCGCCCCGGTGGTCAACAGCTACCTGCACAATGACTCCTTCCCGGCCAGTCACCAGCTGTGGTGCGGCCCGCTAGGCTACCAAGGATCCAAGGCCGCAATGAAGCTGCTGTCGCGCGCCGACGTGGTACTGGCTCTGGGGACTCGCCTGGGCCCATTCGGTACCCTGCCGCAGCACGGCCTTGATTACTGGCCGAAGCAGGCGAAGGTGATCCAGATCGACTGCGACTCGAAAATGCTCGGCCTGGTGAAAAAAATCACCGTAGGTATCTGCGGCGACGCCAAGGCCGCGGCGGTCAACCTGCTCGGTCGTCTGGAGAACCTCGACGTGCTGTGCCTGGAAAACAAGGGCGCGCGTGCCGAGGAAATCGCCAAGGAAAAATTCGACTGGGAAACCGAGTTGAGCGGCTGGATCCACGAGAAGGACGAATACTCGCTGGACATGATCAAAGAGCAGAGTGGTGAGGACGGCAATTACCTGCACCCGCGCCAGGTCCTGCGTGAACTGGAGAAAGCCATGCCGGCCGATGCCATGGTCTCCACGGACATTGGCAATATCAACTCGGTATCCAACAGCTACCTGCGCTTCGAGAGGCCACGTTCGTTCTTCGCCGCCATGAGTTTCGGCAACTGTGGCTACGCGCTGCCGACCATCATCGGCGCCAAGGTCGCCGCACCGCACCGCACCGCCATCTCCTATGCCGGTGACGGCGCCTGGGGCATGTCGATGATGGAAATCATGACCTGTGTGCGCGAGAACATCCCGGTCACCTCGATCGTGTTCCACAACCGTCAGTGGGGCGCGGAGAAGAAGAACCAAGTGGACTTCTACAACCGTCGCTTCGTCGCAGGCGAGCTGGAAAACCAGAGCTTCGCCGGCATTGCCCGCTCGATGGGTGCCGAAGGCGTCACCGTCGACCGTCTGGAAGATGTCGGCCCCGCACTCCAGGCTGCTTGCGAGGCACAAAAGCTCGGCAAGACCACGGTGATCGAGATCATGTGTACCCGCGAACTGGGCGATCCGTTCCGCCGCGATGCGCTGTCTAAGCCGGTACGTTTCCTCGAGAAGTACAAAGACTACGTCTAAGTCGCCGAGGTGACCGGTTTGCGCCGGACACTTGCAGCTAGTGGCCTGTGACTGGCTCAACTGGTCGTACAGATCACCAGGAATACTGCAACGGCGCCTTCTGGCGCTGTTGCAGCTTCGACCGCGAACAAACAGGAATCCAAGCATGTTGAGCACTATTCCACGGGAATGCCCGGCGTTCCTGCTTGACCGGGCGAAGGCCCTGCCGCGCGTGGTCACAGCGGTGGTCAATCCGGTTAATCTACTGAGCCTGAGCAGTGCCAAGCGGGCTTGCGATGAAGGGCTTATCGAGCCGGTGCTGGTCGGTGATCAGGCGCAGATCCGTGCCCTGGCCGAAGAACTCGACTGGGACCTGCATGACCTGCGCTTGCTGCACGTCAGTGATGATGCACAGTGCGCCGAAGTCGCCTGCATCCAGGCTGGGGCCGGTAACGCGGAGGCTGTCATGAAGGGGCATCTGCACACGGATATCCTGCTGCGTGCAATACTCAAGCGTGAAGCCGGACTGCGGACTGCCAGCCGTCTCAGTCACGTGTTTCATATGACGCTGCCGGGCAGCGATAAAGCGTTGTCGATCACCGATGCGGTGATCAACGTGCAGCCTACGATCATCGACAAGATCCATATCGCCCGCAACGCCATCGAACTGATGCACGCCTTGGGCTATGAGAAGCCGCGCATGGCAGTGCTGTCCGGTACCGAGGAAGTGACACGGAGTATGCCGTCCAGCCAGGATGCCTCCGAGCTGGCCAAACTGGCGGCGCTCGGTGTCCTGGGCGAAGCCTGCGTCGACGGACCGCTGGCCTTCGACAACGCGGTATCGCTGGAAGCGGCGCGGATCAAAGGCATTGGCGGCGAGGTAGCGGGCAATGCCGATATCCTGTTGGTGCCGAACCTGGAAGCCGGTAATTTTCTGTTCAAACAGATGGTGTATTTCATGAGTGCCACGGCCGCCGGATTGGTGCTGGGCGCGCGGGTGCCGATCATTCTCACCTCGCGTGCCGACCCGTTGGAGGCGCGCCTGGCGTCCTGCGCGCTGGCTTCCATTTTTATCGATTATCACCGGCAGTCCCGTAGCCGCTTGCTGGCTGCTGGCTAAGCAACCCCCAAGGTTCAAGGAGAAGCGCGATGGCCGTGCAACGTTATGGCTTTATCTTCAAGGCACCAGGCATGCAGTTCCTTACCCACAATGGGCGCCTTGAGTCCGACACCTTCGCCGCGACCCTGTGCGGCGTTGCGAGCGTCGAGGAAGCGGTGATGGTGGCGCAGGAGCTGTTGACCCGGCATGTGCAATTGATCGAGCTGTGCGGTGCCTTCACCGAGGCCGAAGTCGAGCAGATTCGCATCGCCATTGATGATCGGATTCCAGTGGCCGCCGTGCAGCACAGCCCTGACACGCAGCAACGCCTGCAGCAATCGACGGATTGAGGTGCCTCGCCTCGGATGATCTGCGGGCTTGTCTTTAGGGCACGGTGGCGCAGCGGGCGTGAGCCACTTCAGCCTGCCAGGCGGCCAACACACGCCGAGGCCACCAGTCACTGCCTTCGATCACTTGGCGGATCAGCGCCTGCTGGTGCGCATCACCGGCGAACTGCCGCGGACGCGGGAGTACCGGTAGTGTGGCGAGCAGGGCCTGGTAGGTTTGTAGCGGGTTGTCGATACTTTTCTGTGGTTCGCTGAGGTAGGGCAGTTGCGGTAACTGCGGGCACAGATAGAACATCAACTGTCGGGTCGGCGTTTGCACGTGTTCGCTGGCGAACAATGCCAGGTTGCACGCCTTGAGCAACTGGTCGGCCAACTGCAGACCCTCGGCACCACAGTTTCCAGCGATTTGCACCCAGCGCGCCGCCAGCTCCTGGCGAATGAAGCCATCTAGGCGCGCGGCCAATTCATCTTCGCTAAAGCCCAGAAAATCCAGCCCGAAGCAGTCCTTCAGAATACGCAGATAGGTCTTGTCGACCAGGGTGCGGCCGGCGTTTTGCCAGCCCAAGCCGGCGGCCTTGGCCACGCTGCCATGGAAATTCAACAGCAGGGCGTTCTCGCTGCTGCGCGCGTCCATGCCTGAGGCAAACGCTCGATGCGGCTGTAGCCAAGTCTGCCGCAGGCGCTCTCCCAGCTGGGCGAGACGCAGGTGATACAGGGTCATGTGATTTCTCCGCTTGGCCAAGCACGTTCAACGAATCATTCGCAGACGCCGCGCGACGCTCGACCGAGCCCGCGACCTGACGCATTGCGAAGGCCTACCCACATGACAATAGGGATTACCGACGCGGCGTATTAGCACCAGCTGCCGGTTGCGTTCTGGGCCACGCAGGCAGATGCCGGCTGGACCCTAAGACCGACTCGACGTGGCCCTAAGAGGAGGGGCGGCGTTTCTCTAGCATTGAATCAGTGATCACATAACCACAAGGTGTAGCTGAGCACATGACAATAAAACAGCACAAAACCGTTCTTCCCGTGCACGGTCAGTCGCCTGAGCCGGCTCAGCCCTCGGCGTCGTGGCTGATACGCCGTCAGCAGAAAATCAGCCTGTTACTGCCCGGTATCATCGCCTCGGTGACCGTTGCCGCCAGTGCTTCTTTTCTGTCCGAGCATTACGGCGCACCGGTGATGTTGATGGCCTTGTTGCTGG
This sequence comes from Pseudomonas capeferrum, assembly GCF_013523055.1. Classification (GTDB taxonomy): domain Bacteria; phylum Pseudomonadota; class Gammaproteobacteria; order Pseudomonadales; family Pseudomonadaceae; genus Aquipseudomonas; species Aquipseudomonas capeferrum_A. Next base: position 28,927 of record NZ_JAAMQM010000011.1, on the reverse strand, counting down.
GCATGGCACTGGGCTTCCTCTCCCAGGAGGGGCGTGCGGTCGCGGGTATTCGCTTCACTTCCAGCACCATCCTGCGTGGCGGCGTGGCGCTGCTGGGCATGCGCATCACCGTCGAGCAGATTCTCTCGTTGGGGGGAACGCTGATGGCGGTGGTGATCGGTGCTGTTTTCCTGACCATCAGTTTCGGCATCATCCTTGCCCGTCTTCTCGGCCAGTCACGCGATTTCGGCATTCTCAGCGGCAGCAGCGTGGGCATCTGTGGCGCCTCGGCGGCGCTGGCAATTTCCGCGGTACTGCCGCAAGACAAGGACAGCGAGCGCAACATCATCTTCACGGTGATCAGCGTGACCGCGCTGAGCACCATTGCGATGATTGCCTATCCGCCGATCGCCCAATGGATCGGCCTCGACGCCCATCAGGCCGGCATATTCCTCGGCGCAACCATTCACGATGTGGCCCAGGTGGTCGGTGCCGGCTACAGCATGTCGGAGGAAACCGGCGACACTGCGACCGTGGTCAAGCTTTTACGCGTGGCAATGCTGGTGCCGATCGTCTTCAGTCTGTCGCTGCTGCTGCGTAAGCGCGGTGATGGTGGTCCGCGCGCGGCACTCCCATTGCCCTTGTTCATCATCTTCTTTGTGCTGTTTGTCGCCATTAACAGCAGTGGCGTGGCTTCGGCGCAGGTGCAGGAGTTAGCCGGCGATGTGTCGCGCTGGTGCCTGGTGACAGCCATCGCCGCCCTGGGAATGAAAACGTCATTGAAGGCACTGCTGGAAGTAGGCTGGCGTCCAGCGACCCTGCTAGTCAGTGAAACTGTGTTTCTCGCGGCTTTGATCCTGATTGCGGTGAAATGGCTAGGATGATCAGCATCATGGATAACTTGCATTGCCCCCCGCCTGATCACCAGGCTGCTGCCCACACGGTGACTGTGCGGCGGCAGGCTGGCCCATCCGAAGTTGAGGCGGCATGAGCCTGCAAGTGCATGTGATTTTTCTGTGTTGCGTGGCCTTGGCAACTGTCGCCCAGAGCCTCACTGGCTTTGCCTTTGGCCTGATCCTGATGGGCTTGGTTGCGTCCCTGCACATGGTGCCGCTAAGTGAGGTAGCGGTGGTCATCAGTATCCTCACCCTGGGTAACGCCATGGGTACGCTGGGTGGGCCGAAACCGCAGTTGGACCGCGCGGTGCTGATGCCCGTGTTGATCAGCAGTCTGCTTGGCGTCAGCCTGGGCGTGTGGGGGCTCGACGCGTTGAGTGGTAGCCAGCTCACCTGGCTTCGCCTTCTGCTCGGCGTACTGATAGTCGCGGCCAGCCTCATGCTGGTGGTGCAAAACAAACCGAAACCGCAACTGTCCCGGCAGCCTTCGTTCTGGCTGGCCGGTGGCCTGTGCGGCGTGCTCAATGGCTTGTTTTCCAGCGGTGGGCCACCGATTGTTTATCACCTGTATCGCCAGCCTTTGGGCTACGAAATCATCCGCAATACCCTGATCACGGTGTTTTCCGCCAACGCGGCGGCACGCCTTGGCCTGGTCGTCGCGCAAGGGCAGATGCAAGTGTCCACGTTATTGTTGAGTGCCGAAGCATTGCCGTTGGTGCTACTGGTCAGTTGGCTGGTCCGTCGTTATCCGCCGAAGTTATCGCCGCGTACGGTGCGTTGGCTGGTCTTCGTACTGATGGCGCTAGCTGGCGTGAGCTTGATCTGGGATTCATTGCCGGGGCTTTTGGTTGCGGCTTCGGGATGAATGCTGATTGCCCAAAACCGCGGTTCCAGCGCCGCCCCGGCAGCGGCTCACGGCAGCCTCAGTAGAACATCCGCGGCTCGGGCGCCGCCAACAGGCTGGCTAGCTTGGTCAGGGCAAAACCGAGTTCGGCACGGCCTGGCCCCATCAGCGCAATGCGCACGCCGCGGGTAGTGCCACTGCGCTGGGCCAGGAACTGACTGCCGCTAACCACGATCACGCCATTGGCCCGGGCCAGGTTGGCGAACTCGTCACTGGTCCACGGCTTAGGCAACTCCAGCCAGAGGTGGAAGCTGTTGGCTTGGCTACGAATGGTATAGGTTCCCAGTATCTGCCGGGCCATGCGCTGGCGCTCGGCGGCCTCTTCCTGCTGCACCTTGACCAGGCGCGCGCCTTGGCCGCTGACAATCAGATTGGTGGCCAGTTGCGCCATGAGCGGCGACGGCATCCAGACGCTGCTGCGCACCATGGACGACAATCGCGACAGCATCTGCGGCGGCGCATACAAATAACCGATGCGTAATGCCGGCAACAGGCTCTTCGACAGGCTGGTCAGGTACACCGAGCGCTCGGGCGCATAAGCCGAAATCGGCTTATGTACCGAGCGGGTCTCCAGGAAGCCGTAGATGTCGTCATCAATGATGTACAGATCGAACTCGCGGGCGATCTGGACAATCTCCAGGCGCCGCGCCTCGGGCATGATCGAATTGGTGGGATTCTGATGGGTGGTCACCACGACCAACAGGGCCGGTCGATGCTCCACGCACATTGCCCGCAAGGACGCCGGTACCATTCCGAATTCATCGACCTGCACCCCTTGAAGGCGCCGCCCCAGGCTGTGCGCCAAGGAAATGATCCCTGGGTAACAGTATTCCTCGCACAGGATCACATCATCACTGTTGGACAGGCTGCTGATGGCAACCAGCAAACCATGCTGGGCCCCGGCGGTAAGTACGATCTGCTGCCCATTGGCTTCCGGCAGACTGCGCTGTACCCACAAGGCACCGGCCTCCCGATGCACTGCATGCCCGCCGTCGGTCGCGTAATCCAGTATCGACCCCAGCTCCGGGGACTGCCCCAACTCGGCGATGGATGCCCGCAACCAATCGCTCATGCCGGCATCGTTGGGCGTGATGATGGAAAGGTCAATAGGCCCGGTTTCGGTCTTGGTCGCAGGATTACCTGCTGCTGCCAGGGGAGGCGCGACGACTCGCGATGGCAACACGAAGGTGCCACGACCCACCTCGCCGATCACCAGGCCCCGCTTGGCCGCCTCATCATAGGAGCGGCCAATGGTACCCGGCGTCACCTTCAACGCTTCAGCCAGTTCCTTGAGTGTAGGTAAACGCTCACCCGCCATCAGACGACCGGCATTTATATCCCGTTCGAGCGCGTCGGCGATCATCAGGTAAACCGGTTGGCTATGGCCGCTGTATTGAGGAACCCACATAGGTACTACACCAGAAACAACAAGAGCGCGGGATCCTAGCATGAAATCTTTAATCAGAGTAATCGCAGTAATGCGTAGGAAATATAAACAGTTTAAGCAGATTGATTCGATTCAATTTGTGCATATTCACTGCCGACCTAGATGCTCAGCTTTATGCGGCTAACACGCTAATCCGAGGTGTTTTCCAGCAGCCCATCCTACATCTTCCATGATGAGCTGAGGGCAAGGAATCACAGCAGAAAAAATTTTATTCAAAAAAAATACTATTAATCAATAGCTTATAAGAATAATACGAAATCTGAGTCAGCTCGTTTGAAAAAATTCATTGAGTCGATTCTTTTTTGACTATTACAATCATTTAATCGAATCAATGATGAAGATGCTCCGCCTCTCCGATACGATTCGACAGGCAGCCTCGCCACACATAGGTCTCTCGCCGAAACAACAATTGCGTTCCGGCTCGGCCGAGCGACACGAACCTACACCAGCATGCTTCGAACAAGGAATGTCATTCCGAAATGGAAAGCGCACACCTCAAGTCAGCTGTTTACACCGCCACCTCTTTGGAAATTCGGCTCCCCTGGGTCATCTCTAGCGCCTGGCAAATGGCGCTGGACCAAACGCCACTCGAGTTCGAAACCGACAAGGACATCTATTTTCAACTCAAGGAACAAGCACAGGACCTGCTGGGCGCCGCCCTGACCCAACAAATTCGTTCTTTCGTCGAAACCCCGCACCTGACCAGCCTGATTATTAGAAATTGCCCCAGGGACCGCAATATCCCACCAACCCCCTATTCTGGCGTGCTGAGCCCCAAGAGCACCCCCATCGCCTGTCTTGTGAGCCTGTCATTCCACAGTGTGCTGGGCATCAACCCCGTCGTGTACGAAGGGGAAAACGATGGGCGCCTGTTCCGCCACGTGGTTCCGGCGCGCACCGGTGCCAGTCAGAAAAGCTCCCATGGATCGCGTCTGCGATTTTCCTATCATGTCGACAACCCAGACTTGCCGCTTTCATCGGAAAACCTTGGGGCCTTTTCCTGCTGCTCGGAATACCTATCGTTCTTCGGCATGCGTTGCGATCCACGAATCAATACAACCCTGGTCAATATCGATGAGCTGATCAATGCGTTGCCGGCCGCCACGGTGCGCGAACTGGCCCTGCCGCACTTCGAGGTTCGCCGGCCCGACTCTTTTGCTAGCAACCGTCGCAGTACCCCGGAATTACCAGTGCTGGTGCGGGGGCTGGGCGGGGAGTGGTTGTGCCGTATGGACTGCGAAAACACCCAGGCCATGAACCTCAAGGCCCAAAGCGCCCTCGATGCGCTAAAAGCGCTGCTGGATTCGCGCCAGTTCGATCAGCCGCACTTGCTGCTTCCTGGCGACTTCATGATTTTCAAGAACCAGCGAGTGCTGCACGCCCGTGATGGTTTTGAGCCGCAGAACGACGGCGCCGATCGCTGGCTTATCCGTCTGTTCGCCGTCAACGACCTGAGCCGCGTACGCCTGACTCGTACCGACCACTTCTACGAAGTCCTTTCCTGACTGCCTCATTCACCTTAGACGGATAACACCATGGAACTACTGGGAACATTCTGGGCACAGCACTGGATGCTGGCCATCATGCTGCTGGGCGCGATCGCCTTTGTCGCTGGCTTCGTCGACAGCATCGCCGGCGGTGGCGGGCTGTTTCTGGTGCCCGGATTCCTGCTGGTCGGCTTGCCGCCCCAAGTCGCCCTGGGCCAGGAAAAACTGGTCAGCACCCTAGGGACCATCGCAGCCATCCGCAACTTTTTCGCCAATAGCAAGATGGTCTGGAAGGTCGCACTAGTGGGTGTGCCGTTCTCACTGCTGGGCGCTTACCTTGGCGCTCATCTGATCGTCTCCATCCCGCAGGAAATCGTCGGCAAGATCATTCTCGCCTTGATCCCACTGGGCATTCTGATTTTCCTCGTGCCCAAGGACCGTCCCGTCCAGGAACATACCCTGAGTGATCGCATGCTGTTCACCGTTGTCCCTCTCACCTGTTTGGTCATCGGATTCTATGACGGTTTTTTCGGCCCAGGCACCGGCAGCATGTTCATCATCGCCTTCCACTACCTGCTAAAAATGGACCTGGTGTCCAGCTCGGCCAACTCCAAGAACTTCAACTTCGCCTCCAACATCGGTGCTCTGGTGGCTTTTATCATGGCCGGCAAAGTGGTCTATCTGCTGGCTCTACCACTGGTGGCTTGCAACATCCTGGGCAACCACATGGGCAGCACCCTGGCAATCCGCAAAGGTAACGACGTGGTGCGCAAGGTGCTGGTGCTGTCGATGGTGTGCCTGTTCGTCAGCCTCGGCGTGAAATACCTGGCTTGATTTCCCTACCTCGGAGAACGTAATGAAAACTGCATTTGTGACCGGCGCCTCCGCCGGCTTTGGCAAGGCCATCTGCCGCGCGTTGGTTGCCAACGGCTACCGGGTCATCGGTGGCGCACGCCGCTCCGAAAAATTGGCCGAACTGGAACAGGAGCTGGGCGAGCATTTTATTCCCCTGACCGTGGACGTGACGGACGAGCAATCACTGAACGCCGCCTGCGAGTCGATCCGTGACTTATCGCTGCCGATTGATGTGTTGGTCAACAACGCTGGCCTGGCGCTGGGGGTCGACCGTGCGCAAGACGCCGATGCGCGGAACTGGGAACGCATGATCGCCACCAACGTCACCGGCCTGAGCATGGTCACCCATAAGCTGCTGCCCGCGATGGTCGAAGCCAACAGCGGCCTGATCATCAATATGGGCTCCTGCGCCGGCACTTATCCCTACGCGGGCGGCAACATCTATGGCGCCACCAAGGCATTCGTCCGACAGTTCAGCCTGAACCTCCGCGCGGACTTGGCCGGCACCCGGGTGCGGGTTAGCAACATCGAACCAGGATTATGCTCCGGCACTGAGTTTTCGCTGGTGCGCTTGGCTGGCGATCAGGATGCCGTGAACGCGCTTTACCAGGATGTCGAGGCCATTCGCCCTGAGGACCTGGCCAACATCGTGGTGTGGATTGCCGAGCAACCGGAGCATATGAACATCAACACGATCGAGGTCATGCCGGTGGCGCAGACATTTGCAGCGCTGAGCGTTACGCGAAATCTTTGACATAGCGGCGCGCGGGAAGCTTTCGCGGTGCTTGAGCGTACTGCACCCATGCGCCGGGGTAATTTGAAATAAATTCTTATCTCAATGAAAAGCAATACAAATTTTCGGTTGAGTTTTACCGTGGGATACCATTTGGAATACCACGGCGTTGGATTTGAATACGGCCCTTGAGCTTGATTCCCAAGGTCGATCCTTTACAGGGTCCGGAAATACAGCCCGAGCTCGGACTCCTGCTGTACCAGGTACTCTAGAGCTCTGACCGTTTCATTCCGTACTCAGTCGCCATCTTGTCGAGAAGTTCGATTGTTTTTTGGACAAAATGAAATTGTACTGTTTTCTGTCCTCTCGCCGTTCCAGGTACTTTTGACGATTCCAGCTTTGATTGACGCTTTGAACGATATCCTTACGTTCGCGTGCTCAGATCAGTGGAGTCGAGGAAGGCCAGTAGCTCTTGATAATCTTCAAATGGGAGTGATCGGCGGAAAAGCAGTCGTCGTTCATTTTTCTGCATCCATCCCCATGCGTATTTGCAGCGTGTAGCACCTTCGTCTTACCCCAAGCACCGCTTCTGTTCTACAGGTCACTCCCGCAGAAGGCGCCGTTCATTTTCGCAGCTTGGCTATCGGATAGCTGAATCAAGCGTCCTTGAGCTTTGCCCAAAATCACCCGTTCTGCATGCTCTATCTCGTGGGCAAATTGGTAAACAGCCACATGTGCATGCCCGTTCCGAGTTTGCGGGTCGGGCGGCGCGGCGCCCGTAGATTTTTACGTAATTGCGAATCAAAATGATCTGTAATTTATACTTTTATGATTTTTAATTGCGGGTGTTGTGATCGCAATTTATGCTGTCTCGGCTTTAACCACGACCAGACGAACCATGACCACTGATGCCCTCTCGCAGCTAACGCAAGCCCAGCGCGATCGCCTGGCCTACCTGGAGTTGCGCCTGCGATTCGTGGGGGAGATAGGCCGGCAGGACCTGATTCAGCGTTTCGGCATTCAAACGGCGGCTGCTACTCGTGACCTAGCCACCTACCGTGAGCTCGCCGGCAACAACCTGGCCTATGACCGCAGCAGCAAAATCTACACGCCGACCAAGGAGTTCCGACCGATCTTCACCTTCTCTGCTGACCGGGTACTGGCCTGGCTGGCAGAGGGGTTTGGTGATGGCGAGCCGGCCAGCAGTGCGCCGGGAATCTCCTGCGCAACGTCCGTGCGTCTTACCCAGCCGGATCTGGACACGCTGGGTATCGTGACCCGTGCCATTTACCATCGCTGCCCTCTGCGTGTGGAGTACTACTCCCTAGGTAGTGGCAAGACCCAGCGAGAGATCGTGCCGTTTGCCCTCATCGATACGGGCTTGCGCTGGCAAGTGCGCGGCTATGACCGCAAGCGCGGTGCATTTCGGGACTTCGTGGTCACGCGCTTCAGGCGGCCGAAGCTGCTGATGGAGTCTCCCGTCGCCGAGCACGAGCGACCGGAGCAGGATGTTCAGTGGAGCCGGATATTGGAGGTCGAACTGGTACCGCACCCCGACCAGCCGCATCCGGACATCACCACCATGGATTACGCCATGCAAGACGGTGTGCTGCGCCTGAGGTTGCGCGGGGCCACGGCGGGTTATGTGCTGCGCAAATGGAGCGTCGACTGTTCGCCAGATCATCGGCTGCGTGATCCAGAGTACCGCCTCTGGCTGAAAGATCCCCTGCTGCTCTACGGCGTGGAAACAGCGGTACTGGCCCCCGGTTACCGAGCGACCTGAGCGAACGATTAGATACATGCCGTGATGCGTTAGTCATCCGGCGACACGAAAACTGAGAGTGATTACCGTCCCATGAGCAACACTAGAGATCTTGAACGCGCCGAACTGCACAAAACTATCTGGCGCATCGCAAACGACCTGCGTGGCAGCGTCGATGGCTGGGACTTCAAGACTTATGTGCTCGGCATGCTGTTCTACCGCTTCATCTCGGAGAACCTGACCAACTACCTCAACGAACAGGAGCGCCGCGCGGGTAATGCGGATTTTGACTACAGCGATTTGGCAGACGCCTACGCTATCGTGGGCCGTTACGAAACGGTTCAGGAAAAGGGCTTCTACATCCTGCCGTCGCAACTGTTCGCCAATGTGCGCAAGCGCGCCCGCCATGACCCGAACCTCAACGAAACTCTGTCGCAAGTGTTCAAGGACATCGAGGCCTCGGCGTTGGGCGCTGGTAGCGAGGACGACTTTAAGGGGCTGTTCGATGACCTGGACGTCAATAGCAGCAAGCTCGGCCCAACCGTGGCCAAGCGCAACGAAAAGCTGGTGAAGCTGCTCGACGCCATTGGCGATCTGCCGCTGGGCAACAGCTCGGGCAATTTTGCCGACAACAGCATCGACCTGTTCGGCGACGCCTACGAATACCTGATGCAGATGTATGCCTCTACCGCCGGCAAGTCCGGTGGCGAGTTCTATACCCCTCAGGAAGTCTCCGAACTGCTGGCCCGTATAACGGTGGCCGGTAAGAAGGAGGTTAACAAGGTTTATGACCCGGCCTGCGGCTCCGGATCGCTGTTGCTGAGCTTTTCCAAGGTGCTAGGGCACAACAAGGTGCGTCAGGGCTTCTACGGCCAGGAAATCAACCTCACCACCTACAACCTGTGCCGGATCAACATGTTCCTGCACAACGTGAACTACGAGAAATTCAACATCGCCCATGGCGATACGCTGACCGATCCAGCGCACTGGGATGACGAGCCCTTCGAGGCCATCGTCTCCAATCCGCCGTACTCGATCAAATGGGATGGTGATGCCAATCCGCTGCTGATCAACGACCCGCGTTTTGCCCCGGCAGGCGTACTCGCACCCAAGAGCAAGGCAGACCTCGCCTTCACCCTGCACATTCTAAGCTGGCTTGCGGTAAATGGCACCGCGGCAATTGTTGAGTATCCAGGCGTGCTCTATCGAGGTGGTGCAGAAGCCAAAATTCGCAAGTACCTGATTGACAACAACTACGTCGATGCCGTCATCCAGTTGCCACCGGATTTGTTCTTCGGCACCACCATCGCAACCTGCATCATTGTGCTGAAGAAGTCAAAACGCGACAACGCCACGCTGTTCATCGACGCCTCCAGCCTGTTCGTGCGCAGCGGCAACAAGAACAAGATGTTGCTCGATCACCAGCGGAAAATCCTTGACGCATTCACCGATCGCCAGTGCATCGACCATTTTGCTCGCATGGTTGAGAACGGCGAAATCGCCGCCAACGGCTACAACATCGCCGTCTCCAGCTATGTCGAGCCGGCCGACACCAGTGAAGCGTTGGATATTCGTGAGCTCAATGAAAAAATCAGCGGCATCGTTGCCCGGCAAATGGAGTTGAGAAAGCAGATCGATGCCATCGTTGCGGATCTGGAAGGAGTGCATGCATGAGCGAGCAGCTAACAGGGGACGATGCAACCGCCATCGATGCGCGGCTAGCCGAGCAGCTGAACGAGGTGGAAGGGGCCTATCTGGCAACCGCGAAGACAGCGCAGAAGAAAATTATCGGGAAGAAAAAGCCATGAGCCGGATTGAGGCGTTAATTGCCGAACTTTGCCCGGAAGGGGTGGAATTTAGGCCAATCGGCGACTTAGGCGAACTGGTTCGAGGTAACGGAATGCCGAAATCTGATTTCGTGGAATCAGGGATTGGTTGTATTCATTACGGCCAGATTTACACCTATTACGGCACTTGGACTACGGAAACAATGTCGTTTGTTTCTGTAGAGAAGGCGAGGAGCCTTGCCAAGGTTGACCCGGGCGATCTGGTCATTACAAATACCAGTGAGAATATTGAGGACGTCTGCAAGGCTGTGGCGTGGCTAGGCGACGAGCAAGTTGTCACTGGGGGGCACGCAACGGTGCTTAAGCATCGTCAAGACTCGAAGTACCTCTCCTACTACCTCCAAACACCTCGTTTCTTCGCAGAGAAGAAAAGGCATGCGACGGGCACGAAAGTTATCGACGTTTCGGCAAAGAGTCTTGCGAAGATTCGGATTCCGGTACCGCCCCTCGAAATCCAACGCAAAATCGTGAAAGTGCTGGACACTTTCACGGAGCTTGAGGCGGAGTTTGAGAGGGAACTTGAGGCGGAGCTTGAGGCGCGTCGCTGGCAGTACAAGTACTACCGCGACGCTTTGCTCACTTTCAGGGATCAAGATATTCGCTGGGCCGCGATGGCAGAGGTCGGAGAGTTCTTCCGGGGGCGACGTTTTACCAAGGCTGACTACGTCGAAGACGGTGTTCCCTGTGTACACTATGGCGACATCTACACGCAGTACGGCACTGCTACGGAAGAGACGGTCTCGCATGTGCGCGCTGATATGGTTTCGTCGCTTCGTTTTGCGCAGCCAGGTGATTTGATAATCGCTGGCGTGGGCGAGACGGTTGAGGATGTGGGCAAGGCGGTGACCTGGCTCGGTCGTGACGAAGTGGCGATTCATGACGACTGCTTCGCCTTCCGGCATTCGCTGAACCCTCGGTTCGTTTCCTATTACTTCCAGACCACGGCGTTTCACGCGGAGAAGAACAAGTTTGTCGCCCGAGCCAAGGTGAAGCGCTTGTCTGCAGGAAGCTTGGCCAAGCTGACCATCCCTGTTCCCTCACCTGAGGAGCAAGCACGCATCGTCGCGATCCTCGACAAATTCGATGCGCTGGTAAATGAAATTTCCGTCGGTCTGCCTGCCGAGATCGCTGCCCGTCGCCAGCAGTACGCGCATTACCGTGACCGTTTGCTCACTTTCAAGGAAGCCGCATGAGCATTGAGAACCAGCCCTATCGCTACGAGGCCATTGCACTCTCCAACGAGAGCACCGTGGTTGCCGAATTTCTGCCGGATGCGCTGAGTGTACGCGAGACTGGCTACCAGAGCGAGGCGGCGCTGGAGAGTGCTTTTATCGAACAACTGCAGCGGCAGGCCTACGAGTACCTGACGATCAGTTCGGAGGCCGAGCTGGTCGCCAACCTGCGGGCTCGGCTGGAGCAGCTCAACAAGTTCGTGTTTTCCGACGCCGAGTGGCAGGGCTTCTTCGCGACCTGCATTGCGGGCAGCAATGACGGCATTCTGGAAAAAACTGCGCGCCTGCAGGAAGACCACGTCCAGGTCCTGAAGCGCGATGACGGCAGCAGCAAGAACGTCTACCTGATCGACAAGGCCAATATTCACAACAACGTCTTGCAGGTGATCAATCAGTACGAAACGCCAACCGGCGAGCAGGGCGGCAAGCACGCCACGCGATTCGATGTCACAGTGCTGGTCAACGGCCTGCCGATGGTGCATATCGAGCTCAAACGCCGTGGCGTGGACATCCGCGAAGCCTTCAACCAGATCAACCGCTACCAGCGCGAGAGCTTCTGGGCGGGCAGCGGCCTGTTCGAGTACGTGCAGCTGTTTGTGATCAGCAATGGCACGTTGACCAAGTACTACAGCAACACCGTACGCGATGGGCACTTGCAGGAACAGTCCGGCAAGCGCAGCAAAAGTAAAACCTCCAACAGCTTTTCCTTCACCAGTTGGTGGGCCGACGCGCGTAACCAATCCATCACCGAGTTGGTGGGCTTTACCAAGACTTTCTTTGCCAAGCATTCGTTGCTGAACGTGCTCACCAAGTACTGCGTGTTCGATGTGGATCGCAAACTGCTGGTGATGCGGCCCTACCAGATCGTTGCTGCCGAGTGCATCCTGCAACGCATCGCCACCTCGACCAACCACCGACAATTGGGCACCGTGGCGGCCGGCGGTTACATCTGGCACACCACGGGCTCGGGCAAGACGCTGACCAGCTTCAAGGCCGCACAGCTCGCCCGTGATCTGCCGGACATCGAGAAGGTTCTGTTCGTGGTGGATCGCAAGGATCTGGACTATCAGACCATGCGCGAATACGAGCGCTTCGAGAAAGGCGCAGCCAACTCCAATGCCTCCACCTCGGTGTTGCAGAAGCAGCTGGAAGACCCGAACGCGCGTATCATCATCACGACTATTCAGAAGCTTTCGCGCTTCGTGTCCAAGAACAAGAAGCATCCGGTGTACGACGCGCATGTTGTGGTGATCTTCGACGAGTGCCACCGCAGTCAGTTCGGCGACATGCACAGCGAAATTACCCGCGTCTTCAAGCGCTACAACCTGTTCGGTTTCACCGGCACGCCGATCTTTGCGAAGAACTCGGGAACCGGCGGCAACCCGTTGCGTCGCACTACTGAGCAGGCCTTTGGCAACAAGCTGCACACCTACACCATCGTCGACGCGATCAACGACAGGAACGTCTTGCCGTTTCGCATCGACTACATCAATACCCTCAAGATGCAGGCGCGGATCAAAGACAAACAGGTCTCGGCCATCGACACGGAGCGCGCGCTGTTGGCGCCGGAGCGTATCAGTCAGATAGTAGGCTATATCCGCGAGCATTTTGATCAGAAGACCAAGCGTGCCAGCACCTATCGTCATAATGGCAAACGAGTGGCAGGGTTTAACTCGCTGTTTGCCTGTGCCTCGATTGATGCGGCCAAGCGATACTACGCTGAATTTAACGCGCAGCAGCAGGGGCTGCCTGAGGCCCATCGGCTCAAAGTAGGGCTGATCTACAGCTTTTCTGCCAACGAGGACGACGAAGACGGCCTACTTGGCGAAGAAGAGTTCGAGGCAGAGGGGCTGGATCAAAGCTCGCGGGATTTTCTGGACGCCGCTATCAAGGAATACAACGCGCTGTTCGCCACCAGCTTCGATACCTCTGCGGACAAGTTCCAGAACTACTACAAGGATCTGTCGCAGCGCCTGAAAAAGCGCGAGCTGGACCTGGTCATCGTGGTCAACATGTTCCTCACCGGCTTCGACGCCACCACGCTGAACACGCTGTGGGTGGACAAAAACCTCAAGGCGCATGGTCTGATCCAGGCGTATTCGCGCACCAACCGCATCCTCAACTCGGTAAAGACCTACGGCAACATCGTTTCCTTCCGCAATCTGGAGCAGGAAACCAATGATGCGCTCGCCCTGTTTGGCAACAAAGACGCCAAAGGGATCGTGCTGCTGAAGCCTTACGCCGAGTATTACGCTGAGTACCAGGCGCGAGTCGGCGAGCTGCTCGACAAATTCCCGCTGGGACAGGCCATCGTCGGCGAAGCGGCGCAGAAGGTATTCATCAAGCTGTTTGGCTCGATCCTGCGGCTGAAAAATATCCTGACGGCCTTCGACGATTTTGCCGGGAACGAGATTCTCAGCGAGCGGCAATTTCAGGATTACCAGAGCGTTTATCTGAACCTATATGCCGAGTTTCGCACGACATCCGAAGCGGAGAAGGAGTCGATCAACGACGACGTGGTCTTTGAGATCGAGCTCATCAAGCAGGTGGAAATCAACGTCGATTACATCCTGTTGCTGGTCGAGCAGTACCTGAAGAAAAAGGGCACGAGGGAAGACAAGGAAATCCGCGCCACCATCGAACGCGCCATCAACTCCAGCCCCAGCCTGCGAAACAAGAAGGATCTCATCGTTCAGTTCGTGGAGTCGGTCAATACCACGGCCAAGGTGGACGTTCAGTGGCAGAACTTCATGGCGGCCAAGAAGACCGAGGAGCTGGAACGCATCATCACGGAGGAAAACCTCAACGCCGAGGCCGCACGTGAGTTCGTTGAACATGCATTCCGTAATGGCGCTGTCCCCACGGCTGGTACGGCTATCACCAAGATTCTGCCGCCGGTATCGCGGTTCTCGCAGGGCAACGGGCATGCAGCTAAGAAGCAGACAGTGCTGGGCAAGCTGGCAGTGTTTTTCGAGCGCTATTTCGGACTAGCTTGATGTTGGTGATGTCCAGAAAAAGAAAAAGCAGGCCACCAGCATGAGACCGCCGAAGGCTGCCTCATGCTGGTTTTCTACCGCTTGCGGAAAACTGTTTGATAGCGTGGAGATCCGTTACTGCAGCAAATGGCCGACCGGTTGGCTGTCGCCAATTGCTCGGTAGATCGGAGACTGGTGCACCCGAAATAGTTTTGGGATCTCGGAAATAGGTTTGTCCGAGCCACGCCGCTGGCGAGCGTGAGCAATTTGAGCAGCAGTCACGGATCGCTTGGATCGATTGCAGTCGGTTCCGGTGGAGGACCGTCTGTGCTCAGAGAGCGAAAATCCACGACGCCCCCAAGCGTCGAGTGATCAATTTGACGGTGAGCAGATAATAATATTTCGTACCGTCACTGCGCTGTTCCAAGCCACTTCTCAAAAACCAATCCAGATGCTTTCTCTGCCAACCCCAAGGCGTCTCCCGCTGCCACCGCTCAGCTATAGCAGCCTGAATAATCGTCGCTTGCCGCAAGTGCCGCCCCCGCGTCGCTTGGGAGCCGGTCAGCACGCCAGCCAAGAACAACTCCATATCGAATTGCTTGCTCATGTCCGTCCGCCAATATATGCCGCGACCACATCGATCCGACCATGTCCCAGCTCATGGCTGATTTGCCTCCGAGCCTCACGATCAAGGTTCCGATCTACCCGGCAACATTCACCTCCGTTGATAGGCGCGCGGTGTTGAGTGATTTGCTCGTAGCGCTCACATGCGTACGCCGCTCGTAGCTCATGGAAGCCATTGAGGTTGTGGGCATGGAGGATGTCCCGCGCAGGTCGGACGACTTCCTGCAGAATCTTTAGGTAACGTTCGTCTGGCGCAATCAGGTTGTGACTACCCGCAGGCGACACCTGGCGTGCAAACCCAAGTGCAACTCGAACATTCTCGTCCACGGCAATCCAACGGGGGGCCGAGGCGCCGGCGCGGCCGCCTTTGGTGCCATCCTGGATGTTAATCCTGCCTAGATCGCGAGCCTCACGGCTTAGCCGTGGCAGGTCAGCCAAGATGGCTTCACGCAAGCGCATGCCGGTGGCTCGCGCCAACAGAACAATCGCAGCGGCTCTTAGCTGATGATGGCGGCAAAGAACATCGACGATTTGCTTTATCTTTTCGCGGTCTTGTCCCTGCGGCACTGAATGTCGAACCCCGCTGCGCTGCATACCTAACGCCTTGCTCGGACTGGGCAATTTCACATGCTGATCACCGCGAAGTGCCGCCATGGTCCTGTTAACGCTGGACAGCCGATTTTGTGCGGTGCTGATGGCGAGGTCACCGCGCCCAACCACATCGCGCAGATACGCCGCATAGCCGGTCAGCACCTTCCGATCAATCTGCCGCGCATCATTGATACCGGGCCCCTGGTCGGAGCGGCACCACTTCACGAATGCCAGCCACCGATCACAGTGCGCTTTGACCGTGCCGTAATGGCCGCCGCCGAACATGTCTTTCAGCGCCTGCGGCCCTGCGTAGCTCAATTGCCTGCCGTAGCCGAAATTGCGGCCATCGCGTCTGCCCACCAATGCCATATCCGTCACCTCAACTTTTGTTCTCCAATCCTCGCCCCACGTCATCCCGCCAAGAATGCTGAGTGTTATCAGGGATCAAGGCCCCTGCGACCTGTGGGGAATGTCCACTACGCGGGACTGGCGGCTCCTTACGACCAGGAGCAAGGGCATCTCATGATCTGGCCTCCTAAACACCGTTACCGGTGGGCGGGTGGAGGCAGCACTGGCTGACGAGACCAGCGCCTGAAGATCCTGAGCCGGGTGAACGCAGCAATGCGATGACCGGGGCATGCCTGACTGTCAGTCAGGTACAGTCCATTCCTTGGTCTGCGGCACCATCATCTACACCGCTGTTGCTGGTGACATCGGCGTTTGTCACGCCGATTGTCACGAGGGGAATCGCCGCAAAGCCAAGTGCGACGTGGGCTGCAGCAGTGGTAGGAGCGCCCGTCTCTTTCCAGGAGAAAGAGACGGGTGCAGGTTGGCGCATACGAAATGGCCAATCGGATGAGTTGCTGCTGGGCAGGAAGGTAGGGTGGCTGCCGCAGGGGCAACGTTGTTTAGTTGGCATCCATCACATGGGTAGTGACCGTACGAGCTACCGGACGCGAATCGTACTTGGGGGATGAACCACCGCGGTTGCGGCGTGACCTTTAAGGTTCGGGTCACATGGGGTGCTGTCATCGACAGCGCTTGCACGACCAGTTCTACGCCTGTGGATAAACCCGGTCAAGGGCCGAAATTGAACGTTCTTGGGACGTGAAAAGCGGTTATCCATCGGTGGAAGTCCATGGTAAATCCCGGACAACGTCGTGGCTTTTAGCTCTTCAAAGTGAGGTCCATCCAAACAGGGCGGCTTTGCAGCCCTGTTTGGATGGACCCGCGCTGACAAGCGAATAACGAGGCTGCTTTCCCTGAATCTTGAACTTTCAGTTGCTGTCGCCGCCGTTATTGCGCCTGTGCAACGCTAGCGTATCGGCACCACGTTCTTGTCTCTGACTTGGCCGTATGCAGACGCGAGCAGGCTGCCGGTGGCGGCTTTTTGGATGTACTCACTCCACCAGGCCATCATCGGGCGTCGGCGCTCGATGTAGTCGGCTCGGTTGTAGGCGCTGCGCACCTCATCCTTGTCGACATGCGCCAGTGCGACCTCAACGAGTTCCGGGTCCCACCCATGTTCATTCAAAATGGTGCTGGCCATCGAGCGCATGCCGTGGCTGACCAAGCGGTCCTGGAAGCCCATGCGTTTCAATGCCATGTTGGCGGTCTGGCTATTGGCATGAGTACGAGGGTTTCGGTCTGCCGGGAAGACATATTCCCTATGACCACTGTGGGACTTCAGTATTTCCAGCAATGCCATGGCTTGATCGCTCAACGGGATGCTGTGCGGGCGCCGCTTTTTCATCCGCTCCGGTGGGATGGTCCAGACACGCCTTTCAAAGTCGATGTCTGCCCAGCGAGTAGTCGCCGCCTCGGCGGGGCGAGTCATCGTGTGCAATTGCCACTCGATCAGGCAGCGGGTTGTGCGTTTGATACTGGCGTTCGCGATCTCCAGCATGAGCTCGGGGAGCTCCTCTGGTGGAAGCGCAGCCATGTTTTCTTTTTTCGGTTTCTTGAACACCGCACGAATTCCATTCAGCGGATTCGCATGTATCAGGCCGGAGTTCACTCCATAGGTCATGATCTCGTTGAGCCGTTGGCTCAATCGTTTCACTGTTTCGAGGCTGCCTTTAGCCTCGATTGGGCGGAGGATTTTGATGACCATTGGGGCGGTGATTTCCGAGAGCGGCGTTGTTTTCATGCTCGGGAAAACGTGCAGGGTGAGCGAACGCCAAATATCCTCGGCGTAGGCCGGGGTGACCGAGTCTTTCTTCAGCTCGAACCAGGCGGTGGCCACCTTTTCGAAGGTGTGCTCAGTCTCAGCAAGCTTGGCTTGCCTGACCTCATCACGTTGGACTTTGGGATCAATGCCTAGGGCGAGCTGCTCGCGTGCTTCGACGGCTTTTTTTCGAGCGTTGGCTAGCGAGAGGTCGGGGTATGGGCCGAGGGCCATGTTGATACGGCTTCGGGTCAATGGTTCGCGGTAGTTGAAATTCCACATCATTGAGCCGCTGGCTCTGACGCGAAGCTGAAGGCCGTCACCGTCGCTGAGGACGAAATCCTTCCCGGTTGGCTTGACCGCTTTGAGTTGGCGGTCGGATAGGCGGGCTGCTTGAGTAGGCATGGGAGTTACCTCCGGCACCGTTTTGGTATCCTAAAAATAGCACCGCGTAGCCTGGGATACCACCTGGGATACCAAAGCGACTGGAACTCAAAAAACCTCTATAGCCCTCTAAAGCGCTGTAACTCATTGATTTTACTGGTTAGCAGGCACAAAAAAAGACGTCCGTGGACGTCTTTGTTTGATCATTTGGTGGAGCCGGGGGGATTTGAACCCCCGTCCGCCAGTACTCCGCTGTCGGTACTACATGCTTAGCCGTGTCTACTGAGTTAATCCGCAGCCGCCCGACGGGCAGGGTGCTTTGGACGAGTTGTGTAAGTTTTAGTCGCTTTGCCCACAACGTGCTACACGACGATCCTGTTCTGTATGACAATCACTTCGGGTTTACAGGCATCCCCTAGTGATTGCTGGAGCCGAAGCTACCAGGAGAGCGGGCTCAGCTGCTTACGCAGCGAGAGCGTAACCCTCGTAGTTTTCGTCATTGGCAACTATAGAAAGTTGCAACAGTGGATTTACGAGTTCTGTTACCAACTCGGCATGCACCTAGAGTTTCATCACCGGCGTCGAATCCTAATCGGCCCCAAGGTCTTGCTCTAGCTGTCGTGCCTTTCAGCACGTGAGGTGGAGTATACGCCATCGGGCGGGCGACGTCGACAGGCGGACCCGTCGCCCGTTCGATGCCTTACGAACCGCTGCTGTCGCCCTTTTCCTGCTTGTTCAGACGCTCCAGCACTTTGCTGCTGATGGTGATGCATTTCTCTTTGTCGCCCGATGCCTGGGCGGCCTTGGCTTCGTCGATATGTTTGGTCAGGAAATCGTCCAGCCCTTCGGAATTGGCTCCGGTGGTGGCCATCTGGTCGTTGATTTTCTGCATGTTCAGGGCACAGAGATCGTTGTCGGCCGCGAACACCGGCGATGCCAGCAGGGTGGTGGCAGCGAGAACAGCGGAAAGCGCAGTACCTTTCATGGGTGTCTCCTTGGGCGTGAAGGCCTCTAGAAGGTGGGCCTGTTAGGTGGACTGCGCGCCGTGAGCAGGGGTTCAATCGGGTTGATGGCGGTATCGCATCACGGCGTTCCGGGAGCGATCCGGGTGATCAGATCGCTCGTGGTCGTGTCACCCGGTCCACGAGGTAGACCAACCCGTGATAGTCGATGCCGCTGTGGGTGGACAGGCCGATCTCGC
Source organism: Pseudomonas capeferrum (assembly GCF_013523055.1). Taxonomy (GTDB): domain Bacteria; phylum Pseudomonadota; class Gammaproteobacteria; order Pseudomonadales; family Pseudomonadaceae; genus Aquipseudomonas; species Aquipseudomonas capeferrum_A. The sequence continues at coordinate 9,843 of NZ_JAAMQM010000011.1, read as the reverse complement.
AGGTGCGGCTGGTCGAGATCCCTTCGCCGCAATACTGCACGGCGCCTTTCAGGCTGCGCAGCGCGTGGGCGTTGAGTTCGGGGGTGGTGAAGCCCTTGTCGCCCGCAAAGCCGCAGCAATGGATGCCTTCGGGGACGACCACCTGTTTGCTGCAACGACGGGCGAGGTCGATGAGCGCCTGGCTTTCGCCCAGGTGCTGGGTGCTGCAGGTCACGTGCACGGCGACGGGTTCGTCCTGTGGGGTGAACTCGAGGCGGTCGAGCAGGTGGCTGCGAATGAAGCGCACGGGGTCGTAGACATCCAGGCGTGTTTCGCTGAGCTCCTGGACCAGGCGTAGGGTGCAGGGGCTGGTGTCGCAGTAGATCGGGTCGAGGCCGCCGCGGCTGGCGACGAGCAGGGCGTTGATCAACTCCTGGCGCTTGTGTTCGGCCTGCTCGGGATAGCCCTTGGAGGCGAACGGCTGGCCGCAGCAGAGGCTGTCGGCGTTGTCGGGGAAGACGACCTGGTAGCCGGCCTTTTCCAGCAGGGCGCGGGTCTTGTCGAGCAGTGAGCCTTGTTCGCGATCGCTGGCTGCGGGGCCCATGACGCGGGATACGCAGGCGGCCAGGTAGACGACACGCGGGCGGGCGTCATTGCTGGCGACGCCAGTCTCGGGGGCGCGCAGGGGTTGTGGCATGGCGGGCGTCCACTGGGGCAGGCGGCCGCCGCTGGCCTTGCTGAGTGATGCACTGAGGCGGCTCAGGCGTGGGGCGCCGAGCAGCTTGCGAGCGCCGTTGGCGGCGGCGAGGGTGAAGCGCGCGCCGCGCAGCGCGGCCTGGAAGTGCTCGACCAGCCAGTCGGCGGTCTTTACGTGCTCCGCGGCCTGGCTGCGCAGCTTTTTCACCAGCTCGCCGGTGTTGATGCCGACCGGGCAGCGCTGGGCACACAGGCCAGTCGCCGCGCAGGTGTCGATGCCCTGGTACTGGTAGGTACGCTGCAGCTCGCGCGTATCGATGCCGGCGCGTTTCTTGGCCTGGATGTCGCGCCACATGACAATGCGCTGGCGTGGGCTCAAGGTCAGGCCCTTGGACGGGCAGACCGGTTCGCAGAAACCGCACTCGATGCACTTGTCGACGATCTCGTCGGCCGCCGGCAAGGGCTTGAGGTGCTTGAGGTGGATCTGCGGATCTTCGCTGAGCACCACGTCCGGATTGAGGATGCCGTTGGGGTCGAGCAGGCGCTTGAGTTGCCACATCAGCTGGTAGGCATCGCTGCCCCATTCCAGCTCGACGAAGGGGGCCATGTTGCGGCCGGTACCGTGTTCGGCCTTGAGCGAGCCGCCGAATTCCACGGCCACCAGTTGCGCCACGTCGTCCATGAACGCCTGGTAACGCGCGACTTCTTCGGGGCTGTTGAAGCCTTGGGTGAAGACGAAGTGCAGGTTGCCTTCCAAGGCGTGGCCGAACAGGATCGCTTCATCGTAACGGTGCTTTTCGAACAGCTCGATCAGGCGGTTGACGCCGATGGCCAGTTGCTCGACCGGGAAGGTCACGTCTTCGATGATGACCGTGGTGCCGGTCTGGCGCACGGCGCCGACGGCGGGGAAGGTGTCCTTGCGGATGGCCCAGAGCCGTGCGTTTTCCTTGGCGTCTTCGGTGAAGTCGATACGCTGCTCGACGGGGAAATCGGTCAGTGACGCCATGATTTGTGCGAGCTGCTCGTGCAGCAGGGTCTGGCTGGCGGCGCGTGATTCGATCAGCAGGGCGCAGGCATTGGCCGACAGCTGGCGGACGAACGCCGGCATGCCGGGTTTGTCCTGCACCGAGCGCAGGCTGCGGCGGTCGAGCAGTTCCACCGCCGAGACCGGCTGGTTCTTGAGCGCGGTAACGGCTGTGCAGCAGGTCTCGACGTCCGGGAAGACGATGAGTGCCGTGGCTTTGTCGGGATGGTCGATCACGGTGTCGTAGGTAACCGCGCTGATGAAGCCCAGAGTGCCTTCGGAGCCGACCAGCAGGTGGTAGAGGATGTCCAGCGGCTGGTCGTAGTCGGTCAGGGCGTTGAGCGAAAGCCCGGTGGTGTTCTTCAGGCGGTACTTGTGACGGATCCTGGCGGCCAGTTCGGTGTTGGCGCGGGTTTCGCGGCCCAAGCGAGCGAGGGCGTCGAGCAGGGGCGCGTGGCTTCGCTCGAAGGCGGCGACGCTGTCAGGATTCTCGCTGTCCAGACAAGTGCCGTCGGCCAGTACCAGGCGCATGCCGGCCAGGGTGTGGTAGGTGTTCTGGGCGGTGCCGCAGCACATGCCGCTGGCGTTGTTGGCGACGATGCCGCCGATCTTGCAGGCATTGATCGAGGCCGGGTCGGGGCCGATCTTGCGGCCGAAGGGCGCCAGCCAGGCGTTGGCCTGGGCGCCGATGACGCCAGGTTGCAGGCGGATCTGCTGACCTTGACCGCGAATCTCGCGGCCGTTCCAGTTGTCGCCCAGGACGATCAGCACCGAATCGCTGATGGCTTGCCCGGAGAGGCTGGTGCCGGCGGCGCGGAAGGTCACCGGGACGCGGTCGCGTTGGGCGAGTCGCAGCAGGGCGACCACTTCATCCTCGGATTCCACGCGCACCACCAGCTTGGGGATCAGCCGGTAGAAGCTGGCGTCGGTGCCGAAAGCCAGGGTCGAGGTCGGATCGTCGAAACGTCGCTCGCCGGGAATCAGCTGGTTTACCGAGTGAAGGAACGCGGCGGGCAGGGTCATGCAATCTCCTCGCGGGGCCATGGCGTCTGGCGCGCCAGGTGCCCCGGTCAATCAGGCGGTGGTTCGTGTAGGTGCAGGCATCAGGCGCCCAGTTCGCGGACCAGCGAGTCGCGAGTGATCTCGCTGATGGACTTGGCGCCGGTCAGCACCATGGCCACGCGCATTTCTTTCTCGAACAGGGACAGCAGGTTCTTCACGCCGGCTTCACCGGCGGTGGCCAGGGCGTAGAGGAAGGCGCGGCCGATCAGTACGGCGTCAGCGCCCAGGGCGATCATGCGCACCACGTCCAGGCCGCTGCGGATACCCGAGTCGGCGAGGATCTTGATGTCGCCCTTGACCGCGTCGGCGATGGCCGGCAGGGCGCGAGCGCTGGACAGCACGCCGTCGAGCTGGCGACCGCCGTGGTTGGACACGACGATACCGTCGGCGCCGAATTTCACCGCGTCCCTGGCGTCTTCCGGGTCGAGAATGCCCTTGATCAGCATCGGGCCGTCCCAGAAATCACGGATCCACTCCAGGTCCTTCCAGGAGATGGATGGGTCGAAGTTGGTGCCCAGCCAGCCGATGTAGTCCGCAAGACCCGTGGGGTTGCCGCGGTAGGTGGAGATGTTGCCGAGGTCGTGGGGTCTGCCCAGCAGGCCGACATCCAATGCCCATTTCGGGTGGGTCATGGCTTGCCACATCCGACGCATGGGCCCGTTCGCACCGCTCATGCCCGAATGCGCATCCCGGTAGCGCGCGCCTGGCACCGGCATGTCCACGGTGAACACCAGGGTCTTGACGCCGGCGGCCTTGGCGCGCTCTAGGGCGTTGCGCATGAAGCCGCGGTCTTTCAGTACATAGAGCTGGAACCAGATGGGCCGGTCGATGGCCGGGGCGACTTCCTCGATGGCACAGACGGACACCGTCGACATGGTGAACGGGATGCCCTGGGCCGCTGCCGCGCGAGCTGCCTGGAGCTCGCCACGACGGGCATACATGCCGGCGAGGCCGATCGGTGCCAGCGCTACCGGCATGCTCAGTTTTTCGTTGAACAGGGTGGTCTCGAGGCTCAGCTCGGACATGTTCTTCAGCACTCGCTGACGCAAGGCGATGCTCGCCAGGTCTTCGACGTTGTGGCGCAGCGTGTACTCGGCGTAGGCGCCGCCGTCGGCGTAGTGGAAGAGGAAGGGCGGCAGCTTGCGCTGGGCTGCGGCGCGGTAATCGGTAGAGGCGGATATGATCATGTGATCTCGCTGCGTTGGTTGAAAGGGGCGGTTGCCGGGCGTGTCGAAAAAAACGCCCGGCCCCAGTCAATCTAGTGAACCAGCATGCCGGTCAGCCAGTAAGCCTGGATCAGGGTAATCAGGCCGACGATGGTGGCGAAGAACAGGCTGTGCTTGAGCGTGAAGCGGAACAGGTCCGATTCCTTGCCGACCAGGCCGGTGGCCGCGCAGGCGACCGCGATGGACTGCGGCGAAATCATCTTGCCGGTCACGCCACCGCTGGTGTTGGCGGCTACCAGCAGAGTGTCGTTGACACCGATCTGGTGCGCGGTGGTGGCCTGCAGCGAACTGAACAGTGCGTTGGACGAGGTATCGGAACCTGTCAGGAACACGCCCAGCCAGCCGAGGAATGGCGAGAAGAACGGGAAGGCGGCGCCCGTGCCGGCCAGTACCAGGGCCATGGTCGAGGACATGCCCGAGTAGTTGGTGACGAAGGCGAAGGCCAGTACCATGCCGATCGACAGGATTGGCCAGCGCAGGTCGTACAGGGTCTCCTTGAAAGTGGTCAGACCAGTTTTGAAATTGATCTTGAGCACGATCATGGAAATCACCGCCGACAGGAAAATCGCGGTACCGGTCGCCGAGATCGGGTCGAGCTTGAACACCGCCGGGATGGCCGTCGGTGCGGCCACGATTGGCGCGGTCTTGATCACCAGCTGGTCCAGGTGCGGGATGGCGAAGTTGAATACCCAGTTGTACATCGAGCCGCCGGTGGCGAAGGCTCCCTTGAAGGGCTTGAGCGTCCAGATGGTGACCAGCACGGTAAGGATGAGGAACGGCGACCAGGCCTTGAAGATTTCACCGAGGCTGTAGGGTGAAGGCTGGCTGCCGCCACCGTTGACCATGGCCGCGCCGACACTGCCCGCGGTACCGGCGAACGCGCGCTTGGGCTGCCATACCTTGAGGAACAGCGTCAGGCTGATCAGGCTGGCCAGGGCCGAGGTGATATCCGGCAGTTCGGGACCGATGAAGTTCGAGGTGAAGTACTGGGTGACGGCAAAGCTCAGTCCGGCCACCAGAGCGGCGGGCCAGGTTTCCTTGACGCCGCGCAGGCCGTCCATCATGAACACCAGCCAGAACGGCACGAACAGCGACAGCAGCGGCAGCTGGCGGCCGGTCATGGCGCCGATCTTGAAAGCATCGATGCCCGTCACCTGGCCGGCGACGATGATCGGAATGCCCAGGGCACCGAAGGCCACCGGCGCGGTATTGGCGATCAGGCACAGGCCCGCAGCGTAGAGGGGATTGAAGCCCAGGCCGACCAGCAGCGCCGCGGTGATGGCGACAGGCGCGCCGAAACCGGCCGCGCCTTCGAGGAAGGCGCCGAAGCAGAAACCGATCAGCAGGACCTGCAGGCGCTGGTCATCAGTGATCGACAGCACCGAGCTGCGGATCACTTCGAACTGGCCGCTCTTGACCGTCAGTTTGTACAGGAACACCGCTGCCACGATGATCCAGGCAATCGGCCAGAGGCCATAGGCAAAGCCGTAACCCGCGGCGGCCAGCGCCATGTCCGCCGGCATCTGGAAGGCGAAGATCGCCACCAGGATGGACAGGCCCAGGGTGATGCTGCCGGCAACATGTCCCTTCATGCGGAACACGGCCAAGGCCAGGAAGAAGAATACGATCGGGATGACCGCGGCGAGTGCGGACAGGCCCAGGCTCCCGAGCGGGGAATAGAGTTGTTGCCAGGTTTGCATATGGGGTGGCCCCTAATTGTTGTGGTCAGACGCTGGCATTGGATAATTGGTAATACCAATTTACAATGTCTAGGCGCTAGGTTAGAAGCCCTCTGCAGGGTGTGTCAATTTGTCTCGTAGGAAACTTTGGTCGCATGCCGATGAATGGGTGCCTGGACGACAAGGAAAATTCTTGGCTGATGGATGTCGAGGCGAGATGGATAGGCCAGAATAGGCAACCTCGGGAAAGCATCCGGGGTTCGTGGAGAGCATGTGATGGTTTTTGATCAAGTCCGCCAGCGGCGTCTGTCCGACGATATCGTCGAGCGACTCGAGGGGATGATCCTGGAGGGCACGTTGAGCTCTGGTCAGCGATTGCCGGCCGAGCGTGCGTTGGCAGAGCAGTTCGGTGTATCGCGGCCATCATTGCGCGAGGCCATCCAGAAGCTGGTGGCCAAGGGGCTGCTGGTAAGCCGTCAGGGCGGCGGCAACTATGTGGCCGAAGCCCTGGGGTCGACCTTCAGCGATCCTTTGTTGCAACTGCTGGAGCACAACCCGGAGGCGCAACGCGACCTGCTGGAGTTTCGCCATACCTTGGAAGCTTCATGTGCGTACTACGCGGCCCGTCGAGCCACGGGGGCGGATCGGGAACGCCTGAAGGAGGCCTTCGATGTCCTGCAGGATTGTTATGCCCGCGCCGATGAGGTGAGTCGCGCGGAAGAGGGCGCCGCCGATGCGCGCTTTCACCTGGCTATTGCCGAGGCCAGTCACAACGCCGTGTTGCTGCACACCATCCGGGGGCTGTTCGACATGCTCAAGCGTAATGTGGTGACCAACATTGGTGGCATGTACCAGCAGCGTAGCGAAACCCGCGACATGCTGATCGAGCAGCATCGGGCGCTGTATCAGGCAATCGTCGATGGGCATGCGCAAGAAGCGAGAGAGATTTCCAGCCGCCATATTCTCTATGTGCAGGAAGTGCTGGAAGAGGCGCAGCAGGAAGCTCAACGGGTAGCTCGTTCGGAGCGGCGCAGCGGACGCTGATGGTGCGCTGGAATGGTGTTGCATGGCGCCGCGCAGTTCTTGCGTGACTGCCTGGCGCCAGCGCGACGAGCTTGCCGGCGAGCGGGTGGCCCGTTCGGAGCGGCGCAGCGGGCACTGATTAAGCGCTGGAGTAACGCCGCAAGATACCGTGCACGTTCTTGCATGATGGCCTGACGCAAGCGCGACGAGCCTGCCAGCGGGGTCGCGGGCAGGCTCGATCAAGCGTGGGCGGGGATCAGTCGTCCCGGCCCTTGCTCCGCACGGCACGCTGCATCTCGCGGTTGGAATCGCGCTCGCGCTCGGTATCGCGCTTGTCGTATTCCTTCTTGCCCTTGCCCAGGGCAATCTCGCACTTGATGAGGTGCTTGCTCCAGTAGATCGCCAGGGCCACGGCGGTGTAGCCCTTTTGTTGTACCGAAGCGTGCAAGCGTTCCAGTTCACGCCGATTGAGCAGCAGCTTGCGCGTGCGCGTCGGGTCGGCGATGACATGGGTGCTGGCCGCGGTCAGCGGGGTGATGTGGCTGCCCATCAGCCAGGCTTCGCCATCCTTGAGCAGCACGTAGCTGTCAGTGAGGTGCGCCTTGCCGGCACGCAGGCTCTTTACTTCCCAGCCGGACAGGACCAGTCCGGCCTCGAACTTGTGTTCGATGAAGTAATCGTGTCGCGCTTTCTTGTTCTGCGCGATGGTCCCGGTCGGATGTTTCTTTTGTTTAGCCATAGGGGCGGCATTATAGGGCAGTCATCGCGCTGACCGCTACGGGGTAGCGGTGTGCTTGAGCCTGTGGGATGAATCCCGGACAATGCGAGCACAGTCGGAAATGTCTGACTTCGATTTCGATGCGCTGAGAAGCGCTGCCGCCCAGCTTTGGAAGTGACGCCTGGATGACTACCCATATTCAACGTTCCGCCCTGCTGCCATATCCCGCCCAGGCGCTGTATGACCTGGTCAACGATGTGGCCAGCTACCCGGAGTTCTTGCCCTGGTGCTCGGCGTCCACGGTGATCGACTCTGGCGAGACGCACATGCGGGCAAAGCTCGAGGTCGCCAAGGGCGGGCTCAGCCAACATTTCGTTACCCGCAATGTGCTTGTGCCCGGCCAATCGATCGAGATGAATCTTGAGGAGGGGCCTTTCTCTCAGTTGCATGGGGTTTGGGTGTTCAAGCCGCTGGGGGAGAAGGCCTGCAAGATCAGTTTGGACCTGTCGTTCGATTATGCGGGGCCTTTGGTGCGGGCTACGCTTGGGCCGCTGTTCAATCAGGCGGCGAATACGCTGGTGGATGCGTTTTGTCAGCGGGCCAAGCAGCTTAATGGGTAAGGCGTGTCGGGAGTGATCTGCGGGTAATAAAGGCCCGGGTTTGGAGGCAGGTGTCTCTAGGTAGCGAAAGGATTCGATTCGGATGTTGACGCTCAGCCTTCGGCTGCTGGGATTTTCAGTGATGCTGGCGGCCTATCGCGGGGCAAGCCCGCTCGCCACTGGTATGCGACGGGCCACTGGTATGCGATAGGTTACTGGTGTGTGGTGGATCGCTGGTGTGCGGTAGGTTGCTGGTGTGTGGTGGACCACTGATGTGCGGTAGGTCACTGGTGTGTGGTGGGCCACTGATGTGCGGTAGGTTGCTGGTGTGTGGTGGACCGCTGGTATGCGGTAGGTTGCTGGTGTGTGGTGGACCACTGGTATGCGGTAGGTTGCTGGTGTGTGGTGGGCCACTGGTATGCGGTAGGTTGCTGGTGTGTGGTGGAACGACGGTGCGCTCTAGGTGGTGAGCGGGCTTGTCCCGCGATAGGCCAGCAGCATCACTGAAGCGTGTGGAAGCCGAAGGCTGAGCGCTGGCCATCGAAGTTTGGTGATTTCCTTGCCTGGCCGAAGGGCCGCAAAGCGGCCCCAAAATCTTGAGTGAACGGCATCGCGGCCATAGCCGGGCTTTTCGATCCTGCCGTATTTACTACGGCGAGGTTTCCAGCGGGGCTGGGGTCGGGACCGGGGTGGCTTCAATGGTGTCGATCTCGCGCTGGATCGACTCTTCCACCGAACCTGGCTTGGCAGGTGTCTCTTCAGGCTGTTGCTGCGAAGGCTGCTCGGTCGGGCTGACGGAGGTGTCACCGCTGTTACCGAGGATCTCCTGGTCGCGACTGACGCCCGGCATGAAGTCGCCGGAGAGATTGACCAACTGGTCGCCCTCGTTGAAGAACACGCTCATGCGTTCCTGCTGGCGCTGACCGCCGCCCGGTTGCAGGCTATAGAGGTAATCCCAACGATTGGTATTGAAAGTGTCCTGGATCAGCGGGTTGCCCATGATAAACCTTACTTGCCGGCGGGTCATTCCCGGGCGCAATTGGTCTATCATGTCTTGCGTAACGACATTGCCCTGCTGGATGTCGATTTTGTAAACCCCGGGAAACGAGCAACCGGCGAGTGCGAGCAGTCCCACGAACGTGAGGCTGGTTAGCAAGAGCTTGGTGTTTTGCATCGGTGGGCGACTTCCACTATCTTGGCTGGACACGTAAACACCGATCATACCCGTATTCAGAGAAGCTGCGAAGCAGCATCGGCGAGAAAGCTCACCATGGTTGAAAATAGCGAATTACGCAAAGCCGGTCTCAAGGTGACCCTGCCTCGAGTCAAGATTCTACAGATGCTGGACTCCAACCAGCAGCGTCACATGAGCGCGGAGGATGTCTACAAAGCGCTGATGGAAGCTGGAGAGGACGTCGGTCTGGCAACCGTCTATCGCGTACTGACCCAGTTCGAAGCGGCGGGTCTGGTTGTTCGCCACAACTTCGATGGCGGTCATGCAGTCTTCGAGCTGGCTGATAGCGGTCACCACGACCATATGGTCAATGTGGAGAGCGGAGAAGTCATCGAGTTCTTCGACGCCGAAATCGAGAAGCGTCAGAAGGAAATCGTCATCGAGCACGGTTTCGAGCTGGTGGACCACAACTTGGTCCTCTATGTGCGCAAGAAGAAATGACGAATTGATTCGTTAACGCAAGAAGGCGGCCTAGGGCTAATGCCAGTCAGTTAAGCCCCACAATCTGCAATTGGGGCTGCTTCGCACCCCTTCGCGGGCAAGCCCGCTCCCACAAGAAGTGTGCACTTCCTGAGTTCAGCGCTCAACTTGTGGGAGCGGGCT
>NZ_JAAMQM010000010.1 GCF_013523055.1 Pseudomonas capeferrum | reverse complement strand
TCTCCTTCAGGCGCACGGCTTCTTCCACGGCGATTTCGCAGAAGGGGTTCATGGACATCTTGACGTTTGCAAGGTCGACGCCGGAGCTGTCCGCCTTGACGCGAACCTTGACGTTGTAGTCGACCACGCGTTTGACTCTTACCAGCACCTTCATAGGCTCTCCAGTCGTGTGCATCGTGGGGGGAGGGCAGAATGCTCGCCTGTCGGTGACAATAGCGGCGGGCGGGCAAGCGCGGATCGTCCATATCGACTAGCGACGGCCTAGGCAGCGGCAGTAAAAGACTCGACATTTGTCTCAAGCCCGTACAGACCGAGCCGATAAAGAGATGTCGGCGCCTTTTAGCCGGATCAGGCCCTGCGCGCTGAATAATAAGAAGGTGATCATCGATGGTTCGGCAGCTCAAGCATGCCCTGCTGCAGGCAATTCTACTGGCCGCGACCTGTGGTGGAGGGGCATCTGCCCAGGGAGCGGAGGCGCCGTTGCGTATCGTCACCGAAGAGTTGCCGCCTTACAACATGACCCAGGACGGCAAGGTGACCGGCATGAGCACCGAAGTGCTCCAGGCGGTGCTCAAGGAGGCCGGCGTCCACGCCTCGATCCAGGTAATGCCTTGGGCGCGTGCCTATGAGCTGGCGCTCAACGATAGCAATGTACTGATCTACTCGATCGCTCGTACGCCAGCGCGCGAAGCGCTGTTCCAATGGGTCGGCGGGGTCGCGCCGACCAACTGGTACATCTACTCGCTGGCCGAACGGCCTGTGAAGCTCGATTCGTTGGCCGACGCCCATGGTCACCAGATCGCTACCGTCAATAAGGATGTGGGTGAGCAATACCTGGTTTCCAAGGGCTTCCGAATCGGGCAGGAACTGCAATCGAGCAACAAGTACGAACACAACTACCGCAAGCTCAAGGTCGATCATGTGAAGTTGTGGATTTCCAACGAACTCAACGCGCTGTATCTGACTCGTCAGAACGGCGAAGACCCGTCCAAGGTGCTGATTCGCTCGTTGCCACTCCCTGAGCTGAGCAAGGGGATGATCCTGAGCATGGCCTTCAGCCGCAAGACGCCCACCGAGACGGTCGACAAGTTCCGCGTCGCTCTGGACGCCATCCGCCGCAATGGCGTCTACGATGCAATCATGCGCAAATGGCTGTGACATGACCCAGGAACACCGTGCCGCAGCTTCTCGGAACCCGCAGGCTTTGGACACTGGAACCTTCAGCTTCCTGGGGCGCAGGCTGGTGCTCGCCACGCTGGTGTTCTGCCTGCTGTTCACCCTGACCATGGTCACGTTGCGCACCTGGCTCGCCTGGGAAAACAACCTGGGCGAGATGAAGGCAGAGCTTGCGCTGATCGATCAGGTGTTCCAGAACACCTTGTCCGAAGCGATCTGGGAGATGGACCGCGAGTCGCTGGGCAAGCAGCTCGCCAGCGTCGCGCAGGCGGCGCCGGTGGGACGAGTGGCGCTCAAGGTGCTGCGCCCCGGTCAATCGCCGGAAATCATCGAACTTGATCGCTACGCCGGCCGTACCACCGATGTGGCGCCGGTGTTGCATCGTCAGCTGGTCGCCGAACCCTATGCCGGTGCACACGAAACAGTCGGCGAACTGACCATCGAAGGAGATGCCGATCTGCTTTGGACGCGCCTCTGGGGTGAAGCCTTCAGCATCTTCATCACCCAGATCGTCCAGTCGCTGCTGCTGGCCGGGTTGATCATGACCGTGTTCAACCGGCTGGTCACCGTGCACGTGAAACACATCGCACGGCATCTGGGAGAACTCGTTCCGCAGACATTGAATCGGCATCTGACCTTGCAGCGCTCGGTGCGTCACCAGGACGAGCTCAGTCTGCTCGAGTCCCAGGTGAACGGGTTGCAGGACAGCCTCCATGCCCACCTGGAGCGTCAGCGTCGGGATGAGCTGGCCATGGCAGCCAGCCGTGATCAGCTGGCCGAACTGGTCGAGGCACGCACCGCGCAACTCATGCAAGCCAACCTGTCGCTCGAAGCGCTGTCGCGCCACGATGCCTTGACCGGCCTGGCCAACCGCCGCCATTTCGATGAACTGAAAGAAGTCGAATTCCGTCGTGCGATTCGCCACGGGACGCCGCTGACGGTGCTCATGTGCGATGTCGATTTTTTCAAGCTCTACAACGACACCTACGGACACATGATGGGCGATGAGTGCCTGAAGCAGGTCGCAGAAACCCTGCGCGGTGCGTTCGGGCGCTCGGGCGAACTGGCTGCCCGGTTGGGGGGCGAGGAATTCGTCGTGGTCTTGCCGAACGTCGACGCCAGCCAGGCCAGCGACGCGGCTGAACGGTTACGCGCCAGGCTGGCGGAACGCGCATTGCCGCACATTGCGTCATCCATCTCCCCCTTTGTCACCGTGAGCATAGGTGTCGCCGAGCTCGACCCTGAATCCATGGATCATTTCGACCTGCTGCTGCAACGCGCCGACCAGGCGTTGTACCGCGCCAAGCGTCAGGGACGTGATCGCGTTGCTTTCTGAACATCACGCGCGCTGTGAGGCCACCATGCGTTACCGTCTGACATTCTGCTCAAGCCTGCTCCTGATCTTGTTGGCCCTGCACAGCCACGCCCAGGGAATCGATGTCGTGACCGAGGATTCCCGTTACGCCTACCTACGTGACGGCAAGGTCGTGGGACCGGCCACGCAGGTCGCCCAGGCCATGCTCGACCTGGCGGCACTGGGTGACTATCGCATCGTCATCTATCCCTGGGCGAGGGCGTACGAAAAGGCGCTGCGCGAGCCTGACGTGCTGATTTACCCGCTGGATCGCACCAGCGCGCGCGAGCACTCATTCAAGTGGGTAGGCGAGATAGCCACCGTCACGACCCGCCTTTACAAGCTTCGCGATGGGGAGAAAATCGTCTTGAACAGTTTGGCGCAGGCCAAGAGCTACAGCATCGGTGTCGTGCGTTACGACACCCGGCAGCTCCTTCTGCAGCAGCGAGGATTCACGCGGCTCGTGGTGTCGGACAACAATCGCGACAACTTCCAGAAACTGCTCAATCATCAGGTTCGGCTGCTGCCGCTGACAGAGCGCTCCGCGCGACAGAGCAGCGAGGATGCGCAAGTCGATTTCAGCATCCTGGAAGAGGTCTATTCGATAGACGAGCAGCCCGACCATGTGTACATGGCGTTCAGCCTGAGCACCCCGGACGACACCGTGGCTCGGGCTCGACGGGCGTTCGAGAAGCTCAAGGCTTCGGGTGAGCTGGGTCGGCTCATGGGTGAGCATTGACGTCCACCTGGGGTGCGTCGGAAAGATCCTGTCCAGGTACGCCATGTCGTCTAGGGAGAGGGTTTTGGCAATGGCCAAAGCCATCGAGGATTCGGACCTCGATGGCTGGGTATCGGTGGCGCTGGTGGCGAGTCAGGCAGGACGTCGTCGAGAGCGGGCTTACGCTACACCAGCCGGCGGATATTCCCGATCTGCCGCAGGCTCAGCCCATATTTGTTCGCCAACAGGCTGCGTGACAGCCCCTCCGCGCTTTCCCGCTGGATCTGCAGGTTGCGCAACTGACGCATGAAGTGATCGGACTTGGGAATTTCCAATGCCATGCCGGCGAAGCGCTTGATCAATGCATCCAGGGCCTCGGGCGGGAGAATGTCGACCAGTCGGGTCCTTTCCCGATGTTTTGGAATGTATTTGGGACGCCCGCCATAGGCGCAGGTCAGGCGGTAGGCATTCTCGATGCCGATGCATTCGATCAGCGACTGCAGCGAATGGGGCAGTTGGGTCACATCGATGAGCGTGAGGTCATGCTGTTCCATAGGGGCTTCCTTGGCTGAATGGGGAGTGCCGGCGCTTGAGCTTCCGTGGCAAGCGTTCAGGGTCGCCGTTTCCAGTAGAAGCGACCGGAGCTGATTCTCAGGCAGCGCAGAAGGCTGTTGCTAGGCGTCATACGAACCGCCGCTTGCAGGCAGTCGGGAATGCCGATGTAGGAAGCCACCTCGACGTCGGTCTGCAAGCCTTGATTTCCCAGGCAAGCCTTGGCCTGGGATTCCTGAGATAGCCGTACCCATGGTCAGGACCGGATAGCGCCTCCGACTATCGCGCGAACGGCCTGCGGACGCAGGCGGTGACACTGGCCGATCCGGCGAGCAGCGGCAAGGACGGGTAGGTCGGGAGGCAAGGGGAGGGCAGGGGCGCCAGTGGCCACATGGACCACTGGATGCACCGCTTTGGCGGGCTACGTTGTATGATGCCGCGGCTCGAAGCGAGCCTACCGACATTGATGTACAAGGATTATCCGATGACACACGTTCAGCGCCTGAAATACTCCCTTCTGATCATCCTGGTGGTACTGGGGATCATGCTGGGCCTGTCCCACCTGCAGAAGGAGGGCGTGATCAGTGAGCAGACGTTTCAGTACATTGCCATCGCGGTGGCTGTGATCGTGGTGGTGATCAACGGCATCATGCGCCGCAAGGTCAAGCTCTGATGCAGCTGGCCGGTGCCCGCCGGCCAACCGCTCAACGCGCGACGGGCAGTTCCAGCACCGCTCGGGCCTGCGGGTTGAGGCTGTAGCACTTGTCGCTGCCAAGGCTGATAACGCCTTCGACGCAGAGGCGCTTGAGCACTTCGCGCACGCTCAGAAACGACAGCGGGATATCCAGCTGTTCCAGCTGGGTATGGACGCCGCGTACGCCGATGCTGCGGCCGTTTCGATCGGCCGCATGCAGGGCATCGATCACTTTCAGGCGGATCAGGCTGGTACGCAGGCCATAGATGCGCAGCAGTTCGCGAATCTGATCGTTGCCCAGGCGCTCATCCGAGTCGGCCGTCGGGCTGGCTCCCGCTGCGCCAGTGCGTGTGTCGGCGCGCAGGGCCGGTTGCGAGTCGCGCATGTGAATGCTCCTTTTCGTGGACTGTCCTGAAAACATGGATGCCTCACTTATTAGGACGAATGAGATCGGGGAAACTGCAATTTCTCGGTGAAAAAAATTGCGGCATAGAATTCAAGACGTTTCAGGCTGGCGATATCCGTAAAATTTTCATGTTGCACTTCGTTTGATCGGCATGACCCTTTCAATCCAACAGGAGTGTCCGTGAGCAAACCTTTCGGTACCTTGGCGAGCCTCGGCCTTGCCGTCGGACTCGCTGTCTGCAGTCTCGCCACCCACGCGCGGGAAGCCGCGCCCGATGCCTCGGCGCAGATTCGTCGAACCAGCTTCGGCGTGCCGCATATCCTGGCCAAGGATGAACGCGGCCTGGGTTACGGTATCGGTTATGCCTACGCCCAGGACAACCTCTGCCTGCTGGCCAACGAAGTAGTGACGGTAAACGGCGAGCGCTCCCGGTACTTCGGTCCGAAGGCCACCACCTTCGAGCAACGCAACAACCTCGACAGTGACCTGTTCTTCACCTGGTTGAACGCGCCGACTGCCGTGACCGCCTTCGAGCAGGCCCAGCCCAGGCAGGTAAGGGAACTGCTGGAGGGCTACGCCAGCGGTTACAACCGTGCCTTGGCCGAGCGCAAGACCCAGGGACTGCCCGCCGAATGCGGCGCGGGTGACTGGCTGCGACCTGTCACCAGCCTCGACCTGATCAAGCTGACCCGTCGCCTGCTGGCCGAAGGCGGGCTGGGGCAGTTCGCCGAAGCCGTGGTGGCCGCCGCGCCGCCGAAGGTCGCGGCGCAGCGCCAGGACGATGATTTCAGCGTGGCCCTGGCGCGCCAGCTGCGCTTCGCCCAGGAGCGCGGCAGCAATGCCGTGGCCGTCGGCGCCGAGCGCTCCAGCAATGGCCGCGGTCTGTTGCTGGCCAACCCGCACTTCCCATGGATGGGCGGGCTGCGCTTCTACCAGATGCAGCTGACCATTCCCGGTCAGCTGGACGTGATGGGCGCCGCCTTGCCTGGCCTGCCGTTGGTCAATATCGGCTTCAACCAGCATGTGGCCTGGACACACACGGTCGACACCTCTAAGCACTTCACCCTCTACCGTCTGCAACTCGATCCGAAGAACCCGACGCGCTACCTGCTCGATGGCAAGTCGCTGCCCTTGAAACGGCAGGCGGTAAGCGTGACGGTCAAGGATGAAGGTGGGCAAACGAGCCAGGTGCGGCGTGAAGTCTACCTGTCCGAATTCGGTCCCGTGGTGCAATGGCCGGGCCGTCTGGACTGGGACAATCGGTACGCCTACAGCTTGCGTGATGCCAACCTGGACAACACCCGCGTCCTGCAGCAGTGGTACGCCATCAACCATGCCGAGAGCCTTGCGGCCCTGCGCGACAGCGTGGAGCGGATCCAGGGTATCCCCTGGGTCAATACCCTTGCGGTCGATGCCGGCGGCCAGGCGCTGTACATGAACCAGTCGGTGGTGCCTTACGTCGACCAGGCCCTGCTCGCCCAGTGCGGCGACCCCGCAGCCGCCGACCAACCGATGGTGGTGCTCGATGGCTCGCGCAGCGCCTGCCGGTGGAAAACCGATCCTCAGGCGGCCCAGCGCGGGATCTTCCCGTCCCGCTTGCTGCCTACCCTGGCGCGGCGCGACTTCGTGCAGAACTCCAACGACTCGGCCTGGCTGGCCAACCCGGCCCAGCCGCAGACCGGCTTCTCGCCGCTGGTCAGCCAAGATCACCGGGCGTTGGGCATGCGCAGCCGTTTCGCCCTGCAGCGCCTGCAAGGCAATGGCAAGGTGGGCGTCGACGAGCTGCGGCGCATGGTGATGGACGATGAGGTGTACGTGGCGAGCCTGGTGCTACCGGACCTGCTGCAGTGGTGTGGCGCCGCCGAAGCGGAGCTCGCGCCCGTGTGCGACAGCCTGAAGACCTGGAACGGCAAGGCCGATCTGGATAGCGGCTTGGGCCTGGTGCATTTCGAGTACTTGCTCAAGGCCATGGCCAGTCACCCAGAGGCCTGGCGCGTGGCCTTCGACCCGGCGGATCCGCTGCACACCCCTCGCGGGCTGGCCGTGGAGCAGGCCGCGGTTCGCCAGCTGTTGCGCGAGGCTGGCCTGGCGTCCCTGAAGCAGGCCAGGGAGAGCGGTATTGCCGCCGATAGCCGATGGGGACAGGTCCAGCAGGCGGCGGACGGCACGCCGATGCACGGCGGCTCGCAGTCACTGGGTATCTATAACGCGATGCTCAGCGTGCCGCACGAGCCTGGGAAGCGGCTGGTGGTCAGTGGGACCAGCTATCTGCAGCTGGTCAGCTTCACCGACAAAGGCCCGCAGGCCCAAGGGCTGCTGGCGTTTTCCCAGTCCAGCGAATCCGCTTCCTGCCATGCGAGCGACCAGACCCGCGCCTTCTCGGCCAAGCAGTTGCACGCGATGCCGTTCACCGAGGCGCAGATCGAGGCCGACCCGGCGTTTCGACAGTATGTGATCAGCGAACGGGACAAGGCGCCGGTGGCCGGCAACCTACCCTGACGCGGGAGGGGCAGCGCGCTCCGCCAGCGGGCGGAGCAGGCTGTCAGGCGAAGTTGAACGCGGCCAGCTGGAAGCCTTGAGCGTCTACCTGCAAGGCCCAGCCCTGACGGTCCCAGTCGCCGAGGACGATGCGCCGCGCGGGCTGGCCATCGACCATCAGCTTGTGGATCGCCGGGCGGTGCGTGTGGCCATGGACCAGCGTGCGCACGCCCATGGCCGACATCACCTGGGGCACCTCGTGCGGGGTGACATCCACGATCTCGGTCGTCTTCATTCGCGTCTGCGTACGGCTTTCACTGCGCAGCTTGCGCGCCAGCTTCTGCCGCGTGCGCAGCGGCAGATGCCGCAGGATCCACAGGCTCAGCGGGTTGCGCAGGTAGCGGCGCAGCTTCATGTAGGCCAGGTCGCGGGTGCACAGGCTGTCGCCATGCATCAGCAGCACGGGTTCGCCGCCCAGCTCGACGACGCTCGGGTCCGCCAGCAGCGTGCAGCCTGCCGCTTCGCAGAACGCCTTGCCGATCAGGAAGTCGCGGTTGCCATGCATCAGATAGATCGCCGTGCCGCTGTCGCTCAGGGCGCGCAGGGCTTGGCAGATCGACCGCTGGAACGGCGTCATGGCGTCGTCGCCGATCCAGGCCTCGAAGAAATCCCCGAGGATGTACAGCGCCTTGGCGTGCCGGGCGCGCCCGTCGAGCAGATCCAGAAACGCCCGGGTAATGTCCGGGCGCTCTTCTTGCAAATGCAGATCGGAGATCAGCAGGATCACTCAATGATCTCGGCTTTCTCGATGATCACATCGTCCTTCGGCACGTCCTGGTGGCCAGCCTTGGAACCGGTGGCGACCTTTTCGATGGCGTCGACCACTTCACGACCTTCGGTCACTTCGCCGAACACCGCGTAACCCCAGCCCTGAACGTTCTTGCCGCTGTGATTGAGGAAATCGTTGTCCGAGGCGTTGATGAAGAACTGCGCCGAAGCCGAATGCGGCTCCATGGTACGGGCCATGGCGATGGAGTACTTGGTGTTCTTCAAGCCGTTGTCGGCTTCGTTCTGGATGCTGGCGCGGGTTTTCTTCTGGCTCATGCCTGGCTCGAAACCGCCGCCCTGGATCATGAAGCCCTTGATCACACGGTGGAACACGGTGTTGTCGAAGTGACCTTCCTTGACGTACTGAACGAAGTTCGCGACGGTCTGGGGGGCCTTCTCGGTGTCCAGTTGCAGGACGATGTCGCCGTGGTTGGTGCTCAGTTTGACTTTGGACATGCTGGGTTCGCTCTTTCAAGGCATTTGGAAAAAAGGGGTGCGCAGATGCGCATACATCCACCTGACGCACCTGGCGGCGTTCGCGACACAGGTCGCACGACCTCGATGATGCCGACGCGGCGATAAAACGCGCCAGTTTGTCGGCGCCCGACTGTCGGCAGCTTGACCGCTTCGGCTATGATAAGCGCTTTGATTCAGTCGGCCTACCCAGGCCGTTCACCAGTATCCAAGGAACAGAATGAGCAAGCCCACTGCCGACAACGCTCCCAATGCCGCTGCCAAAGGCGCGCCTGCGGTCCCTGTGAACTTCTTGCGGCCGATCATCCAGGCCGATCTGGACGCGGGCAAGCACAGCAGTATCGTCACCCGATTCCCGCCGGAACCCAACGGTTACCTGCACATCGGCCACGCCAAGTCGATCTGTGTGAACTTCGGCCTGGCCCAGGAATTCGGCGGCGCCTGCCATCTGCGATTCGATGACACCAATCCGGCCAAGGAAGATCAGGAGTACATCGACGCCATCCAGAGCGATGTCAAATGGCTGGGCTTCGAGTGGGCGGGCCCGGTGCGCTACGCCTCGGAATACTTCGACCAGCTGCACGACTGGGCGGTGGAGCTGATCAAGCGCGGCAAGGCCTATGTCTGCGACCTGACCCCGGAGCAGGCCAAGGCCTACCGCGGCAGCCTGACCGAGCCTGGCAAGGACAGCCCGTTCCGCGAACGCAGTGTCGAGGACAACCTCGACCTCTTCGCGCGCATGAAAGCGGGCGAGTTCCAGGATGGCGAGCGCGTCCTGCGGGCCAGGATCGACATGGCTTCGCCGAACATGAACCTGCGCGACCCGATCCTCTATCGCATCCGCCATGCCCACCACCACCAGACCGGTGACAAGTGGTGCATCTACCCCAACTACGACTTCACCCACGGGCAGTCGGATGCGATCGAAGGCATCACCCATTCGATCTGCACCCTCGAGTTCGAAGGGCATCGCCCGCTCTACGAATGGTTCCTCGACAACCTGCCGGTACCGGCCAAGCCGCGCCAGTACGAGTTCAGCCGCCTGAACCTGAACTACACCATCACCAGCAAGCGCAAGCTCAAGCAGCTGGTGGACGAGCAGCACGTCAGTGGCTGGGACGATCCGCGCATGTCCACGCTGTCGGGCTTCCGTCGCCGTGGCTACACCCCGGCATCGATCCGCAACTTCTGCGAGATGATCGGTACCAACCGTTCCGATGGCGTGGTCGACATGTCGATGCTCGAGTTCAGCATCCGCGACGACCTCGACCGCACCGCGCCACGCGCCATGTGTGTCCTGCGCCCGCTCAAGGTAGTGATCACCAACTACCCGCAAGATCAGGTCGAGCAGCTGGAACTGCCGCGTCACCCTAAAGAAGACATGGGCGTGCGCGTGCTGCCTTTCGCCCGGGAGATCTATATCGACCGCGACGATTTCATGGAAGAGCCGCCCAAGGGCTACAAGCGCCTGGAGCCCAACGGCGAGGTGCGTCTGCGCGGCAGCTACGTGATCCGCGCCGACGAGGCGATCAAGGACGCTGACGGCAATGTCGTCGAGCTGCGCTGCACCTATGACACCGAGACCCTGGGCAAGAACCCCGAGGGTCGCAAGGTCAAGGGCGTGATCCACTGGGTACCGGTCGAAGGCAGCATCGAGTGCGAAGTGCGTCTGTACGACCGCCTGTTCCGCTCGGCCAACCCGGAGAAAACCGAAGAGGGCGGCAGCTTCCTGGACAACATCAACGCCGAATCGCTGCAGGTGCTGCGCGGTTGTCGCGCCGAGCCTTCACTGGGCCAGGCCCAGCCCGAGGACCGCTTCCAGTTCGAGCGCGAAGGCTATTTCTGCGCCGACCTGAAGGACAGCCAGCCAGGTCGCCCGGTGTTCAACCGCACCGTGACCCTGCGCGATTCGTGGGGCAGCTAAGGAAATCCCGTGCTTAACATCTACAACACCCTGAGCAAGACCAAGGAAGTCTTCACACCCCTGGATGGCAACAAGGTGCGCATGTACGTCTGCGGCATGACCGTGTACGACTACTGCCACCTGGGCCATGGCCGCAGCATGGTGGCCTTCGACCTGGTCACGCGCTGGCTGCGCTACAGCGGCTACGACCTGACCTACGTGCGCAACATCACCGACATCGATGACAAGATCATCAACCGCGCCAACGAAAACGGCGAGGCCTTCGAGGCCCTGACCGCGCGCATGATCGATGCCATGCACGAAGACGAGCGACGCCTGAACATCCTGCCGCCTGACCAGGAACCGCGTGCCACCGACCATATTCCCGGCATGCACGCGATGATCCAGACCCTGATCGACAAGGGTTACGCCTATGCTCCTGGCAATGGCGACGTGTATTACCGGGTCGGCAAGTTCGTCGGCTACGGCAAGCTGTCGCGACGCAAGATCGAAGACTTGCGCATCGGCGCGCGGATCGAGGTCGAGGAGGCCAAGCAGGATCCGCTGGACTTCGTGCTCTGGAAGGGCGCCAAGCCGGGCGAGCCGAGTTGGGAGTCGCCATGGGGCCCGGGTCGTCCGGGATGGCACATCGAATGCTCGGTCATGTCCACCTGCTGCCTGGGGGAAAGCTTCGATATCCATGGCGGTGGTAGCGACCTGGAGTTCCCGCACCACGAGAACGAGATCGCCCAGAGCGAGGCCGCCACGGGCAAGCCGTACGCCAACGCGTGGATGCATTGCGGGATGATCCGGATCAATGGCGAGAAGATGTCCAAGTCCTTGAACAACTTCTTCACCATTCGCGACGTGCTCGACAAGTATCACCCCGAGGTGGTGCGCTATCTGCTGGTGGGCAGCCACTACCGCAGCGCCATCAACTATTCCGAGGACAGCCTGCGCGATGCCAAGGGTGCCCTGGAGCGCTTCTATCATGCCTTGCGCGGTCTGCCGCGCGTGGAGGCCAAGGGGGGCGAGGCCTACGTCGAGCGCTTCAGCGTGGCGATGAATGACGACTTCGGTACGCCCGAAGCTTGTGCCGTGCTGTTCGAGATGGTTCGCGAAATCAACCGTCTGCGCGAAACCGAGCCGGACGTGGCCGCCGGTCTTGCCGCGCGTTTGCGCGAGCTGGGCGATGTGCTGGGCGTGCTGCAGCTGGATGCCGACGAGTTCCTGCAGGCTGGCGCGCAGGGCAAGGTCGATGCCGCCGAGGTGGAGGCGCTGATTCAGGCGCGCCTGCAAGCGCGCGCGGACAAGAACTGGGCCGAATCCGACCGTATCCGCGACCAGATTACCGCCATGGGGGTGGTGCTGGAGGATGGCAAGGGCGGGACGACCTGGCGTCTGGCCGACTGACGACGGGCTGCATGCTGCATGGCAGCGTGCGGCGTCCTTAAGATCGAGCGCCGCTTGTGTGGCGCATCGCGGGGCAAGCCCGCTCACCACTGGTGCCTGTCTTCCTGCACCATGCTAGCGGTGGTGAGCGAGCTTGCCCCGCGATGCGTCGCGCAAGCGGCACTCGATCCCAGGAATGCCAAAAAATCAAAGGCTATGTGTTCCTCACGCCCCCATGCGCCAGCGAATCCAAGGTTGGCCGAACATCCGCCACTACCCCCTTACTGCTCCAGGGCAATGCAACACCAACCTAGCCCCGCCCAGCTCACTGGCCCCAACCTCCAACCCAAACCCATGCAGATCGACGATCGCCGCAACGATTGACAAGCCCAGCCCGAACCCTGGGTGGCGGTGGCCTTCCTCACTGCGGTAGAAGCGTTTGAGCACCGCGTCGCGTTCTGTCTCCGGTATCCCCGGCCCGCTGTCTTCCACGGCGATGTGTACACCCAAGGTGTCCTTATAGGCGTGGATCCGCACCTTCCCGCCGCTCGGCGTGAACTTGATGGCATTGCCGACCAGGTTGGCCAAGGCTTCGAACAGCAGTTCGCGGTCCCCGTGCAACGCCGGCAACTGCGCCGGTCGCTCCAGTCGCAAGTGAATTTCGCCGTCTTCGGCCAACGGCAGATAGAAATCATGCAGTTCGACCAGTAGCGCCAGCGGATCGAGCTCGATGAAACCCGCGCGGCGCCGACGGTCTTCCAGTTCGCTGATGCGCAGCAATCCGCGAAAACGTGCCATCAGGGTATCGGTCTCTTCGATCGCCTGGTCCAGCGCCGTTGCTTCGGGCGAAGCGTCGCCGCTCTGCTGACGGATGCGATAGAGCTGGGCGCGCAAGCGGGTCAAAGGGGTTCGCAGGTCATGAGCGATGTTGTCGCAGACCCCCTTGACCTCATGCATCAGGCGCTCGATGCGATCGAGCATGGCATTGACGATGGCCGCCAGCATGTCCAGCTCGTCGCGTCGCGTGGATAGCGGCAGGCGGTGGGTGAGGTCGCCGGCGACGATCAGCTCGGCGCTGGCCTGTACCGCGCGGATCCGCTTGAGCGGCCGACGGCGCAGGAAATACCAGCCGGCAAAGCCTGGTATCAGTGTCAGCGAGATGCCCCAGAGCAAGGCATGCAGGATGATGCGCGTGACGACGAAGAGTGAGCCGTTGTCGCGCACCAGCACCAGCCAGCGACCATCCTTGACCTTGATCGCCACGGCATCACAGCTGTGACGGGGCAGGTGCGGGTCATCCGCAGCGAGACAGTTTTCGAGTTCTTGGACCTTGCCGTCCAGGCTGAGCGCCCGCGGAATCTGCCGAATACGCCCGCCAAGCGGATTGAATTGTGCGTCGAACAGGCCATAGGCATCGAAACTGCGCTCCTCGAAGGCCTGGCTGGCGATCAGCGCGTCTTCGAGCTGCTTGCCGCTCATGTGAGCGAACAGGTGCTGACGCTGGAGCATCGAATGTCGTGTCAGCTTGTTCAGGTAACTGGAGACCTCGAAATACAGGACCCCCATGAGAATGCTGCTCCAGGCCACGAAAAGAAAGCTGTACAGGGCCAGCAGTCGGCTGGTCGAGGAGCTCCAGCCTTTAGACGGGTTCGGCAATGGCATAGCCCGAGCCCCGCACGGTGCGAATCAGCGGTGTCTGGCCTGGCGCGTCGATCTTCTTGCGCAATCGACCGATATGCACATCGATCAGATTGGTGCCCGGGTCGAAGTGATAGCCCCACACTTCCTCGAAGATCATCATCCGCGTGATCACCTGGCCCGCATGGCGCATCAGGTATTCGAGCAGCTTGTACTCGGTGGGGAGCAGGTTGAGGGTCTGGTCGCCGCGTCGGGCCTCATGGCTGATCAGGTCCAGTTCCAGGTCGGCGACCGACAGCCGGGTCTGGGTCATCGGGACGCTGTTGCGGCGCAGCAGCACCTCGACTCGCGCGGCCATCTCGTCCGATGCGAATGGCTTGGTCAGGTAGTCATCGCCTCCGGCGCGCAGGCCGCGTACCCGCTCGTCCACATCCGACAATGCACTGATCATCAGGATCGGCGTGGTGATCTTGAGCGTGCGCAAGGTAGTGACGATGGTCAGACCATCGACTTCCGGCAGCATGCGGTCCAGGGTGATGAGGTCGTAACCGCCCGCGATGGCCTTGGCCAGCCCATCGCGACCGTTGGCGGCCCACTCCACGTCCAGGCCATGGGTGGACAATTCGGCGACGATTTCCTGGGCAGTGACAGCGTCATCTTCGATGGTCAGTACGCGGGGCATGCTGATACCTGGGCGGCGAATGGAGAGTCGATTGTGCCAAAGATTAGACAGTCAGCGGTTTAAGAAAAATTCATCTGCCCCGAATGCATCGCGGGGCACGACGACTCCCAGGCGGATGATCCTGGAAGCCGGCGTGCCCCGCGATGGAGGGCAGGACGCGATCAGTCGACCTTGACGATCCAGCCCGCCGGAGCCTCGACGTCGCCGCTCTGAATACCGGTCAGCTCGTTGTACAGCTTCTGGGTCACGGGGCCGACCTTTTCCAGGTCATGGAAGATATGCAGCTTGCCAGCGTACTGGATACCACCGATCGGCGTGATCACCGCCGCGGTACCGCAGGCGCCGGCCTCAATGAAGCGGTCCAGCTCGCTGATCAGCACGTCGCCCTCGATCACTTTCAGGCCCAGGCGCGATTCGGCCAGTTCCATCAGCGACAGGCGGGTGATGCCCGGCAGGACGGACGCCGACTTGGGCGTGATGAATTCGTTGTTGGCGGTGATGCCGAAGAAGTTGGCCGAACCGACTTCCTCGATCTTGGTATGGGTCATCGGATCCAGGTAGATGGCGTCGGCGAAGTCGGCCTTCTTGGCTTCCGAGCCTGGCATCAGGCTGGCTGCGTAGTTGCCGCCGACCTTGGCTGCACCGGTACCCTGCGGAGCGGCGCGGTCGAAGCTGGAGATCTGGAAGTTGTGCGGCTTCATGCCGCCCTTGAAGTACGAGCCGACCGGGATGGCGAAGATCGAGAAGATGAACTCGGGCGCGGTGCGCACGCCGATGTTGTCACCGACGCCGATGACGAAGGGACGCAGGTACAGCGCACCCTTGCCATGCGGGGGAATGAAGCGCTCGTTGGCCTTGACCACCTGCTTGCAGGCCTCGACGAACACCTCGGTCGGCACATGCGGCATCAGCAGGCGAGCGCAGCTGCGCTGCATGCGCTGGGCGTTCTGGTCGGGACGGAACAGGTTGATCGAACCGTCCTTACAGCGGTAGGCCTTCAGGCCCTCGAAGCATTGCTGGCCATAATGCAGCGCGGTGGAACCTTCGCTGATGTGCAGCTGGTTGTCTTCGGTCAGGGTGCCCTGATCCCACTCGCCATTGCGCCAGTAGGAAAGGAAGCGCTTGTCGGTCTTGATATAGTCGAAGCCCAGCTTGTCCCAGTTAATGCTCTCGTTACTCATGACACCCTCATTGTCTGGCAGATGCCTGATGGCTCAGGCCGCTTTCATTTGCGCACGCTGCCACGATAATACATCCGCTGCGGATCCGAAATGCCCAGTCACGAATTGCGGCCAAGTCACGGCCTGGCGAGGGATGAGCTTCACTCGACCTGACGTCGGGTGCTAACCCGAATGTCTGCCCGTCCAGCGCGTTGGTCGAGTTTCTTCATGACCAAGCGAGGCCAAGGGCTTTGCTTGGTCATGAAAGATTCCAATCCTGCGCAAGCGCGGTGGAATCGCCTATAGCGCGGTCTCGCCCAGCAACGCGGCGGTCATCCTTACAGGATCGGCTTGCCGCCCGTGACCCCATACCGGCTCCCGGTAATGTAGCTGCCTTCGTCCGACGCGAGCAGCACGTAGATCGGCGAGACCTCCACCGGCTGGCCCGGGCGCCCCAATGGCGTCTGGGAACCGAAATCACGGACTGTGTCCTCCGGCATGGTCGCCACGATCAACGGTGTCCAGATCGGTCCTGGCGCCACGCTGTTGACGCGGATGCCCTTCGGCCCAAGCATCTGCGCGAGTCCCGCACTGAAGTTGGCGATCGCGCCTTTGGTGGTCGCGTACGGCAGCAGGGTCGGGGTTGGCGAATCGGAGTTGACCGAGCTGGTATTGATGATCGAACTGCCCGGCGCCATCGAGGGCAGGGCAGCCTTGCAGATACGGAAGATGGCCGTGATGTTGGTGTCGAAGGTGCGCACCCATTCTTCGTCGGAGATTTCCTCGAGGGTCTCGTGGCTCATCTGGAAAGCCGCGTTGTTGACCAGGGTGTCGATGCGGCCGAAGCGTTCTACAGTTTTCGCGACCACGTCTTCGCAATGTGCCTTGTCGACCAGGTCGCCAGGTATCAGCAAGCATTGCCGACCTGCTTCCTCGACCAGGCGCGCGGTATCCTGAGCGTCTTCATGTTCGTCGAGGTAGGAAATGGCTACATCGGCACCCTCGCGAGCAAAGGCGATCGCCACCGCGCGGCCGATGCCGCTGTCACCACCGGTGATCAGCGCGATCTTCCCGGTCATGCGACCGTGACCCACATAGGTTTGCTCGCCACAATCAGGTTTCGGGTCCATCTTGAACTGGTCGCCGGGGACTTCCTGGGGCTGGCGAGGGAACGGGGGGATGGGATATTTACGCATCGCAAATGCTCCTGTCACAGGATAGAAATCAACTCTCCCTATGTGTGAAGCTATCGAGCCTGCCGCGTTGAATCCGATCGCAACGAAGGCGACGAACGGTTAACGGTTATAACCCCTCAAGGTGTATGTCTCGGACGCGCTGTCATTCCGCTTCCAGCTTCAGCCGCGTGCCGTCGAAGAGGGTCAGGGTCAGCCCCTCGATGGTGCCGGCCAGACGGTCAGGGAAAAGCGGCTGATCATCCGGATCGACGTCGTCGTAGTAGAAGCGTGTGCCTTCCAGCCAGCCTATCGGCAGGGCGAGATCCGGGCCCAGGTAATACTTGCCATCCTCGAAGAAACCGGAGAATTGCCAGGCACGCTCCTGATTGTCCACGGTATAACGTCTTCCCGGTTGCATGCCGGTAGCCTGGTCCAACATGGCGCATATCCTCAGAGTGTCTGCAAGGTAGAAAGCGGAAGGGCGCGCGAGGTTCCGCCTCGGTCGGAAAGTATGTCAGGCTGTTAATGGGTGGAATCGAATGCCGCCACGGTGGTCCCAGATTGGGGCGTGGAGCAGTGGCGTTGCACTGGGACTCGATGCCCGACCGCAATTTCAATGGAGAGACAAGATGAAAGCAGTGCTAATGACCGCATTACTGGCCGCCGCAGGATTCGCTCAGGCCGCCGAGACGGTCGACATCAAGTTGGCCGGCCCGGATGGCCAGGGCAAGTCGATCGGCACCATCAGTATCGAGCAGAACAAGTCCGGTGCACTGCTGACTCCGGACCTCAAGGACCTGCCGCCGGGTATTCATGGTTTCCACCTGCACCAGAATCCTTCCTGCGATGCTGCCCAGGATAACGGCAAGACCGTCCCGGCCGGCGCGGCGGGCGGTCACTGGGACCCGGATTCGACCAACGCCCACAAGGGGCCTTATGACGACAGCGGGCACCGTGGCGACCTGCCGGCGCTGTATGTCGGCGCCGATGGCAAGGCTATCTACCCGGTACTGGCTCCGCGTCTGAAGGCATCGGATTTCAAGGGCCATGCCTTGATGGTGCATGTAGGCGGCGACAACCACAGCGATCACCCCGAGAAGCTCGGGGGTGGCGGTGGTCGCATGGCGTGTGGCGTGGTGAAGTAAGGCATTGCCCTTCGGTCGGTCTCGCAGCGAGGCCGACCGAGGCACACCCTGCTGTCAGCGCTGGGGATTCAGCGTCAAGTGCACATGGCGGTTGACGTCCTTGTACAGCAGGTAGCGGAACGGCCCTGGGCCACCGGCGTAGCAAGCCTGCGGGCAGAACGCGCGCAGCCACATGAAATCGCCGGCCTCGACCTCGACCCAGTCCTGGTTCAAGCGATACACCGCCTTGCCTTCCAGTACGTACAGGCCATGTTCCATCACATGGGTCTCGGCGAACGGAATCACGCCGCCCGGCTGGAAGGTGACGATGTTCACGTGCATGTCGTGACGCATGTCGGCCATGTCAACGAAGCGCGTGGTCACCCAACGACCCTCGGTGCCCGGCATGGCGATCGGCTCGATATCTTTCTCGTTGGTGACGAACGCTTCCGGCAAAGGAAGGCCTTCGACTTTCTGGTAGTGCTTGCGCAGCCAATGGAAGGTGACATTTGCCCGGCTGTTGTTGCGCAGACTCCAGTCGGCGCCTGGCGGGATGAAGGCATAGCCACCCGCGGTCAAGGTGTGATGCTTGCCCTGCAGGGTGATATCGACTTCCCCCTCGACCACGAACAGCACGCCTTCGGCATTCGGGTCCAGCTCAGGACGCTCGCTGCCGCCCTCTGGCGCAACCTCGACGATGTACTGGGAGAAGGTTTCGGCGAAACCGGTCAGCGGCCGGGCGATGACCCACATGCGCATCTTGTCCCAGAACGGCAGGTGGCTGGTGACGATGTCACGCATCACGCCCTTGGGGATGATGGCATAGGCTTCGGTGAACATGGCGCGATCCGTGAGCAGTTCGGTCTGCGCCGGATGCCCGCCATGGGGGGCGTAGTAAGGAGGTTTCGACATGGACGATCTCGACTTGTTGTTGTATCCCCGTGCCACAAGCGTATCGAAGGATACGACGGTGGGGATTGATCGACAGAATAGGGTTCCGAAGCAGGCATCCACAAATTAAATGTTGAAATACCCATTATTCGATTAGTGAATGCAGCATCTGGGTGTGCGAATCCTTTGGATCGCTGTGAAGATGCCTCAGGACCCATGTGTCATCCCTGTACACCAGCGGGCTGTAGACACGGTGCTGCAAAGTCCACCGACACTGGCGTTATAATCGTCGCCCGTATCACTGTATCCGAGTAATCCGATGGGTCTTTCCGTTACTGCTACATCCGAGCCGCGACGCCTGGGCGTGCCGCTGCTCGCTCTTGCGCTGCTGCTGGTGGGCGCCTGGTTTCTCAATATCACTGCCGGCTTCAGGCAGGTCTTGCTGTTGATCGTCGGCACAGCGCTGGGACTGACGCTCTATCATGCCGCCTTTGGCTTCACGTCCGCCTGGCGGGTCTTCATCAAGGAACGCCGGGGTGCCGGTCTACGGGCGCAGATGGTGATGTTGGCCGTCGCCGTGCTGCTGTTCTTCCCAGCGTTATCCGCTGGCACGCTGTTCGGCAATCCGGTGACGGGACTGGTCGCCCCAGCCGGGGTTTCGGTGGTCTTCGGTGCCTTCATCTTCGGCATCGGCATGCAACTGGGCGGCGGCTGCGCGTCAGGCACTCTGTTCACCGTAGGCGGCGGCAATGCGCGCATGCTGGTCACCTTGCTGTTCTTCATCATCGGTTCGGTCGCGGCGACCCAGCATGCCGACTGGTGGTTTGCGTTGCCATCGTTCCCGGCCACTTCGATCGTCCAGGCCTGGGGTGTCGTCCCGGCCTTGCTGGCAAGCCTGGCGGTCTTCGGCCTGATCGCCTGGATTACGGTGAAGCTGGAGACGCGCCGTCATGGACGACTCGAGGCGCCGCTAGCCAGCGCGCATCGGGGCTTGGGCCGATTCCTGCGTGGTCCTTGGCCGTTGGTGTGGGGCGCGCTTGCCCTGGCACTGCTGAACTATGCCACCTTGGCGCTGGCAGGGCGGCCATGGGGGATCACTTCCGCATTCGCCTTGTGGGGCGCCAAAACCCTCGGCGCGCTGGGCGTTGATGTCGGCAGCTGGGCGTTCTGGCAAATGCCCGGCAACGCCAAGGCTCTGGCCGCTCCGCTCTGGCAGGACGTCACCACGGTCATGGATATCGGTATCGTCCTCGGCGCCTTGCTTGCCGCCGGCCTCGCGGGCCGCTTCGCGCCGAGCCTGAACATTCCCTTGCGCTCGCTGCTGGCGGCGGTGATCGGAGGGCTGATGCTGGGCTACGGTTCGCGACTGGCCTACGGCTGCAATATCGGCGCGTACTTCAGCGGGATCGCTTCGGGCAGCATGCATGGCTGGCTCTGGTTGGTGGCGGCCTACACAGGCAACCTGCTCGGCGTGCGTCTGCGTCCCGTGTTCTTTGACGGCGAACGACGTCCCGAGCGCTTGAGTGGCTGCTGATTTCCTGCTTCCGAGCGCGGCAAATGCAGCGCTCGTGTCTTAATAAAATCTTTAGATTTCTTTCATAACACATTGAATTTGTTTAAAAATACGTATTTACGAGAAATCCTGACTTATGCTTTCAAGCATCATGATTCCTTTATAACCTATTGATTCAGATAGGATTATCTCCTGGCAACAGCATGCGCGACGCATTGTTCGTTATAGACCTGTCGGATGGCGGCAGGCTGGAGCCGTGAAGGGCTGGTGTAGGTCTGTTCGACGATCCCGAATGCTGTCATGCGCATCCAGGGCTTGGGAAACTTGCGGTTTTGCAACCGCTTCCTGGCCGTATACAGGCTTACCCCCGAAAGCTTGGAGCGTTGCGCCTCGGCGGCGATCTGAGCCCCCCAACCACAGACCTGTCGATCATTCGTGCTCAACGTCCTTGCCTGCACGGTGCTCATGACCAGGGTCATCAGGCAAGCGGCGACCGATATTAGAAAAGCCCGCATGTTGTTTACCTAAGCTTCTGAAAGATTGGAATTTTGCCTTCGCTTTACAGAGCAGGGGGCCAGCAATTTGCCTTCAGACCCCAGGCTCAGGGTTGGCCCTGGACGGTCCTTTGAGATGGATATGGAAAAGCCATGAAGGGTGTATGTGATCGTACAACTGATTGAGTTATGATGATGCCCGTCCATCCTCAATGAAATGACACCCTGAATGACAGAGCAGCAGGTACAGGCACGAGCCCGCCGCAAGCCGCGCAGCCTCGCGCAAGAGCTGGTCACGGTACTGACCGAACGCATACGCAGCGGCCGACTCAAGCGTGGCGACAAGTTACCGACAGAATCGCAGATCATGGTCGAGGAAGGCGTCAGCCGTACCGTGGTACGCGAAGCCATCTCTCGCCTTCAGGCATCCGGCCAGGTGGAGACACGACACGGCATCGGTACATTCGTACTGGACGCGCCGTCTTCAAGTGGCTTCAGGGTCGACCCGGCCACCATCGTGACCCTGCGTGAAGTGCTGGCGGTCCTGGAATTGCGCATCGCCCTGGAGGTCGAATCGGCCGGGCTCGCCGCAGAACGCCGCAGTACCGAACAGCTCGCCGCCATGCGCAGGGCCCTGGACGAGCTCAACGAAGGGGCCGCCCATGCCTCGGACGCGGTGTCGGCGGACTTCCAGTTTCACCTGCAGATTGCCCAGTCCAGCGGCAATCATTACTTTGCCGACATCATCAATCACCTGGGCACCAGCATCATCCCGCGGACTCGTCTCAATTCGGCGCGTCTGGCGCATGCCGATCAGGCCCACTACATGAGTCGGCTCATCCATGAGCATGAAGCGATCTACGAGGCGATCGCCCGGCATGACAGCGAGGGCGCGAAGATGGCCATGCGCCTGCACCTGAGCAACAGCCGCGAACGGTTGCGCCAGGCGCATGAGCAGGCCCAGGCTCAAGAGCCGTGAACGGGCGGGCGCATGGCCCGCCGTGCCTGCACCTGCGCTTACCGTCCGGGCTGTTCGCTACGCGGGGCTTCCGGTAATGCATCGGCAAAGTGATTGACCTTGCGCAACTGCTTGAAACCGACCATCCATCCCCCGACCACGGCCAATGTGCACAGGCTTCCCGCCACGGCCGCGCCGACCACGCCGAAAGCCGCGGCCATGCTGCCAGCGCGAAACTCGCCCAGCTCGTTGGATGAGCCGATGAACAGCATGTTCACCGCGTTGACCCGACCACGCATGGCATCGGGCGTCGAGAACTGCACCAGGGTGGAACGGATGTACACGCTGACCATGTCCGCCGCTCCGGCCACGGCCAGCGCCAGGAACGACAGCCAGAACAGGCTGGACAACGAGAACACCAGGTTGGCCAGGCCGAAGACGGCGACAGCGCCGAACATGGTCATGCCGACATTGCGATCGAACGGGCGCAGGCTCAGGTAGAAGCCGATCGACAGTTCACCGATTGCCACGGCACTGCGCAGTGCGCCAAGCCCCTCCGGGCCGACATGCAGCACGTCCTGGGCATAGATCGGCAACAGCGCGACCACGCCCCCGAGCAGGACCGCGAACAGGTCAAGCGAAATGGTGCCGAGGATGATCGGCCGCGAGCGGATGAAGGCAATGCCCGCCGTGAAACGGCTCCAGGCTGTGCCTTCGACCGGCTTGCGCTGCTCGGCATACTTGACCTGGACTCGCCGGAGCAGGAACAGGCCAAGCACGAAACAACCCAGGCACAAGCCATAGGTGAGGCCACCGCCGCCCAGGGCATAGAGCCCCCCACCCAGCAACGGCCCGAGGATGGTTGCCCCCCGCATGATCATGCTGTTGGCGGCAATCGCGGCGGCCAGTTGCTCGCGCGGTACCACCTGCGGTAGCAGGCTCTGCAAGGCAGGCCCGGTGAAGGCACGTCCGCAGCCGAACAAGGCCAGCACCGCATAGATGGCGTGGGGGCTCTGTGCGTCGCTGATCGACAGCCACGCCAGCGCACCACTGCACCCCGCTTGCAGTGCCCAGCTCAAGGCCAGGATCCGCTTGCGGTCATAGCGGTCGATGAGATCGCCGGCCGGCATCAGCAGCAACACCATGGGGATGAACTGGGCCAGGCCGACATAAGCCAGCGACAGTGGGTCGCGGGTCATGTCGTAGACTTGCCAGGCGACAACGACAGCCTGGATCTGCATGGCACCGACGGCCGCTACCCGGGAGAACAGGAAAGCCAGGAAGCCGGGCTGGCGGTAGACGGTGCTTGAGACAGCAGGGGTTGAGCTGGACACGTATGAACTCACAGTCGGTCGCGGGCAAGGACCGATGCCATCGGTCGACTGCCCGCACAGGGTATCAAGGCGCGGGGTTGGGCTGGCGCAGATGGATGGCTTCCAGCGCTTCAAGCAGCTGTGCGTCCAGGTTCAGCTCGATGCTGTCCAGGTTGCTGCGCAGCTGCTCCAGGGTGGTTGCCCCGATGATGTTGCTGGTCACGAACGGTCGCGAAGTGACGAAGGCCAATGCCATCTGCGCCGGATCCAGGCCGTGCCGACGCGCCAGATCCACGTAGCCTTGGGCGGCGATCTCCACCTGCGGGTTGTTGTAGCGTTGGAAGCGATCGAACAGCGTCAGGCGGCCCTTGGCCGGACGCGCGCCGTTCAGGTACTTGCCGCTCAGCACGCCAAAGGCCAGGGGCGAGTAGGCCAGCAGGCCGATCTGCTCGCGCAGGGCGATCTCCGCCAGACCGATCTCGAAGGTGCGATTGAGCAGGCTGTAGGGATTCTGGATGGATACCGCGCGTGGCCAACCGCGCGTCTGCGCAAGATGCAGGAACTGCGCGGTGCCCCAGGGCGTCTCGTTGGACAGGCCGATATGCCGAACCTTGCCTGCCTTGACCAGGTCATCGAGAACTTCGAGGGTCTCTTCGATAGCGACGAACTCATCGTCCGGGTCGTAGGTGAAACCCAGCTCGCCGAAGAAGTTGGTCTTGCGATCAGGCCAATGCAGTTGGTACAGGTCCAGGTAGTCGGTCTGCAACCGCGCGAGGCTGGCATCGAGCGCCGCCACGATGTTGTTCCGGTTCAGGCGCGGATTGCCGTCGCGGATATGCGCCATGCGGCCCGGGCCTACCACCTTGCTGGCCAGGACCCAATCGCCGCGATCGCCGAACTGCCGGAAATAATTGCCAATGATGGTCTCGGTGCTGCCATAGGTCTCGCCATTGGGCGGTACCGGGTACATCTCTGCGGTGTCGATGAAGTTGACCCCGGCATCCTTGGCCAATCGGATCTGTTCGAAAGCTTCTGCCTGGGTGTTCTGCTCGCCCCAGGTCATGGTGCCGAGGGCAATGGCACTGACCTGCAAGTCGGTGCGGCCTAACGTGCGTCGCTGCATGAATGAACTCCGATGAAGTGGCGGGTTGAATACCGGGCGTACTGATGGCATTCGTGACGAGGCTGGCGATAGTGCGGGTACTGGGGTTCGACACGGTTTTCCCGGAATGGTTGTCAGCTTGCCACAGACCAGCCCGTCTAGTCCGCATGGATAGAGCAAGCAGGGCAGGGCGTGAGGCTGAATGCCAGTCAGCCAAGGGGAAGCTGTCGGTTCAAAAGCTGGCGCTTAGCCTTCGGCTTCTGGAATTCCTGTGACACTGCTGGCCTATCGCGGGACAAGCCCGCTCGCCACAGGGCATATCACGCACCGCTGGCGAGCGGGCTTGTCCCGCGATAGGCCAGCAGTGTCACTGAAGGCTCAATACAGTCTGTACCGATGCCTGTGCGTCAGGGCAAGGCCTGTCACGCGATCGGCCCCGTACGTCGCTATCGCTTCAGTTGGCCATAGGCCTGGCTGATCCGGTCGATGACCATGGCCAGAGCCACGATGGCCAGGCCTGCCTCGACGCCCTGGCCGACGTTCAGGGTCTGGATTCCGGCCAGGACATCCTCGCCCAGGCCGCGCGCGCCGATCATCGAGGCGACCACCACCATCGACAGCGCCATCATCACCGACTGGTTGAGGCCGGCCATGATGCTCGGCAAGGCGATCGGCAGGGCAATGCGCCGCAACCTCTGCCAGCGATTGGCGCCCAGTCCGCGAGCGGCCTTGAGCAGCGACGGATCGATCTGGCTCAGGCCCAGCTCGGTCAGGCGCACCAGGGGCGGCAGGGCGTAGATGAGGGTAGCGAATACCGCCGGTACCTTGCCCAGCCCGAACAGCATCAGTACAGGGATCAGGTAGACGAAGGCGGGCAAGGTCTGCATCACGTCCAGCACCGGCAGCAGCAGGCGCCTGGCCGTCGGCTTGCTGGCCAGCAGGATGCCCAGCGGCACGCCGATCAGGACGCACAGTCCGGTACTGACCAATACCAGCGCCAGGGTCTGCAGCAGCTTGTCCCACAGGCCGAGCATCCCGATGAGCATCAACAGGCCACCAAGCAGCACGGCGCGCGGCAGGTTGCGAGTGGCGTGCCAGGCCAGCAGGCCGACCATCAGCAACAGCAGCCACCAGGGGATCAGCCGCAGGATGTTTTCCAGTCCGACCAGCAACTGCAGCAGCGAATCGGACAAGGCGCGCAATTGATCGCCATAATTCAGAACCAGCCAGTCCACCAGCCGATTGACGCGCTCGGCGAAGGAAAACTGCAAGGCTTCGGGAAAACCTCCGTTCACAGGCTGGCCTCGACCTTGCGGGCGACTTCGTCGGGGAGCCAAGGTTTCCAGACGTCAGGGTTGTCACGCAGGAAGGCATGCGCGGCGGCCTCGGGCGGCTGGCGGGTCTCGCTCATGCGCGCCAGGGCCTTGTTCAGCAAGTCGATGGGCAGGTCGACCTTTTCGAAAAAGGCCACGAGTTCCGGATACGCCTCGTGAAAGGCCGCCGAGACGCCGATGGACAGCTTGGCGGGCAGCGAGCGACTGCCGCGCGGGGCAGGGTTCTTCGGGTCCGTCAAGGTCGCCCAGGCCGCGGCGTCGTAGGCGGGTTCCTCCAGGCGGATCAGCTCGTGGCGGCCCATCAGCGGCGTCGGGCTCCAGTAGTAGAAAAGCACCGGTTGGCCACGCCGGATCGACGAGTTGATCTCGGCATCCAGCGCCGCTCCGGAGCCGCTACGAAAGTTGCTGTACAAGGTGTCCAGGCCGTACGCCTTGAGTTTCTGGCTGTTGACGGTTTCCGACGTCCAGCCACTGGGGCTGTTGAGGAAACGGCCCTTGTCGGGGGATTCCGGATCGCGGAACACCTGAGGGTAGCGCTTGAGGTCAGCGACGCTGCGCAGTTCCGGGGCAAGAGGCGCCAGGTTGCGCGCCGGGTCGCCCTTGACCACGTAGGCGGGGATCCACCAGCCTTCCTCGGCGTTCTTGACGATATCGCCCAGGGCGAACACCTGGCCGGCCTGCTCGGCCTTGTTCCATGCCGGGCTGCGACCGGCCCATTCCTCGGCGATCACCTGCAGGTCGTTGCGTGCCAGGGCCACCTCCATGCTGACGGTGCTGCCTGGCAAAGTTTCGGTAGGGTAGCCGTAGCCTTTCTCGACGATGCGTCGCAGGATTTCGGTGGTGAAGGCGCCGCTCTCCCAGGTAATGTCGCCGAAACGGATGGGCGGACGGGTATCGGCGCTTGCGGTGATGGCGTTGCTGGCAAGACTGATCGCCAGCATCAAGCCGGCCATGAGCATGCTGAGTCGTTTCATGGGAGGTCTCGTCCATTGCCTGGTCCGGAAGTCTGACCAAGTGTAGACGACCCGGCCCCAGTGGCCACACAGGCGACCAGGGCCTGGCACGCGGCTTCCAGGCGGCCTCCTGCCGCCTGGTGGAGCCATCAGACCCTGAACTGGTCCATCAGGCCCTGCTGCTGGTTGGCCAGGCTGTTCAGCGACTGGCTGACTCGCGCCGATTCATTGGCCTGGCCGGACAGGGATTCGGTGACATCGCGGATGGTCGCGACGTTCTTGTTGATCTCCTCGGCCACGGCACTCTGCTCCTCGGCGGCGCTGGCGATCTGCAGGTTCATGTCGCTGATCACCGTCACCGCCTGGCCGATGCGTTGCAGTGCGCTGACCGCCTGGCCGACCTGTTCGACGCCGCCCTGGGCCTGGCGATGACTGCTGTCCATCGCACCGACCACTTCGCGGGTCCCGGCCTGCAGGGCTTCGATGACCTGACGGGTTTCCTCCACCGATTCCTGCGTGCGTCGAGCCAGGTTGCGCACCTCGTCGGCGACGACGGCGAAGCCACGACCGGCCTCGCCGGCGCGAGCGGCCTCGATGGCGGCGTTGAGAGCCAGCAGGTTGGTCTGTTCGGCGATCGAACGGATCACCTCCAGCACCGAGCCGATCTTCTCGCTGTTCTGCGCCAGGCCTTCGACCTGTCGCATCGCGGCGCTCATGTCGGTGGCAAGGGTGTCGATGCTGTCGGTGGTCTGGTCGATCACCGCCAGGCCATCGCGGGTCGCCTGGTCGGCCTCGCGGGCGGCGTGGGCCGCCTGGGCGGCGCTACGGGCAACGTCCTGCGCGGTGGCACTCATCTCGTGGGAAGCGGTGGCGACCTGATCGACCTGCCGGTATTGCTGCTCCATCCCGGCGCTGGTCTCGGTGGCGATGGCCGAAGATTGGTCCGCGGTGTCGCGAGCGGCCTGGACCGAACGCTTCACCTCGGCGATGGTTGGTTGCAGCTTGTCGAGGAAGCGGTTGAACCAGCCAGCCAACTCTCCCAGCTCGTCGCGCTTGTCATAGTGCAATCGACGGGTCAGGTCGCCTTCGCCGCTGGCGATGTCCTTGAGCATGTTGGCGACCCCGAGGATGGGGCGGGTGACGCCACGAGCCATGAGCCAGACAAGCAACAGCCCGAGCACGGCCGCCAGCAGGCCCAGGCCCAGCTCGAGCAGGGTGCCGCTGGTGTTGAGCTGGTCGAGTTCCTTCTGCAGGGCGCGTGCCGGCCCGACGAGCACGCTTTCCGGCACGTCCAGCAGCACGCCCCAGGGCTTGCCACCGGGAATGGGCGGAAACGAGGCGAGGACTTTCAGACGCTCCTCATGGTGCAGGATATGCAAGAGCTTGGGGTCCGAGAGCAGGCGTACCAGCTCGGCCCCCTGGGCCGGATCGACCTGATCGATACGCTTGGCCAGCTGGCTCGCGTCGGCGCTGTAGCCGGCCAGCAGGCCCGCCGGGCTGAGGATCCCGACGCGGGTGCGACCTTCGTAGAGGCTGCTGCTCGCGGCCTGGCTCAAAGCCTGCAGACTGTGGAGATTGATGTCCACCGACAAGGCACCGATCACTTTGTCCGCAACGATCAGCGGGAAGACGATGCTGGTCATCAGGACCTGCTGGCCCTTGATCTCGTAGAAGTAGGGCTCGACCACGCAGACCTGGCGGGTAGTGCGTGGGCAGACGAACCAGGTATTGGCGGGCTCGCCGCTCGGACCGACCCGAGTGTCGGTCAGGTCCTGCTCGGGGAGCGTCAGGGAGGTCAACTGGCCAGGGGTGGGTTGCGACCAGTACAGCGAGAAACGCCCCTGCTCATTGCTGCCCAGCGCCTGCTCGTTGGCAAACAGGCTGTCCTTGCCATCCAGCGCGCCAGGTTCGAATACCAGCGACAGGCCGAGCAGGTCGGGGTTGGCCTGCAACGCACCGCGCACCTGGCGGGTCATGTCCTCGCGCAGGTCATAGGCGTCGAGGAAGCGCTTTTCGGCCTGTTCGCGCAGGAACAGCACCTGACGGGCGAAGCCGCTGCCGTACTGGTAGGCGTCCATGAACTGACGGCGGATGTTCAGGGCCTGGGCCTCGCCCTGCGAGGCGATCCGCGCCTGCGCGGCCTCGTTGAGCATCTGCATGCTGCTGGCCTTGACCAGGTCGGAGCTGTGATCCATGCGGTACAGCGACAGACCGACGAGCAGAGTGACGATCCCGGCCAGGCACAGGCCGGCCAGCAGGGTGATCTTCCACTGGATGGAAAGTTGGCGGCGCAACATGACGTGTTCCTTGAGCGAGAAATCGGAGGCTATTACCTGTGTCGGCGGCCCGGCCGGGTTCTTTATTCGAACGATCGATCCAGAAAAGGGATTGGCGAATTATCCTACGGCAAGCATCGACATAGTCTGTTTTGACATCTCTTCGCCAGTGCTTCAGAGTGTGCGCCCTTCTGAAAACATCCCCTCGTTCGGCCCCTAGCCCATGGGCTATCCATGGCCGAAACACTCGCTTTTTGTCTGGTTTAAAGAGGTAACCCGCACCATGAATGCAGTCATTGCCGCGGTGGGCATCATGCTCGTCCTGAGCCTGTCCCGCGTGCATGTAGTCATCGCCCTGATCATCGGCGCCCTGGCCGGGGGGCTGTTCGGCGGCCTCGGCATCGAGGGTACGCTCAAGGCGTTCAACGGCGGCCTGGGCGGCGGCGCCACCGTGGCGCTGTCCTATGCCTTGCTCGGCGCCTTCGCGGTGGCCATCGCCAAGTCCGGGCTGGCCCATGCCTTGGCTGATCGTGCCCTGGCGATGATCGATCACCAGGGCCATGACGAAGGCGGCAAGATCAAGTGGCTACTGATCGGCCTGATGCTGGTGGTGGCGGTGTCCTCGCAGAACATCCTGCCGATCCACATCGCCTTCATCCCGCTGCTGGTGCCACCGTTGCTGTATGTCTTGACCCGTCTGAGCATCGACCGGCGGCTGGTGGCCTGCGTGATCACCTTCGGCCTGATCACGCCCTACATGTTCCTGCCCGTGGGGTTCGGCAACATCTTTCTCAACGAGATCCTGCTGGCCAACGTCAGCCGGGCGGGTGTCGATGTAAGCGGCGTCAACGTGACCCAGGCCATGGCCATCCCGGCGGCGGGGATGCTGGTCGGCATGCTGGTGGCCGTGTCCATCAGCTACCGCAAGAAACGCGTCTATGACCTCGCTCGCATCGAGCAGGTCGAGCAGGTCGCGGTCAGCTACAACCCGCTGACCCTGGTGGTGGCCGGCGTTGCCATTGCCGCGGCATTCGTCATCCAGCTGTGGCTGGACTCGATGATCATCGGAGCCATGGTCGGCTTCCTGATCTTCTCGCTTTCGGGCATCGTGCGCTGGAAGGACACCGACAGCCTCTTCACCGAAGGCATGAAGATGATGGCCATGATCGGCTTCATCATGATCGCCGCCTCGGGCTTCGCCGAAGTGATGAAGGCGACGGGGGAAGTGAAGAGCCTGGTGGAGACATCGGCGCAGTGGATCGACCACAGCAAGGGTGTCGGCGCCTTGCTTATGTTGCTGGTCGGGTTGCTGGTGACCATGGGCATCGGCTCGTCCTTTTCGACGGTGCCGATCCTGGCCGCGATCTTCGTGCCCCTGTGCGTGCAGCTAGGCTTCGATCCCCTGGCTACCGTCTGCATCGTCGGTACCGCGGGGGCCTTGGGTGACGCAGGCTCGCCGGCGTCGGACTCGACTCTCGGGCCGACTTCCGGCCTCAACGTCGATGGCCAGCACCATCATATCTGGGACACTGTGGTGCCGACCTTCATCCACTACAACCTGCCCCTGCTGGTTTTCGGCTGGGTGGCGGCAATGGTGCTCTGAGCGTGCTGCGCAATGCCCGCAGCCGGGTCAGCCGCGGGTTGGCGCAGGTGAGATACGGTTGAGGACGGTATTGCCGTCCTTGTTGCGGGTCAGGTACACCGGCAGTACCTTGGGCAGGGTGCTGACCAGGCGCTCGACCTCGCGGATGTTGAAGATGCCGCTGATGCGAATCGCGCCAGTGGTGTCGTCG
The DNA here is from genome assembly GCF_013523055.1 of Pseudomonas capeferrum. Classification (GTDB taxonomy): domain Bacteria; phylum Pseudomonadota; class Gammaproteobacteria; order Pseudomonadales; family Pseudomonadaceae; genus Aquipseudomonas; species Aquipseudomonas capeferrum_A. Next base: position 189,121 of record NZ_JAAMQM010000010.1, on the reverse strand, counting down.
GCCAGTTGCAGTGGCTTGTCGAGATAGCGATTGATCATCGGCAGGGCCTGGGCAAGGCTGAGGTTGTCGAGAATCAGCTTGCCGGTACGCCACGCCAGGTTATTGCCGTAATCGTTGCTCTGGGCCAGTTCTGGCTCGAAGTCACCGCGCCGGTAACTGGCTTGCATGCCGGGGTCCAGGCGGTAGCCGCCGTTGCTACCGTCGCTGCTGACCATGACGGACCCCTCCACCAGCGTCACCTTGACCTGGTCCCGATACTTCCACACGTTGAACTGCGTACCGGTCACCCGCGTGTAGCCATCGGCCGCGTGGACGATGAACGGGTTCGCGCTGTCGTGTCTCACCGAGAAGAATGCCTCTCCCTTTACCAGAGTCACCCGCCGTTCGTCCTTATAGCGGGTGTAACGCAGTTCGGAATTGAGATTGAGCTCGACCTTGCTGCCATCGGCCAGTTGCACCTGCTGCACCTGATTGGTGGTCTCGAAGTGCTGGTAATGATTGGGCAACCAACCTTGTTCCCAACCGGTCAAGCCCACCAGTGGCAGCGCCAGCAAGGTGATGACAGCCGCCGAGGTGTAGGAGCGCCATGCCTGGCGAGAGGATCTTCTACACGGGGCAGGGTGCAGTTCGATGACGGGAGCGTGGCGCGGGAGTTGTTCGGCCGCCCGCCAAATCTCGACCATCGCGTGATATTCCACCTCATGCCGTGGGTCGACCGCGAGCCATGCAAGGAACGCCTCGCGTTCCGCCGCCGTGCAATCCTCGTCGTGCATGCGCATGCACCACTGCGCGGCGGCATCAGTAATGGCGGTGTCCTGGTCGGGATAGAGACGGTCTTGGTTCATTGAGGCTCCTGGGTTGCGTCATTCTACCCTTGGAAGCGCCCCTAGAGAACGAGGTAATGGCGAATGAATATCAGTTAAGGATATTTCGTAGAGCTAGGAAAGATTCTCTTCCAGGAACGGGGGCGTGCGCATTCGCAGGCTGGCTATCGACGCTGCAAAATCCATAGCGCCCTAATTAGGGCTTTGACATTCACTGCCTAAGCAGTAACATTTGCTCACATTTCCACGACTGCTCTCCTGATGCCTCATTTCACTCCCGAGAATTTCCAGTCGTGCTCCATCGGCATGTTGCTGGGGCGCGCGGCGATCTTCAAGGATCGCATTCTGGACAGCCATCTGGAGGCCTACGGTGTGACAGCCGCGCAGTTCAAGGTGCTGATCATCGTGACTCTGTATCAGGTCGACACCCCCGCCGAGCTGTGCCGTTCGTTGGGCCTGGACAGCGGGTCGATGACCCGCATGCTCGACCGCCTGGAGCAGAAGGGACTGCTTCGGCGCCAGCGCTGTCCGCAGGACCGCCGTCAGGTACGCCTGGCATTGACCGAGGACGGTCAGTCGCTCGCCGATCGTCTGCCGCAGGTGGGCGCCGCGGCCATGAACGAACTGGTCGGCGCGTTGCGGCCTGAAGAGTTGCAGACATTGGAAGCGCTTCTGGCCAAGGTCCTGCTCCAGGCCGGCGACCCCCTGACGATCCGTCGCCTGCGCGATCGTTGATCCTTTCCGAATTATCCAAGGTATTTCATGGCTACTACACCGGACACATCCACCCCCAACGCGGCGCCCGAACCCACGCGCAAGCGCAAGATCCTGTTGCTTGGCGTGCTGCTGCTGGTGATCCTCGGCGCCCTTGGTGTCTGGGCCTGGTACACCCTGTACGGGCGCTGGGAGGAGAGCACCGACGATGCCTACGTCAGCGGCAACGTGGTCGAGATCACGCCCCTGGTCACGGGGACCGTCACCAGTATCGGCGCCGATGATGGCGACCTGGTGCAGGCGGGCCAGGTACTGCTGCGCTTCGATCCGAGCGACAGCGAAGTGGCCCTGCAGGCCGCGCAAGCCGACTTGGCGCGTACCGTGCGCCAAGTGCGTGGGCTGTACAGCAACGTCGACGCCCTCAAGGCGCAAGTGCAGGCGCGTCAGGCCGAGCTGAAGAAGGCCCGCGAGAACTATGCGCGGCGCAAGGTCCTGGCCGACAGTGGGGCCATCGCTGCCGAAGAGCTGTCCCATGCCCATGACGACCTGGCGTCGGCACAGGGCGCGCTGGACAACGCGCGTCAGCAGCTGGTCACCAGTACCGCGTTGATCGACGATACCGTGGTCTCATCCCACCCCGAAGTGTTGAGCGCTGCGGCCAATCTGCGCCAGGCGTTCCTCGACCACGCTCGTACCACGCTCGTGGCGCCGGTGACCGGCTACGTGGCCAAGCGTACCGTGCAACTTGGCCAGCGCCTGCAGCCCGGTACCGCCACCATGGCGGTAATCCCGCTGAACCAGGTCTGGATCGATGCCAACTTCAAGGAAACCCAGCTGCGCGACATGCGCATCGGCCAGCCCGTGGAAGTCACGGCAGACCTCTACGGCAGCGACGTCATCTATAGCGGAACGGTGGACAGCCTGGGTGCCGGCACGGGTAGCGCATTCGCGCTGTTGCCCGCACAGAACGCCACCGGCAACTGGATCAAGATCGTGCAGCGCGTGCCCGTGCGCATCCATCTCGACCCTGAGCAGCTGCAGCGGCATCCCTTGCGCATCGGCCTGTCGACCGTGGTCGAGGTGAACCTGCATGACCAGAGCGGGCCGGTCCTGGCCCAGCAACCGCCCAGGCAGGCGAGCTTCACGACCCAGGTCTATGACCGCCAGTTGAGCGAGGCGGATGCCATGATCGCGCGGTTGATCCATGAAAACAGTGCGGGCACCGGGAAGACGGCGCAGCGATGAGCACCCAGGCCCCCGCACAGTTCACGCCGCCGAGCCTGCTGCTGACCACTATCGGCCTGTCGCTGGCGACCTTCATGCAGGTGCTCGACACCACCATCGCCAACGTCGCCTTGCCCACCATTTCCGGCAACCTGGGCGTGAGCTACGAGCAGGGCACCTGGGTCATCACCTCCTTTGCGGTAAGCAATGCCATCGCCTTGCCGCTGACCGGGTGGCTGAGCCGTCGCTTTGGCGAGGTGAATCTGTTCATCTGGGCCACGTTGCTGTTCGTGGTCGCTTCCTTCCTTTGCGGCATCGCCCAGTCGATGCCGGAGCTTGTAGGCTTTCGCGTGCTCCAGGGCGTGGTGGCCGGGCCGTTGTATCCCATGACCCAGACGCTGCTGATCGCCGTCTATCCACCCGCCAAGCGAGGCATGGCCCTGGCGCTGCTGGCCATGGTCACGGTGGTGGCGCCCATTGCCGGGCCGATCCTTGGCGGCTGGATCACCGACAGCTACAGCTGGCCCTGGATCTTCTTCATCAACGTACCGATCGGCCTGTTCGCCGCCGCCGTGGTGCGTCAGCAGATGCGTAACCGCCCGGTCACCATCAGTCGTCAGCCGATGGACTATGTCGGCCTGCTGACGTTGATCGTCGGGGTAGGGGCGTTGCAGGTGGTGCTGGACAAGGGCAATGATCTGGACTGGTTCGAGTCGCCTTTCATCATTGTCGGCAGTCTGATCTCGCTGGTGTTCCTTGTCGTGTTCGTGATCTGGGAGCTGACGGACAAGCACCCGGTGGTCAACCTGCGTCTGTTCGTGCACCGCAATTTTCGCATCGGCACCCTGGTGCTGGTCGGTGGCTATGCCGGATTCTTCGGCATCAACCTGATCCTGCCGCAGTGGCTGCAGACACAGATGGGCTATACCGCCACCTGGGCCGGGCTGGCAGTGGCACCTATCGGGCTGTTACCGGTGGTGATGTCGCCCTTCGTCGGCAAGTATGCACACCGCTTCGACCTGCGCCTGCTCGCGGCGCTGGCATTCCTGGCGATTGGCGCAAGCTGCTACATGCGCGCCGGGTTCACCAGCGAAGTGGACTTCATGCACATCGCCATGGTGCAGCTGTTCATGGGCATCGGCGTGGCGCTGTTCTTCATGCCGACCCTGAGCATCCTGTTGTCCGACCTGCCACCGCAACAGATCGCCGACGGATCGGGCCTGGCCACGTTTCTGCGAACCTTGGGTGGCAGCTTCGCCGCTTCGCTGACGACCTGGATATGGATTCGTCGCGCCGACCAGCACCATGCCTATCTGAGCGAGCACATCAGCCAGTACGATCCGGTTACCCGTCATACGCTGGAGCAGATGGGCGGTGCCAATACGCAGAGCTACGCGCGGCTGGAGCAGATCCTCAATGGCCAGGCCTACATGATGTCGACGGTGGACTACTTTACCTTGATGACCTGGATCTTCGCCGGGCTGATCCTGCTGGTGTGGTTCGCCAAACCGCCTTTCGCCGCCAAGGCCGGCCCGGCCTCCGCGGGGCACTAGGTTGTAGGGACCTTCGGCGGGTATTAGGCTTGATCCGTCGAACTTCAGAGGACCAGCTATGAACCAGGTCATGGTGATAACCGGTGCCAGCCGTGGCATCGGTGCGGCAACCGCCCGATTGGCGGCGCAACAGGGCTACAGCATCTGTATCAACTACCACGCTGACGAAGCGGCCGCGGAGCAGGTGCTGGCGCAGGTCCGTGCAGCAGGCGCGCAGGCGATCGCCGTGCGTGCCGATGCCAGTGTCGAGGACGAGGTGATCCGGTTGTTCCAGCAGGTCGACCAGACATTGGGAGCGGTTACGGCCCTGGTCAACAATGCCGGGACGATCGGCCAGCAGAGCCGGCTCCAGGCGATGTCCGAATTCCGCCTGCTCGAAGTGATGAAGACCAATGTCGTCGGCCCGATGCTTTGTGCCAAGCACGCCTTGTTGCGCATGTCGCGACATCACGGCGGCCAGGGCGGCAGTATCGTCAACGTGTCTTCGGTCGCCGCGCGGCTCGGCTCGCCGAACGAGTATGTCGACTACGCCGCGTCGAAGGGCGCGCTGGATACCTTCACCCTAGGATTGGCCAAGGAAGTGGCAGGTGACGGCGTGCGGGTCAACGCGGTACGCCCAGGCTATATCCACACCGGTTTCCACGCACTCAGCGGGGATCCGCGGCGGGTGGATAAACTCGCGCCAGGCATACCCATGGGGCGGGGAGGCCAGCCAGAAGAAGTCGCCGAGGCGATCCTCTGGCTGCTGTCCGACAAGGCTTCGTATTCGACCGGCAGTTTCATCGATCTCGGAGGCGGTCGCTGAGTGGGCGAGCACGCCCAAATGAACAGGCTTCAGTCCATCGGCGCGAGATGGCGAGGCAGGTAGAGATGTATACAGGTGCCTTGCTCAGGCATCGAATCGATCTGCAGCTGCCCGCCTGACTGACGCATGAAGCCATAAGCCATCGACAGCCCCAGGCCACTTCCTTGGCCCATGGGCTTGGTGGTGAAGAAGGGGTCGATGGCGCGCTCGGCCACTTGCGGCGGCATGCCCAGGCCATTGTCGGTAACGCTCAGGTGCAGGTATTCACCCGCGCGCAGGTCCAGTGCGGTGGCTTGTTGGTGATCCAGGTCGGTGTTTTCGCAGTCGATGCGTATGCGGCCGCCCGTGGGCATGGCGTCGCGGGCGTTGAAGCAGAGATTGAGCAGTGCGCTCTCCAACTGTGCTGCGTCGATGCAGGTCAGCCACAAGTCGGGAGCGCAATGGGTCTGCAATTCGATGCTTGCTCCCACGCTACGTCGTACCAGCTCGTCGAGGGTGTCGAGCAGTTCTCCGACATGGGTCGGCTGCGGCTGCAGGGTCTGTCTGCGGGCAAAGGCCAGCAGGCGCTGCACCAGCGAGGCGGCGCGTCGGGCCGAAGTTCCGGCGATATCGACCAAGGGCGGCAGCGCGTCGAAACGTTGCTGCCGCAGGCGCAGGCGCATCAACTCCTGCGCACCGAGGATGGCCGCCAGCAGGTTGTTGAAGTCATGGGCGATGCCGCCGGTCAGCTGGCCCAGCAACTCCATCTTCTGCGCCTGGCGCAGCGCTTCCTCGGCCAACAGCAGGCGCTGTTGCTCCTGGACTCTGTCGCTGATGTCATAGGCAAACAGGTAGGCGCCGACGATCCGCCCTTCGGCGTCGCGCAGCGGATTGAAGTGCAGTTCGTAGGAACGTCGGCAATTGATCGAACCGAAATCGGCAACCTCCATGAATGCCTCGCCCGAAAGCGCCCGATGCCAGAAAGGAAGTACCTGGGAGCAGTCTTCCGGGTGTTGGCTCAGGATATCCGGCAGCAGTTCGCCCACTTCGGGCGTACGCGCAAAGAGCGATTCGAAATCCATCCTGGCCTGCTGGTTGATTGCCAGGCAACGAAGCTGGCTATCGACCACTTGCACGCGCGCCACGCTGTTGTCGACCAAATGGGCGAACAGCCTGCGCTCGGACAACGCCTCGGCCACGCGTTGCTCGAGCTGTTCGTTGAGCCGCTGCAAGGCCTTTTCGGCACGTCGGCGCTCGGTCACGTCCTGGAACAGCACCGCGACCTGGTGCCGCGCGGCGGGCTCGATGCGAAAGCTGGTCACCGAGAGCACGCGTCCCGTGGCGATCAGTTCCTGTTCGAACTGCAGCGGCTCGCCGGTCTCCAGCACCGCGCCATAGCGGGCGATCCAGTCGTCGGCCTCGGCCGGGACCATCTCGCGCAGCGTCTGACCGATCACGTCGGGAATGCCGGCATGGCGAGTGTAGGCGGCATTGGCGGTTACATGGGTGTAGTCGCTCAGCGGACCGTGAGGCCCATCGAAGAACTCGATGACGCAAAAGCCTTCGTCCATGGTGTCGAACAAGAAACGATAGAGGTCTTCGTCCACGCCATCGCGGCGGGCCAGGCGCGTCTCAAGCTCGGCATTGCGTTGTTCCAGGTCCCTCAGTTGCTGACGCAGGGATTCGAGTTCGCTCGACGGCATGAACACTTCCGGCGGTGGGTCAAGCCGCAACTGTAGCCTGCCAGGCGGGCTGCGGCTAGAAAGAACGCACGATACGCCCCAGGGTTTCCATTGCCTGCTCCGCGCCTGGGTGCCAGGGGCTGCCGTAGTTCAGGCGGATGCAGTTGCCAAAACCCCGGGTCGGCGAAAAGATCGGCCCCGGAGCAATGCTGATCCCTTGGGCCAGGGCCATGCGGAACAGCTTGAGCGAATCCATCTGTTCGGGCAGTTCCAGCCACAGGAAGTAGCCGCCAGAGGGTTGGCTGACGCGAGTCTGTTCGGGAAAATAGCGGGCGATGGCGCCGAGCATGGCCGATTGCTGCTCTTCCAGGGCATAGCGCAGCTTGCGCAAGTGACGGTCGAAGCCGCCGTGCTGCAGATAGTCGGCGATGGCGGCCTGGGCAGGCATGGAGGCACAGAGCGAGGTCATCAGCTTGAGCCGTTCGATCTTCTGGGCGAAACGCCCGGCGGCAACCCAACCGATTCGGTACCCCGGCGCCAGGCTCTTGGCGAAGGAGCCGCAGTGCATGACCAGGCCATCGGTGTCGAATGCCTTGGCGGGCTTCGGCGCCTGCGCCGAGTAATAGAGTTCGGCGTAGACATCGTCTTCGATCAAGGGCACCTGGTGGCGCCGCAACAGCTCGACCAGCTCCTGCTTCTTGGCTTCGGGCATGCTGGCCCCTACCGGGTTCTGGAAGTTGGTCATGCTCCACACGGCCTTGACCGGGTGTTTCTCCAAGGTCTGGGCCAGGATACCGAGGTCCATGCCTTCGCGCGGGTGGACAGGAATTTCCACCGCCTTGAGCTTGAGACGCTCCAATACCTGCAGGCAGGCATAGAAAGCCGGCGCCTCGATGGCCACCAGGTCGCCAGGCTGCGTGACCGCCTGCAAGCACAGGTTCAGGGCTTCCAGGGCGCCATTGGTGATCAGCAGCTCTTCCATCGGCAGCATCAGCCCGCCGACCATGTAGCGCAGGGCGATCTGGCGCCGTAGTTGCGGATTGCCGGGCGACAGGTCGGTGACCACCATGCGCGGGTCCATGCCGCGGCCGGCACTGGCCAGAGAGCGCGACAGGCGCTGCAGGGGGAACAGGCTGGGGCTGGGGAAGGCGGAGCCGAACGGAATGGTTTGCGGATCCTTCATCGATTCGAGAATGGAAAACACCAGCGCGCTGACGTCCACCTCGGTGGAGACGTTGACCGGTACATGGGCCTGGGGCTCGTTGAACTGCCGCGACGCGTGGGTATTGACGAAATAACCTGAGCGCGGCCGCGCACGGATCAGGCCGCGACGTTCCAGCAGGTAATAGGCCTGGAATACCGTGGAAGGGCTGACCCCATGTGTCTGGCTGGCGTAGCGTACCGAAGGCACGCGCTGGCCAGGGCCCAGTACACCGGAGCGAATCAGTTCGGCAATGTCGTCGGCGAAGCGTTCGTAGCGTTTCATCAGGGCTCGAGAAGCAGGGGGAAGGGCATGCCGGTCAGTTAAGGACAATTCAATCACATGCTGGCGCTTGCATGACAGCTCTAGAACTTTTGTGAGGCTGGCGGCTTATCGCGGGACTAGCCCGCTGGCCACCGGCGCACGGTTTAGCTAGTCCCCATCCCCGGTGGCGAGCGGGCTTGCCCCCGCGATAGGCCGTCAGCTTCAAGAAGAATCCAGAAGCCGAAGGCTAATCTTCAGCATGTGAAACCGAATTTGTCCTTACCTGACCGGCATTAGGGAAAAGGTGACTGGGCGCTCGTTGGGCTCGCCGGGACCACGATTACCGAAGACCACGGTTCAGCACGAGAACCCCGCCACTATGGCGCTCCATCTGTTTCGTGAACAGCCTCAGGTCGAGGGACAAAAACCGTATCAGATGGTCCTCGCCCGGTAGCCGCGCCCGTTGCAGGCGCCTTTGCCGTTGCTCAGATCACCGAACCTGGCGTACTGGCTTTCAGATGTCTGCGACTGTCCACGGCGCCGGCGACCGTCAGTGCATCCGCTTCCGCCTAGGTGATGGGCAGGCGCTGCTCGCCGAGCACCGCGATCGACATGCGCAGGTCTTCATCGGTCATGATCTCGATGTCGGACCCAGCAGCTTCCTGCCGCAGATGGTCGCCAATCAAGGTGCAGCGTCGGGTGCTCTCGTCGATTTCGATTGGCATGGCAGTATCACTCCAGGTCATGGGATCTGAAACTGTGACCGCGATGACGTCAGGATTGCTGCATCGCAGCGCTCGATGGATTGCACCGCACTTGCAAGCCGCCCAAAGGTCCATGTCATATCGAGAACAGAAACAAGGAAGGCTTGCATGGATTATTGGCAGAGAATTCTGCTGACGGCACAGTCGGAATTTGCCGACATTACCGATGTGGAAGAGGTGACCCGGATCACCGTGCGTCTGCTGATGGCGGCGTTTCTGGGCGCGGTTCTGGGCTTCGAACGCGAGCACAAGGGCAAGTCGGCGGGCGTGCGTACGCACATGCTGGTGTCCGTGGGAGCTGCATTGTTCGTGCTTGCTCCTAGCATGGCCGGGGCAGAGGCGGATGCCTTGAGCCGCGTCATTCAGGGAATTGTCGCGGGTATCGGTTTCCTGGGGGCCGGGACCATTCTCAAAGGCAATGGGCTCGATCCGAGCAATGTCAGGGGACTGACGACCGCGGCCGGCTTGTGGATGACGGCAGCCATCGGGACGGCGGCGGGCATGGGGCGAGAGGCGACTGCGTTGATCAGCACCTTGCTGGCCCTGCTGGTACTGAGCAGCATGCCGTGGGTGGTAGAGAAGATCGAAGGGCAGGAAGGCCGAACGAGAGAAGAGGGCGAGGATACAAAGCACTGAGGGGAGCCTAAGCTCCCCTCAAAGCGTTTCGCCTGCTCTTTCTTGTTATTGTGAGACTGCCCTGTTGTTGTTTTTGTCGGCTGCCTCGGTACCGCAAGGGGCCCCTATCCGGGGCCAAGAGCAAAGGTATTTTTTTGAGCGCTGATCTGCCTTCATCGAGATCGATCCAACCTTGACCGTCACTACCTCGGGGTAGTCTTGTTGTTCTGCGTCAGGTTGCGGGGCATGCCCCTGAAAAGCATATCTACTTCAAAAAAATCTATTTGCTGCGTCTCTGCCGTGTTGTTCTTGTTATGTCAGAGCCGGTATCTGTTGTTTTTATTGGGGTGTCACGTTTTTTTGTTCTTGTTGTACGAGAGATAGAGCATACCCCGTGCCAACTTTGAAAAATCCTTATTAATCAACCTGTTATCTGTTTCATGGATTTTTGTCTCGAGGTAAAGTCAATGAATTTGTTTCCCTGATACCCGATTTCTGGGACGGGGTGCGAGCGCGGTAACACTCACGCCCACACTGGCATGACAGTCTGATTACGCGGATGCCGTCCGCGCGCGCGCCACGCGTGAACCGTTGGGGCGCTCGAGCAGGTTACTGATGCGTTGGCCAGCGGCGATGAGGCGGTCAAGGTCGATCCCGGTTTCGATGCCCAGCCCTTGCATGAGATAGACCACGTCTTCCGTGGCGACGTTACCCGTCGCGCCTTTGGCATACGGACAGCCGCCCAGGCCCGCCACCGAACTGTCGAAGACCCGAATGCCTTCCAGCAGGCCGGCATAGACATTGGCCAGCGCCTGCCCGTAGGTGTCATGAAAGTGCCCGGCCAGCGACTCCCTGGGTACATGGGCGGCGACCACGTCGAACAGGCGGCGAGTATCGCCAGCAGTGCCCATGCCGGTGGTATCGCCCAGAGACACCTCGTAGCAGCCCATTTCGCGCAATGCCCGAGCCACGGGCGCTACCTGCTCGGCAGCGACTCTGCCCTCATAAGGGCAGCCCAGCACACAGGACACATACCCGCGTACGCGAACCCCATGTGCCCTGGCGGCTGCCATGATCGGCTCGAAGCGCTCGAGGCTTTCGCCGATGGAGCAGTTGATGTTGCGTTGCGAGAACGTCTCCGAGGCCGCGGCGAATACCGCCACTTCCTTCACCCCCGCCGCCAGGGCGTCTTCGAACCCGCGCAGGTTGGGGGCAAGGGCCGCGTAGGTGACACCGGCGCGCTGGGCAATCCGAGCGAAGACATCAGTGGATCCGGCCATCTGCGGCACCCATTTGGGTGAGACGAAACTGCCGACTTCGATGTAGGACAACCCGGCCTCGCTGAGGTCATCGACCAGGCGCACCTTGTCCTCGACGCTGATGGGTCGGGCTTCGTTCTGCAATCCGTCGCGTGGGCCGACTTCGACCATGCGAACTGTCTTGGGCAATGACATGTAAGTTTCCTGTGCGGGCTCAGAGAGAGGTTTTGGCGTGTTCCAGGGTGGCCGCGAGCGCCTGCTCGCAACGTTCCTGGGCGGTGTCGAGCTCCAGTTGCATCTGCTGGATGTCGAGCAACTGCTGCTCCAGTTGCAGGCGCCGCTCGGTAATCTTCGCCAGCATGCTGTGCAGCTGTTTGAGATTGCCGCTGCTGGGGTCGTACAGCTCGATCAGTTCCCGGCACTCGGCCAGGGAAAAACCGATGCGCTTGCCCCGCAGGATCAGCTTCAGGCTGACCTTATCGCGTGCCGAATAGATCCGTTCCAGTCCTCGACGCTCGGGGCTCAGCAGGCCTTGTTCCTCATAGAAGCGGATGGCCCGTGTGGTGATGTCCAGTTCGCGGGATAGGTCGGAAATGCTGTAGGTCTGGCTGCTCATGTCAAGGCTCGGGCGTAGGAATGGCCTAACCTAAGGGGTGCTTTCCGTATACGTCAAGCACCAGTAAGGTTGCCGAACACGCTTACCTGGACAGGGCGCCTGTTCAGTCGCCGCGCTCGCGGCGAAAAGCATTGGGCGTTTGTCCGGCAAGTCGCTTGAAGAAGCGCGAGAAATAGGTCGCGTCGCTGAAACCCAGGTAGTCGGAAAGCTGGCTGATGCTCATGCGGGTGTAGATGAGATTGCGCCGGGCTTCGAGCAGCAAGCGCTGGTGGACGACCTGCAACGCCGTCTGCCCGGTCAGTTGACGGCACAAGGCATTGAGCTGAACGCTGGAGACCCCGAGCCTGGTGGCGAAGGTTTCCACTGACAGATGCTCACGGTAATGCGCTTCGACCAGCCGCAGATAGCGGCTGATCAGCTGTTGCTCCCGCTCGTTGCGATTACGCGGACGGTGGCCGACCTGCTGGCGGCGGCTCATCCAGACCATCAGCGTGGTCATCAACGATTGCAGCATCAGGGCCCGGCCCGGCGCGTGCCCCTGATACTCCCGGTGCAGGGTGTCCACCAGGGTATGCAAGGCGCGGCGGTCTGCCTCCAATGGATAACTGGCGGCACGACCCAGCACGGTCAGCGGTGCGCCAAGATGTTTTTCGAGGTCGGCGACGAGCGCTGTACCAAAGGTCAGCACGTGGCCCTGGATATCGGCGCTGAAGTGAAAGCCATGCACGGCCAGCGGCGGGACGACCTGGATGGTTGCCTCGCTGATCGTGCTGCGCTGGCCCTCTATCTCGACCTGCGCATGGCCGCGTCGCACATAGAGCAGCTGGAACAGCTCGGCATGCCGATGGGCCTTGATTTCCCAATGGTGCAAGCGGCTTCGCGCCGAGATCGACTCGCAGTGCAGCAGGTCGGTGCCGGGCCAGGCCTGGTTTTCACCATAGAGCTGGAACAGAGGAACGCCGTTGAAAGTTGGGGTCATCGCTGGAGCTGCCTGGCCGGTAATCGAACGAAATTTGCAAAAGTGCAATTAATGCATCGGATATCACACTTTTTGCCCATGAATTGCCAGTAAAAATGCAGGGGAAACCTAACAGCGGATGCTCGCCTCTGTCATGGAGCGGGCCACTGCCCACTAGAGACAAAAATAATGAAGACTCAGGTTGCAATCATCGGAGCAGGTCCTTCCGGGCTGCTGCTTGGCCAGCTGTTGCAGCAGGCTGGTATCGAAACGGTCATCGTCGAGCGTCAGGCGCCCGACTACATACTTGGCCGCATCCGCGCGGGCGTGCTGGAGCAGGGCACCGTGGACCTGCTTCGCGAGGCAGGTGTCGCCGCGCGAATGGATGCCGAAGGACTGGTCCACGAAGGGGTCGAGTTGCTGGTCGACGGCAAGCGCCTGCGCCTGGACCTCAAGGCCTTGACCGGGGGCAAGACCGTCATGGTCTATGGGCAGACCGAAGTCACCCGTGACCTGATGCAGGCGCGCCAAGCCAGCGGCGCCCCGACCATCTACTGTGCCAAGGATGTCCGGCCACATGACCTCCAGGGCGAACATCCCTACCTGACCTACGAGAAAGACGGCGAGCAGCATCGCATCGATTGTGACTACATCGCCGGTTGCGACGGTTTTCACGGGGTATCGCGGCAGAGCATCCCGGCAGGGGTACTGCGCGAGTACGAGCGCGTCTACCCGTTCGGCTGGCTCGGGCTGTTGTCCGACACCTCACCGGTCAACCATGAGTTGATCTACGGCCAGCATTCACGCGGTTTCGTGTTGTGCAGCCAACGTTCCCTGACGCGCAGTCGCTATTACTTGCAAGTGCCGCTGGACGACCGTGTCGAGGCGTGGAGCGACCAGCGTTTCTGGGACGAGCTCAAGGCGCGCTTGCCGGCGGATATCGCCGCGGACCTGGTGACGGGCCCCGCGCTCGAAAAGAGCATCGCCCCGCTGCGCAGCCACGTGGTAGAGCCCATGCAGTACGGGCGGCTGTTCCTGCTCGGCGACGCGGCCCATATCGTCCCGCCCACGGGTGCCAAAGGGCTCAACCTGGCGGCTTCGGACGTCAATTACCTGTATCGCATCCTGCTCAAGGTCTACCGAGAAGGGCGCCTGGACCTGCTCGACCAATACTCGTCGCTGGCCTTGCGCCGAGTCTGGAAGGGCGAACGCTTCAGCTGGTTCATGACCAACCTGCTGCATGATTTCGGCGAGCACAAGGATGCCTGGGACCAGAAGATGCAAGAAGCGGATCGGGAATATTTCCTGACTTCGCCCGCGGGCCTGCTCAACATTGCCGAAAACTACGTGGGGTTGCCGTTCGAAGCGGTGGAGTGAGGCCCAGGCAACGGTTGCCCGGGCCGGGGTCGCGTGCTAGAACGCTGGATGATCCTTCCACCCTCGTAGACCGGCCCCTCCCAGCTTGAAGACAAACAGAGCCTTGTTCGACCTTGACCTGCTTCGCGCCATCGTCGTGGTGGCCGATTGCGGCAGCTTCACCACGGCGGCGGCGCGCCTGCATTCCACCCAGTCCACCATCAGCCAGAAGGTCAGGCGCCTGGAGGACATGGTTGGGCACCGCTTGCTGGTGCGGGGCAACCGGGACGTGCTGCCGACCGATGCCGGGCAGACCTTGCTGGGTTATGCCCGGCACATGCTGGCGCTCAACGACCAGATGCTCGAGGCCCTGGCAGGCGCCATGGTGGGTGTCACGGTCCGGCTTGGCGTCCCGGAGGATTTTGTCGGCGGGGCGACCACCCATGCCTTGTCGGTCTTCAGCCGCCATCATCCGCAGGCCAAGCTGGAGGTCACCAGCGGGCTATGTCGCGACCTCAGTCAAGCCTATGACAATGGCGAGCTTGACCTGGTCCTGCTCAAGCAGCGGCGCAACGGCCGTGATGGCGTCGCCAGCTGGCCGGAGCAGTTGCAATGGATCGACAGCGCCCGGGCACCGGCCTTCGAGCTCGACCCCATTCCCCTGGTGACCTTTCCGCCCCGCGGGCTCTACCGCGAAGACATCATCAGCGCCATCGAAGGCATGGGACGGCGCTGGCGCATCAGCTTTACCAGTTCCAGTCTCAGCGGCATCCAGGCCGCGGTGGCCGACGGCATGGGCGTCAGCCTGCTGCCACCCCGTGCGGCCACCGCCGAGCACCGTGTCCTTGGGCACGCCCAGGGGTTGCCCGCGGTGGACAGCTACGAAATCGTCATCGTCCACCGGCCTGCGGCAGGGGAGATGGTCAAGGCACTGGCCGGAGTGCTGACAGGCTTGATGGCGACGGATCAGCGGTAGTCTTGAAGGTGGGGGGCTGGCGGGAGGGCGATGAGTGGCAGGAGATTGCGTGAGGGGGCAGGCGCGAGCCGTTGAATCTTTAGCGCTCTTGAGGTCGAGCGCCGCCCGCGCGGCGCTTCGCGCGGTGTCTGTCGATAAATCTTTAGCGCTCTTGAAATCGAGCGCCGCCTGCGCGGCGCTTCGCGCGGTGTCTGTCGATAAATCTTTAGCGCCCTTGAGATCGAGCGCCGCCCGCGCGGCGCTTCGCGAGTAAACTCGCTCCCACATTTGTTGCAACGTGCCATGGCCTGTGAGATTGGAGTTGTCAGCCTTGGTACATGGCTAAAGGCTGTATCAAGGCTGTTTTTGCCACCTCATTATCCTTGTCTCCAAACAAAGGCTAAGACCTCGGTCTGTCAGGCCATGGCACGGTGCAACAAATGTGGGAGCGAGTTTACTCGCGAAGCGCCGCGCGGGCGGCGCTCGATCTCAAGGGCGCCGAAGATCCAACGCCATGCACCCGGCGACGCGACACAATGTCGCCATCACTCGATCACAGGCAGGCCTGTCATCCGCTCGATCAACGCCCACAACCGCGAATCGTTGAAATCCTCGATCACCAAGTCCGCGCCCGCCTCGAGCAGCCGATCTGCCGGCTGGGTGGTAGCCAGGGCCACCGTGTGTATCCCGGCCCCATGGGCGGCTGCGACGCCGGGCAGGGAATCCTCGAACGCCAGGGCCTGGTCGGCTGAAGCCCCAAGACGTTGCAGGCCGGTCAGGTAGGGCAGCGGATCAGGTTTGGAGCGGGCCAGTTCGTCGGCCACCAGCACATGCTCGAATCGCTGCGCAAGGTCCATGGCCGCCAGCATGTGCTCGGCATTGTCACGCGGGGCATTGGTTACCACGCACATGCCGATGGCCCGGTCACGGGCATGGTCGAGCAGTCGCAGTAGCCCTGGCATCGGCTCCAGGGAAGGAGACAGCACTCGGAACAGCGCTTCCTTGCGCTTGGCCAACGCCTGGCGGCGGGTTGGATCAAGGTCTGGGAAGAGATCCGCGAACAGTGCGGCATTGGCGCGCCCGCTGATCCGTTCGTTGAATTCGGCCTGGCTCAGGCTGCGGCCGTCCTCATCCTTGAGCAACTGGCGGAAAGCCTGCAAATGCAGGGTATCGGTGTCGGTCATGGTTCCATCGAGATCGAACAACAAAGCAGTCAGCATCGGGCATCCATTGGGCAAGAAACAAAAACACGGTCGATGATAACCAATATGCATGACCAGAGGGCTGGTCAGTGTGCTTCAAAAAGAGTACAAATGTGCTCCATGGACAGATTAACCCCCAAACGCCGCGCCATTCTCGACTTCATCCGTGAACGCATTGCCGATCATGGCCAACCGCCAAGCCTGGCCGATATCGCCCAGCGCTTCGGTTTTGCCTCGCGCAGTGTCGCGCGCAAGCACATTACGGCCTTGTGTGCCGCCGGCTTTATCGACGTGACGCCCAACCAGGCCCGTGGCATCCGCCTCGCCGAACCCATCCGGCGTCCCGAGGTGCTCGAGCTGGCCGTACTGGGCCGCGTCGCCGCCGGCGCGCCGATCGGGCCCGACCTGGACATCCACGAGCAGTTGCTGGTGGACCCGAGCCTGTTTCGGCGCACCCCGGACTACCTGCTCAAGGTGCGTGGCGACTCGATGATCGGCGACGGCATCTTCGACGGCGACCTGGTCGGCATTCTCCAGCAGGGAGAGGCGCGTGACGGTCAGATCATCGTCGCCCGGCTCGATGGCGAGGTCACCATCAAGCGCCTGCAACGCGTCGACAACGGATACCAACTGTTGTCCCGCAACCCGGCCTATGCCCCCATCGACGTCCATCCAGGACATGACTTCGTGATCGAAGGCGTGTTCTGCGGCCTCCTGAGGCGCGAATGAAGGGCGCGGTAGTCGACCTCGACGGCCTGCTCGACCAGCGTCGGATCTGGCGCGCGCGGCAAGCCCCGGCCCGGGCGCTCGGTCTGCAGCCCACCGGTCATGCTCGGCTTGACGAGGCCCTGCCCGAAGGCGGTTGGCCGGCATCGGCACTCACTGAGTTGCTCCTGGCCAGCCCAGGCTGCGGCGAGCTGCAACTGCTCTGGCCAAGCCTCGCGCGCCTGACGGGCGAAGGCGGGCGAGTGGTACTGGTGGCGCCTCCCTTCATCCCCTATGCGCCGGCCTGGCAGGCGGCGGGCGTGGATTTGCGCTGGTTGGTCAAGGTCGACGCCAACCCTCTCGATGCCCTGTGGGCCGCCGAGCAATGCTTGCGCTCCGGCAGCTGCGCCGCTGTCCTGTGCTGGCCGGAGCGGGCAGACGACCGCGCCTTGCGGCGCTTGCAGGTCGCCGCCGAGACCGGCCAGGCGCTGGCGTTCGCTTGTCGGCCACAACAGGCATCGATGAACCCTTCGCCGGCAGCGCTGCGGATTGCGGTCGATACCCGTCCGGCGCAGTGGCGGGTACTCAAGTGCCGTGGCGGCCTGCCGCCGAGCGCACCCGTCGCCCACTTCGGACTGGAATGAGCGCTCATGCTCTGGGCGTGCATCCTGTTGCCACAACTGGCGCTCGACACCGCGCTGCGCACCCGTGCCGATCCCGACTTGCCGTTGGTGCTGCTGGGCGGACCTGCCCAGCGGCGTGTCGTGCAGGCGATCAACCTTGCCGCGGCCGAGCTCGGCTTGCGCGCCGGACAGACGCTCAATGCCGCCCGCGCCTTGGCCGACGGTTTCAGTTGTGTCGAGGCTGACCCTGCCCGGATCGAGCAGGTAGAACAGTTGCTCGCGGCCTGGGCCTATCGATACAGCGCCCAGGTCAGCCGACACTATCCCAGGGCGTTGCTCATGGAGGTCGGCTCCAGCCTGCAATTGTTCGGGCCCTGGCCCGTGCTCGAAGCGCGCCTGCGTCAGGAACTGACCGCGCTGGGGCTTCGTCACCGTATCGTTCTGGCGTGCAACCCGGTCGCCGCGCGCATGCTTGCCAACGCCCATGACGGGCTGGCTGTCCTTGACCAGGAAGATACCCGGCTGGCGTTGGCGCGCATGCCGATCGACCGGCTGGGCTTGCCCAGAGAGGCGGCCGATGCTTTTGCGCGCATGGGCTTGCGCCACCTCGCGCAGGTACTGGCCTTGCCTCGCGATGCCCTGGCTCGGCGGTTTGCCGCTCAGGTCCAGCTGCATCTGGACCAGTTGCTGGGCCTGCGCAGCCTGGGCCTGACCTTCTACCAGCCACCCGATCACTTCGAGGCACGCCTGGCGTTGAATTTCGATGTCGAGTCGCATCAGGCGTTGCTGTTCCCGCTGCGTCGCCTGGTCAACGATCTGGCGGCTTTCCTGGCGGGCCGCGATTGTGGCGTGCAGCGGTTCGCCGTGCACCTGGAACATGGGGAACACGCTGACAGCGTGGCCATGGTCGGCCTTCTTGCCGCGGAACGCGATCCCACGGTGCTCTTCGAGCTGGCGCGTGGACGGTTGGAGGCCCTGAAGATTCCTGCGCCCGTGCGCAACCTGTGCTTGCGCGCCGACGATCTGCCTCCCTTCGTTCCCCGGCATCAAGCCCTTTTCGACGCGCGCCGCCAACAGTCGCAACCTTGGGAGCAATTGCGCGAGCGTCTGCGCGCCCGCCTGGGTGACGAAGCGGTACGCAGCCTGGTGGCACTGGCCGACCATCGTCCCGAACATGCCTGGCTGGCGGCAGATCAAGGTGGGGCGGGCATCCTCCAGGTCGCGCGCGGAAGCCGCCCCGGCTGGCTGCTGTCGCAGCCTCAGCCTCTGACCGAGCAGAGCCTGCGCCTGTTGGGCCGGGCCGAGCGGATCGAGTCCGGCTGGTGGGATGGCGGCGATGTGCGCCGCGACTACTACCGCATCGAAACCCGCGAAGGCCTGCAGGGTTGGGCCTTTCGCGACCTGGGCGAGCCGGGTCCCTTGTGGCTGCAGGGTTGGTTCGCATGACGACCCCGGGCTACGCCGAATTGCATTGTGTGTCCAATTTCAGCTTCCAGCGTGGCGCCTCCAGCGCCGACGAGTTGTTTCGTCGCGCCCGCCAGCACGGCTACCAGGCCCTGGCCATCACCGACGAGTGCACGCTGGCCGGTATCGTTCGAGCCTGGCAGGCCGCCAAGGAACACCAGCTACGACTGCTCGTTGGCAGCGAAGTCCGCTTGCGAGACGGCCCGCGACTGGTATTGCTGGTCGAGAACCTCAGGGGTTACCAGAGCCTGTGCGCGTTGATCACCCGCGCACGGCGTCGAGCAGAGAAGGGCGAGTACCAACTGCTGTCGGCCGATCTCGAGGCGCACCGTGAGGGCCTGCTGGCCTTGTGGATCCCGGACGATCCGCTGGATTCGACCCCAGGCGACTGGCTCAAGTCGCTGTTCCCGGAACGCCTGTGGCTGGCCGTGCACTTGCATCGCGGTACCGATGACGAGGCGCGTCTGGCTCGCCTGCTCGGCCTGGCGGGTCGAATCGGCATACGCGCGGTGGGATGCGGCGACGTACATATGCACGCCCGGGGTCGCCGGGCCTTGCAGGACTGCATGACGGCGATCCATCGGCATTGCACCGTGGCTCAGGCGGGCCGCTACCTGTTCGCCAATGGCGAACGCCATCTGCGGCCTCTGGCACAGCTCGCCGAGCTTTACCCGGGCGAGTTGCTCGCCGAAAGCCTGGTCATCGCCCAACGCTGCCGCTTCGACCTTTCCGAGCTCAAGTACGAGTACCCGTGCGAGCTGGTGCCTGATGGCCATACGCCTACCAGTTGGCTGCGTCACTTGTGCGAGCGTCATTTGCCGGAACGCTGGCCCCAAGGCGCCAGCCAAGCCGTGCGCGGACTGCTGGACAAAGAGCTGTCGTTGATCGAAGAGCTGCGTTACGAAAGCTACTTCCTTACCGTGCATGACATCGTCCGCTTTGCCCGAAGCCGTCATATCCTGTGTCAGGGGCGAGGATCGGCGGCCAATTCGGTGGTGTGTTTCGTGCTTGGGATCACCGAGCTCGACCCCATGCAGACCAAGCTGCTGTTCGAGCGTTTCCTGTCTCGAGAGCGTGACGAGCCGCCAGACATCGATGTGGACTTCGAGCATCATCGCCGCGAGGAAGTGATCCAGTACGTGTTCCACCGCTATGGTCGCCACCGGGCAGCCCTGACGGCGGTGGTCAGTACCTACCATGCTGCGGGCGCCGTGCGCGATGTGGCGCGGGCGCTGGGATTGCCCAACGACCAGGTCGATGCCCTGGCCAAATGCTGCGGACGCTGGAGCGACCGGATTCCCGACGAGCGGCAACTGGCCGAAGCCGGTTTCGATGCCCTGGGTCCCTCGTTGCGCCGCATCCTGGTGCTGGCCGGGGAACTGGTAGGCTTCCCGCGTCACCTTTCGCAGCATCCGGGCGGTTTCGTCATCTCCGAGCAGCCGCTCGACCAGCTGGTTCCGGTCGAGAACGCGGCCATGCAGGATCGCACGGTGATCCAGTGGGACAAGGACGACCTCGACATGGTCGGCCTGCTCAAGGTCGACGTGCTTGCCTTGGGCATGCTCAGCGCCTTGCGGCGTTGCTTCGATCTGATCGAGCGCCATCGCGGCCGGCGATTGACCTTGGCGACCATCCCCGCGGAAGATCCCGCGACCTACGCGATGATCGGCCAGGCACAGACCATCGGTGTCTTCCAGATCGAGTCGCGCGCACAGATGGCCATGCTGCCCAGGCTCAAGCCCAAGACCTTCTACGACCTGGTGATCGAAGTGGCGATCGTCCGTCCGGGGCCGATCCAGGGCGACATGGTTCATCCCTACCTGCGTCGGCGCTTGGGAGAGGAACCGGTGACCTATCCCTCGCCTGCGCTCGAGGCGGTGTTCAAGCGCACGCTCGGCGTTCCGCTGTTTCAGGAGCAGGTGATGGAGCTGGCCATGGTCGCCGCCGACTACAGTCCGGGTGAAGCCGACCAGTTGCGCCGCAGCATGGCTGCCTGGAAACGCACGGGCGGGCTCGAACCTCATCGCCAGCGGCTGATCCAGGGCATGTTGCGCAATGGCTATGACAGCGCTTTCGCCGAGCGCATCTTCGAGCAGATCAAGGGATTCGGCAGCTATGGTTTTCCCGAGTCCCACGCCGCCAGCTTTGCCTTGCTGACCTATGCCAGCAGCTGGCTCAAGTGCCATGAGCCGGCGATCTTCACCTGCGCCCTGGTCAACAGCTGGCCCATGGGTTTCTACAGCCCGGACCAGCTATTGCAGGAGGCCAGACGCCAGGGCATCGAGGTGCGCCCGGTCGATGTCTTCGAGAGCGAGTGGGATTGCACCCTGGAGCCGGTGGGTGAACAGGCACTGGCCATCCGTATCGGCTTGCGCCAGATCCGAGGCTTTGCCGAGGTCGATGCACGGCGCCTTGAGCAGGCGAGGGCGCAGCGACCCTGGCGAGATATCGAGGACCTGTGCCTGCGCGCGGGGCTGGACTCGCGCGCCCGCGCCCGTCTGGCGGATGCCGGCGCCCTGCGAGCCCTGGCCCGTGATCGCCACCAGGCACGCTGGCAGGTCGCTGCGGTACACGCGCAATTGCCCCTGTTCTCACAAGTCGAGGCCTTGCCCGAGGCCGCCGTGGATTTGCCTGCGCCAAGCGTCGGTGAAGATCTGGCTGCCGATTACGCCATGCTGGGCACCACCTTGGGTCCACATCCCCTGAACCTGCTGCGCTCGCGCCTGAAGGCGCTGGGCTGCCGCAGTTCGGCCGAACTGGCTGCGGCCGAACATGGCGATACGGTCAGCCTTGCGGGCCTGGTGGTGGGGCGCCAGCGCCCGCAAACCGCCAGCGGTGTCACCTTCGTGACCCTCGAGGACGAGTTCGGCATGGTCAACGTGGTGGTCTGGCGCGACCTCGCCGAGCGCCAACGGCGAACCCTGGTGGGTTCACGGTTGATGAAGGTGCGGGGGCGCCTGGAGTACGAGAGCGGTGTGTGCCACCTGATCGCTCGCCGACTGGAGGACATCAGCCAGCTGCTCGAGGGGCTCGATGTGCGCAGCCGGGATTTCCACTGACCGCGCGTTTCGATGGGGGCGCCGGGTAGCAGGGGTCAGACCATTGCCAGGCGTTGCTTGCGGGTAGGCGCCGTGAACGCTTCGTCAATAGCGCGCAGATCATCATGCTCGAGCACCAGGTCCGCAGCCTCGGCGTTCAAGCGCACATGCAACGGATCGACCGCCTTGGGAATCGCTATCACGCCCTGGTTACGGACCACCCAGGCCAGGCTCACTTGGGCCGGGGTGACGCCATGCCGCTCGGCGATCTGCGCCATCACGCGGTGCTGGAGCAAGCTGCCCGCCTGGGCCAGCGGGCAGTAAGCCATGATCGGCAACTGGTGTGATCGGCTCCAGGGCAAGAGGTCGTACTCGATGCCGCGTTCGTCCGGGTTGTAGAGAACCTGGTTGGTCGCACAGGCAGGGTTGGCCAGTTCCGTCAGGTCTTCGACATCGAAATTGGACACACCCCAACGGCCGATCTTGCCGTCTTCGCGCAAGCGTTCGAAAGCCTCGACAGTTTCTTCCAGCGGATAACCGCCGCGCCAGTGCAGCAGGTACAGGTCGATATGATCGGTACCGAGACGCCGCAAGCTGCGCTCGCAGGCTGCCGGGATACCCTTGCGGCTGGCGTTGTGCGGATAGACCTTGCTGACCACGAAGACCTTGTCGCGACGTCCGGCGATCGCTTGGCCGACCACCTCCTCGGCACCTCCTTCGGCATACATCTCGGCGGTATCGATCAAGGTCATGCCCAGCTCGATGCCTTGCTGCAAGGCGGCCACTTCGGCGGCCTTGGCGCCTGAGCGCTCGCCCATGTGCCAGGTGCCCTGGCCGATGACCGGGACATTGGAATCTGCAAGCTTCACGTAGCGCATGTTGCCTCCTGAGTTGGGGTATCCGAGAGCAATACATCGAGCAGCGCTTGGGCCGCCGTGGAAAGCTCATGGTCCTGCAAGGTGATGACGCCGATGCGCCGTTCCACGATCGGCTCCACCAGCGCCACGCAGCGCGCGCCGAGCTCGCGCATCTGCTCGATGCACAAGGCAGGGACCGCGCTGACGCCCAGCCCGTTGGCCACCATGCGGCCGACGGTACCGAGCTGATGGCTTTCGAAAGCCACCGTGAGCTTGCCGTGCTGTACCGCCACGTGCTGTTCAAGCAGCAGACGCACCGCCGAGGGACGTTGCAGGGCGATGAAGTCTTCGCGCAACAACTCGCTCCAGGTCACCTGCTGGCATTGCGCAAGCGCCGAATCGGCCGGCACCACCGCCACGAACCGATCGAGGTAGAGCGGATGAAAGCGTAGCCCACCGGCACTTTCCGGCTCGAAGCCGATGCCCAGTTCGACGCGGCGGTGGCGCACCAGTTCCAGCACCTGTTCGTTGATTACATCGTGCACCGTGACATTGACGCGCGGATAGCGCTGGCGGAACAGCCTGAGCGAGCGAGGTAGCCGATTGCCCGCAAAGGCTGGCATGGCCGCCACGCCTACCCGGCCCAATTGCAGGGTGAAATGCTGACGAAGCGTTTCCTCGGCGTCGTCCCATTCGGCCAGCAACCGTCGTGCCAGAGGCAGCAGCACTTCGCCTTCGGGGGTCAGGCTGACAGCGCGTGTGGTGCGTGTGAACAGCGCGCCACCCAGGTTCTGCTCAAGGCCCTTGATGGTCAGGCTCAAGGCCGGCTGGGACAGATGCACATGCTCGCCGGCCTGGACGAAGCTCTGGTACGTGGCCACGGCAAGGAAGGCACGCAACTGTTTGACGTTCATCTGCCACCTACATTCTTTTAATAAATTTATCAATCCATGTAAAAAACAAAATTAACAAATAAGTGAGCGTGGAGGAAGATCGGCCCAACGCTCACCGACAGTCGTGTCGGATCGATAACTACAAAGGCGGATCAACATGGCGGGACTAGACAAGCGCGTTGCAAGCTATGAAGAGGCCCTGGCGGGCCTGACCGACGACATGACCGTCCTGGCAGGTGGTTTCGGCCTGTGCGGTATCCCGGAAAACCTCATTGCCGAGATCAGGCGTCGCGGCGTCAAGGGCCTGACCGTGGTCTCGAACAACTGCGGCGTGGACGGTTTCGGGTTGGGCGTGCTGTTGGAAGACCGTCAGATCCGCAAGATGATCGCCTCCTACGTGGGCGAGAACGCCGAGTTCGAACGCCAGCTGCTCAGTGGAGAGCTGGAGGTCGAACTCACCCCGCAAGGTACCCTGGCCGAAAAGATGCGCGCAGGCGGCGCCGGTATCCCCGCGTTCTACACCGCCACCGGCTATGGCACCCCGGTCGCCGAAGGCAAGGAAGTCCGCGCCTTCAACGGCCGTCATTACGTCCTCGAGGAGTCCATCACCGGGGACTTCGCGATCGTCAAGGGCTGGAAAGCCGATCATTACGGCAATGTGGTCTATCGCCATACCGCACAGAATTTCAATCCGCTGGCGGCCACCGCTGGCAAGATCACCGTGGTTGAGGTCGAGGAAATCGTCGAGCCCGGCGTCCTGCTGCCCAGCGAAATCCATACCCCCGGCATCTACGTCGACCGCGTCATCGTCGGCACCTTCGAGAAGCGTATCGAAAAACGCACCGTCAAGGCCTGAACGGCCGCGCCCACGACAACCACAAGAGCATCTGAGCATGGCATTGACCCGCGAACAAATGGCGCAACGTGTCGCCCTCGAACTCAAGGACGGTTACTACGTCAACCTGGGTATCGGCATCCCGACCCTGGTAGCCAACTATGTCCCACATGATATTGAAGTGATGTTGCAGTCGGAAAACGGCTTGCTTGGCATGGGCGAATTCCCGACTCCCGGGCAATTGGACGCCGACATGATCAACGCAGGCAAACAGACCGTCACCGCCCGCCGTGGCGCCTCGATCTTCAACTCGGCCGAGTCGTTCGCGATGATCCGCGGTGGCCATGTGGACCTGACCGTGCTCGGCGCCTTCGAAGTGGACGTGCAGGGCAACATCGCGTCCTGGATGATCCCCGGCAAGCTGGTCAAGGGCATGGGCGGCGCCATGGACCTGGTGGCGGGGGCCGAGAACATCATCGTCACCATGACCCACGCGTCCAAGGACGGCGAGTCCAAGCTCCTGACGCGCTGCAGCCTTCCGCTGACGGGCGCCGCGTGCATCCGCAAGGTCCTGACCGACCTGGCGTACCTGGAAATCGAAGACGGCGCCTTCATCCTGCGCGAGACCGCGCCAGGGGTCAGTGTGGAGGAGATCAGGGAGAAGACGGCGGGCAAGTTGATCGTGCCTGAGGATGTACGGGTGATGACGTTTGGTTAAGGCGGCGAAGCTCACCGAGGCTTGAGCCGATTGCCCGGTCTTTCAGCAGGCCTGCACGACATGGTGCATGAACGGAAGATATGCTATTCGGAAATAGAACCAGGCTGAGGCCTAACATGACTCTTTCGAATATTCTGTGAAGCGTCTGGCCTCTCGCGGGACAAGCCCGCTCGCCACCGGTGCAGGCTGCAACGAGAAACCGGTGGCGAGCGGGCTTGTCCCGCGAGAGGCCAGACGCTTCACAGAAGCCCTGGGAGAAAAGCAAAGGCATGGCATTCGAAGTAGAATGTTTTCCTAGCTGACGGGCATTGTGCTGAGGTCGGGCCTCAAGAGTCCTACCACATGACTTGATGACCGCGGGCATGAGCCTTGGAGCTCATCTCCCGTTCAACAGGGCCCTTTCATGATCGAGCTATCGCGCTTCTGGCGAGACCCCGCCTTACCCTTTATCGAAGCACGTCGCGTGGGCGACGGGCGCAAGGTCTGCTACGCCCCGCATTCGCACGAAAGCTTTTCCATCGGCGCCATCACGGGCGGGCGCAGCACTTATGTCACTGCAGGCGCGTGCCACGAAGTCACCGCGGGCACTGTGGTGCTGATGAACCCTGGCGTGGTTCATACCTGTAATCCGATCGAGGGCGAGGCCTGGTCCTATGTGATGCTGTTCATCGATCTGCCCTGGCTGCAGCGCCAGGGCTTCGATCTGCCCCAGGCTACATCGAGCTCGTCGCCTGTCCTCTATAGCCGGTTGCTACAGGTCTTCGCCGCATTGCTCGACGCCGAACTGGATCCTCCGGGAAAGACGGCAGTTCTTCAGGAGTTCTTGCGCGCACTGCCGGGTCGGCCGAGTGCAAGCCCCTTGCTACAAGGCCCCGGCAATCCTCGTCTGATGGCGGCTGCGGCCTTCATCCGGGCGCATCGCACGGATGCCCTGACCCTGGAAGACATCTGCGCCGCCGCCGGCCTGTCACGCGCTTACCTGATTCGCGCTTTCCGACGTCAATTCGGCCTTACGCCTCATGGGTATCTGCTCGATCAGCGGGTGCAGTTCGCGCGCGCGCAATTGCGCCGTGGCCAGTCGATCGCCGAAGTCGCGCTGGAAGCAGGTTTCGCCGATCAGGCGCATTTGCAGCGCGCCTTCAAGCAGCATCTGGCGGCCACACCTGGGCATTACCGTTCAGCCCAGTAGCAGATAGAGCGCACTGGCCATCAGCATCGCCGCCAAACAGCGATTGAACAGCCGCATGCGCCGGGCATCGCTCAGGTAGTGCCGAATGACACTGCCGGCCCAGGCCCAGCTGGCGATCGAGACGAAGCAGATCGGGCCGTAGATCCAGATGAACAACCACAGCAACTGCTGCTCCGCGCCGGTATAGGCGCCGACCCCCGCAACGGCGGCCAGCCAGGCCTTGGGGCTGAGCCACTGCATGGCGGCGCCTTGCCAGGCCGAAGGCGCGCTTGGCGTCTGGCAGGAATCCAGCTCGCCTGTATCACGGGCGAGTTTCCAGGCCATGTAGAGCAGGAACAGGACACCGCCTCCATGCAACAGATGGCCCAGCAGCGGCCAGCGTTGCAACAGCTCGTGTACGCCCAGCCCGACCAGTCCTAGCAACAGGCAGAAGCCCAGCGTCGCGCCACTTGCATGGGCAAGGCTCGAGCGCAGGCCGTGGCGAGCACCGCTCCCCAGCGCCACGACGTTGACGGGGCCGGGAGAAATCGAGGCGGCCAGCGCAAAGGCGGCCATGGAAAGGGACAGGCTCATGGGGGCATTCCAGAGTAGGGATTTCAGGTAATCCTGGGGCTCCGGTCTCAGGGAGTATTGAAGGAAAGTGCCCTCACTCCATTCCTTACAGCTTTTGTAATATTTTCCCTCTGTCGGAAAAACCTGACAGAGCTGTAGGATTTGAATCCCAAATTCATATCAGGCAATCATGAGCACCTTCTTGGAGCCCCCCAGTACCTGGCCGTCCTGGCCCCTGTCTTTCCGTCCCCGTGACGTTTTCCACACGAGTACCCGCCCATGGAATGGCTAGCCGACCCGACTGCGTGGCTGGGCCTGGCCACGCTGATCGTTCTTGAACTGGTCCTGGGTATCGACAACCTGGTGTTCATCGCCATCCTTGCCGACAAGCTGCCGCCGCACCAGCGTGACCGCGCGCGGGTGATCGGTCTGACGCTGGCGCTGTTCATGCGCCTGGGCCTGTTGGCCAGTATTTCGTGGATGGTCACGCTCACCGCGCCGCTGTTCGAGGTTTTCGACAAGAGTTTTTCGGGGCGGGACCTGATCATGCTGTTCGGTGGCGTGTTCCTGCTGTTCAAGGCCACCATGGAGTTGCACGAGCGTCTGGAAGGTCATGGCGCGCAGGTCAGCGGTCCGGTGCGCCATTCTGCCTTCTGGCCGATCGTGGCGCAGATCGTGGTGCTCGATGCCGTGTTCTCGCTCGATGCGGTGATCACGGCCGTGGGCATGGTTGAGCACCTGTCGATCATGATGATCGCCGTGATCTTCTCGATCGGGATCATGATCATCGCCAGCAAGCCGCTGACGCGCTTCGTCAACGACCACCCCACCGTGATCATGCTGTGCCTGGGCTTCCTGATGATGATCGGCTTCAGCCTGACCGCCGAAGGCCTGGGCTTCCATATTCCGAAAGGCTACCTGTACGCCGCGATCGGCTTCTCGTTGTTGATCGAGCTCTTCAACCAGTTGGCCCGTGCCCGGCGCAAACGCAGCGTGCAGCAGCATCGACCCTTGCGCGAGCGCACCGCGCATGCGGTGTTGCGCCTGCTGGGCGGACGCCGGGTGGAAGCGGACGAAGTAGGCGAGGAGATTGCCGATATGGTCGAGGGCGCCCATGAGCAGGTGCTGTTCGATCGCCGTGAGCGCGTGATGATCAGTGGCGTGCTGAACCTAGCCGAGCGGTCGATCCGCACTGTCATGACGGTACGCGCCGAAATCGATGCCATCGATCTGAGTCAGGATGCCGAAGCCATTACCCAGGCCCTGATGAACTCGTCTTATTCCCGGCTTCCCGTGATCCGCGATGGCCAGGTCGACGCGCCGCTTGGCTTCGTGCACAAGAAAGAGCTGCTCAAGGAATTGCTCGCCGGTAACACACCGGATCTGGAAAGCCTGGCCCGCGCGCCGCTAAACCTGCTGGAGGACTTCAGCATCCTCAATGCCCTGGAGCAGATGCGCGGCCAGTCGACCCACATTGCCTTCGTGGTCAACGAGTTCGGTGACTTTACCGGTGTGCTGACCATGACCGACATTCTCGAGTCGATCGCCGGCGAACTACCGGATGCCAGTGAGGTGGGAGGCCCAGGCATCATCGAGGAGGCCGACGGCTATCTCGTCAATGGCGCCCTCAACCTCAGCCAGGTGAAGGCGCGGATCGGCTTCAGCGCTCGCGCCACCGAGGACTACCAGACCCTGGCGGGTCTGGTGATGAGCCTGCTGGACCGTCTGCCCGTGGTCGGTGACAACCTGGCCTGGAATGGCTGGAGCATGACCGTGATCGCGGTGGAGGAGCGGCGGGTGCGCGAGGTGCGCCTTACACCGAACGTCGCCGCTGACGGAGCAGGTGCCTGATGCCTTCGAGGATCAGTACCAGCACCGCGGCCCAGATCGGCAGATAGGTCAGCCACTGGTCCTCACCGATGGTCTCGCCGAGCATCAGGGCCACGGCGACCAGCAGCACCGGTTCGACGTAGCTGAGCAAGCCGAACAGGCCGAAGGGCAACAGACGGCTTGCCAGCACGTAGGACACCAGCGCCAGGGCGCTGATCATGCCCAGTCCGGGGATGAGGGGGTACAGGCCGGGGTGCTCGGCCAGGTCCTCGGCCGACAAGGGCCCGCTGACCACGAAATACAACGCCCAGGGCAGCAACAGGCACATATCGCACCAGAGCCCGCCCAGGTGCTCGGTGCGGCAACGTCGTCGCAGGACGAAGTAGACCGGGTAGCCGAGCATCACCAGCAGGGTCTCCCAGGCGAAACTGCCATGCAGGTAGAGCTCGTGGCCCACGCCAAGTGTTGCGCAACCTACCGCCACCTTCTGCAGCCGGGAAAGGCGCTCGCCATAGACGACCCGGCCCGTCAGGACCATGGTCAACGGCAACAGGAAATACCCCATCGATACCTCCAGGCTGCGACCGTGCAACGGTGCCCAGAGAAACACCCACAGTTGCAGCCCAATCAGCCATGAAGTGCCGAGCATGCCCAGGAACAGCACGGGTGTTTCGCGCACGCGGCGCCACAGGCCCGTGACCAGTTTCCAGTCCCGAGTCAGCAGCATGAATACCGTCAAGCAGGGCAGGGTAAGCAAGGTACGCCACCCGAAGATCTCTTCGCCATCCAGTGGCTTGAGCAGGGAGCTGTAGAAGTACATCACGGCGAACAGGCAGGATGCCGCCACCGATGAAAGAATGCCTTTTGACACGGATGCCTCTGTTAGGGGGAGCGGAAAAATCAGCCGCGCATGATCTCAGGGGCCGGGTCCCGCGGCAACCGCGCGCTGCTCGAACGTGCCACGAGGGCCGGCAGGAAGGTTTCCGCCGGCATCGGTCGGCCGAACAGGTAGCCTTGCTGGTAGTCCACGCCATGGGCTGCCAGGTAGTCGCGCTGCACCTCGGTTTCCACGCCTTCGGCAACGATCCCCAGCTCAAGCTTGGCGGACAGCTCGATGATGCTGTCGAGGATGTGCTGGGACAAGGCATCGCTGCCGATCATGGCGACGAAGCTCTGGTCGATCTTCAGGTAGTCGATCTTGAACTGACGCAGGTAATTGAGGCTCGATTGGCCGGTACCGAAATCGTCGAGGGCAATCATCACGCCCATGGCATGCAACTTTTCGAACAGCTCCAGGGTAACGGGGGTCGGTTCCACCAGTTTGCGTTCGGTGAGCTCGAGCGTCAGGGCGATCCGTCCTGGCGGGAAGTGCTCGAGAAAGGCCCGGCAGTCGTCGATCAGTTCCAGGTCGCGACAGTGATCGGCGGTGATGTTGATACCAATGTGGAAACCGTCTTCGAGCAGCATGCTGCACGGCGCCAGGCTTTGCGCGGTGTGCCGCATCAAGGCTCGGGTCATGGCCACGATCTCTCCGCTGTGCTCGGCCTGAGGGATGAACAGGTCAGGCCGCACCAGGCCTTCACGCGGGTGCTGCCAACGCATCAGCACTTCTGCACCGGCCCAGCGGTAGTCGCCCTTGCGTACCACGGGCTGGAAATAAGGCAGGAACTCATCGGCGGCCAGGGCGCGCTGCAGTTCCGCCCGAGGCGACGCCGCGCGGCGGATCTGCCATTGGCAGGCCACGCCGATCAAGGCGCCCAGCACGAGCAGCAGGCCCAACAGGGCAGGGTAATGGCTGCGCATGCGCTCGGACAGCTTGCCCGGTCCGAACCCGCCCTGGATGCTAAAGGGGTAATGGGTGGAGCTGAACAATACCGGAGCTATGGCGGCGGTGGGCGGCGCACCTGTGTGTACCCGACCCTCCTTGCCCATCCAGTGGTCACCGACACGCAAGTACAGGTCGTGGCCCGCGCCCAGCAATTTCAAGGCATTGAGCAGATGATCGCCATCGACCGTGGTGAGCGCGCCACGACTGCCTTCACTGGCCCGATAGACCAGTAGCGGATGATCGGGCGTGACCGCGTTGCCTTCCATCAGCCAGAGACGGCCATCGGTGTAGGCGCTGGTCTCGACTGGCTCGTCGACATCCCCGAACAACGAGGTGCAATACAGCTCGTCCCGCTCGAACAGGTTGCTCGAGCGCACGTAGGCGTTGCGCGTGACCTGGGCGCGTAGCTCCAGCTCGACCTCCGGACAGGGGCGACCGGCCAGCGCTCGCGAGGCCTGGGCGGCGTTGGCGAGACTGTCGAGGATGCGTTCCATATGCACCACGACCTGACGGGCAGTCGCCTGGCTGTCGGCCTGCAATTCGTGTTCGGTCTGCCAGCGCATCAAGATCAGGGCGCAGACCAGCGGAAGCACGCCGATGGCCCATGGCAGAAGGGCGCGCCAGGTCCAACGGGCGGGACGTTTTACCGAGAGGGGCATCGGGACTAACCTTGTCAGTGATGGGCTCGGGAGTGTAGGGAGGATAACCGTTCAATGTCGGACGGGAATCAACTAATGCACGACAAATTTGATTACGCCTTGTAGAATCGATTTACGAATAAAACAATAAGGCAGCTCTTTCGGGCATGCCAAAGCCGGTTGAGAATGAGTCCGTATGACCAACCAAGGGTTCAAACTGATCTATGGTGACTACCTTTCCCGCAGTGTGAGAGGTATCCCCTGCGCGCCACCGTCCGCCTGTCCTGTCCAGAGTTCATGACTTACGTTTTTTCATGTTTCAGATAAGGATACGACCATGGCTGATATCTTCGAGAACCCGATGGGCCTGATGGGCTTCGAATTCATCGAGTTCGCCTCGCCAACGCCCGGCGCGCTGGAACCGATCTTCCAAATCCTCGGTTTTACCAAGGTGGCTACCCACCGTTCCAAGGATGTCCACCTGTTCCGCCAGGGCGGCATCAACCTTATTCTCAACAACGAACCGAAAAGCGTTGCGTCCTATTTTGCCGCCGAGCATGGCCCGTCCGTGTGTGGCATGGCGTTCCGCGTCCGCAATGCCCACGAGGCCTACGCACGGGCACTGGAGCTGGGTGCCCAGCCGGTCGAGATCGAGACCGGTCCGATGGAGTTGCGCCTGCCGGCCATCAAGGGCATCGGTGGCGCGCCGCTGTACCTGATCGACCGTTTCGAAGAAGGCAGCTCGATCTACGATATCGATTTCAACTGGCTCGAGGGCGTCGAGCGCAACCCTGTCGGAGCCGGGCTCAAGGTGATCGATCACCTGACCCATAACGTCTATCGGGGTCGCATGGCCTACTGGGCGGGCTTCTACGAGAAACTGTTCAACTTCCGCGAGATTCGCTACTTCGATATCAAGGGTGAGTATACCGGTCTGACCTCCAAGGCCATGACGGCGCCCGATGGCCTGATCCGCATCCCGCTCAACGAAGAGTCGTCCAAAGGGGCGGGCCAGATCGAGGAGTTCCTGATGCAGTTCAACGGGGAGGGCATCCAGCACGTGGCGTTCCTCACCGACGACCTGATCAAGACCTGGGACGCGCTCAAGGCCATCGGCATGCGCTTCATGACCGCCCCACCGCAGACCTATTATGAAATGCTGTCCGAACGCCTGCCGGGTCACGGGGAGCCTGTGGACGAGCTGCAGCCACGTGGGATCCTGCTCGACGGCGCTTCGGACAAGGGCGACAAGCGCCTGCTGTTGCAGATTTTCTCCGAAACCCTGATGGGGCCCGTGTTCTTCGAGTTCATCCAGCGCAAGGGCGACGATGGCTTTGGCGAAGGCAACTTCAAGGCGCTGTTCGAATCCATCGAACGCGACCAGGTACGCCGAGGCGTCTTGACCGCCGAATGACCATGCGGCACACGCCCTCTTCAACGAGCGGCGTGTGCTTGCCGAGGTCTGTTCCTCGTCATGCCCCAATAGGCGAATGCCGCCGTCAGCAAGCCTACCAATACCAGGGAAGGCAGGATCAGTGGCAAGGTCAACCTGACCTCCCGCCCGATGTGTCCCGCTGGATAGCCGACCCGCACGACGTACCCGTATTTCACCGACTGCAGGCTATCGGTATGCTCGCTGAAGTCCGGCCTTACGCCCGTGCGGCTGTCCCCATCGACCCAGATGGCATCGCCGCCGAATTCCACCAGCAGTTTCGGCTCCCCTTGAAAGCCCAGCAATTCACTCTGCAGCACTCGACCCATGGCCGTGGCTATCACCCCAGGATCATCATCCAGCAGACGATAAACCAGCACGGGTAGATCGGGTGAGGAAGGGGCGTCATAGATGAGTCCCAGGCGTTGATTCACAGACGGTTCCTTAAGGACCTTGTGTTCTATTTCACCCAGTATCGTGCTGCAGACTCCTGTTTTATTTCGAGTTAGCACCAATGAGCGCACGTTGGGATGATGGATGCTCATTATCCGCAACGCTTCCATCACCTCCGAGCAGGGACGGGTTGCCAAGGGCAAGGCCTTGATCGCGGATTCATGCAAGCTGTCGATGACTCGGTCGATGACGTAGACCGCTTCGTGCAGTGACAGTTGTGCCGTCTTGTCCAACTGACGTTGCATTTGCACCACCGTCACCAGAAGGCCGCAGGCAATGGGCACCAGGCCAATGGTGATTGTCAGCAACAGTTCCAGGATGGCGCGGCCGGTGTGGGAGATCCTTGACATGATTACTTATGCCCTAATGGCCCCCGTGCATCATGCCTTGAGGGCGAAGACCGAAGAGCTTAGAGCGGATGCGCCGTATAGGCTGTAGTCCACGGGCCTACCAGTGACCAGCAAAGCTGTAAAGGCGTGTCGGACGCATCGACAGCCTGAGCAGCGATGCCTTGGTGTGGTAGCCTGCGGCAGCTATCCAGGCGCATTCTCAAGGAGCAGGACATGTCCAGTCAGCCGAACCGACCCGATCTTTTCATGCAGGCAGCAATCGACGAAGCCAACAAGGGGCTGGCGGAAGGCGGAATCCCCATCGGCTCGGTGCTGGTCCATCAAGGGCGCATCATTGGCCGTGGGCACAACCGTCGGGTCCAGTCCGGCAGCGCGATTCTGCATGGTGAGATGGATGCTCTTGAAAATGCCGGACGTCAGTCCGCCCAGGTGTACCGTGAATCGACGCTCTATACCACTTTGTCACCTTGCGCCATGTGCAGTGGCGCGATTCTGCTCTATGGCATTCGCCATGTCGTGATCGGCGAGAACCGTACGTTCATGGGTGAGGAGGACCTGCTGGGCAGCCGCGGTGTGTCGCTCGATGTTCGCCATGATTCGCAGTGCGAGCAGATGATGCACGACTTCATCGCCCGCCATCCGCAGTTGTGGAACGAGGATATCGGCCGCTAGTTCCAAGAATCCATCCCTGCCCTCGGGGCCGGCGCATCGATCCGGTCCCAGGTCAGTGCCAGCGCTGCGTGGACGAGATTCAACGCGCCTCCAGTATCTGCGCCACTTTGTCACGCAAGTGCTTGAGCTCGAACGGCTTGGTGATCAACTGCATGCCGGGGTCAAGAAAGCCCGAGCGAGACATGGCGTTTTCCGCGTAACCCGTGATGAACAGCACCTGCAGGTGCGGGCGCAGCTTGCGTGCGATTTCCGCCAGTTGCCGACCATTCATGCCAGGCAGCCCGATATCGCTTATCAATAGCGAGATCGGTCTCGAGGAACGCAGGATCGGCAACGCTTCGTTGGCATTGCCCGCCGAACAACAGGGCAGCCCATCCTCGACCAGCGTCTGGCAAAGCAATTGGCGAACATCGGTATCATCCTCGACCACCAGAACATCCCCGGTAGTCATGCCGACGTTTGCCCGCACGGGCCTTTGACCGTCGTGCATCGTCTGTGCCTGATAGCGCGGCAGATAGAGATCGACCTGTGTCCCCTTGCCTAGCTGGCTGTGCAGACTGACATGCCCACGAGACTGCTTGCTGAACCCATAGACCATCGACAATCCAAGGCCGATGCCTTGGCCTACTGGCTTGGTCGTGAAGAACGGCTCGAAGGCATGCTCCAGCGTGCTTTCGGACATCCCTAGACCGGTATCACGAATGCACAGGTGCAAGTAATCGCCACTGGCGAGACCAATCCCGGGAAATTTCGGCGCGTCGATACGTTCGTTATGAGCCTCGATGCGCAGCAAGCCACCGCAGGGCATGGCTTCGCAGGCATTGAGCACGAGGTTGTCCAGCGACTCACGTAATTGTTGACCATCACCTTCCGCCTGCCAGAGATCCGGCGGTATCTCGACCTCAAGGTTCACTGAAGCTGCGACCTGCTGGCGTAGGCGCTGCGGCTGGAGCAACGCTTCGACGTCGATGGACTGGGTTTCCAGGGACTGACGTGAAGAGAAGGCCAACAGTCGGTGCGTCAGCCGCGCGGCCCGGCGCACAGCATCCTGGCCCCGGTCGAGCAGGCTATCGAGCCCCTCGACCTGCCCGCGCTCCAGGCGTCTGCCGATCAGTTCGAAACTGCCACCGATTCCGGTCAGCAAGTTATTGAAGTCATGCGCCACACCACCGGCCAGTTGCCCGACCGCTTCCATCTTGCGGGTCTGGTTCATCGCCTGTTCGTCGTTGCGCAATTGCTGGAGTTGTTCTTCGAGCAATGCGCGCAGGTATTGCTGCTGGTCACGGAAGTGGTACTGGTGACGGCGGGTGCGTAACGCAGCCTGAACCAGGCTGAGCAACTGCGCGGGCTGGAACGGGTAATGCAGGAGGAGCAGGTTGCCCAGGCGTTCGCGCGCCATGCTTCGCACCTGCGCGCCGACCAACAGGATGACGGGCAGGTCCGACCAGTCAGGCTGTTGGCCGATGAAGCGGTATAGCGGGTCCTGCGCATCTTCGGGCAAGCATTCATCCGCGATGATCGTCAAGCCGGCGCCGGCCTGCATCCATTCCACGAGAGCGCATGCGTCAGGCGTGCTGAGACTCGTGAAGCCAGAGCCTAGCAACAATTTCGAGGTTTCCTCCCCTAGTGGGGTTGGCGCCAGGATCAGGGCGCGCTCGTCCAGCGACTCCGAACCAGCCAAGATGCATCTCCCGTGATGATTGGCAAGCCTGGAAGCCTGCCGTTACAGCTACTATCACTGGACCATGGGGTTTGCCGAAGGGTTCAAAGGGATTGCGCAAAGTCTACAAACCCTGTTGCACCAGCGGATCATCGGGGTTTTGCCGCTCGAGTTCGGCAAGCAGCACCTGAACGTTCTGCAATTGTCCGGTTTCTTTCCAGTACTGCAGCAGCAGTACCCGCGCACGCCGGTTGGCCGGTTGCAGGCCGATCACGGCCTCCAGTTGCCTTAGCGCCGGCTCGACCTGTTCCAGCTGGTGCAGAGTCACAGCCAGGGTATAGCGATAGTCGATGTTCTCAGGCTCCAGTTCGACAGCGCGCGCGAGCGCCAGCAGGGCATATTCATCTTGCTGGTGGCGGCTGAGCCAAAGCCCGAGTTCGTGCTGCAGAAACGCCGAGTCCGGTCGCAGCGCCAGCGCCTTGGCCAATACATCCCGCGAGGCATCGTGCTGGCCTTGACGCTCGCGCAGACGGACCTGTGTCGCCAGTGCATCAAGATTGCCAGGCGAAACCCTCAAGGCGTTGTTCAACGCCGCGTCGGCCTGGGCGAAGTCGCTCCCATGCAGGTACAAGCGGGCCAGGTGCACCTGGGCGGCCACGTCGTCGGGTGCTTGGCCCAGAACCTGTCGATACTGCTCAAGGACATGCTCCAAGGGCGCGTAATAGAGGCCTATCGCGTCAGGGTCGAGCCCGAGCAAGGCGTCGACTGCCGCGAAGCGCACGCTTTGCTCCGGATCCTCCAGCATCGGTCCGATGGCCAGGCTGCGCTGGGAGGCCGGCAAGAGTTGGCGCAGGCTGGCGATGGCGGCGCGGCGTACCTGGGGATCCTCGTTCTCCAGATCCGCGGTGGCCAGCTTCAGGGCAAGCGCGGAGGGATAGTTGGGCAGTTCGGCATGCAAGGCCACGCGACGTATCGGCGCCAGGTCCGTGCGTTGCAGCTGTTGGTACAGCACACGCGCCGCGCCAGGCATACCGTCATGTGCCTGGCGTAACGCCTTGGCGTAGCTGTGCGGGGGCAGGTTGCTCGGCGTCGGGCTGTCATCGCGCCACAGGTAGCCGAACGTGCCCAGGGTCGTGACCAGGAGCAGGCTGGCGATCAGGTAGCGACGTGAACTCGGCATCGAAGGGCTCGTGACGGTTGGAAGGCAAAGCTTGGGACAGGCAGGCTGCAAATGCAACGGTGAACGTGGCGGGGGCGGATTGTCGGCGCGGAGGATGGAGATGGGATAAGACCATGGCTGCCAGGTGCATGCCATTGCATTTTCAGCGCCGTTGAGACCGCGCGGTGCATGTCGTGGCAGGTATAGTGCCCTTGAGATCGAGCGCCGCCCGCGCAGCGCTTCGCGCGGTGCCTGTCGGTAGATCTTCGGCGTCCTTGAGATCGAGCGCCGCCCGCGCGGCGCTTCGCGGGTAAACCCGCTCCCACATTTGTTGCACCGTGCCATGGCCTGATAGACCGAGGTCTTAGCCTTTGTTTGTATGGCAAGGATAATGAGGTGCCAACAACAGCCTTGATGCAGTCTTTAGCCATGCATCAAGGCTGACAACCCCAATCTCACAGGCCATGGCACGGTGCAACAAATGTGGGAGCGGGTTTACCCGCGAAGCGCCGCGCGGGCGGCGCTCGATCTCAAGGGCGCCGAAGATCTACCGACAGGCACTGCGCGAAGCGCCGCGCGGGCGGCGCTCGATCTCAAGGGCGCCGAAGATCTACCGACAGGCACCGCGCGAAGCGCCGCGCGGCGGCGCTTCTGACCCACCACTTCACTCCACCCTGGCCACCACCTCCGGTTGCCAGCCGCCACCCAAGGCCTTGTAGATGGCGACGATCCCGCGATACAGCTCGACCTCGCCTTGCGCCTGGGCGTCTTCGGCGCCGAGGCGCTCGCGTTCCGCGTCGAGCAGCACCAGGTAGTCCACCGTGCCTTCGCGATAGCGTATCGATGCCAGGTCCGCTGCCTTGCGGCTGGCCTCGCTCTGGCGCATCAACGCCATCAGGCGTTGCTGACGCTTGTCATAGTCG
The DNA here is from genome assembly GCF_013523055.1 of Pseudomonas capeferrum. Taxonomy (GTDB): domain Bacteria; phylum Pseudomonadota; class Gammaproteobacteria; order Pseudomonadales; family Pseudomonadaceae; genus Aquipseudomonas; species Aquipseudomonas capeferrum_A. The sequence continues at coordinate 151,331 of NZ_JAAMQM010000010.1, read as the reverse complement.
CTGAAGGCATTGGCCGACTCCTCTAGGGCCAGAAGCACCTGCTGTTCATAATTGGCCAGCGCGCCTTCGGCATCCGCCTTGGCACCGCGCAGACGGGCTCGGACACTACCCAGGTCGAAAGCGGCCCAGGTAATGCTGGGACCAAGCGCCCAGGCAGTGGCCGCCGAAGTCCCCAGCTGGGAGCCACGCGCGGCCGTGAAACCGAGAAAGCCGCTGAGGCTTACCCGTGGGAACAGGTCCGCGGTGGCGACACCGATGTCGGCCGTGGCGGCAGCCAGGTCGCGTTCGGCACTGCGGATGTCCGGGCGGCGCCGAAGCAGCTCGCCTGGATCACCGATGGGCAGGGCCTTGGCGATCGCTGGCAGCTTTCTCGGCGACAGGTCCACATCAAGGGTTTCAGGGCGCCGGCCGAGGAGGGTGGCGATACGGTTGCGCGCGCGAACCTGCTCTGCTTGCAGTTGCGGCACCGTGGCTTCGACGGCCGCCAGGCGGGCATCGGCGCGCACCACATCCAGCTCATTGCCCACGCCGGCGTCCTGCAAGGTCTGGGTGATACTGCGCGAATCCTGCTGGGTCTTGAGGTTGGCCAGGGCGATCCGCTCACGCAACTGGGCACCGCGCAATTGCCCATAGGCGTCCACCAACTCGGCGATCAGACTGACCTGCAGTTGTTGCAGATCGGCTTCGACAGCCGCTTCCCGGGCCTCGCTGGCTTCGAGCTGACGCTGGATGCGGCCGAACAGGTCGAGCTCCCAGGCCATGTCCAGGCCCAGGTCGTAACGTTCGCTGTTGACCCGACGCTCGGTCTGGCCGGGGACTTGGCCTTTGCCGACTTCGCTGCTTGCGCGGCCGCTCACGGTAGGTAAAGCGTCATTGTCGATGTCTTCACGAATCGACCGTGCGGCCTTGAGCCTGGCGAAGGCAACGCGCAGGTCTCGGTTGCCGTCCAGCGAAGTGCGCACCAACTGGTCCAGCACCGGGTCGTCGAACTGCTTCCACCACAGGCTCTCGAAACGACCGCGGTCGAATGCCGCGGTGACGGGCTCGTTGTCGAAGCGCGCCGGCGCGATGTCCGGCGCCTTGTAGTCCGGCCCGACGGCGCAGGCCGCCAGTGCCAGCGCAAGGAGGCTGGGCGCCAAAGGTTTGCTCAGGTTCATGCGTGGTTCTCCAGCGGCGCGGCGATGGCGGTCTTGCGGGCCTGGCGACGCTCGACGAAACGGCGGATCAGGAAGAAGAACACCGGGGTCAGGAACAGACCGAAAATCGTCACCCCGATCATCCCCGAGAACACCGCGACCCCCATGGCATGGCGCATTTCGGCACCCGCGCCGGACGACAGGACCAGTGGCACCACGCCCATGATGAAGGCGATCGATGTCATCAGGATCGGTCGCAGGCGCAGGCGGCAGGCATCCAGTACCGCGGCCAGCGGGTCCAGCCCTTCGGCCTGCTTGTCCTTGGCGAACTCGACGATGAGGATGGCGTTCTTGCAGGCAAGGCCGACCAGTACGATCAGGCCGATCTGCGTGAAGATATTGTTGTCGCCCCCGGAAAGAATCACCCCGGTAATGGCCGACAGCAGGGTCATCGGCACGATGAGGATCACCGCCAGCGGCAGGCTCCAGCTTTCGTACTGCGCGGCCAGCACCAGGAAGGCCAGCAGTACGCAGAGCGGGAAGACGAACAGCGCCGTGTTGCCCGAGAGAATCTGCTGGTAGGTCAGGTCGGTCCACTCGTAGGTCATGCCGTTGGGCAGCTCCTTGTCCAGCAGCCTTTCGATCGCTGCCTCCGCCTGGCCGGAGCTGTAGCCCGGCGCGGCGCCACCGTTGATTTCCGCGGTGATGAAACCGTTGTAGTGCATGACCCGGTCCGGGCCCGAGGTGTCACTGACCTTGAGGAAGGTGGCCAATGGGATCATGTCGCCGCGGTCGTTACGGACCTTCAGCTGGCCGATCTGTTCGGCGTCCAGGCGGAACTGCTGCTCGGCCTGGACGTTGACCTGGTAGGTGCGCCCGAACCGGTTGAAGTCGTTGGTGTACAACGAACCCAGATAGATCTGCAGGGTGTCGAAGATGTCGTTGATGGCCACGCCGTGAGTCTTGGCCTTCTCCCGGTCGATGGCCGCATCGACCTGTGGCACGTTGACCTGGTAGCTGGTGAACAGCCCGGCCAGCTCAGGCACCTGCTGACTCTTGGCGATGATGTTCTGGGTCTCCTGGTACAGCGCCTCGTAGCCCAGGTTGCCGCGGTCCTCGATCTGCAGGCGGAAACCACCGATGGTCCCCAGCCCTTGTACCGGTGGCGGCGGGAAGATCGCGATGTAGGCATCCTGGATGTCGGCGAACTTGGCATTCAGGGCGGCGGCGATGGCCTGTGCCGATTGGCTCGGATCCTTGCGCTCGTCGAATGGCTTGAGCGGTGTGAAGACGATGCCGCTGTTCGGGCTGTTGGTGAAGCCATTGATCGAAAGGCCAGGGAAGGCCACCGAATCGGCGACACCTGGCTGTTGCAGGGCAATCTCGCTCATCCGCTTGATCACCGCTTCGGTGCGGTCGAGGCTCGCGGCATCCGGGAGTTGGGCGAAGGCCACCAGGTACTGCTTGTCCTGCGCCGGAACGAAGCCGGTCGGCGTCGAGGAAAAGCCCAGGTAGGTCAGGCCCATCAGCCCGGCATAGACGAACAAGGCGATGCCGCTGCCGCGGATGACCCGGCTCACACCGGCCACGTAGCGCAGACTGGCACGCTCGAAGAAGCGGTTGAAGGGGGCGAACAGCCAGCCGCCGAGCAGCCGTTCGAGCAGTCGCGAGAAGCGGTCCTTCGGCGCGTGATGGTCCTTGAGCAGCACGGCCGCCAAGGCCGGGGACAGGGTCAGCGAGTTGAAGGCCGAGATCACCGTGGAAATGGCGATGGTCAAGGCAAACTGCTTGTAGAACTGCCCGGTAAGGCCGGAAATGAAGGCGGCCGGGACGAACACCGCACACAGCACCAGGGCGGTGGCGACGATCGGCCCGGTCACTTCGCTCATGGCCTTCTGCGTGGCTTCCACGGGCTTGAGGCCAAGGCCGATGTTGCGCTCGACGTTTTCCACCACCACGATGGCGTCGTCCACCACGATGCCGATGGCCAGTACCAGGCCGAACAACGACAAGGCATTGAGCGAAAAACCGAACAGGTGCATCACGGCAAAGGTACCGATCAACGACACGGGCACCGCCAGCAGCGGGATGATCGAGGCACGCCAGGTCTGCAGGAACAGGATGACCACCAGCACGACCAGGATCAGCGCCTCGAACAGGGTGTGGACCACGGCTTCGATCGAGCCACGGACGAATACGGTGGGGTCATAGACGATGCTGAAGTCCATGCCTTCGGGGAAGTCCTTCTTCAGCTCGGCCATCTTCGCTCGCACCTCGTCGGAGATGTCGATGGCATTGGAGCCGGGACGCTGGAAGATCGGCATCGCCACCGCTGGCTGGTTGTTCAGCAGCGAACGCAAGGCGTACTGGCTGGAACCCAGCTCGACCCGGGCGATGTCCTTCAGGCGGGTGATCTCTCCGTTGTCGCCCGCGCGGATGATGATGTTCTCGAACTCCTCTTCGTTGACCAGGCGGCCTTGAGTATTGATCGACAGCTGGAAACTGGTCGCGCCCGGCGCGGGCGGCGCGCCCAGCTGGCCAGCGGCGACCTGGCGGTTCTGCTCGCGGATCGCGGTGACCACGTCGCTGGCGGTCAGGTTGCGCGAGGCCACCTTGTTCGGGTCGAGCCACACGCGCAGGGAATAGTCGCCCATGCCGAACAGCTGCACATCGCCCACGCCGTTCAGGCGCGCCAGCTCATCCTTGATGTTGAGGATGGCGTAGTTGGACAGGTACAGCATGTCATAGCGATTGTCCGGCGAGGTCAGGTGCACCACCATGGTCAGGTCGGGCGACGCCTTGTCGACGGTGATACCGATACGCGTGACTTCCTCGGGCAGCTTGGGCTGGGTACGGGTCACACGGTTCTGCACCTGTACCTGGGCGTTGTCCAGGTCGGTACCCAGGGCGAAGGTGATGGTCAGCATCAGCTTGCCATCGGCCGTGGACTGGGAGGACATGTAGAGCATGTTCTCCACCCCGGTAATGGCCTGCTCCAGCGGCGCGGCGACGGTTTCGCCGATGACCTTGGGGTTGGCGCCCGGGAAGTTCGCGCGCACCACGACCGTGGGCGGTACCACTTCCGGGTATTCGCTGATCGGCAACTGGAACAGCGCGATGCTGCCGGCGATCAGGGTCACCAGCGACAGGACCGCAGCGAAGATGGGCCGGGTAATAAAGAATCGGGAGAAATTCATCGGTCTGGTCTCTTAGCCGCGTGGTGCCGTGGCACTGGCAAGTTTCACGCTCGGTCCGGTCAAGGTCGGGCCAGCGTTGCTGGCTTCGAGCGCCTGGCGCTGGCGCGCAAGGGTGGCGAGGGTTTCCTCGCTGGCCATCGCCGTGTCCTGCGGGGTGACCGGCGAGCCCGGACGTACGCGCTGCAGGCCCTTGACGACGATGCGGTCATCCTTGTGCAAGCCGCTACGCACGATACGCAGCCCTTCGAGTTTCGGGCCGAGTTCGACGGCGCGGTAGACCGCCTTGTTGTCCTTGTCCATGATCAGGACGAACTTCTTGCCAAGGTCGGTCCCCACGGCTTCGTCATTGATCAGCATGGCGGAGTAGGTCGCGCTGCCGACCAGTTTCAGACGGGCATAGAGACCGGGGGTGAACCGGCCATCGCGGTTGTCGAATACGGCGCGACCGCGGATGGTGCCTGTGCGTGGGTTGACCTGGTTGTCGACGAAGTTCATCTGGCCCAGGTGCGGATTGCCGCTTTCGTTGGACAGGCCCAGGTAGACCGGTGTGCTCTGTCCGCGCTGACCCTCGCGAGCCAGTTGGTTGTACTTGAGGTAGACGCGCTCATCGGCGTCGAAGTAGGCGTAGACCTTGTCGGTGGACACGACGCTGGTCAGCGGCGTGACATCGGCGGTGACGATGTTGCCCGCGGTGTACTGGGCACGACTGACCCGTCCGCTGATCGGCGCCGTCACCTTGGTGAAGCTCAGGTTCAGCCGCGTCAGGTCCAGTTGTGCCTGGATCGCCGCCACGCCGGCGCGAGCTTCGGTGGCCGCGCTGGCGCGAGATTCGGCCAGCTCGGCGGAGATGGCGTTGCTCTCGCGCAGACGTTCGCCTCGGCGGGCTTCGTTCTCGCTACGGGACGCCGTGGCACGGGCCTGCTGAAGTTGGGCTTCAAGGCGGCGAACCTCGGCCTGGAAGGGGCGCGGGTCGATCTGGAACAACAGGTCGCCTTTCTTGACCTGGGCTCCTTCGGTGAACCCGACCTGGTCTATCTGGCCAGACACACGTGGCCGTACTTCGACGGTTTCCGGCGCCTCGAGGCGGCCGGTGAATTCATCCCATTCGTTGACCGGCTGTTCGATCACCTTGGCCACGCTGACCTTGGGCGCGGCGGGCGCCTGGACCGCCTCCGGGGTACGGCCACAGGCACTGATCACCAGCACCGCCAAGGCGGCCAGGGGGTAGCGCAAGGGTTTGAATGATTGTTCCATGGAAAGATCCGCCAACATGAAGAAAGTGGGCGAATTCTGCGCGGCGCGCGTGAAGCGGACGAATCGAACGGGACGAAGATTATTATCATTCCGAATGATAGGTTCGCCTCTTTTACGGGCGGAACATCGAACGCCATCGACAAATTCATGGCGCTGTTTGTATCTGTAGAAGCGATCGTCTATATTCTGGCTCTACAGATTCAAAGAGGCGACTCGATGTCAGGCCTATCGCAGCTCCAGTCTTTCACCAAATCGCACTGCGTTGCCGGTCTGCGCGCGGCGCTGAGGATCCTCGACAAGTGGCAGGCGACCAGTGATCAGGCCTGCAGGATCCTGCGCATCTCGCGCAGCACCTATACGCGCGCTCGACAGGACGACACCGACTGGTCGGTAGGTCTGGATCAGGACCAGATGCAGCGGGTAAGTTTCGTGCTCAATATCCACGCGGCCTTGCGCACGGTGTTCGACAACCCGGAAAACGTCTACGGCTTTGCCTCGATGAGCAACGACAACGAGTTTTTCAACGGCCGTAAGCCCCTGGACATCATGGCGCAGGGCGACATGGTTTCTCTCTATGAGACCTTTCGCCGAATCGATGCTCTACGAGGCGCCCAGTGGTAATGCTCGCCGCGTTGCCGCTCCTGCCTAGCAAGGCGGTGCGAGCCTCGCGCCTGGTCAACTCGAAGTTTCCACCGATCCACTTGTTCGAAGACGTGGCCGATGCCGCCGAGTTCGAGGCTCTCTACCAGATCCAGGCGTTGACCAATCCCAGGCTGCAGAACGAGGCAGGGCGACTGGAGCTCATCGCGCTGACGGAAATTCCGTTCGGCATCCCCGGCGCTTCCTATGCTGTCGCGCCCTTTACCCATGTAAACCCGGCAGGCTCGCGTTTCAGCAATGGCGGTTACGGCGTGCTTTACCTGGCGGATACCCTCGACACCGCGATCGCCGAGGTGCGCTACCACCAGCAGGCGTACTGGTCCAGGGTGGTCGGACTCAATTACGAGCGCTTCGTGTTTCGTGCCCTGGCGTGCAGCTTCAACGAAGCCGGCCAGCGTGACCTGACCGGCGTGCCGCTGTCCGACCCGGTCTACGATCCGCTCGACTACACCCCCGGGCGCGCCTTGGGCAGTGCCGCCAGACGCGCAGGCTGTCCAGGTCTGCGCTACAACTCGGTGCGCGCTCCCGGTAGCCATTGCTGGGCGCTGCTGACACCCCGCAGGCTCACCTCGATTATCCAGGGCGCCCATTTCGAGATGATCTGGAATGGGCAGATCACCAGTGTGAACCGCGTGTCGAACGCCTGAGCCCACGCAATCCGCGCTGCCGCGCGAGTCATCCGGCCTGGTTGGGCGGGACGATGCCGTGACGCTTCATCTTGCGGTACAGCGTCGAGCGCGAAATGCCCGCCGCGTGCGCGGTGGCGCTGATGTTCCAGCGCTCCTGGCGCAACAGCAGCAGCAGCTGGCGTGCTTCGCTGTCGTCGAGATGTCGCTCGAGAGGGCGATGAATCGCAGGCAATGTCTCTTGCTTGGGCAAAGGCTCGACCGCGAGAAGCTCCTGCGGCAGGCATGAGGTATCGATCACACCGCCCTCGGCCAACGCCGACGCATAGCGCAGGCTGTTGATCAACTGCCGGAGGTTGCCTGGCCAAGGATGCCCGATCAGGTAGGCCCTGGCCTCGGTGCTGAGGCGCAGGCCGTTGGCGGCGGGTTGGCGCTCGAGGATGCGGGCGATCAACTCGCCGCGATCGGTACGCAGGCGCAGCGGCGGCAGTTTCAGGTGCATGCCGCATAGCCGGTAGTAGAGGTCTTCGCGAAAACGCTTGTCGCGAATCATGGCGGCGAGATCCTGGTGGGTGGCCGACACTACCTGGATATCCAGTGGCAGCGATGTACCCGCGCCCAGGGGCACCAGTTCGCGCTCCGCCAGAACGCGCAGCAGGCGGGTCTGCAGGTGGGCCGGCATGTCGCCGATTTCATCGAGGAACAGCGTGCCACCGTTGGCCAACTCCAGCTTGCCCTTCATGCCCTTGCGGTCGGCACCGGTGAAGCTGCCGGGGCGGTAGCCGAACAGTTCGCTTTCGATCAGCGCTTCAGGGATCGCCGCGCAGTTGAGCGCGACGAATGGGCCCGCGCGGCGCAGGCTGGCTTCATGCACGGCCCGCGCGAAGGCCTCCTTGCCGGTGCCGGTTTCGCCGGTCAGGAGGATGGCGATGTCCTTGTCCAGGACTTTGCGCAGGCGGCGTACGTCTTGCTGCAGCTGGGGATCATTGCCTGCCAGCTCATCCAGGTTCGGATGCGCGGACGGCGGCAGGCTCGGCGCGGGCGTGGGTCGTTGGCGATAGCCGGCCGGCACGCGCAGTCCGACTTCCAGCAGGCCATCGTCGACCAGCGCGCGCAGGTGGACGCCACAAGCGCCGCCGCGCGTCAGGTTGAGCAACTCGTCGATACGCGCGGGCAACAGCTGTTCGATACGCAGGCCGAGCAGCGGTCGTGCAAGGCTTTCGTGCGCCATGAAGGCGGCGCGGTTGGCGCCGATCACCCGGCCACTCTCGTCCAGGGCCAGAAGCTGCTCGTTGGCCAGGTCGGTGATGTCGTCCCTGGGCTTGATGGCCAGGGTCAGGCGATCGCGATAGCGCTGGCGGAAGTGGGTGTTCTCGATGAGCCGCGCATACATGATCACCAGCTGCAGGGTCAGGTGCTGGGCCTGCTTGGGCCCATCGTTGTACAGGCATGTGGCGTTGAGGCACCCCTGCAGCCGCCCCTGGGCATCGAAGATCGGTGAGACCGAGCAGCTCAGCCGCGCGTTGGCGGCGAGGAAGTGTTCCTGACGGTGGATGGTCAATGCCTGACCGGCAGCCAGGGCGGTGCCGATACCGTTGGTCCCGGCGATGGACTCATCCCAGCGCGCGCCCACGAGCAGCCCCGAACGCGTGTACAGGCCGTTTTCCGCCGGCAGGCGGGCGTCGAGCGTGATGCCCTGTTCATCGCTGAGCAGTACGGCGAAGCCTGCATCCACGACGCGCTTGGCCAGACCGTTGACGCCTTGGCTGGCAATGCTCAGATAGGCTTCATGTTGCGCCTGGTGGCGGCGTATCTCGGTGGCGCTGAGGACGTTGTCGACACGGCGCAAGCCCGGATCCAGGCGATGCTGGTTGATGCTGCGATACCAGGACTCGGCAATCACGGTTTCCGGGCGGATACCGCGCTCGGCGAAATGGCAATCGATGAAGGCGGCCAGCTCGCTGGGGCTGGTGGCATGAGGGTGCGCGATCATGGGCGCTCCACGGCAAGATCATTGTCAGGCCCGGTTCGCATGCCGGGGTCGAGGGAAACCATAGCTGGTTGGGGGCGGGCATGCACGGTTGGTGCGATATTGCGCCTTATACCAAGATGGCGTCAGGAAGGCTCATGCTGGACCTGTAGGAGGCCGCCCAGCCCGCAAGCTCTGTGGGAGCGGGTTTACCCGCGAAGCCGGCACCGCAATGTATGGCACCGGCTTCGCCGGTGTTCGCGGGTAAACCCGCTCCCACAGAGATTGCGGGCTTTGTTCTGTGCGCGACGGCGCAGCCAATGGGCTGATGCCTGTGATGATTGCGATTGAACCCCCATGCAGTAAGTCGACTCTCAACTAGGCCGTCATCGAGACCGAGATCATGTTAGCCGCCGATGAATTCTCCCTGCCTTTCAGCTCACCCCAGGCACCTGGGCAACTGTACTTCCAGGATGACGGGGCGACGCCTAACAGTCCGTTACCCGTCCTCATCTACGAGCTGCAGTGGCACGCCGGCCTGGACCGTGCCGCAGCTTTGGAAGCGCTGTTCGCGCGGCATGGCTGGGTGCCGTTATGGCGCGACGGCATCTTCGACTATCACCATTATCATCCCAATGCACACGAAGCATTGGGTGTGGTAAGTGGGCAGGCGAGGGTGACGCTGGGAGGGGAACAGGGAAAGACACTGGTCCTGAAAGAAGGGCAGGTCGTGATACTGCCAGCGGGTGTCGGACACTGCTGCGTGGACAGCAGCAGCGACTTCCTGGTGATCGGCGCCTATCCCAAGGGACAGGAAGGATATGACATCGAACGGCCCAGCCCGCGCAGTCGGGACGCAGCGCTCGCGCGAATTGCCCAGGTCGCGTTGCCAGGGGCTGATCCGGTAACTGGCCAGCAGGGGACGCTGATGGAAACGTGGCGCCAGGCGAAACCCCAGGAAAGTCGGCGGTAACCATGCGGGGCAGCGTGCTCGCCCCGCATGTAGCCAACCGTTCTCAGCTTCGTGGAATGGTCTTGAGCAGGTCTTCGGGACTGATATGCCCGACCACCTGCGCCACCCCGCTGCCCAGGTGCGGCAGGTCGAGGATGTGGCTCTTCATCTTGCCGATGATATGCATTTCGCACGGCTTGCAATCGAACTTCAGGGTCAGCACCTCATCACCCTGGATCAGTTGCATCGGCGCTACCTTGGTGCGAACCCCGGTCACGCCCTTGGCCTGCTTGGGGCACAGGTTGAAGGAGAAGCGCAGGCAGTGCTTGGTGATCATCACCGGGACCTCGCCCGCTTCTTCGTGCGCCTCGTAGGCCGCATCGATCAGCTTGACCCCATGGCGATGATAGAAATCGCGAGCTTTCTGGTTGTAGACGTTCGCCAGGAACGACAGGTGCGACTCCGGATAGACCGGCGCCGGGTCGGTCTCGGCCTTGCGCGCGCCACGTGGGTGCGCCTCGACGCGGGCCAGGGTAAGCGCCTCGATGGCCTCCCTGCGCAAGGTCTTGAGCTGTGAGTTGGGGATGAAGAAGGCTTGCGCCGCTTCCAGCTCGATGGCCGTGGCATGGTACTGGGTGGTACCCAGCTGGCCAAGCAGGTCGCGCAGTTGGTCAAGCGCCTGTTGCGGCTTGTTGGCCAAGCCGAACGGACCGTCCAGCGTCACGCTGGCTCGAATGCCTTCTTCGCTGGTGGCGTTCAGTCGCAGGCGATTTTCGTCCAGGGTGGCATGCCAGGACAGGCCGACACGGCGCTCGGAGGAGGTCTTGAGCAGCGCCTGCTGCCAGTTATGGTCCAGGTTGCGATTCAGCGGATGATTCGGGCGCAGGCGGTGCAAGCCGTCGGGCATCTCGTTGGGCTCGACCCGATAGCGATAGCGTTTCTGGCCTTCCTCGTCGAACTCGCCTCGCGGCTCGGCAATGTTCGCCCGGAAGCCCACGACATCCCGCTTGACCAACACGTTGAGACCGTCGCCGTTGGACAGGGGCTCATGGGTAACCACCTGCAGGTCGCGCTTGCCGACCTTTTCCACCACGCCCACCGCCAAGCCGGTGAAGGTCGGTGAGTCGAACGCGCCGATGTCGATCTTGCGCTCGCTGACGAAATAGTCGGTGCTGCCGCGGTGGAAGGTCTTGTCTGGATCAGGGACGAAGAAGTGCGCGGTGCGGCCACTGGATGCGCGCGCGAGCTCCGGGCGCCCCTCGAGTATCTGGTCCAGGCGCTGGCGGTAATAAGCCGTGATGTTCTTCACGTAGCCCATGTCCTTGTAGCGCCCCTCGATCTTGAACGAGCGCACGCCGGCATCGACCAGATCGCTCAGGTTGGCGCTCTGGTTGTTGTCTTTCATCGACAGCAGGTGCTTCTCGAACGCGACCACGCGGCCCTGATCATCCTTCAGCGTGTAGGGCAGGCGGCAGGCCTGGGAGCAGTCGCCACGGTTGGCGCTGCGGCCGGTCTGCGCGTGGGAGATGTTGCACTGGCCGGAAAACGCCACGCAGAGCGCACCATGGATGAAGAATTCGATGGCCGCGTCGGTCTCGGCGGCGATGGTGCGGATCTCTTGCAGGTTGAGTTCGCGCGCCAGGACCAACTGGGAGAAACCGGCCTGGTCGAGGAACTTCGCCCGCTCGAGGGTGCGGATATCGGTCTGGGTGCTGGCGTGCAGCTCGATCGGCGGGATATCGAGCTCCATCACGCCCAGGTCCTGGACGATCAGCGCGTCGACACCGGCGTCGTACAGCTGGTGGATCAGCCGACGCGCCGGTTCCAGCTCGTTGTCGTGGAGGATGGTGTTGATGGTGGTGAAGACCCGCGCGTGGTAGCGCCGGGCGAATTCCACCAGTCCGGCGATATCGCCGACGTCATTGCAGGCGTTATGGCGGGCGCCGAAGCTCGGGCCGCCGATGTAGACGGCGTCGGCGCCGTGCAGGATCGCTTCACGGGCAATGGCCACGTCGCGGGCAGGGCTGAGCAGTTCCAACTGATGTTTGGGCAGGGACATGTCTTTTTCTGATTCGGCTTGTCACGGTGGCGCGCATTGTACCGGTGAAAAGCCCCCGGGGCACGCGCCTGCTGCCGGAAGGCGCGCAAGGGCGTCTGATAGAAGCGACCGTCTTGCGCAAAATTCGAAATGCATGCACTTCGAATTTTGCGCAAGACAGTCGCTCCTACCTGGGGCCATTGCCATCAATGTTGGACATCTATCCAGAACCGGGGCCGCAGCTCAGATTCATGCATCTACGACCCCTGTAGCCTCGACCCGCATTTATCAGCCCCGGATACGACGTCGATCAGCTGCCGATCACGCCATCGCTGTACTGGCCGTTGACCAGTCGGCGCAGACGCAGGGGGTTATCGTCCTGCAAAGCCGGCGGCAGCAGGGATTGCGGGTAGTTCTGGTAGCACACCGGACGCAGGAAACGATCGATGGCCAGGCTGCCGACCGACGTACCGCGAGCGTCGGACGTGGCCGGGTACGGACCGCCATGGACCATGGCGTCGCAGACTTCGACGCCCGTGGGATAGCCGTTGACCAGAATGCGCCCGACTTTTTCTTCGAGCAGCGGTACCAGCCAGGCGTAGGCCTCCAGGTCTTCAGGCTCGCCGATCAATGTCGCCGTCAGTTGCCCGCGCAGGCCGAGCAGGGCAGCGCGCAGCTCGTCGTTATCCGCGACTTCGACCGCGACGGTAGTCGGGCCGAAGACTTCTTCCTGAAGTAGCGGGTCGGCGTCGACCAGCAGGCTCGCCTCGGCCTTGAACAGCTGAGCGCGCGCCTGGCTGCCTTCCTGCGCCTGACCGGCCAGGTGCTGGATACCCGCATGACCCTGCAAGTGCGCGAGGCCGTCGACATAGCTGCGCAGGCCGCCTGCATTGAGCAACGTCTGCCCGGCTTGCTGGTCCAGATGAGCGCCCAGGTCGGCGAGAAGCTGGCCGTAGTGCGTCGACTTGATACCGATCACCAGGCCAGGGTTGGTGCAGAACTGGCCGCCGCCCAGGGTGACGGAGCCCGCGAGCTCGCGGGCGATGGCATCGCCGCGCTTGGCCAGCGCGGCTGGCAGGATGACGACCGGGTTGATGCTGGACATCTCGGCGAATACCGGGATCGGTTGAGCCCGCTCGGCCGCCATGCGGCACAGCGCATCGCCGCCCTTGAGCGAACCGGTGAAGCCGACTGCCTGGATTGCCGGATGCTTGACCAGCCACTCGCCGACACCGCCTCCGAAGACCATGTTGAACACGCCCTTGGGCATGCCGGTACGCTCGGCGGCACGCTGGATGGCGCAGCCGACCAGATCGGCGGTGGCCATATGGCCGCTGTGCGCCTTGAACACCACCGGGCAACCGGCCGCTAGGGCGGCGGCGGTGTCGCCACCGGAGGTCGAGAACGCCAGCGGGAAATTGCTGGCGCCGAATACGGCGACCGGACCTACGCCAATGCGCATCTGGCGCAGGTCGACGCGCGGCATCGGTTGACGCTCAGGTTGCGCCAGATCGATGCGTGCGCCCAGATAATCGCCGCGGCGCAAGACGTGCGCGAACAGCCGCATCTGTCCGCTGGTACGGCCGCGCTCGCCCTGGATCCGTGCCGCTGGGAGGGCGGTCTCGCGGCAGACGATAGCGACGAAGGCATCGTCCAGTTCATCCAGTTCGGCGGCGATCGCTTCAAGGAACTCGGCGCGGCGGTTGGGTGCCAGCTGGCGAAATTCGGCAAAAGCGCCCGCGGCGGCCTGCGCGGCTTGGTCCACCTCGGCTTCGGTGGCTTGAACGAAGCTGTAGGGCAGCGCTTCGCCGGTCGATGCATCGAGGCTCTGCAGTTTTTGCGTGCCAGCCGCGCTACGTTCGCCAGCGATGAAGTTATGACCGAGGATCTCAGGCATGGGGTTGCTCCTGGTTAAGGTGAAAAACGGTGGAATGAGCAACCCATCGCAGCGCAAGCCCGCGGGGCGGGTGCGCAAGGTTGCTCCACGCGCCACCCATCAAGTGATGGGCGCCGGATTGAACAAGGTGATGTCGTTATGCAACCTGTGTTTCTCCGCCCAGGTGGTCTGACGGCCACTGGCGACATCGAGGTAGTAGTGGAACAGTTCCCAGCCCAGTTCCTCGATGGACGAGCGTCCGGTGGCGATACGCCCGGCATCGACGTCGATCAGGTCGGGCCAGCGCTGGGCCAGCTCGGAACGCGTGCAGACCTTGATCACCGGCGCCATGGCCAGCCCATAGGGCGTGCCGCGGCCGGTGGTGAAGACATGCAGGTTCATCCCGGCGGCCAACTGCAGGGTGCCGCAGACGAAATCGCTGGCTGGGGTAGCGCAGAAGATCAGGCCCTTGTGGATGACACGCTCGCCCGGGCCCAGCACGCCCTGAATCGCGCCACTGCCGGACTTGACGATCGAACCGAGGGATTTCTCGACGATGTTCGACAGGCCGCCCTTTTTGTTCCCAGGCGTGGTGTTGGCGCTGCGATCGGCTTCACCGCTCTGCAGGTAGCGGTCGTACCAGTCCATCTCGCGGATTAGGGCCTGAGCCACGTCCGGGTTCTGCGCGCGGGAGGTAAGCATGTAGATGGCGTCGCGCACTTCGGTCACTTCGGAGAACAGCACGGTCGCACCGGCACGCACCAGCAGGTCGGCGGCATAGCCGAGCGCGGGGTTGGCGGTGATGCCGGAGAAGGCGTCGCTGCCGCCGCACTGCATGCCGAGGATCAGCTCGCTGGCAGGTACGGTCTCGCGCCGACGCCGGTCCAGCTTCTGCAGGCGCGCCTCGGCCAGGGCCATGATCTGCTCGATCATCTCGACGAAACCGAGGCTGGCATCCTGCAGGCGGTACAACCATGGTTCGCTGAGGTCCACCGAAGGGTCGTCGGCGTGCATCACCTGGCCGGCCTGGAGCTTTTCGCAGCCCAGGCTGATGACCAGCGCTTCGCCGCCGAGGTTGGGGTTGCGGGCCAGGTTGCGCACGGTGCGGATCGGGATGTAGGCGTCGCGAGCGCTGATCGCCACGCCGCAGCCATAGCTGTGGGTGAGGGCGACCACGTCATCGACGTTGGGGTACTTGGGCAGCAGCTCGGCGCGAATGCGTTTGACGGCGTGGTCGAGCACGCCGGTGACACATTGCACGGTCGTGGTGATACCCAGGATATTGCGCGTGCCGACAGTGCCGTCGGCGTTGCGGTAGCCTTCGAAGGTATAGCCCTCCAACGCCGGCATGGCGGCGGGGACGGCGTCGCAGTGCGGCAGGCTGTCCAGCTCGGGCGCGGCCGGCATGGCCAGTTGGGTTTCCTGGACCCAGCTGCCACGGCGCAGCGTCTCCAGGGCGTAGCCGATGATCTGCCCATAGCGCCGGACGGGCTCGCCCTTGGCGATGTCCACCAGGGCGACCTTGTGACTCTGCGGCACGTCCTCGATCAGGGTCAGGCCATCGGGAAAGCGGCTGCCTTCCCCAAGCCCGTGATCATTGACCACCACCACGACATTGTCGGTCTCGTGCAAGCGAACGTAGCGGGGCGAATCCGAGTGTTCGATCAACTGCATGTTCAGGCCCTTCTTGTCATTTTTTCAGGCTTGTTTCAGCCGCTGGCGTCTTGGTGGGTACCAGCGTTCAGTGGCTCAGCGACGCGAGTCGGCCAGTTCGCTGTTGTCGTAGGGCACGGGAATCTCTTCGTCCTTCGGCGCGTCGCGCAGCTCGATGCGCTTGATCGGACCGACGATCACCAGGTAGCTGAACACCGCGACCAGCGCATTGGCGCCCACGTAGACGAGCGCCCACTTGAACGAGCCGGTAGCGCTGATGATGTAGCCGATGATGATCGGCGTCGTGATCGAAGCGATGTTACCGAAGGTGTTGAACATGCCGCCCGAGAGACCGGCGATCTGTTTCGGCGAGGTGTCCGACACCACGGCCCAGCCCAGCGCGCCCAGCCCTTTGCCGAAGAAGGCCAGGGCCATGATCCCCACGACCATCCACTCGGCGTCCACGTAGTTGCAGATCACCATGGAGGTCGACAGCAGCAGGCCGACGACAATCGGCGCCTTGCGCGCGAAGGTGAGCGAATTGCCGCGACGCAACAGGTGGTCGGACAATACGCCACCGAGCACGCCGCCGACGAAACCGCAGATCGCGGGCAGCGAAGCGATGAAGCCGGCCTTGAGGATCGACATGCCACGTTCCTGCACCAGGTACACCGGGAACCAGGTCAGGAAGAAGTAGGTGATGGCATTGATGCAGTACTGACCCAGGTACACGCCGATCATCATGCGGCTGGTCAGCAGTTGCTTGATATAGCCCCACTTCGGGCCACTGGCGCCGTCGCCGCGGGGCTTGTCCATGTCGACCAGGCCGCCGTTGTTCTCGATGTGCTCGAGCTCTTCGGTCCCGATCATCGGGTGTTCCTTGGGGTTGTAGATCACCTTGAGCCACACCAGCGAGAAACCGATGCCGATGATGCCCATGACGATGAACACATGCTCCCAGCCCCAGCTATGGACGATCCAGCCCATCAGGGGCGCGAACAGCACCGTCGCGAAGTACTGCGCGGAGTTGAAGATGGCCGATGCCGTCCCGCGTTCGGCGGTGGGAAACCAGGCGGCGACGATACGCGCGTTACCGGGGAAGGACGGCGCTTCGGCGAAGCCGACCAGAAAGCGCAGCATGAACAGCGCGATGATCGCGTTGGCCAGCGGCAGGTAACCGACGAAGCCTTGCAGAACGGTGAACAGGGACCAGATAAAGATGCTGAACGCATAGACCTTCTTCGAGCCGAAGCGGTCGAGCAGCCAGCCGCCGGGAATCTGCCCGAGCACGTAGGCCCAGCCGAAGGCGGAGAAAATGTAGCCAAGAGTCACCGCGTCGATACCCAGGTCCTTCTGCAGGCTGGAACCGGCGATGGCAATGGTGGCGCGGTCTGCGTAGTTGATCGTGGTCACGATGAACAGCATGAAGAGGATCAGGTAGCGCACATGCGTCTTTTTCGTCGCTTGCATGCAGATGTACTCCCACTAATTATTTTTGTGCGGGCTTGTCTGTAATGCCAAAGCGGGATCGACCCGCTTTGGCGGCGGCAGGGCAGGCCGCCTGTCACTCGGGTGTTATTGCGCGCCTTGCTTGTCCATCAGGGCCGCGAGCATCTCGAACTCTTCTGCGGTGAGGTCGGTCAGCGGTGTGCGCACCGGGCCGGCATCATAACCGGCGATCTTGGCGCCGGCCTTCACGATGCTCACGGCGTAGCCGGGCTTGCGGTTGCGGATGTCCAGGTACGGCAGGAAGAAATCGTCGATCAGCTTGCCGACGGTCGCATGATCTTCACGGGCGACGGCGTGGTAGAAGTCCATGGCGGTTTTCGGCACGAAGTTGAACACCGCCGAGGAGTAGACCGGGACGCCCAGTGCCTTGTAGGCGGCTGCATAGACTTCGGCGGTGGGCAGGCCGCCCAGGTAGCTGAAGCGATCGCCCAGGCGGCGACGGATCGACACCATCAGTTCGATGTCGCCCAGGCCGTCCTTGTAACCGATGAGGTTGGGGCAGCGGTCAGCGAGCAATTCCAGCTGCGTGGCGTTGAGTCGGCAAACGTTGCGGTTGTAGACCACCACGCCGATATTGACCGACTTGCAGACCGCCTCGACATGAGCGGCGACGCCGTCCTGGCTGGCTTCGGTCAGGTAGTGCGGCAGCAGCAACAATCCCTTGGCACCCAGACGCTCGGCTTGCTGGGCATATTCGATGGCCTGGCGGGTCGCGCCGCCGACGCCGGCCAGAATCGGCACGGAGCCTGCGCAGGTGTCCACGGCGGTCTTGATGATCTGGCTGTATTCACTGGCGGCCAGTGAGAAGAACTCGCCCGTGCCGCCGGCGGCGAACAAGGCGCTGGCACCGTAGGGCATGAGCCATTCCAGGCGCTTGCTATAACCGGCGGGGTTGAAGTCGCCCTGCGCGTCGAAATCGGTGACAGGGAAGGACAGCAGACCGTGGGAGAGGATGGATTTCAGTTCTTGTGGATTCATTGTTTTTAGCATCCTGGTGCGCTTGGTGAAGGTTGTTGTTCAAGATTGGAGGTAAGTTATCGTACAACCTCCAGGATGACTAGCCCTTTGAATAGAAATTTTTGGAAATTATCGTTGTGAAGGAAAGGGGGGGGTTTACCAGGTTTCTCAGTTTTCCCGCTTCAGGATGAGCTTTCCAGAGGGGCGCGCTGGTTATCTGGTCATCGTATCTCTCTGTCGAGAGTGCGTTTCAAGCGCGATCAGTGCATTGCCAGTACAAGCGACAGGAAAGGGTCTGCGGGCAGGGTGGATCGGGAGAACGATCAACCCTCCCCACAAAGAGTGTCCGAGACTGGCCTGGACCATGGGGAGGGGGGTAAGGCAGTAGCTGATCAGGCGGCTTGCTGGCGCTTCGCTGCCTGCGCCTTGAGCACTTGAGTGCGACACGCGTCGCCGAAGGCCCGGAAGATCTTGATCGAATCCGGGTTACGCGCCGCCTGCCACTCCGGGTGCCACTGCACGGCGAAGAGGAACGGCGACAGGCCAGGCCCATGAATGGCCTCTACCAGGCCATCTTCGGCCAGCGCGATCGGCTCGAGGCCCTCGCCCAGGTTGTTCAGGCCTTGGCCATGCAGGGAGTTGACTCGAATCTCGTCACTGCCCAAGGTTTCGTGCAGCCAGCTGCCTTCCTTGATCTTGACGCCATGGGCCGCCGCGTACTGGACGTCGACCGGATCGTCCGGGTTTTCCCGGTGATCGTTGAGCCCAGGTACCTCGTAAACCTTCTGGTGGATATCGCCGCCCAGGGCCACGTTGATTTCCTGCATGCCCCGGCAGACGCCGAAGATGGGCAGGCCACGGGCGATGGCCAGTTGCACCAGAGGGATGTCGAACAGGTCGCGGTTCTTGTCCTGGACCTTGCCGGGGGTTTGGTTCTCCTGACCGTAGAGCGCGGGGTCGATATTGCTGCCGGCACCGGTCAGGTAGATGCCGTCGGCCATGTCCAGATAGGTTTCCAGGTCATCGGTACCGCAGCAGGTGGGTACGAGGACCGGCACGCAGCCGGCGAACTCCACCAGCGGCGCGATGTATTTGTGCGTCATGACCTGATAGTCGTGACCCTTGCGCTCCTGGGTGCCCATGGTCATGAGGACGACGGGTTTGCGCGAGGGCTGATTCTTATTGCCAATGTTGCTGTTGGGCATATGTCACCTTGGGACAGGCGGGGCCTGTCATTGTTGTGCAGGCGCGCGATCGGACCTCTGCGTCACCTGGGGTCCCGAGCACTGCCGGAGCGCGAGGGAACGGCGCATACCGGTCGGGGCCTGTCAGGTAGCTTGCCAGAGCCGTTTGATATGTCAAACGACCGGGAGGATCTTGAAGGAGCCCAAAGCGCCTGAATTCGGCGTGCCGGCGCTGCCTGGGCCTTTGGTGACAAGGGTTTGCCAAGGGTGTTGGTCAATTATATTTAACGATGCAGTTGGTTGATTGCAGGAACGCAAAGAGCACGCTTGCCCGCTTTCAAAGATGTCGACGCGAAAAGAAAATGTCAGGTTATTAATACCACCCCTTTATAAGGAGTGTATGGATCGTCCACCCCGTGCCCGCTTCTGTCGACAGGATGCGGGGCGCGGGATGGCTCGCCGATGAGCATTCCTTGCGACCGCCATTCAGTCATTGACAGAGCGTCGTGACCGCCCGAATGTCGACATTATCAGCCTGCCGCCCACCTACACCTTACGAGGAACACCTGATGTCCGCATCCGCCATCCGAGCCGTCACACACCTGCCATTCAGCGAACTCCAGGCATTGCTGAAGCGCGTCTTCCTACGGCACGGCTGCAGCGAGACAGTGGCCGCGGTACTGGCCGAAAACTGCGCCAGCGCGCAACGTGACGGTGCCCATAGCCATGGCGTTTTTCGTATTCCGGGATACGTCTCGACCCTGGCCAGCGGTTGGGTGGATGGCCAGGCCAGGCCGCAGGTCACCGACGTTGCCGCCGGCGTGGTGCGCGTCGACGCCATGGGCGGCTTCGCACAACCCGCGCTGGCCGCGGCCCGGCCACTGCTGGTGGAGAAAGCTCGCAGCGCCGGCATCGCGGTGCTGGCCATTCACAACTCACATCATTTCGCCGCCTTGTGGCCGGATGTCGAGCCATTCGCCGAGCAGGGCCTGGTGGCATTGAGCGTGGTCAACAGCATGACATGCGTGGTGCCTCATGGCGCGCGCAAACCCCTGTTCGGCACCAACCCCATCGCTTTCGCCGCACCGTGCGCAGACGCGCATCCCATCGTCTTCGACATGGCCACCAGCGCGATGGCCCACGGTGACGTGCAGATCGCCGCGCGCCAGGGCGAGCAACTGCCGCCCGGGATGGGCGTCGACAGCCAGGGCCAGCCTACCCGCGACCCGCGAGCGATACTGGAGGGCGGGGCGCTGTTGCCGTTCGGCGGTCATAAAGGTTCGGCCCTGTCGATGATGGTCGAACTGCTGGCCGCTGCGCTGACCGGCGGGCACTTTTCCTGGGAATTCGACTGGTCGGCCCATCCGGGCGCCAAGACACCCTGGACGGGGCAACTGATCATTCTCATCGACCCCACCAAGGCCGAGGGTGAACGCTTTGCCCAGCGTAGCCGCGAACTGGTCGAGCAGATGCAGGCGGCGGGGTTGCAGCGGATGCCGGGCGAGCGACGTTACCGTGCGCGGGAGGCAGCCGCGCGAGACGGCGTGGCGCTCGATGCGCAGGAGCTCGACGCCTTGCGCGCGCTCGCGCTCTGATGCGTTACCCAAGCCGTGCAAGGTTGCATTCACTGTGTTGCAGATCAGTGATGTTCCTTGTACGCCGGTACGGGTATCCTCACGGCTGTTTCTTTCCCGAACTGTCCTGACCAAGGAGCTGCGTGCTGTGTTCAAACATGTCGATGCCTATGCCGGCGACCCGATTCTCTCGTTGATGGAAACCTTCAAGGCCGATCCCCGCGCCGACAAGGTCAACCTGAGCATCGGTCTGTACTACGACGCCGCAGGCGTGGTTCCGCAGCTGGCGGCCGTGGGCGAAGCCGAGAAGCGGCTGGCCGGCAAGCCTCACGAAGCCTCGCTGTACCTGCCGATGGAAGGCCTGGCGAGCTACCGCCAGGCGATCCAGGCGCTGCTGTTCGGTCTCGATCATCCGGCCGTGACGCAAGGCCGCGTGGCGACGGTGCAGACCGTCGGTGGCTCGGGCGCGCTGAAGGTCGGCGCCGACTTCCTCAAGCGCTACTTCCCGCAGTCGCAAGTCTGGGTCAGCGATCCGACCTGGGACAACCACCGGGCGATCTTTGAAGGCGCCGGTTTCAAGGTGCATACCTATCCTTACTTCGACCAGGCCAGCCGTGGCCTGGATTTCGCCGGCATGCTCGCGACCCTGCAGGACCTGGCCGCCAACAGCATCGTCCTGCTGCACCCCTGCTGCCATAACCCGACCGGTGTCGACCTCGACCAGGCGCAGTGGCGACAGGTGGTGGAAGTGGTCAAGGCGCGTAATCTGATCCCGTTCCTCGACATCGCCTATCAGGGTTTTGGCGATGGGCTGGTGGAAGACGCCTATGCCATCCGCGAGATGGCCCGCGCCAGCGTCCCTTGCCTGGTCAGCAACTCCTTCTCGAAGATCTTCTCGCTGTATGGCGAGCGGGTAGGGGGGCTGTCGGTGGTATGCGACGATCAGGAAACCGCGCAAAGCGTGCTCGGTCAGCTCAAGGCGACGGTGCGCCGCAATTATTCCAGCCCGCCCAACTTCGGCGCCCAGCTGGTGGCCGGGGTCCTGTCCGATGCCGACCTCAATGCCCAATGGGTGGCGGAGGTCGAGCAGATGCGCCAGCGCATCCTCGAGATGCGTCAAGGCCTGGTCGATGCGCTCGCGCAGCTGTTGCCCGGTCAGGACTTCCAGTTCTTCCTGCGCCAGCGCGGGATGTTCAGCTACACCGGATTCAGCGTCGAGCAGGTGCGTCGCCTGCGTGACGAATTCGGGGTCTACCTGATCGACAGTGGCCGCGTGTGCATGGCGGGCCTGCGTCCCGACAACCTGCGCCGCGTCGCCGAGGCCTTCGCCGCCGTACAGGCAGGCTAAGCACTACGACGAGCGCCAGGCCAGGGCGGCAGGGGGGTGAACCCGGCCGCCGCCGCCCGGCGCTTGCCGTGTGCGCTGCGGTAAAGGTGCAACCATCCCTCGGGTGGGCCTTTGCAAGCGCAACCAATCGGCGCACAATCGCGCCCCTCTTTTTTTGGTTGAGGGGGCGAAGTGTCTGTTTCGCCACTCTCAGCCTGTTGCAGTCTTGCGAGTGGAGTTGCACCCGGATGAATGAGCAGGCCCCAAGCGTCGAACAACGCTTTGAATCGACACCTGCCGCTGCCCTTGGTAGTTGGTCGCGTCACGACACCACCTGGATGCTTGGCCTGTTCGGCACAGCCATCGGCGCCGGGACACTGTTCCTGCCCATCAACGCTGGTCTTGGCGGCTTCTGGCCCCTGTTGATCCTTGCCGTGCTGGCATTCCCCATGACCTTCTACGCCCACCGCGGGCTGACCCGTTTCGTCCTGTCCGGACGCGAGGGCGCGGACATCACCGACGTGGTCGAAGAGCATTTCGGCATCAAGGCCGGCGCGTTGATCACCGTCCTGTACTTCTTCGCCATTTTCCCCATTCTGCTGATCTACAGTGTCGCCCTGACCAACACGGTGGGCAGTTTCATGGAGCACCAGTTGCACATGACGCCGCCGCCACGAGCCCTGCTGTCCTTCTTGCTGATCCTTGGGTTGCTGGCCATCGTGCGCTGCGGCGAGCAGGCGACGGTGAAAGTCATGAGCCTGCTGGTCTATCCATTCATCGTCGCGCTGGGATTGCTGGCGCTCTACCTGATCCCGCATTGGACCGGGGGCATCCTGGACACCGCTACCCAGCTGCCCTCGGGTGCGACCCTGTTGCATACCCTGTGGCTGGCGATTCCGGTGATGGTGTTCTCCTTCAACCATTCGCCGATCATCTCGGCCTTCGCCGTCGACCAGAAACGCCGCCACGGCGCGCATGCCGATCAGCGTAGCGGCCAGATCCTGGCGCGTGCCCACCTGCTGATGGTCGCGATGGTGCTGTTCTTCGTGTTCAGTTGCGTCTTGACCCTGAGCAGCGCGCAGCTGGCCGAGGCCAAGGCGCAGAACCTGTCGGTCCTGTCGTACCTGGCCAACCACTTCAGCAACCCGAGCATTGCCTTTGCCGCGCCGCTGATCGCTTTCGTCGCCATCGCCAAGTCCTTCCTCGGCCATTACATCGGTGCCAGTGAAGGCCTCAAGGGGATCGTCGGCAAGACCGGCCTGCGTCCTGGCGCCAAAGCCCTGGACCGCATCGTCGCGGCACTGATGCTGGTGGTGTGCTGGATCGTCGCGACTCTCAATCCGAGCATTCTGGCAATGATCGAGTCCCTGGGTGGGCCGGTCATCGCGGCCATTCTGTTCCTGATGCCGATGTACGCCATCCGCCGCGTACCGGCCATGCGCAAGTACAGCGGGGCGATGTCCAACGTCTTCGTGACCCTCGTCGGTCTGGTGGCCATCTCGTCCGTCGTCTACTCGGTGGTCGATGCCTGGTTGAGCTGATGGAAGCGGGAGACGTCCGGTTTGCTTGGCTCCGGACGTTTTCTCGTCCAGGCCTGATTTCGCTACATGAAACCCATAGGCTGTCGGCGACATTCATGGTTAACTCGGGATCCTTTTCCATCCGCACAAGGATTTTCGACATGGCTCAAGTGACTTTCAAAGGCAATCCGGTCACCGTCAATGGTCAACTGCCGCAGCCCGGCACCCAGGCACCGGCTTTCAAGCTGGTCGGTGACGGCCTGGCTGACCAGTCGCTGCAGGATTTCGCCGGCAAGCGCAAGGTGCTGAACATCTTCCCAAGCGTCGATACTCCGACCTGCGCCACATCCGTGCGTACCTTCAATAGCAAGGCCAACGAGCTGAACGACACCGTCGTGCTGTGCATCTCCGCTGACCTGCCGTTCGCCCAGGGTCGTTTCTGCGGCGCCGAAGGCCTGGAGAACGTGAAGAACCTGTCGACCCTGCGCGGTCGCGAATTCCTGGAGAACTACGGTGTGGCCATCGCCGACGGTCCGCTGGCTGGCCTGGCTGCCCGTGCGGTCGTGGTGCTGGATGAGAACGACAAGGTCCTGTACAGCGAACTGGTCAAGGAAATCGCCGAAGAACCGAACTACGAAGCGGCACTCGCTGCCCTGAAATAACCGGACAAGGCGGCCTCGGTCTCAGACCGTCGCATACCCTGCAAGAAGCGGCCTGGAAGCTCATCCAGGCCGTTTTCGTTTAAAGTTCAGCGTTTTGGCAACGTCAGTCGAAGGTAAATCACTGGTAAAGAGCCTTTGCTAAAACGCTTCGAGTGCTTATCGTTCACCCTCCCCACGCAATCATTCCGAACAAGGTTCGTTCAACCCATGCAAGCTTCCGCCTCCCGTTCCTCCCGTCGCTGGCTGTTCGGCCTGCTGATCCTGCTGCTGGTAGCGGCACTGGCCTGGTGGCTGTGGCCCGCCAAGTCCACCTCCGAGGAATCGGCCGGCCAGGCGGGCCGCGGTGGCCGGCCTGGCTTCGGCGCCTCCACCGACCCGGTGCCGGTACGCGTGGAACCGGCCAAGGTCAGCGACTTCCCGGTGTACTACAAGGCATTGGGCACGGTGTTGGCGACCAATACGGTGAACGTCCGCAGTCGCGTGGCGGGCGAGCTGGTCAAGGTGCACTTCAAGGAAGGGCAGCAGGTGAAGGCCGGGGACCTGCTCGCCGAGATCGACCCGCGCACCTACCGTATCGCCTTGCAACAGGCACAGGGCACCCTGGCGCAGAACCAGGCGCAGCTCAAGAATGCCCAGGTCGATCTGGCGCGCTATAAAGGCTTGTATGCCGAGGACAGCATCGCCAAGCAGACGTTGGACACCGCGCAAGCGCTGGTCGCGCAGTACCAGGGGACGATCATGACCAACCAGGCGGCGGTCAACGACGCGCGCCTCAACCTCGAATTCACCCAGATCCGCGCACCCATCGGCGGACGCCTGGGCTTGCGCCAGCTCGACCTGGGCAACCTGGTCGCGGCCAATGACACCACCGCGCTGGTGGTCATCACTCAGACCCAGCCGATCAGCGTGACCTTCACCTTGCCGGAAACCGAACTGCCGACCGTGCTGGAGCGCTACCGCACCGGCGCGTCTCTCGTGGTGGAAGCCTGGGACCGCGGTGACAGCAAGTTGCAAGCCAGCGGTGTGCTGGGCAGCCTCGACAACCAGATCGACGTCACCACCGGCACTCTGAAATTCAAGGCACGCTTCGAGAACCAGGACCAGGCACTGTTCCCCAACCAGTTCGTCAACGTCCGTCTGCTGGCCGATACGCTCAAGCAAGTGGTCACCGTGCCGGCAGCCGCGATCCAGTTCGGCACCGATGGCACCTTCGCCTACGTGGTCAACGCCGAGAACAAGGTCAACATCCGCAAGCTCAAGGTCGGCCCGAGCGACGGCGAGCGCAGCGTGATCCTCGAGGGCCTGGCGAGCGGTGATCGCCTGGTGCTCGAAGGTACCGACCGTCTGCGCGAAGGTACGCTGGTAGAAGTCGTGGACGATAGCTCGCAAGTGCCCGCCACTCCAGGCCAGCACTTGCAGGGGCAGGAGAGCAAGGGCGCCGCCGCCGATGCCTCCGCGCCACGCAAGGCGGGCGCATGAATCTGTCGCGGCTGTTCATCCTCCGTCCGGTCGCCACGACCCTGAGCATGCTGGCCATCGTCCTGGCCGGCCTCATCGCTTATCGGTTGCTGCCGGTCTCCGCACTGCCGCAGGTCGACTACCCGACCATTAGAGTCATGACGCTCTATCCCGGCGCAAGCCCCCAAGTGATGACCAGCGCGGTGACCGCGCCCCTGGAACGGCAGTTCGGCCAGATGCCGGGCCTTACCCAGATGGCCTCGACCAGTTCGGGCGGCGCCTCGGTGCTCACCTTGCGCTTCAGTCTCGATATCAACATGGACGTGGCCGAGCAACAGGTACAGGCGGCGATCAACGCGGCCAGCAACCTGTTGCCCAGCGATCTGCCCGCGCCGCCGGTGTACAACAAGGTCAACCCCGCCGACACGCCGGTGCTGACCCTGGCGATTTCCTCGAAAACCATGCCGCTGCCCAAGCTCAACGACCTGGTCGATACCCGGGTGGCGCAAAAGCTCGCCCAGATCAGCGGCGTGGGCATGGTCAGCATCGCGGGTGGGCAGCGCCAGGCGGTCCGCATCAAGGTCAACGTGGAGGCCTTGGCCGCCGCCGGGCTCAATCTCGAAGACGTGCGCACCCTGATCGGCGCCTCCAACGTCAACCAGCCCAAGGGCAACTTCGACGGCCCGACGCGGGTATCGATGCTCGATGCCAATGACCAGCTCCGCACGCCGGAGGAATATGCCAACCTGATCCTCACCTACAACGAGGGCGCGCCGCTGCGCCTCAGAGACGTCGCTGAAATCGTCGACGGCGCGGAGAACGAGCGGCTGGCGGCCTGGGCCAACGAAAACCAGGCGGTGCTGTTGAATATCCAGCGCCAGCCTGGGGCCAACGTCATCGAAGTGGTCGACCGGATCAAGCAGATGCTGCCTTCGATCACCGACAACCTGCCGGCGGGGCTGGATGTGATGGTCCTGACCGACCGTACTCAGACCATTCGCGCCGCGGTGAAGGATGTGCAGTACGAGCTGCTGATCGCCATTGTCCTGGTGGTCATGGTCACTTTCGTCTTCCTGCGCCGGTTCAGCGCCACCCTGATTCCTTCTATCGCCGTGCCGTTGTCGCTCATCGGCACCTTCGGCGTGATGTACCTGGCCGGTTTTTCCATTAACAACCTGACCCTGATGGCGCTGACCATCGCCACCGGCTTCGTGGTGGACGACGCCATCGTCATGCTCGAGAACATCTCGCGACACATCGAGGAAGGCGAAACGCCGATGCAGGCGGCGCTCAAGGGCGCGCGGCAGATAGGCTTCACCCTGGTGTCACTGACGCTTTCGCTGATCGCGGTACTGATTCCACTGCTGTTCATGGCCGATGTGGTAGGGCGCTTGTTCCGCGAGTTCGCCGTTACCCTGGCGGTGGCCATCCTGATCTCCCTGGTCGTGTCCCTGACCCTGACGCCGATGATGTGCGCGCGGCTGCTCAAGCGCGAGCCCAAGGAAGAGGAACAGGGCCGCTTCTATCGCGCCAGCGGCGCCTGGATCGATTGGTTGATCAAGCATTACGGCCGCGGGCTGCAGTGGGTGCTGCGCCATCAGCCACTGACCCTGCTGGTGGCCGTCGCCAGCCTGGCGCTGACCGTCGTGCTCTACATGGTCGTGCCCAAGGGCTTCTTCCCGGTGCAGGATACCGGTGTCATCCAGGGCATTTCCGAAGCGCCGCAGACCACTTCGTTCACGGCCATGAGCGAGCGCCAGCAAGCGCTGAGCAAGGTCATCCTGCAAGACCCCGCCGTGCAGAGCCTGTCGTCCTACATCGGTGTGGACGGTGACAACGCGACCCTCAACAGCGGTCGCCTGCTGATCAACCTCAAGGCCCACGGCGAGCGCGATGTCACGGCCGGTGAAGTCATCAGCCGCCTGCAGCCGCAGGTCGACAGGCTGGTCGGGATCCGCCTGTTCATGCAGCCGGTCCAGGACCTGAGCATCGAGGATAGAGTCAGTCGCACCCAGTACCAGTTCAGCCTGTCGTCACCCGATGCCGACCTTCTCGCGCAATGGAGTGGCAAGCTGTCCGAGGCCCTGCACAAGCGGTCCGAACTCAGCGACGTGGCCAGCGACCTGCAGGACAAGGGCCTGCAGGTCTACCTGGTGATCGACCGTGACGCCGCCAGCCGCCTGGGAATCAACGTGTCGCAGATCACCAACGCCCTGTACGACGCTTTCGGCCAGCGGCAGATCTCGACCATCTACACCCAGGCCAGCCAGTACCGCGTCGTGCTGCAGGCTCAGGCGGCCGCCAACCTCGGGCCGCAGGCGCTGGAGCAGATTCACGTCAAGTCCAGCGATGGCGGCCAGGTACGTCTGTCGGCGCTGGCGGGTATCGAGCAGCGCCCGACACAGTTGGCGATTTCGCACATCGGCCAGTTCCCGGCGGTGATGATGTCGTTCAACCTGGCGCCTGGCGTGGCCCTGGGCCAGGCGGTCGAGGTGATCGAGCAGGTGCAGCAGGAAATCGGCATGCCGATCGGCGTGCAGACGCGCTTCCAGGGGGCCGCCGAGGCATTCCAGGCTTCGTTGTCGAGCACCTTGCTGTTGATCCTCGCCGCGGTGGTGACCATGTACATCGTCCTGGGCGTGCTCTACGAGAGCTACATCCACCCGATCACCATCCTCTCCACCTTGCCGTCGGCGGCGGTCGGCGCCTTGCTGGCGTTGCTGGTGAGCGGCAACGACCTGGGCATGATCGCCATCATCGGCATCATCCTGCTGATCGGCATCGTCAAGAAGAACGCCATCATGATGATCGACTTCGCCCTGGAGGCCGAGCGCAACCAGGGCATGGACCCGCAGGCAGCCATCTACCAGGCGGCGCTGCTGCGCTTCAGACCGATCCTCATGACCACGCTGGCCGCGCTGTTCGGCGCCGTGCCACTGATGCTCGCGACCGGCTCCGGCGCCGAGTTGCGCCAGCCGCTGGGCCTGGTGATGGTCGGTGGGCTGCTGGTCAGCCAGGTGCTGACGCTGTTCACTACCCCGGTCATCTACCTGTACTTCGATCGGCTCGCACGTCGCTTCCGCAAGCAGCGCCTGGCGCAGGAGCCGGCATGACGGGTCCGTACGCCGACGCCTCGTACCTCGTCTTGACGGATGCACGCGGCCATCGGGCAGTCGCCCATGCCGGTGGCGCGCGACTCATCGTCTGGAGCATCCCGTGAACCTATCCGGACCTTTCATCCGTCGCCCGGTCGCCACGCTGCTGCTGAGCCTGGCGATCATGCTGCTGGGCAGTGTCAGCTTCGGCCTGCTGCCCGTCTCGCCGCTGCCGCAGATAGACTTCCCGGTCATCGTGGTACAGGCCAACCTTTCCGGGGCCAGCCCCGAGGTCATGGCCGCCACCGTGGCAACGCCGCTCGAGCGCAAGCTGGGCAGCATCGCCGGGGTCACCACGCTCACCAGCAGTTCGAACCAGGGCTCGACCCGGGTCATCATCGGTTTCGAGCAGGGACGCGATATCGACGCCGCCGCGCGCGAGGTGCAGGCGGCCATCAACGCTACCCGCAACCTGCTGCCCAGCGGCATGCGCAGCATGCCCACCTACAAGAAGATCAACCCTTCGCAAGCACCCATCATGGTGCTGGCGCTGACGTCCGATGTGCTGCAGAAAGGCCAGCTCTACGACCTGGCCGATACCATCCTGTCCCAGAGCCTGGCGCAGGTGTCCGGGGTGGGGGAGGTGCAGATCGGGGGCAGCTCGCTGCCGGCGGTGCGGATCGCCCTGGAGCCGCAGTTGCTCAACCAGTACGGCCTGGCCCTGGACGACGTACGCACTGCGGTCGCCAACGCCAACCAGCGGCGGCCCATGGGTTTCGTCGAAAATACCGAGCGCAGCTGGGAGGTCCGTACCAACGACCAGTTGGAGAAGGCCAAGGACTACGAGCCGCTGGTGATTCGTCAGCAGGACGGTGCCATCCTGCGCCTGAGCGACGTGGCCACGGTCACCGACGGTGTCGAGAATCGCTACAACAGCGGCTTCTTCAATAATCGGAGCGCGGTGCTGCTGGTGATCAACCGCCAGACGGGCGCCAACATCATCGAGACCGTCGAACAGATCAAGGCCCAGCTGCCTGCCTTGCAGTCGCTGGTCCCTGCCAACGTCAAGCTCGACATCGCCATGGATCGCTCGCCGGTGATCAAGGCTACCCTCGCGGAAGCCGAGCACACCCTGTTGATCGCCGTGGGTCTGGTCATCCTGGTGGTCTACCTGTTCCTGGGTAACCTGCGCGCGTCATTGATTCCGACCCTGGCGGTGCCGGTTTCCCTGGTGGGTACGTTCGCGGTGATGTACTTGTGCGGCTTCTCCCTGAACAACCTGTCGCTGATGGCGCTGATCCTGGCCACCGGCCTGGTGGTGGACGACGCCATCGTGGTGCTGGAGAACATCTCCCGGCATATCGAAGACGGTCATCCGCCAATGCATGCGGCCTACTTGGGCACCAAGGAAGTCGGCTTCACCCTGCTGTCGATGAACGTCTCGCTGGTGGCGGTGTTCGTTTCGATCCTGTTCATGGGCGGTATCGTGCGCAGTCTGTTCCAGGAGTTCTCGATCACCCTGGCGGCCGCGATCATCGTCTCCCTGGTGGTCTCCCTCACCCTGACGCCCATGCTCTGCGCGCGCTGGCTCAAGCCCCACGAGGTGGAGCAGCAGAGCAGGGTGCAACGCTGGAGCGCGCGCGTGCACCAGCGCATGGTCGCCGGCTACGACCGCAGCCTGGGCTGGGTGCTGCGCCACCGCAGGCTGACGTTGGCCAGCCTGCTGGTCACCATCGTGGTCAACGTGGTGCTGTATGTCGTGGTGCCCAAGACCCTGATGCCGCAACAGGACACTGGGCAGTTGATGGGCTTCATTCGTGGCGACGACGGCCTGTCGTTCACCGTCATGCAGCCGAAGATGGAGACCTATCGCCTGGCCTTGCTGGCCGATCCGGCGGTGCAGAGCGTGGCGGGCTTCATCGGCGGCAACAGCGGTACCAACAATGCGATGATCCTGGTCCGTCTAAAACCCATCGCCGAACGCAGGATTTCCGCCCAGGAGGTGATCGAGCGCCTGCGTCGGGACATGCCCAAGGTGCCAGGCGGTCGGCTGTTCCTGATGGCCGACCAGGACCTGCAGCTGGGCGGCGGCGGTCGCGACCAGAGCTCTTCCCAATACCTCTACACCTTGCAGAGCGGCGACCTGGCCGCGTTGCGCGAGTGGTTCCCGAAGGTGGTGGCGGCCATGCGCGCGCTGCCTGAGCTGACCGCGATCGACGCCCGTGACGGCAGCGGTACCCAGCAGGTGACCCTGGTGGTCGACCGTGACCAGGCCAAGCGCCTGGGGATCGACATGGACATGGTCACCACGGTGCTCAACAACGCCTACAGCCAGCGACAGATCTCGACCATCTACGACAGCCTCAACCAGTACCAGGTGGTGCTCGAGATCAACCCGAAATATGCCTGGGACCCGAGTACCCTGGAACAGGTCCAGGTCATCACCGCCGAGGGCGCGCGCGTGCCGCTGTCGACCATCGCGCGTTACGAGAACACCTTGGCCAACGACAGGGTCAGCCACGAAGGCCAGTTCGCTGCCGAGGACATCGCCTTCGACGTCGCCGAAGGCTACAGCCCTGATCAGGCGATGACGGCGGTCGAGCGTGCGGTGGCCAAGGTCGGGCTCCCGGAGTCGGTGATTGCGAAGCTTGGCGGGACGGCCGATGCGTTTGCCAAGACCCAGGAAGGGCAGCCGCTGATGATTCTCGGCGCCCTGGTGCTGGTGTACCTGGTGCTGGGTATCCTCTACGAGAGCTATATCCACCCGTTGACCATTCTCTCGACCCTGCCGTCGGCCGGGGTCGGCGCCTTGCTCGCGTTGTATGTCACGGGCGGACAGTTCAGCCTGATCTCGCTGCTGGGGCTGTTCCTGCTGATCGGGGTGGTGAAGAAGAACGCCATCCTGATGATCGACCTGGCGCTGCAACTGGAGCGCAATGACGGCCTTTCCCCCGAGGAATCGATCCGCCGCGCCTGCCTGTTGCGTCTGCGGCCGATCCTCATGACCACGCTGGCGGCGATGCTTGGCGCCTTGCCCTTGCTGCTCGGTTCCGCCGAGGGGGCCGAGATGCGTCAGCCACTGGGTCTGACCATCATCGGAGGACTGGTCTTCAGCCAGGTCCTGACTCTCTATACGACGCCCGTGGTCTACCTCTACCTGGATCGCCTGCGTCATCGTTTCAACCACTGGCGCGGTGTACGTACCGATGCCGCCCTGGAAACTCCGCTATGAATTTTGCCCAGACCCCGCTCCACCGTGCCTTGCGATACCTGCCTCGCGGTCGCGGCTCGCGCCTGCTCGGTGCCGGGCTGTGCCTGGTGGTGCTCAGCGCCTGTACCCTGAGCCCGGATTATCATCGTCCCGAGCTCGCGACGCCCGCACACTTCAAGCAGGTCGAAGGCTGGACACAGGCCACGCCCTCGGACGCCATCGCCCGGGGGGCCTGGTGGGAGCTGTACGGTGACGCAGGGCTCAATGCCCTGGTCGAAGAACTCAACCGCGGCAATCAGACCGTCGCCCAGTATGAAGCTCAGTACCGGCAGTCCCAGGCTCTGGTACGCGCCAGTCGCGGTTCGCTGTTCCCCAGCCTCGACCTGAGTGCCGGCAAGACCCGTTCCTCCCAGGGCACTGGTAGCAGCAACTCCAGCCTGAGCAGCAGCAGTAGTGGTATTCGTGATACCTACAACGCCCAGTTGGGCGTGAGCTGGGAACTGGACCTCTGGGGCAAGCTGCGCGAAACCCTCGCCTCGAATCGAGCGAGCGCCGAGGCCAGCCTGGCCGACCTGGCCGCGATACGCCTGAGCCTGCAGTCGGAGCTGGTGCAGAACTACCTGCAACTGCGCGTCATCGATGAGCAGAAGCGCTTGCTCGAGGCGACGGTCACCACCTACGAACGCTCGCTGAAGATGACCCAGAACCAGTACCGTGCCGGGGTTTCTGGTCCTGACGCGGTGGCCCAGGCACAGACCCAGCTCAAAAGCACCCAGGCCGACCTGATCGACCTGGCCTGGCAGCGCGCGCAATACGAGAATGCCATTGCGGTACTGATGGGCAAGGCGCCGGCCGATTTCGCCCTGGCCGCCAGCGACAGCATCCCGAGCCTGCCGCAGATCCCGGTGGCCTTGCCCTCGCAACTGCTCGAACGTCGTCCGGATATCGCCTCGGCCGAGCGTCAGGTCATGGCGGCCAACGCGAGCATCGGCGTGGCGCGCGCCGCTTACTTCCCGGACCTGACCCTGAGCATGAGCGGTGGCTACAGCAGCAGCAGCTTCAGCAACTGGATCAGCTTGCCCAATCGGTTCTGGTCGGTAGGCCCACAGCTGGCGATGACCTTGTTCGATGGCGGCCAGCGCGGTGCCGAGGTCGACCGTACCAAAGCCGTATACGACCAGACCGTCGCCCAGTATCGCCAGACGGTGCTCGATGGCTTGCGTGAAGTCGAAGATTACCTGGTCCAGTTGAAGGTCTACGGCGATGAAGCCGTGGTGCGAGACGAAGCACTCGCCGCGGCGCGCGAGTCCTTGCGCCTGACCGAAAACCAGTACAAGGCTGGCCTGATCGGCTACCTCGACGTGGTCAACGTCCAGACCACCGCCTTGAGCAACGAGCGCAGCGCGCTGAGCCTGTTGCAAGGCCGCCTGGTAGCCAGTGTGCAGCTGATTGCCGCCTTGGGCGGAGGATGGGACATGCAGCAAGCGTTTGCCGCAGGCGAAGACGGTAACGCCGCTGAAGACTGAAAGAGTCGCCTCCTGGCAGGGTGCAGGAGGCAGCCTTCGCAGCGTGCTCCGCTAATTGGCGCTTTCGATACAATCCTCGAGGCTTGAGGAAACAGCGCAGTATCTCAGCGTGCTGCATGAAATTCGATCCATTATCATTCGCGTAAAACTCCGTGCGTTTCGCCAGAGCTTGAGTACAATGGTGTGCTTGTCCATGCTGGCCATTGGCCGCCTTTTCTCGGGTTGCGAACGCTCGAATGCTGATCGGAACTTATTCATCCTCACTGGTGTTGATCTCCCTGTGCGTGGCCATCCTGGCGTCTTATACCGCCTTGGGCATGGCGGGGCGCATCGCGACGGCCAAGGGTCGCTCCGTGCCCATGTGGATCACCGGGGGCGCATTGGCCATGGGCACCGGGGTCTGGTCCATGCATTTCATCGGCATGCTGGCCTTCCGTCTGCCCATCGAGCTGGGTTATGACCTCCCGCTGACACTGCTTTCCCTGGTCATCGCTGTCCTTTCGTCGGGTTTTGCCCTGTGGGTGGTAAGCCAGCCAAGGCTGCCATGGCTTCACCTGGGGCTAGGAGCGCTGATCATGGGGGGCGGAATCAGCAGCATGCACCACACCGGCATGGCGGCACTGCGCATGGTTCCGGGTATCGATTACGATCCGATGCTGTTCGCGGCCTCCCTGGTCATTGCGGTGGGGGCTTCGGCGGCGGCGCTATGGATCGTGTTTCGCCTGCGTCGACAAACCCCGTACGTGAGACAGGTCCGGGGCGCGGCGGCCGTAATGATGGGGTTTGCCATCGTCGGCATGCACTACACCGGCATGGCGGCGGCAGGGTTCCCCGCGGGCAGTTTCTGTGGCGCCCTGATGGACGGGATTCGCGGCGATGGCCTGGGCTACAGTGTGCTGGTCACTACGCTGGCAGTGATCGCCATAGCCTTGTTGACGTCAGTGCTCGACGCCCGATTGGAGGCGCGCACGGTCGATCTGGCACGCTCCTTGACCCTGGCCAACGAAGAGCTGACCCAGTTGGCCCTGCACGACATTCTGACTGGGCTGCCCAATCGTACCTTGCTCGCCGATCGCATCGAGCTGGCTATCGGGAAAGTAGCGGAGCAGGGTGGTTATTTTGCGCTGATGTTCATCGATCTGGACAGTTTCAAGCCGGTCAACGATGCATTCGGCCACCATGTCGGCGATCAACTGCTCAAGGCCGTCGCGGCGCGGTTGCGCGGTCATCTGCATAGCCAGGACACCTTGGCCCGTATTGGCGGCGACGAGTTCGTCCTGCTGGTGGAGCTCCAGGAGCCGGACGATGCGATGGAGGTCGCGGCGAAACAGGTCAAGCTCATCTCCAGGCCCTTCCGTATCGCCGAGCATGATTTGCAAGTCTCGGCCAGCCTGGGCATTGTCCTCTATCCAGGTAACGGCCAGGATCAGCAGGAGCTGTTGCGCAATGCCGATGCCGCCATGTATCACGCCAAGAGCGCCGGCAAGAACGGCTACAGTTTTTTCGATGCTTCGATGAACTCCAATGCCCGGCTGCAGTTGCAGATGACGCAAGATCTGCGCCTGGCGCTCGAGCACGGCCAGTTCCGTCTCTTCTACCAGCCCAAGTTCGATGCCCACGGACGCCACCCCATCGGTGCCGAGGCGTTGCTGCGCTGGGAGCATCCGCAGCATGGCCTGCTCCTGCCGGACCGTTTCATCTCGCAGGCGGAAAAGACCGGGCTGATCATTCCCATCGGAGAGTGGGTATTGCACGAAGCTTGCCGACAGATGCGCCAATGGATCGATGACGATCATCGGGAATGGCGCATGGCGGTCAACCTGTCAGCTATCCAGTTCTGTCATGCCGGCCTGGTCGACAGTGTGGCGCGCGCGTTGGCGGATAACCGCTTGCCACCCAACAATCTGACACTGGAGATCACCGAAACCACGGCCATGCGCGATGCCGACACCAGTCTCGTGGTGCTGCAGCGGTTGGCAGACATGGGCGTGGACATTTCCATTGATGATTTCGGCACGGGTTATTCGAGCCTGAAGTACCTCAAGCGCCTGCCGGCCAACGAGCTGAAGATCGATAGAGGGTTTGTCCAGGGCCTGAAGCAGGACAGCGACGACGCGGCCATCATTGCAGCCATTATCGCGGTAGGACGGGTGCTCGGCCTACGGATCGTTGCCGAAGGGGTCGAAACGGATTCCCAGCGGGAATTTCTGACCCGCCTGGGCTGCGACGCCTTGCAGGGGTATCTGCTTGGTCAGCCCATGCCAGCGGCCCAGTTCATGCCAACGCTGTCGACCAGAAACATTCCGTTCGCAGACTGAGGCTGGCTGCGAGGCATCGAACACGTGGGTTTACCTTTCCTCTAGAGCCTGTGTGCTTGCCGCGCCTATCCCGCATCGCGCAGCGCGCAAAAAGGCACGAAAGCATCCATTTCGGTCTCGACTGCCTCTATGATCCGCTCCACGTCCGCGGCGGCCATGATGGAGGTGCAGGGTATGCCGGCAATCGCCATCACGGTTTCGCCCGTTGCGCGGTCGAAGAGCCGGGCAATCATACTGCGCGGCGCATCCATGGTGGCTTCGAAGCCCAACGGATGAAAATGCCAGCGCATCACCTGGCAGGCATTGGGAAACGTCATCTTGTTCATGGCCAGCCTCCTTGTTCCAGATCCTGAACGCGGTGATCAACGGCCAGTCCTAGGCCGAGGGAACACTTACCTTAGCACTTGGATGGATGATGTTCTCTTGTAAATGTGACGAATTTGTCAATGCTTGATACAGATCACAGACCGTTCGTCGAACGGATCGGGATTTGTGGTGTCGCGAACGTTTACGCAGAAGGGCAATGCCGTGTCGCGACACACATTCAGCTCCATTCATACACGCCAGGAATGGGTTACCATTGTAACCTTGCCCGCCTGTTTGGACAGAACAGCGCGCTCATTCTTCGCTCGCGCGGTCTCTGGCCGCAGCTGACCGTCTCGCAACAGGATCCACGTTTTGTCCGACCCTCTTCGCAACCCGTTACTGCAATACCTCGCCCGGTTGGCGCCCTCCAGCCAATTGACCATGCGCTACATCCTGCAGGACATCGCTGATCGCTTGGGCTTCGTCGACTGCGATATCGTCGATATCCCCTGGCATCGCCTGGAACCAGGCCACGTCATCGGGCTGGTGGCTGCCCTGCGTACCGACGGTTATGCGCCCAATACTTCCTCGTTGTACGTCAATGCCCTGCGGGGTGTGATGAACGAGGCATGGCGGTTGGAGCTGATCAGCCACGAACAGTTGCAACGCTTGCGCGAAATCAAGCCGGCCAGTGGCAGCCGTTTGCCGCCGGGACGCAACCTGCGCCGTAGCCTGATCCGGGAGTTGATGGACGTGTGCGCCGCCGATCCGCGCCCTCAGGGCATTCGCGATGCGGCGATCATCGCGCTGCTGTACGGTACCGGCATGCGCAAGTCGGAATCGGTCGATGTGATGCTCGATCAGGTCGACTTCCAGGAGCGCAGCCTGCAGGTACTGGGCAAGGGCAACCGGCAACTGATCAAGTACGCGCCGGCCTGGGCCTTCGAGAAACTGCAGGCCTGGCTCGATTTCCGCCGCGAGCAGCTGCCGGCCGGTGAGCCAGACGATGCTTTCCTGTTCAACCGGATCCGCCGTGGCAATCACATCACCCGGGCGCGTATCACCAAGCACGCCATCTACTACATCGCGCGCCAACGGGGCGCGCAGGTCGGGGTCAAGATCATGCCCCATGATTTCCGCCGGGCCTTCATTACCCGCGTGATCGAGGAACACGACCTGTCGATCGCGCAGAAGCTGGCCCACCACGCCAACATTCAGACGACCGTGGGCTACGATCGCCGCGACGACAACGAGCGCCGACGCGCGGTGGATCGGTTCGATTACTGACGCTCGGCAATTCAATGGATGCTTGAGGCCAGCTCGAAGATAGGCATGTACATCAGGATCACGATCAGGCCGATCAACAGGCCGATGAAGGTCATCAGCAGCGGTTCGAACAGCCGCACGAACCACTCGACCCAGCGGCCGATTTCCTCGTCGTAGAAGTCGGCGCTGCGTTCGAGCATTTCTCCAAGGTTGCCCGATTGTTCACCGGCCCGCACCAGTCGCAGCGACACCGGCGTCACCAGCCTGCCGGATTCCAGGGCCTCGGACAGTGGCAGGCCCTCGGCGACCCTGGCGCAGGCCTGTTCCAGGCGCATCGCCGCCGCGCCGCCCAGCAGGCCACGCGCCATGCCCATGGCGGTGAGGATCGGAATGCCCCCTTGCAGCAGAATCCCCAGCGAGCGGTAGAAACGTGCCAGCTCGTACATGACCAGGCGCTGGTGCAGCGCCGGCCACCGCTCCAGTTGGCGCGACAGCCAGCGCCGTGGGCCGGGATGGCGACGGAGCACGACAAGGCTCGTCACTGTCGCCGTGATACCCAGGACCAAAGGCAGCTGATTGGCATGCAGAAGCAGCCCGGTTTGCATCAGTACGCGGGATAACCAGGGCAGCTCGGTACCCATTCCCTCGAAGACCAGGCTGAAGCGTGGCACCACGTAACCCATCAGGAACAGCACCACGCCACCGCCCACCAGCAATAGCAGAAGCGGGTAGATCGAGGCGCTCACCAGCTTCTGGCGGACCAGGTCCAAGCGCTGGCGATAGCTGATGTAGCGCGTCAGTGCATCGCCCAGCGCGCCGGTCCGTTCGCTGGACTGCACCAGCGCCACGTAGAGGGTGGGAAAGACCTGGGAATGCTGGGCGAGGGCCTGGGACAGCGACTTGCCCTCATACAGCAGGCGTACCAGGCTCCCGAGAATCTTGCGCGCAGTGGGGTTGGGCGCTTTTTCGGCCAGGCTTTCCAAGGCGTCGATAAGCGGCAGCCCGGCGTTGAGCAGGGTGCCGAGCTCCTGGCTGAACAGCACCAGATCGAAAGTCGGCGGGCGGCGCCAGGGCAGGCCACGGGCCACCGCGCGCACGCTGACCACACGCAGGCCCTGGTCGGTGGCCTGCTGGCGGGCCAGTTCGATGTCCTGCGCGTCGATCTGCAGCAGCACCACGCCTTCCTTGCCCAAAGCCTTGAGACTGTAACGCATGCTCACGCTCCTCATTGCCAACTGGTGATCTCGGCGTTTTCACCTTCGCCACCGGGCTGGCCATCCTTGCCCATGGACAGCAGGTCATATTCGCCGCCGCTCTCGCCTGGCTGGCGATAGATATAGGCCCGACCCCAAGGGTCCTGGGGCACGTTTTTCTGCAGGTAGGGGCCCGACCAGCGCGGCTCGCCGCTCGGCGCCGCGATCAACGCCTGCAGGCCTTGCTCGCTATTGGGGTAGTGGCCGACTTCCAGCCGGTAGAGATCCAGTGCCTTGGTCAGGCCTTCGATCTGCGCCCTGGCGACCTTTGCCTCCGAGCGCCCCAGCTGGCTGAAGTACTTGGGTGCGACGATGCCGGCCAGCAGGCCGAGAACCACCAGCACCACCAGCAGTTCGAGCAGGGTGAAACCGCGTTGCACGTTGGATCTGCGCTGCATGGTGAAGCCCTCCGTGATGCGTCCGCGAGAGCTCATGCAATAGCCGTGCGCGATGTCCCTGGGGCCTAGTATCGCGGGGCGCGGCAAGCGGCACAGTGCTTGCGTGACAGTTGCCAGGCCCGGGTTTTCCGGGGCATTTCCCCCACATCGGGGGCAACGGCGGGGAGGCGCACGCTATGCGCAAGAGCATCCTGGGAGCCATGGCCTGGCTGGCAGCGGCAACTGTGGCACAGGCCGACGTCTACATCTCGATCGATACCGGGGGCGGCTATGTGCTCTCCAACGTGCACCGCCCCGGTCGTCAATATGAAAAAGTCATCAGCGAGGTGTCGGAGCATGCGGGACCGGCCAATGCCCAGCTGATCACCGGGCGACCCTATGCCGAGCTCGTCGCCGCCGCCGCCCGTGCCCACGATGTGCCTCAGGCCCTGTTGCACGCCTTGATCAAGGCGGAATCCGGCTACGACCCCAAGGCGCGCTCGCCCAAGGGGGCGATGGGGCTGATGCAACTGATGCCGGGTACGGCGCGGGAGATGGGCGTCGCGGATGCCCTGGATCCAGAGGCCAACCTGCAGGGAGGAGCGCGTTACCTCAAACGCATGCTGACGTTGTTCGACAACGACATCACCCTGGCGGTGGCCGCCTACAACGCCGGGCCCGAAGCGGTGATGAGCCGAGGTCGGGTGGTGCCGCCGTTTGCCGAGACCCGACGCTACGTGCCGAACGTGCTGCGCGAGTATCGCCGCTTGCAGGGCATGGCGGAAGACGCGCCGTTATGACGTCATGCAAGTCTGTCGTGCGTTCCCCCAACTCTGGGCTATAACCAGTGCTAGGTGGCCAGTTGTGGAGTCTGTCATGGATGTTTTCCCCCGCGCCCACAGGGCCTCGATTCCCCGCAACGATGCCGGTGCGCGCAAGCCATTCAAACTGTTGCGCTGGTATGGATGGGTCAGCCTGGCGATCATCCTTTCGGTGGCGGTAGGCCTTGGCCTGATCTCCAGTCGCTTCGTCATCGACGAAAGCGTCGAGCGCGACGCACTGCTCACGGCCCAGTTCATCCAGTCCATAGCCGACGCGGAAGTGCGTCATGTCTCGATCCCCAATGTGCGCAGCATGGGCGAGCTGCTCGACCCTCGCCTGGATCAAGCCGGACCGGAAGCGGCCCTCCAGGCCCGGCGCAAGGCCCGCGGCGAGTTCCTCGATCATGTCGCCCACCTGCCGGATGTACTGCTGGTCAACATCTATGCGCCCGATCGCACGGTGATCTGGTCGAGCAACCCGGCCTTGACCGGCAAGATCATCACCTCCGACGAAGACCTCGAGCATGCTTTCGAATACCGTATGCGGGTGTCGGCCAGCTACCACGATTTCGATGATGCTCGCAGCGAACAGAAATTCGTGTCTCCGCCCAAGCAGCTGTTCATCGAGAACTACATCCCCTTGTTCGATACGGATGGCGAGCGCGTGGCGGCAATGGTGGAGGTCTACAAGGAGCCGCCCGACCTTATCGCCCGGATCGAGCATGGCCTGCTGATGATTTGGCTGGCCATCGCCCTGGGCGCCGGCCTGGTCTACGTTGGCTTGTACGGCATCATGCGCCGGGCGGCGAGGGTACTGGCCGAACAACAGAGGCGCCTGATCAGCAACGAAATGTTCGTGGCCCTGGGCGAGATGTCATCGGCTGTAGCGCACAGCTTGCGCAACCCATTGGCGAGCATTCGCTCCAGTGCCGAACTCGCCCAGGCGT
Organism: Pseudomonas capeferrum; assembly: GCF_013523055.1. GTDB lineage: Bacteria > Pseudomonadota > Gammaproteobacteria > Pseudomonadales > Pseudomonadaceae > Aquipseudomonas > Aquipseudomonas capeferrum_A. The sequence continues at coordinate 110,659 of NZ_JAAMQM010000010.1, read as the reverse complement.
TCGACGAAGGGCCAGCGCAGAAGAACATCACCGACATCATCAGCCAGGTCGACCGCATGTCCCAGTGGGTGCGCCAGCTGTTGCAGTCGCTGCGCCCCCTCAACGACCCGGCCGTGCCGGTGGCGCTCGGGCCGACGTTGGAAGAAAGTCTTCAGCTCTACACCGTACCGCTGAGGCGTTGCACCGTACGACTGGAGCTGGAAAAGGTCTCGCAGGTACGGGTGCTCGCCGACCCGGTTCTGCTCGCGCAGATATTCGACAGCCTGATTTCCAATGCCCTGGAGGCGATGGAACAGGGTGGAAGCCTGCGCGTGGAAGTCGTTCGGCAGGATCGCCGCAGCGTAACGCTGCGTGTTTCCGATACCGGCCGTGGCATGACCGAGAAACAGCAGCGGATGGCGTTTCGCCCTTTCTTCACGACCAAGCAAGGCGGGCTCGGAGTGGGACTTGTCCTGGTGAAACGCATCATGGAGCGTTTCGGAGGCTCGGTACGGTTGAGCAGCAGCGAAGGCAAGGGGACCAGCGTGCTTCTCAATTTCCGGGTAGCACGCGAGTCTGCTTGAAAGATATTTTAGAAATACTCTATATCTATTTGAAAAATATAGAATTTTATTGATAGATCGAAGGGTTGCCCAGCAATGGGGTGGTTTTCACGAGATCACTTTAATAAACGCTTTCAACCTATTGATTTAGCAATTAAATAATTTAATAGATAGAGTGGCTGGGTTCTTGCACGCAGATGTGAAAGTGCTGGTTATGATCCTTGGATGCGGCAAAGTGCCATTGCTGTGCTACGGTCGGTAGCATCCGCACGCGGATCCCATGAGAGGCGGGAACAACGTCATGCAGACGCTGGAAAACGATGTCCCGAACAAGGTCGCTACCTCGACTCCAGCGCAGGCATCGCCTCTTCGCCAGTTCAACTTGTTGCGCTGGTTTTCGCTGGTCAGCCTGCTCATCATCGCCTCCGTCGCCGGTGGGCTGGGTTATGTGTCCACCCGTTTCGTGGTCAATGACAGCGTCGAGCGCGACGCCATGCTGACAGCGCAGTTCATTCAGGCCATGGCGCAGGCGGAGGTACGCCATTCGCAACTGCCGCCGGGAACGACCATGGGAGAACTCCTCGATCCACGCCTGGACGGCCAGCACCCTACGGTAAGTGCAGCGCTCGCGCAGGCAACGCGGGACGAATTCCTCGATCACGTGGAGCACCTGCCTGATACGCTTCTGGCCAATGTCTATGCGCGGGATCGCACGGTGGTCTGGTCTACCAACCCGCGGCTGATAGGACAGCGAATCGAAGCGGATGGCGACCTGGATCGCTCCTTCGACTCACGCAAGGCCGTGTCGGCCAGTTACCACAAGGCCGACGAAGACCGCGAAGAACAGCAGTTCCAACGCGAGCCCGAGCATCTGTTCATCGAGAACTACATTCCCATGTTCGACAGCCAAGGCACGCGCGTGCTGTCGATGGTCGAGGTCTACAAGGAACCCCAGGATCTGATCCGCCGCATACAACGCGGTTACGTGGTGATCTGGACATCGAGCCTGGCTGGTGGCGCATTGATCTATTTCGGCCTGTTCTGGATCGTGCGCCGCGCGGCGGCGTTGCTGCACCATCAACAGGACCGCCTGGTGGCCAGCGAGACCTATGTCGCGCTGGGCGAGATGTCGTCGGCAGTGGCGCACAGCCTGCGCAATCCATTGGCCAACATCCGCTCCAGCGCCGAGTTGGCCCAGACCATCGCCAGTGCGCCGGCGCAGAAGAACATCACTGACATCATCAGCCAGGTAGACCGCATGTCTCGCTGGGTACGGGACCTGCTGGTGTCGTTGCGCCCTGCCAGCGAGGAGCCCGAGGCGGTCGAGCTGATCGCTGCCATCGACGACGCCCGATACGCCTTCATCCAACAGCTGGAGCGCAATGGCGTGCAATTCGTGCTCGAAGCGCCAGCGGCCGTCTGGGTGGCCAGCCAGCCTTTGCAACTGACGCAGATTCTCAACAGCCTGTTTTCCAATGCCCTGGAAGCCATGCCCGAAGGGGGACAGCTTACGGCACACGTCTTTGCCTTGGACGAGCGCCGGGTATGCCTGGTCGTGAGCGACACCGGCAAGGGCATGACCCGCCAGCAGGAGCAGATGGTGTTCAAGCCATTCTTCACGACCAAGCAAGGCGGCCTGGGCGTCGGGCTGGTATTGGTCAAACGCATCATGGAACGCTTCGGCGGCTCGGTCTGCCTGAGCAGTCGGGAAGCGCAGGGAACCCAGGTCAGTCTAGTTTTTACCATCGCAGCGGGAGGGGACCATGGAACACAGCATCCTGGTAGTCGAGGATGATGAAATCCTCGCTGACAACATACGTACCTATCTGTGCATGAAAGGCTTCGAAGTGACGGTCTGCCACAGCGCCGAACGGGCACTGGAGCAGATACAGCGCGTCCAGCCTGACGCGGTATTGACCGACAACTCGTTGCCGGGCATGAATGGCCACGACTTGCTCCGGACCTTGATGGCGCAGGCCCCCGCGTTGAAGGTCATCATGATGACCGGGTACGGCAATGTCGAAGACGCCGTTCTGGCCATGAAGGAGGGGGCGTTTCATTATCTGACCAAGCCCGTGGTCCTGGCCGAGCTCAAGCTGTTGCTGGACAAGGCGCTTGCCGCTGACCGACTCGAACGTACCTTGTCTTTCTATCAGGAGCGCGAGGCGCAGAAATCGGGAATGCAGGCGTTGATCGGCGAATCGCCGGCCATGCTCGGGCTCAAGCACACGCTGCGGCAGCTGCTCGATGCCGAGCGGCGCATGAGCAGCGACGACCTGCCTCCGGTACTGGTCGAGGGCGAGACGGGGACCGGCAAGGAACTGGTTGCGCGGGCCTTGCATTTCGATGGGGCGCGCAGCAAGGCGCCGTTCATCGAGTTCAACTGTGCCTCGATACCGGCCAATCTGCTCGAGGCCGAGCTGTTCGGCCATGAAAAAGGTGCGTTCACCGATGCCAAGGAACGCCGTGTGGGTCTGGTGGAGGCCGCCGATGGCGGCACGCTGTTCCTCGACGAGATCGGAGAGATGGATCTCTTGCTCCAGGCCAAGCTGCTCAAGCTGCTGGAGGACCGCAGCATTCGGCGTATCGGCGCGGTGAAGGAGCGCAAGGTGGACTTGCGCATCATCAGTGCGACCAATTGCAATCTCGAGCAGATGGTCCAGCAGGGCAAGTTTCGTCGCGACCTGTTCTTCCGCTTGCGCATCATTGCGCTCAAGGTTCCGCGGCTGTACGCGCGCGGACAGGACATCCTGCTGCTGGCCCGGCATTTCCTGGCACACCACGGGCGGCGCTATGGCAAGCCGAACCTGCGCTTCAGCGCACAGGCCGATGCCCTGATGCTGGGCTATAGCTGGCCAGGAAATGTGCGCGAGTTACGCAACATGCTCGAGCAGACGGTATTGCTGGCACCTAGCGAGGTGATCGGAGCGCACCAGCTCAACCTTTGCATGAGCCTGATCGACGAGCCCATGCCGGCGCCTGTTGCGCACTACCACGAGTCCAGCCGTCAGGACATGGAGCATGGGACATTGCCGGACATGGAACGTGATCTGGTCTGCAAGACCCTGGACCGCACCGACTGGAATGTCACCAAGTCGGCGCGTCTGTTGGGGCTTAGTCGAGACATGCTGCGCTACCGCATCGAAAAGCTGGGCCTGGCACGTCCCGACAAGCGTCAGTGGTGATCAGGGCCGGCTGCCGCTGGTGCCCGCACCGACGCCGCCTTGCATGCCGTTGCCTTCCGAGCCGGTGCCATCCATGCCTGGGAGGTCGTTGTTGTCACCTGGGCGCGCGGGCGGGCTCTCGGGATCGTTGCCTTGCGGCCGCGGATCGGTATCGCGCGGAAGCGGCTTTTCGATCGGGTTGAGCGTGCTGTCGGCTCCCGGCTGCGGAGCTACGGAATGCGGGTCATCCGGATGGGTCGGCCCGGTCCCTACCGCCAAGGCAAACGGTGAAGCCAGCAGGGCAGAGATGAGGAGGACGGGGGATAGCGATCGCTTCATGTCAAACTCCTTTTCAGCAGCACTCGTGACCGGGTGCGCTTGTTGCTTTCATGGGCAATTGCTCGCTGCAGATGGACCTGAGGCCGTCGTTGCCCGCGAGCCGGCACCGAGGCGAAGGTCGCGCGCGGTGCCCATGATGTTATGAGGCCAGCGATCTGGCGCGGTGCCGCTATCTCGACAGACGGTCAGACGAAACGCGCCAGCAGCATGATGAAGGCGATTCCGACCACCGACAGCAAGGTCTCCATCATGCTCCAGGTCTTGAAGGTCTCCGCCACGGTCATGTTGAAATACTGCTTGACCAGCCAGAAGCCTGCATCGTTGACATGCGAGAGGATGAGCGAGCCGGCGCCGGTAGCCAGTACCAGCAACTCCCGGTTGACGCCTGGAACGAGCTCGACCACAGGCGCGACGATGCCTGCCCCGGTGATGGTGGCGACCGTTGCCGAACCGGTGGCGATGCGGATCACCGCGGCTACCAGCCAGGCCAGCAGGATCGGCGAGATTTCCGCCTGCACGGCCATCTGCCCGATGACGTTGCCGACCCCGGTATCCACCAGCATCTGCTTGAAACCGCCACCGGCGCCGACGATCAGCACGATGGCGGCGGTCGGCGCCAGGCTCTCGTCGAGCAGCTTCATGATCTTCTGGCGGGAAAAGCCTCGCGCGGCGCCGAAGGTGTAGAACGCCAGCAGCAGCGCGGCAAGCAGGGCGGTGATGGGGTGACCGATCAGGTCCATCCACTGGCGGACGATGTGTTCGGCGGGCAGGACCACGTCGGCGAAGGTCTTGAGCAACATGAGAAACACCGGCAGCAACACGGTCGCCAGGGTCACGCTGAAGCTTGGAAGGTTCTTGAGCTCGGACTCGCGGGCCAGTTGGTCCATCAATTCCGCAGACGGGCTGCCGGGGATATAGCGTGAAATGAAGTTGCCGAACAGAGGGCCGGCAATCACGGCGGTCGGCAGCGCGACCAGCAGGCCATAGAAGATGGTCCTGCCTATGTCGGCATTGAAGATGCCGATCGCCAGCAGGGGCCCCGGATGTGGGGGAACCAGGCCATGGACCACGGAAAGACCGGCCAGCAGCGGGATGCCGATCTTGATTAGCGAGACCCCCGAACGCCTGGCGACGATGAACACCAGCGGGATCAGTAGCACGAAGCCGATCTCGAAGAACAAGGGGATGCCCACCAGGAAGGCAGACAGCATCATCGCCCAGTGCACGCGTTTTACGCCAAAGGCGCTTATCAGCGTCCTGGCGATCTGGTCGGCGCCGCCCGAGTCGGCCATCAGCTTGCCGAGCATGGTGCCGAGGGCGAGCACGATGCCAACGAAACCGAGCACGCCGCCAAAGCCGTCCTGGAACGCTTTCATGACCTTGGCCACTGGCATGCCTGAGGTCAGGCCGAGGAAGCCCGCTGCCAGGGTGAGTGCCACGAAGGGATGAACCTTGAAGTGGGTGATGAGCAGGATAAGCCCGATGATGGTCACCAGGGCATCGAGAAGCAGGTAGGTGTCAGTAGCCAGTCCGAACATCGTTGTTGAGCCTCGCTTTTGTCATTTTTGTAAGCGGAACTTCGCTGTAGGGGGAGCTTGGGACGCCGTGGGGCGCCCGGATAGCGCTGTCTTGATGGGCCGCAATGGCCCGGTCAGGCCGTGCGCACGACGGCTGGCCCGCCATAGCGCTTGAGCCAGTGATCGACCGACTCGGCAAGCACCTCGATGGAGCGGGTAGCATCCAGCGTCAAGGTCAAGGGCTCGTCGCTGGGAGGCTCGAGTGCGGCGAATTGGCTGTCTATCAGGGTGGCCGGCATGAAATGGCTGGGCCGCGCCATGATGCGGCGTCCGGCTTCGGCGGGGCTCAGTTCGAGAAACACGAAACCCAGTTCGGGAACGGCATCGCGGAGGGTGTCGCGGTAGCGGCGCTTGAGCGCGGAACAGGTGAGGATGGGGCGTTCGCCGGATTGGACGGCGATGCGCAGCTCTTCGCCCAAAAGCGTCAGCCAGCCTGCGCGATCTTCGTCGTCGAGCGGGATGCCAGCGGTCATCTTTTCGATATTGGCAACCGGGTGGAAGGCATCGCCCTCGATCAGGCGGCCACCGCTCTTGAGTGCGATGGCGGCGCCGATACAGCTTTTGCCGCAACCGGCTACACCCATCACCACGATCGCGGAAAGGGGAGCGTTCATCAGTACCTCCTGCAGGGTCGGATAGCGCTGTCTCCGAAGGCCCGTGGCCAGGTCGCAACGCTTCGCCCGATGTTATTGATCTTGTTTGGCGCAGTATGGACGCCAGGCACAGTATGCCGTCAAAGATTGCATTGCCTGTGTCCTGGGACAGCGCTACCTTATTACCCGTTCCTTCACCTTTGCAAGTAGTAAAATTACAACATTCCTATGACACGCATCGGCTCTCGTACTACAGGTCGTCCGACCCTGGCAGAAGTTGCCAGGCTCTCGGGAGTTTCTCCCATTACCGCTTCTCGCGCCTTGCGAGGCATCAGCACGGTCGCCCCCGCGCTGGTGGAAAAAGTCATCACGGCCGCGGCCAGCCTGGGTTATGTCGCCAATCCGGCAGCGCGAGCCTTGGCATCGGCGCGAAGTCATTCGGTCGTCGTGCTGATTCCGTCGTTGTCCAACCAGCTGTTCATCGACACGCTCGAGGCGATCCATGAGGTCCTGCGTCCGCGGGGAATGGAGGTCTTGATTGGTAATTATCACTACGACGCGGCGGAAGAGGAGGACCTTATCCGCAACTACATGGCTTACCAGCCCTGTGGCATGTTGCTGACCGGCTTCGATCGCAGCGATGCGGCACGGCAGATGCTCCAGGCAAGCGGCGTCCCGTGCGTGCACATGATGGAGCTTGGCGACTCGGAGAAAGCCATTTCTGTCGGGTTCTCCCAGATCGAAGCCGGGCGCGCCGCCGCTCGGCATCTGCTCGAAAGTGGGCGCAAGCGCCTCGCATTCGTCGCCGCGCAGCTCGATCCCCGCGTCATGCAGCGCGCCGAGGGCTTTCGCCAGGTGCTCGCGGAAGCCGGAAAATCGGCGCCGGAGCTGGAGTTGCTGGCACCGCAGCTCTCGTCCATCGGCCTGGGCGGCGAGTTGTTCAGCGACCTTTTGGCAAAGGCACCTGACGTCGATGGGATTTTCTTCTGCAACGATGACCTGGCCCACGGTGCCCTTCTGCAGGCCCTGCGACAGGGGGTCGATGTGCCGGGCAGGGTAGCGATGGTCGGCTTCAACGACTTGCCGGCCTCGGCGCACATGGTTCCGCCACTGACATCCATCCGTACCCCGCGCGCCGCTGTCGGTCGAGGCGCTGCCCAGGCTTTGCTGGCGTTGCTCGATGGAAAGCAGGTCGCCGTATCGCGGCAGGATCTCGGGTTCGAGCTGGTGGTGCGTGAAAGCTCCTGTTGAAATCCTCGCCTCAATCCTGCACTGGGCTCGTTGCGTCCTTGAGATCCTGCTGCAGGCTGGCGAGACTGGCTTCCAGGTTTTCCAGCAATGGTTCCGTTGACTCGCCTGTGGCAAGGGCCCGTTCAAGGGCCTCGCAGTCTTGCACCACGCCTCTGACCTTGAACATCTTCGCCCCACCCTTGATCCGATGAACGAGCTGCCGCAAGGCGTGTTCGTCCGGCGAGGCGCGTAAGCCACGCAAACTCCGGAGATCTTCGGCGGTGCTGCGCGACAGCTGCTCGACCAGGCGGTTTATCAAGGCTGGGTCGCCTTGGGTCAGGTAGGTCAGTTCATCTAGCGCGAAGCCGCTCGCTCGTTGCGGGAGTACCTCGAGCGGGTCCGCCCGGGGTTCGATGTCGTGAGCCATCGGTAGATGGGCTTTGAGGGTCTGCAAGCCGATCGGCTTGAACAGGCAATCGTCCATGCCGCTGGTCAGGCAGCGTTCGCGTTCTTCGGCCTGGGCGTTGGCCGTGACGCCGAGGATGCGACAGGGCGCGTGATCTTGCAGGTGTTCCTGGGCGCGAATCTGTCGCGCCAGTGCATGCCCATCCATGATCGGCATGCTGCAATCGGTAATGACCATGTCGAAATGGCCGGCTTGCCAAAGTGCCAACGCTTGTTCGCCGTTTTCGGCAAGGGTCACCTGATGGCCGAGGGTAGCCAACTGCTTGTCCAGCAGCATCAGGTTGGCGGGGTAATCGTCGACCACCAGTATCTCCAGCGCGCGCCCGCCGGCCTGTTCGACGGGGGCGGATGGCGCTTGCGGCAGCGGTTCCCGCGCGCGCGGCAATTGCAGGCGCACGTCGACCCTTGTACCGGTGCCTCGCTGGCTATCGAGCTCCAGTGTCCCTCCCATCATCTGGCAAAGCGTGCGGCTGATCACCAGGCCCAGCCCTGCGCCCTGGCGCGCGCGGGGGCCTTCGACCTGGGTAAAGGCAGTGAACAGCCGTGCCTGGTCCTGCGGGGTGATACCGATGCCGGTGTCCTGTACCCGCAGGTCGATGTCGACGACATCGGCCGAACCTGAGGCGGACACTTGGAGTGAGACCCGCACGCTGCCCTGTTCAGTGAACTTGATGGCATTGCTCAACAGATTCGACAGCACCTGCTTGAATCGCAGGGGGTCGATCATCAGCCAGGCGGAGCTGTCCGGCAACCGGGTCTGCAACTGCAGCCCCTTGATCCGTGCGTTGCCATCGAACACACGCACGGTCGAGCGCACCAGGGCGACAAGGTCGGTCGCAATGGGTTGCAAGGTCAGATGACCGGCCTCGATACGGGAAATATCCAGGATGTCGCCAATCAGCGCCAGCAGGCCGACGGCCGAATCATGCGCGGTATGAAGCGCCTCGCGATCGTATCGACCTACGGCGCTGTCCTGAAGGGCCAGTTCGAGCAAGCCGATGACGGCATTCATGGGCGTGCGGATTTCATGACTCATGGTGGCCAGGAAGGTGCTCTTGGCCTGGCTGGCTTGCTCGGCATGCTCCTTGGCCTGGTGCAGCTGCTCCAGCAGCCCTCGAGTCAACGCCAGTTGGGCCTGCAAGGCCTGTTGCGCCTGCATGCGTTGGACGATCAACTTGCGCAGGTAATGGTTCCAGAACACCACCCCGGCCAACAGTAGCGCGGCCAGGATCAGAATCTGCAAGACCAGCGAGCGATAGTTGCGCCATGGGCTGTCACTCACCACCGCATTGGTGCGCCAACGGTTGATCAGTTGCTCCATTTCCTCTGGCGGGATGCTCAGCAACGCCTTGTCGAGTATCGATTGCAGCAGGGGCAGTCCAGGGGTCACCGCGAATGCGGCAAGGGCCGGATCGTCCCCATAGATCGAGGCAACCCGCAGTTTGCCCTTGAAAACCTGGTTGATGTAGTAGGCGGCGTTGATCTGCGAACTCAAGGCGAAGTCGGCGTTCCCTTTGGCAACGGCTTCCATCATTTTCAACGGGTTTTCCACTTGCACCAGACGAATGCCCGGATGCTGTTGCAACAGTCGATCCTGTGCGGGGGATCCACGCACCACCGCCAGGCGTTTTCCCGACAGCCGAGGGGGCGCCGCCAGTGGCGCTGCATCCATGCGCCCCACCAGTACTCGTGGGCTGATCAGGTAGGGGCGGGTATAACGCAATCGCTCGGCGCGCTGATTGCCATAGCCCAGAGCACCTATGAGCTCGGCCTTGCCCTGGGCCACCTGGTCGACCATCGATTGAACCGACTCGATCGAGGTGATATCGAAGCGCAGTCCTGTACGCAATCCGACCTTGGCCAACAGGTCGATGGTGATGCCGCGTAGTTGCTGACTTTCGTCATTGAACGCAAGCGGTGCCAGATGCGGATCGACCATGACGCGGATCTCGCGGTGTGTGTCGATCCAGTGCTGTTCTTCGTCAGTCAGCGCGGCCAGGCTGCGCTCCAGCAACAGGCTGGTATTGCCGCTGGACCAGCGTCGCAGGATGTTCAGGCGCTCGCTGTCGGAAATTCGCTCCAGTGCCCGGTCGACCAGCCTTGCAAGCCGTTGCTGGGTACGATCCAGAGCGAAAGCGAACGACTCGGGAGGGCGTTGGATGAAGTGATCGATCTTGACTCGCCCCGGGTAGTTTCTGCCGATCAGGTAGTCGCTGCTGATGGCGTCGCCGAGGTAGGCGTCGACCTGGCCGAGCGCGACTGCCGAAATCCCCGCCAGGGTCGAAGAGAGCGGAACCAGCCGTGCCTTGGGATAGAGCGCGCGCACGGTCTCCAAGGGCAGATAATGGTCGACCGTCGCCAGGCGCAGGCCGTCCAGGTCATCGCCCTCTCCAAGGGTGCGGCCCGCCGCGGTGACGATCACGGGCAGATCTTCGGCGTAGGGTTGGCTGAGGATCAGTTCGGCGTCAGCTGCTTCGAAGGCGTTGGAGCTGCCGAGCAGGTCGATCCGGCCTTGACGCAAAGCCTCCACGGCGGCCTGACGATCGGTGAAGCGCATGACTTCGATGCGAATACCCAGCAACTGGCTGATCAGCCCAGCGTAGTCGGCGCTGAGCCCTTCATAGTCCTGCTGGCTGACGTTGATCTCGAACGGCGGATAGTCGGGGCGCGAGCTTCCGAGCAGCAGGACCTTTCGCGCTTGCAGCCAGCGACGATCGGCCTCGTCCAGCGGCATGTGCGCCGTCACGCTCTGGGAGCGAGCCAGCAACTGCCGCCGCTCGCCTGGCGACGCAGTGCCGGCGAAGGATGGCAGCATGAGCGCCATCAACAGGATCAGCAGCGCGGCTTTCATCGCGCTTCACTCCACCACCTTGTTGCGCTTGGCCAGATCCACCATCTCCACCAGCGACTCTGTCTTGAGCTTGTCCATGATGCGCCCTCGGTAGGTACTGATGGTCTTGGCGCTGAGATTCATGTGCTCGCCGATGTGCTTGTTGCTTTCGCCTTGGGACAGGCGACGCAGCACTTCCATTTCCCGGTTGGAGAGGCTGCCCAGGCGAGCCGCCTCGCTTTCCAGCGTATTGCTGTTGACCGACATCTGCGGAAAGGTGGAGTAGCCCTTGACCATCGCTTTCAAGGCGAAAACCATGGAATCCAGATCTTCGCCCTTGCTGACGAAGGCCGCGATGCCCGCATCCAGGCAGCGTCTCACATACAGATCGGGCGGCTGGCCGGTAAGGACCATGACCTTTGGCGCGGGATCCAGCAGATGGAGACGCTTGATGACTTCCATGCCGTCGAGCCCGGGCAGGCCGATGTCGAGAATGACTACATCGGGTGACAGGGTTCGAGCGAGTTGGACGGCTTCGATACCATCGCCGGTTTCGCCGATTACGGTGAAACGTTCCCTTTCGAGCAGCATTCGCACGGCCAGTCGTACGGTCGGGTGGTCATCGACCATCAGCACGGTAGTCATCAGGTAACTCCTGTAGGAATGTGGGCTGTTTCCTGAATGGCCCAGGAATACGGCTGCTGGTCCAGGCCGGCAGCGCGCGCACGATACGTCGATTCCCTATGTTTGGTAATGCCCAGTAAGAGGATGTTGAATAAACAGTGTTGAAGTGTAGAAAAGGACTACAAATATGTCGGTTTTACCGGTCACGATTCAGTAAATCACGGCTGCGCTGTCGGATTACACAGATTGTGAGCCGCTGTCTGCCGGGTTACCTGGCACCCGGCATGAGGCTTGACGATGCGTTCGCGGCTGGCGGGGTTGTTCGCGAGGGTCGCGCCCACGCGCGGCGGACGGGCTGACAGCTGCCCGCCGCAGTTCGGGCAACGGCCCTGGAGGTGGTCTTCGCCGCAGGCACGGCAGAAGGTGCACTCGAAGGAGCAGATCAGTGCATCGAGGCTGTCGCCGGGCAGTTCGACAGCGCAGCATTCACAACAGGGGCGCAGCTCAAGCATGATGAGATCTCGGTTCGCGGCGGGAGCGACGAGTCTGCGACGGCCCAGGGTCGCTTGGCAATCCTCTCAGTGACCTGGGCGATAGAGATGGGCATGGCCAGCGCGGTACAGCGCCGATTCGGCGAACGGCGTGTCGCCCAATACCTGGCCGACCAGGATCAGGGCCGTGCGTCGAAAGCCCTTGGCCGTGACCTTTGCCACGATGTCCCGCAGCGTGCCTCGCACCCAGTCCTGGTCTGGCCAACTCGCGCGGTGGACCACGGCGATCGGGCAGTCGGCGCCATAGTGGGGAAGCAGGTCTTCGACGATCCTCTGCAGATGCCGCACGCCCAGGTGAATGGCAAGGGTGCTGCGGTGACGCGCCAGATCGGCCAGCGCTTCGCCTTCGGGCATCGGCGAGCTGTCGCCGTAGCGGGTGAGGATAACGGTCTGCGACACCTCCGGCAGCGTCAATTCGCAGCCAAGCAAGGCAGCGCTGGCCGCCGTGGCCGTTACTCCCGGAATGATCTGGTAGTCGATACCCAGCTCCCGCAGGTGGCGGATCTGCTCGCCGATGGCGCCGTACAGGCTGGGATCGCCGCTGTGAACGCGGGCCACGTCCTGGCCTCTGTCATGGGCACCGCGCAGTGCCGTGACGATCTGGTCGAGGTTCAGTTCCGCGCTGTTGATCACGGTGTGTGCCTGATGACCCTCGAGCACCGCGGCAGGCACCAGCGAGCCGGCATAGATGATTACTGGGCATTGGCGGATCAGGCGCTGGCCCTTGACCGTGATGAGCTCGGGGTCGCCGGGGCCAGCACCGATGAAATAGACCGTCATGAAAAGTCCTTCAGATGAAAACGTGATTATCCAGGAGGCCGATGGGGCAAGCCAACGCCAGGGTCGCCTGGTCGGACACCTGCCTGGGTACTTGCAGGCGCGTCGGGCCATGAGTGCGACTGGCCAAGGCCAGGGCGGCGCTTTCGGCCACCCCCCAGCAGCCGCTGTGGGCTCGAGCCGCTGGTGAGCGGTGGGTCAGGCGCGACTCGAAAACGACCAGATCAGCCACGGGGAAGAACACCAGTGGCAGGCGGAGACGTTCGGCCAGCTCATGCAGGCCGTTCTCATCTGCCTTGAGGTCGATGCTGGCCAGACCTCGCACGCTGCCGAGCGACAGACCATGGGCGCGCAGGGTGGCGCGCAGCAGCGCCTCCAGCTGGTCAACCGGGCAGCCACGTCGGCAGCCAAGGCCGATGTATGACGGCAAGCCCTCGTTCAATCCCGTCACGCCTGGCCGATGCGGCGATACAACCAGGTGCTGAGCGTACCCAGCGCCAGCCAGAACGCGGCGTTGGTCAGCCCGGAGGCCAGGATGAACTGCGATTCCAGGGCTGGCGGCGCCAGGCTTTGATGTACTTCCGGCTGCGGCGCGCCCAAGACATGAGGAACGATCAGCAACGCCGCGCCCAGCAACTTGACCCAGCCAGCACGAGCGAATACCAGCAGTGCCAGTCCGACCGCCGTGGCGCCTGCGGTGCCGATCCACCAGGCCTGGCGTTGGCCCAGTTCGGCGGCGGCGGTGCCTGGCAGTTCCGGTGGCAGGCCGAGCATGGGCGCCAGGCAGAATACCGCGAACCCGGAAAGCCCCCAGAGTGCGCCCGTGGCGATGCGGTGCGGCTCACGCAGGCTGTAGAGCGCCGCAAGGATCAAGGCGAAACCCACGGCCACCACAAGGTTGCTCGCCAGGGTGGACAGCACGCGTTGCCAGCCATCGGCGGGCGTCCAGGCTTCGTCGTCGTGTACATGGGGTGCGGTCGCTTGGCCCTCATGGTCGTGATGGGCAGCGGGCTGCGTATCTTCGTAGGTTTCGGCCTTGAGAATCAGCGGCGAGACCCACAGGCTCTGCAGCAATGTCAGCAGCAGAGCGGCCAGCAGACCGCTGAACCCGGCGGTACGGGCGATGCGCGTAATCATGCGAAGGCCCTCAGTGGCAAGGGAATGCGGCGCTGTGACGGGTATCGTGTGCGGCATTGTGTACCGCATCGATGTGCGAGAAACCGGCGAAATACACCAGGCACAGGCCCAGCAGGCTGGCGCCGGCGGCGATCAGGACGCGGTGACCGAGACTGGCGGGGGTGGCGATGTCGTGTTGGGCGCTGGTGATAGGCATGACGCTTTCCTCTACGGGTCATAGCGACAGGCAAGCGCGGCGGACCCCGGACGCGGTTCGTCCAGGAATACGACAGCGCCCGCCCGCCGCGGGGTTGTGCAATGGACGTCAGGCCGGTCTCCGGGCTGGCGAGACGGGCCTGTGGCCCTGAAGGCGTCTCCTTCCCATGCCGGACGACAGGCACAGTGGATCAGACGCTTCGCTCGCTTACCGTTGCGGGGGCAGCACCGGACTTGTCCGGCCCATCGAAAGGGCCTGAGACGCACCGGTTTCCCGTTTCACCCCTGGAAGGGGCACCTTGACGCAGGCCGCTAGCAAATCACGCGGGCGGATGGCCGTCAATCACAGCCAGCGGTTGACCGTTCGCCAGGCACTGCGTAGCCTTGCCGCTTCGAGGTCCTCCGGTCCGACCGGAGCCAGGGAACGCGGTACAAGCCGCGGCTGCCCCCGCAACTGTAAGCATCAAAGGGATCGACACGGCCACTGCGTGAATGCGCGGGAAGGCGTCATCCGACCAGCCATCGGCCGGTGCGGTGCGAGCCAGGATACCTGCCTCGACACGATTTTCGACTTTCAACCGGGCGGGGTGATCCGGTGGCGAGCGAGTCCGGCCGGCTAGCGGTCGGTGGCTCTCGTTCCGCATGCCCGCCATCCTGTCAAGGGCATCGACATGAAAACGCTGGCCAAGCTTCCCGTCACCATCGTCACCGGCTTTCTCGGCTCGGGCAAGACCACCTTGCTCCGTCACATGCTGGACAATGCCCAGGGGCGTCGCATCGCTGTGATCGTCAATGAGTTCGGCGAGCTGGGCATCGATGGCGAGATTCTCAAGCAGTGCAGCATCGGCTGTACCGAGGAAGAGGCCAACGGCCGGGTCTATGAGCTGGCCAACGGCTGCCTGTGCTGCACCGTCCAGGAAGAATTCTTCCCGGTGATGCGCGAATTGGTCGCTCGTCGTGGCGATCTCGACCATATCCTCATCGAGACCAGTGGCCTGGCTCTGCCCAAGCCGCTGGTGCAGGCTTTCCAATGGCCGGAAATTCGCAACGCCTGCACCGTTGACGCGGTGATTACCGTGGTCGACAGCCCAGCCGTGGCCGCCGGCACCTTCGCCGCCTATCCCGACCAGGTGGATGCCCAGCGCAAGCAGGATCCCAACCTGGACCATGAATCGCCCTTGCACGAGCTGTTCGCCGACCAGTTGGCGAGCGCCGACCTGGTGGTCCTGAACAAGGCCGATCTGATTGCCGCCGATGACCTGGCCAAGGTCCGGGCCGAAGTCCTCGAAGAGCTGCCGCCGGCGGTCAAGGTGATCGAAGCGAGCAGTGGTCGCCTGCCGCTGGAGGTCCTGCTGGGGGTCGGCGCCGAGTCCGAAGCGCATATCGATGGCCGCCGCACCCATCACGACAGCCACCATGATGGCGAAGAGCATGACGAACACGATCATGACGCCTTCGATTCGATCTCCATCGACCTGCCGCAAGCTGACGAAAGCCTGCTGCTCGATGCGCTGACCCGCTTGGTGGTCGAGTTCGGCATCCTGCGCGCCAAGGGCTTCGCCGCTATCCCCGGCAAGCCGATGCGCCTGTTGATCCAAGGGGTAGGCACGCGCTTCGACAGGCATTTCGATCGCGCCTGGCGAGCCGACGAGCCGCGCGTTACCCGCCTGGTGCTGATCGGCCAGGAGCTCGACGCGGCGCTGCTCGAAGCGCGCTTGCGCCAGGCCCTGGGCGCCTGATCCATGCACCTGCTGAGGACCCAGCCTGGCGGCTTCGTGCCGGACGACAGTATCGCCGACCTCGGTCAGACGCCCGCCGAACTGGTGGTCCTCTGCAGCGGCGATTCCCATCTGGCGCTACTGGCGGAGACCGCCGAGCAGTTGCCGGAGGACTTTCCCAGCCTGCGCCTGGCCAACCCCATGCAGGTACAGAACCATGCCTCGGTCGATCTCTATATAGACGAAGTGCTGCGCCATGCAAAAGTCATCCTGGTGTCCCTGCATGGCGGTGTCGGCTATTGGCGCTATGGCGTCGAGCAGCTGGTAGCGCTTACCTCGCGCGGTGTGCAGCTCATTCTGGTGCCCGGTGACGACCGACCCGACCCCGAGTTGATGAGCCTGGGCACCGTTGCCAGCGAGCAGGCCCAGCGTCTTTGGCACTACCTGCGCCAGGGTGGCAAGGGCAACGCGCGCAATTTCTTCAACTGCATTGCCAGCCAATGGCTGGGCCGCGCCTATGCCTGGGAAGAGCCCGCGCAGTTGCCGCGCACCACTGTCTATCATCCCGACAAGGGCAGCGCCTGCCTCGAGGACTGGTATGGGCAATGGCATCCCGAGCAGCCGGTAGCACCGATAGTGTTCTATCGATCGCACCTGCAAGCCGCCAATACCGGCTTCATCGATGTGTTCTGCCAGCGCCTCGCGGCGGCGGGCCTCAACCCGTTGCCGATCGCCGTGGCGAGCCTCAAGGAGAGCGCCTGCCTGGCGCAGGTCCAGGACTGGCTGGACGAGGCGGGCGCCGAGGTGATCATCAACACCACGGGCTTTGCGCTGTCGAGCCCGGAGCGGCCGAACCTGCGACCTTTCCGCCGGGACATTCCGGTGTTGCAGGCCGTCTGCGCCCAGGACAACCAGCCCGCCTGGGAGGCGAGCGAGCAGGGCCTCGGTGCGCGCGACCTGGCCATGCATATCGTTCTGCCTGAACTCGACGGGCGAATCATCACTCGGCCGATCAGCTTCAAGGACCTGGCCTGGCGCAGCGAACGCAGCCAATCGGACGTGGTCTGCTATCGGCCGCATCCGCAGCGCATGGATTTCGTCGCCGAGCTGGCGCGGCGTTGGGTCGAGCTGGCGCGCCTGCCCAACGCGCAGAAGCGCGTGGCCCTGGTCCTGGCGAACTATCCGACCCGTGATGGTCGCATCGGCAATGGCGTCGGCCTGGATACACCTGCCGCGGCCCTGAACATTCTTCAGGGGATGAAGGACCAGGGTTACCCCGTGGCCGATCTGCCGGTCAGCGGCACCGCGTTGATCCAGCGGCTGCTGGGCGGGGTGACCAACGACCTCGATCATCTCGACCAACGTCCCTGCGCCCAGAGCATGAGCCTTGCGGATTATCGCGCAGCCTTCGGCCAACTGCCGGCCGCCAACCAGCAGGCGGTCATCGAGCGCTGGGGCGAGCCAGAACAGGATCCGATGTGTCGAAACGGCCGACTGATGGTGGCCGGAGTGCGCCTGGGGCTGACGTTCGTAGGCATCCAGCCGGCGCGTGGTTATCAGGTGGACCCGAGCGCGGTGTATCACGACCCGGACCTGGTGCCGCCACATGGTTACCTGGCGTTCCATTTCTGGCTGCGCTACGGGCTGGCCGCCGACGCGGTGATTCACGTCGGCAAGCACGGCAACCTGGAATGGCTGCCCGGCAAGGGCGTCGGCCTGTCTTCCGAGTGCTGGCCGGATGCGCTTCTGGGGCCGCTGCCCAATATCTATCCGTTCATCGTCAACGATCCGGGCGAGGGTGCCCAGGCCAAGCGACGCACCCAAGCGGTGATCATCGATCACCTGATGCCGCCGCTCACCCGTGCCGAGACCTATGGCCCCTTGCGCCATCTCGAGCAGTTGGCCGACGAATACTACGAAGCGCAGTTGCTCGACCCACGTCGGGCACGGGAGCTCCAGCGCGACATCCTGGACCTGGTCAAGGCCAACCATATCGATCGCGAGCTGCAGCTCGAAGGTGAACTGGACGATGCCGCCATCTGGCTGCCGCGCCTGGATACCTATCTATGTGACCTGAAGGAGTCGCAGATTCGTGACGGCCTGCACGTGTTCGGCCAGTCTCCTCGAGGACGCTTGCGTAATGACACGCTGCTGGCCCTGCTGCGGGTCGCGCGCGGGGATGGGCGAGACGGCAATGCCAGTCTGCTACGTGTGCTGGCCAAAGCCCTGGCGCTCGGTTTCGACCCGCTCGACTGTGACCTGGGCCAGCCGTGGAGCGGCCCGCGACCTACGCTGCTGGCGTCGCTCGGTGAGGATGCCTGGCGCACCTGTGGCGATACGCGCGAGCGGCTCGAGCGGCTGGCCGCCCGGTTGATCACTGGCGTGCTGGATGGGCATGAAGGACTGCCGACTGACGAAACCTGGGCCCCGGTCCATGCGGTGCTGCAAGCGCTGGCCGAGGACATCGCCCCCGCGCTGGATGCCTGCGGCGAGGCGGAGATGCAGGGCTTGCTGGCGGCACTCGATGGCCGCTTCGTGCCTGCCGGACCGAGCGGCGCGCCCAGCCGTGGGCGCCTGGACGTGCTGCCGACCGGGCGCAATTTCTATACGGTGGACGTGCGCAACTTGCCTACGGCCACGGCGTGGCGTCTCGGTTTCGCGTCAGCCAACCTGATTCTCGAACGGCACCTGCAAGAGCATGGCGACCATCTGCGCCAGATCGGCCTGTCGGTCTGGGGCACGGCCACCATGCGCACGGGCGGTGACGATATCGCCCAGGCCATGGCCCTGCTCGGCGTGCGTCCGGTATGGGCGAACGGCAGCCAGCGGGTCGACGATTTCGAGATACTCCCCATCGGCCTGCTCGACCGTCCTCGAGTGGATGTCACATTGCGCGTCTCCGGCTTTTTCCGCGATGCCTTCGGCAACCTGATCCGCCTCTTTGATGCTGCCGTGCAGGCCGTGGCGGCGCTGGACGAGCCGGACGACCTCAACCCGCTGGCCGCCAAGGTGCGAGCCGAGCGCGCGGCATTGCTGGCCGAGGGGCTGGATGCCGATGAAGCGGGACGTCAGGCTGGCTGGCGTGTCTTCGGGGCCAAGCCCGGCGCCTACGGGGCAGGGGTGCAGAACGCTATCGACGGACGTCTGTGGCAGACCCGTGACGACCTTGCGCAGGTGTACCTCAATCACGGCGGCTACGCCTACGGCGCGAGCGACGAGGGCACGCCTGCCCGAGCCCGTTTCGCGCAGCGCCTGTCACAGGTCCAGGCGGTGTTGCACAACCAGGACAATCACGAGCACGACCTGCTCGATTCCAACGATTACTATCAGTTCCAGGGGGGCATGCTCGCGGCGGCCGAGACCTTGGGCGGAGCGGCCGTGAGCGCTTATCATGGCGACCACAGCCAGGCCGACCGGCCGCGCATCCGCACCTTGAAGGAAGAGCTCAATCGGGTGATCCGTGCCCGCGCCCTCAACCCGAAATGGATCGACGGGGTCAAGCGCCATGGCTATAAGGGCGCTTTCGAACTGGCCGCCACCGTGGACAACCTGTTTGCCTTCGACGCCACCACCGAACTGGTCGACGATCACCATTACCAGTCCCTGGCCGACGCCTATGTGTTCGACCCGGCCACCCGTGCGTTCATGCGCGAGCACAATCCCGAAGCCCTGCGCGACATCACCGAGCGTCTGCTGGAAGCCCAGCAGCGCGGCCTGTGGCAGGCACCTGGCGCATACCGCGAAGCCCTCGAGGAGCAGTTGATCGAAGGCGAGGAAGAGAATTGAAATGAGCGAACCCCTGCAATTTCCCTTGGCCGCCGTGGTCGGTGCCGGCGCGCTGAAGCTGGCCCTGTGTCTGACTGCCATCGATCCCAGAATCGGCGGTGTGCTGATCGAAGGACCGCGCGGCATGGCCAAGAGCACCTTGGCCAGAGGGCTGGCCGACTTGCTCGGTAATGGGCCTTTCGTGACCCTCCCTCTGGGCGCTACCGAAGAGCGCTTGGTCGGCACCCTGGACCTGGATGCTGCCCTCGGTCAGGGCAAGGCCCAGTTTTCTCCCGGGGTCCTGGCCCTGGCCGATGGCGGTGTGCTCTACGTGGATGAGGTCAATCTGTTGCCCGATCCCTTGGTGGACCTGTTGCTGGACGTGGCGGCAAGCGGTACCAACCGGATCGAGCGTGACGGTATTTCCCACCGGCACAGCGCCCGCTTCGTGCTGATCGGCACGATGAACCCCGAGGAAGGCGAGCTGCGACCGCAGTTGCTCGATCGCTTTGGCCTGAACGTGGCGCTCGAGGGGCAACCTCCTCCTGAGCAGCGTCAGCAGATCATTCGTCGGCGCTTGGCGTTCGACAGCGATCCAGCGGGTTTCTGTGGGCACTGGGCCGAGGCCCAGGCGCGGTTGCGTGAGCGCTGCCAGGCGGCACGCCTGCGCCTTGAACAAATACCGCTCGATGACCAGGCCTTGGCCGCGATCACGGAGCGCTGCTTCGCCGAAGGCGTCGACGGCATGCGCGCCGACCTGGTCTGGCTGCGTGCGGCGCGAGCTCACGCCGCCTGGCGTGGCGCCGATAGCATCGACCAGGCCGATGTCGACGCCGTGGCCGAGTTTGCGCTGCGGCATCGGCGCCAAGGCACTTCGGCCGCGAGCACACCGGATGAACCCCCGGCGACCGGCAACACGGCCCAGGAGCAGCAAGACGGGCAGGGCGAGTGGGGGGCATTGCCGCCTCGTCCCGTGACCGCCGGCGCCCGTCGCGAGGTACCGAACTGGGCAAAAAAGCCCTGAGCATCCGCCCGCAAGAGTCCAAGCCAGCGGATGCCAGACCCCGCGTCGGAAAACTCAAAGGTCTAGCGCGCGGGCGCGCGCGTTCGAGTACCTCGGGCCGCGTCGCCTGGGTACCCACTCTGCTCAAGGGAAAGCCACGGCTGCGCCAGGACCTTTGTTGGCGGCAACGCCAGGCCCAGGCACCGGAACTGTGGCTGGTGATCGTCGACGCATCCGCCTCGACCCGCCGCAACCAGGGCCTTGCCAAGGCCAAGGGCGTGCTGACCGCGCTCTTCGATCAAGCCTATCGCCAACGCGCTCGCTTGGCGTTGCTGACCGCCAGTGGCCACAAACCGAGCTGGCAGCGCCATGGGTTAAAGGCATCGGCTGCCTTGCATCCTTGGCTGCAGCAGTTGGGGGCGGGCGGTGGAACCCCCTTGATAGCCGCGCTGGAAGAGGCACGCGAATGGCTGCTGACCCGCGCTCGACAGTACCCCTTGGAAACGCAGCGCTGCCTGGTGATTACCGATGGCCGGCTGCAGCGCTGGGCACCCTTGCAGCCGTTGCCCTGCGCCAGTGTAGTGGTGGATGTGGAGTCTTGCGCGGTGCGCATCGGGCGAGGCCGCGTTCTGGCAGAGCAGCTGCAGGCGGAATATCGGCCTATCGACCAGTTACGAGAGCTGGAATGACGACCGCGCCTTGGATGGCAGCCAGGAGAAGGAAGCGCAGCGGTAATACGCGCCGCAACAAGGACGAAGGTCGCAAGTGCGCGGCTGACGCGCACTCGCGACCGTCTTGGGGCTAAGCCTTATACGGGCATCGACCACGGCCGCAGGTCATACCCTTTTTCGCTGAGTTCGGCGCGCACTTCCTCGATCAGGCTGGCCCACTGCGCGGGATCGGAATAGATGCTCGAGGAGACTTGCTTGCTGCCGATTCGCGTGCTGGTCCGGTCGATCACTGCCAGGCTCAACTCTCCGGTACCGTTGGGTGAATCCCAGGCGACGCACTGGAAAGGTTCAAAGGCGTGGTCGGCGATCAGCAGTGCTTCGTTGACACGGAGCGGGGCGTTCATGGGTAGGTCTCTCTTTGGTCCCAAACAGCGAATTGAGATCTGCGGCGTCGAGTGTATGACGTAATACCGCAGGGTTACTGGTACTGATGCTCCCACCGTGCATGGAAGTCACACGGATGTCACAACTTTTTTCGATACCGGAAAAGGCGTATCCGCCATGGCGCATGGCGATGCTGCACGCGGAAAAAGGTTCCCCTCGGATCCGTCTCCCTCGAATTTGGCAGACAGACGGTAGGAGGGTCCGTCAAATTAATTGCTACTGTTAGTTCGGGCGCTGCAACTTACTGTTTCTATTTGAAAACCAAAATCTGGCGCCAAGGAAAGGTCATGCTCGAACCCGCAGCGAACCGCCGTCTGTTGATCGTCGACCCATGCGACGAGTGTCATCATCTTTTACCCAGCCTGCGCAGTGCCGGCTGGGAAGTGCGTAGCTGCTCCCTGGGATCCGCACTGGAGCATCCTTGCGATATAGGCCTGTTACGTCTACGGGCCACGCATCTGCAATATCCCGAGGCGGTCAAGGACCTTATCGAACGTAGCGATACCGAGTGGATAGCCGTACTCAGCGCCGAGGAGTTGCGCATGCAAAATGTCGGGGACTTTGTCTGTGAATGGTTCTTCGACTTCCATACCTTGCCGTTCGATGTGTCGCGGGTCCAGGTCACCCTGAGTCGCGCCTTCGACATGGCACGCGTGCGTGGCAAGGGCACGGTCCAGGTCGATGAACCGGAACAGGAGCTGTTGGGTGATAGCCGTCCGATCCGGGAGCTTCGCAAGCTCCTGGCCAAGCTCGCGCCCTTGTCATCGCCTGTGCTTATCCGTGGCGAGACCGGCACGGGCAAGGAGCTGGTCGCGCGTACCTTGCATCGGCAGTCGCAGCGCCACGACAAGCCCTTCATCGCGGTCAATTGCGGCGCGATCCCGGAACAACTCATCCACTCGGAACTGCTGGGTCATGAGAAGGGCACCTCTACCGAGGTCCAGCAGCGCAAGGTCGGCCGTTTCGAAGCAGCCCACGGCGGCACATTGTTTCTCGATGAAATAGGCGATCTGTCCCTGGAGCTGCAGGCCGAGTTGCTGCGCCTGCTCGAGACCGGGCATCTCGAACCGGTGGGCGCCAGGCGGCCGTTTCCGGTCGATGTGCGGGTGCTCGCCGCCTCTCACGTCGACTTGGAACGCGCTGTCGAGAGTGGGCGTTTTCGTGAAGATCTCTACCAACGGCTCAACACGCAGCATGTGGTCACCGCGCCTCTACGCGAGCGGCATGGCGACCTGGCGATGCTGGCCAACCATTTCGCTCATTTCTACAGCCTGGAAACCGGACGACGACCTCGCTCGTTCAGCGACAACGCCTTGGGCGCGATGGGGCGTCATGACTGGCCAGGCAATGTCCGAGAGCTTGCCAATCGAGTGCGGCGCGGGCTGGTCCTGGCCGAAGGGCGACAGATCGAAGCCCATGACCTGGGCTTGCAGGCCGTCGAGGAAGAGGATGGGCCGATGGGAACGCTCGAGGACTACAAGCACCGGGCCGAGCGCCAGGCCTTGTGCGACGTGCTCAATCGCCATAGCGACAACCTGAGTATTGCCGCCAAGGTGCTGGGAGTGTCGCGCCCGACATTCTATCGCCTGCTGCACAAGCATCAGATTCGCTAGGCGCGACTGCGCTACTGGTTGCCAGGGTTACCCCTGGCAGGGCCCATGTCAGATGGAGTGGGCGATCTGCTCGTCGCTGCGTTGCTCCAGAGGGTCTTCCTGCTCGGGCAGCGCCGTGATCACGCTGAAATCGCTGATCTCCACCTCGCCTGTACCGTAGCCGAGCAGGTGGAAGGAAAACGCCTTGCGCGGGCTCGGGTTGTCGAACCTGAATTCCAGTTCGAGGGGCTGGGTGGCTGTCACCCGCATTTCGGCCGGCAGGCCGAGAGCGACATCCTGCTCGCTTTCCTTCGCCTTGAGCTGGATGTAGGCACTGTGCGCCGGATCGAGCGAGCGGACCTTGAGGCGCACGCGCGTGTAGGAGCCTTCAGGCATCTCCAGGTACTGTGCGCCGATCAGGTTGTCCGCCCAATCGTCGCGAATACGCGGCTGCAAGGGAATCGCGGTAGGGCCACCGAACTGATAGTGCAGGTTCAATGGCGTGCGCAGCAGGGAGTGGTCCAGGGCGCTTGTCATGGCTGTGATCTTTCGGGAATCCTCATCCGAACTCCGGCCGATGTAGGCGGCCTGCTCGGCAATGAAGCCTTCGCTGGCGTAGCGGCGGCAACGCTGCTGGAAGTCGCACTCGGTCAGCGTACCCTTGCCATCGTGATAACGCAGCAGGCCATTGGTGAACGAGATGATCTCCCGGCCCGTGTCATAGTCGCGGAACAGCGAGCGCCCCGCGATCGCCGCGGGAACCGGCAGGGCGAAATAATCCAGCAGCGAAGCACTCAGGTCGACATGGCCGTATGTGCCTTTGTTCAGGCGTGGGAGTCGGGCCTGCTCCGGTGCAAGCACCAGGTTGAACCCCCAGGCCGAAGCCAGGCGCACGCCATCGATCCCGTGCGACTCATCGGACGTCACCACCACCAGCGTGTCCTCGAGCACGCCCTGACGCTCCAGGGCATCGAGGAAATGGCCGATCGCATCGTCCAGGTAGGCCACGGCTGCCTGCTTGGCCGTGTCATGGCGCTCGAGGTAGTCCTTGGGAGCGGAATAGGGCTGGTGCGTACCAACGGTGAGCAGTGTCAACATCCAAGGCTGGTCCTGCTTCTCCAACTGATCGACATAATCCAGCGCGCCCTCGAAGAACGCCCTGTCGTCCTTGCCCCACGGGAACTCCAGGTAGTTGTCGTTACGGAACCACTCGACACCGTGCACGGCATCGAAGCCGATATGCGGCATGATCCGGTCCTTGGCCATGAAACGCAGGCCCGCGCCTTGCAGGTAATGAGTGGCAAAGCCCTGTTCGCGTAGTCGAGCGGGCAGGCAGTCGCGATTGCGTACATCCTGCGTCAGCAGTTCGACGCCCTTGGGCGTGCCGTTGTCGAGCTTGTCATAGTCGCCACACAACATGGCGTAGAGACCGCGGATGGTCTGATGGGTATGCACGACATAGTCCGGCGTGTTCATGCCGCGTGCCGCCCACCGGCTCAGGTTGGGCATCAGGTCTTCGTCGTAGTGGCTGCCCAGCGCTTGGCGATTGGCGCGGATATACGCGCCGGGGATCCCTTCCAGCGTGATGACCAGCAGATTGCGCGCGCGGCCTGGCCCCGTCAGCAGCGGCTGGCCGCTCATGTCGGCTCGAGTCAGCCCCGCCATGGCCGGGGCAGAGTCGTGCCGGTCACCCTGCAGCCAGGCCAGGGTCCGTTCCTGCAGTCCGCCTACGCCGGCCGCCAACAACTGATGCGGCAGGTTGAACTGGCGCCATTGATCGGCGGCGGAGGGCGCAAGGTGCTGAGCACCCCAATGCGCGACCAGCAGCACCACCGGCAAGGCCCAGGCCTTAGTTGGCAGGCCCCGCAAGGGTCGCCCGCGGCCAGCCCATCGGGCGAGAAGCCAGGCTGCGATGCCAGCGCCCAGAGTGACTGGCAACCACGGATGGGAAAGCGCGCCTCCGGTGGAGTTCTCCACGAACTGAGGGTCGAACAGATAGGTCAGGTCGGCGCTGGTCGGCAACCGGCCCACGGCATTGACCAGTTCGGCCGACGCGACGATCAGGGTGGCCCACGCCACCAGCACGGGCAGCGCCAGCCACCAGGGGCAACGTTGCAGCAGCAGCGACAGCAGAATGCCGATGCCCAGGTCCGAGAGATAACCAAGCGGGTGGGACCAGCCTAACGAGGCGCGTACCACTAGCGGCACGACCAGCACCAGGCCAATCAGAATGGCAAGCCGCGCGCGGGAGCGGCGTGAACCGTCCGGAACATCCTTCACGTAATCATCCTTAGTGTCATGAAACAGACATGTCAATATGCAGGATGATAACAGGGGAGCAGGCAGGATGGCCGTGCCTTACTTCCTCGGTAAATGAAAACGCCGGGCGAAGGGTTTCCGACTGGGCCTCGCTGGTCGCCATTGCACCGAGTCCACTCATTCGAACGCCGTGGTCAGTGCTCCGCCAATCCGTTCAACAGGTGCTCCACGGCGTCCAGTGCCTGGTCGCGACGTTGCGGCCAGTCCCCCTCGATCACTTGCAACGGCTGCCGGTGAGTACGCAGCCAATGCAGACTGTCATCGAAAAACGCCTGGCGCGCTTCCAGGCGAGGCTGGCAACGCTGTCCATCGCTCACCCAGGTTACCCCTTGCGGGCTGAGCAACAGGTGCAGGTCGTAGCGTCGAGCCAGCAGCGCCGACTCCAGCCAGGATGGGCAATCCCGGAACAGGGCGCGGCTCCACAGGATATTGCTGAGCAGATGGGTATCGAGGATCAGCAGGCGCGGGGCCGCAAGGCGAGCGCTGTCCTCCCACTCCAGCTGCCCCCGAGCGATGGCAGGTATATCGCCGTAGCAAGTATCGCGCTGTTCCCGATCGATGAAATGACGCACGTATTCACCCACGACCTCGCCACCGAAGCGTGCCTGGATTTCAGTGCTGAGCCAGCTCTTGCCACTGGACTCGGGCCCGCACAACACCAGAACCTTCATGTGCCCGCCAATGCAGGGTCGCGCCGCCATTCCAGCCAGCCACGCACCGCGATCAGGGTGAAGAGGGCATAGAGCGCGGCCGTCAGGTACAAGGACTTGTACACGAACAAGGCCACGAAGATCACATCCAGCACGACCCACAGCGGCCAGCATTGCAGGCGTTTCTGCGCCATCCACAGCTGAGCTACCAGACTGAAGCCGGTCAGCGCCGCGTCCAGCCAAGGTTGCGCCGCGTCCGTCCAGGTTGCCATGGCCGCGCCCAGGGCAAGGCTCACCGCCAGCCCCATGGTCAGTCCCGTTAGCATGGGTAGCGTCGCCAGACGCGTGACGTGCCGGGCATCGTCGAGCCGGTCGGGACGCGTCCACTGCCACCAGCCATACAGCTGCAGGACGGCATAGACCAGTTGCAGTAGCATGTCCGAATACAACTGCACTTCATAAAAAATCCAGCTGTAGAGCACCACCATGACCAGCCCGATCGGCCAGCACCAGCTATTCTGCTTGACGGTCAGCCAGACGGCGATCACGCCAAGCGTGGCGGCGAAGAGTTCGAGGCCGGACATCGGCGATCCTTGGCGGTTTGCGAGGCCGCGATGCTACTCGTACACGCCGTTGCCCATCAAGCGCCAACCAAAAGGCATGATGCGCAAGCCTTAACGCCGGGGCTCTGCTAGGATTTCGGGCGCACCAGATGAAACTTTCGACACCGCAGAACTTTTTAGCAGGAACAACCACCAACGGGTCGCTGCAAAACAGCTGACCACTCGCGACATACACACATAAATCAAAAACGATGGGGCCTGCCAGGGGCAGCGCTTTATGGGGGAATAATGGATTTTTGGAGCGCCTTCCAGGCAATCATATTGGGGATCGTCGAGGGCCTGACCGAGTTCCTGCCTATCTCGAGCACCGGCCACCAGATCATCGTCGCCGACCTGATCGACTTCGGCGGCGAACGGGCCATGGCTTTCAACATCATTATCCAGCTAGGAGCAATTCTCGCGGTGGTCTGGGAGTTCCGCCGCAAGATATTCGACGTGGTGCTGGGGCTGCCACGTCAGCGCGAAGCCCAGCGATTCACCGTCAACCTGCTGATCGCTTTCATGCCGGCGGTGGTGCTGGGGGTGATGTTCGCCGACCTGATCCATGAGTACCTGTTCAACGCGATCACGGTCGCCGCGGCACTGGTGGTGGGTGGCGTGATCATGCTTTGGGCCGAGCGCCGCGAGCACCGTATCGAGGTCGACCATGTAGACGAAATGCGCTGGAGCCATGCCCTGAAGATCGGACTGGTGCAGTGCGTGGCGATGATCCCGGGAACCTCGCGCTCCGGTTCGACCATCATCGGCGGCCTGCTGTTCGGCCTGTCGCGCAAGGCCGCCACGGAGTTCTCGTTCTTCCTGGCCATGCCGACCATGGTGGGCGCGGCGGTCTATTCGGGCTACAAGTATCGTGAACTGTTCCAGCCTGACGATCTGCCGGTGTTCGCCCTTGGTTTCGTCGTCTCGTTCATCTTCGCGATGATCGCGGTGCGCGGGCTGTTGAAGTTCATCGCCAACCACAGTTACGCGGTCTTTGCCTGGTACCGGATCGTCTTCGGCCTGCTGATCCTGGCGACCTGGGTATTTGGCTGGATCGACTGGACCACGGCGCAGGGCTGACATGGCAAGCGTGCGAACTGCCGGACGACGGGGCGTCGCCAAGGAGGAGGGCGTACGCAACGTACGCCTGAAACTGCTTGCCCTGGGCGCGTTGTGCCTGCTGCCTGGGATCGGGGCGGTACGCATGGTCTGGCTCGGGGATTCCTGGATGCCGTCGCTTGCCTACGTGCTGGGCAGCTTGGCGAGCCTGGCGCTGTACTGGCACGACAAGCGTCAGGCAAAGGCCCAGGCCAGGCGCGTCCCCGAGAAGGTGTTGCATGCCAGCGAGCTACTGGGCGGATGGCCTGGTGCCTTGCTGGCCCAGCAGCTGTTTCGCCACAAGACCCGCAAGGTGTCGTACCAGCTGGCGTTCTGGGCCATTGTCGGTGTGCATCAGTTGTTCTGGATCTATTGGCTGTTTGGCATGCGGTGGATGATCGACGCCGTGGAGCCGCTGTTCAGATAAGCAACCCCGGCTGCTGGCGCTTGGGCAGGCGGCGCACTACCAATTGGTGAGAGCGGCGTAGCAGTTGAGTGAGCTCCTCCTGACTCATACGGTAAGGCGGCTCCACGCTGATCCAATGCGCGCGTGCCAGATAGGGCGCGGGGCGGATGCCGGGGCGATCGACGTAGCCCAGGAATAGTTCGCTGTCGACCTTGAATGAAAGTCCGGCGCCCGCCAGGTCGAGTACGGCAAACATCTTGTTGCCCGCTACCGAAAAGACGCGGATGCCTCCCCATTTGTAGTCTTCGCTTGCGCCGGGTAGGGAGAGGCAGAAAGTCACGACTTGCTCGGGGGTCAATTCATTGCCAGGCATGTGAACTCCGCAGGTTTAAAAGAGGCGCGCCCGTTGGGCCTTGCCGAGCCTGTGCCGCATCGGTCAGCCGGGATAAGCACGCCTTGCCAACAACAGCGTCAGCCCAACCCCCAGCAAGGCGAGCAGCGCGGCGACGCTGAAGATCGAGGCATACCCCAGACGAACCGCCACGGCGCCCATCACCGGCCCGGCGATGGCCAGGGCGAGGTCGAAGAATACCGCGTAGGCCCCGAGCCCCGCGCCGCGACTGCTGCTGGGCACTTGCTTGATTGCTTCCACTCCTAGAGCCGGGTAGACCAATGACAGGCCGAAGCCGGTAAGCCCGGCGCCCACCAATGCCCAGACGGGCGAGGGTGCCAGCCAGAGCAGGGCAAGGCCCACCACCTCCGTGCCCATGCAGGTGACCGCCACGGCATAGCCGCCGAAGCGGTTGACGGCATTGACGAACAATAGTCGCGAGACGATGAAGCACAGGCCAAAGACGCTCAGGCACCATGCCGCGCCCACCCAACCGCGCTCCAGATAGTACAAGGTGACGAAGGTGGTCAAGGTGCCGTAGCCGATCGAAGCCAGGGTCAGACCCACTCCACACGGCGCCACGCGCACGAATGCCGCCCAGAACGGCAAGCGCTCCCCGCGCACCGGGATGACATCCGGACGTGTGCGCAGGACCTGCAACGCCAGAGCCGCCAAGACCATCAAGGCGGGGCCAAGCAGGCTGAAATCCACGGCATCGACCATCAATACGCCCGCGGGGGCGCCGATGGCGATGGCGCCATAGGAGGCGATGCCGTTCCAGGAAATCACGCGCGCCGTGTGTTCGTTGCCGACCTGATTGATGCCCCAGCTCAAGGTGGCGACGCCGATCAGGCCTTGGGCAAGCCCCAGAAGCAGCCGTCCCCCGAGCAACAAGGCAAGGCTGAGGACCGGCCAGCCCAAGGTCCAGGCGGACAGCAGGGTCAGGAGGCCGCAACCGATGATGCCATAGAGCCCATAGCGGATCGCCCGCTTGCCTCCGAGGCTGTCGGCCACACGCCCGGCGAACGGTCTGCTGAGCAGAGTCGCCAGATACTGCAGGCCGATGGTCACCCCCGCGATTACCGCGCCGAAACCGAGCTGATCATGGACATAGCCAGGCAACACGGCAATCGGCAAGCCGATGCAAAGGAAGGCGATGAAGGTGTAGAACACGATCGCCAGGATCTGCGCCGTGATCGAAGGGGAGCGGGCGGGGGTTGGTTCATGCGCGGTCATAGGCTCGTTCGCTTGTAGGCGGAGGGGCGTCTGACCATGATGGCCGCTGCGAAGGGGAAATGAAAGCAGGCTAACTATTAATTCGGTGCCGGATCCCAATGCTTGGAAATCTGGAGCGGGCAGGTCTCGGGGCCTGGCACGGGCCCGAGAGGCCCAGTGCGGACGCAGGCCTCGAGTGCCTGCTCCGCATCGATCAGCCTTAGATCACCACACCCTGGCTACGCAGGTAGTCATCATAAGTACCGCTGAAGTCCACGACGCCATCTGGGCTCAACTCGATGATGCGAGTCGCCAGGGACGATACGAACTCACGGTCATGGCTGACGAACAGCAGCGTGCCTGGGTAGTTTTCCAGCGCCAGGTTGAGCGCTTCGATCGACTCCATGTCCAGGTGGTTGGTCGGTTCGTCCATCACGAGCACGTTCGGCTTCTGCAGGATGAGCTTGCCGAAGAGCATTCGGCCCTGTTCACCACCGGAAATCACCTTGACCGATTTGAGGATCTCGTCGTTGGAGAACAGCATGCGACCGAGGGTGCCGCGGATCATCTGCTCGCCCTGGGTCCACTGGCCCATCCAGTCGAAGAGGCTCACGTCGTCCTCGAAGTCATGGGCGTGGTCCTGGGCGTAGTAGCCCACTTCGGCACTGTCGGTCCATTTCACCGCGCCGGCATCCGGAGTCAGTTCACCGACCAGAGTACGCAGCAGGGTGGTCTTGCCGATACCGTTGGGGCCGATGATCGCCACGCGCTCGCCGGCTTCGATGGTAAAGCTGAAGTCCTTGAACAGCACCTTGTTATCGAAGGCCTTGCTCACTTTTTCCAGCGTCACGGCCTGACGGTGCAGCTTCTTGGTCTGTTCGAAGCGGATGAACGGGCTGACCCGGCTCGATGGCTTCACTTCCGCCAGCTGGATCTTGTCGATCTGCTTGGCGCGCGAGGTGGCCTGCTTGGCTTTCGAGGCGTTGGCCGAGAAGCGGCTGACGAAGGTCTGCAGCTCGCTGATCTGGGCTTTCTTCTTGGCGTTGTCGGCCAGCAGCTGCTCGCGGGACTGAGTGGCGGCGGTCATGTACTCGTCATAATTGCCTGGGAAAAGACGCAGCTCGCCGTAGTCCAGGTCGGCCATGTGGGTGCAGACGCTGTTGAGGAAGTGGCGGTCGTGGGAAATGATGATCATGGTGCTGTTACGCGCCGTGAGGACCGTTTCCAGCCAACGGATGGTGTTGATGTCCAGGTGGTTGGTCGGTTCGTCGAGCAGCAGCACATCCGGATCCGAGAACAGGGCCTGGGCCAGCAGCACCCGCAGTTTCCAGCCTGGCGCGACTTCGGTCATCGGGCCGAAGTGCTGCGCCAGCGGGATACCCAGGCCCAGCAGCAGTTCGCCGGCGCGGGATTCGGCGGTATAACCGTCCATCTCGGCGAACTCGGTTTCCAGCTCGGCGACGGCCATGCCGTCTTCTTCGGTCATTTCCGGCAGCGAATAGATGCGGTCGCGCTCGGCCTTGACCTTCCACAGCTGCTCGTGACCCATGATCACGGTGTCGATGACCGTGAACTGTTCATAGGCGAACTGATCCTGGCGCAGCTTGCCCAGGCGCGTGTTGGGCTCGAGCATCACTTGCCCGCCGGACGGCTCGAGGTCGCCGCCCAGGATTTTCATGAAGGTCGACTTGCCGCACCCGTTGGCCCCGATCAGGCCGTACCGGTTGCCGTTGTTGAATTTGACCGAGACGTTCTCGAAAAGCGGCTTGGCGCCGAACTGCATGGTGATGTTAGCGGTGGAGATCAAAGGGCTTACCTATCAATAACTTACGTAGCTTCGTTGGAGGTGTGGACCAATTTCGGATCAATCTGGAGTTTTTCAAGCTCCTGCCAGTCGTTGGACGAGTTGATCCAACGTGCATACGTCGATAAGAGCATCTGCACGCTGTGCCCGAGCTGTTGGGCGATAAATGCGGGGTTGAGGCCAGACATTAAGCATATTGTCGCATAGGTGTGACGGCAGTTGTACGGTGGTCGGTAGCGGAGTCCTAATCCCTTGATGACCGGGCGCCACTGGTGATGTAGATCAGAGGTCTGCTTGACGTACTCTCCATTTTTGCTAGGCGGGAAGACGTAGGGTGATTCCGTGTGCTGACCTTTTCCCTTCTTCCGCCGCTCAGCATACTGCCTGGCGAATTCGAGCGCGTGCAGTGCCCTGTCGTTGAGCAGGACGAACCGGTCCTTGTTTGTTTTCGTCCGTTCCTCAACCACCCCTAACGCCACCGTGCGACGGACGTGTGCGGTTTTCTTGGCCGTATCGATCGCATCCCACCTCAAGGCCAGGCCTTCCGACAAGCGTAATCCTGTGAAGAACATGAACTCGAAAAAGGCGGCATAGATCAGGCTTGGCCAATGCTGATGTTGGTAGAGCTCTGCAATGATCGCGTCTGCCTCTTCAAGCGTGAACGGGTCCACCTCCTTTCTCGATCGAGTTGGAAGCTGCAAGGCTTCCGCAGGGTTGCGGGTGATGAGGCCGTCGAGGACGGCCGAGCGAAGAATCGTTGAAAGCTTGACCAGGGCATTTCGCTTGACCGAAGGCGATATCCATTCAATCGCCGCGACGATCCGGCGCAGTAGCGTCGTCGTGATTAGGTCAATCCGCACCAAGGCCAGATGCGGGACCCAGTAGAGATTCAGAGTGCTTTGTAATTGAGCCGCGTTCCTGCAGCGATCTCCCGGCTATCGAGCCACAACTGGGCGTACTCCCCGAATGCGGGAGTTCCACCCACCACAGCGGCGGAGCTGGGGAATAGCTCCGCATACCTGTCGTGATCCAGCAGGTTCAGCTTAATCAGGCCGTTTACCTGATCGCGAAGCCGGGATGCAGCTTGGATGCCTTTTTGTGTCGGGGGGTAGGGAAGGGTTTCACTTCTGCGACTACCTTCCCACATGAACCGGAGTCGGAGTGAACCGTAATAGACGTCAATCCCTGGGGGTAAATCCATTGGCTTTCCAGCCATTCGTCGTACCTCTTCTTGCTGTAAATAATTCGGCCGCCATGTTTGATCCATACACCTTCCGGAATCGCTCCGCGTAGGCGTCGGCCTTCAAGCGCACGCTTGGTACAGCCAAGCAAGTCGGCCATGCGTTTTTCGGTGACCTTGTCGACGTCACCAGATTCTTCTATTGCCATGGGATGGTCTCCACGCCGCTGGTAGCGGCAATAGCTCTCGGTGCCCGCGCATGTCGGTGGGCTTGTAGGGGGTACGCGTGGGGCGGGCTGGTCACAGCAGATGCGCGCCAGTTTCCAGCAGGTCTTGCTTGTCCTTGATGAGCTGATCGCGCTCTTTAGTCAGGGCTTCGTTTTCGGCGAGCAAAGCCAGGACGACTGAAGGATCAGCGAGTACCAAGTAGCGCTCATCTGTGCCGAGCAGATCAGCGTCCTCAATCATTCCTTTCCAGCCGTGTGAACGAATCACGCCGTGCGCTGCGGCATGCGCGACAGCCTGCAGGGCATCCAGATCTGGGGAATCCAAGATGAGTTTCTTTTCTTCAGGCACGACTTCGTCCTTGGCCGCCATATCGTGGCAGTGAATAGAGGGGAGAGGGGTTACAGGTGCAGCCTCATGCGCTGGCTAACTGGAGCTGGGGACCCCCGCCCGTTGCCAGTCCGGGGTTGAGCTCGACGCGCTGGCCTGCGAGTAGGCCGCCTATTTGAGCATTCAGGTCTAGCTCGAAGTCGCGCTGTTTCCTGGCCTTGCCGATTTCCCTTCCTGATAGGTACTGCTCGATCAGCGCTTTATCTTGTGCCTCTACCGTCACCAGGTCGTGGCCACTGGAATGCTGTGCAAGGGCAAGATCCTTCTCGCTGCGCGGCACCAGCGCGTGAATCTTCCCGTGCACAGCGGAAACCCAGGCGAGTGCGAAGTGATCGCCTGCCGTCTCTGGTGAGTAGGAACTACGTTGCTTGCCTGCCCGTACCTGCGAAACGTATTCGCGTCGGGCCAGAGTCAGCTTGGTAAGCAGAGCCTCGTAGGCGTACATCGCAATCTGAGGCGCTGGAGTCACGCCAATGAACAGTGCTCGATCAACCATGCGGTTGCTTGAAACGCATCAATGCTTACGCGAAAAGCCATTGACGCCGAAGATCTGGGCAACGATTGCGCTTAGGTCTCGATCCCAGGTTGGGCGACGTTTCGCGCGGACCTTTTCCGACTCGACCTCCCCGACATCACTCAGGCGGACGTCCATTTCGGTCAGGCGATACTCGCGCATCAGCGACTGGGCCTGGCGCATGGCGGCCGCAGCCTCGTTCTCGTTCGAGCTCTTGGAGAGGGCGAGACAGCGCTTGATCTTGCGGATAACCCGCTCGAGCTTACTCTCGTCGTGCTGTGTGTCGGTCATTCGTGATCCTTGCATGCAGGCGTCGCTATCCACGGCCAGATGCGATCTAGTGGAAATCTTTGTCGACGTGAGGTATGAGATATCAGGATTTGTTAACGCTAGGGATGCAGAGCACGTGGACGATTTAGTTAAGGAAGTGATTCCTCTTTTGCAGTATCTAATCCCTGGATTCTTGACGGCTTGGATTTTCTATTCCCTCACGGCGTTTAAGCGGCCTGATACCTTTGGTCAGATCGTGCAGGCACTGATTTTCACACTAGTCATTCACGGCACGGTGCTAGCCATTGGATCTATCTGTCTGTGGATCGGCGTGCACTGGGGTTCGATAGGGAAGTGGGATGCCAAAGCTGAAGCAATTTGGTCATTCGTCATCGCTGTGTCTGTTGGCGTTAGCTCATGCTATCTAGCCACTAGCGATAAACTACACTCATGGCTTCGAACGAGAGGCGTTACTGAACAAACCTCCTACCCGAACGAGTGGTACAGTACGTTTTCGACGTATGAGAGATTTGTGGTCTTGCACCTACACGATGAGCGTCGTCTTTATGGTTGGCCTCGGGAATGGCCGTCTGAACCGACTCAAGGGCAGTTTGTGATTCAGAACCCCGCGTGGCTCGACGACAAAGGAAAGAAGCTACCTTTTGGGGCTGAGTTTCTGGTGATTGATGTGTCTAAAGTACAATGGGTTGAATTTGATCAGGAGTAAGTGACGTATGACGAGCAAAGCACCGCGACCCATGCCGCCTGGCACCTCCCGGCCCATATTTACGAATGACGGTAAAAACCCACCGCCTCCACAGGCTTCCAGTAGGCCTGCACCGTCGGCCCCGCCGCCGCCTAAGCGATAGCTTTAGTGAGGGGTCTACTCGCTGGGGGTTCGCTTCAGCTCAGCAATACTGGCCGCTTCGAACTGACGCGCCTGCCGGGGTGAGATGTAAAAAACTGGCGCGTCAGGCTTCTCAAGTCGGCGCGCTCGCTCCTCTGGATCTTGGGTAACCCATGACAAAGCTATGTCCTGCCATAGCTCCTGCACCTGCTTATAGCCATAGAGCTTAAGTTCGGCAGCCATAGCCTTCTTCATGCCTTGGGGCATGCTGAAGAACACTTTCTCGATGCCCAGCCTTGCGACTTCTTTCTTCAGGCGCTCGCGGTAGTCCGCAGAGTGCTTCGCCCTCCAGTTTCTTCTCGGCCATTGCCGGTGCCTCCTAAGCCGCTGGGCGGCAGATTGATGTGCTGCTGGCGCCGACCGTGGCGCGCGCGGTTGAACGTTCGTTTCAAGACCTGTCATTCCGGCGTGGGAAGTCGATGTTGTTCTTCGTGGCCAGGCTCACCAAATAGTGGCTGGTGATGCCGAGCTTCTTGGCCACGAAGTTCCGGCTGAGGCCCTTGCCGCTGTTCTCTCTGATGAGCGCCACCAGCTTGACCTCCTGTTCGGCCTTAGCCTTTCGTGCGGCCTCGCGGCGCTGGCGCTCTTTGTCACGCTGGGGGAAGAAGAATCCCGCCTCATTGGCCAGGCGGTGCAGAACTGTGCGGCTCACGCCCAGGGCGCGATAGGCTTCGTCGAGGGTCATGGTCTTGGCAGCTTCATGCGCACGCTGGATCAGCTCGCGCTTCGCTCGGGCGTCGGACTTGGCTGGAGAGCCCGCTGGCGCCGGTGCCTGCTTCAGGCTCTTCCAGCGCGGCTCGCACTTGGGGCCTTCCAGAACGGCTGATCCCAAGATGCTGCGGCAAAAATTCAGCGTGGTGGTGGAGAAGACCGCCCGTGAACTGGCGGGCATATCTTGCTTGGACGTTGAAGAGGTCGAGCCGCCAAAGCAAGAGATCTGTTGCAGTCGGGCATTCGGCAAACGCCTCACAGAGATTGAACCGATCAAGCAGGCGGTTGCCACTTACGTTGGACGCGCAGCGGAAAAACTCCGAGCTCAAGGTTCGATGTGCAAGCGCATGAGAGTGAGCATCCGCACTGGTATGTTCAATCCTGACGAGGCCCATTACGCCCAGGGAGTGATGGTAGAACTGCCTTACCCGACATGTGACACTCTGCTCATGACGCGAATGGCTACCGACGCAGTGGCTAAAATCTTTCGTCCCGGCTTCCGTTACAGCAAAGCTGAGGTGCTTTTGATGGATCTGAGGCAGCCAGGTGAGTTCACCGAAGACCTGTTTGCCCCCAAGCAATCTGCAGAATGCGTTCGGCTGATGCAGGTCCTGGACAATATCAACGGAAGATGGGGTCGGGGCACACTGCGGGCTGCCAGTGTTCCAGCATCACCTGACTGGGGGATGCGCCGTGAAATGATGAGCCGATCTTATACGACCAAGCTGGGCGAACTTTGGATGGTACGCTGCGATTAGAGGTACCAGTGGTTGAGGGATCTCACTGCCTAAAATCCACAGTGCCCTGAAAACCAATCCTGAATCTGAGATTTCCAGATGGACGCTCTAGCAATTTTTACCCGGCAAATACTCAGTCGTTCGAGTGACCACCAACGAGCCATGCGGCTTCTGGCCACAGCAAAAATTTCGAGTCAGATGATGGCTATTCTTCGTCAAGAATTGGACTCGATGGTTCGTGTCGTTTATTTACTGAATCAAGAGGCCTCAAGGCGAGCGAAATTAATTGAAGCATCGGTGAATGGGCGGCAATGGGTGCAGCCCGGCGGTCGAGGTCGTGTAACAGATCGCGAGATGGTTGAGTTGGCTCAACAGCTCCAAGGTTGGACGCGCTCCGTATACACGTTTGGGTGTGCCTTCATTCACTTGTCCAACCTGCACGATTACAACGACCGAGATCCAATGGTGCTGCTCCCAGCCGAGGAGCGCGACGCCATTCTCGCCCATTGTCGGTACTATCACGGAGGCCCCGAAAACTCGGCGTTTGAAGATTTGCTAGCCTACTTGTCGAGTGTTCTCGAAAAGGTTTCGGGTAACCTTAAATGCTACCTGGAGCAGTTACACGATGAGGGCTCCATTGGCCCGGTGGGTTAGGTATCCAACCACCCCGCTCAGCAGAGAGTCAGGGAGAATGTCGGCGGAGTAGCCGAAGGTTTTTTTTGAAACTTCAGCATCCCGGGAGTCCCGGGACGCTTAGTACAACAAGAAAGGTATCGAGGCTCATGGTTAGCCATTCATAAGCTGCTCAAGTTCACCGATTTCATCTCCATCAAGACCAGGGAGGAAATACATCATGTCGAAATGGAGAACACCGGGTTCATCATTAACCATCATGAACGCAATCATATCGTTCCACAGATGAATTAGGTCTTTATCGGCAGTGACAAAGAAAACGTTGCTCCCGTAATTCCGGATTTCACTCAGGAACAGAATGAGGGAATAAATGTCCAAAGCACCATTAAACGAGTGACCATCGTTGATGAAATTAGGTTTATTGAATTTCAATAGCTTGAGGATGGGGTTGTGCTTCTCGCCGGTTACGGCTTTGAAGACAATTGCCGCGAATATCAGATGAAAACCCTGTACGTTGACGGCCTTGGCCAAGCTGATGATCGCTTTGAAACCCTTTAGGTTCCGAGGAACGCGGTGGCCCGACTCGTATTTTTTGTAAACCGCATCAATGAACTCGAGAATCGCTTCTAGACCTCGGAAAAAGATGGCGCTCGCCTTATGCAACTGTGGCAGCGAAGCGTCGGTGGCCTTTATCGTCAGGTTCGGGGCACGTTCCTGCATCTTGGTGGTGAAGAAACCAAGCTCTGTGCGCATCTCTTCAAGTGATGGAAGTCGCTTGTCAAACCGATTGTTCCCCTCAAGCAGGATTGGCTTGGGATCAATAGTTATTTCCCTGTTTTGGAAAAGATCAACCACTACCTGGATGGCGTTTGGCTGAGGATTTCCTTTTTTGTCGATGTGGTTCTTGACGGTGCCAAAGGCATTTTTGTCAAAAAGGACCACAGCGCCGTTCGGAATGAAGGCTAGAGGGCGCCAGCCCTTTGGTGAAAGGGCAATCGCGTCGCCTTTCGAATGTACGAGTCGGACAGGAATCTCTGAGTAATCCTTGAAATCTTTTTTCCCATTCATTTCATAGGAAACGTTCTTGGCCTTGAGCTTGATCTCCAGACCTTCGTCATATTTCACATAGTCGACCCAGTTGAAATCAACGAGATCGGCCTCGGCAAAGCTTGCGACTAATTCTTTGTCGAGTCTGAACCACAAAACGTCATTACTCGGCACCTGCGGTTTCCTCTATTTTAAAAGGCCACAACTAATTCGAAAAATCAGCATCAGGGTGTAGGTGAATTCCGACTGAATGTCACCGAAGGTTTAACTCAAAAACTCTAGATCATCGAACTGAAGACGACTCTCCATCGTGTGGATGGCGAAATCGATGCGCTCGGAAATCTCACGCCCACGGTTTCTGAGGAGGCCTACTACATCCATTATGAGACGAACATTGTGATTGAGCATCGTCAGTGTGCTTGGTGCGTCGCTGGAGGTGAGTTGGCCGCGCTCCAGCATGCGACGCACGTGTGCGTTTTCATCTAAGGTTACGTCGCTTGGGAGCGTCAGGAACGGCACTCCAACTTTAGCTGCAATCATCGAGCGGATCGTGTAGTCATATGACGCAGCAATGATGCTAGTCCTATCATCCATGCGCCAAGCCATGGACAGCTTCCAAGATGTTTGCGCAACCCATTTTTTAGCCAAATCCGAATGATCCTGTCTAGAAAGATATTCTGATTGCTCGGATTCTATGATCTGAATCATTGCGGCTAAGTCTTTTGGATCCTCTGATACGAAACGATCTTTTACAGGCTCTAAGAGCTCCGCGATACCGTTGCCCGTGATGAAGCCTCCCGGTGTCTCACGAATTTTTTTTACCTCTAGATCCGAGCGGGTAGATGCTGACCCATTTATGTGAAATGTGGCTCGATCCGCCGCGACGATCACGCAATCCCCCACGCTTATAGTCGTAATGAAGGTCATCGTTTCTCCCAAAACCCGTTTCAGAACTAAGGTTCGCCTCACTAATTTTAGGTGTTAATGTCAGGTGCGAAATTGCACTCCACTGAACACCTGATTGCATCGGCGCTTACCACTCGTTTGCATTGCCTTGACCAGGAGTTTGCATTCGATCTGACCACCGATTGCATCAGATTTGACCAGCACACTTAGTAAATATGATCGGCAGAGAGCTCTCGCTTGCTGCCGGTGGCGACGGGCAACAACCGGCCAGAAGCAGCCATTCCAGAGAAGCTACAAGCAACGCCAGCAAATCGTTGCAAGGCGAGCACCTCCCTTCCAGCATCCATCTATCCAACTAATTTGCAGGGTGGCCTTGCATGAATCAAACTAGCGACCCGCCACTCTCCCGGAACCCGAAATGCCTGACACGTTGCTGAAGCCAGCCTTGCCTGGCGTTGCGCTCAGGCGATGGCGTCTGCTGCACCGCGTTAAACAGTCCCATGCCGCGGAGCTTTTCAGGGTCACCCAATCGACCATTTCTCGCTGGGAAAGTGGCGTACAGGCAATGGATCTCCTCGCACACGAAAAGCTTGAGCAATTGCTCACCGCTCGCCTCAATGCAGCCGCCGATCAAGCCCTGGCGAGGCTGATCAGGGAAAGCTCGCGCCCCGTTCATCTTATTTGTGATCTGACGCATCGTTTACTGGCTTGCTCCCCCTCGCGCGCAGCCCAGTTCGCTAGCCCGATCAGCGAGCTGCTGGGTCGTTCGCTCTGGCGTTTTGCAACGCCAGAGATCATTAGCAAGGAGTTCGCTCTGGCTGAATCGGGATGGCGGGAAGCCTTCGCACCACCCGCACTGGAATTCTTGACCGGCAACAATGACTCTTCCCTCGTGCCCATCAGCCAGGGCCTCTGTCGCTGGACACGTATTCCCCTCTCAGACGGTACAGCAGCACGTTTAGTAGAGACGCTCTGACTGATCGCCCCCCATCTACGCGCATATTTTATGCGTGGACGCTGAACACCTTCAGATCTAGTCTGGCCTGAACAGAGTGAATGGCATGCGGTTCGCCGACTGAGTCAGAGGGGTTTATGGACATCGAAAAAATCAAAGGGCGTCTCGATTTTCTACGCGAGGCGGAGAAGCTTAAGGATGTATTGAGGAGCGCGCATACCTCTAGCGGGCGCACCGAAAGCACGGCAGACCACAGCTGGCGCCTGTGCCTGATGGCCATTGTTTTCGAGGATCAACTGCCCCGTCTCGATATGCTGAAAACCCTCAAGTTGTGCGTCATTCACGACCTGGGGGAGGCCATCAATGGAGACATTCCCGCCGTTAGCAAAGCATCGTTTCCCGACAAGAGCGAGGAAGAGAGAAAGGATCTTCTGCTCTTGACCAAAGCACTGGATGAAACGTTGAAAGCCGAGATATTGGCGCTCTGGGATGACTATGAAAATGCACTGTCCCTGGAGGCCAAAACAGTCAAGGCGCTAGACAAGCTGGAGACAATTCTTCAGCACAATCAAGGCAAAAACCCACCGGCCTTCGATTACGAATTCAATCTGGGCTACGGCAAAAAATACACAGATGCCGATCCGCTATTTGCAGTGCTTCGCAACATCATTGATCAGGACACCAAAGAAAAAATCAGCATGAACATGACCATCCGCAATGAACAAGCTCAAGACATCGACACCGTCGCCCGCCTGACCGAAGCGGCGTTCGCGAACGAAGAGCACTCAAGCCATACCGAACAATTCATAGTCAATGCACTGCGACGCTCCGACCGTCTGACCGTCTCGCTGGTAGCGGTAGAGAATGACGCAATCATCGGTCATGTTGCCATTTCACCTGTCACTGTATCGTCTGGCGCGACTGGGTGGTATGGCCTTGGGCCTATCTCCGTGTGGCCGGATCACCAGGGACAAGGTATCGGCTCGGCATTGATGAAGGCCGCCCTTGCCCAATTGCAGCGCCTTGGCGGCGCTGGCTGCGTGGTATTGGGCGATCCTGGCTACTATGGACGCTTCGGGTTCAAAGCCAACCCCGGTCTCGAATTGTCCGGTGTTCCGCCCGAGTACTTCCAGTCACTGTCTTTTAGCGGTGAGCTACCCACAGGGGTTGTAAATTACTGCGAGGCGTTTGAAGCCACCGAGTAGTGAAGATCCGGCATTAGAACAGGGCGCCCTCAATGGGCTACCGGTTTGTCCTACACCCCAGGTAGCTCGCTAAGACTACTACTGCTGTTCTCCCCCCACAGTAATTCCATGCGTCATCAGTACAACCATTTGGTGTACTGACGACTGTGACTTGCCTATCCGCTTAGTCGATTACTTCCACTGGCCATAGGCAGCCATGAGTCGTTTCGTGCCTCTCGCGACGCGCAGAAAACGGCCAAAAAGAGACAGTGGACATTACCCACTTCAAGGCGCTAGCGTCAGCCCCTTCAACTTGAGGGCTACACCATGGATGCTATTGCCGACTACTCAAATGAGCACCATCGCCGTTGTGTCGTGGATCTCTGGGAAACCGTTTTCGGTTACGAAACCGCGCATAACACCCCCAGCCTTGCTATCGACAAAAAACTAGCCGTTAAGGACGGTCTCTTTTTTGTCGCATTAGCAGGAAATGAGGTTCGTTGGCGCAAAACTTGTTCGTCATGCTGAGGACGCCTTGACTCAACGTGGCTGCATGAAAATCAACCTGCAAATCGTCAGCACAAATGAAAGCGTCAAAACCTTTTACGAATCTCTCGGCTACTCGACCGAACCGCGCATCAGCATGGGGAAAAAGATCGAGTCGAATATTGTGATGTCAGAAAAGAAGCCTGGGTGAGTGTCCGCTTTGGGTCGACTGTTGTCCTTCGCGGCGGACAGTAGTCGGCCAAGAGTGGACGCTCGCGGTTTAGCTCAGATCTTGCGTATACAGTAATATCCATTGAGGCTTACAACGGTATAGCGCGGATTAACGTACAAAAATCTCCGGATACCGTGGGATTCCCAGCTACAAAATTAAATAAATCTGACATTCACGGGCGACTGTAAGAAATAGCGGCTAATCTTAGTTTCCTACTCTGTTAAAAA
Source organism: Pseudomonas capeferrum (assembly GCF_013523055.1). Classification (GTDB taxonomy): domain Bacteria; phylum Pseudomonadota; class Gammaproteobacteria; order Pseudomonadales; family Pseudomonadaceae; genus Aquipseudomonas; species Aquipseudomonas capeferrum_A. The sequence continues at coordinate 68,353 of NZ_JAAMQM010000010.1, read as the reverse complement.
TTAAGGGGGGCGCATGGCTAACTACACGGTTACCGTACTCAACTGCAACAGTATTGACCGCGCAGATGTAGTTATTTCTGAGGGGCACTAAACATCAAATATGGGCCAAACGGCCTTGGAAAAAGCACTATTGCGAAAGCTATTATAAGCCATATTCGTGCTGACGGCTCTCTCCAGGAGTTGATCCCATTCAAGCACCGCGGCAAGCCAGATATGCCTGCCCCGGAGGTTCGGGGAGTGGGCCAACTCAGGAAAGTCCTCGTATTTGATGACAGCTATGTGCAGCAATTCGTCTTTCAGAAAGATGAGATTGTGAAAAATAGTTTTGAGATTTTCATCAGAACACCGGAATATCTGGCGGAGATGGCTGATATCGATTCGTTGCTTTCGGTATCCGAAAAGCGTTTTCTGACAATACTGAAATCGGGCAAGTCGTAACCGATCTGAAGGAATTACGGGAGGCCTTCGGAAAGTCCAAGACAGGTGCCATTCCCAAGACAAGCAAGATCCACAAGGCATTCGGAACTGGCAATAAGCTGGAAAATATTCCTGATGTCCTGCAACCATTTTCAACGTTTATTAAAAGTCAGGAACCCGCCAAATGGATCGCATGGCAGATAAAAGGCAATGAATTTCTACAACTAGCAAATAGCTGCCCCTACTGCTCATTAGCGCTGACTAGCGCAGAACAGAAGGACACAGCTTTAGCCGTCGAAAAAGAGTATGACTCCAACACCGTCGGGCACATTAATCTCCTTCGCGGAATCATTGATAGGCTGGGAAAATATTTCAGCGAGAAGTGCCGGGAGAATCTGGAGTATGTGATAAAGGCGAAGGTTGAATTGCAGGCGGAGGAGCAAAGCTTCCTGGCGGGCCTCAAAGCGGACATTGATGCATTGATCAACAAGCTGGAGGGATTGCGAACTATATCTTTCTTCTCTCTACGCGATTTCGAAGAGGTTTGCGACCAACTGACACCTTTAAAAATTGAGCTCAATTTGATCGACAAACTTGATTCTGAGGAGACGCGCAAGACCGTCGACCCTATCAACCTTCAACTCGACGACTTGATTGGGAAAGTTGGTAGCCTCAAAGGGAAAATCAATCGACACAAAGCGAAAATTAAAAAAAACATCGAAGACAACCAGAACAGCATAATGGCTTCCTGAAGTCTGCAGGCTACAAGTACGTTGTTGAAATCGTAGCCGAACCAGAATCCTACAAAATGAAGCTAATCCACAAAGACCAAGTGAATTATATAGAGACGGCCTCTCGTCATCTGAGCTACGGAGAAAAAAACGCATTTGCGCTTGTGCTATTCATGCATCAGGTCCTCAGTGAAAAACCGGATTTGGTCGTATTGGATGATCCGATCTCATCTTTCGACAAGAACAAGAAATTTGCGATCCTCCAAGAGCTATTCCGGGGTAAGGCCAGTCTGCGAGGGATAACCACCCTGATGCTCACCCACGACATCGAACCCGCGATTGATGTCATAAAAAGTACCAACGCCATATTCAAAGCCGCCGAACCATCTGCTTGCTTCTTATCTTCGCGCGCCGGGGTTGTAACGGAAGTTCCGATCGAGAGGAACGATATCCAGACCTTCGCCAAAATCTGCAAAGTTAATATCGAGGCACTTACCGACACCGTCCTGAAGACAATCTACCTGCGACGACACTTCGAGCTGCTGGACGACGCAGGCCTGGAATACAACCTACTTGCTAGCCTTTTCAAGGGACGGGATACCCCGACAATTCAGTCAGGATCTTCTATACGGGACATGACGGCTGCCGAACAGGCAGGTGCCGAGTCACTAATCCGCAACAACCATATTGCCGACTTTAATTACATTGCCCTTGTGGCTGAGGTGAAGGACGTGGAGGCCATCAAGGCCAAGTTTTACGCGACCGCTGTGGGTTATGAAAAAATCCAGCTGTTCCGGCTCATCAATGATGAGCACGACGACAACGTCATCCGCAAATTCATCAACGAGTCCTATCACATCGAGAATGAGTACGTTATGCAGCTCAACCCGCATAAATTCGAGAGCATTCCGGAATATGTCATCGAGGAGTGTGTCTCGCTGCTTACGCCTGCTCCCATCGTTGCGTAAGTCAGTACCACGGATTTGCATTAATCTCTACTGACACTTGGGGGCTTTTTGACCTAGCCGGGAACCCCACAGAATTCGGAGATCTTACCGTACGATTTTTTCCGAATTCTGTAGCCTCCCCCTCATTGCTTACATTGAAGCTGAAACCGTACCCAAAGCCCAAAGGGCCACCGTCTCATTCGGGTCGACATCTGCCCTCCACGACGGGCAGAGATCCGCAGTTCTCTGCCCGTCGTCAATACGGTGTGTGCTGATCAAGTCGAATGCAAACGGTTGGTCAGCACGGATGCAATTGGCTTGTCAGTGGCAATGCAGATGAGTGGTCAAGTCAGTGCAATTACGCATCAGGCGATGAGTAGTTTCGCGCATTATGTGTTGAAGGCTTCCTGGACGCCTGTTCACATAGTCGAGTATCGCGTCAGTAAAGTGGAAAAGGAGTGCGGCATCTATGGGGAATCGAAGGGATCGGTCGGCACGACCACCGCAGAAAATTACGAAGCAAGGACCATTCGACCTATCAGCCATCCGCGAGAATTATCCAACCCTCTCGATACTCGTCGCAGAGGCCATTCGCACCCTCGCAGAACTGCCTGATTTTTCGGATGATGAAAAAGTGGCTGTCATGTCCGATTTTGGCGGCGAGCATAAAGGTTCACGCTTCAGTACCTATTCATTTCTGATCATGGCTTACGACAAGGTAGGACCATTTGAGGAGCAGATCAGAGCCCTCAGGAAGAAATACGATTTGTTGGACCCATACAGCGAGTTTACCTTCAAGGATCTAACCTACGGCCCGCGTAGTAGAGCACTTGATGAGTTTCTGTGGATTGTGGACCACCTCATCCATGGAGCGGTAATCACGATAGCTATCGATAGGCGAATAGAGACAGTATTCGGCCCAACCAAAAAAGAAGCACACCTTTCTTGAGCAGCAGCTGGCGTCCATGGGGTTAGGTCAGTGGAAAGGCCCCGTCGCTGAGAAAGTCCTTCGTGTTTGCCATTCCATTGCTTTGTTCGTGGCCCTGACTACCAAAGAAAACCAACGATTGCTTTGGTACTGCGATAACGACGCAATAAATGAAATAACCAAAACTAGAAATTTTGGGGACACACAGAAAGTTTTCCAGCAAGTGCTCGCTATGTACGCCAAGCACAGGTTCGACTTGGTGGGCTTTGGCAGATCTTTCGAGCGCAAATCTCACTTGGACGATCTTTTGAGTATTCCGGACCTTGCCGCAGGGGTCGTCCAGGATGTGCTTAAAGCCAATGCCAATGGCGATGACATTCCGGGCGGAAAGGAAAAAATTTCCTTGGTGAAATGGCTGACGACGAAAAGCCAGTTCTTAAGCAAGATCACGATCCAAGTCAACAAGCTTGAGAACGGACAGGTCGAATGTGGAATGGTGAATTTTGAGCCTGCAATCAATGACCGATCAGCACCCTAAAGCCCTGTCACAGAATCATAGGTACTGAATTGCGCAAGCGAATGTGCATAGATGGAGTCGTCGTTGCTATGGACATAACGACGACGCTTCGCATAGAAAGAGAAGCATGGTGTGGACATTGGTGAATCTGAGCAAAGGTCGACCTGGATTGACGCGTGGCAATGTCCATACCTATAAATCTTTCCTTTACATCGATGAGTGCTTCGCTGATCTCTCCGGGGTCCAGGGCAACCTGACCCAGTTCGGTCGCGAGATGAGGGCCAGGGTGTTGAAGTGCACCGGCATTCCGGTAGGCGTAGGGATCGCGCGCACCAAGACCCTGGCGAAGCTGGCCAACCACACGGCAAAGCGCCTGCAGGCCCAGACAGGTGGGGTGGTCGATATCTGCGACCCCTTCAAGCGCGACTGGGTACTGCGTAATACCGAGGTCAAGGAGGTCTGGGGCATTGGCAAGCGGATGACCGCGCATCTGGAAGGGATGGGAATCCGCACAGCGATGCACCTGGCCATGGCCGATCCCCGCACGCTCCGGCAGAAATTCAGCGTGGTCGTGGAGAAGACGGCCCGCGAGCTGGGCGGTACCTCATGCTTGGACCTGGACGAACCCGATCCGCCCAAGCAGGAGATTTGCTGCAGCCGTATGTTCGGCATGCGCCTGACCGGGCTGGCACCGATCAAGCAGGCCGTGGCCACCTATGTTGGTCGTGCGGCGGAAAAGCTTCGAGCTCAAGGCTCTGTGTGCAAGCGGATGCGAGTCAGCATTCGCACCGGCATGTTCAACCCGAATGAAGTGCACCACGCCCAGGGCGCTCTGGTCGAGCTACCTTACCCGACCAACGACACGCTGCTGCTTACGCGCGCGGCCACGGATGCGGTCGAGCGGATCTACAGGGATGGGTACCGGTACAGCAAGGCCGAAGTGCTGCTCCTCGATCTGCGGCAACCGGGGGAATTCACCGATGACCTGTTCTCGGTGATTCAGCCGGCCGCCTGCGATCGGCTTATGCAAGTGATGGATTCGATCAATGGAAAATGGGGGAGGGGGACGGTGCGGGTCGCGAGCGTGCCGGCGGCACCGGATTGGGGAATGCGTCGGGACATGATGAGCCAGTCGTACACGACCAGAATCGATAAGTTATGGACGGTCAAATGTTGAGCTGGGCAGAGAGATGGTATGCCGGATCGGCATGGAGGGACATCAGTTGCCTTCGGACCATTTGCCGAACCAACTGTTGCGTTTTGGTGCGGGAGGGAGAGGAGTTTCGCCCAGCAAAGTCAACACATTGCCACCCGCTAAACCCCATGCGATAGCGCATGGTGATGTTAGCGGTAGAAATCAAGTGCTTATCCTGCGGGGTTCCAGAGGTGTATTTAGTTGCCGTTGCCAGTCTTGGACCAATTTTGGGCCAATCAGACTCTGGCCGGCAGCTTCTCCAGCTCCCTCCAATCCGAGGAGGAGCTGATCCATTTTGCGTAGGTAGAAAGCAACATCTCGACGCTGTGGCCGAGTTGGTTCGCGATGAACGCGGGGTTCATCCCAGCCATTAGGCACATAGTTGCGTAGGTATGGCGCGTGTCGTACTGCCGACGTTCACGGATGCCCAGCGCCTTGAGCGCGAGCTTGAAGTGCTTGATTGTAACACTTGGCTCCCTGATCCACATCCCGCCTTTCCCCGGTTGAACCACATATATATTAGTGAGGGTGGTGGATTTGGATGCCATTTTGCGAAGGTTAGACAGGCGCCTTGGCTTGCTCAGGGTGGAGATCGCCCGCAATGATTCGCTGCACCCGATGACTGATCTGCTCGTAAGTTCGGGGCTTGGTCTGGGTGAAATCTGGCTGGAGAGGGGCCGTGAATCTCGTTTTCGGCTGCTGTGCATGCGTACAGTATTGAAGATGTAGGAAATTGGCAGCAAGGCTGTACGAAACGTGACATCCCTTGATGGTGGCACAAAGCTATTTGGTAATGTCAAAATGATATCTCTTCCGTATAATCGCCGCCGGCCGATCCCCCGGCCTAGCCAATGAAGGCGCGATGGAGCTGTAGATATGATGTTTCGGAAGATGGTTGGAGTGGCGACGGTAGCTGCCTTTGTAGGCATTCAAGGGTGCGCGAGCATTGTGGGTGAGTCGCGCTATCCGGTGGTGGTCTCTAGCGCGCCACCTGGTGCCTCTTTTGAGATCACGGACAAATCAGGCGCTGTGGTACATACAGGCAATACACCAAGCACGGTGACCCTTAAGTCAGGGAAAGGATATTTCTCAGGTCAGACTTACACCCTGCGCTTCAAGAAGGAAGGCTATCCGGACAAGGCAATCGAGCTCGATTCGAGCCTGAGCGGCTGGTACTGGGGCAATATCCTCATCGGTGGCGTGATTGGAATGCTAATTGTCGACCCGCTCACTGGTGCCATGTACAAACTACCAGAATACGCATCAGCGGACATGGGAAAGCCACTCCCGGACGCCGGAAAGGATTCGCTCAAGGTTGGAGTTATCGACGACCTATCCACTACTCAGCGCGAGCGTCTGGTTCCGATCAACTAAATCACCTCAACGGCGCTCGTCAGTGGCGCCGTCATCTAGCGAACAGAGAGAAAGCCTGCTCAAGTCGGGCCTTTATGTGCTTGAGGTTTCATTTTTTCGATCCTGAAACGCCATCCTCTCAAGGAAGACCTTAATGCGCTTCGAGCTTTACTTGCTGCACTTTTGGTATCGTTGCTGACTGGATGCGTTTCTGCGCCACCTCTCAATTTCTCTGTTCAGGGTATCGAGCCTTCGAAGCGCAAATTGGATGCCGAACTGCGAGCCGTCTCCGTTTCGTATGCCGTTCCTTCCGAGCAAACGGGTGAGATTCCCTCCAACGGTGAGAGTGGAAGTTCTCCTATGGCTGCGCAAGTCGGTTTTGGCCCGGTCGCTGATGACCTGCAAATGCTTGTCCTGTTTCGTCTGACCGAGCAGAAGTTGATTGATGTGCTGCTGGAGGGCGGGGAAGGGTAGGTGTGCCGCAGTCGAGTGCGGCACAACTGATGTCACTCTGGGTTTTCGGCATTCAGGCTCGAGCAGAGAGCGTCGGCTTCGTCCTTTTCTTCGTAAAAGCCATGCTTGTTAGGCTGACTTGGGTCCTTCCTGTCGATGATTCGGTACTTTATCGTCCCTGTCGGCTGTCCATGATCGTCGAGGAGATTTGTTTCCACCACTTCGAATCTGTCTTCCATGGTCGGTCACCTTCGATTTATTGGACCTCACCAATACCGACTACGAGCCATTATTTCAAGCCCAAGGTGATCCGTGGATAGACCATACCCTCCATCGTCACTGGTCAAGCTATCCGAGCTATCGGATTTCGGCATACTTGGCCCCAGCGCCTGAAGTATAGGAGTGGCTCCAAACCGAGAGCCTTGCTGCCGCCGTAGCATTCACAGCGAAGACCATGCCCACCTGTTGGATGCAGACATCCAGGTCATGTGGGCGTCGTCGAGTTTCGAGAACCAGGGAGGATAAACTCCAGGCCGAGCAGGTTGCATTCCGGGCCGGCGGTTGGCAGAAGGCACGGATGGAGCAACGGATGCGTTTTTGGTTTCGACGTGCAGGCTTTCATTATCACCTAGCCGCTGACTACTGCGCCCAGTGCACCGATACTGAAATCTGCGCCGCCGGTGACCGAACCGTACGCTGAGGCACTCGCTATCTGACCTGCAACATCAGTCCTTTGCCCGAATCGCGTCAACCAACCTGTTGATCAAGCCCTTCTCATGCTTCTGGCGGTCATAGCAGTCCGGCTGATTTGGAGGGAAAGCATCACACTCGATGTTTCGTTGATTGTCACGACTCCCATAAGGGCTGTTGAAGAAGTGCGAGCACCCGGTTGCTACCGCTTGGACGCACGCAGCTGCGAAAAGACACGGATCTGGAGTCCGCATGAGCGTCACCTGGCTGTTTCTGAAACCTCAAGCCCGCGTTCCGCGGGCTTTTTTGCCTGGAGAAACTATGGCCCTACTCGCCGTGCCTCAAGCAGGCAGCGGACTGGCTGCAGGAAGCTTTCTGGCTATTACTCGGAAGTCTGGATCTGGAATCAAACGAAGAGGCAGCCAAGCTCGTTGTTCAACTATCCGAAAGTGACGATTAGCAGCCTTCCTCACCAGCATCCTGAAAGACCCACGATGCCCGCCACGAATGAGTATTTTCATGCTGGGAGAAAATGACCACGCGAGACATGCGCAAGGGATGCCCAGTGTGGGTCAGAAGGGTATCGACAATGTGCCCGAGACCGTTGGCCGGTAGTTGCCACGCAACGGGAACGCTACTCAGCTAGCCTTGGCTGCAGCCAAGCGGACCCGAGTTTCTGCTGACGGGGCCGGCCGGCTACGGGCCTCGGCCGCCGCGCAACTGCGACTGGTGGGGGCTCTATAACGTTTGACGGACTCTCGAGCGGAGACTCTACAAGATAAGCCCCATGTCCAATAAGGTATATGGCTTAGTTGAGTAAACTAGGTTATTCTCTTTCGTTTTTAATGTTTAGCGGGCGCGGAATGGGAATATTGCGATTATTGCTGGCCGGCTTGGTGGTCGCTAGTCATTTGGGTATCGATTTCAAGGGTTGGAACATTGGCGTTTGGGCTGTCGTCATTTTTTATTTGCTTGCAGGGCATGTCGTGGCGAAGCTGTGGCGGCGGCGCCCGAGCGGTGACTTGGGTCAATCCGCACTCTGGTTTTACCGTGACAGAGCTTTACGGATATTTCCTTTGTACTTTGCAGCGCTCGGAATGTCAGTGGTTGTATGGGGGCTCGGCGCTCAGTCGCACTTTTTGGAAAAAACGCCAGGCGTTCTTGAGTGGGTGTCTAATGTCATTGTAATTCCTTTGAATTACTACATGTGGTCGGGCGTGGATCGGTTCATGTTGGTTCCTCCCGCTTGGTCGCTAGGCGCCGAAATTCAGTTCTATCTTGCTCTCCCGTTGTTGCTGGCCTGGCCAAGAGTGGGCATCGTGGCAGGGCTGGGTAGTCTTATGGTGTTTGTTTGCGCGCAGAGCGGGTTGGTGAATACGGATATTTATGGCTATCGGCTTTTTGCAGGGGTGCTGTTTATATTTCTTTCCGGCGTCTTGCTTGAGAGGAAGGCGCTCAGTGGCGCTGCGGCTTTATGCGTTCTTTGGCTTCTGTGTTTGCTTTATGTGTTTTTTCTGTACAAGACAGAGATTCGACGCGTCTATGACATGGAGGTTGCTTTTGGTTATTTGATTGGGCTGCCGTTAATTATCTTGTTAGGCAAGATTAGGTTTGGAAGGGTCTGGTTCAAGATTCAGCGGGAATGTGGGAATATGTCGTACGGTCTATTTGTGTTTCATTTTCCTGTGATATGGATGCTTGAGCTGATTCAAGTATCGGGCGCCATGATGCTACCGCTTGTGGTATTTATTTCGTTAGTGCTGTCTGTGGCCTGCCATTACGGAATTGAGCGGCCAGTTTGGAAAGGATTCAGACGCAAGATTCCGCTTGAATTGCCTCCGGCGGCTATCCAAAGCCAATTTTCCTAGTTATTTGCTCGCCTGGTTACAGCCCGCCTAGCGCGGGCTTTTTTATGCCTGGAAAAAAGCGAACGACATGAAGAACCTGCTCGGACAGCTAACTACTTCTGATGTACGTAGCGGGCCTAATTGCAGCGAACATCGCCTCGTCTACGAACGCCTGATCACGAATGTCGAGGTTCAGTCGGATATCCGGGAGTAGTGACCGCTCAGATCAGGAGCGCGACCGTGCCTGACGAGGGGGCTGTGTTGACTGAAGATGACAAGAGGGCGAAAGAGAAGGGCGCTCCGTACCAGTGCATTCTGGAAAGGGATAGCTCGACAAGCGCCTGGAAAATCTCACGAGTATCCTCAATGCTTCATATGCCAGTTCCTGGATAAGAGCGCTTAGAAAGCCCGAGCCGAACAACAACTGGGGGTGTACGAAGCCTACCCATGATCACCAGACAAGCCGACTTCGGAATGGATGCGTTGGATCCTTCGCCGCCTGTCGCGGGCACGGCACTTCGTCCAATCTCGACATTCAGAGCTAGGTGCACATGTCCTGTATCGAGAGAGGAGAGGTCTTATGGCAGTTGAAGACAACGGACGACAGGCAGCCTATCCCGGGTCGGCTGATAAGGGCCCTGATACCGGGGAAGGCCATGGTTCCGGCATTGAACAAGCCAAATCGGAACCCAAGCAGGGTGCTCGGGAGTCTGCGGCTGATGGCAAGCCCGAGAATTGGACTCCTCCCACCGGTAACCCAGGCTCTGACCAAGATGCCCTTGCCAGACGAGACAATGGAAGCGCGCGGACGGATGCGGACTGAGCGGTTCTAAAGCTCCAGCGAAAAGCCCGGCCATCAAGCCGGGCTTTTTCGTTCTTGGGAATTGTACACGCATCATAATACCACCCCTTCAATAGCTTCCATAAAATCACCCACTACCGCGTAAACCCACTGTTAACAACACGCAATAGGCAACTTGTGGGCCATCAGGAAGAGCATGCGAGCAAAACCGCTAAATCCAGTACATCATCGATCCGGCTGCGGGGATTGATAAGGCATGAGAAGGTTCTCGGATCAGGCTAAGCTGAGATTTCGAGAGTGCCAAGGTGGTAGACAATGACCATAAAATTCATATGCCTGAAATGCGGCAAAGAGACGGACGCCAGTATCCGTTACGACAATACCCTGGACTGCCAGATCTTCACCTGTCAGCACTGTGGTGCCAAGCATCTCGAATTTTCGGCAAGCAGAGCGCCTGGAGGCCCTCTGGAAATCCAGTTCCGGCTGCATGAGGATTAGATTTCGGCAGACTGTCGTTCGATTGCCGGCCTTATCGGTCCGATTAGTTTTCTTCGACGACCAGGAGGTGTCTGCTTGGGATCGGGCGCCTGTGCGTCTCGCCGATACTGATTGACCAGTCAGAAGGGAGGCCACCGAGCCTTTGGGCCCGGTGGCGGTGGGATCAGGATGAAGCGCGCAATTCGGATTTTCGTGCGTTGGCGCTGGAGCGACCGCGTACCCAGCTAAAGCCGATGGCGAGGATCAGTGCAAAGCCGACGTAGCCCAACAGCGGATAGACAGTGCCGACCAATTTGCTGAAACCGCCCACGCTCAACCCAAGGCCCACGCAAACGCTCACAGCGCTTACTAGCTTGAAACGGCTCGATTCAGGTTTGGCGAAGCGTGCGCTGAACGCAAAGAACATACCCACGGCAGTGCTATACACCATACAAACCAGCGCCATCGACATCACGGCCGAAAGAATGGGGGAGAGACGCCCGGCCAGTGCCAGGGACGGCATTTCGATGCCTTGCAGCTGGTTGATGTTCGCGAACAGACCGATGTTCAGTAACAAGATCAGTGCGCCCAGGCCAAGACCTCCGAGTATGCCGCCGAGTGCCGCGGCCTTGGGTTGCTTGGACATGCCGCCGATCACCGCAAGCATCGGAAAACCTACCGCGATGTTGAACGATGCGTACAGCAAGGCGCCGACGAACCAATTGCCGGTGACCGTCTCGTTGTTCTCGCGAGCAACGGTATCAAGGGTTTCGATCGGCGCGTTGTAATTGAAAATCGAGTAGGTGGTGATGATCAGCACCATGGCCAGCAGGAAAGGCATCACCGCGCTGATGAGGTCAATGATGCGCTTGACGTTCATGCACAGGGTGGCAATCACCAGCACTGCCATCAGCACACCGCCGAAGAGTGGGGGCAGATCGTACTCCTGGGCAAAGATCGACCCGCTGCCGGCCAGCATTACGACGCCTACGCCGTACAGGAAGAAAGACAGGACGACGTCGACGACCAGACCGATACGGGCACCGAACAGACTGTAAAGCACTTCCTTGTGCGAATTGGCTTGCATCTGCGAACTCATCCGGGCGATTTGCATGCCGAGGAAGGCGAACAGCAAACCGCTCACGAGAGTACCGACGATGCCAATCAGCCCATAGCCGGTGAAGAACTGCAATACCTCCTGTCCAGAAGCGAAGCCACCGCCGATGACGACTGACATGTAGGCAAGAGCAATTTGGATGGACTGTTTATTCATTACACGATCTCGTTCTTGGACTTATTAGATGCATAGGATGACGCGGCGACTCGGGCGTTTCGTGTGCAGCGGCTGTTCAGAGTGAGGGGAAGCTTGTAGGGGATGGTTCAAGCCTTCGAGTGCCGCCCGCAGTATAGGAAGGGTGGGCCAGTTATTTTCACTATATAATCGGCAATTAAAAGGGGATGCGTTGGTTAAAATAGCCTTTTTCTAAAGAAATTCTCGCGGGTGAAGCGATTTTCTGCGTTTATTTCTCGGGTAATGTATACGCTGCGCTTCACGAAGAAGCGCTATCTGGGCAAAACTCTCGAGTTTGGATGGCTGGCATTGAGGCTATATTCATGAGCCGCAAAAGCTCCGCGACGTTGCTCGTGAAGGTATTTCGGGCGATCTGTCATTGCGCTGCCAACGAAGGTGGATGTTCGTCGAGACAAGTCCCGCCATGGTGGCAATTTGCTCCGGGATGGACTATTACCCTATGACCGACATAGTGCCGGATGAAGGAGCTGGAATGAAAAATCCAATAGTCGACCACAGGTGGGCGAAGATCTCCGAGCTAGATAGCCATGCCCTTGCCGCAGCCAGAGAGAAGCTTTCAGAGGTAGAAGCGCTCGAGCAAAAAATCTCGCTGACCGATGGGTTGGACGCTGCCGATAACATCCTGGTACATGGGGCCATCAAGCATGCCTTGAAGCGATGCATCGAATTTCATGAAGGTGCGCCAGGTCTTACGACCCTCGATCTCTACATAAATTACGGGTTTGCAACACAAAAAGCGATGGCTGCGGAGAGGACGATCGACATCGAGCTTGACGACATCGATCTATGATCACACTTCATGGCCAAGGAATCGCATTGCTGAATGCCGGATCGATTGTACTGACCACCGCCGGTTGATTTCTCGCCCGGCCTTGCCATCAACATTGACTGCCAGGACGAGCGCACGTGCAAGGGGGATTTCGATGAAGCTGATTTTGGGTGTTCTGCTGCTTTCTGCTGCAGGATCGGCCAATGCAGACATTCCGCTGGTGAATGCCATCTGCCCAGGAAACATCGAGGTTCACGCCGATGAGGGTGGCCCGATCTACATTAATGGCAAAGAGACAAAGCTGAAGAAATTCAGCGAGACCCATTTCGAAGGGAAGGGCGGTGGAGTGACGGTATCGCTCATGGTCAGACCCGATGGCTCCGCTGAAGTATCGTATACCGGCAAGGGTGGGGCCAACGGCGTCTGTGAGCAGATGGAAGAGGACTGATACGTCCGGGCGAGCGGCCAGAAATCGCCGCGACCTAGCGGGCTAGATGTCTCGCTGCAATCGCTCAGATCTGGTTGATGATGCGCCTCGACGGTGCCATGCCATTGGCACCGACTAAAAACCGACCGATACGATCAATGCTGAATCTTCTTGTTTCCTGAATCTGCAAACGCAGGATCCTGACCCTCCCCAAGCGACCGATACCGCTTCCGCAAGCGTCTTAGCTCCTTGTTCTCAAGGTCTTCCAGATTGAGCACCGACCTTTGTGCAGACGTGGTAGCGCGTATCAGCTCGTCCAGCTTGAGGTGGACGATATCGTTGTCTCTGTTCTGTGTGTTCTGGATGAGAAAGACCATCAGAAACGTGATGATCGTTGTCGAAGTGTTGATGATCAGCTGCCAGGTATCGTTGTAGTGGAACCAGGGGCCCGAGAGAGCCCACCCGGCTATCAATACAAGCGCAAGCAGGAATGTCTTGGGGCTACCCGCTTTGTTGGAAAGCCACTGGCAAAACTTCGAGAATCGCATCGTCAAGCTCCTTTTATACTGTCTAGTTATTGCGACAGCCGCAGGTGCTTTGAAGTTCTTTGTTACATTTAACCAGGGCGAGCTGAACACAACCATCTTCGAGGCTTCAACGACCCCGCGCATGTGGCCGTGCAGTGGCCTTTCATAAAGGGGTAACGATCCGGTGTGATGATCCGCAAGGGTAGGTGGAAGCCGACAAAAAGCGCATGCAGCCCATTGTTTTCCGCTTGGCTTGCGCTATCGTGTCATGAGCGTAAAAATCAATAAGACAAAAGTCGTAGGAGTGCGGGCAATGAGAATTCGTGGCGATCTTTTCTGGTCCTGGGCTGATCCGACGCTTCATCACCGCACCCATGACGAAACCTTGGATGACGGCAAGCATATCGATGTCCAGGTACGTTTATCTCGCACGGGCGCAACCCAAATGTTCATTGGCATCTATGCAAATTCGGGAATAGCGTTGCACGAGGAAGCCTATGATACCCGCCCTGGGGAATCCATGACTCGCGCGCTTGCCTGGGGCGTCGGACGAGCTCGCAGAATCGCGACGGAAGTCGAGCCGCGCATGCCCTTGCCCTTGAAACGCAAGGTCAATGCGGTAGCCTGTGCCAAGTAGGCCTCGAGATGGGTGCCGGCGGCGCCGGGGTATTCCGGCCCGCCAGCAACTGGACTGCTATTCAATGGTGCAGATCCAGCGGTGCCCACGCCGGTAAGGCGCTCGAGTGAAGGCAATATCCGATACCCTTGTGAGGCCTCGTACCTTCAGTGCCTCAGTGAGTTTGGCAATACTCTCTGCTTCGATAGTCATCTCTGTTACCTCGTCAGATTTACCGTGCTCATGGGTTCTGACGTACCCCTGCAAGGGGAATTCATTTTTTCTCATGTCGGTTGCACTCGGCGGCCAGAGAAGGAGGCAGCCGTCTCGAAAAGCTGCCGCCTTGCGCGCGGCGGCCTCCAGCCGATGCAAGCGCAAGAAAGCGAGTGCGCACTGCCAGTCGACTGCGTAGAGTGCCGCTTGTCGCTCGTTACCTCGCGGGAACCGCTCATGTCCAATGTCTATACACTGCTGCCATCTCCTGTCGGAACACTGACGCTCGTCGCACGGGGCGACCGGCTGGCCGCCGTGCTGTGGGAACAAGAGCGCGCCAACCGAGTACGACTCGGCGATCTTGAGCGCAACGACCGGCATGAAGTCCTGCAGGAGGTGGGGCGACAGTTACAGGAATACTTCGCGGGGCAGCGACAGCGGTTCGACCTGCAGCTGGATTTTGCCGGCACGGGATTCCAGCGCGACGTATGGGCAGCGCTGCTGACCATTCCGTTCGGCGAAACCCGCAGTTACGGCGAAATCGCCCGGCAAATCGGCAATCCGTCGGCGGTGCGAGCCGTCGGCGCGGCCAATGGGCGCAATCCGATCTCGATCATCGCGCCTTGCCATCGCGTGATCGGGGCCTCGGGCAGCCTTACCGGGTTTGCCGGTGGCCTCGAGGCCAAGCACTATCTGCTGGCACTGGAAGGGCGGCAAAGTCTCGCGCTGGATTTCTAAGCCAGGACAGGCCGCCCGTTTCGATGAAGTCCGGTGGATCAAGCTGCCATGCCGGTCAGCATGAATGTTTCGGCCGACCCCTGGCGACTATCAAACATGAGCAATCCTTGCTGCTGATGATCGAGCTCGGCCACCAGGCGACCCCTGTGATCCCAGGCTGCGGAACGACCCGCTCCGATGAAGTCATCCGCCGGCCCCGTGCAGTTGGCCATCAGCACCGGCAGATTCAGACGCCGCGCAACCTCGGGATAGTGCTTGAATCCCTCCTGAATACCTTTGGCTGTCTTGGCCACGCTGACCATGTACAGGTCGGCGCCAAGGCCGCGCGCCTCCTCGGCATGCTCCAGGAACATCGATTCATAACAAATGGCCGGCGCGACTCGATGTGAGCCCGCGGCGAAGATGAGCGGCTGCTCGCCAGCCGTGAACCAGGCCACTTCATCTTCATGCAGACGCCGCTTGGTATAGATCAGGCGAGGGCTATGAGGTCGGAGAATCATCATGCCGATACGCACACCGCCCGCGATCGACAGAGGCAGGCCCACGCAGATAGAAGCATGACTGATATCACAGAGCGCTTGCAGGGGCTGCAGCAGCGGCGTATCAGGGGACAGCGCCAATTGCCGAGCCAGACGCGGCTCATAGCCGGTCAGCGATAATTCCGGGAAGCAGACAAGTTCGGCGTCTCGCTCCAGTGCCTGCCGGGCGGCCAGGAGATGACGCGACAGGTTGGCGGCAAGGTCGCCCTTGATGGATGCCAGTTGGACGGCACAGGATTTCATTACATTGATCCTTCAAAGTTGCTGCGAACAGACTAAGGGGGAAATACTTCTAGGAAGTGCGTCACTATCACTTGCGTTGGCACAATCTCAATCAAGGCGCTCCTGGCCTCGACCGTTCAAACTGGCATCGCGAAATTGCTCGGGACGCTCGAAGCGAACCTCGACTTGCGCTGCTGCAGCCTGTGTAAGACCGTAGAAAGCCAGCGCCAGCAAGGCGCTGCATTGAAGTATCGTACACATGCTGAACCCTTGCCTGAAGCGGCCTGTGCCACTATTCGACGCCTGGGTCAGCTCAATGCCAGATGCACCAGCACGCCCAGGGCCAGCAGGATCAACAAGACACCGGTACTGCGTTCCAGCCAAGGCAAGGCATGGGAGAATCGACGCAGGACGCGCCGGTTGCCGATCGCGACCGCCACCAGCAGATCCCACGACAGGACGACGCCGAACATCCAGGCGCCGTAGACCAGTTTCCAGCCCGACCCGGTATGGCTGCCGGCGATCATGCTGGCCAGGCTGACATAGAATAGTGCGTTCTTGGGGTTTAGCAGTCCCGACAACAGCCCCATCCACAGGCCTTGCAGCCAGCGACCGGGCCCCCGTTCCTGCCCCTCGGCCGGCGTCAGGGTGCTGCCGCCGGCATGGCGGATGAACAGCCAGCCCAGGTACAGGAGATAGGCGCATCCCGCCAGTTGCAAAACGATGAATAACGGGCTGCCGACTTCGAGCACAGAGACGCCCGTAAAGGCCGCCAGGATGAAGATGCCATTGGCCAGGGCGATCCCCAGACAGGCACCGCTGGCCACGCGCCAACCGGCGTTGATGGACGTCCGGGCAATCAGGAAGAAATCGGGACCCGGGGAGAGAAGAGCAAGGAAATGCGCGGCGGCGATGATCAGGAACTGTTCCATGGAGCGAGGTTTCCAGGTGACGAAAAGCCGTCAGTCTGGTCCGGCGAACCTGGCGCGTATTGAAGATTATTGCGCGTGTCGCACGCGGTAGTGTCCCGGAGTCACCCCGGCATGCGCCTTGAAGACCCGTTGGAAGTGGCTTTGGTCGGCAAAGCCCAGACGATAGGCGATCTCGGCAAGCTCCAACCCCTCGCGCAGCCAGCCTCGTGCGCGGTTGATCCGTGCGTTGAGCAGATAGGCATGGGGCGTCATGCCAGTTGCCGCGCGGAAACCGCGAATCAGCTGATAGCGGCCCAGGCCGGCGCTCGCCGCCAGATTCTCTACCGTGAGTTCGCCGAGATCGGCCTCCTCGATTTGGCTGACCAGATGCCGCAGGGCAGGGGGGCTCAAGCTCGGTACTGGCGCCGCTACCAAGGTTGGGTATTGCTGGAAATCATGATCGCCGATGAACTCGATCAGAGCGGCTTCTTTCTCCGCGGCGCTGGCGGCACCGAACAGCAGCGTGTTGAGGCGGCAGAATTGCCGATACAGGGCAGGAGTCCGGGTGATGCGAGCCGTGGCGCCTGGTTCGCCGACATCGATACCTGTCTCCAGGCGCAATTGGCGCAGCCAGTCGGCGTCCAGGTGCAGCATCTGGTAGCTCCAGGCCTGGCCCGGTTCCGGGTTGCAGGCATGCACTCGATGAGCAGGCACCAGCACCAGGGTGCCGGGCGTCAGGCGCACCTGCTCAGGGCCGGCGCCACTGAAATGGCTGGCCCCCGCATCGACGGCGCCGATGGAGAAGGTCGGATGGCTGTGGGCCTTGTAGCACGCACGGCTATGACAAGCGCGGCGGCTCTCGACCCAGGGCATCGCCGGATCATGCCAGAAATGGCTGGAGGCTTGGCTCATCATTGCCCAATACATAAAAGGTGGTCGGGCAGTGTAACCCCAGGTTTCTGTTACGGCCATTCGAGCCTTCACTGTGCTTGACGCTCGCGCCCGGCGCGGGCGAGGCTGCGTCGATCGCCAAGGAGAACAAGAATGGACCTGACGAATTTGCTGCTGTTCATCCCCGCCTGCTTCGCCCTGAACATGGCGCCGGGCCCCAACAACCTGCTGTCGCTGCACAATGCCAGTCGGCATGGCCTGCGTACTGCCTGTGTCGCGGGCGCCGGACGTATTATCGCCTTCAGCGGCATGATCGCGCTTGCCGCCCTGGGCCTGGCGGTGGTGCTGCATACAAGCGAATACCTGTTCATGGCGATCAAGATACTGGGCGCCGCCTACCTGTTCCACATCGCCTGGCGACTGTGGCGCGCGCCGGTGGACATCCCGCATGACGGCAGCTGCGAGATCACGGGCACGCTGAGTGGACGAGCGATCATGCGGCTGGCTCGCCAGGAATTTCTCGTCGCGGCAGGCAATCCCAAGGCCATCCTGATCTTCACCGCGTTCTTGCCGCAGTTCGTTACAGTAGGGGGCGACTGGTCGATCGGTGAGCAGTTCCTCTGGTTGGGGGCACTCTTTCTCTTGCTGGAGTGGGTGGCCATCGGACTCTATGCCGGCCTTGGCGCCTACTTGCAGCGGTGGTTCAACCAGCCGGGCCCGCGACGACTATTCAACCGCTGCAGCGCCTCGCTGCTCGGCTGTGCCGGCGTGGGTCTCCTGACGATGCGCCGTTGATGTGGCATTGAAGACGGCGGCATCCTTTGACTCTACTTCATCGACCAGCAGAGCCTCGGCGCTCTGCTTGAAACTTCAAATGCCCACCCATCAATCGCGATAGAAAACCTGCACCAGGTGATAACCGAACTTGGTCTTGATCGGCCCATGCACCACGCGCAGCGGCTTCTTGAAAATCACCTGGTCGACCGCACCCACCAGCTGTCCCGGACGCACTTCTCCCAGGTCGCCGCCACGCTTGCCGGAAGGACAGAGGGAAAATTTCTTGGCCAGCACGTCGAAGGCATCGCCCTTGGCGAGGCGTTGCTTGAGCTGCTCGGCCTCTTCGGCGGTCTTGACCAGAATGTGGCGGGCTTGGGCTTTCATGGAGTACCTGTACGCGGAGCAAAGGGCGCCATTATGCCTGATCGCGCAGCTCGGCGCGGTCGCGGAATTGCTCGAGGGCTTCAGGGTTGGCCAACGCGTCGGTGTTCTTGACCGGCAGCCCGTGTACCACATTGCGAATGGCCAACTCGACCAGCTTGCCACTGAGGGTGCGTGGTATGTCGGTCACCTGGGCAATCACCGCAGGCACGTGACGGGGGGTCGTATAGTGACGAATGACCTGGCGTATGCGCTCGGTCAGGGCATCATCGAGACGCAGGCCATCGCGCAGGCGGACGAACAGCACCACGCGCACATCGCCATGCCACTGCTGGCCGATGGCGACGCTCTCCAGTACCTCTTCGACCTTTTCCACCTGACGATAGATCTCCGCCGTGCCGATGCGCACGCCACCCGGGTTGAGCACCGCGTCCGAGCGCCCATGAATCATCAGGCCGCCCGTGGTGTGTTCCTCGGCATAGTCGCCTTGCGACCACACGTCCGGGTACTGGCTGAAGTAGGCATCGCGGTAGCGTGAGCCGTCTTCATCCCCCCAGAACCCCGACGGCATGCTCGGGCAGGCGCGGGTGCAGACCAGCTCGCCTTTCTCGCCGATCACCTGCCTGCCATCTTCGTCCCAGACTTCGACCGCCATGCCGAGCCCCTTGCATTGGATCTCGCCGCGATGCACCGGCAAGGTCGGATTGCCAAGCACGAAACAGGAGACGATATCCGTCCCGCCGGACATGGAGGCCAGGCACAGGTCGGTCTTGATGCGGGTGTACACGTAATCGTAGCTGTGCGGCGAGAGCGGCGACCCGGTGGACATGATCAGGCGCAGACTGTCGAGCGCGTGGCTGCGCATCGGCTCCAGGCCGGTCTGCTCCAGCGCGGCCAGGTACTTGGCACTGGTGCCGAAGGCCTGAATGCGTTCGCTGTCGATCAGGTCCAGCAGGCGCGATGGGCCCGGATGGAACGGCGAGCCGTCGTACAGCACCAGGGTCGCGCCCACGGCCAGCCCCCCGACCAGCCAGTTCCACATCATCCAGCCACAGGTGGTGTAGTAGAACAACACATCGTCGGGCTTCAAGTCGCTGTGCAGGCCGTGTTCCTTGAGATGTTGCAGCAGCACGCCGCCCGCGCGGTGGACGATGCATTTGGGCACGCCCGTGGTGCCGCTGGAATAGAGGATGTAGAGCGGATGGTCGAAGGGCAGCGGGACGAATGCGGGCTCTCCTCCGGGCTGGTAGAAGTCGTCCCACAAGCTGACCCGCGGCGCCGTGAATTCGTCGGCGCGAGTGTGCGGTCGGCCGTAGGGGACCACCAGCAGTCGTTGCAGCCCCGGCAAGCCGCCTATCACCTGGTTGACCTTCTCGACCTGATCGATGGATCTGCCGGCGTACCGATATCCGGCGCAGACGATCAACAGCTTCGGCTCGATCTGGCCGAAACGGTCGATGATGCCATGAGTACCGAAGTCCGGAGATGCGCTCGACCAGATGGCCCCGAGACTGGCGCATGCGAGCATGGCCACCAGGGTCTGCCAGGTGTTGGGCATCACCGCCGCTACCCGGTCGCCCTCGCCGATACCCGCCTCGCGCAACGCGCGTTGCAGTCCCGCGACATGGGCGGCGAGGTCCGCGTGGCTCAAGGCCTGGCGCGTACCATCCTCACCCACGGCCACCACCGCCGTGCCATCGTCACGACGTAGGAGCAGGTGTTCGGCGTAGTTCAGCGTCGCCCCAGCGAACCATCGCGCTTCGCGCATGTGCCCGGTGTCGTCCAGGACCTTGCGCGGCGATGCGTGCCAGCGCACCTGGAAGCACTCCGCCAGCGCCTCCCAGAACGCCGGGCGCTGCTCGATGCTCCAGCGGTGCAAGGCGGCATAGTCATTCAGCTCAAGGTGGTAGCGCCGGTTGACCTGGCGACGAAACGCATCCATCCGGCTCGCCTGGACTTGTGCCGTGCTCGGGCGCCACAGAACTTCGCTCATGCCTGACTCCTCCGGTACCGATTGTGGAAGCGATGCGCCCTTGCGCCGCCAGTCCAATACAGTGTGGTCCATTGCACCGATGGATGTGCGACCGATCACGCCGCGCAGC
This sequence comes from Pseudomonas capeferrum, assembly GCF_013523055.1. Lineage (GTDB taxonomy): Bacteria > Pseudomonadota > Gammaproteobacteria > Pseudomonadales > Pseudomonadaceae > Aquipseudomonas > Aquipseudomonas capeferrum_A. The sequence continues at coordinate 47,571 of NZ_JAAMQM010000010.1, read as the reverse complement.
GACTCGATCCCCGCCGGTCCAGAGCGATCCAGCCGCTTACCTGGCCAGCCAGCCCCCGTCGACATTCCATGCCGCGCCACGGACCTGGCTACCCGCTTCGCTGCACAGGAACACCACCAGCTCCCCGAGATGCTCCGGGGTCACGAAGGCGAGTGACGGCTGCTTCTCGGCCAGCAGATCCTGCCGCGCCTGTCGTGGCTCGGCGCCCGCGGCGACGCGGTCATCGATCTGCTTCTGCACCAGCGGCGTCAGTACCCAGCCAGGGCAGATGGCATTGCAGGTGACATTGCTGGTAGCGGTTTCCAGGCCGACCACCTTGGTCAGGCCGATCACCCCATGCTTGGCCGCCACGTAAGCCGCCTTGCCGGTCGACCCGACCAAGCCGTGCACGGAAGCGACGTTGACGATACGCCCCCAGTCGCGCGCCCGCATACCCGGCAAGACACGCTGCGTACCATGGAAGACCGCCGACAGGTTCAGTGCGATGATCTTGTCCCAGGCCTCGGGCGGGAACTGATCGACCGGCGCCACGTGCTGGATTCCGGCATTGTTGACCAGGATATCGACCGCGCCGAAAACCGCTTCGGCATGGGCAAAGAGTGCCTCGATCTGCTCGACCTCGCACAAATCGGCCGGGTGATGACTGACCTTGCCCCCGTGCCTGGCCACCTCGTCGATCGCCGCCTTGGCGTCGCCGAACCCGTTGAGCACGATATTCGCCCCAGCCCTGGCCAGCGCCTGGGCGATGCCGAGACCGATGCCGCTGGTGGAACCGGTGATGACCGCTGTCTTGCCGTGCAGATTCATGGAAAGCTCCTTGGACGAATGAAGCGGTGCCGGCCGCGCGGTTCAGGCTCGAGGGTCGAAGGCCTCGCGCAAGGCATCGCCGATGAATACCAATAGCGACAGGATCAGGGCCAGGGCGAAAAACGCCGTGAAACCCAGCCAGGGCGCTTCCAGGTGCTGCTTGCCCTGGGTCACCAGCTCCCCCAGCGAGGCGCTGCCAGCCGGCATGCCGAAGCCGAGGAAATCCAGGGCGGTCAAGGTCGAAATGGCCCCGGTCAGCATGAACGGCACATAAGTCAGGGTAGCGTTCATGGCATTGGGCAGGATATGTCTCAGCATCACCTGATGATCCGGCAGGCCGAGCGCCCTGGCAGCCTTGACGTATTCCAGGTTGCGCCCGCGAAGGAATTCGGCGCGCACCACGTCGACCAGCGCCAGCCACGAAAACAGCGCCATGATCCCCAGCAGCCACCAGAAGTCCGGCTCCACGAAGCCACTGAGGATGATCAGCAGGTAAAGCACCGGCAAGCCCGACCAGACCTCGAGTACGCGTTGGCCAAGCAGGTCGACCCAACCGCCGTGATAACCCTGCAGCGCGCCCGCGGTCAGGCCGATCAGGACACTGATGGCTGTCAGCGTGAAGGCGAACAGCAGCGACACGCGCGTGCCGTACAGTACCCGCGCCAGGACATCGCGGCCCTGATCGTCGGTGCCCAGCCAGTTGCTCGTGGATGGCGGGCTTGGCGTCGGTACCTGCAAATCGTAGTTGGGTGTGTCGGCGCCAAATGGGATCGGCGGGAAGAGCATCCAGCCGCCTTGGGCCTCGATCAGCTGACGGACGTACTGGCTACGGTAGTCGGGCTGGAAGGGCAGTTGTCCCCCGAACTGCCGCTCGGTATAGCGCTTGAGCATCGGCACATACAGTTCGCCTTTGTAGCTGAGCAGCAACGGCTTGTCGTTGGCCACCAGTTCGGCGCCTAGGCTGAGCAGCAGGATGATCGCGAACAGCCACAGCGAGATCCAGCCCCTGCGGTTGCGACGAAAGCGCTGCAGGCGACGGCGTGCGACGGGCGACAGCATCAGTGCGACCTCGCGTCGAAGTCGATGCGTGGGTCCAGTACGGTATAGGCCAGGTCACCGAGCAGACGGATCAGGAGGCCGGCCAGGGTAAAGATGAACAAGGTGCCGAACACCACCGGGTAGTCACGCGACACTGCCGCTTCGTAGCTCATGCGCCCGAGCCCATCGAGCGAAAAGATCACCTCGATGAGCAGGGAACCGGCAAAGAATACGGTGATCAGCGCCTGTGGGATGCCTGCGACCACGAGCAGCATGGCGTTGCGCAAGACGTGTCCGTAGAGCACGCGACGCTCGCTCAGCCCCTTGGCCCGGGCGGTGACCACGTACTGGCGAGAGATCTCGTCGAGGAAAGCGTTCTTGGTCAGCAAGGTCAGGGTCGCGAAACCGCCGATCACCAGTGCGCTGACCGGCAGTACCAGATGCCAGAAGTAATCGGCCACCTTGCCCAGCAGATTGAGTTGCGCGAAATTCTCGGAGACCAGGCCGCGAACCGGGAACCAGTTCAGCGAGGTGCCACCGGCGAACAGCACGATCAGCAGCAAGGCGAACAGGAACGACGGCAGGGCGTAGCCGATCACGATCAAGGCACTGCTCCAGGCATCGAAGCGGCTGCCGTGGTGTACCGCCTTGCGAATACCTAGCGGAATGGACACCAGGTAGGTGATCAAGGTCGCCCAGAAGCCCAGGGACAGGGTAACCGGCAGTTTGTCCACGATCAGATCCGTGACCTTGGCGCCGCGGAAGAAGCTGCTGCCAAAGTCCAGCCGAGCATACTGGCCAAGCATCAGCCACAGGCGCTCCGGCGCGCTCTTGTCGAAGCCGTACTGGCGCTTGATCTCCTCGATCAGCTTGGGGTCGAGGCCACGGCTGGCCCGGGACGCGTTTTGCACGGTCTCGACCCGCGCTCCGGGCGCGCCGCCGGCGAGGCCCTGCAGGCGTGCCACCGCTTGCTCCACGGGCCCACCTGGCGCGGCCTGGACGATGGCGAAATTGACCAGCAGGATAGCCAGCAGGGTCGGAATGATCAGCAGCAGGCGCCGCAGGATATAGGCCGTCATGGCGCGCGTCCCAGCCGCTCGGCCATCTGCGCATCGGTCAAGGGTGTCGGGCTGATCTCCCACCAGCTGTCCAGGCCTTCGTCATAGGCCGGTTGCACCCTGGGCAGGCCGAAGCGATTCCACCAGGCGGTCGAGCTGCCGGGCGGGTAGTAGTTGGGGATCCAGTAGTAGTTCCACTGCAGCACGCGATCCAAGGCGCGCGCATGGCGTTGCATGGCGGCCTGGCTGTCGGCGCGTACCAGGCCATCGATCAGCCGATCCACCGCGGGATCGCGCAGGACCATCAGGTTGTTCGAGCCAGGGTCATGGGCCGCGGCCGAGCCGAAGTAGCTGTACAGCTCGGCGCCCGGTGACAAGGTGACCGGATAACCGGTGACGATCATGTCGTAGTCGCGAGCCATCAGGCGATTGACATACTGGGCCGAATCGACATTGCGGATCTGCAGGTCGATACCTATCTGCGCCAGCGTGCGCTTCCAGGGTAGAAGCAGGCGCTCCAGGCCCGACTGACCGTTCAGGAAGGTAAAGCTCAGCGGCTCGCCCTGGGCATTGACCAGTCGATCGCCCGCGGGGTGCCATCCGGCGGCGGCGAGCAGTGCCAAGGCTTGCAACTGCTGAGCGCGAACGATACCGGAGCCATCGGTGACCGGCGCGGTGAACACGCGCTCGAACACCTCTTCCGCCACCTGCCCGCGCAAGGGTTCGAGCAATGCCAGTTCGTCGGCATCGGGCGGTTCACGCGCGGCCAGCGGTGTGTTGGAGAAGAAGCTCTGCTGGCGGATGTACAGGTTGCGCATCATCTGCCGGTTGCTCCACTCGAAGTCCCACAGCAGACCCAGGGCCTGCCGCACACGCCGATCCTGGAACATCGGGCGCTCGAGATTGAACACGAAGCCCTGCGCGGCCTGGGGTTTGGCGGCACCGAGATGGGCGCGTTGCAGGCGACCGTCGTCAAGCGCCGCCCCCTGATAGCCGAGGGTATAGCCGGTGGCCGAGAACTCGCGGTTGTAGTCGTAGGCCCCGCCGCGCAACACCTGGCGCGCCACCTCCGTGTCGCCGAAGAACTCGATGCGCAGGCGATCGAAATTGTAGCGTCCGCGGTTGACCGGCAAGTCCTTGGCCCACCAGTTCGGATCGCGCTCGAAGGTGATGCTGCGGCCATTGTCGATGCTGCCGATGCGATACGGACCGCTGCCTACCGGCTTGCCGAACCCGGCGCCGGTGCCAAAGTCACGCTGCTGCAGATCGTGCTGCGCAAACACCGGCAGGCTGGCCAGGTCCAGCGCCAAGGTACGGCTGTGCGGACGCTTGAAGTCGAACCGCACCTGTCTCGGCCCTTCGACCGTGACACTGGCGACGTCGGCGAACTGGGTGCGATAGGTCAGGCTGCCCTGGCTCATCAACAGCTCGTAGGTGAAGCGTACATCGTCGGCGCATACCGGCTGGCCATCGGCAAAGGTTGCGCGCGGATCCAGCTCGAAGCGTAGCCAGGCATCGTCCGGGCCACGCTCCATGGACTTGGCGATCAGGCCGTAGACCGTATAGGGCTCGTCGAGCGAGCGCACGGCCAGGGGGGCGTACAGCCACCCGTCGACCTGGCTGACGCCGGTGCCCTTGTCGACATAGGGCAGTATGTGATCGAACTGACCGATTTCCAGGGCCGAGCGGCTCAGGCTGCCGCCCTTGGGGGCGTCAGGGTTGACGTAGTCGAAGTGCCGAAAGTCAGCGGGGTAGCGAGCGGGTTCGCCATAGACGGTGAGCGCATGGCCAGGGGCGGCGAGGGCGGCGGACGGCATGCCCAGGCACAACGTCAGGAGGATATGTCCGGCGGCCAGAGAACGGCGAGCTTTCTGGAGCAACCTGGTGCACGTAGGGAGGGGAATGCCGGCGCAAGTCCGAATGGATGCAAGGCCCGCAGCGGTCTTCGGTCCGATGTGCCCGGGAAGGTCGCTGGTATCCTGGGCCATGACACTGAAAGCGGGCAACGATTGCGCGTTGCCCGCTTTCAGTGTCAGTCCAACGACTGGCAAGAAGGATCAGTCCTGACGGCTGGTCACTTCGAGCAGGTGATAGCCGAACTGGGTCTTGACCGGACCTTGCACGGTATTGACGGGCGCGCTGAAGACCACGGTATCGAATTCCTTGACCATCTGGCCTGGACCGAACGAGCCCAGGTCACCGCCCTGGCGGCTGGATGGGCAGGTGGAGTTGGCCTTGGCAACTTCGCCGAAGTCGGCACCGGCTTCGATCTGCGCCTTGAGTTCGTTGCACTTGTCTTCGCTGGAGACGAGGATGTGGCGGGCGGTGGCTTTAGCCATGGGAACTACTCCTTGGGGGAAAGCGCCAAGCCTAGCGTAATTGTTTCACGGTGTCTCCCCGAACACCGATGCCTCGAATCCGAGCGGTTATTGCGTTGCAAAGCGCGCCAGGCGATCGCCCTCAAGGCGATAGCGGACCCACTCGCTCTGTGCCTGGGCACCCAGGGAGTCATAGAAGCCTATCGCGGGCTCGTTCCAGTCGAGCACGCTCCATTCGAGCCGTCCGCAACCATTGGCCACGGCCTCCTGGGCAATGTACCTGAGCAATTGTCGACCCGCGCCGCTGCCGCGTTGCCCAGGCGTGACATAGAGGTCCTCCAGGTAGATCCCATTGCGCCCCAGCCACGTCGAATAGCTCTGGAAATAGACAGCGAAGCCGACAGGCTCACCGTCGCGCTCACAGATCAGGCTACTGGTTCTGGAATCAGGCTCGAACAAGGTCTTCTCGATATCGGTCAAGGTGGCGACCACTTCGTGTCGGGCGCGTTCGTATTCAGCCAGTTCAGTGATGAAAGTCAGGATTCGCGCCGCATCGGAGCGCACGGCGGGGCGGATGGACAGGGTCATGGGATCGGCGCCTCAAGGAGTCAGGGAAACATGATCGGCCATGGAGGGCAGCGCTGTAAACGTGCCCGCAAGCTCGCGCAAATCCATTGTACGAAGAGCGAACGACATCGACGATTACAAGGACATGGATCCTAGGGAAAAGCAGGTCAGCAACACAGTAAAGTGTAGGGGAACAATTTAACCTAACTGTATGGGTCGAGTGGCAGGATTGCTCAGCTAGTGTGAAGTCACATAAAAAATGCCTTGGAAGCTCCCTCATGCTTGGATCACTCGATCTATTCACCGCCTTCGTACTTTTCGCCTTCGTTTCCTCGATTACCCCAGGGCCCAACAACACCATGCTGTTGGCGTCCGGCGTCAACTTCGGCGTGCGCCGTACCATTCCCCATGCGATAGGGATCAGCGTGGGTTTCATGGTGATGGTACTGGCGGTTGGATTTGGCCTGGGCGAGGTATTCAAGGCGGTGCCGTCGTTGTACACCATCCTGCGCTATGCCGGCGCTGCCTACCTGCTGTATCTGGCCTGGAAGATCGCCACTTCGGGCCCGCTGGCAAGCGATACGGCGGGGTCCCGCAAGCCGCTCGGCTTCTGGGGCGCTGCGGCGTTCCAGTGGGTCAACCCCAAGGCATGGGTGATGGCAGTGGGAGCGATCACTACTTATACGCCTGCGCAAGGCTATGTCATGAACGTGATCGTCATCGCGGCCGTGTTCGCGCTGGTCAACCTTCCCAGTGTCGGCGTCTGGGTCATGTTCGGCAGTGCATTGCGCAACATTCTGCGAGAGCCGCGCTGGCTGACGCTATTCAATCTGGTGATGGCCGCCTTGCTAGTGATTTCGCTATACCCGTTACTCTTTGTAGAATCGGCATTCTCCTGAGCCGACGAGCGCAGTTTCCGATGCAGCTGATTCCTTGGTCCCATGACTGCTCCGAAGGCTTTACCCTACGTGGCTGGCGCTCACCACCCAGTGGGCGTCCGCTGCTGCATTTCCTGCATGGCAACGGTTTTTGCAGTCTGGCTTATGAGCCGTTGCTCATGCGTCTGGGCGAGCATTTCGACCTGTGGCTCAGCGATGTCCAAGGCCATGGCGACAGTGACCATGGCGGGCCATTTCGCGGTTGGGATCGCGCGGCTGCGCTGGCGGTCGAGGCTTTCGAGGCGGGGAGGCGTGATTACGGTGGCGTTAAGCGTCACGCCGTGGGCCATAGCTTCGGCGGTGTGCTGACCGGCCTGATTCTCGCGCGAGAGCCGGGGTTGTTCGAGCGCGGCGTATTGCTCGACCCGGTGCTGTTCAACCGGCGCATGATCTTCATGATGCGCGCAGCTGCCCTGGTGGGCTTGCAACGTTGGCACGCCTTGGCGCGCAAGGCCGCCAAACGCCGTAGTCACTGGCCCGATCGAGAAGCGGCCTTGGCTTCGCTGCAGGGGCGGGGAATCTTCAAGGGATGGAGCGATCCTGCGCTGCAGGCCTATGTGACCCATGCCATTGGCGATACCGGCGAGGGCGTGGTGCTCAAGTGCCGACCCAGTCGCGAGGTCGATATATTCAGCTCGTACCCGGCGCGGATGTGGTCGACCTTGGCCGGCATTCGGTCACCGACTCATATCGTGCATGGCGCGGACACTTACGACTTCGTGCCGCCTTCGGCCCGTCATATGGCCGCGATCAACGCTCATGTAACAGTCCGGCAGGTAGAGGGAGGGCATTGCTTCATGCAAGAGGATCCCGCCATGGCTGCCGAGCGGGTGCGGGCGTTTCTGCAAGCGGATGCTTGAGGCCAGAGCCAGTGGAGGCGTCTCTCGACCACGGGAGTACCTCGATCCGTCGACATGCACCTGCTGCTGAAGGCCGCTACAACTCGGGTATCATGCGGCCACTTCTCCAAGACGAGGCTTTCCCCATGCTCCTGACCGACGACCAGATCGGCGAATACCGCGCGTTCGCCGAGCGGTTGGCCGACGCCGCCGCCGCGGCGATCCAGCCCTACTTTCGTGCCCCGCTGGACATCGAAGACAAGGGCGGTCGGCTATATGATCCGGTGACCGCGGCCGACAAGGCGGCTGAAGATGCCATGCGCGCTTTGATCCAGGCTCGCTATCCCGATCACGGGATTCTCGGAGAAGAACAGGGCGTGGAGCCGGGAAGCAGTCCGCTGACTTGGGTACTGGACCCCATCGACGGCACCCGCGCCTTCATCACCGGGCTACCCCTCTGGGGCACGCTGATTGCCCTCAACGACGGCGCCCGGCCAGTGATCGGCGTTATGAACCAGCCTTTCACCGGCGAACGCTTCATCGGCACACCGCAAGGGGCCTGGAGTGCTACTGCCCTCTTGAAGACCCGAGCGTGCGCCGATCTGGCCACGGCCACACTGATGTGCACCACGCCCGACATGTTCGATACCCCGGCCCGCCAGAAAGCGTTCGAAAAAGTGGCCGGCCAGGCCCGCCTCATGCGTTACGGCGGTGACTGCTACGCCTATTGCATGCTGGCCAGCGGCTTCGTCGATGTGATCGTCGAGGCCAGCTTGCAGCCCTACGACGTGCAGGCATTGATCCCGATCATCGAAGGCGCCGGCGGCATCATCACCGCCTGGGATGGCGGTTCGGCACAGCAAGGTGGGGCCGTGGTGGCCTGCGGTGATCGCGCGTTGCACGCGCAGGTGCTGGAAATGCTCCGCGCCGCGGCCTAGACGCGTCCGGTACGGAAACTCGCCCCGCGCCTGCGCCGAGCAGGCGCGGGGCGAGGTACGGTCATCGCACTTTTTGCGTTCCTGGCGCTCTATGCCTGGCCAGGCCAAGCCGATTTCCGACTGGGCCGCTGACCGCAGATGCCGTTGCCGATGCCCGCTTCTCTCTCTACCTTCCTACCGCGCGCCGTCCTCGCAGGTGCCTTGATGGGCCTGTGCGCCTGCACCCAGCAGCAGGGTCGGGACATCGTCAATCAGTTCGGGGAGGGCACTCCGCGAGAGTTTTTCCAGACCAGCGTCGACCGTATGGCGACCCTCTCCATGCACGACAACCTGCAAAGCCTCTACCTGCTGATGAACAAGCTCTACCTGCGCAATCCGAATCAATGGAAGATGTCGGGTTTCGTCGACGCCGCCACTGCCGAACGACATATCCGGCAGGCGATCGAGCAGCGCCAGCCCCTGCCGCAACTGGGGAACCGGCGTGACCTGGCGGCGCTCAGCCATGCCTTGAGTCCCGAGTTCCGAGGCGATCGGGTAGGCGCCTTCATCTACGCCATCGGCAGCATGTTGATCACGGCGCACGGCGGGCGTACCGAATTCTTCATGACCGATGCCATTGACCCGCTTTTCGTCAATAATGCTGCTCGCAATATCGAGAAAGCGACCTGGATGCTCAGCCAGCGTCAGGACGCCAATGGGGTATTGCTGCTGTTTTCCAACGAAATCTCGGAAGAGGGCAGCAATCTCAGTTTCGCGGTCGAGTTTGGCAAGATCGTAGCCAGGCTCGACCTGCTCGCCCAGATGCTCGACGAGCGCTACCGGCGGATTGGCCTCAACTATGCGCAAAGCCTGCTGTTCATGAACTTCCTGCCAGTGCAATAGACGGTCTAGAGCAAGGCCTGGATCGCTTGCCGATAACGCTGTCCCGCCAATTTCATGCTGTTGTTGTGGGACGCCCCTGGGACCAGCAGCAGTGCCTTGGGCTGGTGCGCCGCATCGAAGAGCTGCTGACTGAAGCGAGGAGGTACATAACGGTCGTCCAGGCCGTGCACCACCAGCAGCGGCATGCCGATGGTGTTGATCTTGTCCAGGGAATCGAATTTCTGCGACAGCAGCCAGCGGATCGGCAGCGCGGTATCGGCAACCACCGCGGCCACGTCACCGAGGGAGGTGAAGGTGGACTCCAGGATCAGTCCGCGAGCCGGTACCGGGCTGCCGTCCTTTTCCGCCTGACTGGCCAGTTCGGACGCCAGGTCGACGGCGACGGCCCCGCCCAGCGAGTGACCGAAAATCAGGCGCTTGCTTGCATCAGGCTGCAGTTCGCTGAAGCGCTCCCAGGCAGTGCGCGCGTCTTCGTAAACAGTGGCCTCGGAAGGCAAGTCGCCGCGGCTCTGGCCGAAACCGCGATAATCCACGGCCAGCACCGAGTAACCCATGGCATGCAGTTGCTCGATGCGAAACAGCTGGCCGGTAAGGTTCCAGCGAACGCCATGCAGATAGAGAATGGCGGGGGCATCGGCGCGTTGGGCCGGCCACCACCAGGCATGCAGGCTCTGGTCCTGACCGAAGGTGCGCGGACGCAGGTCGAGCTCCTGCACCCCTTCGGGCAGGCCACGGAACCAGCTGGCCTCTCCCGGCTCGATGCGAAACACCAGCTCGCGCTCCTTGTGCTGAAGCACGCTGCAGCCCGCGGGCAGGCCGATGATCAGCAGGATCAGGCACAGCCATGCGGGCCAGCGGCGCTTGAGGGAGGAAGGCAACGAGAATGACATGGATGAACTGGACTCCAGTAGACGGCATCGTTTTTTTAACAGAGGGCCATGTGCGACTGTAGGAAAATTTCCCGAGTGGCGGGATTGGATGTTTGCAAGGCATTTCGGCAGCAGGCAGAGCGCCGCCCCGTCTTGCCCAACCGTTGCGCTGTCGCCCGGTAATCGAACGGATCGACAAGGTCTTCGTTCGCTGTTCGCCCGGTCCCGGCCATGGTCGAATTGCATCGACATGGCCTCATTGCTTAGTGTGGCGCCTGAACACCGGCTGTCGACTGTCCCGAAGCATCCTCGGCAGCCGGTTAGAATGACCGTGAACGACCGCGATCGCAGCCCTCGGGCAGCAGATCTCGGCGCCTAGAACAATAACAGATCGAGTGCCTTGCCTATGGAAAGCCGCCTGCTGAGCGAGCGCAGTAGCGTGTTTCAATATGCCGACCCCCATGCGGTCTCCGATTACGTGAACCTGCATGTCGGGCAGCATTGCATCGGCCTTTCGCGTACGACCCATCCCCTGGCCAACCTGAGTCACCGCAAATTCGCCGACCTCGATCTGTGCCGTATCAGCTACGGTGGCAGCGTGCGTGTCACCTCGCCGGCGTTGGAAACCAGTTATCACCTGCAGATACTGCTCAAGGGCAACTGCCTCTGGCGCGCGCGGCAGCGTGAACATCACTTGGTGCCGGGTGAGTTGCTGTTGATCAACCCGGACGATCCGGTCGACCTGACCTATTCGGAGGACTGCGAGAAGTTCATCCTCAAGGTGCCGGTGTGGCTGCTCGAGGACATCTGCGCCGAGCAACGCTGGCGTCGGCCCGAGCCTGGCGTGCGCTTTCTGCGCAATCACTACCGGCTCGATGAGCTGGACGGTTTCGTCAACCTGCTGGCAATGATCTGCCAGGAGGCCGAGGTGGCCGATTCGTTGCAACGGGTGCAGGGACATTACAGCCAGATCGTCGGCAGCAAGCTGTTGTCCTTGATGAGCACCAATATCAGCCGGGAATGCCTCGGCTCGCCGAGCGCCGACCTGGAGCGCATCCTCGACTACATCGAGCGCAACCTCAAACGCGACTTGACCTGCGAAGGCCTGGCCGATCAGGCGCGGATGAGCCAGCGCTCGCTCTACAGCCTGTTCGACCGCCAACTGGACAGCACTCCCAAGCGTTACATACGTCAGCGCAAGCTGGAACGTATCCACGCTTGCCTGAGCGATCCCGACTGTCCGGTGCGCAACCTCACCGAAATCGCTCTGGACTGGGGGTTCCTGCACCTGGGCCGGTTTTCCGAGAGCTACCGGATGCAGTTCGGTGAGCTGCCATCGGAGACGCTCAAGCGAAGAGGCTGGGCGGCTCCGATACTTTCAGCGTGACAACCGCGTGGCCGCCTCGCGCAGCAGGCTTTGCGTCGATGTCCAGCCAAGGCAGCCGTCGGTGACCGATACTCCGTACTTCAGGGCACCTTTGCCCAGCGGCTGGCAGCCGTCGAACAGGTGGCTTTCGAGCATTACACCGACCAGGGTTTTGTCTCCTGCCAGGCGCTGATCCAGCACATCGGTGAAGACCGCGGGCTGGCGCAGCGGATCCTTGCCACTGTTGGCATGGCTGCAGTCGACCATGATCCGCTCCGCCAACCCTGCCTTCGTCAGCCCTTGGCGCGCCTGCTCGACACTCGTCGCATCATGGTTAGGCCCCTTGTGTCCGCCACGCAGCACCAGATGAGTGTCAGGGTTGCCAAGGGTCTCGACGAGGGCCGGGAAGCCTTGGGCATCCATTCCGAAGTGCCGGTGCGCATGGGCTGCGCTGCGGATGGCATCGGCGGCAATGCCGACACCGCCATCGGTGCCGTTCTTGAAGCCGACCGGCAAGCCCAGCCCGCTGACCATCTCGCGGTGCACCTGGGATTCGGTGGTACGCGCGCCAATGGCCGCCCAGCTCAACAGATCGTCGAAGTAACCCGCCGCCATGGGTTGCAGCAGCTCGGTGGCAATCGGCAGCCCCCGCTCGAGCATGCCCAGCATCAAGCCTCGCGACAGCCCCAACCCGGCGTGCATGTCGTCGCTGCCATCGAGGTGGGGGTCGTACACCAGACCCTTCCATCCCACCGTGGTGCGTGGCTTTTCGACATAGGCGCGCATGACCAGCAGCATCCGCTCACCGACCTCATGGCTCAGTTCGGCCAGGCGATCAGCGTATTCAAGGGCCGAGCGTGGGTCATGGATCGAGCAGGGCCCGACGATCACCAGCAGGCGCTTGTCGCGACCTTCGAGAATGGCGCGGACCGCCTGGCGGTGTTGCTCGACCTGTTGAGCGAGCACCGAGGACAGGGGCATCTGCTGCTTGAGCAGGTGAGGGCTGGGCAAACGTTGGCTGACGGAGGTGTTGGCAGCCTGGGGTTGGGTCAGGGGCAGTGCGAGGGAGGAGCTATGCATGGCGTTGATTCCTGGGCGGACGGCGGGTTCTGGCCCGCGCGGTCGGCCCTATCGAGGTGTTCGACAAAGGGCCGTCGTGGCGCTAGGTGAGGGAGTGCCACCAGTGATGGACCGAACGGAGGCGGCAGGCTGGCCCGAACGGAATTGGCTAAATCGCCAGGCATAGGTGTGAGCGAAGTAATAGGTGGTGTAGTTCATGATCAGGTCCTCGTTGCGAATGAATTTCTGGCGGCCTTGAAATGCAAAACCCCCGGTCGGGAGGCCGACCGGGGGTTGAGTGTTCTCAAGTTCGGCGGCCCCTCGAAGGTGGGCGCCGTTGTGGGTATCAGCGGCGCCAGTGGCTAAACCAATACCCGTAATAAAAACTGGCGACGGCCTGGCAGTCGGCAACGACCCTCACAGGGCGCTGGGTGCGTCCGGTGCGAAGGGGGTTGAGAAGACGGTTGGCAGGCATGTGGCTCTCCAGTGAATGGTCCCGAGCTTACTGCACCTTGATCGCAATGTTCAATGGCCAGATGCAATGAGGGCGATCATTTCCCGCTATCGCCTGAGATAGGCACTGAAGTCGATGTCCCCGGCACTGAGTATCGCCTGCACCCGGTTATGCACGTTGAGCTTGCGCAGGATGGCCGACACATGTGCCTTGACGGTGGTCTCGGCGATATCCAGGTTGTAGGCGATCTGCTTGTTCGACTCGCCCTTGGTCATGCGTTCGAGCACCAACAACTGTTTGCGAGTCAATGCCTGCAGCAGTTCGGGGGCAAAGCCGTGGGATTCGGTCGAGTTGCGTCGGGTGCCCGGCTTCTGCGTGCGGATGATGTCCGGCGGCAGGTAGACGTTGCCGTTGAGGATCTGCTCGATGGCTTCGGTCATCTGCGCGCGCGGCGAGGACTTGGTGATGAAACCCACCGCGCCATAGGTAATGGCCTGCAGCACCACCTGTTTGTCCTGTTCGGCGGAGACGATGACCACCGGGATGGTCGGCGCCTCGTTGCGCAGGTTCATCAGCCCGCCCAGACCGTGCATGCCGGGCATGTTGAGGTCGAGCAGGATCAGGTCCAGATCGTCATTGACCTGGGTCAGCTCCACGGCACTGTCGAGGTCCGCGGTCTCCATCACCTCGCTGCCGGGAAAGCCATCGGCGATGACATTGTGGATAGCCTCGCGGAACAGCGGGTGATCGTCGGCGATGAGGATCTTGTACATGGCTTTGCACCTTGTTGTTGTGGGTATGTGCACGCAAACGGTGTTTCAGGGCAGTGGTACGGGCGTGGCGTCCTGCACCGGCAGGCCCGCGGCTTCCCAGGCATCCAGGCCATCACGGTACCAGTACAGCGAGGTGTAGCCCAGCGCCGCGGCGCGCTTGACCGCATTCCAGCTCAGCCAGCAATCGGAGCGGCAGTAGAACACCAGGCCACGGCCTGGGTCACCGCCACTCAGATGCTGCAGCTGGTCGCTCAAATAGCTGGCCCAGCGTGACTCCAGGACGCCGTCGCCGGTATTGGGCAACCAGTGACTGCCAGGCAGGTTGGCATGGGGCTCGGTGGCGATGAAACGGTCTTGCAGCCAGGGAAGGCGATAGACGTCGATCAGCAACGGCGAGGCCTGCTGGGCCATGAGTCGACGGACCTGTGCGGTATCGACCAACCGCGCGCCGGCCGGTGCTTCGGTGGGTGTCGGGCTACGGTAGAGCGTGATGCGGTAGCCGTCGGGAGAGAAAAGCGGAGTAGTGGCAGCCACGCTTGCGGTGGGTAGGTGTAACGCCATCAGAAGGCACACGAGGACAGGCAGGGCGCGCGGCATGGTCGCAGTCTCGTTCTTGTTATGCGGGTCATTAAGAGCCAGTACCCAGGCTTTGTGAATGCGACCATCGACAGGCGAACCAGTACCAAAGTCGTAAGGGGCGGGTGCATGCAGGGTCCTAGGATGGGAGTACCCATGAATCAGGGAGAAAGGGCATGGCCATCCTCTTGGTCGACGATCATCCGTTGCTGCGCCTGGGCCTGGCAACGACACTGGAACAGCACCTTGCCCAGATGCCGGTGCGCCAGGCGGGTAGCGGCGAAGAAGCGCTGCAGCAGGTGCAGGTCCAGGTGCCGGGGCTGGTCATCATGGATTTCGATCTGCCGGGCATCAGTGGGCTGGAGACCACCCGCAGGCTGCGCCAACGCCTGCCGCACTTGCGCGTGCTGTTCCTTAGCGAGCATACGGAGCTGGGTCTGGTTCGGCAGGCCCTGGAAGCGGGCGCCTGTGGCTTCCTGTCCAAAAGCGTCGCGCCCGAGACGCTGATCGAGGCCGTGCGCCGGAGCCTGGCGGGACATGCCTACATCGAGCAGGGGCTGGCCACGGCGTTGGCCTGTCAGCCTCGTCAGTCCACCTGCGATCGGTTGGACGGCCTGACACAGCGCGAAACCGAAATCTTCCTGATGCTGGCCAAGGGCACCGCCTTGCGCGTGATTGCGCAGCAGCTGTGCATCAGCAGCAAGACGGTGTCCAACCACCTGACATTGCTCAAGAGCAAACTGCAGGTCAGTGGGCAGGCGGAGCTGGTGCATCTGGCGATTGCCAGTGGGTTGGTGAAGGTGGCGGCTTGAGGGGGATTGCTGGGGGTTGAAGCAGTGTGATTGGAGCCGCAGTTGTCAGGTGCATGGGCTCGGTTTTACGGGGTTGCGCAGAGGAGCTATTGATTAGGATCGGTGTCTCCACAGCTTCTAGTGTGGATTGGCAGCTTGCATTGCCAGGCGAGTCCTGCGGCCTCGATCGCAGGCAAGCCAGCTCCCACCGGTACCGTGGCAGTTTTTGGTTCACCACGGAAGGAGTGCACTGCCACCCATGCCAGTTGGTTCACCACAGAAGGGGTGAACTGCCACCTATACCAGTTTTGGTTCACCACAGAAGGGATGAACTGCCGCCCATACCAGTTTTGGTTCACCACAGAAGGGGTGAACTGCCATCCATACCAATTTTGGTTCACCACAGAAGGGATGAACTGCCGCCCATACCAGTTTTGGTTCACCACAGAAGGGGTGAACTGCCATCCATACCAATTTTGGTTCACCACAGAAGGAGCGAACTGCCATCCATACCAGTTTTGGTTCACCACAGAAGGAGTGAACTGCCACCCCTACCAATTTTGGTTCACCACAGGAGGGGTGAACTGCCACCCATACCAGTTTTGGTTCACCACAGAAGGAGCGAACTGCCACTCCTACCAATTTTGGTCCACCACAGGAGGGGTGAACTGCCACTCCTACCAATTTTGGTTCACCACAGAAGGATCGAACTGCCGCCCATACCAGTTTTGGTTCACCACAGAAGGAGCGAACTGCCACCCATACCAATTTTGGTTCACCACAGAAGGAGTGAACTGCCACCTATACCAATTTTGGTTCACCACAGAAGGAGTGAACTGCCACCCCTACCAATTTTGGTTCACCACAGGAGGAGTGAACTGCCACCCATACCAATTTTGGTCCACCACAGAAGGAGCAAACTGCCGCCCATACCAGTTTTGGTTCATCACAGAACGGGTGACCTGCCACCCATACCAGTTTTGGTTCACCACAGAAGGGTGAACTACCACCCATACCAATTTTGGTTTACCACAGAAGGAGCGAACTGCCACCCCTACCAATTTGGTTCACCACAGAAGAGGTGAACTGCCACTGAACCGGTGGGAGCTGGCTTGCCTGCGATCGAGTCCGAAGGACTCGCCTGGTAATGCAACCGTACAGCTACCACGATGGTGGCGGGTATGCGTCACCGCAAACAAACCTTCTCCAATTTCATCGCCAAGAACACCTGCCCCCACGCTTCAAAAAGAAGGGCAAGCGCGACTTCGCCTCACGGCGGCGCCTAACAAGGCGAGGTGGCGGATGATGTCATTTCCACGTATCGGGACACCCCTTGCACCCCTCCATATTGCTGTCCTGGAAGTTGGCATAATGTTGCCGTGTCCCACGCAGGTCGGCGTTCTCCAGATTGCTTTCGCCCAGCTTGGCTTCCTGCAAATTGGCATCGGCCAGGTTGGCGCCCTTCAAGTCGGCCTTGCTCAGCCAGGTCATCTCCAAGTCCGCGGCTTTCAGGTTGCTGCCATGCAGCTTGGCCCCGGATAGGCGACCGAATTCAAGATAGGCGCCGCTCAGGTCCGCTCCTTCGAAATTGGCGCCCTGGGCGAACACCCCCCAGGCCTGAGCCGCGATCAGCGTGGCGCCCTGCAGCTGGGCGATCCGTAGATTGGTCTGTTGCAGGCTCGCCCGGGTCAGGTTGGCGCCTCGCAGGTCGGCTTTCTCCAGATTCGCCAGGTCGAGCCGCGCATGGCGCAGGTTGGCCTCGCGCAGATCGGCGCCGGACAGGTCCATCTTGCGCAGGTCCTGATTGCTCAGGTCGGCCCCGCGCAGGTTGGCACCGGCGCATTTGCTGTGCTCGGCGATCACGCAACCGTTGAGGGTCAGAGGGCCGTCAGCCGGTTCATCGGCAAGGGCGGGAGCCATGGCAAGAGTGAGCAGCAAGGGGAGGTACTTCATGGCAGATCTCCTAAGGACATGCCCGACGTCGGCAGTCTTTCAACGAAGGGAGGAAGGGCCGCATGAACGGCCTGAATGATGCACTGGCCGGAGATGCGAAAGACTCGTACCGACCACCACGCGCCAAAGCATCAAAGAAAACGGCGTGACCCAATGCCAGGCCGTCAAGCCTTGCAATCTCCAGGCGGGCCGCAAAGCGCCCCGTTGATCTTGACCGAGCGACATCAAGGCTTGCCCGCGATACGCCGCACGGGTGAAACGTCAGCCCGGGGAGGGTTATGCCAACGTCACGCCTGTACGGTCGCTCGCGACCCAGCCAGTCTCTACGGTTACAACGCCAGACCACTGGGGTGAAAGTGCTTAGCTCAACGCTGTGCGGTCTTGGTATCCCAGGCCGGGATCTTGAACACCCAGAACGAGCCGCCCTGGGCCACCGGCTTGGTCAGCTCGGCCATGTCGCCGCCCCACAACGGTACCGCGCCGCCGTAACCGACGGTCACGCCGATGTACTGCTCGCCATCCTGCTCCCAGGTGATGGGCGGCGAGACGATGCCGCTACCTGTCTGGAATTTCCACAGCTCGTCGCCCGTCTTGGCGTTGAAGGCCTTGAAGTAGCCGTCGCCCGTTCCGGTAAAGACCAGGTTGCCCTTGGTGGCCAGGACTCCTGCCCACAGCGGCAACCGCTCCTTGTGTTCCCAGACCATCTTGCCAGTGGCTGGGTCCATGGCTCGCAGCGAACCGACGTGATCGTCATACATGCGCTTGATACGGAAACCCATGCCCAGGTACGCGGAGCCCTTCTTGTAGTTCACCTCCTCGGTCCAGTATTCCTCCTTCCACTGGTTGGAGGGCACGTAGAAGAGGCCGGTGTCCTGGCTGTAGGCCATGGGGTTCCAGTTCTTGCCGCCGAGGAAAGGCGGGGAGACCTCGACCGGCTTGCCCTTGCTCTGGCCAGGCTCGGGCTTGGCCGGACGTTGTCCCTCGTTTTCCACGGGACGCCCGGTCTTGAGGTCGATATGGCTGGCCCAGGTGATGTTGTCCGTAAACGGGAAGGCATTCTGCAGCTTGCCGTTGGTGCGATCGACCACATAGAAAAACCCGTTGCGGTCGGCATGGGCGGTGGCCTTGAACTGCTTGCCGTTCTTGTCCTTGTAATCGAAGAGCACCAGTTCGTTGTTGCCAGAGAAATCCCAGGCATCGTTCGGGGTGTGCTGGTAGAACCACTTCACTTCCCCGGTAGTGGCATCGACGCCGACCTGGCCGGAGGTGTACAGGCTGTCATAGTCGTGTGGATTGCCGTCCTTCGAGGTTCGCGCCCATGTGTTCCAGGGCCCCGGGTTACCCGCCCCGACAATGATGGTATTGGTCTCGGCATCGAAGCTCGCGCTCTGCCAGGGCGCGCCGCCGCCATGGCTCCAGGCTTCCACCTTGCCGGTCTCGGTATTCGGATCGTCTGGCCAGGACGGGGCTTTGACATCGCCGGTCGCCGTACTGTCCTTGCCGTTCAGGCGGCCCATGTGTCCTTCGACGAAGGGACGCATCCAGACTTCCTCGCCCGTATCCGGATCGCGGGCGTACAACTGGCCCACCACGCCGAACTCGTCACCCGAGCTGCCGTGGATCAGCAGGACCTTGCCGGACTTCTGGTCCTTGATCAGGGTAGGCGCGCCGGTCATGGTATAGCCGGCGCTGTGGTCGCCGAACTTCTTGTTCCAGACGACCTTGCCGGTATCCTTGTTCAGCGCCACGACACGCGCGTCGAGGGTGCCAAAGTAGATCTTGTCGCCGTAGATGGCCGCGCCGCGGTTGACCACGTCGCAGCAGGGGCGAATGTTGTCCGGCAGGCGATGGTTGTAGGTCCATAGCCGTTTGCCGGTCTTGGCATCGAGGGCGAAGACCCGTGAATAGGAACCGGTGACATAGATCACACCGTCGTTGACGATGGCCTGGGATTCCTGGCCGCGCTGCTTCTCGTCACCGAAGGAGTAGGACCACGCCGGCGTCAGCTTGAACACGTTCTGGTCGTTGACCTGGGCCAGCGGGCTCCAGCGCTGGGCATTGGTGCCCATGCCGTACTGCAGCACGTTATGGGTGGTCTTGTGGTCATCGGCGATGTCTTCCCAACTGACCGGCTGCGCCTGCACGGCGCCGGCGAGGGCCAGACTGCCGACCAGCAGCACGGTGTGCACGGCAGCGGACAAGGGCGAAAGCGTGGTGGGTAACGATCTTATTGTCATGTTTGGAGTTCCCAGTAAGGTTGTGGCCTGCATAGCCTGGAACGCCGCCGCCTACCGAGATACGGAAAATTTCCTGCCTGTTGCGGGAAAACTTCCCAGGCCGACCATGATTTGGAACTGCCTCGCAAGCGCTACTACCAAGGGATGAGTGCGCGACCACCAAAGCAGCATGGGTGCTGGCCGCCTGGCTTCCTAGCATGCCCGGACCGTCTTTCAGTCGAGGGACGGCCGCGTGCAACCTGAGAAGTCGAGGGCAGAATAATGACAATCGTGAAAAACGCCTTGAAGCCTACCTTGCTCGTCCTGGGCCTGTGCGCTGCCAGCGCGGTCCTGGCGCACGGCGACGTGACCCCGTCGGCGGTCAACACCGATGGCCTGGAACCCCTGGGCAGCGAGTGGCGCGCCGAGAACCCCTACCGCGAGAGCAAGAATCACGACAAGGCGCTGGCCATAGGCGCCTCGGCCTACAACCAGAACTGCGCCGCCTGCCACGGCCTGGAAGCCAAGTCCGGGGGCATCGCGCCAGACCTGCGCCTGCTGGAGGAAGGTGCCATCGGTGATGAGTGGTACGTCGAGCGCGTGCGCAATGGCGCGGTGCGCGACGGCCGGGTCTACATGCCGAAGATGGCCGACTTCCTCTCTCAGGAAGCACTCTGGGCCGTGCGGACCTACCTGGACAGCGTCCGTGTCGTGGAGTGAGCGACGTGCGCCGGATCGTGCTGTGCCTTGCCCTGCTGGCTGCCAGCAACGCCGTACTTGCCCTGGAGCCGGGCCCAGACCCAGTCCCGTCGGTGATGTGGGAGTTCTATCGCAAGCAGTGGATCAAGGACGAGCCCTACCGGTTCGATGCTCGGGTCAAAGTGGTCGCACCACCTTTTGCGGAGGACGCGCGTCAGGTTCCGTTACTGGTCGATGCCCGGGGGCTGCCTGGGCGGGTGCGGCGCATCATCGCCTGGGCCGAACTCAACCCCTTGCCCATGATCTTCGACTACCAGCCTGGCCCCGAGGTAAGCCCCTTGCTCGCCTTGCGCATTCGCATCGAGCAGGCGACGCCCTTGCGCGCGGCGGCCCAGACCGAGGACGGCGTCTGGCATGTAGGGTCGAGCCTTATCGACGCGGCAGGCGGCGGCTGTACCGCCCCCAGCGTGGCGCGGGCCCAACCCGACTGGGAACAGCGCCTCGGCCAGGTGCTGGGCGCCCGCCACGCGCGCGACGGCCTGCAACGGTTGCGTGTCGAGGTTTCGCACCCCATGGACAATGGCCTGCAAAGCGGTATCCCGGAATTCTTCATCGAACAGGCCGACTTGTTCGATGGCCAAGGGCAGCCTCTGGCGACCTTGCGGCTGTTTCCCGCGGTCAGCGAGAACCCAAACCTTTCCTTCGAGTCACGCACATCGGGGCCGACACGTCTGGAACTGCGTGACAACAACGGCAATCCTTTCCAAGCCGTGCTGGAGTAGCCAATGCGCGCGATCCTCCTGTCCCTGGTGCTGGCCACGTTACCGGCCTTCGCCGACCTCGACTACCGCCTGCAGCCCCGCCAGGTGGCGGAGAACACCTGGGTTCTCGTGGGCAGCACGGATAATTTCTCCCGTGACAATGGCGGCAATATCGTCAACACCGCGTTCATTGTCAGCGAAGCGGGTGTCGTGGTCATCGACACCGGTCCCTCCTTGCGTTATGGCCAAGCCCTGCGTCGAGCCATTGCCCGGGTGACCGACCGCCCCGTGGCGCAGGTGCTGCTGACCCACCACCATCCCGACCACGCCTTGGGCAACCAGGCCTTCGCCGATGTGCCGATCGCCGCCCTGGCACATACCCGCGAACAGCTGGCCGAGGAGGGCGATGCGCTGGCGGAAAACCTCTACCGCATGGTGGGCGACTGGATGCGCGGCACCCAGGTGCACCTGCCCACGCTGACCTCGGAGCCGGGCTTGCACGTGTTCGGTAGCCATCGCCTGCGTCTGCTGGCCATGGCCGGCCACAGTAGGGCGGACCTGGCGATTTTGGATGAAACGACTGGCGTCCTGTTCGCCGGGGACCTGCTGTTTCACGACCGAGCCCCGACCACGCCGCACAGTCCAGGCCTGGATGTCTGGCAAGAGGACCTGGCGCGCCTGCAGGTTCTTCCGTGGAAAATCGTGGTCCCCGGACATGGCCCCGTTAGCGAAGATGCGACACCTTTCGAACAGACCCGCGACTACCTCGGCTGGCTCGATACCTTGCTCGGTGACAGCGCGGCGGCGGGGCTGGACATGACCGAAGTGATCGACGCGCCCATCCCGCAGCGTTTCGAACCACTCAGCCTGACCCGCTACGAGCTGGTGCGCAGCGTAAGCCACCTGTACCCGCGCTATGAACGGGCACGGATGGCGCGCATCGAGCGTTGAGGCCGCCTGTCAGCATGTTGCTAAGAGGGCTGCGGCTCGCTAACCCACGTCCTCGATCTGCTGCAGGATGTCGAGCAGCGACGGTAAGCTTGGTGGCTCGTAGCCTGATTCCAGAGCCTCACCCTGGTTGAGCAGATTTACGAAGAACTCACGATACCCTGGAGGATTACGCATTTGCTCAAGTTCACTGAGGTTATCGATGTACTCAAGAGTTCTGAGTAGATCTGGACGCCTGTCGGGTTCATGCTCTTGAAGCATCCTGTTTCGACGGACCCCTGCATTGTCAAGGTCGTGAATCGCCTCCCAGGCCGCATAACGCTCGACTTTGGTATAGGCGCCACTTTCATCTTCCAGCATCGCCACGAGCGCTTTTCGCGACAGATGAGCAAACGGATTTTCGGTATCACGTTGTCCTTTCACCGCCCCGGTTACCTATTTTCCAGCGTGCCGACTCTGAGCCAGACGTTCCTGAGAAGCACTCAGCGGTTCTTCGGTCAGGGCAGTGGATTCCTTGCCTGACCGCCTTATCTCAGCACGAAGTTTCATCAGGAACGTATCAGGGCCGTCAATGCGTTGAAACTTCTCTTCCGTGTGCTTTTTCGTATGTGCCTCGTGATTGCTCAGCGCTATTACCTGCTTCAGAAAGCGTCACATCTCGCGTTGCCA
This sequence comes from Pseudomonas capeferrum, assembly GCF_013523055.1. Lineage (GTDB taxonomy): Bacteria > Pseudomonadota > Gammaproteobacteria > Pseudomonadales > Pseudomonadaceae > Aquipseudomonas > Aquipseudomonas capeferrum_A. Next base: position 25,052 of record NZ_JAAMQM010000010.1, on the reverse strand, counting down.
CTGAATCGGGAGTTTTTTCGGGTTGGGAAGAATATATGCGCTTGATAGTTGATGAGTAGGCAGGGCCTGTAGTGCCTTTTATAGTATTAATCATGCTCAAGATTTCTTGGGCAGGACAGGGCTGAAGTTTATGAAAATCCTGGCCTTAATGTTTGTCAGTTAAGGCCAATGGGGCTGCTTCGCACCCCTTCGCGGGCAAGCCCGCTCCCACAGGAAGTGCGCAGTTCTTGAATTCAGCGCTCAACTTGTGGGGGCGGGCTTGCCCGCGAAGGGGTGCGAAGCAGCCCCATTGCAGATTGTGGGGCTTAACTGACTGGCATTGCCCTGCTGGCCCTTGTTTTTATTTGATGATAAATGTGACGCTGTAGTTGTAAGCAGGTCTGTTAGTTACGAGTCGATGGGGTGGCCTGGCGAATGCAGGTCCATGCCTGTCGTCTGCTCACGAGCGGGTTCCCGCGAATACGGCGGGCGAGGGGTTTTCGCTTCACAAGTCGCGCGTTTCGAGCCGACAGACGTTGCTTTCTTATCCCATTTCACCTTTGGCAAGGTTGTGTGTGAGGCCTCGAACTTACATTCCTTTCTTCCCGATTTGTAAGTGAATCGCATGCCAGAGGCCGAAGCCGAAGCACTGTTCAATTGGAGTTCATTCCTCGTCCAGAGACTCAGTGTGTCGGCGAGCAAACGGCACGCTATATCAGACGCGGCCTGATAATCGTGTAGGAACTTTCATTGCAAATAGAAAGGCGCCTGACTCGGCGCCTTGAAAGGCACATCACGACCCGCCATCGAGCAGACCTGGACGTTAACGCTGGCTCATAACGGATAGTTCTTCAATTCACGAGCGATCAGCATCCGCTGGATTTCGCTCGAGCCCTCGTAGATCTGGGTAATCCGCGCATCGCGGTAATAACGCTCCACGGGATAGTCCTCCAGGTATCCGTATCCGCCATGCACCTGGATCGCCATGGAGCAGACCCGCTCGGCCATCTCCGACGCGAACAGCTTGGCCTGGGACGCTTCGCTCAAGCACGGCTTGCCGGCGCTGCGCAGGCGCGCCGCATGGAGGATCAGCAAGCGAGTGGCGTTGAGCTGGACCTGCATGTCGGCCAGCAGGTTGGCGATGCTCTGGTGTTCGTTGATCGGCTTGCCGAACTGGATACGCTCGCGCGCATAAAGCAGGGCGGCCTCGAAGGCGGCACGGGCGATACCGAGGGCCTGGGCGGCGATACCGATGCGTCCGCCTTCGAGATTGGACAAGGCGATGGCCAGGCCCTTGCCGCGCTCACCCAGCAGGTTTTTGGCCGGGATACGGCAGTTGTCCAAGGACACGGCGCAGGTATCGGATGCGCGAATGCCCATCTTGTGCTCGCTGCGTTCGACGATGAAGCCCGGGTTGTCGGTGGGCACGAGGAAGGCCGAGAGACCTTTCTTGCCCAGATCAGGGTCGGTCACCGCGAACACGATCGCCAACTTGGCGCGGCGCGCGTTGCTGACGAACTGCTTGGCACCATTGATCACCCAGTGATCGCCCTGGAGCTCGGCGCGGGTGCGCAGGTTGTGGGCTTCCGAGCCTGCCTGAGGTTCGGTAAGGCAAAAACAGCCAATGATCTCACCACTGGCCAGGCCAGGCAGCCAGTCCTGCTGCTGCTCAGGCGTGCCGTAGGCCAGCAACGGCCCGCAGCCTACCGAGTTGTGGATGCTCATCAGCGCACCGGTGGCCCCGTCTCCGGCGGAGATCTCCTCGACAGCCAGCGCGTAGGCCACATAGTCGGTATAGCTGCCGCCCCACTGCTCGGGCACCACCATTCCAAGCAGGCCCAGTTCGCCCATCTTGCCGACCAATGCGTCGTCGATCCAACCGGCCTTTTCCCAGGCCTGGGCATGCGGCGCGATCTCGCCGCGGGCGAAATCCCGGGCCATGTCACGGATCATGATCTGCTCTTCGCTCAATTCCAGGTCTTGCATGTGCATGCTCCCAGGTTCAAAGGCCTTCGAAGAATTGCTCTGTCCGTTGGCGGGTCAGGCCGGCCAGGGTCGGCGGGTTCCAGCGCGGTTGCTTGTCCTTGTCGATGATCAGGGCACGCACGCCTTCGATGATGTCGCCGAACTCGAACCATTGCTGGTCCAGATGCAACTCCATGGCGAAACAGTCCTCCAGGCTCATATGACGTCCGCGACGGAGCATCTCGAGAGTAACCGCCATGGCCAAGGGGGAGCGCGTTTCCAGCTGATCGGCGGTGTCCAGCGCCCATTGGTGGCTGTCGCCGATCCGCACCGCGCGCAGTTGCTCGACAATGCTGGAAACGTCCGCCTGGGCAAAGAAATGGTCGATCACCGGGCGCAGCTTGTCGAGCGGCGCGTTGGTCAAGGCCTGGCTACCCAGCTTCGCCAACAGCCCTTGCAGATCCTTGAGCGGGTGTTCGCCGAAGGTGAGCCGGTCGAGTCCGGCATCCAGCGCCGCGAGCTTCCCGCTGTCCACATACCAGTTGGCCAGGCCGCAGTACAGTGCGTCGGCCGCCTGGATCTGGGTACCGGTGAGACCGAGGTAGGTTCCCAGTTCACCCGGCACCCGCGAGAGGAAATAGCTGCCGCCGACATCCGGGAAATAGCCAATGCCGACTTCCGGCATGCCCAGCCGGCTGCGCTCGGTGACGATCCGCAGGTCGGCGCCCTGGGCCAGGCCCATGCCACCGCCCAGGGTAAACCCGTCCATCAAGGCCATCACTGGCTTGCAATAGCGATGGATGCGCAGATCGAGGTCGTATTCCTCGACGAAGAAGTCGGTATGCAGACGGTCGCCGGCCTTGAAGCTGTCATGCAACGCGCGGATATCGCCACCGGCACAGAAGCCTTTCGGGCCCGCGCCGCGCAACATCACGGCATGAACCTGCGGATCGTCGGCCCATCGCTCGAGGTGATGACGCAGGCTGCGCACCATGTCGAGAGTCAAGGCGTTGAGCCCGGAAGGACGGTTGAGGGTCAAGTGGCCAACGTGGTTACGGACCTCTACCAGGACGTGCCCGGCTTGCTGGGTCTGTGCTTGCGCGTTCATCGTGGTCTTCCTGCCTTGTCATTGGTTTCCATATGAAGTCCGGAATGCGCTTGAGACCGACGGATCCTAGCAATGCCGATTTGCCTCGCACAAAGGGTAAATCTGCAATACCTATCTGCATTTTTACCGCGTCGTATCGCCCTCCGGACCGAGTATTGCCACTTTAGCCTGTGACACCGCCGGACAGGGTATTACTTCCCTGGAACGGCGATCCATGCGGCACCGCCAAGGTACTGGCCATATGCTGCCAAGTAAGCGTAGGGCGTGGACGTGGCGCTTTCGATAATCGGCTTCGACAACCGTCCCATCCGTTGCGGAGCGCGCCATGTACAACAATAACAACGTTCAACGCCGTATCCTGCCGCTGCTTGGCGGCCTTGCCGCCTTGGGCCTGGCTCCATTGGCCAGTGCCGAGATCGTGCTGTATGACAAGGACCAGACCACCTTCTCGACCGACGGCTATATCAATGCCTTCTACGTCAACAGCGACGTGGACCGCGCCGGCGAGCAGTTCGACCGACGTCAGTCCCGGGTGAAGATGGGGTTCCTGCCCAACTACCTGGGCTTCAACATGACGCGGCAGGTGGACGACCTCAAGCTCGGTGGCCGTGCGTCGTTCTGGGTGACCATCAACGACAGCGATACCAACTCCACCGACACCGCGATCGACGTACGCCAGTTCTACGGCACCGTGGCCAATGCAGCGTGGGGCGAGGTCCTGATCGGCAAGGATTTCGGACTGTTCGCGCGCTCCAACATCCTGCTCGACGAACTGCTGGCCGGCTATGGCCAGGTCAGCGATACCCTTGGCCTGGTCGATGGCGGCGGGGTGTCGTTCGGCAACATCGGCAGCGGCTACCCGTATCCATTCCCGACCTCGCAGATCACTTACCGGACACCGGTGATGGAAGGCCTGCGGATTGCCGTCGGCATCATGGACCCGGTCGATACCAACGATGACAGCGCGATCGGCAAGGCCTACCAGGAGAACCCGCGCACCGAGAGCGAGATCACCTACCAGTTCGACCTTGGGGGCGCGCAGATCTACAGTTGGCTGAACGGCAGCTACCAGACCTCGGACAACACCGACAGCAATGTCGACTCGGTAACCTCCAAGGGCGTGGGTTATGGCGTACAGGCCAAGATGGGCGATTTTTCCCTGACCGGGTCGGGTTTCACCGCCAAGGGCATCAATCCGTTCTTCACCAACAACGCCGGCGAGGCGACCTTGCGCGAGGTGGACAGCCAGGGCTACCTGATCCAGGGCTCGTACCGCTTCGGCAGGAACCGTGTGGCATTGTCCTACGGCAAGACCGAGGACGACGGCAACGGCGCGGTCAATACCGGCGCCGACTACGAGACCCGTGGCATTGCCCTGTTCCACGACGTCAATGACAACCTCAAACTGGTGGCCGAATACAACCAGTTCGAGATCGACGGGCATGAGGGCGACGCGCAGAACGAGGACACTGACACCTTCGCGGTGGGTGCCGTGCTGACCTGGTGAGTCGGCGGCAAGGCTGCCTCGCGAAGATAGCCTTTGATGAAGGTGGGGCGCTGCAGGCCCCATCCGAGTGCTCGGCATTTCAGCAGGCCCCCAACGTCAGTTGGCTACGCGGATCATCCGATTTCGGCGCTGAGAGTTGTTGTGCAGCTGAGGGTCCTATCGCGGGACAAGCCCGCTCGCCACCGGAGCTGCGGCTCGATACCTGGTGGTATCCGGCTTGTTAGCAGACCTCCACTACCGAGGCACTGCAATTCCGGTGGCGAGCGGGCTTGTCCCGCGACAGGGCCGGAACAGACCCAGAAAATTTCAAAACCGAAAGCCGACACCGACATCACACCCAACCTTGCGCGCAAGCCGCGCCTACAACCAAATCCCGGTCGACCCGCTACCCAAGTAGCATTCGCGCCCTCACCGCGTTTTCCTACACTGCCGCCATCCATCCCCTCCAGGAAGTAGCTCATGAGCGAAGGTGTCGTCAGCGCGGTCTCCCGGGCCAGCAGTGCCGAGCAGGCGGCCCAAGAGCTGGCCGCGCAGCTCCTGCATCCGGAGTTGGGTTTCGTGCTGTTTTTCTGCTCCGCCGAGTATGACCTGCCAGCCTTGGCCCATGCCCTGGGCCAGGTCTTCGTCGATGTACGCCTGACGGGCTGCACCAGCGCCGGGGAACTGACCCCCGAAGGCTATGGACGGGGATGCATCACCGCGCTCGGCTTCGACCGGCGTCATTTCTCCATTGCCGCGACCCTGGTCGATGCGATGCCAGGCTTCAGCCTCCTGGATGCCCAGGCGGTAGTGGAGCGCCTGGTCGGCGAATGCAGAAGCAACAACCTGGCGCCGATCAAGGGTCACAGTTTCGCCCTGACCCTGTTCGACGGTCTGTCCAGCCGCGAGGAAATCGTCCTTGCCGCGTTGGCGGCAGCCTTGGGCGACATCCCGCAATTCGGTGGTTCGGCCGGTGACGACAATTACCTGAGCCGCACCCATGTGTATTTCGACGGTGCCTTCCACAGCGGCGCGACTGTCGTACTGCTGGTCAACACCTGGCTGGATTTCGAAGTGTTCAGTACCCATCACATTCGCCCTCGCCAGGAAAAGCTGGTGGTCACTCGGGCAGACCGTACCCTGCGTCGCGTCTACGAGCTCAATGCCGAGCCGGCCGCGCGCGAATATGCGCAACTGATCGGCGTGCCTCTCGAAGCCTTGGATCATCGCCTGTTCGCCGCCCATCCGCTGGCGGTACGGATCAACCAGAACCACTACATCCGCGCCATCCAGCAAGTCCATGAGGACCAAAGCCTGAGCTTCTACTGCGCGGTCGAGAACGGCATCGTCCTCACCGCCATGCGTCCTGGCCCGTTGCTGCCCGACCTGCAGGCACTGTTCGATGGGCTGCGCCAGCGTCTCGGCCCGCTGCTGGTGACGATCGGCTGCGATTGCTGCCTGCGGCGCCTGGAGCTCGAAGGCGAGGGCACCCTTGGCCAGGTTGGCGATTTCCTGCGCGAGCAGCGAGTACTGGGCTTCAACACCTACGGGGAACAGTTCAATGGCATGCATATCAACCAGACCTTCACCGGCGTTGCCATCGGACGACCTCGCCAGCCACGCGCCTGAGTGCGCGACCCGGCTGGCGCAGTTGCAACGCGAGAATCACAAGCTCAAGCGCATCAATGCGGCCTTGATCGAGCGGCTCGAATCCGGTGCGGCGCGGCCGGACGATGCCTTTGCGGCATTCCAGCATTCGGTCGTATTGGCCGAGCAGGTCCGCGAGCGCACCGATGCGCTGAATCAGGCGCTGATCGATCTCAAGGCCAGCCATCTGTTGCTCAGCGATGCCCACCAGCGGGCCGAGACCGCCCACCTGCGGCTGGTGGATGCGATCGAAAGCATCTCCGACGCCTTCGTGCTGTTCGATCACGATCTGCGCGTGGTGCTCTTCAATCGCCGCTTCAAGGCGCTGTGGGCCAACAGTCGCCTGCGCATGTCCAGCGGCATGCACCTGATGGAGGTCAAGCGCCTGATGCACAGCCTGCTGCGCGAGGAGCCTCGCGGCAGTCTCGACGAGCAGCCGCTGTACCGCCTGCGCAACGAGCGCTGGCTGCAGGTCAGCGAGCGGCCCACCCGAGATGGTGGGCGAGTGATGCTATTCACCGACGTCACGCGGGTCAAGCAACGAGAGACGCGGCGCCGCGAGCAAGCGTTGGCGCAGAAGTCCTACCTGCTGCAACGTGCCGTGGACAACCTGTCCCAGGGCCTGGCGATGGTTAATGCCGAGGGCGTGCTGGAACTGTGGAACCGTCGCTTCCTGGAGCTGAGCGGCCTGGCGCCGATCGCCAGCCAGCGGCTGTTCGCCGAAGTGATCGGCGACAGCGAATTGGCCTTGCTGACGCCCGAGAGCCGCGATTCGGTCGGCAACGTCCTGCAGGAGCTGGAGCAGCGGTTGTTCGATGGGCGTCTGTTGGAGATTCGCACCCATCCGCTGCCTGCCGGTGGTTTCGTCAATACCTTCACCGACATCACCGAGCGCTATGCCCAAGCCGAGGCCCTGCACCAGGCCTACCAGCACCTGGAAGCTCGGGTCCACGAACGTACCGCCGAGCTGACCAGCCTCAATCGGCAGTTGCTGGGTGAAATCGACCAGCGTCGTCGGGTCGAGGCGTGCTTGCGCGAAGCCAAGGCCGAGGCCGACCGGGCCAATCTGTCGAAGACCAAGTTCCTCGCCGCCGTCAGCCACGATCTTCTGCAACCGCTCAACGCCGCGCGTCTGTTCACCAGCGCGCTGCTTGAACAACGTGAACCCGGCCTGCAGCCGAACCTGGTGCGCAACGTCAGCAATTCGCTCGACGGGGTGGAGAACCTGTTGGGCACCTTGGTCGACATCTCCAAGCTCGATGCCGGCGTGATCAAAGCCGATATCGCCAGTTTCGCCCTACGGGACCTGCTCGATACCCTGGCGGCCGAGCATGCCCAGGTGGCGCTCAGCGAGGGTCTGCGGCTGGACTACATTCCTACGAGACTACGCGTGCGCAGCGATATCCAGCTCCTGGCACGCATCCTGCGCAATCTTCTGAGCAATGCCATCCGCTATACCCCCCACGGGCGCATACTGCTCGGCTGTCGTCGGCGCGGGCGCAAGGTCTGGATCGAGGTCTGGGATACGGGTGTAGGGATCGCCGCGGACAAATGCGTCGAAGTGTTCCAGGAGTTCAAGCGTGGGGAGGCCCAGCGTCCCGACCAGGATCGTGGGCTGGGCTTGGGACTGGCGATCGTCGAGAAGATCGCCGGCATCCTGGGCCATGCCGTGCACCTGCGCTCGGTGCCAGGCAAGGGCTCGGTCTTCTCCGTGGAGGTGCCGCGCTGTCGCCGGGCGCCGCGTCGTTCGGCCTTGCCCGCTGCGGAAATGCCTCTGGTACAACCGCTGGAGGGCGCGCGGATCTGGGTGCTGGATAACGACGCCGCGATCTGCGCGGGCATGTCCAGCCTGCTGCAGCAGTGGGGCTGCCAAGTGGTCACGGCCCTGAGCGAAGCGGATCTGGAACGTCAGGTGGCGCTGGAGCGGGCCAAGGTCGATCTACTGATCGCCGACTACCATCTGGACGACCAGCGCACGGGCGTCGACGCCGTGACCGCGATCAACGCCCGGCGTCACCGACCGATACCGGTTCTGATGATCACGGCCAACTACAGCAACGAGCTCAAGCAGCAGGTGCGCGAGCTTGGGCATACCCTCATGCACAAGCCGGTGCGACCCATGAAGCTGAAGATGGCGATGAGTCATTTGCTCAGCGTGGCAGGCGCCCGCTGACAAAGTGCGCCACATCGTTGTACCCCGGCGTCGACGCATGCCCCGGCGTCACCAATGAATCGATGAACGCCTCGTCCTCCGCCGTGACCTTCACCTCCAGGGCACCACTGTAGGTGTCCCACTGCGCTTCGGTGCGCGGCCCGACGATGGCCGAGCTGATCAGGCGATTGTTCAGCACCCAGGCGATGGCGAACTCGACGATGCCGACGCCCTTGGCCTCGGTGTAGGCGTGGATCTTCCTGGCGATGTCCAGGGACTCCTGGCGCCACTCGGTTTCCAGGATGCGCTTGTCCTGGCGACCGGCGCGGCTGCCGGCATCCGGCGTGGCACCTGGCGCGTACTTGCCGCTGAGCACGCCGCGCGCCAGCGGGCTGAACGGCACGATGCCCAGGCCATGATGGGCCGCGGCGCAGAATTGTTCGGGCTCGCCCTGGCGGTTGACGATGTTGTACAGCGGTTGGCTGACCACGGGCTTGGCCACGCCCAGGCGGTCGGCCAGGTTGCAGATCTCGGCGATGCGCCAACCGCGGAAGTTGGAGACGCCCCAATGACGAATCTTGCCCTGGCGCAGCAGGTCGCCCATGGCCGCGACGGTCTGCTCCAGCGGCACGCTGTGGTCTTCGCGGTGCAGGTAGTAGATGTCGAGGTAATCGGTGTCCATGCGCGTGAGCGTCGCCTCGATGGCGTTGAAGATGTGCTTGCGCGACAGGCCACTGCGGTTGGGCAAGCCATCCGCCGGGCCGTAGCCGACCTTGGAGGCCACGATCCAGTCCTGGCGATGGCGGGCAACGGCCTCGCCGACGATCTCTTCGGAGCGCCCGGCGTTGTACACGTCTGCCGTGTCGATGAAGTTGATGCCTTGGTCCCAGGCCTTGTCGATGATGCGCAGCGAATCTTCGGTACTGGTCTGCTCGCCGAACATCATGCTGCCCAGGGTCAGGGCGGAAACCTGCAGGCCACTCTGGCCCAGCGGACGGTAGATCATGCTCGAAATCCTTTTTTGCACTGGAAGGTGCGTTCGTTTTACACAGGTCATTCGCGGTTTGAAAGCATGATGCCGCGTGCGTCGGGCCGGGGGATTTGCGCTGGCCCCGTCGATACGGGTAGGTTCGCAGTACTACTTGCCCAGGAGCCACACCATTGGACTCATTGACTCAAGCTGTATTGGGTGCCGCGCTGCAAGGGACGGTACTGGGCAGGGTGCAGGGAAAACGCTCGTTGCTCTATGGCGCCGCGCTGGGGACCTTGCCCGATCTCGACGTAGTGATCCGCTATGCCGATCCGGTGTCGCAGATGACCTATCACCGGGGCTTTTCCCACTCGGTGTTCGTGCTGACCGGCCTGGCGCTGATACTGGCCTGGCTGGTCGCCTGGCAATCACGAAGACGCTCGCCCGAGCGCGGCTACAGCGCGCCGCGGTTGTTCCTGGCATTCTGGCTGGTATTGATCACCCATCCGTTGCTCGATGCATTCACGGTGTATGGCACGCAACTGTTCTGGCCTCTGCACTTCACGCCCGTGAGCTGGGCGGCGGTGTTCATCATCGATCCGGTCTACACCGTGCCGCTGCTCGCGGCGGTGATCTTCGCTGCGATCAAGGGTTTCGCCGGGCGCGGGGTGCCGCTGCTGGTCACGGCGCTGGTCTTCAGCACGGCCTACCTGGGCTTCGGGCTCTTCGGACGTCATCTCGGCGAAGAGCGCTTTCAAGCCGCGTTGGAGCGGCAAGGCATCGCCGCGACGGAGGTGCGCGCCGTACCCATCGCGTTCAACAGCCTGGTCTGGCGTGTCTTGGCCAAGACACCGGATGGGCATTATTACGAGGGGATCAGCAGTGTATTCGACCATGCCCCACCCGAGATGCTGCGTTATTCACGCAACCTCGAGGCGGCGGCTATCCTGCGCGATCAACCCTTGCATGAACGGTTGCGCTGGTTCACCGATGACTGGCTGCGTTACGACGTGATAGGCAATGCCTTGGTCGTCACCGACCTGCGCATGGGTATCCCCGGCAATTACACCTTCCGCTTCAACATGGCTGCCCGTGATGAACGTGGGCACTGGAGCGCCATCACACCAACGATGTGGCGAGGAGCGGGTCCTGGCTCGATGTTCGACAGCGAAGCCCTTGCGCTCATCTGGCGGCGCATCGTCGTCCAGCAGCCACCCTTGCCGCTGGCCCGCTGGGCCAACCAGTATCTGGACCGGTCCGCACAGCCTGGTTCGGTCGAGACTGGCCGCTGAACAGGCGTTCGGCGGGGCTGGACCTGGTCAAGTGGGTGGCGATCCTGACCATGGTGGCCGATCATCTGCGCTTTCTCTGGCCCCAGGCGTACGGCCTGTTCGTGCCAGGGCGCCTGGCCTTCCCTTTGTTCTGTCTGGCGATTGCCGTGAATGTAGGCCGCTCCAGGCCAGGCACACTGGCCAGCGGTGCCAATGCGCGCTACCTGGGCTGGATGTGCGCCTTTTCGGTCATGTCCGAGCTTCCCTACCGCTGGCTGGACACCGGCTCTGAAACCTTCAGCGTGATGCCGACCCTGACCTTGGGCCTGCTGGTGGCCTGGGGCGTGCATCATTCACAGGTCGCGGCTCGCATGCTGGGCCTCGTGGCGGCAGTCGCCGCGGCTTGGCACAGCGATGCGCTGATGTATGGTTTGCCGGGCGTGCTGCTGCCGGCGGTCTTGCTGCTCGCCACTGTCCGCGGCGGTCTTTTCTGGGTGCTGGCCTGCCTGACCGCGATGGCCGCGAACCTCACCAACAGCTGGCTGGCCGATCACCCCACCGCGCCGCTGGCCTTGCTCATCCTGGCCAGCGTCGCCCTGTCCGTTCCCCTGGGCGCCTGGCTGTTGCGTCGCGATAGCTGGGCAGTGCCGCGGATCGGTCGCTGGGGATACGGCTTCTACCCGCTGCACCTGCTGGTCATCAAGGCCCTGCAAGGGCTTTCATGACAAGCGCAACCTGACTGCAGGAAACGGATAGCGATCTGCAGGAATCGGATATTGCCGCGCCCGCCCTGGGCCTAACCTGACCTGGCCTGACAATAACAACGGAGGCCCTGGCCATGTCCCTGGGAATCGACTATCTCAATGCCTTGCTCGAAGAAGACCGGGAGAAGGGCATCTACCGCTGCAAACGCGAGATGTTCACCGACCCGCGCCTGTTCGACCTGGAGATGCAACATATCTTCGAGGGTAATTGGATCTACCTCGCCCACGAGAGCCAGATCCCCAATCGCAACGACTACCTCACCACCACCATGGGGCGCCAGCCGATCTTCATCGCGCGCAACAAGGACGGTGAACTCAATGCCTTCCTCAATGCCTGCAGCCACCGTGGCGCCATGCTCTGTCGGCACAAGCGCGGCAACCGCTCCAGCTACACCTGCCCGTTCCATGGCTGGACTTTCAACAACAGCGGCAAGCTGCTCAAGGTCAAGGACCCGTCCGAAGCAGGCTATCCAAGCAGCTTCAATTGCGAGGGTTCGCATGACCTGACGCGCGTGGCGCGTTTCGAATCCTATCGCGGCTTCCTCTTCGGCAGCCTCAATGCCGACGTCAAGCCACTTACCGAGCACTTGGGTGAATCGGCGAAGATCATCGACATGATCGTCGACCAGTCCCCCGAAGGTCTGGAAGTGCTGCGCGGCGCCAGTTCCTATATCTACGAAGGCAACTGGAAGCTCACCGCCGAGAACGGTGCCGACGGTTACCACGTCAGCGCCGTGCACTGGAACTATGCCGCCACGCAGAACCAGCGCAAGCAGCGTGACGCGGGCGGCGAGATCAAGACCATGAGCGCCGGTTCCTGGGCCAAGCATGGTGGCGGTTTCTACTCGTTCGACCACGGCCACCTGCTGCTCTGGACCCGCTGGGCCAACCCCGAGGACCGTCCGGCCTTCGAACGTCGGGATGAACTGGCCCGCGATCACGGCCAGGCGCGCGCCGACTGGATGATCCAGAACTCGCGCAACCTGTGCCTGTACCCCAACGTCTACCTGATGGATCAGTTCAGCTCGCAGATTCGTGTGGCACGGCCGATTTCGGTCAATCGCACGGAAATCACCATCTACTGCATCGCGCCCAAGGGCGAGAGCGACGACGCCCGGGCCAAGCGCATTCGCCAGTACGAAGATTTCTTCAATGTCAGCGGCATGGCCACGCCCGATGACCTGGAGGAGTTCCGCTCCTGCCAGACCGGTTATGGCGGCGGTGCGGGCTGGAACGACATGTCCCGAGGGGCGACCCATTGGGTGGACGGGGCAGACGAGGCGGCCCGCGAAATCGACCTGCAGCCGTTGCTTTCCGGCGTTCGTACCGAGGACGAGGGCCTGTTCGTGCTCCAGCACAAATACTGGCAGGACACCATGATCAAGGCGGTGACCGAGACGTCCGAACTCATTCCCGTGGAGAGCGTGCCATGACCAGCACCTACGAAACGGTCCGCGACTTCCTCTATCGCGAAGCACGCTATCTTGACGACGCGCATTGGGATGAGTGGCTTGAGCTGTATGCATCCGATGCGACCTTCTGGATGCCTGCCTGGGACGACGATGATCAGCTTACCGAGGATCCCCAGCGAGAGGTCTCGCTGATCTGGTACGGCAATCGCGGCGGCCTCGAGGACCGGATCTTCCGGATCAAGACCGAGCGCTCCAGCGCGACCATTCCCGATACGCGGACCTCGCACAACCTGAGCAACATCGAGATCGTCGAGCAGAGCGACGGGCAGTGCCAGGTTCGCTTCAACTGGCACACCCTGAGCTTTCGCTACAAGACCGTCGACAGTTACTTCGGCACCAGCTTCTACACCCTCGATCTGCGCGGCGAACAGCCATTGATCAAGGCCAAGAAGGTGATCCTGAAGAACGACTTCGTGCGTCAGCTCATCGACATCTATCACATCTGAGTTTCGGTCAGGCGAGGGACTTGCGGCATGCCTGGGCATGTCGGGCAGTCGCTCGCCCGCGAGGTGCACCATGAGTTTCCAGATCGCACTGAATTTCGAAGACGGCGTGACCCGCTTCATCGAGGCCGCCGGCCATGAAACCGTTGCCGACGCGGCCTACCGCCAAGGCATCAACATTCCGCTGGACTGCCGTGACGGCGCTTGCGGTACCTGCAAGTGCCAGGCCGAATCGGGTCGCTACGACCTGGGCGACAACTTCATCGAAGACGCCCTGAGCGAAGATGAAATCGCTCAAGGCTACGTCCTCACGTGCCAGATGCGCGCCGAAAGCGATTGCGTGGTGCGCATCCCGGCGTCTTCCCAGGTCTGCAAGACCGCGCAAGCCAGCTTCGACGCGACCATCAGCAGGGTTCGCCAGCTGTCGCAGAGCACCATTGCCCTGTCCGTAAAGGGCGAGTCCCTGGCCCGGCTGGCGTTCCTCCCGGGGCAGTACGTCAACCTGCAGGTCCCAGGCAGCGACCAGAGTCGCGCGTATTCCTTCAGTTCGTTGCAGAAGGACGGCGAGGTCAGTTTCCTGATCCGCAACGTGCCTGGCGGGCTGATGAGCAGCTTCCTCACCGAGATGGCCAAGGCCGGCGACGGCATGACCTTGGCCGGACCCCTGGGCAGTTTCTACCTGCGCTCGATCCAGAGACCGCTGTTGCTGCTGGCGGGCGGCACCGGCCTGGCCCCGTTCACCGCGATGCTGGAGCGGATCGCCGAGCAGGGCAGCGATCATCCGGTGCACCTGATCTACGGGGTGACCAACGACTTCGACCTGGTCGAGCTGGACCGCCTGCAGGACTTCGCCGCACGCATCCCCAACTTCACCTTCGCCGCCTGCGTGGCCGATCCGCAGTGCGAATACCCGCGCAAGGGCTATGTGACCCAGCACATCGAGGCCGGGCATCTCAATGAAGGCGACGTCGATGTGTACCTGTGCGGTCCGCCACCCATGGTCGAAGCGGTCAGCCTGCACCTGCGCGAGCAAGGCATCACACCGGCGAACTTCTACTTCGAAAAGTTCGCGGCAGCGGCCTGAACCTTCTCTTTGAGGTCGTGCGTACCCTGCGGGTACGGGCGACCTCCTTTTACTCCAGGTCGAGGAGCGCGCAAGCGAGCGCCCTCGCATAGGCGGGCAGGTCCCGCGACAGGAGATGCACATGAACAATCGTTTCTCGGACAAGGTCGCCTTGGTCACCGGCGCCGCGCAAGGCATCGGCCGCGCCGTGTGCTGGAGACTGCGCGCGGAAGGCGCCCAGGTGGTGGCGGTCGACCGCTCCGAGCTGGTCCACGAACTGGCCGGCGAGGGCATGCTGACCCTGACGGCCGACCTCGAACAGCACGCCGAATGCACCCGGATCATGGGCCAGGCGGTGGACAGGTTCGGCCAGCTCGACGTGTTGGTCAACAACGTAGGTGGCACGCTCTGGGCCAAGCCGTTCGAGCATTACCAGGCCGAGCAGATCGAGGCGGAGGTACGTCGTTCGCTGTTCCCGACGCTGTGGTGCTGCCATGCCGCGCTGCCCTACATGCTGGCGCGGGAGCAGGGGGCCATCGTCAATGTCTCGTCCATCGCCACCCGCGGCATCAACCGGGTGCCCTATGGCGCGGCCAAGGGTGGCGTCAACGCGCTCACCGCTTGCCTCGCGTTCGAAACGGCCGAGCGCGGTATCCGCGTCAATGCCACTGCCCCGGGCGGCACCGAAGCGCCTCCAAGGCGTATTCCACGCAACAGCGAAGAGCAGACCGCCGAGGAAAAGGTCTGGTACCAGCAGATCGTCGACCAGACCCTCGACAGCAGCCTGATGAAACGCTACGGCACGCTCGACGAGCAGGTCGGCGCGATCCTCTTCCTGGCTTCCGACGAGGCATCCTACATCACCGGCGTGACGATCCCCGTGGGCGGTGGCGACCTTGGCTGATCACGGGCCTGCCGGCGATATCGGCCTGTCCGTTTTTCCACTGACTCTACAGGAGAGTGCTTCATGACCACCCCATTGATCGACCGGCTGGACGCCTTGATCGTCGACCTGCCGACCATCCGCCCGCACAAGCTGGCCATGCACACGATGCAGCGCCAGACCCTGGTGATCCTGCGCCTGCGCTGCAGCGACGGCGTCGAGGGCATCGGCGAGGCGACCACCATCGGTGGCCTGGCCTACGGCTACGAAAGCCCGGAAAGCATCAAGGCCAATATCGATGCCCACCTCGCTCCAGCGCTGCTGGGCCTGGCGGCGGACAACATCAACGCCGCCATGCTCAAGCTGGACAAGATCGCCAAGGGCAACACCTTCGCCAAATCCGGTATCGAAAGCGCACTGCTCGATGCACAGGGCAAGCGACTCGGCCTGCCGGTCAGCGAGCTGCTGGGCGGGCGCGTGCGCGACAGCCTGGAGGTCGCCTGGACCCTGGCCAGCGGCGACACCACTCGCGACATCGCCGAGGCCGAGCAGATGCTCGAGGCGCGACGTCATCGCATCTTCAAGCTGAAGATCGGTGCCAACCCGCTCGAGCAGGACCTGCGCCACGTGGTGGCGATCAAGAAGGCCTTGGGCGATCGCGCCAGCGTGCGTGTGGACGTCAACCAGTACTGGGACGAATCCCAGGCGATCCGCGGTTGCCAGGTCTTGGGCGAGCACGGCATCGATCTGATCGAGCAGCCGATCTCGCGTATCAACCGCTCGGGCCAGGTGCGCCTGAACCAGCGCAGCATCGCGCCGATCATGGCCGACGAGTCGATCGAGAGCGTCGAGGACGCCTTCAGCCTGGCCGCTGACGGCGCGGCCAGCATCTTCGCCTTGAAGATTGCCAAGAACGGTGGCCCACGCGCTGTCCTGCGCACCGCGCAGATCGCCGAAGCGGCCGGCATCGCACTGTACGGCGGGACCATGCTCGAGGGGGCTATCGGCACACTGGCCTCGGCCCACGCTTTCCTCACTCTGCGCCAGTTGACCTGGGGCACCGAACTGTTCGGCCCGCTGCTGCTGACCGAGGACATCGTTACCGAGGCGCCGGTCTATCGCGACTTCGAGCTGCATGTCCCGCGCACGCCCGGCCTCGGCCTGAGCCTGGACGAGGCGCGTCTGGCGCGTTTCGTACGCCACTGAACCGCCTGCCAACGAAGGAGAGACACCATGCTGTTCCACGTGAAGATGACCGTGAAGCTGCCGCTTGACATGGACCCTACCCAGGCCGCGCGCCTGAAGGCCGATGAAAAGGCGCTGGCCCAGCGTCTGCAGGCCGAAGGGACCTGGCGCCACCTCTGGCGCATCGCCGGCCACTACGCCAACTACAGCGTGTTCGACGTGCCGAGTGTCGAGGCACTGCACGACACGTTGATGCAACTGCCGCTGTTCCCCTACATGGACATCGAGGTCGACGGGCTCTGCCGTCATCCTTCGTCGATCCATGCCGACGACCGCTGAA
Source organism: Pseudomonas capeferrum (assembly GCF_013523055.1). Taxonomy (GTDB): domain Bacteria; phylum Pseudomonadota; class Gammaproteobacteria; order Pseudomonadales; family Pseudomonadaceae; genus Aquipseudomonas; species Aquipseudomonas capeferrum_A. The sequence goes on along the minus strand of NZ_JAAMQM010000010.1, from coordinate 8,324 downwards.
GCAATTTCATCCATTGCCAAGAACAAGATGAGGTAGGCAACCATGACCGTGAAGATTTCGCAGACTGCCGACATACAAACATTCTTCAAGAACGCCGCGGGCCTCGGCAATGACGAAGGCAACCCGCGCCTCAAGCAGATCGTCCTGCGCGTCCTGCAGGACACCGCGCGACTGATCGAAGACCTGGAGATCAGCGAGGACGAGTTCTGGTACGCCGTCGACTACCTCAACCGTCTCGGTGGACGTGGCGAAGCCGGGCTGCTGGTCGCGGGCCTGGGTATCGAGCACTTCCTGGACCTGCTGCAGGACGCCAAGGACGAGCACGCCGGCCGGATTGGCGGCACGCCTCGCACCATCGAAGGGCCGTTGTATGTGGCCGGCGCGCCGCTTGCCGAGGGGCAGGTGCGCATGGATGACGGTACGGAGGAGGGAGTGGCTACGGTGATGTTCCTCGAAGGCCAGGTCTTCGACCTGCAAGGCCGACCGTTGCCAGGTGCCACGGTCGATCTGTGGCATGCCAACACCCGCGGCACCTACTCGTTCTTCGATCAGAGCCAGTCCGAATACAACCTGCGCCGACACATCGTCACCGACGCCGAGGGCCGCTACCGTGCCCGCTCCATCGTACCGTCCGGTTACGGCTGCGATCCGCAAGGGCCGACCCAGGAATGCCTGGACCTGCTGGGCCGTCACGGCCAGCGCCCGGCCCATGTGCACTTCTTCATCTCGGCACCGGGTCATCGTCACCTGACGACTCAGATCAACCTCTCGGGGGACCGCTACCTGTGGGATGACTTCGCCTATGCCACCCGTGACGGCCTGGTGGGCGAAGTGGTGTTCCGGGAAGATGGCGCCCAGGGCGTACCAGGACGGTACGCCGAGCTGCAGTTCGATTTCCGCTTGCAGGAAGCGACGGATGAGGACGCGCAGCTGCGCAGCAGCCGACCACGTGCACTGCAGGTCGGCTGAGAAAATCCGCTGCTGTCCCTCAGCCAAGCCTCGGGACAGCAGCCCGCCCGGTGATCAGCCCGCCGCAGCTGGCTTGAGGGCTGCGGCACGGGTAACGCGCAACGCCACCAGGCTGCCTACCACGATCAGCCCCGCCAAGGAGTAGAGCGCCGCATCGGTGGAGCCGGTCTGGTCCTTGATGAAGCCCACCAGGTAGGGGCTGAGGAAACCGGCCATCTGCCCCACCGAGTTGATGATCGCCAGGCCCGCGACAGCGGTACTGGCGCTCAGCAGCGCGGTCGGCACCGGCCAGAACATCGGCAAGCCGGTGAGGGCGCCCATCGTTGCAATGCTCAGGCCGAGGATGGCGATGGTCGGGGTCTGGGCGAAATTCACGGCGATCAGCAAGCCGATGGCGCCCATCAGCATCGGCACCACCAGGTGCCAGCGCCGCTCGTTGCGCAAGTCCGCCGAACGCCCCACCAGAATCATGAAGACACCCGCCAGCAGGTACGGGATGGCACTCAGCCATCCGATCAGCAGGGCGCTGTCGAAGCCCATGCTCTTGATGATCGAGGGCAGCCAGAAGTTGATCGCGTAGACGCCGCTCTGGATGCAGAAGTAGACGAAACCGAAGGTCCAGATCAGCGGGTGGGTCAGGACCGACAGGACACTGTCGTGGGTCGTGACAGGCTTGCTCGCGGCATCGGCCCGAAGGTCGGCCTCGATCACCTGGCGTTCGCTCGGGCTCAGCCAGGCAGCCTTTTGATAGCCGTCACTGAGCAGTACGATGGCGAGCACGCCTAGCACGACCGTCGGCACACCCTGGATCAGGAACATCCACTGCCAACCGGCCAGGCCATGTTGCCCGGCGGAAAAATGTTCGAGAACCCAGCCGGAGAACGGCCCGCCCAGCAGGCCCGATACCGGGATCGCCGACATGAACAGGGCCATGATGCGGCCGCGGCGGTCGGCCGGGAACCAGCGCGCGAGATAGAGCACCACACCGGGGAAGAAGCCGGCTTCGGCGGCGCCGGTCAGCAGGCGCAGCGCGTAGAACTCCAGGGGCGTGGTGACGAACAGCAGGCAGGTCGACAGCGTGCCCCAGACGATCATCATCACCGCGATCCAGCGCCGCGGCCCGAAGCGGTTGAGCGCCAGGTTGCTGGGCAGGCCGCAGAGTACATAGCCGATGAAGAAGATCCCGGCACCCAGGCCATAGACCGTTTCACTGAACTTCAGGGCATCCAGCATCTGCAGCTTGGCAAAGCCGACGTTGACGCGGTCCAGGTAGTTGAACAGGTAGCAGATGAAGATGAAGGGAATCAGCCGCAGGGTGATACGCCGGTACAGCGCGTCGCGGGTGACGTCCTGGCCTTGGTGGAGGGCAGGGCTGTGTGCCATGATGAACTCTCTTATGTTTTGTTTTCGCCAACACGCCTGTCGGCGCTCGCCTTGACGAGTCTCGGGGAGTGGGCCGCGGCTGTCTTTGTGCTTTTGCACAGCCCGTGCTGCCCGTCGCTGTGCCGTGGAACAAAGCCTCCGACCGCAAGGACCTTCTCATGTTCGAACTGGACCATGATCTGGCGCAGGACATCGTCAGCCGGGCAATGGCCATCCTGCCATGCAATGTCAACGTCATGGACAGCCAGGGCCTGATACTCGGGAGCGGCGAGCCGGAGCGCATCAATACCCGCCACGAGGGTGCGCAACTGGTGCTGGCCAACGGACGGATCGTCGAGCTGGATGTCGAGGCAGCCAAATGCCTGAAGGGCGTGCAACCTGGCGTCAATCTGCCCCTGATGCTCGATGGCCGATTGATCGGAGTGCTTGGCCTGACCGGCGATCCGCAGCAATTGCGCACCGCGGGTGAATTGCTGCGGATGACGGCCGAGATGCTTCTGGCCCAACGTCACCTGCAAGTGGAACAGCAGTGGCGGCGACAACGCTGCGATGACCTGTTGGCTTTGCTGCTGGGAGGCAGCGGTGATTCGCCTCGGTTGATCGACGAAGCGCAGCAGTTGGGGCTCAAGCCGCAACTGCCCCGGATTCCCTGCCTGTTCGAGCTCGAATCCGGTCCCTGCGCGCAAACGCTGTCCGCCTGGCTGTTGAGCCGCTACCCCGACAGCTGGTGCGTCAGCCCCGCGCGACAGTCATTGCTATGGTGTCGGCCGGCGGGCCTGGCGCTGGACGAGTCACGTCTGCTCGAACGCCTGCAGCGTCATGGCTGGCAAGTCGAGCGCATGGCATTGGGCAGTGTCGCGCAGGGCTTGGAGCAGCTGCGTCGTGGCTACCGGCGGGTTCGCGACCTGCTCGCCTACGGGCGGGACGTACTGCCGGGCGAGCGCTGTCTCACCCTGGCGCGCTACCGTTTGCCGGCCATGCTTTGGCGGCACCGCAGCGATGAAGCGCTGGAGGAACTGCTGGAGCCGTTGCAACGTATACGCGCCAGGGACGGTAGCGGTCAGCTGTTGGCCACCTTGCGAGCCTGGTGCGCGCACGATGGTCAGAGCCAGGCCTGCGCCGATGCGCTAGGCATTCACCGTAACAGTCTGCGTTATCGCCTGGAGCGCATCGCCGAGCTGGGTGAGGTCGACCCCCAGCGCCTGGAAGGGATGCTCAGTCTCTACCTGGGCTTGCAACTGCTACCGGTGGAGTGATTGCACGGCGGGACCTTGAGGCAGGCGCCGGGTGCGAAGGCGTTTGCCCAAACAACGCCTCGGGGGTGTTGTGCAGATGACCGAGGCTTACCGTGGCTATGTGCTGTCAGCATGCCAGGCATCTGGACAGGAGATTCCCCATGAAGATCGTCATCGCCCCCGACTCGTTCAAGGACAGCCTCGACGCGGCCGGCGTCGCTCGTGCCATTGCCAGAGGCATGAGCGAGGTGCTGCCGCATGCCCAATGCATCGAATGCCCCATGGCCGATGGAGGCGAAGGCACCATGGCAGCGATCGTGGCCGTCAGCCACGGCGAATTGCGTCGGCAGTTCGTGCGCGGTCCCTTGGGTACCCGCGTGGAGGCTGGCTGGGGCTGGCTGCCGGACAGCCATACCGCAATCATCGAGATGGCCGAGGCCAGTGGCCTGCAACTGGTGCCCAGCGCCGAGCGCGATGCCTGCCGCAGCAGTACCTGGGGCACCGGGGAGCTGATTGCCGCCGCCCTCGCCGCGGGTGCCAAGCGGATCGTCCTGGCCATCGGCGGCAGCGCCACCAACGACGCAGGTAGCGGCATGTTGCGCGCGCTGGGACTGCGCCTGCTGGATGCCCAGGGGCGTGAATTGGAGGAAGGCGGCCTGGCCTTGTCCACGCTGGCCAGGCTCGATGCCAGTGCCCTGGATCCGCGTCTGGCGGAGGTGGAAATCGAGGTCGCCGCGGATGTCGACAACCCGCTGTGCGGCCCCAATGGCGCGTCGGCGATCTTCGGTCCGCAGAAAGGCGCCGACCCGGCTCAGGTCCAGGCGCTGGATCAGGCCTTGGGCCACTTCGCCGACCTGTGCGCGAACCTGCTCGGCGAGGACCTGCGTGATTTCCCGGGCTGCGGCGCGGCAGGGGGCATGGGGTTCGCGGCAAAGGCATTCATGAGCGCGCGCTTTCGTCCCGGTGTGGAAGTGGTCGCCGAACTGTCTGGCCTCGATGCCTTGGTGCAGGGTGCCGACCTGGTCGTTACCGGGGAGGGTCGCTTCGATGCGCAGACCCTGCGCGGCAAGACGCCGCTGGGGGTGGCGCGAGTCGCCAAGCGTCACGGTGTCCCCGTCGTGGTCCTGGCCGGAACGCTCGGCGCGGGTTACGAGGCGCTGTACGCCCACGGCATCGATGCCGCGTTCGCCCTGGCCAGCGGACCGATGACACTGGAGCAGGCCTGCGCCGACGCTCAAGTGCTCCTGCAAGCGCGAGCAGGAGATATCGCCCGTTTGTGGCGCAGCGCGGCGGGTCAGGCCTAATCAAGCATCGCGAGCTTGGCGGCGGCCCGCGGGCAGCACCGCCAGCTCGCCGAAGCCCTGCGCCGCATCGATGTAGCGCAGCGCCGACTTGGCATCCTTCCAGCCCACGTAGCTCATCAGCGACGTGAGCTCCCAGCCGTTCGCGATCGCCCAGGTCGCGAATCCCCGGCGTAGCGAGTGACCGGTATAGAGGGCGGCGGGCACTCCGGCACGTGCAAGCATGCGCCGGAGCAGACCGACCAGGCTGTTGCTGTTGAGCGAAGCCTCGCCCAGCTTGCCCCAGCGATCGAGCTTGCGGAACACCGGGCCATGGGCGATGGCTGTCGTCGGCATTATTTTTGGACTTACCGGCGCCGGAGGTGAAACTTTGGTCGTACCAGCGTTGGTACTCGGCCTCGGCTGGTCGATGACGGAGGGTTCATGGAGCGGCATGGGGTCGTACCGCGACACCAGGCCCGTAGCGCTGGACTGGAAGAAACTGTTTGAGGCGGACATTACTGGGCGTAGGGCCGCCACGGTAGCGTTGTGGGCCTTTGACCTCATTTTTCTCCTGACCTCGGGGCTATCGCGCAGTCCCTGCTTTTGTATCCTGGGGACCGCCTTGCGGCCCATCGCGGGCAAGCCTGCTCTTACAAGAACGCTGCAAAGCCCATGAATCTGGGCCTGACGCGGATCGTGTAGGAGCGGGCTTGCCCGTGTGGTTCAAGTGAACAGCACCACCCTATACGCGGAACTGTTGCGTCTTCTGAGTGAGATCGATGGCCAGGCCATCCAGGCTTTCGCTGAGTTGAGAAGACTCCATACCGCCCTTACCGAGGGTAAGGCTCAGGTCGCGGATGGCATTGACGTTGGCATTGATTTCTTCAGCAACCGCACTTTGCTCCTCCGTGGCGGTGGCTATCTGTACATTCATTTCATTGATCGAGCCAACGGCAGCGCTGATCGCGTGCAGAGACTCGACGGCACGGCGTACCTCTTCGACACCCTGGGTGGTCAGCCCCTGGCTGCTGTGCATGGCACTGACCACGGTGCGGGTGTTGTCTTGCAGCAGTTCGATCACGTGTTGGCTTTCAATCACCGACTCTTGAGTTCGCCGCGCGAGTGTACGCACTTCATCGGCCACCACGGCAAAACCACGACCTGCTTCTCCCGCGCGGGCAGCTTCAATGGCAGCGTTCAAGGCCAGCAGGTTTGTCTGTTCAGCGATGCTTCGGATCACATCCAGAACATCACTGATTTTCGCGCTGCTCAATGCAAGGCTTTCAACCAACACCATGCTGTCGTTCATTTCCGAGGCCAAGGTTTCAATAGCTTGGGTGGCGCGGCCCACTTCAATGCGCGCCCGGCTTGCCGCCTGATCAGTGTCATACGCTGCCTGCGCGGCTGATGCAGTGCTGCGTGCGACCTCATGGGCCGTCGCTGCCATTTCATTGGAGGCGGTGGCCACCAGGTCTACTTCGCTCGCCTGTTGCAGCAACTGTTCGTGCGAATGAGTCGCCAGGTGGGAGGCTTGTCTTGCGGCCTGTCGGGTTTGCAGCGAAGTCTGCTGAATGTCTTTGATGATAGGTTGCAGCTTGTCAAGAAAACGGTTGAACCAACCGGCCAGCAGGCCCAGCTCGTCCTGTTGCGAGTAACTGATGCGTTGAGTGAGATCGCCGTTGCCAACCGCAATGTCTTGGATCCTCTGGGTGATCGAATGGAGCGGCGCCAACGCGCTGCGAATACACCATGCGATCACGATCAACCCGATGAAGGCCAATAACCCCCCCAGTAATATGACATTCAGCGTTGCGGCCTGGCGCTGCTCGGTCAATATCGTGGTCAAAGTACGGGCAGGCAGCATCAATACATCCCAGGGTACATCGATCTTCACCGCCCATGCCGCGTTGCCCGGCACAGGACTGAAAGGTACGAGCAACTGGTAGTGCTCGCCTAGTCGGGTCGCTTGGGGCTGAGGCGGAAGGTGAGCTGCATTGTAAGTGCTGCCTGTGCCTGGCCATATCTCAGCGCTAGTCTTGCCACTGGCGTGTCCGTCATCGCTTTTAGCCGCGACTACGCCGGTACTGCTGATAATGCTGACTACAGCGTTTGCACCATACAGTCCGCCAGCCAGTTCCTGGCTCTGGTTCTGGAGATCGGAAATGTTGATGTCGACGACGGTCATGCCAATGACGCTTCCAGCGTCCAGCAGAGGAATGGCCATTGAGATAAGGGTCACAGACTGGCCGTTCAAGATATCCTGGTACGGAGAGGTCAGACATTGCGCGCGTGTCTTCAGCGCACAGGTGTACCAGTAGTTGTAGGGGGTGCCGCTGGCATCGGGGGTGGTGCGGGTAAACAGTTCTTCCGGGTAGACGGCGTATTTCGGCTCAGACGGGTCTGCCTGGGACCAGTAGCTTGAAAAACGCCCGCTGTCATTGCCGCCCAGTTCGTCCATGCCGACGAATGCGCCATCGTTGCCACCTAGCCGGTCAGGCTCAAATGTTACGAACAGGCCGAGCAGTTCGGGGTGCGCGGCCAGCGCGCTGTGACTTTGCCCGATGATCTCCTTGCGCACCTCATGTTCCTGCGCACGGCCCATGGATATCTGGGAGCGCAAGGCCAGCAGCTGTCTGTTGAACTCTTGCCCGAATAACAATGCGTCACTGAATTTTTTCTCGATCAGCTGGCGTTGCACGGCGCCGCTGGTGGCCAGTTGCAGGCGCGCAGTCTCCTCCAGTAACGCGCTGCTGCGTTGTTCGACCATGTGATCGGTTCGATTCATTTGATAGAGGTTGGCCGCAATCACCGCGGCCAGGCAGAGCAACAGGCAGAGACCTGTCAAGAAAACGATTTTCAGTTGGATCGACAGGCTTGTACGCATGCATCACCGTCAGCAAGTAGAGAAGAGGCGGGCGCTCAGCCCTCCAGGGTTGCGCCACAATCGCTACCCAGATAAGTCAGCGTGGCGCCCAGTGTCCGGCACAATGGCTGAAGTTTCTGATAATCCTTCAGAGAGCCAGAGCAGAGCAGTTCGCAGTCATGTTGATCTATCGCTTCGGCCTGGCTGTTGAGGCTGACTTCGCGGTAGTCGATCTGTTCGCTGCGGGCCAATGAACCGCCCATGGCACCCAGTCCCAGGACGCTGACGGAAGACTTAGTGATCCAGACGTTGACATGCGTAGTCCTCAAGACGGTAGGGCGTTGAAAGGTGCGCGCCACGCGCGCAAGTCAAGAAGATCAGTGCGTGGCGGCAAGAGGTGCAGGTATCAGCGAGGAGGATTGAGGCCGATGTAGTCGGCGATTTCCTCGTAGTTCACCTGCCACAGGCCCGGCAGGCCGTAGAGGTCGGCGGTAAAGGAGCGGAAGCCGAGGATCTGTTGCACGCGCGGTGACAGAGTGCGTACCAGCTCCATGTCCACCACGAACGGATAGGCTTCCTCGGGTACCAGCC